>NZ_JBIVVD010000001.1:773505-1337660 GCF_044757505.1 Streptomyces sp. NPDC091271 | reverse complement strand
CGGCGCCCCCGGGGGGGGGGGGCGGCCCCCCCCCCCCGGGGGGGGGCCCCCCCCCGGGGGGGGGGGGCCCCCCCCGGGGGCCCCGGGGCCGGGCCTGTGCGCGTGAGGTCAGCAGCCGCCGCAGTTGTAGTACGTCACGTCCCAGTGGTTGCCCTCGTCGGCGTAGATGTTGCCGGAGCCGGACTTGTACTGCGGGGCGCCGTCGCCGCGCAGGCCGATGTAACTGAACACTCCCTTGACGTAGTTGGTCAGGCAGGTGCTCTTCCCGAAGTCCAGCTTGTAGCCGTTCCAGTGCGAGTACGTGCCACTGGCGTGCCCGGTCTCGGTGCCCCCGGTGATGTTCAGGGCGCAGCCCGTGGCGCTCTTCAGGGTCTGGGCACCCTGGGCGCTGGTCAGGTTGAGCTGGTCGAAGGACGTGCAGGTGGAGACGTTCCGGTTGGAACAGCCACCCGAGGACGACCAGGTGATCCCGGACGAGCTGAAGCGGGAGGTCGCCTGGGAGTGGGTCAGCTTGGTGACGGCGTGCGCCTCGGTGGCACCACCGCCGAGAACGCCGACGCCGGGTGCGAAGAGCGCGCCGAGGACGAGGGCGAGAGCGGTGAGGGCCGAGCGGAGTCGGGGACGGGTCAGCATGGGGGGATTCCTCCTGCTCATGACAATTACGGGCAGGGAGAGATAGTGCCCCAGCTCTACGCGCGTCCGCCAGGGGGCGGCGGGGCCCCCGTCAGACCATCCGCGACTTCCGGACCGGCCTGGACCCTTGATGTTGAACTTTGAACAAGATGGCGCTACAGTCGAACTCGTTGAAGGTTAAATCAACTCTTCGACGGCCACTCGTCTGATCCGTCCCCCGAGGAGGAGCCATGGCTCTGTTCAACCGCAAGAACAACGACGCCCCGACCGCCACCGCCACCCTCGCGGTGGACCCCGCGCTGGCCGCGCTGACCGGCACCTACACGATCGACCCGGCCCACAGCAGCATCGGTTTCACCGTGCGCCACGCCATGGTCACCAACGTGCGCGGCTCCTTCGGTGAGCACGAGGGCACCCTGGAACTGGACGGCTCCGCCCCCTCCAACTCCTCCGCCTCCATCGACGTCAAGATCTCCAGCGTCGACACCGGCATCGCCGACCGCGACGGCCACCTGGTCAGCGGCGACTTCTTCGACGCCGAGACGTTCCCCCTGATGACGTTCCGCTCCACCGCCGCCGAGCAGCTCGGCGGAGACACCTACCGCGTCACCGGCGACCTCACCATCAAGGACGTCACCCGCCCGCTCTCCATCGACCTGGAGTTCAACGGCTCCGCGACCGACCCCTTCGGCAACCAGCGCGTGGGCTTCGAGGGCAGCGCCGAGATCCTGCGTTCCGACTGGGGCCTGACCTACAACGCCGCGCTGGAGACCGGCGGGGTGCTGGTCGGCGACAAGGTCAAGCTGAACTTCGACATCTCCGCCATCAAGGCCGCCCCGCAGGCCTGACCCTCCCGAACCGAGCGCGCCCGCCGGCTCTCCCCTTCCCGGGGAGGACGGCGGGCGCCCGGCGTCAGCGGCCCGCGATACGGCGGACCTTCAGCGCGTTGTCCGTGCGGGTGGTCGGGTTGCCCTCGGGGTCGTTCTGGATCCGCTCGTGCTCCTCGCTGAGCAGCACCTCCCACTCCCCGTCCGGCAGTTCGAGCGAGGCGAGCACCTCGTCCGTCGTGGGCAGCTCCATGTCCTGGTGGTCGTGCTCCCACGAGGGGAAGCCGGCGTGCCCGACGATCAGGAGCACGCCTCCCGGTGCGACCGCCCTCGCCGCCCTGCGCAGGATCTCCTCGCGGGGCAGGTCGCCCATCGAGTGCAGGAACTGGGCGGAGACCAGGTCGTACTCCCCCTGGGGGAACGAGGCCCCCAGGTCGTGCCACTGCCAGTCGATCCGGTCGGCGACATCGGCCTCGGCCGCGTGGACCGCCGCCCGCTCCAGGGCCACCCGCGAGATGTCCGTGGCGGTGACCCGCCAGCCCCACCGGGCGAGCCAGACCGCGTCCGCGCCTTCGCCGCACCCCAGGTCGAGGGCGCGGCCGGGCTTCAGCCCCTCCACTTCACGGACGAGGGCGACGTTGGGGTTCCCGCTCCAGATCCGGTCGCTCTCGCGGTACCGGTCGTCCCACATCTCGGCGTCGGTACGGGTGCTGTCCGTGGTCATCGTGATGTCTCCTGAAGTCCGTGACGGCGGTCCCCGAGCACACGCTCGGTGACATGGCGCTCGGCCTCGGCCGAGAAGGGCGCGCGGCGGGCGTCGACCGCGCGGCGGGTGTCCTCGGTGACGAGGGCCATGTTGATGGCCGAAGCCGCCTTCAGCCCGGCGGCAGCGGCTCCGACGACCTGCTCCATGAGGTTGGCGACGTTCCCGGCCACCCAGACCCCGGGCACATCGGTCGCCCCGGCCGGGTCGGCCGCGATGTACGTGCCGATGACCTGGCCGCCCATCTCCATCTCGGTGGGCCGCAGACCCAGGCTCTCCAGGACCGCCGAGCGTGCGGTGAAGCGGGGCTGGACGACGAGCGCCTCGCGCGGGATCAGCGTGCCTCCGGCCAGCCGCACACCGGTGAGCCGGCCGTCGGCCACCTCCACGGCGGCCACCTCGCCGTCCACCACCGAGATGCCCCGTGCGGCGAACTGCTCGTACTCCTCGTCGCTGAAGTCGGGCTGGTCGTTCCGGAACAGCGTCACGTCGTCGGTCCACTGCCGCCAGAGCAGCGCGTGGTGCACGGCCATGGGGCTGCTCGCCAGAATGCCGACCGGCCTGTCCCGCACCTCCCACCCGTGGCAGTACGGGCAGTGCAGCACCTCGCTGCCCCAACGCTCGGCCAGGCCCTCCACGGCCGGCAGCTCGTCGACTATCCCGGTGGTCACGAGCAGGCGACGGGCGTGGACGGTGGTCCCGTCCTCCCGCACGACGCGGAAGCCGTCGGCCAGCTTCTCGGCCGAGACGACGTTGCCCTGGACGATCTCGGCGCCGTAGTCCGCCGCCTCGGCGCGGCCGATGGCCAGCAGCTCCAGGGGCGGGACGCCCTCCCGGCCCAGGTAGTTGTGCGCGTGGGCCGCGGGGGCGTTGCGCGGGCTGCCCGCGTCGATCACAAGCACGGAACGCCGGGCCCGGGACAGGGCGAGCGCCCCGCTCAGCCCGGCGGCGCCACCGCCGATCACCACTACGTCGTACCGCTGGTTCGTCTCACTCATGCGGAACACCTCCTGTTACGGAAGATGGTGCGCGCGCGGCGACGATTCGACAAACCTGCTTGCCGAACCGGCAAACTCGCACCAGACGGTCTTCCCAGGGTCCCGCTCCCCGACCTCCCACGCATCGGCGAGCGCCCCGACGAGCGTGAGGCCGCGTCCGTACTCGGCGAGGAGCCCGGCGCCCACCGGCTCTCCCACCCGGCCCCCGCCGCTGTCGTGCACCTCGATCCGGAGCACGCTCCCCCAGGTGAGCTGGACCCGGAAGCCCCTCCCGGGCGGGACGCCGTGGACCAGCGCGTTGGTCGCCAGCTCGCTCACGCAGAGGAGTACGTCGTCGAGGTCCACCTCGCACGCCCAGTCGACCAGAGCCTCCCGGACGAACTGGCGCACGAGCGGCACCGACCTGCGCTCACGGCGGTAGAACGCCTCACGGAAGGAGGCGAGTTGCGTTGTCTCGTTCACGGCACGACTGTCACAGAACGTCACTACTGTGGGTCACCGAGTCAGGTCGTACACCGCGTTTGTACGAGCGCTGACGGGTCCGGCGGGGCTCGTGTACGGGGAAAGGCACGGTCACCTCCGCCAGCTCGTCGCACGTTCACAGCCCAGCAGACGACCTCGCCGACGTTGCCCTACACAGCGATCGAGTCGCATCTCCCAATTGGCGGTCGAGTCGTCGCGAGGCCCCGGGCGGCCAAGCCTTTCCAGCCATCTCACGGCGACGCCATGACAGCCATACCCAAAGCCCCTGGGTCCCGCCGATCTTACGAGTGACCAGTTCGAACCCACGACAAGAAAGTAGGGCACGTCATGCACTCGGTGAAGAGGAACAAGCGGGTCACGTCCTGGCATGTCATCGGCGCCCAGCTCGCCGCGTTCCGGCGCGCGGCCGGATACACACAGGCGTCACTGGCCGACCGGTGCTGTGTGGGCGAGGACACGATCGCCTCGATCGAGCAGGGCCGCCGGCCGCTCCAGGCGGACTTCGCGGCGCAGCTGGACGAACTGCTGGACACGAAGGGGGCGTTGGCGGTCGCGGTGGCGAAGGTGCCGCAGAAGGAGCGATTCCCGGCATTCGTGCAGGACTTCGTGGAGTACGAGCAGGAGGCGGTGACGCTGCTGTCGTACGAGAACCAGGTTGTCCCAGGGCAACTTCAGACCGAGGCGTACGCACGCTTCGTGTTCTCGTGCCTGTTCCCACCTCTCGAAGAGGAACAGCGGGAGGAGTGGGTGACGGCCCGGCTCGACCGGCAGAAGCTCCTCGAACGCAGGCCACGGCCGATGCTCCACTTCATCCTGGAGGAAAGCATCGTGCGCGGCGAGATCGGGGCCTCCGCCATGCGGCGGGAGCAGATCCAGCACCTGCGGCGGTGCATGGAACTCCCTTTCCTGGGTTTGCAGATCATGCCCGCGAAGCTCCCCAAGCACGCGGGTCTGGCGGGCCCGATGGTCCTGCTGGAGACGCCCGATCACGACCATCTGGCCTATGTGGAGGCCCAGCTGACCAGCGTGCTCCATGATGATCCGGATGACGTCAGTGTCCTCCAGCAGAAATATGGGATGCTGCGTTCGCAGGCGCTTTCCGTCGAGAACAGCGCGCGCCTACTGGACGACCTGCTTGGAGAGTCATGACTCGCGCAGCACACGGCACGGATCTCTCGTGGTTCAAGTCCAGCTACAGCAGCGACCAGGGCGGCAACTGCGTAGAGGTCGCCGCGCACCCCTCCGCCGTTCACATCCGCGACTCCAAGGTCACCGACGGCCCGGTCCTGACCGTGCCCCCGGCCGCCTGGGCCGCGTTCGTCACCTCCACCGTCTGAGGGTGCGCGCGTGACCGGCTCGCTCGCCCGGATCACCGAACGGGTACGCCCTCCCGCCGTGGTGGTCGACGGCCACGGCGACTGGACGGAGGCGGAGAGGACGCTGGGCACCCGGCTGCCCGAGGACTACAAGCGGCTGGTCGAGACGTACGGGCGCGGAGACTTCTGGGGTGCGCTGTGCCTCTGCACCCCGTTCGGTGACGACAACCCGGTCCCGCTCACGGCGGACCTCCTGGACGACTACGGGCCCCTGCGCGGCTCCTTCCCCGAGGCGTATCCGTACCCCCTCTTCCCCGAGCCCGGCGGCCTGCTCGCCTGGGCCGTGACGGAGAGCGCGGCGCACGTCTGCTGGCTGACCGAAGGGCCTCCCGAGTCCTGGCCCGTGGTGATCTGGTCACGCGACGACGACTACGAGCGGTTCGACTGCGGTGCCGGCGCTTTCCTGGACGGCCTGACGAGCCGCGCCATCACCTCCGAGCTCCTGCACCATGAGCCGGAGCTCGCCCCCTGGTTCGACCCCACGGTCGAGCTCGACCATGTGTACGTCCGGCTGGGCGAGGGGCCCCGCCCGTACGCCGAGCGCCTGCGGATCCTGCGCGACACGCTCGCCCCCACGTCGGACCGTGGCGGCTACGAGCACGACGGCCGGCGGCAGGACCACTTCGCCGTGGACGCGACCGGCTGGCTCCTGACGTACGAGTCGGCCTACGGCCATCAGCTCCGGGTCGCGTTCCCGCCCGCGGACAGCGCGGCGGCCCGCCGTGCCGTGCTGGCGGCCGTGGAACTCATGGGGTGCCCCGTGCAGTCGGCCGACACCATTCACGGCACATCGTCCTGGACCTGATTTCCTCACCGAAGCCTGCCGGATGTCTGTACGCGCATCGGCGCACGGTGTACGGTCTCGGCCCGATGGACCTTGGGAGCGCTCCCACCCCCCACTGTTTCCGCTTCGCACGAGGAGGAACGCTATGAAACGCCTACTCGCCTTACTGGCGACCTGCGCGACAGTCCTGGGCCTCACGGCAGCACTCGGCCCCCAGGAGGCGGCTGCCGCCACCGGCTGCAAGGTCGAGTACACCGTCGCCAGCCAGTGGCAGGGCGGCTTCCAGGCCGGAGTGAAGGTCACCAACCTGGGTGCCCCCACCAACGGCTGGACGCTCGAGTTCGCCCTACCGGATGCCGGCCAGAAGGTCGCCCAGGGCTGGAACGCCACCTGGTCGCAGTCCGGCTCCGCGGTCACCGCCGTCGGTGTCGCCTGGAACCGCACGCTGGCCACCGGCGCGACGGCCGACCTGGGATTCTCGGGCACCTTCACGGGCGCCAACCCGAAGCCCACGGCGTTCGAGCTCAACGGAGTCGCCTGCACGGGCTCCCTCGAAGAGCCCCCGCCCGGACCGGACCCGGAGGCCGACGGCACCCCCGTGGACATCAACGGGCCGCTCCACGTCTGCGGCGTGAACCTGTGCAACCAGTACGACCGCCCCGTCCAGCTGCGGGGCATGAGCACGCACGGCATCCAGTGGTTCGACGCCTGCTACAACGCCGCGTCGCTGGACGCCCTGGCGAACGACTGGAAGTCGGACCTGCTGCGCATCTCGATGTACGTACAGGAGGACGGTTACGAGACCGACCCGGCGGGGTTCACGGCACGGGTGAACGAGCTCGTCGACATGGCCGAGGCCCGCGGCATGTACGCCTTGATCGATTTCCACACCCTCACGCCGGGTGACCCGAACTACAACCTCGACCGCGCGAAGACGTTCTTCGCGTCCGTCGCCGCCCGCAACGCCGGCAAGAAGAACGTGATCTACGAGATCACCAACGAGCCCAACGGTGTGAGCTGGTCGGGCATCAAGAGCTACGCGGAGCAGGTCATCCCGGTGGTCCGTGCCGCCGACCCGGACGCGGTCGTCATCGTCGGCACCCGCGGCTGGTCCTCTCTCGGGGTCTCGGACGGCTCCAACGAGAGCGAGGTCGTCAACAACCCCGTCAATGCGGCCAACATCATGTACGCGTTCCACTTCTACGCCGCGAGTCACAAGGACTCCTACCGCTCCGCGCTGAGCCGCGCCGCCTCCCGGCTCCCGCTGTTCGTCACCGAGTTCGGCACCGTGAGCGCCACCGGCGGTGGAGCCATGGACCAGGCGAGCACCACGGCCTGGCTGGACCTGCTCGATCAGCTGAAGATCAGCTACGCGAACTGGACCTACTCCGACGCCCCCGAGAGCAGCGCGGCGTTCCGGCCCGGCACGTGCGGCGGCGGTGACTACAGCAGCAGCGGCGTGCTGAACGACTCCGGGGCGCTGCTCAAGAACCGGATCAGCACCCCCGACAGCTTCCCCACCAGCTGACCTGCGGCGGCGGGGGCCCACCCCCGCCGCCCCTTTCCGCACCACCTCACCCCCCTGCCTCGGAGGCACACGTGCGCATCGTCCCCCCACGATTACCGCGCCGGCCACGGCCGGCGGTCCTCATGGCCGTAGCACTGCTGGTGACCGGCTTCACCGCGACGTCCGCGAGCGGCGCGGAGTCCACCCCATCCCCGTCAGCCCCCGCCGACTGCGGCAGCGCGGTGATCTGCTCGGACTTCGAGGACCAGAGCGGTCCCGCGCCGTCCGGCGCCTGGCAGTTCACCGCACCGGACTGCCAGGGCACCGGCACGGCTGCCGTCGACACCGCCGTCGCGCACAGTGGCAGCAGATCGCTGCGGATCGACGGGCGGGCCGGTTACTGCAACCACGCCTTCGTCGCGTCCACCGCGGACCTGTCCTCGGCCGGCCCGGTGGTGTACGTACGTATGTGGGTGCGGCACACCACGGCGCTCCCCTCCGCCCACGTCACGTTCGTCTCCATGCCCGACGCCTCCCAGGCCGGACGGAGCCTGCGCGTCGGGGGCCAGAACGGCGCCCTTCAGTGGAACCGGGAGAGCGACGACGCCACCCTGCCGGCCCAGAGCCCGGTCGGAGTGGCGCTGAGCAGGCCGCTTCCGACGGAAAGCTGGCAGTGCCTGCGCTTCGCGATCGACACGACGGCACCGGGTCTCGACACCTGGCTCGGTGACGAACTCGTGCCGGGCCTGCACGCCGACGGTGTCCCCACCCAGGACATCGACCAGCAGTGGCTCTCCCGCACCACCGCTCCCCGGCCCACGGCCCTGCGGCTGGGCTGGGAGAGCTACGGGACGGGTGACGACACCCTGTGGTTCGACGACGTGACTGTCGACTCCACGCCCGTCGCCTGCTGAGGGTCCGCCGGAGCGCCGGGGGCAACCGCCTGCCCCGGTGCTCCGGCGCGTGCCGCTCAAGCAGGCGCCTCCACCGGCAGTCCCGCCTCGCGTGCGGCGTCGGCGAGCCGCTTGTCGTACGTGAGGAACGCGGTGAGCCGGGACCTCGCCCGAAGGGCTGTCGCCAGGTGGATGGCGTCAAGGCTGCGTACGCTCGCCGGCTTCACCGTCTGCGCCAGAATCCTCACACCGGCGTCGATGTCCATCATGTCGATCAGGTCGAGAACCGTATCGAGCCGGACAACGGCCGCGGGTGCGTGGCGAGCCAGCGCCCGGGCCGTTTCGATCTCGGTCAGGACAGAGCTGGTCCACCCGGTGTCCACCCGCTCATCGAGCCATGCCCGCAGTGCGTGGGACTCCGATTCGGCATGGACGAGCTTCACGACAGCTGCCGAGTCCAGGTAGATCACCGGTTCTCGCCCTCGCGATCACGAGAGATCTCGGCCCCCACGTCGATACCGTCGGGCTCCCCGAGCGGCATACGCAGCGCGGCTCGCCGCATCGCGGCTGCGCGCTCCTTGCGCCGGGCCGCTTCCAGCACCGCCTGCCTTATGGCCGCCGACCGGGAATCGCCGTCGGCTGTGAGGACGTCAAGGGCGCGTTCGGTCTCCGGGTCGGTGCGAATCGTCACGGTGTCAGCCACGATCCGAGCGTAAGACGATCTGTCTTACGTCGCAACTGTCACGCATCGGCATCGGGTGGCACCCCGCCCGCCGGACGGCAATGCGGTCGCCGCGGTCAGGAGAGGGCCGGGTCGGTGAGGTCCAGGGTCAGATGGTTCGCCAGTCGTTGGTGAGGACGGCGGTCGTCCCGTCCTAGCGCACGCTCACGAACGATATCCCCCAAGCTTCGTCGGGAAGTTACGGACCGAATCGCGGGCGTTATGCCCGTTTCTCGTGTCCGTAACTTCTCAGCCGGCTCGGTCTCAGCGGGCGTCCTCGGGCTCCACGGCGCTTGGAGGCGTTCAGGAGACGGTCCGGCGATAGACCTGCCGTGAACCGCCTTCCGGGCCGGGTTCGGCGGCCTCGGCCGGTGTGAAGCCGAGGCGTTCGTAGAAGACGCGTGCCCCGCTGTCCACGGCGCCCGGGTGGTCGGCCCCGAAGGTGACCACCTCGACGGTGCCGGGCCCCCGCACGTACCTGCGGAAGGCGTCCGCCATCAGCGCCCGTCCGGCACCTGTACCGCGCGCCTTCTCGGCCACGACGAGCCAGTGCACATGATGAACCGGTGCCTCCGCGCCGAACAGCAGGCCTCCGACGGTCTCCGCGTCCGGCGAGACGGCGACGAGCGCCGCAGACCGGCGGATGTGTTCCTCCACGGCGCCGTGGAAGCCGGGATCCTCCACCATCGGCCCGAACCAGTCCTCGACCTGGGCCGCAAGCGCGATGAAGCCGGCCAGGTCCTGTTCCCGCGCGAGTCTGACGATCACTCAATAAGTCTGGCAGACGAACTCGTACGGTCATATCGGAATCGGCGGGCTGTTCGCTGTCATGGTGGCTAAAGTCCCGCCATGACCACCACACCCGATTCCCCCGCCCTGCCTTCCCTGACCGTGCGCAGCCGTACCGGCTCCTTCTCGATGGAGAAGCGGTCGATCGTCCTGGAACAGGGCGGTGTCCGAAGACGCATACCGCTGGAGGCCGTTGAGGAAGTCCGCCTCGAAAGCCGGCGCGGGCCGGGCGTGCAGGTCGCCCTGACCGCTCCCGCGGGGGCGTCGGGCACGGTCTTCCGGGTGGGCTGCCGCAACCGGGCGTCGGCCACGGCCTTCGTGGACGCGGCGAACGGGGCGCTGCCCGTCCGGGACGCCGACGCACCGCGCGAGGACGGCGCGGCGCAGGTCGTCGTGCTCCCCCCGCTCGCGGGCAAGGACAGGAGGACGGCCCGCGACCGGCTCCTGATCGCCGCCGCGCTGTCCCCCGTGGCCCTCTATGTGGCGGGCCTGGTCGTCCTGATCGCGCACGGGGACATCTTCGGCGTGGTCTTCTGGCTCCTCGGTCTCAAGCCTCTCGCCTTCGGCCTGCTGCTCTACGGCCTGTCGGCCAAGAACCTGTACGACCGTGGGCTTCTGCGCCGTCGCGGCATCTCCGTGCTGGCAACGTTCGACCATGACCAGGGCAAGAAGCAGATCTACAGCTTCGTCGACGCGGAGGGCGTGAAACGGTTCTGCGAGCCCGACAGCGCCGCGGAGGCCGTCCGCGGCGCGCCCCGGCAGGTCACCGTCCTGTACGACCCCCGGCATGTCGAACGGGTCAAGGCCGTCCTCCCTCTGCGGACCTGGGTGCTCAGGACGATCGGTGTCGCCTTCGGCGGCACATCACTGCTGGTCCTCGGGTTCTTCCTGGTCCCGTACCAGCTCATCGAGCTGCTGTCCCGCTGAGCCGCAGTCATGTGATCGTCCGTCTCCTGCCATGGGATGGCCTCGCGCAGGGAACACGAGCGGGCATGGACATCACGGCTTTCACGCATCGAACGCGATGGGCCGCACTGCTGGCGGCCGCCCCCCTCCTCGCGGCGTGCGGCGGCGGGGACCCGGGCGCACGGCTCGGCGGGGCACCGCCCGCCCTGGGCCGGGGAACGCATCTGGTGATCACGACCGACAACGGCGTGCGCCTGCGGCCGTCCGAAGACGACCGGGTGGTCACCGAGGCCCGGATCGACAGCCGTTGGTCCCACCGCGACGGCACCCTGGTCCTCGATCTGTCCTGCCCCCGGCACGAGGAGGGCGGGGATCACGAGGACGGGCCGTGCCCCCGCATGCCGGCGGTCGGCATCCCCGCCGGCGTACCGGTCACGGTCACCGCCAGGAACGCGGGCATCGACGTGGCCGGCGTCGCGACGGCACTGGACCTGACCACCGTCAACGGGGACGTGACGGTCACCCGGTCCGGCCTCGGTGACGCCACCGTCCGGCTGGCCACCCGCAACGGCTCCGTGCGCGCCGGGGATGTGAGCTCGGCGCGCCTGCACGCGGAGACCGTCAACGGGGACGTGACGCTCGGCAGCACCACCTCACCGTCCCGTCTCGACGCCGCCACGACCAACGGCTCGGTACAGGTGGCGCTGCCCCACGACGCGCCCGCGTACGTCGTCGACGCGACCACGCGGAACGGCCGGGCCTCCGTGGCGTTCCCCTCCTCCACGGAGCGGAACGGGCACGACATGACCCTCGCCACGGTCAACGGTGACGTCACCGCCACGCGCGGCTGAGGGTCTTCAGGGATGTTCGCCCGGCCCTTCGGCGTGCGGGGCGAGGGGGGTGGGCGAGAGGACGGTGTCCTCCTCGCCCTGTTCCAGCAGGGTGGCGGCCGGGCCCACGACGAGGGGGTCCGGCTTGCCGACGGCCTCGTCGCTCTTCGCCGTGTAGTCGATGCGGGCGAGCAGGCTGCGCATCGCTTCGAGGCGGGCCCGGCGCTTGTCGTTGCTCTTCACGACGGTCCAGGGCGCGTGCTCGGTGTCGGTGGCGCGGAACATGTCGACCTTCGCCGTGGTGTAGTCGTCCCAGCGGTCGAGGGAGTCGATGTCCGTGGGCGAGAGCTTCCACTGGCGGACGGGGTCGACCTGGCGGATGGCGAAGCGCGTGCGCTGCTCGGCACGGGAGACCGAGAACCAGAACTTGACCACGATGATGCCTTCGTCGACGAGCATCTTCTCGAAGGCCGGGCACTGCCTGAGGAAGAGTTCGTACTCGGACGGGGTGCAGAAGCCCATGACGCGTTCGACTCCGGCCCGGTTGTACCAGGAGCGGTCGAAGAAGACGAGCTCACCGGGCGCCGGCAGATGGGCCACGTAACGCTGGAAGTACCACTGGCCCCGCTCGCGGTCCGTGGGCTTGTCCAGGGCCACGATGCGCGCGCCACGCGGGTTGAGGCGCTCGGTGAACCGCTGGATGGTGCCGCCCTTGCCGGCTGCGTCCCGTCCCTCGCAGACCACGACGACCCGCGCGCCGGTGTCCCTGGTCCACCGCTGGAGCTTGAGCATCTCTATCTGCAGGATGCGCTTGATCCGCTCGTACTCCTTGCGGCGGATCTTGCGGTCGTACGGGTAGTTCTCGCGCCAGGTCCCGATCGGCCGGCCCGCCTCGTCGAGCAGGATCGGCTGCTCGGGCCTGCTGGTGTCGACGGTCAATCCGTCCAGCAACTGCTTCTCCACCCGGTCACGGTCCACCCGGTCAAGCTTGTCACCCGTTCGGGCTCCGCGCCACCAGGCGTTGGGGGGGCGCGGGCGGTGCGGCCCCGGCACGGGCACGGCCGCAGGCGTAAGTAAGGTTGCCCTAACAGTGCCAGGTCAGCGATCCGCTGCTGTGCCCCCGCGAGGTACGGAGAATCTCTTGTCGAACGCCGCGCCCGTGGCCGCCACCGCCGACGCCCCCTCCCCCGGCGGTGACCCCCTGGCCGGGGCGGTGCCCCTGCGGTCGGCGGAGCAACTGAGGGAGATCCTCGGCACTCCGTGGCCGCTGGTCATCGACAAGGTCCACGAGGAGCTCACCGAGGACGACCTGGACCTCCTGGCCCGCGCGCCGTTCTGCGCAGTCTCGACGTCCGACGCCGACGGCAACTGCGACACCTCCCCGCGCGGCGGCGCACCGGGCTTCACCCGGGTTCTGGACGCGCGGACGCTCGCCCTGCCCGATCTGCCGGGCAACCGCCGTGGCGACAGCTTCCACAACATCCTGTCCAACCCGCACGTCGGCCTGCTCTACCTGATACCCGGCGTGATGACCGTCCTGCGGATCAACGGCCGCGCCCGCGTCCTCACGGACGCCCCCTTCTTCGACGGGATGACGGTGAAGGGCCGGCGTCCCGACCTGGCCCTGGTCGTGGAGATCGACGAGATCTATCTGCACTGCCCGGCGTCGCTCAAGCGCTCGGGCATGTGGGCGCCGGAGACGTGGGAGGGCGCGGGGCCGGGAAGGCCTGACATGCCCGGGGTCTAGAACCCGCCGCCGCCGTCGAAGCCTCCGCCGCCGCCTCCGAAACCACCGCCGTCGCCGAAGCCGCCACCGCCGAAGCCGGACGAGTCGAAGTCGGAGCCGGAGACGTCGCCGCCGCCCCAGTCACCGCCCCCGCCACCGCCGAAGTCACCGCCGCCGTACTCCGCCGCGTACGCCGGGGTGGAGAGCATCGAGCCGAGCATGGTGCCGACCAGCAGGCCCGGGAGCAGGCCGCCGCCGAAGTAGCCGCCGGCCCAGGGGCCGTAGGCCGGGCCCGCCTCCCAGTAGGGGCGCCGTCGGCCGTCGCCCACGTCGACCGTGCGGCTCAAGGGGTCCTCGCCGTCGCGCAGCCGCACCTCGTCGGCGCCGCAGACCGGGACCTCGCGGGCCGCTCCGCCGGACGGCGTCCACAGGACATCCGCGACGGAGGGCCCGTGGCGCGGGTCGAAGAAGCAGGGCGGGCGGCGGGCCGGGAGGGCCCGGCCCCTGCGCCGGGCCTCCAGGACGGCGAGCGAGAAACGGCCGTCCTCCAGGGCCTGGGTCACCCCTCGTACGTCGGAGGGGTGCTGCGCGTCGCCCATGCGGGACTTGGCGTCCTCGTAGGAGTCGAGCGCACGTTCGTAGTCGATGCGCATCGCGTCGTTCGCGCCCTTCTCGGCGGGATGGAAGTCCAGCCGGTCCAGGGTCTCGCCGTACGCGGTGATGTCCTCGTCCACGACGACCCGGAGCTTCTCCAGGGCGGCCCGCTCTTCCTCCTCCTTGCGCTTCCTGTTGCGGCGGACGACCGCGAACGCGGTGCCTCCGCCGACCAGGACCACGCCGCCGAGGACGATCAGACCGGCCACCGGGGCGCCGTTCTCCGCGCCGTCGCCGGCGTCGCCGCCGGACCAGGATGCCGGGGCGCTGCCCTTGGCCTCGTCGACGGCACGGTCGACGAAGGCGTTGAGCTGGGTAGCGGCGTCGGCGTCCGCGCCGGGTGCCTTCACGGCGGTGGTGAGGTTCTCGACGGCCCGCGTCGGCATCACCTGCGGGTCGGCGCCCGCGTCGAAGCCGTCGCCGAGACGGACCGCGTAGACGCCGGTGACTCCGGTGTCGGTGCGCAGGTTCTGCAGGAGGTTCTCGGGCGGGTACTCGGACGTCGCGGGCAGCACGGCCACGAAGACCGGCTTGTCGGCGTCCTCGATCTTCTTCTCCAGGGCGGCCTCCTGGGACGCCGAGAGCTGGCCGGACGCCGCCGGGTCGACGTAGACGGGGTCCTCGCGCAGAGCGGTGGCCACGTCGTCGATCGTCGAGGGGGCGGCGGCCTGGGCAGCGGGGACCAACGCCAGCACGACCGCCGAGACCATCAGCAGCAGGCAGGCCCACAAGGGAGCGAACAGCCTTTTCCGCATACTCCGAAAGTAACCCGAACGGGCGAATAATGCGTCGCCCGCCCGGGTCGCCTCCGTGCTGTTACACGGCGCGGTACGCCGCGCGCAGCTTCGACACCGCCCCGGTGAGATCGCCGGTGAGCAGCAGGTGGTCGGCCTCGGCGAACGGTTTGGACACCGCCGCGGTCAGCTTTCCGCCGGTCTTCTGCTGGACCAGGAGTCTCGCCCGGTCCACGATCTCCTTGCCCGCCGCGGTCCTCCCGAGGCCCGCCCGCTCGGCGAGCCCCGCGGCGACGGCGAGCCCGGTGAGGGTGGCCTCTCCGCCCTGCGGGGCCTTCCGCAGGGTGGTCAGTCCCCAGCCGTACGGGAACTGCGGGTCGTACGCCGTGTCGCCGACGTTGACCGGCAGCTGCGACTCGGACTTCGGCCAGGTCACCGGGAGCTGCCCGGTGAAGGCCCGCTTGCCGTAGAGGACGTCGGCGACCCCGTCGCCCTCGGTGCCCGGCAGCCAGGAGGCGACCAGGGCGTCGACGGAGCCGAGCCGGTCGCCGATGAGCTGGGGGCGGCCCGAGACGACGAGGACCGCGCACTTCATGGCGGCGCAGACCGTGTCGACGGCCTTCTTGTCGGCGTCGGTGAGCTCCAGGTCGTGGCCGTTGCCGACGTCCCCGATGCCTTCGGCGTACGGCTTCTCACCGACCACCACGACTCCGGCGTCGTATCCCTCGGTCGGGGCGGAGGCGTCCTGCGAGAAGGTGGCCGAGGAGGTGTTCTTCTCGATGCCCTTCAGGATCGTCGTGCCCGGGGTGGTGGCACCGGAGGCGCCCTGCCAGCTGATGGTCCAGCCACCGGCCTGGTTGCCGAGGTCGTCGGCGTTGGACCCGGCGACGTAGACCTTCTGGGACGCCTTGAGCGGCAGCACGGCGCCGTCGTTCTTCAGCAGGACCTGGGACTTGGCGGCCGCCTCGCGGGCGACCGCGCGGTGTGCCGCCGATCCGACCTCGTCCAGGTTCGACGTGTCGGCGTAGGGCTTCTCGAAGAGGCCGAGGCGGAACTTCTGGGTGAGGATCCGCGACACCGCGTCGTCGATCCTCACCTGGCTGATCCGGCCGGCGGTGACCTCGTCCTGGAGTGTCTTCGTGAAGTCCTGGTACGCCGTCGGGACCATGATCATGTCCAGGCCCGCGTTGACCGAGGTGCGCACGTCGCTCGCGTAGTCGCCCGGGATCTGGTCGATGGCCTGCCAGTCGCTGATGACGAAGCCCTCGAAGCCCATCCGGTCCTTGAGGACGCCGTTGATCATCTCCGCGTTGGCGTGCATCTTCACCGGGCCCGCGTCGTCGCCGAGGACGTCGAGCGAGGAGTACGACGGCATGACCGTGCCGACGCCCCGCTTCACGGACTCGGCGAACGGCGCGAGGTGGACGGCTTCGAGCTCCTGGCGGGTGACCTTGGTGACGCCCTGGTCGATGGTGTACGACCCGGTGGTGGAGGAGCCGAACTCCGTGCCGCCGTCGCCGACGAAGTGCTTGGCGCTGGCCAGCACCTTGTCGTTGCGGTCGAGGTCCTTCCCCGACGGGCTGCCCTGCATGCCGGTGATGACCGTCTCCATGGCCTCGACCAGCGCCGGGTCCTCGCCGTACGCCTCGTAGGAGCGGCCCCAGCGCTCGTCCCGTGTGACGCAGACGCAGGGGGCGAAGTCCCACGGGATGCCGGTGGCGCGGACCTCGTTCGCCGTGACGGCGCCGGTCCTCTCCGCGAGCTTCGGGTCGCGGCCCGCGCCGATGCCGATGTTGTGCGGCATGATCGTCGAGCCGATCACGTTGTTGTGACCGTGCACCGCGTCCACGCCGTAGATCAGCGGGATCTGGAAGCGGGTGGCCTGCGCGCGCAGCTGGTAGGCGTCGGTCATCTTCGCCCAGGCCTCGGGCGTGTTCGGGGTGGGTACGGAGCCTCCGCCGGAGAGCAGCGAGCCGAGGTCGTACGTGGCGATGTCGCCCTGGGACCTCAGCGCGTTGCGCTCGGCCTGGGTCATCTGGCCGGCCTTCTCGGCCGGGGACATCCGCGACAGCAGGTCGGCGACGCGCTTCTTCACCGGGAGCTTCGCGTTCTGGTACGGCAGCCCGTGGGCGTCGATGACGACCTGGGGGTTCTCCTTGGGCGCCTTGGCCCCGGTGACGGTGAGTTCGAGCGGGATCGTCTCCGCGGACTCGGCGTCCTTGTCCTTGGCGGTGGCCACGGAGACGGTGTGGGTGCTGCCGGAGGCGGTGCCCGCCGGGAAGGTGTGCGTGCCGGTGACCGGTGTGTAGTCCTTGCCGGACCCGGCGCTGCCGCCCTTGGTGGCGTACGCGACGGTGACGGGCTCCTCGGTGGGGAGTGAGCCGGTCGTGGCGACGGAGATCCTGATGTCCGCCGTGCCGCCCTCCTTGACCGTGTGGACGGCGGAGTCGACGACGACGCTCGACTTCAGCGCCGGGTCGGCCTTGCCGTACAGCTCGACGGCGTCCATGGCGAAGGAGCCGGGGGCGCCGGTCGGGAGGGTGAGGGCGTAGCCCCACATCTCGTTCAGGCCGAGGACCTGGTCGATGCCGCCGACGGGCTGGTAGTCGGCCCGGTAGACGAAGTCCGCGAAGGGGATCTCGACCTGGTGCCAGCCCTCCCAGTCGTCGGTGAAGGAGGTGGTCCACAGCTCGGAGGCGCCGCCGTTGGCTCCGCCGTCCTTGATCTCGAAGTTGATCCGCTTGCCCGAACCGGGCGGCAGGGGCGCGGTGTTCTGGCCGTACCACCAGAAACGGATGCCCTTGTGGGCGGTCCAGTCCTTCGGGGGCTGGCCGACGGCGAACTCGTGGCTGAGTCCGCCGTAGGCGCTGATGTCGTAGGTGCCCTGGAGGACCTTGGCCCCCTCGGGGGCGTCGGCGCGCTCCTCGAACGCGAGGGCGGGGTGGTCGTCCGCGTCGCCGCCCCAGGTGAACAGTGAGTCGGCGGGCGGATTGCCGAGCGGGACCTCGCCCTCGAAGCGGTCGACGAGGACGGGTGCGGGATCCTCCGTGCCGGCCGCCGCGCTGGGGACGGCCCCGGCGAGCAGTGACGCGAGGACGGTGGCCGCGGCGAGCGCGGCCGTGGCCGGTCTCGCCCGGTGGCGGGCGCGGGCGTGCGGTGGACGTGGCATGTGCGGCTCTTCTCTGGTCCGGTGGTTGTTCGGCACGGGAGGATCAGTCGGTGCTGGCGTTCCGGGTGAGGTGGATCGTGTCGCGGTACCACTTGGCGCTGTCCTTGAGCGTCCGCAGCTGCGTGTCGTAGTCGACGCGGACGATGCCGAACCGCTTGTCGTAGCCGTAGGCCCACTCGAAGTTGTCCATCAGCGACCAGGCGAAGTAGCCCCGGACGTCGGCGCCCTGGCGACGGGCCTCGGACACGGCGGCGATGTGGTCGGCGAGATAGGCGGTGCGGTCGGTGTCGGGCACGGAGCCGTCGGCGGCGACGGTGTCGTCGAAGGCGGCCCCGTTCTCCGTGATGACGGTCGGCAGCGCGTAGTCACGCTGGAGCCGCAGCAGCAGGTCGGTGAGCTCGGTGGGGGTGATCTCCCAGTCCATGGCGGTGCGCGGCAGGTCGCGCTCCACCCCGCGGACGACGGGGAAGCCGTCGGCGTCGGTCGGCGAACCCTCCTCGGTCACTCCGGAGAACAGGGCGCCGCGGTAGAAGTTGACGCCGAGGACGTCGAGTGGGGTCGCGATGGCGGCCAGGTCGCCGTCCTGGACGGGCAGTTCGATGCCCTGGGCCGCGAGGTCGTCGACGACGTCCTGCGGGTAGCCGCCGTGGACGATCGGGTCGAGGTAGAGGCGGGTGCCCATGCCGTCGGCACGGCGGCAGGCGTCCCGGTCGGCCTCGCTGTCGGTCTCCGGGGTGGCGGTGCCGAGGTTGAGGGTGATGCCGAGCTCCAGCGGGCTGCTTCCCGCCGCCTCGCGCATCTGCCGGGCGGCGAGCCCGTGGCCCAGGAGCAGATGGTGGACGGCGCTCACGGCGTCGCCCATGTCGGTGCGGCCGGGGGCGTGGGCACCGTACGCGTATCCGAGCATCGCCGAGCACCACGGCTCGTTCAGGGTCGTCCAGTGCTCGACCCGGTCCCCGAGGGCCTCGTACGCGAGCGTGGCGTACTCCGCGAAACGCAGGGCGGTGTCGCGGGCCGGCCAGCCGCCGGCGTCCTCCAGCTCCTGCGGCAGGTCCCAGTGGTACAGGGTGATCCAGGGGGTGATCTCCCGCCCCTGGAGCTCGTCGACCAGCCGCTTGTAGAAGTCGAGGCCCTTGGCGTTGGCAGGGCCACGGCCACCCGGCTGGATGCGCGGCCAGGCGAGCGAGAAGCGGTACGTGTCGACCCCGAGGCCCGCGATCAGCTCGACGTCCTCGGGCATCCGGTGGTAGTGGTCGCAGGCCACGTCGCCGTGCTCCGCGTTGTGCACGGCGCCCGGCACACGGCAGAAGGTGTCCCAGATGGACGGCGTGCGGCCGTCCTCCGCGGCCGCACCCTCGATCTGGTACGAGGAGGTGGCCACGCCCCAGCGGAAGTCGGCAGGGAGTCCCTGGACGGCGGCGGGCTGCAGGCTGCTGCGGGGCGTGACGAGATTCATGGGTCTCCGAACTCCGGTTCTGCTGTGGGGTGGTGGGCGGATGTGCGATCGGTCAGTGGTGCAGCCAGCAGGCGACCTCGCGGTCCTGGCCGGCGTCCGGCGGGGCGAGCGCCGGGACCCGCTCGGCACACGGCTCGAAGGCCTTGCCGCAGCGGGGGTGGAAGGCGCAGCCGGTGGGCATCGCGGAGAGGTGCGGGGGCGAGCCGGGGATGCCGGTGAGCTCGCGGCGGGGGCCGTGCAGCGCGGGGAAGGAGTGGAGCAGGCCCTCGCTGTAGGGGTGGCGGGGGTCGCGGTAGATCTCGGCCGCGCCGGCCTGCTCCACGATCCGGCCGCCGTACATGATCGCGATGCGGTCGGAGAACTCGATCAGCAGCGAGATGTCGTGGGTGATGAAGACGACGGAGAAGGAGAGGCGCTCCCGCAGTTCCACCAGCTTGCGCAGGATCTGCCGCTGCATCACCACGTCGAGCGCGGTGGTGGGCTCGTCCATGATGACGATCTCGGGTTCCAGTGCGAGCGCCATCGCGATCATCACGCGCTGGCGCATGCCGCCGGAGAGCTGGTGCGGATAGGCGGCGAGCCGGTCGGCGGAGATGCCGACGAGGTTGAGCAGTTCCTCGGCCCGCGCGGTCCGCTCGGCGGCCCGCATGCCGGGGCGATGCGCGGTGAGTACGTCGGTGAGCTGGCTGTGGACGGTGTGCACGGGGTTCAGCGAGTTCATCGCCCCCTGGAACACGATCGACAGTTCCTGCCAGCGGAAGGCACGCAGCTCGTCCGGGGTGAGGGAGAGGATGTCGACGGGCTCGCCGCCCGGCCGGTGGTAGTGGACGTCCCCGCCGGTGATCACTCCGGGCGGGGAGAGCAGCCGGGTGACGGCGTAGGCGAGGGTGGACTTTCCCGAGCCGGACTCGCCCGCCAGGCCGAGGACTTCGCCGCGGTGCAGGGTGAGGTCGATGTCCCGCAGGGCGCGGACGCCGTTCGCGCCCGTGCCGTAGTCGACGTTCAGGCCGCTGATGGAGAGGATCGGCTCGGCGGTCATGCGCTGTGCTCCTTGCTGGGCGTTCCGGGCGGCTCGGGTGCGGCGGGCGCGGCGGCGCGGGCCACCGGCGTGAAGCCGGGCGCGGTCTCCTCGGGCGCGGTGGCGCGGGCCACAGGGGTGAAGCCGACCCGCATCCGGACCTTCCGGGAGGAGCCCGTCGCGGTGCGCAGGCGCGGGTTGACGAACTCGTCGATGCCGAAGTTGATGAGCGAGAGGGCGGTGCCCAGCAGGGCGATGCACAGCCCGGCGGGCACGAACCACCACCAGGCGCCCTGGGCCAGGGCCTGGTTGGACTGGGCCCAGAAGAGCACGGTGCCCCAGTTCCAGTGGGAGATGTCGGCGACGCCGATGAAGGCGAGCGTGATCTCCGAGAGGACGGCGAAGATGACGGTGCCGACGAACCCGGACGCGATGACGGCCGTGAGGTTCGGCATGACCTCGAAGAGGATGATCCGCCAGGTGGACTCGCCGGTGGCCCGCGCCGCCTCCACGTAGTCGCGGCGCCGGAGCGACAGGGTCTGGGCGCGCAGGACGCGCGCGCCCCAGGCCCAGGAGGTGAGGGCGATGACGGCGGCGATCAGCATGTCCCCGGTGTCCTCGACGAAGCTCGCGATGATGATGATCAGCGGCAGGCCCGGGATGACGAGGAAGATGTTGGAGAGCATCGAGAGGATCTCGTCGGCGGCTCCGCCGAGGAACCCCGCGCTGACCCCGATGAGCACGGACAGCACGGTCGCCAGGATGCCGGCGAGGAATCCGACGAGCAGCACGCCGCGGGTGCCGACCAGGATCTGCGAGAGGACGTCCTGCCCGGTCTGCGTCGTGCCGAACCAGTGGTCGGCGGACGGCGGTTGCAGCAGCTGGTCGCTCATCGCGTCCGGGTCGTACGGGGCGAGCCAGGGGCCCGCCACGGCGAGGATCACGAAGAAGGCGAGGATCAGCAGCCCGGTGCGGGTCTTCCCGCCGCGGAGGAAGCGGAATCTGGCCCGGCCTGCCGCGGCGGGGGTGGGCGGGTCGTCCAGTACGGCGACGTCGGTGGCGGTGACGGACACAGTCGTCATGCCTCCTTACGAGTGCGGGGGTCGAGGAGGGCGTAGGCCATGTCGGCCAGCAGGTTCGCCGCGAGGACGGAGAGCGTGATGATCAGGAAGACGCCCTGCATCAGCGGGTAGTCCTTGGCTCCGACGGCCTGGAACAACTGGTAGCCGATGCCCGGGTAGGAGAAGACCATCTCGACCAGCAGGGTGCCGCCGACGATGAAGCCCAGCGAGAGGGCGAAGCCGGAGATGTTGGGCAGGACGGCGTTGCGCGCGGCGTAGGAGAACATCACGCGCCGCTCGGACAGCCCCTTGGCCTGCGCCACCATGACGTAGTCCTCGGAGGAGACGGTCACCATCATGTTGCGCATCCCGAGGATCCAGCCGGCGATGGCGCTGAGCACGATCGTCACGCCGGGCAGCACCCCGTGGTAGAGCGCGCTGGAGACGAACGGCCAGTCGAAGGCCGGGACCAGGGAGTTGTCGTAGCCTCCGGCGGCCGGGAAGATCTGCCACTTCACCGCGAACACGGCGATGGCGATGAGACCGAGCCAGAAGTACGGGATGGCCGAGATGAAGGTGGTCACGGGCAGCAGCCCGTCGAGCCAGGAGCCGCGCCGCCAGCCGCTGTAGACGCCGATGCCGGTGCCGAGCAGGAAGCTGATCAGGGTGGTGATGCCGACCAGGGCGAGCGTCCAGGGCAGCGACTGGGAGATCACCTCGCCGACCGGGGTCGGGAAGAAGGTGAAGGACAGTCCGAGGTCGCCGTCGAGCAGGTGGGACCAGTAGTCGGTGTACTGCGACCAGATGGACTGGTTCTCGTCGAGCCCGAACAGCGCCTTCAGGGAGGCGATGGCCGTGGTGTCGAGCTGCCCCTGGTAGCGGCTCATCAGGGCGTCGACGGGGTCGCCCGGCATCAGGCGCGGGATCAGGAAGTTGATGGTGATGGCGGCCCACGCGGTGACCGCGTAGAAGGCGATCCGCTGGAGGATGTACTTCACTTCGCTGCTCCCTCGGCGGTCGTGCCGTCGTACAGCCAGCAGGCGGCCCACTGGCCGTCCGCGAGGTCGAAGCGGGGCGGCAGTTCGGTGCGGCACCGCTCCATGGCCTTCGGGCAGCGGGGGTGGAAGCGGCAGCCGTCCGGCGGGGCGATCAGGGAGGGCGGCTCGCCGCTCCCGGTCTCCTCCTGCGCCTCCTCGTCCGCCACCCGGTCGGGATCGGGCGCGGAGGCGATCAGCAGCTGGGTGTAGGGGTGCGCGGGGTGCTGGGTGACCTGCTCGCTGTCGCCGCCCTCGACGATGCGTCCGGCGTACATCACCAGGGTGGTGTCGGCGAAGTAGCGGGCGGACGCGATGTCGTGGGTGATGTAGAGGATCGCTAGGTGCAGGCGCTCCTTGAGGTCGCGCAGCAGGTTGAGGACGCCGAGCCGGATCGACACGTCGAGCATCGAGACCGGTTCGTCGGCGAGCAGCACCTGGGGGTCGGCGCCGAGCGCGCGCGCTATCGCGACGCGCTGGCGCTGCCCTCCGGACAGCTCGTGCGGGAATTTGTCCAGGAACTGATGAGGAGGAGTCAGCTGGACGCGTTCCAGCAGGGCCGTCAGGTTCGTCTCCAGCTCCGCGTCCCCGCTCCCCGCCCGGCCATGGATCTTCAGGGCGCGGGTCAGGTGGTAGCGCACGGTGTGCACCGGGTTGAGCGAGGCGAACGGGTCCTGGAAGATCAGCTGGACCTGCTTGACGTATCTGCGGAAGGACCGGCCACGCCCGGCCTTCACCGCCGTGCCGCCCAGCTGGATCTCGCCCGCGGTGAGCGGGTAGAGCTGGGCGAGCAGCCGTGCGACGGTGGACTTTCCGGAGCCCGACTCCCCCACCAGGGCCGTGACGGTGCCGCGCCGGAGCTTCAGCGAGACGTCGTCGACGGCGTGGACGGTGCGGCGTCTGCGGGCGACGAGGTCGCCGGCGGTGCGCCGTACGGGGAAGTGCTTGGTGACTCCGCGTGCTTCGAGCACCACGTCGGTCGCGGTGCGCACGTCTGCGGACTGTGGTTCGGTGGTCATGGCCGGTTCTTCCCCGTACTTACTTGGCGGGCTTGAGGTTCAGCACGACTTCCAGCGCGTCGGGCTGGGTGTGCTGCGGGGCGGCGTACGGGTCTTCCTCGGTGGGCCAGCCCACCCAGTTCTTCGTGGAGTACTCGGCGCCGATGGGGGCCGCTGCCGTCGGGATGAGCGGGGCCTGCTCGACCATGATCTTCTGGAGGGCGTTCATCGCCTTGGTGCGCGTGGGGTCGTCCGTGGCGTTGGCGTACTCCTTCAGCGCGGCGGTGGCCTCGGGGCTCTTGAAGCGGCCGAAGTTGCCGAGCTGGGAGGGCTTGCCGATGGGCTGGAGGATCGCCCCGTCCATGATGTTCTGGTACATGTCGTACGGAGTGGCGCCGCTGTTGGTCCAGTGCAGGGTGGCGTCGAAGTTGCCGGCGGCGACGTCGTTGGTCCACGCCTCGGCGGTCTGCGTCTTGACCTTGGCCTCGATGCCGAGCTGCTTGATGTTGTCCTTGATGATCGAGAGCCCGGTGATGTAGTCGTTCCAGCCGGCCGGGTCGGTGAAAGTCAGCTCCACCGGCTTCCCGTTGGGGTCCTTGAGGACACCGCCGCTGAGCTGGAACCCGGCGTCCTTGAGGAGCGCCTTGGCACCGTCCACGTCGGGTTCGGTGGTGGCGCTCTTGTACTCCGGCGCGAGGAACGGGTCACCGGCGGGCAGCGGGATGCCGGTCGGGTTGCTGATCTCCGGGTAGAGGGTCGCCTGGGCCTGCACGTGGATCGCCTTGCGGTCGACGACCATGGCCATCGCCTTGCGCAGGGCCGGGTTGTCGAACGGCTTGCGGGCGGTGTTGAACCACAGCCCGTGGATGCCGAGCCCGGAGGGGAACCAGAGCTTGTGGTTCTTCGGGTCCTTGGCGACGTACAGCTGCTTGTAGTTCGGCATGAAGACGAACGACCACTCGAGCTTGCCGTTCGCCAGGGCCGTGGTCGCGGCGCTGTTGTCGTTGTACGTGCTGTAGCGCAGCTCCTTGACCTTGGTCTCGCCCTTCCAGTAGGTGGGCGTGGCGGTCAGGGTGGTGGTCTGCGGGGTGAAGGTCTTCAGCTTGTACGGGCCGGAGCCGACCGGGGTGCGGTTGGGCCAGGTCTCGGGGTTCTCGACCTTCTCCCAGATGTGCTTGGGCACGACGTACGTCGTGATGATCTTGTTCTGGTTGACGAACTGGGAGTCCTTGAAGGTCAGGACGACCTTCTTGCCCTCGACGGTGACGCCGTCGTACGGGATGCCGTTGCCGTTGAGCGCCGGGTGCTTCTTGAGCAGCTCGAAGGTGAACGCGACGTCTTCGGCGGTCAGCGGCTTGCCGTCGGCCCACTTGGCCCGGTCGTCCAGGGTGAAGGTGACCTTGGTGAAGTTGGCCTCCCAGTCCCACGCGGTCGCCAGCCACGGATCCGCCTTGTCGGTGGGGCGGATCTGGTTCGTCATCGCCAGCGGCTCGTAGATCATGAAGCGGTAGCCGAGGGTGGCGCTCGCCGAGGTCGCGAGGAACGGGTTGCTGTTGTTCGTCTGCGGTCCGTCCGGTTTGCCGAGGGTCAGGACACCGGACGCGCCGGCCCCGCCCCCCTTGTTGGCACCCGAGTTGGCGGACGAGCAGCCGGCGGCGAGCGCGACCACGGCGGTGGCGACTGAGAGCGCTCTCAGAGTGTGACGACGGCGTACGGACATGGCGACTCCAGGAGGACTGCGGGTCTGGGAGATCCGGCGGTGGTGGCAGCGCTGGACGCGCGGGGTGCGGGTGAGGCGTGTGCGGGTGCGGCTGGTTCGGGGATGCGGACGGGTGTCCGGCGGGGCCGGGTCCGTTACGGCGCCGAGTGGCGCACGACCAGTTCGGTGGGCAGCACGACCGGTCCGGCCGGTACGGCGGTGCCGCCGAGGTGGGAGAGCAGCAGGCTCGCCGCCGCCTCGCCCATCTGCCGCGTGGGCTGATGCACGGTGGTCAGCGGTGGTTCGGTGTGTTCGGCCATCGGGATGTCGTCGAAGCCGACCACCGCGATGTCGTCGGGTACGCGGCGGCCGGCGGCTCTCAGGGCGCGCAGGACCCCGGTCGCGGTGATGTCGTTGTGGGCGAAGACCGAGTCGAACTCCGTGCCGGCCGCGAGGAGTTCCTCCACGGCGAGACGGCCGCGGTGTTCGGTGAAGTCCCCGTCCACGACCAGGTCGGTGGGCAGGACCGAACGGAAGCCCGCGAGCCGGTCGCGGACGCAGCCGAAGTGCCGCGGTCCGGTGACGACCAGGGGCCTGGTGCGCCCCCCGTCCCGCAGATGGCGGGCGGCGGACGCGCCCCCCTCGTGATTGGTGGTCACGACGGAGGGGAATTCCGGGTGGTGGCCCCGGTCGTCGATCAGGACGATCGGCAGACCGGACCGGTGGAGTGCGGTGAGCTGGTCGAGCGTGTTCTCCGGTTCGACGACGACGAGCCCGTCGAAGGCGCGCGCCGACACCTGGGTGGTGAAGCGCTCGACGGACCGCGCGCCCCGGGTGCACGTGAAGAGCAGGAGCCCGTAGTCGGCGGCCTCGACCGTGTCGACGATCCCCTGGAGCACCTCACCCATCCAGGGCCAGGTGAACGAGGGCACCAGCAGGCCGACCGTACGGCTGCGGCCGCGTGCCAGCCCGACGGCGCCGGAGCTGGGTACGTAGCCGAGGTCAGCGATCACTTCACGAACGCGGGCAGCGGTCGAACCGTCCACTTCGCCCTTGAGGTTGATGACCCGTGACACAGTCGTCTTGCTGACGCCGGCCTCACGGGCGACATCGGCGATGGTGACACGCAACGGGGCCTCCAGGGACAAGGCAGGACAGGGGTGGCGTGGGCTTCGGTACCGGTTCCGTAACCGGTACCGGAACCGGTACCGGCGTTGCGGCTGGAGTTAACCGCGCCGGAACAGGGGCGTCAATACTTCACGCCGACATTGGTCCGTACCCATGATCGAAGCAGGTCCGGCGAGCCTTCGGTTCACTTCTTGAACGAACGAAGGTCTTGACGCGAACACGTAAGAGCAGTTCACTCACGGCTCGTTCGACGGCACTTCCCCCACGCCCCTGCCGAGAAAGGCAGCAGCCCATGATTCGGACAAGCAGAGCGGTGAGAGTCCTCGTCGCGACGGCGCTCGCGACCGCGGGACTGGCCGGACTCTCCTCCGGTACCGCACAGGCCGCCGGTGAGACCGTGAACATCGTGCTGACCACCACGGACGACTCCGGCGGACGTCATGTCACCCGGGGTCTCCAGCCGCAGACGCCGATCGCCTTCGGTTCCGGCAACGGCGGCTCCGGCACGAACATCACCGTCGACGAGAACACGCGCTACCAGACCTTCACCGGCGGCGGCGCCTCGTTCACGGACACGGCGGCCTGGCTGATGAAGGGCAGCGGGGCGCTGAGCCAGGCGACCCGCGACGAGACGATGAAGAAGCTCTTCTCCCCCACGGAGGGCATCGGGCTCTCGTTCGTACGCAATCCCATGGGCGGTTCCGACCTGGCGCGGTTCGGCTACACCTACGACGACATGCCGGCCGGTCAGACGGACCCGAGCCTCGCCAACTTCTCGATCGCACACGATCTGCAGGACGTGCTGCCGCTCACCGAACAGGCCAAGCAGCTCAACCCGGCCCTCACGACGGTCGCCTCCCCGTGGACCGCGCCGGCCTGGATGAAGGACAGCGGACAGCTCAACGGCGGCTGGCTGAAGGCCGAGAACTACGGCGCTTACGCGAACTACTTCGTGAAGTACCTCCAGGCCTGGAAGGACCAGGGCGTCCCGGTCGACTACGTCACCGCGCAGAACGAGCCGACCTGCTGCTCCGGCTATCCGTCGATGAGCTGGAACGGCTCCGGGCTGGCCTACTTCACCAAGAGCGAGCTGCTGCCGAAGCTCCAGTCGGCGGGCCTGGCCACCAAGGTGCTGGCGCACGACTGGAACTGGGACACCTACGACGCGTACGCCGCCGCGACGGTCGACGACGCGGCGGTGCGCAGCCACCCGAACTTCGGCGGGATCGCCTGGCACGGGTACGGCGGTGACATCGCCAAGCAGACGGCCGTGCACAACCGGTACCCGGGACTGGACGCCTTCCAGACCGAGCACTCGGGCGGCACGTGGATCGCCGACCAGCAGCGCGAGGACATGCTGAACATCATCGACTACACCCGCAACTGGGCGAAGTCGGTGACCAAGTGGTCGCTGGCCGTCGACCAGAACCGGGGCCCGCACAACGGCGGCTGCGGCACCTGCGACGGGCTGGTCACCGTGCACAACGGGGACAGCAGGCACGGCCAGGTCGACTACACGGTCGAGTACTACACGATGGGCCACCTGACGAAGTACGTCCGGCCCGGCGCATCCCGTATCGCCTCCACGGGCAGCTCGGCCGTGCCCAACGTGGCCTGGCGCAACCAGGACGGTTCGAAGGCCCTGATCGCGTACAACGGTTCGGCGTCCGCCCAGCAGGTCACCGTCAACTGGGGCGGGCAGAGGTTCACCTACTCGCTGCCCGGCCGCACCTCGGCCACGTTCACCTGGTCGGGCACCCAGTCGGGCTCCTCGGGCAGCAGTGGCGCCCTCGCGGGCACCGGCGGCAAGTGCCTGGACGCCACAGGCAACACCGGCGCCGACGGAACCCCCGTCCAGATCTGGGACTGCACCGGCGCGGCCAACCAGCGCTGGACGGTCGGCGGCGACGGAAGCATCAAGGTGCTCGGCGCCTGCCTCGACGTCACCTCGGGTTCCACGGCCGACGGAGCAAAGGTCCAGCTGTACACCTGCAACGGCTCGGGCGCGCAACGCTGGACGTACGACGCGTCGACGGGGGACGTGGTCAACACGGCGGCGGACAAGTGCCTCGACGTGACCGATCAGTCCTCGGCGAACGGCGCCCGCGTCCAGATCTGGAGCTGCACCGGAGCCGCCAACCAGAAGTGGCGGCTCCAGTAGGGCTCTCCGTCAGTCGGTCGGCTCGACGCCCGCACGCAGCAGGCCGTACGTGTAGGCGTCCTCCAGGGCCTGCCAGGACGCGGCGATGACGTTCTCGGCCACGCCGACCGTCGCCCAGTCACCGGATCCATCGCCCGTGGTGATCAGCACCCGGGTGGTGGAGTCGGAGCCGGTGCGGCCTTCCAGGATGCGGACCTTGTAGTCGACCAGCTCCAGCTTGGCGAGCTGCGGATAGATGCGTTCCAGGCCGACCCGGAGCGCCCGGTCCAGGGCGTTGACCGGGCCGTTGCCCTCGGCGGTGGCGACGATGCGCTCGCCCTTGGCCCAGAGCTTCACGGTCGCCTCGTTGGCGTGGGTGCCGTCGGGGCGGTCCTCGACGATGGCCCGCCAGGACTCGACGCGGAAGTAACGGCGGGGCCTGCCGTCGACCTCCGAACGCAGCAGCAGCTCGAAGGAGGCGTCGGCAGCCTCGTAGGTGTAGCCCCTGAGCTCGCGCTCCTTGACCCGCTCGACGACCCGTTGGACGAGTGCGCGGTCGCCCCCCAGGTCGATGCCGAGCTCCTTGCCCTTGAGCTCGATGGAGGCACGGCCCGCCATGTCGGAGACCAGCATCCGCATGGTGTTGCCGACGTGCTCCGGGTCGATGTGCTGGTAGAGGTCCGGGTCGACCTTGATCGCGGAGGCGTGCAGCCCTGCCTTGTGCGCGAAGGCGGAGACACCGACGTACGGCTGGTGGGTGGAGGGCGTGAGGTTGACGACCTCGGCGATGGCGTGGGAGATACGGGTCATCTCGGCGAGCGCGCCCTCGTGCAGGACGGTCTTGCCGTACTTGAGTTCCAGCGCGGCGACGACGGGGAAGAGGTTGGCGTTGCCGACCCGCTCGCCGTAACCGTTGGCGGTGCACTGCACGTGGGTGGCGCCCGCGTCGACGGCGGCCAGGGTGTTGGCGACGGCGCAGCCCGTGTCGTCCTGGGCGTGGATGCCGAGCCGGGCGCCGGTGTCGGCGAGGACGGTGGAGACGACGGCCTGCACCTGGGCGGGGAGCATCCCGCCGTTGGTGTCGCAGAGGATGACCACGTCGGCGCCGGCCTCGTGGGCGGTGCGCACGACCGCCTTGGCGTACTCCGGGTTGGCTCGGTAGCCGTCGAAGAAGTGCTCGCAGTCGACGAAGACCCGGCGGCCCTGCTCCCGGAGGTGGCTGACGGTGTCGCGGACCATCTCCAGGTTCTCGTCCAGGGTGGTGCGCAGGGCCAGTTCCACATGGCGGTCGTGGGACTTGGCGACCAGCGTGACGACGGGGGCGCCGGAGTCCAGGAGCGCCTGTACCTGCGGGTCCTCGGCGGCCTTGCCGCCGGCCCGGCGGGTGGCGCCGAAGGCGACGAGCTGGGCGTGCTCGAAGTCGATCTCCTGCTGGGCGCGAGCGAAGAACTCGGTGTCGCGGGGGTTGGCGCCGGGCCAGCCGCCCTCGATGAAGCCCACGCCGAAGTCGTCCAGATGCCGGGCAATGGTCAGCTTGTCCGCGACCGTCAGGTTGATGCCTTCACGCTGCGCACCGTCGCGCAGGGTGGTGTCGAAGACATGGAAGGTGTCGTCGGGGGCCGTGGCCTTGGTGGTCATGCTGATCTGACTCCTGTCGGGTGAGCGGATCCGGACGAATCGGCTCCACTTGCCCCCATCATCTCGCGTGCCTCGCCCCGGCCGTGGTGTGGGCCGGAAAACGAAAAAACCCCTCGCGGGTGCGAGAGGTCTGCGCGCGGGTCTGGGGCACGATGTCCGTTCCGTACATGGTGGTACGGGACGGTCACTGCGGACCGGCGCGCCTGCTGCCGATAATCATGGCGAACGAGGACACGCCCGCAGTCTGGCACAGCGGCACTCCCTGGTCCCGGCCCGTCTCAGGATGCGGGCGTGATGTCCGTCGCAGGGGCGGCCGGCGCGGGAGGTGCGAGCGTCTCGTCCGTATATCTGCGCATCTGGTCCAGGACCTGTTCCCGTCCGGTGCCGGGGATGCCGACGGTGACATGGACGCTGAAGCCGTCCAGCAGGGCCCGCAGGCGGGTGGCGGCCCGGTCGGTGTCGACGGCGCGGAACTCGCCGCGCGCGATGCCGTCGGCCAGCAGCTCCGTGAGGTCGCGGTGCCAGGCGTCCTCGATGGCGGCCTGCCGGGCGCGGGCGTCGTCGTCGGCGCCCTGCGAGCGGTTCCAGACCTCCAGCCAGAGCGTCCAGTGCGGGTCGCGATGGCCGTCGGGGACGTACAGCGCGATGTAGGCGTCGAGCCGCTCGCGTGCGGTGCCGGGCCCGGTGAGCAGGGCCCGGCGTTCAACGCCGAGCCGTGCCTCGCTCCACTCCAGGGTCTGCAGCAGCAGCTCGTCCTTGGTGCGGAAGTAGTAGAGGAGGTGGCCGCTGCTCATCCGCACCTCCCGGCCGAGCCCCGCCATGGTGAGCCCGTCGAGCCCACGCTCGGCGACGGTGGCCATGACGGCGGCGAGCACGTCCTCCCTGGGCGGGGCGATGTTGCGACGGCGCGGGGTACTGGGCACGGTTCAGATCCTGGGCTGTTGCTGCGTGATGCAGTGGATGCCTCCACCACCGGCAAAGATCGTACGGGCGTCGACGGGTGTCACCGTACGGTCGGGGAAGAGGTCGCCGAAGACGGCCGCCGCCTCCTCGTCCCTCGGGTCGTCGAAGGCGCAGAGGACCACTCCGCCGTTGCAGAGGTAGTGGTTGATGTAGGAGTAGTCGGCCCACGCGCCGTCGGCGTCGGTGAGCGCCGTGGGGGCGAGGACCTCCACGACCTCCAGCGGGCGGCCCCGGGCGTCCGTGGCGGCCCGCAGGATCCGGACGGTCTCACGGGTGATCCCGTGGTCCGGGTGGGAGGGGTCCGGCTGGACGTGGGCGACGACGACCCCCGGGCGGGCGAAGGCGGCGACGATGTCGACATGGCCGAGGGTGCCGTACGTTCCGTAGTCCCCGGCCAGGCCCCGGGGCAGCCAGATCGCCTTCTCGGTGCCGAGGCGGGCGTGGATCTCGTCCTCGACGGCCTGCCGGGTCCAGCCGGGGTTGCGCTCCTTGCCCAGCTGGACGGTTTCGGTGAGCAGCACGGTGCCTTCGCCGTCCACGTGGATCGCGCCGCCCTCGTTGACCAGGGGTGAGCTGTGCACGGGGACGCCGGCGAGGTCGGCGACGGCCCGCGCGATGTGCCGGTCGTGCTCCCAGCGGGCCCACCCCTGGGCGCCCCAGCCGTTGAACGTCCAGTCCACAGCGGCGAGTCGCCGGCCGTCGGTGACGAACGTGGGGCCGATGTCGCGCATCCACGCGTCGTCGAGGGGACGTACGGCCGTCTCGATGTCCGGGCCGAGGAGCTCCCGGGCGCTGTCCTCCTGGCCCGGCCCGACGATCACGGTGACGGGTTCGAAGCGGCGTACGGCGCGGGCGACGCCGGCCCAGGCCCGGCGGGCCTCGTCGAGCTCGGCGCCGGTGGCGAAGGTGGGGTTGGGGCCCGGCCAGGCCATCCAGGTGCGCTCGTGGGGGGCCCACTCGGGCGGCATACGGAAGGTCATGGCGGGTCCTAGAGAAAGTAGAGGCGGTTGAGGGAGACGGATTCGGCGGCCGGTGAGCGCAGAGGGTCGCCGTCGAGGGTGACGAGGCCGGTCTCGCCGTCCACGCCGACTGTCCCGGTACGGGAGTTGAGGCGCAGGTCCGCCGGTCCGATGGAGCGTGTGCCACGGACCGCGACCCTGCGGCGGCGGGTGGGCATGAGGTCGGCGCCCAGCTGGGTGGCGGCCTCGGCGACGAAGGCGACGGAGAGGTCAGCTGCCGTGGCCCCGTACGCGCCGAACTGCGGTCCCAGGACAAGGGGTTCGCAGGTGTCGGTGGCGGCGTTGGGGTCGCCCGTGACTCCGTAGGCGGGGAAGCCGGACTTCAGGACCAGCTGGGGCTTCGCACCGAAGAACTCGGGGCGCCAGAGGACGATGTCGGCGAGCTTGCCCGTCTCGATGGAGCCGACCTCGTGCGACAGACCGTGGGCGATGGCCGGGTTGACCGTGAGCTTGGCGATGTAGCGCAGCACACGCCCGTTGTCGTCACCAGGCCCGTCGCCCTCCATCGGGCCGAGCTCGGCCTTCATCTTCGCGGCCATGGCGAAGGTGCGGCGCACGGTCTCACCGGCCCGGCCCATGCCCTGCGCGTCGGAGGAGGTGATCCCGATGGCGCCCAGGTCGTGCAGCACGTCCTCGGCGCCCATCGTGCCCGCCCTGATCCGGTCGCGGGCCATCGCGGCGTCGCCGGGGAGGTCGGTCTTGAGGTCGTGGACGGAGACGATCATCCCGTAGTGCTCGGCGACAGCGTCCCGGCCGAAGGGGAGCGTCGGGTTCGTGGAGGACCCGATGACATTGGGGACGCCGGCCATCTTCAGCACGTTGGGCACGTGCCCGCCGCCGCATCCCTCGATGTGGAAGGCGTGGATCGTACGGCCTTCGAGCACACTCAGGGTGTCCTCGACGGACAGGCACTCGTTCAGCCCGTCGCTGTGCAGGGCGACCTGGACGTCGTGATCCTCGGCGACCCGCAGCGCGGTGTCCAGGGCGCGGGTGTGGGCGCCCATGTCCTCGTGGACCTTGAAGCCGCAGGCGCCTCCCTCGGCGAGCGCCTCGACCAGCGGCGCCTCGTGGGAGGACGAACCGCGGCCCAGGAAACCGATGTTGACGGGCCAGGCGTCGAAGGCGTTGAAGGCGTGGCGCAGGGCCCACGGGGAGTTGACGCCCACGCCCCAGACCGGGCCGAACTCCTGGCCGATGATCGTGGTGACGCCGGAGGCCAGGGACGCCTCCATGATGCGCGGGGAGAGCAGATGGACATGGGGGTCCACGGCGCCCGCCGTCGCGATCAGGCCCTCGCCCGAGACGATGGTGGTGCCCGTGCCGACGACCACGTCGACGCCGTCGACGGTGTCCGGATTGCCGGCCCGACCGATCGCGGCGATGCGGCCCTCGCGGATGCCGATCGAGACCTTCCGGATGCCGAGCACGGCATCGATGACCAGGACGTTGCTGATGACGACGTCGCAGGTCTCCCGGACGGCGGCGGCCTTGAGGTGCAGGCCGTCCCGGGCCGTCTTGCCGAAGCCTGCCAGGAACTCGTCGCCCTGCTTCTGGGCGTCGGACTCCACACGGACGGTCAGCCCGGAGTCGCCGAGCCTGATCCGGTCCCCGGCGCGCGGCCCGTGCACGGAGGCGTATTCGTACGGGTCCATCACTCCCTCTCCCCCGCTCCGAGGTAGCCGCAGGCCGCCGCTCTGCGCAGCGCCTCCTCCTTGGCGCCCGGCGCGTCGAGCGGTCCGTCGACGAGCCCGGCGAAGCCGATCGCGATCCGGTCGCCGCCGATGGGGACGAGTGCGGCCTCGGCGGTCTCCCCCGGGCCGAAGCGGACGGAGGAGCCGGCCGGTACGCCCAGCCGCATCCCGTACGCCGCCGCGCGGTCGAAGTGGAGCCGGGGGTTGGACTCGAAGAAGTGGAAGTGCGACGTCACGCTGACCGGGACGGTCGCGGTGTTACGGACGGTGAGCCGCACGGCGGGCTCCGGCCCGGGCGTCGCGGGGCCGGGGAGGAGCGCGCCGGGGGCGTCGTCGCCGAGAGTCCCGCCGTCGAGGGGGCCGCTGACGACGGCGAGCCGGGACCCGTCGTCGAACACCGCCTCCACCTGGACCTCGGTGACGACGTCGGCAACGCCCGGCAGCACGTCGTCCGGCCCGAGCACGGCACGGGCGGCCTCGATCGCCTCGGCCAGCCTGCGTCCGTCCCTGGCCGCCTCGCAGACGGTGTCCGCGATCAGGGCGGTCGCTTCGGGCACGTTGAGCCGCAGACCACGGGCGCGCCGGGCCCTGGCCAGCTCGGCCGCGCCGAAGAGCAGCAGCCGGTCGCGTTCGGTCGGGGTCAGTCGCACGTCACGGCACCTCCTGGTTGGAGCAGCACTCTAACCATGTTTTGAGCGGCGCTCAAAACTCGGGGGACGACAAAGGCCGCGCCCCTGGTGGGCGCGGCCTTCTCGTGGGTACGGCGGACGACTAGCCGAGCTCGTGCATCCAGCCGTGCGTGTCCTCGGCGGTGCCGCGCTGGATGTCCAGCAGACGGTCCCGCAGCTTCATGGTGACCTCGCCGGGGGTGCCGTCGCCCTGGGTCCACTCGCCGCCTGCGGACTTCACGGTGCCGACGGGCGTGATGACGGCCGCGGTGCCGCAGGCGAAGACCTCGGTGAGGGTGCCGTTCTCGGTGTCCGTGCGCCACTGGTCGATGGAGACGCGGCTCTCCTCGGAGGCGTAACCGAGGTCACGGGCCACGGTGAGGAGGGAGTCGCGGGTGATCCCGGCGAGCAGCGACCCGGTGAGGGAGGGGGTGACGATCCGCTTGCCGCCGTCCTCCTGTCCGTACACGAAGTAGAGGTTCATGCCGCCGAGCTCCTCGACCCACTTGTGCTCGACCGCGTCGAGGTAGGCGACCTGGTCGCAGCCCTGCTCAGCCGCCTCGGCCTGGGCGAGGAGGGACGCGGCGTAGTTGCCGCCGGTCTTGGCGTCGCCGACCCCGCCGGGGACGGCCCGCACCCGGTCCTGGGAGAGCCAGATCGAGACCGGCTGCACACCGCCGGGGAAGTAGGCGCCGGCGGGAGAGGCGATGACGACGAAGAGGTACTCGTTGGCGGGGCGGACCCCGAGGCCCACCTCGGCGGCGATCATGAACGGGCGCAGGTAGAGGGACTCCTCGCCGCCGTGCGGCGGGACCCAGGCCTGATCCTGCCGGACCAGGACGTCACAGGCCTCGATGAAGGTCTCGACGGGCAGCTCCGGCATCGCCATGCGGGCGGCGGACCGCTGGAAGCGGGCGGCGTTGGCCTCGGGGCGGAAGGTGGCGACCGATCCGTCGGGCTGCCGGTAGGCCTTGAGGCCCTCGAAGATCTCCTGCCCGTAGTGCAGGGTCATGTTGGCCGGGTCGAGCGACAGCGGGCCGTACGGCACGAGCTGCGCGTCGTGCCAGCCGCGGCCCTCGGTCCAGCTGATCGTCACCATGTGGTCGGTGAAGTACCGGCCGAACCCGGGGTTGGCCATGGCCGCCGCGCGCTCCGCGTCGGACAGCGGGTGCGAGGAGGGCTTGAGCTCGATCGTGGGCGTCGTCATGAGTGCGTGTCCTTCACCGGTCTTGTGTGTGATGGACCGCGCTCACGCCCGCTCCTGCCCGGCAGCCGCCGGGCAGGTTGTAGGACGTCCGAGCTCTACCGCGCGCCGCGGTCCCGCGTTCGATTATCTCCCGGGGGCGGCTGTGCACGAAATGATGCGATTGCGGTGACGTTCACGGCGACGCTCACGCGACGCGAAAACGCGGTCCAGGGGTCGATGGTGGCACCCGGAGACCGCGAGAAGAAGCCGCCGGGTGCGGTTGCGACCCGGCGGCTTCGAAGTGGAGACGTCGGGTCAGCTCGCTACGCGTACCGCGAGCGCGTCGCCGATCTCGTCGGTGGTACGTGCGTTCTGTCCGTCACGCTCCGCGAGGTCGGCGGAGACGGCCTCCTCGATGCGCACGGCCTCGGCCTCGTAGCCGAGGTGGCGCAGCAGGAGGGCGACGGAGAGGATCGTGGCCGTCGGGTCGGCCTTGCCCTGGCCCGCGATGTCGGGCGCGGTGCCGTGCACCGGCTCGAACATGGACGGGAAGGCGCCCGTCGGGTTGATGTTGCCGGACGCGGCCAGGCCGATGCCGCCGGTCACGGCTGCGGCCAGGTCGGTGAGGATGTCACCGAAGAGGTTGTCGGTGACGATGACGTCGAAGCGCTCCGGCTGGGTGACGAAGAAGATCGTCGCGGCGTCGACGTGCAGGTAGTCGGTGGTGACCTCGGGGAACTCGGCCGCGACATTGTCGAAGGTGTTCTTCCACAGGTGGCCGGCGTACACGAGGACGTTGTTCTTGTGGACCAGCGTCAGCTTCTTGCGCGGGCGGGCCGCGGCGCGCGCGAAGGCGTCGCGCACGACGCGCTCGACGCCGTAGGCGGTGTTGACGCTGACCTCGGTGGCGACCTCGTGCTCCGTGCCCGTGCGCAGGGAACCGCCGTTGCCCGTGTACGGGCCCTCGGTTCCCTCGCGGACGACGACGAAGTCGATCTCGGGACGGCCGGCCAGCGGCGTGGCGGTGTTCGGGAAGAGCTTCGACGGCCGCAGGTTGATGAAGTGGTCGAAGGCGAAGCGCAGCTTCAGCAGCAGCCCGCGCTCCAGCACGCCCGACGGCACGGACGGGTCACCGATGGCGCCGAGCAGGATGGCGTCGTGACCCTTGAGGGCCTCGAGCTCCGCGTCGGGGAGGGTCTCACCGGTGCGGTGCCATCGCTGGGCGCCGAGGTCGTACTCCTTGGTCTCCAGCTTCACATCCTGCGGGAGAACAGCGTTGAGAACCTTGAGGCCCTGGGTGACGACCTCCTGGCCGATACCGTCGCCGGGGATCACTGCGAGATCGATGCTGCGAGACATACAGGCACCCTAGCTTCCGTCCCACCCCATGACATTCGACGTCCACGATACGGACATCGCGTGTCCCCCGCGGGGGACGGATGCCATGAGGCGGGACCGGGACCTCAGTGGCCGGTCGACCCGCCGTTGTCCCGGCGGTCGAGGGCGCGCTGCAGGGCGGCGGCGGCGTTCTTGCGCTCCGCCTCGGCGGAGCGGGAGCTGTGACGGACGCGGCGGACAGTGGTCTCGGCCATGAGGGATCGACTCCTTGAGATCGCGTGGATTTCGAGATCGGGACTTCGCGCAACGGATATCGAGATCGGGATTTCGAGGCGCCGGCAGGGGCGGGGAGCTGCCGCAGGGGTTGCCTGCTCGGGGCACGCTCACACACGCCGGTCGCTGGATCAGCGATTCGTTCGGCTCCTACAAAGCTAGGACAGCTCGGGCCATCTGTCTCTACAGATACTCGGACTTCCTACTATCTGAGACGGCGGCGGCGGATCCCCACCGCCCGGACAGGGAATTCGTCGTGACCGGCGGGCGCGGCACCACGTACGGGCGGACCGGGCGTCAGCCCTCGGACGTCAGCCCCCGGACGTCAGCCCCCGGACGTCGCCGCGGTCTGCGTCCGGTGCGGGGACACCGTCGCCGTGCCGGCCGACGAATCCCTGCCGGACGCCCTCGCCCATGCCGGACACCCCTCCCGTCCGGGTGCCGCGAAGGCGTCTGCGGCAGCTGCAAGGTCACCGTCCTGGGCGGCGCACCCGAGCACCGGGACGACATCGGCGTTCCCGAGCGCCGGATGTACGCCTGCGTCTCCCGGGCCCTGTCCCCCCGGCTCACCCTGGACCACTCGCCGCGCAGGCGGCGACTGCGCCGTCCGGCCGCTCCTGCACCTGGGCCGCAGGGGAGTCCCGCTCGGCCGCTCCAGCCCCGGCTGACGCGTCCTCAGAGAGCCACGGTGAGCTGCGCCTCGATGTGCGCGCGCAGGACGCTCGCCATGTCCGTGGCGCAGTCGCTGAGCAGCCACTGCACCTGGAGCCCGTCCATCAGGGCGATCAGCTGCCGGCCCGCTGCGTCCGGGGCGATACCGGCCCGCAACGCGCCTTCCTGACGCACCTGTTCGTAGGTGAGCTGGGCACCCGCGACCGAGTTCTCGTAGCGGCGCACGAAATATCCGTGGGCGGGGTGGTCGGCGGCCGTCGCCTCGGTGGAGACCACCGAGAACAGCTCGACGATCCCGCGCCTTCCGGCGTTCAGCGCGGCCAGTTCGGCGAAGCGTCGCAGCCGTTGGACACCCGTGGTGCCGCCGACCGAGAGCCATGCGTCGTCCACGTCGTCGCGGTGCTCCAGCACGGCGAGCAGCAGCGCCTCCTTGGTCGGGAAGTGGTGCAGCAGACCGGTGTGCGAGATGCCGCTGCGGGTCGCGATCACCCGTAGCGACGCTCCCCGGTAGCCGGCCTCGCCGAACAGGGCCATGGCCTGATCGAGGATCTCGCGCCGCTTGGCGCGGCCCTTCGCGTAGCCGCGCGGTGCTTCGGCCGACACTCGCCACTCTCCCGGTCCGCCGGCCATCGGTCAGGCCGGCACTTCGGTCCATCGGACACCCATTCAACCGCCCGAGGGCCCGGGCCCCGGAGATTGGGCCCCGGAGATACTTACCAGGTGGTCGGTATTGACTCTATGGTGAAGGCGAACCATTCGCGAAAGGACCCCCGGTGGCCCCCTCCCTGCCCTATCTCGACCCCGCCCTCCCCGTCGCCGAGCGGGTCGGCGACCTCCTCGGCCGCATGACCCTGGCCGAGAAGACCGGTCAGATGCTCCAGCTGAACGCCAAGAACGGGGTCCGCCACCTCATCGAGGACCTGCACGCGGGCTCGATCGTCCACGCCTCGCCCGCACACGTCCTCGAAGCGGCGGAGCTGACCGGGCGGACCCGGCTGCGCATCCCGCTGCTGGTCGCCGAGGACTGCATCCACGGCCACTCCTTCTGGGAGGGGGCCACGATCTACCCCACGCAGCTCGGTCTGGCCGCGACCTGGGACCCGGAGCTCGTGGAGCGCGTCGCGAGGGCCACCGCGGTCGAGGTGGCGGCGACAGGCGTCCACTGGACGTTCTCACCGGTGCTCTGCATCACCCGGGACCTGCGCTGGGGCAGGGTCAGTGAGACCTTCGGCGAGGACCCCTTCCTGATCGGCGAGCTGGCCTCGGCGATGGTCCGCGGCTACCAGGGCGAGGGCCTGGACGACCCGACGGCGGTCCTGGCGTGCGCCAAGCACTTCGCGGGGTACTCCGAGACCCAGGGCGGCCGTGACGCGAGCGAGGCCGACATCTCCCGGCGCAAGCTCCGCTCCTGGTTCCTGCCTCCGTTCGAGCGGGTCGCCCGCGAGGGCTGCCGTACGTTCATGCTCGGCTACCAGTCCATGGACGGGGTGCCGATCACCGTCAACGACTGGCTGCTCAACGAGGTGCTGCGCGGCGAGTGGGGCTACACCGGCACGCTGGTCACCGACTGGGACAACGTCGGCCGCATGGTGTGGGAGCAGAAGATCTACGCCGAACACGCCCAGGCCGCCGCGGCGGCGGTCCGGGCGGGCAACGACATGGTGATGGCCACCCCTCAGTTCTTCGAGGGCGCGCAGAGCGCGGTCGCCGAGGGAACTCTGGACGAGGCGGAGATCGACGCGGCCGTACGGCGCGTCCTGACCCTGAAGTTCGAGCTCGGCCTCTTCGAGAATCCCCGCCACCCCGACGCCGCCCGGCAGGCCGCCGTCATCGGCAGCGCCGGGCACACGGCGCTGAACCTCGAGTCCGCCCGCCGGTCGCTGGTCCTCCTCACCAACGACGGCACCCTCCCGCTGGCCGGCGGACTGACGGCCGGCCAGGACGGACGCGCCGTCGCCGGTGCGGGCTCCGCGCCGCGTACGGTCGCCGTCATCGGCCCCAACGCGGACGACGCGCAGACCCAGTTGGGCGACTGGGCGGGCTCCTCCGGCCAGACGGACTGGATGCCGGACGGCCACCCGCGCGCCATGATCCGCACGGTGCTCGACGGCTTCCGCGATCATGTCCCGGACAGCTGGCACGTCACCTACGCGCGGGGCGCCGAGATCCTCTCCGTGGGTCCCGACCCGGAGGGCGCGTTCTTCCCTGACGGGCAGCCCCGCCCGGACGTGGTCGTCCCCGCGGAGCCCTCCGACGCCCTGATCGCCGAGGCCGTCGCCGCGGCCGAGGCCTCCGACCACGTCGTCGCCGTGGTGGGCGACCGCATCGAGCTGGTCGGCGAGGGGCGCTCGACCGCGACCCTGGAACTCGTCGGTGACCAGGTGGCACTGCTCGACGCGCTCGCCGCGACCGGCAAGCCGATGGTCGTCGTGGTCATCAGCTCGAAGCCCCTGGTGCTGCCGCCGTCCGCGCTGGGCGCGGCGGCGGTCCTGCACGCCTTCAACCCGGGCATGCAGGGTGGCCGTGCGGTCGCCGAGGTCCTGCTGGGCCTCGTCGAGCCGTCGGGCCGACTGCCCGTCTCCTTCGCCCGGCACGCGGGGCAGCAGCCGACGTACTACAACCAGATCCGCGGCCAGCACGGCTCCCGGTACGCCGATCTCACCCAGCGTCCGGCCTTCGTGTTCGGCGAGGGCCTGAGCTACACGACCGTCGCCTACTCCGGTCTGGAGGTGCTCACGGCGAGCGTCGGGGAGCGCGACACGCTGCGGGCCCGCGTCACCCTCCGCAACACGGGTACGCGGCCGGCCCTGGAGACCGTGCAGGCCTACATCAGCGACACGGTGACGTCCGTGACCTGGGCCGAGAAGGAGCTCAAGGCCTACCGCCAGGTGACGCTGGCCCCGGGCGAGGAGCGCGAGGTGCTGCTGGAGCTGCCTGTCTCCGAGTGCACCCTCGTGGACGCCGCCGGCCGGCGCGTCGTCGAGCCCGGCGCCTTCGAGCTGCTCGTCGGCCCGTCCTCGTCCGACGACTCCCTCCTGCGGGCCGGCTTCACCGTGAAGGGCTGAGGCGGGGCCCCGGAAATGGAAACCGCCTCCCGGCCGGCGGGGGGAGCCGGTCGGGAGGCGGAGTTCGGGGCGGGGCGCCCGGGGGCACCCCGGAGGGCGGAGCGTGGCGGGTGGCCGAGGCCACCCGCCATTCTCTTAGCCCTGGTGGGGGTAGGTGTAGTCGGTCGGCGGGACCAGCGTCTCCTTGATGGCGCGGGTCAGCGTCCAGCGCTGCAGGTTCTGCGGGGCGCCCGCCTTGTCGTTGGTGCCCGAGCCACGGCCGCCACCGAAGGGCTGCTGGCCGACGACGGCACCGGTCGACTTGTCGTTGATGTAGAAGTTGCCCGCGGCGTAGCGGAGCTTGTCCATCGTGTACGCGGCGGCCGCGCGGTCGTTGGAGATGACCGCGCCGGTCAGCGCGTAGTCGGAGACCGACTCCATCTGCTCCAGCATGGCGTCGTACTTCTCGTCCTCGTAGACGTGCACGGCGAGGATCGGGCCGAAGTACTCGGTGGTGAAGACCTCGTTGGCCGGGTCGTCGCAGACGATGACGGTCGGGCGGACGAAGTAGCCGACGGAGTCGTCGTACGTGCCGCCGGCGACGATCGTGCACGTCGGGTCGGCCGCGGCGCGGTCGATGGCGGCCTTGTTCTTCGCGAAGGACCGCGCGTCGATGACGGCGCCCATGAAGTGCGACAGGTCGGTGACGTCACCCATGGTGATGGAGTCGACCTCGGCCGCGAACTCCTCCTTGAAACCGGAGTTCCAGATGGAGGCCGGGACGTAGGCGCGCGAGGAGGCGGAGCACTTCTGGCCCTGGTACTCGAAGGAGCCGCGGGTCAGCGCGGTCTTCAGGACGGCGCGGTCGGCGCTCGGGTGCGCGACGACGAAGTCCTTGCCGCCGGTCTCGCCGACGAGCCTCGGGTAGGTGCGGTAGTTGGCGATGTTGTTGCCGACCGTCTTCCACAGGTGCTGGAAGGTGGGGGTCGAGCCGGTGAAGTGGACACCGGCCAGGTCGCGGTGGTTCAGCGCCACCTCGGAGACGGCGATGCCGTCGCCGGTGACCAGGTTGATGACGCCCTTGGGCAGCCCGGCCTCCTCCAGGAGCTGCATGAGCAGCACGGCGGCGTGGGTCTGCGTCGGGGACGGCTTCCACACCACGACGTTGCCCATGAGGGCGGGCGCGGTGGGCAGGTTGGCCGCGATGGCCGAGAAGTTGAACGGCGTGATCGCGTAGACGAAGCCCTCGAGCGGGCGGTGGTCCATGCGGTTCCACACGCCGGGGGAGTTCGCCGGCGGCTGCTCGGCGAGGATCTGGCGCGCGTAGTGCACGTTGAAGCGCCAGAAGTCGACGAGCTCACAGGGACAGTCGATCTCGGCCTGCTGCGCGGTCTTGCCCTGGCCGAGCATCGTGGAGGCGGCCAGCGTCTCGCGCCAGGGACCGGACAGCAGCTCGGCGGCGCGCAGGATGATGGCCGCGCGGTCGTCGAAGGACATGGCGCGCCAGGCCGGAGCGGCTGCGAGAGCCGCGTCGACGGCGTCCTGGGCGTCCTGCTCGGTGGCACCGGCGAAGGTGCCGATGACGGCCTTGTGGTTGTGCGGCTGCACGACGTCGACACGCTCGCCGCCGCCCATGCGCTTCTCGCCGCCGATGGTCATCGGCAGGTCGATGGGGTTCTGGCTGAGCTCCTTGAGCTTCGCCTCCAGGCGGGCTCGCTCGGCGGTGCCGGGGGCGTAGGAGTGGACCGGCTCGTTGACCGGCGCGGGGACCTGGGTGACAGCGTCCATGAGTGCCTTGTCTCCTTGGTTGAGGTGGGTGGTCGGCCGGGCAGGTCAGCCCTTGGTGACGACGGAGCGGGCGAAGAAGAGCAGGTTGGCCGGCTTCTCCGCGAGGCGGCGCATGAAGTATCCGTACCAGTCGGTGCCGTACGCGGTGTAGACGCGCATCCGGTGGCCCTCGGCCGCGAGCCGGATGTGCTCGTCGCTGCGGATGCCGTACAGCATCTGGAACTCGTACTCGTCCAGTTTGCGCCCGGCCTGGCGTGCGAGCTCCTGGCCGATGGCGATGAGACGGGGATCGTGGGAGCCGATCATCGGGTAGCCCTCGCCCAGCATCAGCGTCTTCAGGATGCGGACGTACGCCTTGTCGATCTCCGGCTTGCTCTGGTACGCGACGGAGGCGGGCTCCTTGTAGGCGCCCTTCACCAGGCGGACCCGGCTGCCCGCGGCGGCGAGGCGTCGGGCGTCGGCCTCGGTGCGGAACAGGTAGGACTGGATCACGCAGCCGGTCTGCGGGAAGTCCTTCCGCAGCTCCTCGTGGATGGCGAACATCGAGTCGAGGGTGGTGTGGTCCTCGGCGTCCAGCGTGACCGTGGTGCCGATCGCGGCGGCGGCCTCGACGACGGGGCGGACGTTGGCGAGGGCCAGCTCGTGACCACCCTCCAGCGCTTGGCCGAACATCGAGAGCTTGACGGACATCTCGGCCTGGGTGCCGAGGCCGAGCTCCTTCAGGCGGCCGATGAGCTCCAGGTAGGCGTCGCGCGCGGCGGCGGCCTGCTCGGGGGTGGTGATGTCCTCACCCACGACGTCCAGGGTGACCTCGAGGCCCTTGGCGGCCGCGTCCTGGATGACGGGGACGACCTGGTCGACGCCCTCACCGGCGATGAAGCGGTCGACGACCTGCTTGGTGCCCGGCGCGGCCGAGATGAAACGACGCATCTTGTCGCTGCGTGACGCGGCGAGAATCACGGGACCCAGCACGGGGCACCTCCACGGAGTACGAACGAGGCCGGACCGGTAGGCATATGAACAGACCGGGACGGCACGGAGAACCACTGTGAAATCTAGGGACCCGTGTACCCGCCTGCCATCGACAGCTGTCACGCATCCGTGTACTGGATCTCAGACAAATGTCTGAAGGGGTGCGAGAATGACGGGGTGAAGGGCGATTACCAGGAGCTGGTCGACGAGATCTCCGCGCTGCTCAGCGCCCCCGCGACGCTGGAGAACCGCGATTTCGGCCTGGTCGCCTTCGGGGCCCACGACAGCGACGACGACACGGCCATGGACCCTGTCCGTACGCGCTCGATCCTCACCCGGCGCTCCACCCCCGCGGTCCGGGCCTGGTTCGAGGGTTTCGGCATCACCCGTGCGACGGGCCCGGTCCGCATCCCGGCCGCCCCGGAGGCCGGGGTGTTCCGGGACCGCATCTGCCTTCCGGTACGCCATCGGGGTGTCGTGCTGGGCTACGTGTGGCTGCTGGACGCCGACCCGGGACCGACGGACGAGCAGCTGACCGCGGCGATGGACGTGGCGTCCCGCATCGGGGCGCTCCTCGCCGACGAGGAGCGGGCGGGCGCGGACCTGTCGCGGGAGTTCGGCGCGGTGCTCGTCGCCGGGCGCGGCTGGCAGCGCGACATGGCGGTGGCCGCTCTGCACGACGCCCTGGGAGCCGACGCGGACGGGCTGCACACGGTGGTCTCTGTGACCCCGTGGCCCGGCGAGACCCCTTCCGTGCGTACGGTGCCCTCGGCTGCGGCCCTCGCCACGGCGCCCTGGGCCGGCGGCCATGCCCTGGCCGCCCTGGTCCGGCTGCGCTCCCCCGAGGCGCTCGACCCGGCGACGGCGGCTGCGGAGCGGCTGCGCACCACCGCCGGGCCCGCCGCGACCGCGGGCCTCGCCGCCGCCCGCCGGGGCCTGGCGGAGCTGGCGGACTCCTGGCACGAGGCCCTGTCCGCCGCCCGCGCCGCCGCGGCGGAATCCCGCTTCGGCCCGGTCGCCGACTGGTCGGCCATCGGCCCGTACCGGCTCCTGACCGCCCTGCCCCGCACCCCGGACACCGCGCCGGACCGGGCCGTCCGCCCCCTGCTGGCCCCGCCCCACGCGGAGCTGGCGCGCACCGCCGAGGTGTTCCTCGACCTGGCGGGCCAGGCGAGCCGGACGGCCACGGAGCTGGGAATCCACCGCCAGACGCTCTACTACCGGCTCGCCCGGGTCCAGCAGCTCACCGGCCTCGACCTGAACGACGGCGAGGACCGGCTCCTGCTGCACATGGCGCTGAAGCAGACCCGGCTGTAGAAGCGCGGGGCCACGCACGACCGCGCGGGGACCGGTCAGTCGGTGAGGTTCACCGAGCGGGCCGAGACCGCGCCGATCTCGTCGGCGATCTCGTTGAGGACCGACTGCGGGATGGTGTCGTCGACCGTGAGGACGACCAGCGCCTCGCCGCCCGCGTCCTGCCGGGAGACCTGCATGCCGGCGATGTTCAGCCCGGCCTCACCGAGGATCTTGCCCACCGCGCCGACGACGCCGGGACGGTCCTCGTACCGCAGGACGACCATGTGGTCGGCGAGGGCCAGGTCGACGTCGTGCTCGCCGATGGCGACGATCTTCTGGAGGTGCTTGGGGCCGGCCAGCGTGCCGGAGACCGCGACCTCCTCGCCGCTCGACAGCGTGCCGCGGACGGTCACCACGTTGCGGTGGTCCGGCGACTCGGAGCTGGTGGTGAGGCGGACCTCGACACCGCGCTCCTGCGCGAAGAGCGGGGCGTTGACGTAGCTGACGGTCTCGTCGACGACGTCCTCGAAGACGCCCTTGAGCGCGGAGAGTTCCAGCACCTTCACGTCGTGCTGGGTGAGCTCGCCGTAGACCTCGACGTCGAGACGGGCCGCGACCTCGCCCGCGAGCGCGGTGAAGATCCGGCCGAGCTTCTCGGCGAGCGGCAGTCCGGGACGCACGTCCTCGGCGATGACACCGCCCTGGACGTTGACCGCGTCGGGTACGAGCTCACCGGCGAGCGCCAGGCGGACGGACTTGGCGACGGCGATGCCCGCCTTCTCCTGCGCCTCGTCGGTGGAGGCGCCGAGGTGCGGGGTGCAGACGACCTGGTCGAACTGGAAGAGCGGGGAGTCCGTGCAGGGCTCCTTGGTGTACACGTCCAGACCGGCGCCGGCGACCCGGCCCTCCTTGAGGGCGGAGGCGAGCGCCTCCTCGTCGACGATGCCGCCGCGCGCGGCGTTGACGATGCGCACCGAGGGCTTCACCTTGTGCAGCGCGTCGTCGCCGATCAGGCCGAGCGTCTCGGGGGTCTTGGGGAGGTGCACCGTGATGAAGTCGGAGACCTCGAGCAGCTCGTCCAGCGTAAGGAGCTTGACGCCCATCTGCGCGGCGCGCGCGGGCTGCACGTAGGGGTCGTACGCGACGATCTTCATGCCGAAGGCCGACATGCGCTGCGCGACCAGGACGCCGATGCGGCCGAGGCCGACGACGCCGAGGGTCTTCTCGCTGAGCTCGACACCCGTGTACTTGGAGCGCTTCCACTCGCCGTTCTTCAGGGCGGTGTTGGCCTGCGGGATGTTGCGCGCGGTGGCGACGAGCAGACCACAGGCCAGCTCGGCGGCGGTGACGATGTTGGACGTCGGCGCGTTGACGACCATCACGCCGGCCTTGGTGGCCGAGGAGACGTCGACGTTGTCCAGACCGACGCCCGCGCGGGCGACGACCTTCAGCTGCTTCGCCGCGGCGATGGCCTCGGCGTCGACCTTGGTGGCGGAGCGCACCAGGATCGCGTCGACGTCGACGATGGCGGGGAGGAGTTCGGCGCGGTCCGCGCCGTTGCAGTGCCGGATCTCGAAATCCGGACCCAGAGCGTCGACCGTGGCGGGCGACAGCTCTTCAGCGATGAGTACGACAGGTTTCGAGCTCACGTGTGTCCTCACAAGTCCAGTGCGGACGGCCGTCCCGACGGCCGCAGGCGGTGGAGGGGCTAGCCGCGTGGAAGACGCACGACACTGTGGGCCCTGACGCGTGTATGTGTTGTTGAGAGTGTAGTCATGCGGCCGGGCACATACTGCGCCCCGGTGGAAGGATCACCCGCACGGGGTGGACGGTCTGTACAGCCGTACGGTGCCGCCTCCTGCCACCCACCTCTCCCCGCAGTGACACGGGGTGTGAGGCAGGCCGTGCGCCGAGGGGCAGGCCCGGTGCGGACCTGCCCCTCGGCGAGAACTCAGGCGTCCTCGTTGTCGACCCAGCTCATGAGCTTGCGGAGCTCCTTGCCGGTGGTCTCCAGCAGGGACTCGCTGTCGGCCTTCTTGTACTCGTTGTACTTGGGCAGACCGTTGTGGTACTCGGCCATCCACGCCTTGGCGAAGGTGCCGTCCTGGATCTCGGCGAGGACCTTCTTCATCTCGGCCTTGGTGGCGTCCGTGATGATGCGCGGGCCGGTGACGTAGTCGCCCCACTCGGCGGTCTCCGAGATGGACCAGCGCATCTTCTCCAGGCCGCCCTCGTACATGAGGTCGACGATGAGCTTCAGCTCGTGGAGGCACTCGAAGTACGCGATCTCCGGCTGGTAACCGGCCTCGGTCAGCGTCTCGAAACCGGCCTTGACCAGGGCGGCGGTGCCACCGCAGAGAACGGCCTGCTCACCGAACAGGTCGGTCTCGGTCTCCTCGGTGAAGGTCGTCTTGATGACGCCGGCGCGGGTGCCGCCGATGCCCTTCGCGTAGGAGAGGGCGAGCTCCAGGCCCTTGCCCGTGGGGTTCTGCTCGACGGCCACGATGCACGGGACGCCGCGGCCTTCCTCGTACTGGCGGCGGACCAGGTGGCCCGGGCCCTTCGGGGCGACCATGCAGACGTCGACGTTGGCCGGCGGCTTGATGAAGTCGAAGCGGATGTTCAGGCCGTGGCCGAAGAACAGCGCGTCGCCGTCCTTGAGGTTGTCCTTGACGGACTCCTCGTAGACCTGGGCCTGGATCGGGTCCGGGACGAGGATCATGATGACGTCGGCCTCGGCGGCGGCCTCGGACGGGGTCACCACGCGCAGGCCCTGCTCCTCGGCCTTGGCCTTGGACTTCGAACCCTCGTGCAGACCGACACGGACGTCGACACCCGAGTCACGCAGCGACAGCGCGTGGGCGTGCCCCTGGCTGCCGTAACCAAGCACCGCGACCTTACGGCCCTGGATGATGGACAGGTCGGCATCGTCGTCGTAGAACAGCTCGGCCACTGGGTCTTCTCCTTGGTGTGCAGGTGTTGCGTCCCACCGTACGGCGGGGTGCGTCGGATACGTTGCCGGGTCTCGCCATACGAGCGGCGGAGCGACCCGTGGGGTCACGCCGTACGGTCGAGTGCGCGCAGAGAACGGTCGGTGATCGAGCGCGCGCCGCGCCCTATGGCGATGGTGCCGGACTGGACGAGCTCCTTGATGCCGAACTGCTCCAGCATCTTGAGCATGGCCTCCAGCTTGTCGGCGCCCCCTGTCGCCTCGATCGTGACGGCCTCCGGGGAGACGTCCACGGTCTTGGCGCGGAACAGCTGGACGATCTCGACGATCTGGGAGCGGGTCTCGTTGTCGGCGCGGACCTTCACCAGGACGAGCTCCCGCTGGATCGCTGCGGAGGGCTCGAGTTCGACGATCTTCAGGACGTTGACCAGCTTGTTGAGCTGCTTGGTCACCTGCTCCAGGGGCAGGCCCTCGACGTTCACGACAATGGTGATGCGTGAGATGTCGGGATGTTCGGTGGTACCGACCGCGAGCGAGTCGATGTTGAAGCCGCGCCGGGAGAACAGGGCCGTGATCCGGGCGAGGACACCCGGCTTGTTCTCGACCAGGACGGAGAGCGTGTGCTTGGTGGACATGGAGTCGGTCTCTCTCTGTCTCTCAGTCGTCTTCGTTGTCGCCGAAGTCGGGGCGGACGCCGCGCGCTGCCATGACCTCGTCGTTGGAGGTGCCGGCGGCGACCATCGGCCACACCATGGCGTCCTCGTGGACGATGAAGTCGATGACGACCGGGCGGTCGTTGATCGCGTTGGCCTCGGCGATGGCCTTGTCGAGGTCTGCCGGGTCCTCGCAGCGGATCGCGTAGCAGCCCATGGCCTCGGACAGCTTGACGAAGTCCGGGACGCGGGTGCCCTTGGCGGCGTTGCCGTCCGCGTCCGGGCCCGAGTGCAGCACGGTGTTGGAGTACCGCTGGTTGTAGAACAGGGTCTGCCACTGGCGGACCATCCCGAGCGCGCCGTTGTTGATGATGGCGACCTTGATCGGGATGTTGTTGAGCGCGCAGGTGGTGAGTTCCTGGTTGGTCATCTGGAAGCAGCCGTCGCCGTCGATCGCCCAGACCGCGCGCTCGGGCATGCCGGCCTTGGCGCCCATGGCGGCCGGGACGGCGTAGCCCATGGTCCCGGCGCCGCCGGAGTTGAGCCAGGTCGCGGGCTGCTCGTACTGGATGAAGTGCGAGGCCCACATCTGGTGCTGGCCGACGCCCGCCGCGAAGATCGTGCCCTCGGGGGCGAGTTCGCCGATGCGCTGGATGACCTGCTGGGGCGAGAGGCTGCCGTCCTCCGGCAGGTCGTAGCCGACGGGGTAGGTCTCGCGCCAGCGGTTGAGGTCCTTCCACCAGGCGGCATAGTCGCCGGTGTGGCCTTCGGTGTGCTCGGCCTGGACCGCCTGGACGAGGTCGGCGATGACCTCGCGGGCGTCGCCGACGATCGGGACGTCCGCGGCGCGGTTCTTGCCGATCTCGGCCGGGTCGATGTCCGCGTGGACGATCTTGGCGTAAGGGGCGAAGCTGTCCAGCTTGCCGGTGACGCGGTCGTCGAACCTGGCCCCGAGCGCGACGATCAGGTCGGCCTTCTGCAGCGCGGTGACGGCGGTGACCGAACCGTGCATGCCGGGCATTCCCACGTGCAGCGGGTGGCTGTCGGGGAAGGAGCCGAGCGCCATCAGGGTGGTGGTGACGGGCGCTCCGGTGAGCTCTGCCAGGACCTTCAGCTCCGCGGTGGCGCCGGCCTTCATGACGCCGCCGCCGACGTAGAGCACCGGGCGCTTGGCCTGGGTGATGAGCTTGGCGGCCTCACGGATCTGCTTGGCGTGCGGCTTGGTGACCGGGCGGTAGCCCGGCAGGTCCATCGTCGGCGGCCAGCTGAAGGTGGTCTTCGACTGCAGCGCGTCCTTGGCGATGTCGACGAGGACCGGTCCCGGACGGCCGGTGGAGGCGATGTGGAAGGCCTCGGCGATCGTGTGGGCGATGTCCTCGGCGCGGGTGACCAGGAAGTTGTGCTTCGTGATCGGCATCGTGATGCCGCAGATGTCGGCTTCCTGGAAGGCGTCCGTGCCGATGGCCGCGGAGGCCACCTGCCCGGTGATCGCGACCATGGGCACCGAGTCCATGGCCGCGTCGGCGATCGGGGTGACCAGGTTGGTCGCACCGGGACCCGAGGTGACCATGCAGACACCGACCTTGCCGGTGGCCTGCGCGTAACCGGTGGCCGCGTGACCGGCACCCTGCTCGTGGCGGACCAGGATGTGGCGGACCCGGGTGGAGTCCATCAGCGGGTCGTACGCCGGGAGGATGCAGCCGCCGGGGAGGCCGAATACGGTGTCGGCGCCGACTTCCTCGAGAGAACGGATGAGGGACTGCGCGCCCGTGAGGTGCTCAACGGTGGCGGAGGACGGTCCGCCGTTACGGGCCCGCGGCTGCGGGTGCTGGGCCCCGGTGGCCTGCTCGGTCATCGGCATTCTCTTCTCGAAGCTGAGGGTTTATGCGGTGTTTTTGCGGGGTTTTGAAAGGTCCCGGTGCAACAAAAAACCCCTCGTGCCGTGAGGCAAGCGAGGGGAGCGCGCCGGTGCGGTCTGCGGGGTGTCCATGAGTGACCCTGCTTCAGCCGACGCGCTTTCCAAGTACGAGAATTCGGGTGCGCATGGCATTGACCCTCTCTCCGGCACACACATGGTGTCAAGTGGGTGGGACGGGAGTCTCATCATGTGAGCGGCCCTGGAGCGGGAGCGCGCCGCCCGCCAGCACCGGTTGAGCGGCCGGGCCGATGCCCGGGACGGGGTACGTCCCCCGGATCAGGGTGCGCCGCAGCCGGTACTCGTCCAGCGGGCCGGCGAAGGCCATCCCCTGGCCGTGCGTGCACCCCATGGCCCGCAGGGCGCGCACCTGTTCGGGCACGTCCACCCCGTCGGCCACGGACTGCATCCCGAGATCTCCGGCGATGCGCAGCAGCCCGCTGGTGATCTTGTGCAGCCTCGCCGACTCGACGACGCCCTCCACCAGGCACCGGTCCAGCTTCAGGACGTCGACGGGCAGCCGGCGCAGGGCGTTGACCGCGGCGTACCCGCTGCCGAAGCCGTCGAGCGCGATCCGGACGCCGAGACGGCGGAGCGCGACCAGCCGCCGCTCCAGCTCGTCGATGGAGATCCGCGGGTCGCTGTCGGCCACTTCGATCATCAGGGCGCCGGAGGGCAGCCCGTGCCGGGTCAGGAGCCCCTCGACGGACCCCAGGGGCAGCGCGCGGTCCAGGAGCCGGGCGGCCGACACGCGCACCGACACGGAGACCGGATGTCCGGCCCGGGACCGGTCCGCAGCCTGCTCGACGGCCTCCTCCAGCAGCCAGGTGCCGAGCTCGGCGGCGCGGTCGCCGCCCTCGGAGACCCGGAGGAATTCGGCGGGGGTGAACAGGATGCCCTGGGCGGAGCGCCAGCGGGCCTGGGCGGCGACGGCCGCGACCGTGCCGCTGGCCAGGTGGACGACGGGCTGGTGGAGCAGGGCGAACTCGCCGTCGCGCAGGGCCGTGCGGAGCCGTGACGCGAGCTCCGAGCGGCGGACGACGTCCGCCTGCATCTGGGGGGCGTACAGCTCGACCCGGTCCTTGCCGCTCGCCTTCGCCCGGTACATGGCGAGGTCGGCGTTGCGCATGAGGTCCTTGGGCGTGATGGAGGGCTCGGCGAAGGCGACCCCGATGGAGGCGGCCACCCGGACCTCACCGGTGCCGATCCGGTACGGCTGGGAGAGCCTGAGGCGCAGCCGGTCGGCGATCTCGTGGACCTGGTACTCCCTGGCGGCCTGGTCGCGGGTGCCGTCGCCGACGATGAGCGCGGCGAACTCGTCACCCCCGAGGCGGGCCGCTGTGTCCGAGGTGCGTACGGACTCCTGGAGGCGGCGTGCGGCCTGGACGAGGAGCTCGTCGCCCGCCTGGTGGCCGATGGAGTCGTTGACCGCCTTGAAGCCGTCGAGGTCGATGAAGAGCACGGCGGTGCCCGGGTCCCCGGCCCGGCGCCCGCCGAGCGCCTGGCCGACACGGGTGGTGAAGAGGGCGCGGTTGGGCAGGTCGGTGAGCGGGTCGTGTTCGGCGTTGTGCTGCAACTGCGCCTGCAGTCTGACCCGCTCGGTCACGTCGCGGCTGTTGAGGAGCAGACCGCCCTGGTGGCGGTTGACGGTGGACTCGACGTGGAGCCAGTCGCCCGTGCCCGATCTGAAGCGGCACTCGATCCGGGTGGTGGGCTCCTCCCGGGACGGCACGGCGAGGAAGCGCCGCAGCTCGTGGACCACTCCCCCGAGGTCGTCGGGGTGGATGATCGACGACAGCTCCGCGCCGACGAGGTCCTCGGCGTCGCGCAGGTAGACCCCGGCCGCCGCGGGACTGACGTAGCGGAGCCTGCCGCTGGGTTCGGCGATCATGATGACGTCGCTGGAACCCTGCACCAGGGACCGGAAGTGGTTCTCCTTCTGGGCGAGTTCCTGGGTGAGCGCGATGTTGTCGAGGAGCATGATGGCCTGCCGGAGGACCAGCGCGAGCACCACCGTGCATCCGGTGAGGACCACGACCCGGTCGACCCTGCGGCCCTCCACCACGTTGTACAGAATGCCGAGGGTGCAGACCGCAGCGGCCAGATAGGGCGTGAGCGCGGCGAGGGACCCCGCGATCGGGCGGCTCACGGCTCGCGGCTCCAGGGAGGGGGCCTCGACAGCGTTGTCCTGGCCACGGCGGACACCCCAGGGGGCGTACGCGAGGAGCAGGGAGCCGGAGAACCAGCCCGCGTCCAGCAGTTGGCCCGACTGGTAGGCCGAACGGAGCAGCGGGGCCGTGAACAGGGCGTCGCACAGCACGGTCAGGGCGAGGCCGGCGATGGCGGTGTTCACGGCGGAGCGGTTCATGTTGACCCGCCGGAAGTGCAGCGCGAGGACCATGGAGACCAGCACGATGTCGAGCAGCGGGTAGGCCAGCGAGAGCGCCGCCCTGGCCACGCTCTCACCGGCGGCGTTGGCGAGATGGGCGGTGTGTGCCAGCGCGAGGCTCCAGGAGAGCGTCAGCAGGGACCCGCCGATCAGCCAGGCGTCCAGCACCAGGCAGACCCAGCCGGCCCGCGTGACGGGCCGCTTGGCCAGGACGAGCAGCCCGACGATGGCGGGCGGCGCGAAGCAGAGGAAGAACAGGTCCGCGAGGGAGGGGCTGGGCACGGGGCGCCTCAGCACCACCTCGTACCACCCCCAGACCGCGTTGCCCCCCGCGGCCATGGCCGAGGAGAGCGAGAAGAGGAGCCAGGCGGGCCTGAACCGGCCTCCGCCGGAGCGGGCGTAGACGAAACAGGACACCGCGGCGATCAGGGCAGCGACGCAGAGGCCGAAGTCCCCCATGAACAGGGCGACTCCGGGCGATCCCCAGCCGAGGGCGGCTCCCACCGCGTATCCGGCGCAGACGGCACCGAGGACGAGCTGGGAGCGCAGCCCCACGGTCCGGCCCGAGGCCGGCCGCCTGGAGAGCAGGGCCGCGAGGGCGCTCACCGGAGGGCTCCACGGGCAGGCCCTGGCGCCCTCGCCGCCGCCTGCCTCGCCTGCCCGCCACGCCGCGTCGGATCGTCTCTCCGCTGCCCGAACATGCCCGTCGCCCCCTCGCGTTCCGCTTCCCCCCGGCACCGTCCCTTCCACGGCGCAGCCCTCTTGTGGACGATACACCAGAGCCGTCACTCAGGGACATAGCTTCTCTACTCTCCGTTACCACCTGCGGTGTTGCCGGGACACAGAGCGCCGGAACCGCTCCGGAGCGTGGTCAGCCGGTGGTGAGTACGAGGTTGGCGACCGGCTCTCCCGCGGCGAACCGGGTGAGCTGTCCGGCCAGCAGACGCTTGGCCCGGGGCAGGAACGCGGAGGTGCTGCCGCCCACATGGGGGGTGATCAGTGTGTGGGGAGCATGCCAGAGAGGATGGCCGGCGGGCAGCGGTTCGGGGTCGGTCACGTCGAGCGCGGCACGCAGTCGCCCTGACTCGAGTTCGGACAGCAGGGCCGCGGTGTCGACGACGGCGCCCCGCGCGACGTTCACGAGCAGTGCGCCGTCGCGCATCGCGGCGAGGAAGCCGGGTCCCACCAGCCCTTGTGTGGACGGGTTCAAGGGGGTGGACAGGATGACGATGTCGGCCTCGGGGAGGAGGGCGGGCAGATCGTCGAGCGCGTGCACGGGGCCGCGCGCGGTTGTCCGTGCGGAGCGCGCGACGCGCACCACCCGCGCGCACTCGAAGGGTTCGAGCCGGTCCTCGATGGCGGCGCCGATCGATCCGTATCCCACCACGAGAACGGACTTGTCGGCGAGCGCCGGATAGAAGCCGGACCGCCACTCCTCCTTGTCCTGGCCGTGCACGAAGCCGGGGAACCCCCGGAGGGAGGCGAGTATCAGGGCGAGAGCCAGCTCGGCCGTCGAGGCCTCGTGCACACCCTTGGCGTTGCACAGCCGCACTCCGGCGGGCAGCAGGCCGAGCCCCGGCTCCACGTGGTCGATGCCCGCGGAGAGGGTCTGGACGACCTGGACGGCCTTCATCCCCTCGAGCGGGCGGACCGCGACCTCCGAACCCTTCATGTAGGGAACGACGTAGAAAGCGCAGTCGGAGGGGTCCGCCGGGTAGTCCCGGCCGCCGTCCCAGAAGCGGTAGTCGAGGCCCTCGGGGAGGCCGTCGATCTCATCGGCGGGAAACGGCAGCCATACGTCGGTGGCAGATGTAGAAGTCATGGTCAGGAGGCTATGCGAAGGGCGCGGAGGCGTAGAGGTTACTTTGGGGTGCTGGTGGCCCGTGATCATGGGCCGAGGGAGGGTTCGGGGAGTTGGAGCGCAGGACTATCGGTGCGGCGGCACTCGCCGTGGGTGCGGTCGGGCTGGGCTGTATGCCGATGAGCTGGGCGTACAGCACGTCGCAGCAGCGCGGTGACCGCTCGGTGCGGACCGTGCACGCCGCGCTGGACGCGGGTGTCCAACTGCTCGACACCGCCGACATGTACGGGCCCTTCACCAATGAGCTGCTGGTGGGCCGGGCGCTCAAGGGCCGCCGCTCCGAGGCCTTCCTCTCCACCAAGTGCGGTCTGCTGGTGGGCGATCAGCACATCGTGGCGAACGGGCGTCCGGGCTATGTGCGCCGTGCGTGCGACGCCTCGCTGCGACGGCTCCAGACCGATGTGATCGATCTCTACCAGCTGCACCGGGCGGATCCCGAGGTACCGGTCGAGGAGACCTGGGGCGCGATGGCGGACCTGGTGACGGCGGGCAAGGTGCGGGCGCTCGGACTGTGCGCGGTGGGGGCCCGGGCCGGGCGCCGGCCGGGGGCGCGGATGCACGACGGGACCATCCGGCAGCTGGAGCGGATGCAGCAGGTCTTTCCCGTCAGCGCGGTCCAGGCGGAGCTCTCCGTGTGGTCGCCCCAGGCGCTGGAGGATCTGCTGCCGTGGTGCTCGGCCCGGGGTGTGGGGGTGCTCGCGGCGATGCCGCTGGGCAGCGGCTATCTCACGGGCACGCTCAAGCCCGGCCAGGGTTTCGAGCCGGACGACCCGCGGGCCAGGCACCCCCGGTTCACGGGCGAGATGATGGCGGCCAACCAGCCGGTGGTCGCGGGGCTGCGCAGGATCGCGGAGCGGCACGGCGCCACTCCGGCGCAGGTGGCCCTGGCCTGGGTCCTGCGGCAGGGCCGCCACGTGGTGCCCGTGCCGGGCACCAAGCGGGAGCTGTGGGCCGTGGAGAACGCGGGGGCGGCGGGACTTGTGCTGACCGACCGGGATCTGGGCGAGATAGCCGGGCTGCCGCGTGCCCGCGGGTCGTGGGACTGAGACGGCCCGCACAGGAGGACGGCCCGGCTCCGGGGCGGGAGAATTGGCGGAGATCGGGAACCCGGGCGGAGCGGCGGTGTAAGAACATGGTCGTGCGACCCTCGAAAGGATCGGTGCTGTGCAAACTCCCGTGCTGCGCAAGGGGGTAGTGGCCCTGCTCGCCTCGGCCTCCCTCCTGCTGACCGCCTGTTCGTCCGACGACGGCCCGGCGGCCGGTGAGGGCGCCTCCTCGCCCCCGGGCGCCACGTCCGCTCCCCCGGCCTCGGCGAGCCCGTCGGCGGACCTGCCGCCGGCCAAGGGCTCGGCCGAGGTGGTGAAGACGCTCACGGACGGCCTCGCGTCACCCTGGGGCCTGGCGGCGCTGCCCGGGGGCGACCTGCTGGTCTCCTCGCGTGACGAGGCGACGATCACCAGGGTCGACGGGGAGAGCGGCAAGAAGACCCTGCTGGGCTCGGTGCCGGGGGTCGCGCCCGCGGGTGAGGGGGGTCTGCTGGGCCTCGCCGTCGCACCGACCTACGGCGCGGACCACCTGATCTACGCGTACTTCACCACCGAGTCGGACAACCGCGTCGCCCGCCTCCAGTACGACGAGGAGAAGCCCGCAGGACAGCAGTTGGGCGCCCCGGACACCGTCCTGCGGGGCATCCCGAAGGGCGCCGTCCACAACGGTGGCCGGATCGCGTTCGGCCCCGACCGCATGCTGTACGTGGGCACGGGCGAGACGGGCGACACGGGCCTCGCCCAGGACAAGGCGTCCCCCTCGGGCAAAATTCTCCGGATGACGCCCGACGGCGAGCCGGTGCACGGCAATCCCGAGGCCGACTCGCTGGTCTATTCGTACGGGCACCGCAATGTGCAGGGCCTGGCCTGGGACAGCGGAAAGCGGCTCTGGGCGTCGGAATTCGGCCAGGACACCTGGGACGAGCTGAATCTGATCGAGCCGGGCAAGAACTACGGCTGGCCCGATGTCGAGGGCAGGAAGGGCGAGGAGGGCTTCGTCGACCCGGTGGCCCAGTGGAAGACCTCCGAGGCCTCGCCGAGCGGTATCGCGTACGCCGAGGGTTCGATCTGGATGGCCGGCCTGCGGGGTGAGCGGCTCTGGCGGATCCCGCTGTCGGGCAAGGCGGACGGGGAACCCCTGGCCGCCCCCCAGGCGTTCCTGGAGGGGAAGTACGGCCGTCTGCGCACGGTGCTCGCCGCCGGCGGCGACAAGCTGTGGCTGGTCACGAGCAACGCGGACGGCCGTGGCTCCGCGAAGTCGGGCGACGACAGGATCCTGCTCCTGAAGGTGCGGTAGCGGGTGTCCAGGGCCCGACAGGACCCGTCAGGCCGGGCGGGCAGCACCTCCCGCAAGGTGACGCTCCGCCGCCCTGCGCCCGGGCTGCCTCCCGAGGACGGCCGACAGGATGACGACCGGCCCCGCGGCTGAGAACCGCGGGCGACCGGCCCGGTCTCACCCCGCCGCGTACAGCCGGAAGCGGTGCGCCAGGGCGGCCGCCTCGCCACGGCTGGAGACGCTGAGCTTGGCCAGGATGTTGGACACGTGCACGCTGGCGGTCTTCGGCGAGATGTACAGCTCCTCCGCGATCCGGCGGTTGGTGTAGCCCGCCGCGACCAGCCGGTGCACCTCCTGCTCCCGCGAGGTCAGCTTGAACGACTCGATGGCGTCCACCGCGGGGGCGGGTCCGGCGGGCCGGGCTTCGTCCTCGGCCGCGTCGCCCGGTCCGGTGAGCGCGATACGGGCCCGGCCGGCGAGCAGCTCGATGCTCTCGGCGAGCGGCCGGGCCCCGAGGCGTACGGCGACCGCGTGGGCCTCGCGCAGGAGTCCCGCCGCGGGTGTCCGGTCGCCGGAGGCGGTGAGGATCGCCTCCGCCCAGTGATGGCGGATCCGGGCCAGCTCGAAGGGGCGCTGGAGCGGGGCGAAGGCGGTGGCGGCCCGGCGCCAGTGGTCCGGGGTGTCCGCCCCTTCCGCCCGGGCCAGTTCGGCCTCGATCAGCACGCCGTACGCCGCCCAGACGGGCACCAGCGTCGGCAGCCGCTTGAGGTGGCCCCGGATGCGCTCCAGGATCGCCGGCCGTCCGGGATCCGTGGCGGGCAGCCCGCGTGCGTCGGCCTCGATCGCGGCGGCGGCGTGGAGCAGCGGCAGGGAGTACCGCTGGGTTCCCGGTGGCAGGCCGATGTCGGACTGCGCCTCGAACGCGGCCCGCGCCTCGGAGAGCATGCCCTTCCGGGCGGCGATGACCATGGCGTGCCGTACCGGAGAGATCAGGTGCTGCGGCTGCGTTTCATGGCCGAGATGGCGGCGGTTCAGGGACAGTTGTTCCTCGGCCTCCTCGAAGTCCCCGGTGGCCAGGGCCAGATCGGTGCGGCGGGCGGCCACCAGGGCGTTCGACTTGCGGGACCGGGCCAGCGGGGCCGCGGCCTCCGCGGCGGCCCGGCTCTCCTTCCAGTGCCCCAGCGAGTAGTAGGACTGCGCCTGGTTGGCCCGTGTCCAGGCCTCGGACTCGGGGACCCCGTGGCTGTGGCAGATCCGGATGCCGTGGTCGGCGGCCGCGACCGCCTCCAGGGAGCGGCCGCAGGATTCGAGCGAGGAGGGCAGGTTGGTGGCGGCACGGCTCATGACGCCCACCAGGTGCAGCTCCTCGGCCCGGTCGCGGACGGCGTACATCTCGGCGATGCCCTCCTCGACGTCGCCCGCGTCGATCGTGAGCCAGCCGCGGGTGAGCCTGGCGTGCAGCTCGATGGACTCCTCGCCGACGAGCCGGGCGTACTCCACGGCCCGGTCGGCCGCGACGAGCGTCTCGGGTCCGGGCCGGTGCAGGGCGCCCCAGCCGGCGACCGAGGCGAGGACGTCGGCGTGCACGGCGGACGGCTGCAGACCCCGCACCAGGTCCTCGGCGGTGGCCAGTTCCTGACGGCCGTCCCCCCGGGAGAGGCTCTGCATCAGGAGGGAACGCTGCACCCAGAACCACGCCGCGCGCAGCGGGTCCCGGCCCCGGTCCAGGATGCGCAGCGCCTTCTTCGCGAGGGCCAGGGCCCGTTCGCGGTCGCCGCCGAAGCGGGCGGACACCGTGGCCTCGGCCATCAGGTCGAGGTAGCCCAGCGGGTCCGCCGGATCGCAGCCGCACCCCGGGTAGGCCTCGGCGTGGTCGAGTGGGCGCAGGGTGGCGCGTACCTCGTCGGGGACGTCGTCCCAGAGTTCCATGGCCCTCTCCAGCAGCCGGAGTTGCTCGCTGTACGCATAGCGGCGCCGGGCCGCCACCGCTGCCTGGAGCACGGCGGGCAGCGCCCTGACCGCGTCGTGCGCGGCGTACCAGTAGCTGGCGAGGCGGGCGGCGCGCTCGTCGGCGCGCACGAGGGACGGGTCAACTTCCAGCGCTTCGGCGTAACGGCGGTTCAGGCGCGTGCGTTCACCGGGCAGCAGGTCGTCGCTGACGGCCTCGCGGACCAGGGAGTGGCGGAAGCGGTATCCGTCGGTGTCGGGGGCGGGCAGCAGCAGGTTGGCGCCGACCGCCGCTCGCAGGGCCTCGTCGAGGTCGTCCTCGGAGAGGCCGGCGACGGCGGCGAGGAGCGGGTGCTCGACCGTGGAGCCGCCCTCGGCGATGATCCGGGCGATCCGCTGCGCGTCCTCGGGCAGCGCCTCGACGCGGACCAGGAGGAGGTCGCGGAGGGAGTCGGAGAGCCCGGAGCCGTCGCCGCAGCACTCCACGCTGCGGGCGAGCTCCTCGACGAAGAAGGCGTTGCCGTCGGAGCGTTCGAAGATGTCGTCGACCAGTGCGGCGTCGGGGACCATCGCGAGGATCCCGGTGAGCTGCCGGCCGACCTCGGCGCGGCTGAAGCGGTCGAGTTCGATACGGCGGACCGTGCGGAGCCGGTCGAGCTCGGCGAGGAGCGGGCGCAGGGGGTGGCGGCGGTGGACGTCGTCGGCACGGTACGTCCCGATCACGACGAGGCGGCCGCTGCGCAGGGTGCGGAAGAGATAGGCGAGCAGATGGCGCGTGGAGGCGTCGGCCCAGTGCAGGTCCTCCAGGACGAGGACGACCGTGCGGGTGGCGGAGACGCGCTCCAGCAGCCGGGCGGCGAGCTCGAAGAGCCGGGCGGTGCCGTGCTCGTCGTCCGGTGCCCGGTCGGCCTCGCCCAGTTCGGGCAGCAGCCGGGCGAGCTCACCCTCCTGGCCGGCCAGAGCCTCCGTCAGTTCCTCCGGGAGCGCCCGGCGCAGGGCGCGGAGCGCCGTCGCGAACGGGGCGTAGGGCAGGCCGTCGGCCCCGATCTCCACGCACCCGCCGACGGCCACGACGGCGTCGCGGCGGCAGGCCGCCCGGATGAACTCCTCGACCAGCCGGGTCTTGCCGACGCCCGCCTCGCCGCCGACGAGCAGTGCCTGCGGTTCCCCGGCGGCGGCGCGGGCGAGCGTCTGGGTGAGCGCGGCGAGTTCACCGGCGCGGCCGACGAAGACGGGGCTGACGGTGTTGGTCTCCACGTCGCCGAGCATCGCATACGCGTACGACACCCCGGCGACCGTTTTTCGGGGACGGTCCATCGCTACGCAGCGCGGACGAACCAGCTCCGGTTCTTCCCCACCCGCCCTTCGGTGTCGTCCTGTCCGGAACGGCGGGCGGCGCGGCGGGCGAGGACCGCCTGGCGGACGGTCCGCTGCTCCTCGGCCCTGCGGATCAGCTCGGCGACGGCGAGCTGGTGGATCTCGTACTCGTACATGGTGTTCTCCCTGGTGGAACGGAAAGTGGGGGCACGGCTTCTGCCGTGCCCCCACTCTCGTCCGTCAGGGGTTGCCGCCACATCGGGCGAGTGCCGCATCTCTGCGGGTGGGGGGCCTTAGGCCCGGGTGGCGGATGCCTTAGACCGGCCGGTTCCCCTGTGCCGGCCGGCCCGGGCCGACTGCCGCCAGGTCCTCAGCCGGCCGCGGACGGCAGGGCGACGAAGAGGTCGAGGTACATGCCCACGGAGATCAGCAGGCCGAGGACGCCGAGTGCGATGCCCGCCATGGCGACGGAGCGGACCCAGCCCGCCTGCGGAACGAGGGAGGGGGTGCCGAAGGAGGGCCGGACCAGGACGAAGACGCCGACGAGCAGCGCGAGCAGCGCGAAGACCCCGTTGACGAGGGCCGTGCTGTGCCACGCGTCGCCGTAGATCTCGGAGATCTGCTGGGCGGCGCTGCCGGTACCGCCGGAGGTCTTGATCTGGCCGACCAGGGTCTCGCGCTCGGCGGCTACACGGCCGGTCCAGGCGCCCGAGAGCGAGATGACGCCCAGCCCGGCGGCCACCACGGCCGCGGCTCCGGTTCCGGCCCCGGACGCCGCGGCCGCTTCGGCCTCGGCGTAGGGGTCGGGCTCCAGGTCGGTCTCGATGCCGTCCTCCGCGGCCGCGTCCGTCGCCGCCACGTCCATGGCGGTCACGTCCGACGCGGTCACACCCGGTGCGACCCCGTCCGGTACGGCGTCTTCCTTCGGCCCGGCCTGCTTCGTCACGCCCGGCGCGGTGGCGGTTCCGTCGGCCGCCTTCTTCTCCTCGGTGTCGTCGGTGGTCGGAGTGGAGGGGGAGGTGTTCATGCGCCGCACGCTAGGGGTCCCGTATGAGAACCTCCTTAAGACCGGCCCGCAGACGGGCACCTCAGCTCTTCCTCTGCCGCCATTCGGACGCCAGAAGGGCCCAGATCTCCTGGTCGTGACGCTTGCCGCGGTACGGATAGGCCTCGCGGAGTACACCCTCACGGGTCATGCCGAGCCGTTCTGCGACGGCGACACTGCGCCTGTTGGCCGAGGACGCTACCCACTCCACGCGGTGCATGCCCCGCACGCCGAAGGCCCAGTCGATCAGCTTCCGTGAGGCCCGGGTGACCAGGCCGCGGCCTTCGGCGGCCGCCTCCAGCCAGCAGCCGATCTCGCAGTTGCCGGTCTCCGCCTCGAATATCCGGAACAGGACGCCGCCGACCAGCGTGCCGTCCAGCCAGATGCCGTAGAGCCGGCCGGTGTCGGCCGCCTGCTTGTCCGCGTACCGCTGGAGCAGGGCGCGTGCGGACGTGAGGTCCTTGGCGGCCGCGGCGAACGGGATCCAGGGGTCGACCAGGGCACGCGCCCGGTCCATGTGGGCCAGGAACTCCTCGGCCTGCCAGGGCTCGATCGGCCGGAGCTCCGCTCCGTCGTCCCCCAGTGACACCGTGAACACAGTGAATCTCCTCGGTCTTCGTGCTGCCTCAGTGAACATGCTGCGGGGCCGCCGGCGCCTCGTCTCCCGCGCGCTCCCCCGGGATCCTCGCACGTGGTGCCGTGCGGTCCGGCGGCTCGATGCTGAGATGCGGGAGCAGCCGGTCCAGCCGGGCGGGGAGCCACCAGTTCGCGCCCCCGAGCATGTGCATCAGCGCGGGCACGAGCAGGGTGCGCAGGACGAAGGCGTCGAGGGCGACGGCGGCGGCGAGCGCGATGCCGAACATCGCGATGACGCGGTCGCCGCTGAGGACGAAGGCGAGGAAGACGGAGATCATGATCACCGCGGCCGAGTTGATCACCCGGCCGGTCTCGGCCAGGCCGACGCGTACGGACCGCCGGTTGTCGCCGGTCTCCAGCCATTCCTCGTACATCCGGCCGACGAGGAAGACCTGGTAGTCCATCGACAGCCCGAAGAGCACCGAGACCATGATCACCGGGAGGAAGGGCTCGATGGGGCCCGCGCTGCCGAGTCCCAGCAGCTCGCTCCCCCATCCCCACTGGAATACGGCGACGACGACGCCGAAGGAGGCGGCCACGGCGGCCACGTTCATCACGGCGGCCTTGAGGGGAACGGCGAGGGAGCGGAACGCCAGCAGCAGGAGCAGGCAGCCGAGCCCGACGACCACCCCGACGAAGAGCGGCAGCTTGCCGACGATGATCTCGGCGAAGTCGTCGTATCCGGCCGTCACCCCGCCCACATGCGTCCGGAGCGAGGTGGTGTCCCCCGTCGGCGGCAGGACGTCGTGGCGGAGCCGGTCGACGAGTTCGCTGGTCCGCTGCGACTGCGGAGCGGAGTCGGGGACGACGGTGAGGAACGCGGTGTCGCCGCTGCCGTTGTAGGTCACCGGACTCACCGACGCGACACCTTCGGTGTCCCGCAGCACGGCGGGCAGGCCGTCCAGGGCGAGCCGGTCGTCGGCTCCGTCGAGGTGGGCGGCTATGGTCAGCGGCCCGTTGACGCCGGGACCGAACCCGTCGGCCAGCAGGTCGTACGCCTGACGGGTGGTGGCCGTGGCGGGGTTGTTGCCCTGGTCGGAGGTGCCCAGGTGCAGGGAGAGGGTGGGCAGCGCGAGCACCGCCATGACGGCGGCGGCGGCCGCTCCCAGCAGCCGGGGGCGCCGCTCTACGAAGGCCGACCAGCGGGCGGTGAAACCGGTGGCGCGTTCGCTCTGCGGCCCGTGCTCGGTGAGCCGGCCGCGCTCACGCCGGCTCAGGGCCCGCATGCCGATGCAGGAGAGCAGCGCGGGCAGCAGGGTCACGGAGGCGGCGACGGTCAGCACCACGGTGAGGGAGGCGGCGATCGCGACCCCGTTGAGGAAACCCAGCCGCAGGACCAGCATGCCCAGCAGGGCGACGCAGACGGTGGCTCCGGCGAAGACGACCGCGCGGCCCGTCGTCGCGACGGCGTTCCGCGCCGCTTCGGGCACGGACAGGCCGCGTCGCAGGCCTCGCCGGTGCCGGGTGACGATGAAGAGGGCGTAGTCGATGCCCACGCCGAGCCCGATGAGCATCCCCAGCATCGGCGCGAAGTCGGCGACGGTCATGACATGGCCGAGCAGCACGATGCCCGCGTACGCGGTGCCGACGGAGACGAGTGCGGTGGCGATGGGCAGCAGGCTCGCGGCGAGCGAGCCGAAGGCGAGGAAGAGGACGACCGCGGCGACGGCCACCCCGACGGCCTCGCTCAGATGGAGCGCGGGCGCCTCGGTCAGCGCCACGGGGGCGCCGCCGAGTTCGACCTGGAGTCCCTCGCCCGCGGCCCGCCGCGCGGTGTCGACGACGGCCTGTGCCTGTTCCGGCGGGATCTCCCCGGCCCGGTGGTCGAAGGTGACCGTCGCGTAGGCGGTGTGCCCGTCCGTGCTGATCCGCCCCTGATCCGTCGCCCCGTAGGGACCGGTGACGTCACCGACCCCGGACAGTGCGCCGATCTCGTGCAGCGTCCTGGTCATCGTCCGCTCGACGCCGGCGTCGCGGACGGTGGAGCCGGAGGTGTGCCAGACGACGGTGCCGGTCTCGCCGCCGAGGTCGTCGAAACCCGCCTGCAGGAGCTCGCCGGCACGGCCGGACTCGGTGCCCGGCACCTCGTAGTCGTTGGAGTACGCGGACCCCGCGAACCCGGCCGCGGCCGCCATGCCTCCGAGGGCGAACAGCCAGATGAGGACGGTGGCGAGGCGGTGCCTGAGACACCAGCGTGCGATGGCGGCCAACGGAGGTGCTCCTGGGGTTCGTGGACCGTAGGGGGATATTACGGAAACATCCCACGAAGTCACATGACCTGAGCGCCTCACTCTGTCAGCCGTTCCTGACCATGTGCCGCTTTCGTGGCCATGGTCACATGGCTTGACTTCGCCCCTTTCGTCGTAGGGCCGCCATCACCGCCCGCCTCCTGCCCGTCAGCCGGTGACGCTCGCCCGGCCGTTCTCGATGTGGCCCATCAGCCGGCGCCTGAAGGGGTGCGCCTCGTCGGCCGTCACCTCGATGTCGTACCAGCCGTGGGCGTCGGCCGCCGAATGCACGACCGTACGGCTGCGCCCGGGCTTGACCGCGACCGTCCGGGTCCAGTTCCGCAGGTCGTCCTCGTCGACGTATCCGAGGGGCCGCACGGTGTAGGTCAGCGTCCGCCTGCCGTTGTTGCGCAGCGTGAGGTGCAGGTCCCGCTCGTGGGCGTCGATGCGGGAGGTCAGCTCCGCGCCACCGCCGGACGCGCCCTCGAACTCCCGCCGGAAGCCGTTCGGGCCGGTGACCGTGAAGCGGTACGCCTCACCCGTCAGCGGCACCGCCCACCGTGCCGTGCCCCTGACGTCCCGGTGCTGCGGGGTGGGGAACTCCCCCGCGTACGGGTAGAGCGTGAAGTGCGCGGAGGACCTGCCGGTGTTGCTGAGGTCCAGCCGCAGCCCGCCGGCCACGCGCCTGGCCTGCGCGTCGGGCTGGTAGGGCAGGGGCCGGGCCGGACGGGCGCCGGCCTCCTGGACGGGCATGTGCTGGACGGCAGGCGGCTTCGGCTGCCAGCGTCCGCCGAACGGCGGGATCGCGGCGGGGGGCGCCGTCTCGGGCTGCCGCCGCGCACGGGTGAAGTCGAAGGCCGAGGTGAGGTCCCCGGTGACCTTGCGCCGCCAGTCGCCGATGTTGGGTTCCTCCACCCCTGTCCAGCGCTCCAGGAGGCGGATCACGGAGGTGTGGTCGAAGACCTCGGAGCAGACGTATCCGCCGACGGACCACGGGGAGACGACCAGCAGCGGGACCCGCACGCCGAGCCCGGTGGGCTTGCCCTCCCAGTGCTCCTCGGTCACCTCCGCGGGGGCGACCGGCGGCGGCACGTGGTCGAAGAACCCGTCGTTCTCGTCGTAGTTGATGAGGACGACGGTGCGCCGCCACACGTCGGGGTGCTTGCCGAGTGCGTCCAGGATCTTGTAGACGACGGTCGCGCTGTGCACCGGCGAGGAGACGCTCGGGTGCTCGGAATCGACCGCTGACGGGACCAGGTAGGAGACCTCGGGCAGCGTCCCCGCCGCCACGTCGTCGGCGAACTCCTGGGCGAGCGTGCCCGTCTCGACCCGGCGCAGCCCCCGCTCGAACAGACTGCGCTCGGCCGCCGTCAGGCCGGCGACGCCTTCGTCGAGCAGGCCCAGCAGCCGCTCCCGCTCGGCAGCCCCGTCCGCGTCGCGCACGGTGGCGTAGAAGGACTCCATGTAGGTGTGGCCGTCGGTCTTCGCCAGGGCCTTGCGGGCGATCGCCTTGAAGGTGGCGAAGAACTCGATCTGGTTGTCGGTGAAGTTCTCCCACTCGGTGTACGTCTTCCAGCTCCGCCCGGCCTTCTCCAGCCTCTCGGCGTAGGTGCCCCAGTCGTATCCCGGGTGGGTGCCCTCGTCGTACGCGTCGTTGCCCACCGCCCGCCTGCCGTCCGGCTCGTCGCCCGTCCGGCCGCTCCACAGGTGGTTGCGGTTGGGGCTGGTGGAGGTGTGGATCGAGGAGTGGTAGGCGTCGCAGACCGTGAACGTGTCGGCGAGTTCGTAGTGCAGCGGGATGTCGCCGCGGTCGTAGTACGCCATGGTCGCGGCGGTCTTCGCGGTGACCCAGCCGTTCATCCAGCCGTCGGCCCACGCCTTGGAGCCACCGCTCCACGAGTGGTCGAGGGCGCCGATGTACTGCAGGTCCTTCTTCTGCGCTTCCGCGGCCTCGCGCACGGGGAACGGCAGCACGGTCGAGCCCGCCGGCCCCGGCTGTTCGAAGACGGGCCGGCCGGAGGGGAGCTCGATCGCGTTGCGGTCGCCGAAGCCGCGCACTCCGCGCAGCGTCCCGAAGTAGTGATCGAAGGAACGGTTCTCCTGCATCAGGATCACCACGTGCTCGATGGCGTCCAGCCCCGCGGCACCGGACCGCTCGGCCGCGGGCTGCGCGGCGATCGCCGCCTGGAGCGACGGAGGCAGGAACGATCCCGCCGCGGCGGCGCCGAGCGCACCGCCCCCGAGCGCGAAGAGCCGCCGCCGTGACATGTCCGTGGTCAAGTGAGCCTCCCGATTCCGTATCTACGGCTGGAAGCTAGTCACGCCGGGTGGCTACGGGAAGACCGCCGTACGGCCTGGTGGTGAACGTCCTGCAGGCCGGCCCGGGCAGCGCGAAGGGGGCGGCACACCCGGTCGACGGGTGAACCGCCCCCAGGGGCGTGCCGGGGATCAGCCCTCGACGCCGAGCTTCTCCAGGATCAGCTCACGCACACGCGCCGCGTCGGCCTGCCCGCGGGTGGCCTTCATGACGGCACCCACAAGGGCGCCGGCCGCCGCCACCTTGCCGCCGCGGATCTTGTCCGCGATGGCGGCGTTGCCCGCGATGGCCTCGTCGACGGCCGTCGACAGCGCACCCTCGTCGGAGACGACCTTCAGGCCGCGCTTCTCGACGACGGTGTCGGGGTCGCCCTCGCCCGCGAGGACACCCTCGAGGACCTGGCGCGCCAGCTTGTCGTTGAGGTCGCCGGAGGCGACGAGCTCCGCCACCCGGGCGACCTGCGCCGGGGTGACCGGCAGCTCGTCCAGGCTGCGGCCGGTCTCGTTGGCGTTACGGGCGAGCTCACCCATCCACCACTTGCGTGCCTGGTCGGACGGGGCGCCCGCGTCCGTCGTGGCGACGATCAGGTCGACCGCGCCTGCGTTGAGGATGGACTGCATGTCGTGCTCGTTGACACCCCACTCCTCCTTCAGCCGCTTGCGGCGCAGCCGGGGCAGCTCGGGAAGCCCCTTGCGGAGCTCCTCGACCCAGTCGCGGGCAGGGGCGACCGGCACCAGGTCCGGCTCGGGGAAGTAGCGGTAGTCCTCGGCGTTGTCCTTGATGCGGCCGGCCGTGGTGGAGCCGTCCTCCTCGTGGAAGTGCCGGGTCTCCTGCACGATCGTCCCGCCGGAGTTCAGCACCGCGGCGTGACGCTGGATCTCGAAACGGGCGGCACGCTCGACGGAGCGCAGCGAGTTGACGTTCTTCGTCTCGGAGCGCGTGCCGAACTTCTCGGTGCCGTTGGGGCGCAGCGACAGGTTGACGTCGCAGCGCATCTGGCCCATCTCCATCCGGGCCTCCGAGACGCCGAGCGCCTTGATGAGCTCGCGGAGCTCGGCGACGTACGCCTTGGCGACCTCGGGGGCGCGTGCGCCCGCTCCCTCGATCGGCTTGGTGACGATCTCGATGAGGGGGATGCCCGCACGGTTGTAGTCGAGCAGCGAGTGGGAGGCGCCGTGGATACGGCCGGTGGCACCGCCGACGTGCGTCGACTTGCCGGTGTCCTCCTCCATGTGCGCGCGCTCGATCTGCACGCGGAAGATCTCGCCGTCCTCCAGCTGGACGTCCAGATAGCCGTTGAAGGCGATCGGCTCGTCGTACTGGGAGGTCTGGAAGTTCTTCGGCATGTCCGGATAGAAGTAGTTCTTCCGGGCGAAGCGGCACCACTCGGCGATCTCGCAGTTCAGCGCGAGACCGATCTTGACGGCGGACTCGACGCCGATCTCGTTGACGACCGGCAGCGCGCCCGGCAGTCCGAGGCAGACCGGGCAGGTCTGCGAGTTCGCGTCCTGCTTGAGCTCGGTCGAGCACCCGCAGAACATCTTGGTCTTGGTGCCGAGCTCCACATGGACCTCGAGGCCCATGACGGGGTCGTACGTCGCGAGGGCATCCTCGTACGACTCCAGGTCGATGACAGTCACGATGAAACTTTCCCTCTCAGCCCAGCAGGACGTCGTCGTCGCCGAGACGCTTGAGCTCGCGGTAGAGGATCGCGAGTCCGGTCACGATCGCGGCGGCGGATACGGCGGCGTCGATCAGCCGCAGCGTGTCGTTGTCCTGGCGGGCCATCCTCGCCTGCTTGACGACGCTGAGTGCGCCGAAGGCGGTGGTGCCCAGGGACACGTACACACCGGACTTGGACTTCTTGAAGTTCTTGGCCTTCTTAGCCATTGCGCTCATAGTGACGGAGCCTCCTCAAGCAGCGGGTGCCCCCACTTTTCCACGAAAGCGGCCTCGACGGCTGCTCCGACCTTGTACAGCCGGTCGTCCTTCATGGCGGGGGCGATGATCTGCAGCCCGACCGGCAGGCCGTCCTCCGGTGCCAGGCCGCAGGGCAGCGACATGGCGGAGTTGCCGGCGAGGTTGGTCGGAATGGTGCACAGGTCCGCGAGGTACATCGCCATCGGGTCGTCGGCGCGCTCGCCGATGGGGAAGGCGGTGGTGGGCGTCGTCGGCGAGACGACGACGTCCACCTGCTCGAACGCCTTCTCGAAGTCCTGGGTGATGAGGGTGCGGACCTTCTGGGCCGAGCCGTAGTACGCGTCGTAGTAGCCGGAGCTGAGCGCGTACGTGCCGAGGATGATGCGGCGCTTGACCTCGTCGCCGAAGCCGGCCTCGCGGGTGAGGGCGGTGACGTCCTCGGCGGACCGCGTACCGTCGTCGCCGACCCGCAGGCCGTAGCGCATGGCGTCGAAGCGCGCCAGGTTCGAGGAGGCTTCGGACGGCGCGATCAGGTAGTACGCCGAAAGGGCGAGGTCGAAGGACGGGCAGTCCAGCTCGACGATCGTCGCGCCGAGGGACTTCAGCAGCTCGACGGACTCGTTGAACCGCTGGACGACGCCGGCCTGGTAGCCCTCGCCCGCGAACTGCTTGACCACGCCGACCCGCATGCCCTGCACGGAGCCGTTGCGCGCGGCCTCGACGACCGGCGGGACCGGGGCGTCGATGGACGTCGAGTCGAGCGGGTCGTGGCCGCCGATGACCTCGTGGAGCAGCGCCGCGTCCAGGACCGTACGGGCGCAGGGCCCGCCCTGGTCGAGGGAGGACGAGAAGGCGACCATGCCGTAGCGGGAGACGCCGCCGTAGGTGGGCTTGACGCCGACGGTGCCGGTGACGGCGGCGGGCTGGCGGATGGAGCCGCCGGTGTCCGTGCCGATGGCGAGCGGTGCCTCGAAGGAGGCCAGCGCGGCGGACGAGCCACCGCCGGAACCGCCCGGGATACGGGTGAGGTCCCAGGGGTTGCCGGTCGGGCCGTAGGCGCTGTTCTCGGTGGAGGACCCCATGGCGAACTCGTCCATGTTGGTCTTGCCGAGGATGACGACGTCGGCGGCCTTCAGCTTCTTCGTGAGGGTCGCGTCGTACGGCGGGACCCAGCCCTCGAGGATCTTCGAGCCGACGGTGGTCGGCATGTCCTGGGTGGTGAAGATGTCCTTGAGCGCGAGCGGGACGCCGGCCAGCGGGCCGAGCTTCTCGCCCGCCGCACGCTTGGCGTCGACGGCGCGGGCCTGCGCGAGCGCGCCCTCGCGGTCGATGTGCAGGAAGGCGTGGACCTTCTCGTCGATGGCGTCGATCCGGGCCAGGTGGGCCTCGGTGACCTCGACGGCCGTCAGCTCGCCGGAGGCGATCTTCGCGGCGATCTGGGCCGCGGTGAGCTTGATGATGGTGCTGATGTCCGTCATGGCTGTTAGTCCTCCCCCAGGATCTGCGGCACCTTGAAACGCTGCTGCTCCTGGGCCGGGGCGCCGGAGAGCGCCTGCTCGGGGGTGAGCGACGGACGGACCTCGTCCGCCCGCATGACATTGGTCAGCGGCAGCGGGTGGGAGGTCGGCGGTACGTCTTGGTCGGCGACCTCGGAGACGCGGGCGACCGCGCCGATGATGTCGTCGAGCTGACCGGCGAAGTGTTCGAGCTCTTCGCCCTTCAGCTCCAGACGCGCCAGCCGGGCGAGGTGGGCGACCTCCTCGCGCGTGATGCCAGGCATGCAGCGATCCTCAGGGTTTGGTGTGTGGTTTTGGCCCAATCCTATGGGGTCGCCGGACACTGCCCCGACTGCGTTACCACCCGCCGCCTCACAATCCCGGTCCGGCCACATCGGGCCCGTCCGGCGATTGCGGACAAAACGGCCACCGGGTGAGCCGTACGGCCCTCAGGCCGTCGCCGGGCCCGACACCGCCCGCCCGGCCGGGCGCTGCTGCTCCACCTCGGCCTTCAGCACCGCCGCCGCGGCCTCCAGGTCGGCGGGCCGCCGCCACCCGTGCTCGCCTCGGGCCCGCAGCCAGGCCGTCGTCTCCTGCGGCGGCATCGCAGCGGCGACGAGCCACCCCTGCACCGCGTCGCAGCGCAGGTCCCGCAGCCGCTCCCAGGTCTCGTCGTCCTCGACGCCCTCGGCGACGACGATCAGGCCGAGCGAATGGGCCAGGTCGATGGTGCAGCGGACGATCTCGGCGTCCTCGTTGTCCACGGCCAGCCGAGCGACGAACGACCGGTCGATCTTGAGCTCGCTGACCGGCAGCTTCCGCAGATGGACGAGGGAGGAGTAACCGGTGCCGAAGTCGTCGAGGGACATCTTCACGCCGTGCCCGGTCAGCCCGGCCAGGGTGTCCGCGGCCCGCTGAGGGTCCTCCAGCAGGACGTGCTCGGTTATCTCCAGCTGGAGCGCACCGGCCGGGACCCCGTGCCGGGCGAGCCGCGCGGCGACGCTGCCCGCGAAGCCGGGGGTGTGGACGTCGCGCGGCGAGACGTTGACCGCGACGGGGACGAACAGCCCCTGGGCCCGCCACCGGGCGACCTGGGCCAGCGCGGTCTCCAGGACGTACTCGGTGAGGTGGGGCATCAGCCCGGAGGATTCCGCGATCGCGATGAACTCGTCCGGGGGGACCCGCCCGCGCTCCGGATGCACCCAGCGCACGAGCGCTTCGAGGCCCGCGACCTGGCCGTCGAACCGGACCTTGGGCTGGTAGTGGAGCTCCACCTCGCGGGCGTCCAGGGCCCTGCGCAGATCGCCCAGCAGGCCGAGCCGGTCCGGGGTGTTGCTGTCGCGCTTGGACTCGTAGACCTCCACGCCCGTGCGGTCCCGCTTGGCCTGGTACATGGCCACGTCCGCCCGCCTGAGGAGCCCTTCGGCGTCCAGCGCGTGGTCGGGGTGGACGGCGACCCCCGCGCTCGCCTCCAGCACGAGCGTGAGCCCGTCGAGGTCGAGGGGCGAGGAGAGCTCGGCGACCAGATGGCGGGCGATGCGCTGGGCGCTGGTGGCGGAGTCCGCGGTCGGCAGCAGCACGGCGAACTCGTCGCCGCCGAGTCGTGCGGCCTCCGCGCCGCGCGGCAGGGCGAGTCGCAGCCGCTCCGCTATCTGGAGCAGCAGCCGGTCGCCGGCGAGATGCCCGAGGGTGTCGTTGACTGCCCGGAAGCGGTCGAGGTCGATGAGGACCAGGGCGGTTCTGGTGCCGGTGCCTCCGGCCTCCTCCAGCGCCGTCCACGTTCTCTCCAGGAGCCACTGACGGTTGGGCAGACCCGTGAGCGGATCCCTCAGCTGCTCCTCGGCCCGTGCGCGGGCGATCCACAGCGTGGAGTCCAGGGCGATCAACGGGACGGCGAAGAGCGGCAGCAGCACGGGCTTGGCCGAGGCCACCACGCAGATCAGCGGGGCGATGCCGAGCAGGGCGACCGCGACGAGCCCCTGGCGCAGCAGGGCGGTGCGGGCGATCGTCGGCAGCCCGCCGCTCTGGGACGCCCTGGCGTACCAGAGCAGGAAGCGGGTGACGAGGAGATACGTGCCGGCGGCGAGCAGCACTTCCGGTAAGGCGTCGATGCCCCAGTGGAGTGGCCGCCAGGGCCTTTCGACGCTCGGGACCTCGCCGAAGGCGGACAGGATCAGCGCGGCCGCCCCTATGCCGAGTATGTCCACCGCCCCGTGCAGCAGCCCCTGCCACCACCGGTGCCGCCTGGCCGTACCGACGAGCACCACCACGACGAGGCTGACCAGGCCCGCGGCCACCCAGCCGTAGAGCAGCAGGACGGCGAGGGTGAGGGCGGCGCCGGAACCGGTGCCGCCCCACCAGCGGTCGCGCCCGAGGGCGACCAGATGGCCCACGATGATTCCGGTGAGCAGGGCGAGCGACCAGCCGGCGGTGCCGGCGGGGAAGAGCGCGTGTCCGTCGTGGACCGTGCGGTAGAACCCGGTCGCCAGCTGCACGGCGGCGACAGCCACGACGACGGCGCCCACCTTGGACGTGAGGCCCACGAAACCTTGCAGACGCGACACCGGTGCGGCGCTCTCGGTCGGTTTCATTCCGTCCCTCTCACAGCCGGCGGTGCCGATGTCCCATGGTGGCCCCCGCTCCCATGCCACCACGACCCGAATCCCACCACGCGGCCGGGCACGGCAGGTGCTCGTTCAACAGTAGGCCGACGAGGGCCCCCACGGGCAGCGCTCTGCAGCTCTTGCCCGAATGCGGTCCTCCACCGCTCACCTTCTGATAAGCGCCGAACGGGTGATGCGGTCGGGCCGACCCACGCCCGCGTCACCTCGTCGGAGTACTTCCCCCGTCGCTCACGACCACGCGTCGCCGGCATCTCGATCGCGCCTCGATCAGGTCTCCTCGGGGGGAACAGCGACCTCCCGGGCCGCGTCCGGCCCTTGCTCCAGGAGTACGGCGAAGCCGTCCTCGTCGAGCACGGGCACCTTCAGCTGCATCGCCTTGTCGTACTTGGACCCCGGGTTGTCGCCCACCACCACGAAGGAGGTCTTCTTCGAGACGGACCCGGTGACCTTCGCCCCGAGGCTCTGGAGCGCCTCCTTGGCTCCGTCCCTGGTGTGCGCGGCAAGGGTGCCGGTGACCACGACGGTGAGCCCCTCCAGCGGTCGCGGCCCCTCGTCGTCGCCCGCGCCCTCGTCCTCCATCCGGACCCCGGCCTCCCGCCATTTGCGCAGGATCTCGCGGTGCCAGTCCTCGGCGAACCACTGCTTGACCGAGGCGGCGATGATCGGGCCCACCCCGTCGGCCGCGGCCAGCTCCTCCTCGGACGCCGCGTCGATCCGGTCGACGGACCGGAACTGCCGGGCCAGCTCGACGGCGGCCACCGGGCCCACGTGCCGGATCGAGAGGCCGGTGAGGATCCGGGCGAGCGGGGCCTGTCTGGCCGCCGCGATGCCCTCCAGCATGCCGAGGGCGTTCTTCTTCGGCTCACCCTGCTGGTTGGCGAAGACCGTTGCGATCTTCTCCTCGCCCGTCTTCGGGTCACGCTTGGGCAGCCCGCTGTCGGGGTCCAGGACGTACGCCCGGATCGGCAGCAGCTGCTCCACCGTCAGGCCGAAGAGATCCCCCTCGTCCAGCAGGGGCGGCTCGGCGGGCTCCAGGGGCTTGGTCAGGGCCGCGGCGGCGACATAGCCGAAGTGGTCGATGTCCAGGCATTTGCGGCCCGCGAGGTAGGCCAGCCGCTCCCGCAACTGGGCGGGGCAGGAGCGGGCGTTGGGGCAACGGAGGTCGATGTCGGCCTCCTTCATGGGCCGCAGCGGCGTCCCGCACTCGGGACACTCGGACGGCATGACGAACTCCCGCTCGCTGCCGTCCCGCAGATCGACGACCGGGCCGAGGATCTCCGGGATGACGTCGCCCGCCTTGCGGAGCACCACCGTGTCGCCGATGAGGACGCCCTTGGCCTTCACCACGTTCTGGTTGTGCAGGGTGGCGAATTCGACCTCCGAACCGGCCACCTCGACCGGCTCGACCTGGGCGTACGGCGTGACGCGGCCGGTGCGGCCGACACCGACCCGGATGTTGACCAGCTTGGTGTTGACCTCCTGGGGCGCGTACTTCCAGGCGATCGCCCAGCGGGGCGCGCGCGAGGTGGAGCCCAGCCTGCCCTGGAGCGGGATCTCGTCGAGCTTGACGACGACGCCGTCGATCTCGTGCTCGACGGACTGCCGGTTCTCGCCGAACCAGGCGATGAACTCCCTGACCTCGTCGAGGGATTCGACCACCTTGTTGTGCTTGGCGGTGGGCAGGCCCCATTCCCTCAACAGGTCGTAGGCCTGGGAGAGCCGGTCGATGTCGAAGCCCTCACGGGCGCCGATGCCGTGCACCACCATGTGGAGCGGGCGGGTGGCGGTGACCTTCGGGTCCTTCTGCCGCAGCGAACCGGCCGCCGCGTTGCGCGGGTTGGCGAAGGGCTTGTCCCCGGCCTCGACCAGCCGGGCGTTGAGCCCCTCGAAGGCCTCCATGGGGAAGAAGACCTCACCGCGGATCTCGACGAGCGCGGGGACGTTGTCACCCTTGAGCCGGAGCGGGATCTCGGCGATCGTACGGACGTTGGGGGTGATGTCCTCCCCCGTGCGGCCGTCGCCGCGGGTCGCCGCGCGGGTCAGCCTGCCGTGCTCGTAGGTGAGGTTGACGGCGAGGCCGTCCACCTTGAGCTCGCACAGGAAGTGGTACCCGCCCCTGCCCACGTCCTTGGCCACGCGCTCGGCCCAGGCCGCGAGCTCCAGGTCGTCGAAGGCGTTGTCCAGGGAGAGCAGGCGCTCACGGTGCTCAACGGAGGTGAATTCCGTGGTGTAGGGGCCCGCGACCTTCTGGGTCGGCGAGTCCGGGGTGCGGAGCTCGGGGTGCTCGTCCTCGATGGCCTCCAGCGCGCGCATCTGCCGGTCGAACTCGGCGTCGTCGATGACGGGCCGGTCCTTCACGTAATACCGGAAGCGGTGCTCCTCGATCTGCTCGGCGAGGAGTGCGTGCTGTTCCTGCACCTCCGCCGGCACACCGGTCAGCTGCTGCGCCTGCTCTTCGCCGGCCATCGACTGTTCCTCCGTTGCCCCATTAAGACCTCTACGACGACCCGTTACTCAGGGTTGTCCGCGAGCGACCTCGCAGCCCGGGCGCAGTGGGCGAGCGCGGCGCGCGCGTACGCGGGTGACGCTCCCGCCAGCCCGCAGGACGGGGTGACCACGACGGACTCGCTGAGAGTCCCCGGATTCAGCCCCAGCCTGCTCCACAACGTCCTGACCTCCATGACGCTACCGCCCGGGTCCGACAATGCGGTCGAGGCGGCGTCGATACCGGGAACCACGCCGAGGAAGAGCTGGGTACCGCCTTCGACGGCTTCCCCGATCGCCTCCTCCTCACGCTCGGTGAGTAGGGAGAAGTCGAAGGAGACCCCGCCGGCGCCGGCGCGGCGCAGCAGCGCGAACGGCACCTCCGGGGCACACGAGTGGACGACCGTGGGGCCCTCACCGTTCACCGCGAGCAGCTCGCGCAGCGTTCCCTCGACGACCTGGCGGTCCACCGCACGGTAGGTGCGGTAACCGCTCGCCGACCTGACCCGCCCCAGCAGTACGGCGGTGAGGGAGGGTTCGTCGAGCTGGAGCACGACCTCGGCGCCGGGGATCCTGCGCCGCACCTCCGCGAGGTGGGAGCGCAGCCCCTCGGCCAGCGAGCCCGCCAGGTCACGGCAGGCGCCCGGGTCGCCCAGCATGGCCTCGCCGCCCCGCAGTTCCATCGATGCGGCCAGGGTCCAGGGTCCGACGGCCTGGACCTTGAGCGGCCCCTCGTAGCCCTGGGTGAACTCCTCCAGCGCGTCGAGGTCCTCGCCGAGCCAGGAGCGGGCGCGGCGGGTGTCGCGGCCGGGGCGGTCGCTGATCCGCCAGCCGCTGGGTTCGACATGGCCGTACATCTCGACGAGCAGGCCGATGGTGCGCCCGATCATGTCCGCGCCGGGGCCTCGCGCGGGCAGCTCCGCCAGATACGGCATGCCCTGGCCGTCGGCGAAGGACCCGGTGACGGTTCTGGCCGCCTCCCGGGCGTCTCCCCCCGGCATGGACCCGATCCCGGTGGCTGCACTCGCGCTGAACCCGCTCTTCTCGCTCACGCGGAAAGCCTACGGGCCCCGGGCGCGGGTCCTCAGCGGCCGGGGCGGACCGTCAGGTCGTTGATCTCGGCGTCCCTCGGCAGATCGAGCGCGAGCAGGATCGTGGTGGCCACCGATTCCGGGTCGATCCAGCGCGAGGCGTCGTACTCCTTGCCCTCCTGCTGGTGGACCTTGGCCTGCATGGGGCTGGCGGTGCGGCCCGGGTAGACGGAGGTGACCCTGACGCCGTTGCCGTGCTCCTCGTGGCGCAGCGAGTCGGCGAGTGCCTTGAGCCCGTGCTTGCTCGCGGCGTACGCGCCCCATTCGGCGTGCGCCGCGAGCCCGGCGCCGGAGTTCACGAAGACGACGTGCCCCTGGGTGACGCGCAGCTGCGGCAGCAGCAGCCGTGTCAGCTCGGCCGGGGAGACCAGGTTGGCGTTGAGCTGGAAGTGCCAGGCCTTGGGGGTGAGGTCGCCGATCGTGCCGAGCTCGACGACGCCCGCGATGTGCAGCAGCGAGTCGAGGCGTTCGGGCATCGGCTGCTGCCCGAACGCCCAGGAGAGCCGGTCGGGGTTGCCGAGGTCGCCGACGAGCGTGCGGGCCCCGGGGTGGAGCGCGGCCAGTTCCTTGGCGCGTCCCGCGTCCCTGGCCAGCAGCACGAGTTCGTCGCCGCGCTCCAGGAGACGGCGGGCGACGGCCGCTCCGATGCCGGAGCCGGCGCCGGTGATGAGATGAGTAGGCATGGACTCATGCTCGCATCACTGCAGGCCGGCCGACTCCTCCAGGTGGGCCAGCGCCCCGACGCCGTCCTCGGCGAAGAAGACCAGCTCGGTCAGCGGGACCGGCAGGAAGCCCTCGTCCTCCATGCGCCGGAACTGCTGGTGCAGGCCGTCGTAGAACCCGGCGGTGTTCAGCAGGACGACGGGCTTGGTGTGCTTGCCGTGCTTCTTCAGCTCGAGGATCTCCGTCGCCTCGTCGAGCGTCCCCGTCCCGCCGACCATGATCACGACCGCGTCGGACTTCTCCAGGAGCAGCGCCTTGCGCTCGGCCAGGTCCTTGGCTATCACCATCTCGTCGGCGTTCGTCCGCGCCTTGGCCGCCAGGAAGTCCACGGACACCCCGACGAGCCGTCCGCCGGACTCCTGTACGCCGTCGGCGACGACCTTCATCAGCCCGCTCTCCGAGCCGCCCCAGACCAGGGTGTGCCCGCCCCGGCCCAGCAGCTCGGCGAATTCACGGGCGGGCCCCGTGTAGCGGTCGTCGAGGTCGGCGGCGGAGAGGAAGACACAGATGTTCATGCGGATACCGTACGACCGGCCCCGGGCGCGGGAAGAAACCGGGCTCCCCCTCGGCTGAACCAGGTATGACCTCCACCACAGGACACACCATCACCGTCGGACCCGAAGCCGTGCACGTGCGTGCGGTGCACGACGGGCAGGTGCTCGCCGAGAGCCGCCGCCCCCTGGTGCTGCGCGAGACGGGCTGTCCCGACCGCTACTACCTGCCGCCCGAGGATGTGCGGACCGACCTGCTGACGCCCTCGGACACCCGTACGCACTGCCCGTTCAAGGGTGACGCTTCGTACTGGTCGCTGCCGGAAGCGGCGGACCTCGTCTGGGCCTATCCGGAGCCCAAGGAGCAAGTCGCGGCGATCAAGGGGCACTTCTGCTTCTATGCCACGGATGTGGTCAGCGACTGACCGTCAGAAATATTTCTCCGTACCGGCGATGAGTTCCGCGGGGCGCGGCAGTCCACCCTCACATGGACAAGACTCTCTCCCGTGACGGCACGCCCATCGCGTATCGCCGTCACGGTGACGGGCCGCCGGTGATCCTGGTCGGCGGTGCCCTGAGCACCGCGGCCGACGAGGCACCGCTGGCCACTCTGCTGGCCCCGCGCTTCACGGTCGTCACGTACGACCGCAGGGGCCGCGGGGCGAGCGGCGACGGCGGGCCGTACGCGCTCCGCCGCGAGATCGAGGACCTGGCCGCGGTCGCGGCGACAGCGGGTGAGCGCGTCTCGGTGTTCGGCATGCTGTCGGGCGGGGCGCTGGCCCTGGAGGCGCAGGCCGCGGGGCTGCCCGTGGACCTCCTGGCGGTCTACGAGCCGCCGTACACCCCGGGCCCCGCCGGCCTCCTGTACAAGTCCCGCTGCACGGCGCTGCTGCACCGGCTGCTGGCGGCGGGCGACCGGGGCGGCGCCGTCGAGCTCTACCTGTCGCGGACGGGGGTCCCGGAGACGACGATCGCCCGCATGCGCCGCGCCCCGCTCTGGTCCGGCCTCGAAGCGGTGGCCCACACCCTCGCGTACGACGACGCCCTGCTGGGCGACGGCTCGGTCCCGGCCGGGCGGCTGGCGTCCGTCACGGCGCGCACCCTGGTGGTCACCGGCGGTTTCAGCACGGAACAGGCACACAGGTCGACGCTGGCCCTCGCGGCCGCGATCCCCCGGGCCAGGCACCGCACCCTGACCGGCCAGACCCGCGAACTGGCCCCGCACGCGATCGCGCCGGTCCTGGCCGACTTCTTCGCCCGGGACGTGTTCGCCGGCCGGGCGTCCTGATCCGCCTCGCCGCCGCGTCCGTACAGGGGTCGGACGTGGCAGCGAGGCATATGCCGCACGATTCGGGCGAGTTCGACAAGCCACCCGCCCATGCTGAGCAGTCCGCACCGGCCCCGGACCCTCAGCCGGTGGCCGCCGCCTTCTCCATGCGCACCGTCGTCGCGATCGTGGCCGAGCCGACGACCCGGGTGCCGTCGTACAGCACCACCGCCTGGCCCGGGGCCACGCCCCGTACCGGCTCGGTGAACGAGACGTGGAGCGTCCCGTCGAGCAGTTCCGCGGTCACCTCGGTCTCGCCGCCGTGGGCGCGGAGCTGCGCGGTGTACGTCCCGGGGCCCGCGGGGGGCGTGCCGCACCAGCGGGGCTTGATGGCGGTGAGCGCGGTCACGTCGAGGGCCTCCACCGGCCCGACCGTCACCGTGTTGTTCACCGGGGAGATGTCCAGGACGTAGCGCGGCTTGCCGTCGGGGGCGGGGTGGCCGATGCGCAGACCCTTGCGCTGTCCGATGGTGAAGCCGAAGGCTCCCTCGTGGGTGCCGACCTTCGTGCCGGACTCGTCGAGGATGTCGCCCTCCGCGGGGCCGCCGAGGCGGCCTGCCAGGAAGCCCTGGGTGTCGCCGTCGGCGATGAAGCAGATGTCGTGGCTGTCGGGCTTCTTGGCGACCGCCAGGCCCCGGCGCTCGGCCTCGGCGCGGATCTCGTCCTTGGTGGTCAGGGTGTCACCCAGCGGGAACATCGCGTGGGCGAGCTGCTTCTCGTCCAGGACACCGAGGACGTAGCTCTGGTCCTTGGCCATGTCCGAGGCGCGGTGCATCTCCCGGGTGCCGTCTTCCTTCAGCACGACCGTGGCGTAGTGGCCGGTGCACACGGCGTCGAAGCCGAGGGCCAGCGCCTTGTCGAGCAGCGCGGCGAACTTGATCTTCTCGTTGCAGCGCAGGCAGGGGTTGGGCGTCCGCCCGGCCTCGTACTCCGCGACGAAGTCGTCGACGACGTCCTCACGGAAGCGTTCCGCCAGGTCCCAGACGTAGAACGGGATGCCGATGACGTCCGCCGCGCGGCGGGCGTCCCGGGAGTCCTCGATGGTGCAACAGCCGCGCGCGCCCGTACGGAAGGACTGCGGGTTCGCGGAGAGGGCGAGGTGCACACCGGTCACGTCGTGGCCTGCCTCGGCGGCTCGGGCCGCCGCCACGGCGGAGTCGACTCCGCCCGACATGGCGGCGAGCACACGGAGGGGGCGCTGGGAGGTCTGAGTCATAGCTTCTCCAGAGTACGGGGCTCCGGGAACCGAATGCTCGCGGATATGCGTTGAGGAGCACATGGGGAACAACGGGAGTGCCGGGTCGCCGGGAAAGGGGCCAGGTCACGGCATCAGCAGGCGCTCGCTGCTGATCGGTGGCGGGGCCGCGGCGGCGGCCACCGCCGCCGTGGCCGTGGACGAGGTCCGGCGCGTCTGGTGGCGGGTGCCCGGTGTGGAGAAGCCCCGCGAGACCGGCGAGCTGGACTACGCGCCGGCGACCTGGGTCGCGGCCTCCGAGGGAAACTGGCGGCGGGCCGACCGCCCCGACGACTACGGCGTGGACCGGGTGATCATCCATGTCACCCAGGGCAGCTACGAGAGCGCGGTCAAGGTCTTCCAGGACCCGGCACACCAGGCGGCCACGCATTACATCGTCGGGCAGAACGGCCGCGTGACCCAGATGATCCGGGAGCTCGACGTGGCGTACCACGCGGGCAACCGCTCGTTCAACGAGCGCAGTATCGGCATCGAGCACGAGGGCTTCGTCGACCGCCCGCAGGACTTCACCGCGAAGATGTACGAGTCCTCCGCGCGGCTGACGGCCGCGATATGCAAGCGGTACGCGATCCCGGTGGACCGGGAGCACATCATCGGGCACGTCGAGGTGCCGGGCACGGACCACACCGACCCCGGACCGCACTGGGACTGGACCCGCTACATGAAGCTGGTGCGCGCGGCGTCCACGGCGGGAACCAAGAGGCCCCGGGCTAGCTGAGGCCCGCCGTCCTGGCCCGCTCGACGGCGGGGCCGATCGCCCGCGCGAGTTCCTCCACGTCCTGCCCGGTCGTGGTGTGGCCGAGCGAGAAGCGCAGCGTGCCGCGTGCCAGCGCGGGGTCGGTGCCGGTGGCCAGCAGCACATGGCTCGGCTGGGCGATGCCGGCGGTGCACGCCGAGCCCGTGGAGCATTCGATGCCCTGGGCGTCGAGCAGCAGCAGGAGGGAGTCGCCCTCACAGCCGGGGAAGGTGAAGTGGGCGTTGGCGGGCAGCCGCCCACCGGGGGCCGGATCACCGCCCAGAAGTGCGTCGGGGACGGCCTTCAGCACGGCGGCGGCCAGCTCGTCGCGGAGTGCGCCGATCTCACGGGCGAAGCCCTCGCGTCCGTCGGCGGCGTGCCGCGCGGCCACGGCGAACGCGGCCACGGCGGGTACGTCGAGGGTGCCGGAGCGCACATGCCGCTCCTGGCCGCCGCCGTGCAGGACGGGCACGGGAGCCTGGTCGCGGCCGAGCAGCAGCGCCCCGATACCGAAGGGCCCGCCGATCTTGTGCGCGCTGACAGTCATGGCGGCCAGCCCGGACGCGGCGAAGTCGACCTCCAGCTGCCCGAACGCCTGCACCGCGTCGGAGTGCATGGGGACGTCGAACTCGCGCGCCACCTCGGCGAGCTCACGTATCGGCATGATCGTGCCGATCTCGTTGTTGGCCCACATCACGGTGACCAGGGCGACGTCGTCGGGGTCGCGTACGAGCGCCTCGCGCAGGGCGTCCGGGTGCACACGTCCGTACGCGTCGACCGGAAGGTATTCGACGGTGGCGCCCTCGTGCTCGGCGAGCCAGTCCACGGCGTCGAGGACGGCGTGGTGCTCCACGGGGCTGGCGAGGACCCGGGTGCGCCGGGGGTCGGCGTCGCGTCGGGCCCAGTAGAGGCCCTTCACCGCGAGGTTGTCCGCCTCGGTGCCGCCGGAGGTCAGGACGACCTCGCTGGGGCGTGCTCCGAGGGCGTCGGCGAGGGTTTCTCTGGACTCCTCGACGGTACGGCGGGCCCGGCGCCCGGCTGCGTGCAAGGAGGACGCGTTGCCGGTGACGGCGAGCTGCGCGGACATCGCCGCGATCGCCTCCGGAAGCATCGGCGTGGTCGCGGCGTGGTCGAGGTAAGCCATGGTGCTGACGATTCTACGAGCCCGCGGCACGGTGCGTGCCGGGCGCATCGCACCACGGGTCGCGCGCGCCCGCCAGGAGGCCGGTGCGCGCCACCGGGAGGACCCGGCCGGGCCCGGTCCGAGGAGGCCCTGCCCGCGCCCGGCCGCACTCGGACGGCCGTCCGGCGTGCGAAGCCTCAGCCGCCGAGGGTCAGCCAGCAAGGCTCCAGGAGACGGTCCCGTTGGCCGTGACCAGGACGGCCAGGACGACCAGGTCGGCGACGCCGAGGGCCAGTCCGAGCAGCGCGCGGCCCCGGCGAGCGGTGGAGCGGGCGAGAGCGACGATCGCCATGACGATGGCGACGGGTCCGAGCAGGATGTTCATCACGAGCAGGCCGAGCAGCCCGAGCACGAACGAGGCGACGGCGAGACCGTCGCCCTCCCGGGTGCCGGAACGCGCCCCGACCGAACGGGCCTCGCCGGAACGCGCCTCGCCGGAGCGGGAGTCGCGCGGAGCGGTGCGTGCGGTGATGAGTGTCATGGTGCGGCTCCTTCGTCAGCGGGTGCGGCGGGCGAGGCGTTCACGGACGCCGAAGACCGCCAGCCAGAGACCGATCACGGCAGCGGCGGCCAGGGCCGCGGGGAGCGGGAGGTGCGCGACCGCTCCGAGGACAACCCCCAGCAGGAGCAGGGCGGCGACGAGGACGAACATGTCCGGGCCTTTCTGCGAGCTTTGAGAGTACGACTGTGCACTGACTTATGAGTCTAGACCCTGCATCACTTCCGAAACTCGGAGAACGGTTGTTTACTGAATGGCATGAGTCACACCGTCGGCATCCGCCAGGCCCAGAAGCTGAAGACCCGCCAGGCGCTGCTCGACGCGGCACTCGGACTGCTGGAGCACCAGAGCCTGAGCAGCCTGGGCCTGCGTGAGGTGACGAGGGCCGTGGGCGTGACCCCGACCGCCTTCTACCGCCACTTCGACGGCACGGCGGCGCTCGGTGTCGCACTCGTCGAGGAGACCCTGGGCAGCCTGCACGGCATGATCGGCGCGATCCTGGCCGACACGGGGGACAGCGAGGAGCGGCTCGACCGCAGCGTCGGGCTGATAACAGGTCATGTCACGGCGCAGCCCGCCCACTTCCGCTTCATCGCCCGCGAGCAGCACGGCGGTGTCGGGGAGGTCCGCGGGGCCATCGCCGCCCAGCTGCGCGGCTTCGCCGAGGAGGTCGCCCAAGTCCTCGGCGAGGAACCGGAGTCGGCGGGCTGGGACCGGGAGGACCTCCTGATGCTCGGCGGGCTGTACGTCGACCACATGGTGCTGACCGCGTCGGCGCTGCTGGACGCCGGCCCGGAGGGCGAGGAGAAGGTCGTCCGGGTGGCCCGGCGCCGGCTGCGCCTGGTCACGCTGGGCCGGGCCCACTGGCTGGACAAGCCGTAGGGTCGGTTTCATGAACGACTGGACGCTGGACCGGACCTTCGTCAGTTCCGCGGGCGAGGTCCGCTGGGCCGCGCTGGGGTCCGAGCAGGCTCCGCCCGTGGTCCTGGTGCACGGCACGCCCTTCTCCTCGTACGTCTGGCGGGACATCGCCCGGGGGTTGGCGCAGGACCACCGTGTGTACGTGTGGGACCTGCCGGGTTACGGCGCCTCCGCGCAGTACGACGGCCAGGACGTGTCGCTCCGCTCCCAGGCCTGGGTACTCGCCGAGCTCCTCGAGCACTGGGGGCTCGACGAAGCGGCCGTGGCCGCCCATGACTTCGGTGGCTGCGTCGCCCTGCGGGCCCATCTCCTGCACGGCGCCCGTTACCGGCGTCTGGCCCTCGTCGACCCGGTGGCGCTGGCCCCGTGGGGCTCGCCCGCATACCGGCTGCTCGGGGGACGGTCCGAGGTCTTCGGTGAGCTGCCGCCCGGCCTGCACCGGGCCCTGGTGACGGAGTACGTCGGCTCGGCCAGCCACCGGGGACTGCATCCGGCGGTGCTGGAGAGCCTCGTCGCCCCCTGGTGCACGGAGGCCGGACAGCCCGCGTTCTACCGGCAGATCGCCCAGAACGACCAGCGGTTCACCGACGAGATCCAGCACCGTTACGGCGAGCTGGAGCTGCCGGTGCTGGTGTGCTGGGGCACGGAGGACACCTGGATCCCGGTCGCCCGCGGCCATGAGCTGGCCGAAATGATCCCGGGTGCCGAGCTGCGGCTGATCGAGGGGGCCGGACATCTGGTCCAGGAGGACGCGCCCGCCGAGCTCACCGCGGCCCTCACCCGTTTTCTGCGTACAGCTCCGTGACCGCGGCCGCGGCATCGGCGAGCAAGGTCCGCACCTGAGGAGGCGACAGCACCTCCAGGTTCGGACCGAAGGCGAGCAGGGAGCGCGCCCACCCGAGTTCGGGCACCGCGAGCTCGGCCAGCAGCCACTCCCCCGCCGACTCCTGCTCCGGCTCCGGCCGGCCGGTCAGCACCCCCGCGCACAGGCGTACGAAGAGATCCAGCCGGGAGCGGTGCACGCGCACCCGGAGCCGTACGTCCCCGGGCCGCTCCTCGACCTGCCGGCGCAGCTCCTCCCAGACGTCGGCGGGCTCGACGCCTTCCCTGCGCACCACGGGCTCCTCGGTGAGGACCGCCCGTCCCACCCGGTCCGCGCGGAAGAGCCGGGGCGCGCCGTCCAGGTCGGCCGTCAGGTACCAGACGCCCGCCTTCACCACGAGGCCGTACGGGTCGACGGTGTAGACGCGGGGCGTGTCCGTGCCACTGTGCCGGTAGTGGAGCAGCAGCCTCCGGTCGGCGAAGACCGCGTCGTGCAGCTCACCCACGTCGACGGCGGCCTGCGGACCGCTCATCCAGCGGACCGGGTCCACCAGGATGCGGCGGCTGGTCTGTTCGGCGGCGGGCCGGTGCGGGGCCGGGAGCGCGGCCATCACCTTGCGCAGCGCGGAGCCGAGCGCGGCGTCGAGCCCGAGCGCGGTGTGGGCACCCTGCGCGGCGAGGACGAACAGGGCGCGTGCCTCGTCGGCGGTGAGCCCGGTGACATCGGTCCGGAAGCCCGGAAGCAGCGCGATCCCCCCGTGACGCCCCCGCTCCGCGTACACGGGCACGCCGGATGCCGAGAGCGCCTCGACGTCCCGGTAGATGGTGCGTACGGAGACTTCGAGGCGCTCGGCCAGCTCACCGGCGGGTACCAGGCCACGGGTCTGGAGCAGCAGCAGGATGGAGAGCAGCCGGTCGGACTTCACCGCACCATTCCGGCGGGCCTCAGCCGCGGGGCGCGCGGGCGAGCTGGCGGGACTGGGCGACGAGACGGCCGGCGCTGTCCCAGACGTCCGCGTCCTCCTCCAGGAAACCGCCCGCGAGGTTGCGGGTGGTGATGGAGACGCGCAGCGGCCCGGGGGCCGGGCGGCAGCGGATGTGGGTGGTGAGCTCGATGGTGGGCGTCCACCCCTTGAGCCCCAGCTCGAACGAGGTCGGCGGCAGCGCGTCCACGGTGAGCAGCAGCGAGAGCGGGTCCGCGTCACGGCCGTCGGCGAGCGCGAACCAGCCCCGCATCTCGCCCTTGCCCGACGGCGCGCCGACGGCCCAGCCGACCGTCGCCGGGTCGAGCTTGATGTCCAGCCGTTCGGTGATGGCGGAGCTGCCGGGGATCGGCGCGGTCCCGTCGCTCGTGCCGAAGCACTGGTCGAGGGGGGCGATGGCCGGCGGCTCGGCCGACGTGCGGACCTCGTCGGTCAGGCCGTCCAGGTCGCCGTAGGTGGCCAGCACCCGGATGCGCTCGATCTCCGTGCCGTCCTCCGCGAACTGGAAGAGCGAGGCCTCGCCGGTGGAGAGCGTGCGGCCGGTGCGGACCACCTGGGTGCGGATCACGGCGGGCCCGGGGACGGAGGCCGTGAGGTAGTGCGCGGAGACCGAGAAGGGGTCGGAGTGCGGGAGCGCCTCGCCGAGCGCGCGGCCGAGCATGGCGAGCAGGTAGCCGCCGTTGACCGCGTGGATGATCGTCCACCCCGCGGAGAGCTCCGCGTCGTAGACGCCTTCCTCCCGGAGCGTGACGGTGGTGTCGCGGTCAAACTCGCTGTCACCGATGGTCGCCTGTACCGCGCGCGACTCCTGCGCTGCTGCCTGTGCCATGGCATGCACGGTACACCGATCGTATTACTGAGCGGTAGCTTTTTGTTTGCCGTCACATGACGGCCGGCTTCTCCTCCGCCGTGGCCGACCGCCGGTTGTAGGCGCGCGGAGCCCGCCAGTGGAAGCGCATGGCCAGGAGCCGCAGGAGGAACGCGGTGATCGCGGCGGCGCCGCTGGTGTAGCCGTTGAGGGCGTCGAAACGGATGCAGAGGACCACCATGACGGCGCCCACGATCGCGGGCACGGCGTACAGGTCCCGGTCCCAGCGCAGCAGCGACGGCACCTCGTTGGCCAGGACGTCGCGCAGCACACCGCCGCCGACCGCGGTGGCCAGCCCGAGGGCGGCGGAGGAGGTGAGGCCGAGACCGTACTCGTACGCCTTGACCGTGCCGGCTACGCAGAAGAGCCCCAGCCCGGCGGCGTCGAAGACGTTGACGCCGACCTGGATCCGCTCCACGTGCGGGTGCAGGAAGAAGACCAGGGCGGCCGCGAGCAGCGGGGTCACGAAGTAGCCGAGATCCGTGAAGGCCGCCGGAGGGAGCGCGCCGATCATCACATCACGGAAGATCCCTCCGCCCAGCGCTGTCACCTCGGCGAGGACCGCGATGCCGAAGACATCGAAGTTCTTGCGTACGGCGAGCAGGGCGCCCGAGATCGCGAAGACGAAGATTCCGACGATGTCGAGCGAATGCTGGACGGAGGGGGTGAAGAGTTCGTTGAGCACCGGGCAATTGTGCCGGTACTACTCCTTCGTCTTGTCCTCCGCACTAGCGACCGGCGCGGAGGAGCCCTTGCCGTCACCGCCCGGGGCGGGCTCGGCGGGCTTCTCCGGCTCTTCCAGGGCTGCGGACCCGGACGCCTCCTCCGGCTCGTCCGACACCTCGGGACCTTCCTCCGGCTCGTCCGACGCCCCGGAAAGAGTCGCCTCGGGAGCGGTCGCCTCGGGAGTCGCGGCCTCGGGAGCGGTCGCCTCGGGGGCGGCCGCCTCCTCCGTCACGGCGGTCGGCTCCCCGGTGCCCGCCGACTTCACCGTGATGACGTCCGCGACGAGCGGCGCGTCCCCCGGGGCCTGGTCCTCGCCGTTCTCCGGGTGGTGGCACGCCACCTGGTGCCCGGTCTTCAGCTGGAGCAGCGGCGGCTCCGTGGTCTTGCAGACCTGCGTCGCCTTCCAGCACCGGGTGTGGAACCGGCAGCCGGTCGGCGGCGAGATCGGCGACGGCACGTCACCCTTGAGCAGGATGCGATCGCTCTTGGCGCCGCGCCTGCGCGGGTCCGGCACCGGCACCGCGGACATCAGCGCCTTCGTGTACGGGTGCATCGGCGCCTCGTACAGCGAGGTGCGGTCCGCGAGCTCGACGATCTTGCCGAGGTACATGACCGCGATCCGGTCCGAGACATGGCGGATGACCGACAGGTCGTGCGCGATGATCATGTACGTGAGGCCGAGCTCCTCCTGGAGGTCGTCCAGCAGGTTCACCACCTGCGCCTGGATCGACACGTCCAGCGCCGAGACCGGCTCGTCGGCGACGACCAGCTTCGGCTTCAGCGCGAGCGCCCGCGCGATGCCGATGCGCTGGCGCTGACCGCCGGAGAACTCGTGCGGGTAGCGGTTGTAGTGCTCGGGGTTGAGCCCCACCAGCTCGAGCAGCCGCTGGACCTCCGCCTTCACGCCGCCCTCGGGGTTGACGCCCTGGAGCCGGAAGGGGGTGCCGATGATCCCGCCGACCGTGTGGCGCGGGTTCAGCGAGCCGTACGGGTCCTGGAAGATCATCTGGATGTCGCGGCGCATCGGCCGGAGCCGCCCCGCGGACATGTGGGTGATGTCGCGGCCCTGGAACTCGACCTTGCCACCGGTCGGTTCCAGCAGGCGGGTCACGAGCCGCCCCATGGTCGACTTTCCGCAGCCCGACTCACCGACCACGCCCAGGGTCTCCCCGGGACGCACGTCGAAGGTGAGGCCGTCCACTGCCTGGACCGCACCGACCTTGCGCTTCAGCACGCCCTTGGTGATCGGGAAGTGCTTGACCAGGCCGTCGACCTTGAGGAGCGGCTCGGAACCGGACCCGTCCGACCCGGCCGCGGCGGGCGCGGGAGTCTTCTTGTTCAGATCAGTCACAGCTTCGGCGCAATCTCTTCGGTCCAGATCCGGTCGCGCTGCTCACGCGACATGTGGCACGCGGAGTAGTGCCCGTCGCTGACCTGCTGCAGCTCCGGACGCTCGGTGCGGGTGATGTTGTCCGGCGGGACGTCGGCGTACGGGCAGCGCGGGTGGAAGGCGCAGCCCGACGGGACGTTGATGAGGCTGGGCGGCGAGCCCTTGACCGGGACGAGCCGCTCGGTCTGCTCCCGGTCGATACGCGGCATCGAGCCGAGCAGACCCCAGGTGTAGGGGTGCTGGGGCTCGTAGAACACCTTCTCGGACGTGCCGCGTTCGATGCAGCGTCCCGCGTACATCACGAGCAGGTGGTCCGCGATCTCGGCGACGACACCGAGGTCGTGCGTGATCATGACGACCGCGGAGCCGAACTCCTTCTGCAGATCCCGGATGAGGTCGAGGATCTGCGCCTGGACGGTGACGTCGAGGGCGGTCGTCGGCTCGTCGGCGATGAGCAGCTGCGGGTTGTTGACCAGAGCCATCGCGATCATGGCGCGCTGGCGCATACCGCCGGAGAACTGGTGCGGGTAGTCGTCGTAGCGACGGTGCGGCTCGGGGATGCCGACACGGTCGAGCATCTCGATCGCGCGCTTCTTCGCGGTCTTCTTGTCGACCTTGTTGTGGACCCGGTGGGCCTCCACGATCTGCGCGCCGATGCTGTAGTACGGGTGCAGGGCGGACAGCGGGTCCTGGAAGATCATGGCCATCTTCTGGCCGCGCAGCTTCCGTACGCGCTCGGGGCCGGCGCCGATGAGCTCCTCGCCGTCCAGCCAGATCTCGCCGTTGATCCGGGCACGCTCCGAGGTGTGCAGGCCCATGATCCCCAGCGAGGTCACGGACTTGCCCGAACCGGACTCCCCGACGATGCCGAGGGTCTGGCCGGCCTTCAGGTCGAAGCTGACGCCGTCGACGGACTTGACCAGGCCGTCGTCGGTGTCGAAGTGGACGCTGAGGTCGCGTACGGACAGGAACTCGTGGCCGTCGCCGGACCGCGGGGCGGGAACGGTGTCCGCCGCCGGGGAGTCCGTCTTGCTTACGTCGCTCATGAGAGCCTCACCCGGGGGTCGATCGCGGCGTACACGAGGTCCACCAGCAGGTTGCAGATGACGATGAAGAAGGCGGCGACCAGGGTCACGCCCATCACCTTGGGCAGGTCGGCGGTGGTCACGCCCTGGATGGCGAAGGCACCCAGACCCTGGAAGGAGAAGACCCGTTCGGTGATGACGGCGCCGCCGAGCAGCAGCGCGAAGTCCATGCCGAAGATCGTGACGAGCGGGGTCAGCGCCGAGCGCAGCCCGTGCTTGACGACCACCTTGCGTTCCTTGAGGCCCTTGGCCCGCGCTGTCCTGATGTAGTCCTCGCCCATCGTCTCCAGCATCCCGGCCCGGGTGAGCCGGGCGTAGAGCGCGGAGTACAGGAGGGCGAGTGTGCACCAGGGCAGGACAAGACTGCCCGCCCATTCGACCGGACTCTCCGCGAACGGGACGTACTCCCCGTTGCCGAACAGCGCCAGCACGACGAGGCCGGTGAAGAACATCGGCAGCGAGACGCCGGCGAGGGCGACGCCCATGGAGAGGCGGTCGAAGAACGAACCCCGCTTGAGCGCGGAGAGGACACCGATCGCGACGCCGGAGACGACCCAGATGACCGCGGCACCGACGGCCAGCGACAGGGTGACCGGGATGCGGTCGACGAGCTGCGGCCAGATCTCGGTGTGGGTCTTGAAGGAGTACCCGAAGCACGGGGCGTTGCAGGTGACCGGGTCGGGGCCGAACTGGTAGTCGGCACCGACGACGATGCCCTTGATGAACTCCCAGTACTGGATGTAGAGGGGCTGGTCGAGCCCCAGGTTCTTCTTGACCGCGGCGATGACGTCCGGGTCAGGGCTCTTCCCGACGTACTGGGCGGCCATCGAGTCGAGTGTCTGCCCGCCGAGGCGGGGCACGAGGAAGAAGATCGCGAACGTGACTGCGCTGACCACCAGCAGCAGCAACACCGCGGCGAATACGCGTCGGATGATGTACGCAGCCACAGCCGTGCGGCGCCGGGCGGGCGGACGGGTGACGCCCGCCGGCCCGGCGCCTTCACCTGCCTTTCAAGGGATGCTGTTGATGAACAGGTGTTACTTGGTCGAGGTCATCAGCACGTAGTCGTACATGCCGAGGTACGCGTCGGTCACCGTGACGTTCGCCGCGGAGTCCGGGCGGTAGAGCAGGTTCTTGCGGTAGATGAGGGGAACGACCGAGGCGTTCTCCATGACCTTCTGGTCGACCTCGCCCCAGGCGGCGTTGCGCGCCGTGGTGTCGACGGTGCCGATGCCCTTGACGAGGGCCTCGTTGACACCCTTGTCGTCGAGCTCCATGAGGTTCGTGCCACCGGACGGCTTGATGGCCGATCCGTTCACGATCTGGTCCAGGAAACCGAAGCCGGTCGGCCAGTCGGCGCCCCACTGCATCATCATCATGCCCGCGTTGTTCTTGTGGACCCACTCGGGGACACCCGCGAAGTCGGTGAAGTACTTGTCCGACGGGAACTGCTTGATCTCGGCGGTGATGCCGATCGCCTTCAGGCTGCCCTGGAGCTGCGTGGCGGCGGTGATCTCGTCAGGACGGTCCGAACGCGCCGTCAGCGTGGTCTTGAAGCCCTTGGCCTGACCGCACTTGGCCAGGTGCTCCTTGGCCTTCGCGATGTCGCCCTTGTTGCCCTCGGTCGGGTACAGGTCGAACTTCTTGTAGCCCGCGACGGTCGGCGGAATGACAGTGGTGGCCGGGTCACCCTTGACCGAGCCACCGATCGAGTCGATCAGGCTCTGCTTGTCGACGGCGTACTGGACGGCCTTGCGGCACTCCACGTTGTCGAACGGCTTCACGTTCACGTTCAGCGCCATGTACTGCAGGACGCCGGCGTACGGGTTGTCCGTCTTCGCCTTCTCGGAGGCCTTGACCAGGACCTTGGGCTGCGTCTTGGACTGCAGACCCGTGCCCGCGACGTCCGCGGTGGTCACGTCGTTGAGAAGGTGGTCGTCGACCGTGGTGGGGTTGACGTTGAGCTTCAGCTGGATCTTGTCCGGCAGAGCCTTGCGGATCGGGTCCGTCTTCGGGTCCCACTCCGGGTTGCGGACCAGCGTCGCGCCCTTGCTCTCGTCGTACGCCGAGAACTTGTACGGACCCGAGGAGACCATCTTCTGGACGTAGCTGGCACCCGTGTCGGCCTTCTGCGGGACCGGAGCGGTCTGCGAGAAGGCGGCGAGGTAGTCCATGTCCGCGAAGGGCTTGCTCAGCTTGAAGACGATCGTGTAGTCGTCCGGGGTCTCGATGGACTTGAGGCCCTCGGCCGACTTGTCCTTGTACGGACCCTTGTACTTGTCGCCGCCCTCGAGGTACGCCTTGAAGTACGTCGGGCCGTTGGACAGGGCCTCCGGCGCGAAGTTGGAGCGCTCGACGGCGTACTTGACGTCCTTCGAGGTGATCTCGGTGCCGTCCTCGAACTTCACGCCCTTGCGGATCGTGTAGGTCCAGGTCTTGGCGTCCGCGCTGGCCTTGCCGAGGCTGGTGGCGAGGTCGGGGACGACCTTCAGGCTCTCCTTGCCGGCGGCGGGCTTGAAGGTCACCAGGGAACGGGCGTACAGGCGGGAGAAGTTCTGCACCCAGCCGTAGTACGTGTTGCCCGGGTCCAGGGAGTCCGGGCCACTGGAGTGCTCGTACGTGACCGTCCCCCCCTTCTTGTCCGTCGGGTTGACGATGCTCGTCAGACCGGCGTCGGCCTTGGCGTTGCCCCCACCGCCGTTGCTGTCACCGCCCGAGTCGCTGCCACTGCAGGCCGACGCTCCGAGCGACACCGCTACGGCCATGGCTATGGCCGCTGCTGTCTTTCTGTTCTGCATGCTGAGGAAAGCCCCCTCGCTAGTCCGGTGCGGCACTGCCGCGATTACTTGCCACGAGGGTCGAGTGCGTCGCGCAGCCCGTCCCCCAGCAGATTGAAGGCCAGCACGGTGATGAAGATCGCCATACCGGGGATGACCATGAACATCGGGTCCACCTCGTAGAGGTCGACCGCCTGCGTGAGCATGCCGCCCCAGGACGCCTGCGGCGGCGCGATACCCACGCCGAGGAAGGAAAGGGAGGCCTCGAAGAGGATGTTCGTGGGGATCAGCAGCGTCGCGTACACGAGGATCGGCGCGATGAGGTTCGGCAGCAGCTCGCGGAAGAGGATGAACGGACCTCGGGCACCCAGCGACCTGGCGGCCTCGACGAACTCCCGCTCGCGCAGCGACAGCGTCTGCGCACGGACGATGCGGCCGATGTAGGGCCAGCTGAAGAACCCGATCACGAAGATCAGGACCGCGATCCGCAGCGTGAGCCCTTCCATCCCGAAGGCGTTGCCCTGCAGGGAGGCGGAGATGGAGATCGCGAAGAGGAGCAGCGGGAAGGCGAGGAAGGTGTCCATCAGCCGGCTGATGAAGCTGTCGACCCAGCCACCGTAGAACCCGGCCACGACGCCCATGACGACGCCGATGACGACCGAGAGCAGCGTGGAGCCGACGGCGACCACGAGGGAGACCCAGGAGCCTTCGAGGATGCGCGCCAGGATGTCGCGTCCGGTCTGCGGTTCGACCCCGAGGGGGTGGTCCCAGCTGATTCCGCCCAGGGCGCCCTTGGGCGCCAGCATGACGGGGTCGACCAGGCTCTGGTTGAACGCGTTGGGGTCGAGCCCGAGGAGCGACTGCAGCGGCTTGGACAGGACCGCGGTGAGGATCAGCAGCACGACAACGATGCCACCGGCCATGGCGCCCTTGTCCCGCTTGAAGCGCGTCCAGGCGATGCGGCCGAGCGAGCGGCCCTCGATCTCCTTGCGCCCGGCGCCTTCCAGCACCGTTTCGGGCCGCGCATCCGCCCCGGTGGTCTCGATCGGTGCCGTCATTGCGCTGGAGACCCCTCTCGGCCGACGGTGGCCGGCCTGTGACCGCCGCTGTAGCGGCTCTAACAAAATGTGACAGATGCGATCACACATGCCGAACTGACCCTGTTTGAAAGAGGGTTTCGCCGGGCATGGAGCACCTGCTGTGTGGAGTCTTCAACCACTTTGCGATCACCCGCCAGACCTGACGGGGAATGTTTGCTCAAACGTGATGCTGCCAAGAGGCTTCCGTTATGCGGACAGCTGTGCTTGCTGAGCGGATCACCGATGCACCAATGCGCCACTAACGGACATGTCACCCAACTGCGTTGTCCAGGTGACTATTTGACTACGCCGTCGAGACGGCGGCCGACGCCCTCTCAGTACGCGCGCGGTGCCGGGCCGGTGGCGGGCGGGTAGCCGTAGCCCGGGACCGCGGGTGCCGGGGCGTGTGCCTCGCGGTCGTAGAACGGACGGGAGTTGGCGTTCAGCCACATCGCGACGGGGTCGTACTCGTCGGACAGCGAGACCGTGGAGACGGGCAGTCCGTCGGGGACCACGCCGATCGACTGCTGCATCATCGCGCGGACCGCGTCGACGGACGGCCGGCCGGTGTCGTAGAGGTCGAGCCCGATCGCGAGGTACGGGGCGCCGAGCGCGGGCTGCACCCAGGCGCGGCGCAGCGCGCGGACGGCGGAGGTGCGGTGGGCGTTCTGCGACAGCAGGGCGTAGAACTGCGGGAGCTCGATGGCGGGTTCACTGAGCCGCAGCGGCCCCGCGGGCATCCGGTCGAGGCCGGTGGCGATGCGGCGCAGGTCCAGCCAGGGGATGCCGACGCCGCCGCCGGGGGCGTGCGGGTTGAGCCAGATGCCCCAGCGGTCGGGGAAGAGGGAGCGCGCGATGTCGCGGCCCGTGATCACCTCGTGGGCCCTGTTCCAGCCGCTGGCCGACAGCTCCTGGGCGGAGGTCACGCACGGGGCGTAACCCTGCCCTTCGACCTCCATGTTGCCGTACTGGGCGTCGGGGGAGCCCGCCGTGCCGTGCCAGAGGAGCATCCAGACCTGGCCGTCCGCAAGGGAGCGCAGCAGCGACTCGTACGCGTCGAGGCGCCCCGGGGTCACTTGGCGAAGCATGTGCTCGACCTGACCGGCCGCCGCGGTGCCTGACGCACTCACCCTGGGTCCCGCCCCTCTTCGTTCCGCTGTTCCCGCATGCCGCACGGTGCTGTGGTGCCACTCCCGGGCACACGGGGCGGCCTCGTCATCCAACCAGCTTATGCGCCGCCCCTGACACCGGCTTGACGCCACGTGGCAACGGGGACTCCGTCTCTCAGTACGCGTCGCGCCGGTAGAACGGGCGCACCTTCTCCAGCATCCAGTCGCCGACCGGGTCCTGTGCCACGTCGAGCAGCAGGAGATTGACCGGCCAGGGCACCTGGACCCGGCCGAGCGCGCGGCCCAGGGCGTCCAGCGGGGCGCTCTGCCCGGCGGCGTCCCACACGGCGGACTCGACGCCGACGAAGAGGACAGGGCTGTCGCCCTCGATGCTGGCCAGCACCCGGCGCGCGGTGTTCACCCCGGCGGTCGCCTGGAATTCGGCGGACACCGCGGCGAGGAAGTCGACGGGGTCCTCCTTCCAGTCGGGCTCGTACAGCCGCACCCGGCCGCCGCTCGCGGGGCCGTCCAGCGGGGTGCGCCCGGCCCGGCAGAGCTCGGCGACGGCGGCGGGCGGCAGGGGCACCCCGACGGCACCGCCGGGGTTGACGGCTATACCGAGCTGCGGGGGCAGTCCACGGGCGAACTCGCGTGCGGGCGCCACGGTGAAGGAGAGATGGGTACCGACGCACTGGAGGAACTGCGCCTCGGAGCTGAACACGGGGACGTACGCGCCGCCGTCGATGTCGACCGTCGGCAGATCGAGGCCGACGCTGTCGGTCCCCCCGCCGTTCGGCAGGGGGACCCAGACCTGGCTGCGGCCGAGCACCTCGACCAGCCGTCCGCCCGCGCCGGGCACGCCGAGGGAGGCGCTGAGCACTTCTTCGAGCTCGTTGGCCGGCCATCCCTGCGACGGATGCGACGGGGCCTGGGCCTGAGCCGGAATGTCCACGGTGTCTGTGTCCCTTTCTCGCCATGCGGTGCGGCTGAAACTCTAGACCGGGTCTCGGCAGGACGGCAGAGTCCAGGCGGAGGCGGCACCCCGCCCACCGCGGCGTCCAGATCCCGGACAGCGTGCCGGGGGTCTGCGAACTGTGCGTATGCGAACGGTGACACCCACGGCCCCTACTCCTGCGGGAGCCGCGCCTCCGGGAACGAGATCCGGTCGATGCCCGCCGCGGTCTCACGGTCGAGCAGCACCGCCGAGGCGCATCCCGGCGGCAGCAGGCCGGTCTCCGTGTCGCGCAGCAGCCGGCCCACCGCGCGCCGGTGCCGGGCGAACGCGTATCCGGAGACCCCGCGCCCGCGCTCCCGCTGCCCCTGCCTGGCCACCCGGGGGGTGACGTCGAGCAGGACGAGATGGAGGCCGCTGCCCCGGCGCCGGGCCTCCCGCGCCAGCCAGCGCCGCACCCACGCCTGCGTACCGCAGTCGTGCACGACGACGGGTCCGCCCGACCGCAGGCGCCGCCACAGCCCGGCGTAGTGCGCGGCGCGCACCAGGGGGCGGTAGAGGGCGTACGGGAGTAAACCGGGCAGGGCGGCCGCCCAGCGGTCCCTGGTGTCCTGGGAGTCGACCGCGTACTCCTTCACCGCCCGCCGGATCAGCGTCGACTTCCCGCTGCCGGGCAGCCCCGAGACCACGACCACGTCACCCGCCGCGAAGTCCAGGCCGCTCGGTCCCCGCCCGCCGCCTCCCCGCAGATCACGCACCACCGGAGCGTGCCCGCCCGTCAGCTCCCGGGCGGGCACGCCCGGCTGCTGGGGCATCGCACCGCTTGCCGCCCCCGCGGTAGTCGCGTAGCGCTGCAACGTCATCGCCTTCCCCCTGCCGAGTCACCCACCGACCTGCCCAAGAAGTGTAAAGAAATGGTAATGCGGCACAACCGCTTCTCCCCGTACGTGTCGGGGCCGGCACCCGTCCGGGTGCGGACGCCCCACTCTCCCGCAATGCGTGCGATGATGACCCCGCCAACTGCATACAGGCCGTTTGAATCCGCGCGGGAGAGTCCCGGTCACCGTGTGCGCCGGGCGCCGAAGGAGCAAGTTCCTCCCTTGAATCTCTCAGGCCCCGTACCGCGTGGATGAGGCAGATCTGAAAAGCGGGCCGCTCTGCGGCTCCACCCAAGGTGCAAGCCGACGCTGACGGGGGCCGACCCCGTCGGGACCCTTTCAGGGGCTTTCGGCGAACCTCTCAGGTTCCGATGACAGATGGGGAGGGAACCACCCCCTGTCGTCATGCCCTGGAGCCATGTCCATGAGCACTGCCCCGAGCGCCGCCCCCCGTCTCACCGCCCTCGATGCCCTGCATCGGTCCCTGGGCGCGACCATGACCGACTTCGCCGGCTGGGACATGCCGCTGCGGTACGCCAGCGAGCGCGACGAGCACAACGCCGTGCGCGAGCGGGCCGGCCTGTTCGACCTGTCGCACATGGGCGAGATCACCGTCACCGGTCCGCAGGCGGCGGCCTTCCTGAGCTACGCGCTGGTCGGCAACATCGCCACCGTCGGCGTGGGCCGGGCCCGCTACACGATGATCGTCGCGGAGGACGGCGGGATCCTGGACGACCTGATCGTCTATCGCCTCGCGGAGACCGAGTACATGGTCGTCGCCAACGCGGGCAACGCCCAGCTCGTCCTGGACACCCTCACCGGGCGTGCCGGGGACTTCGACGCCGAGGTGCGGGACGACCGCGACGCGTACGCGCTGATCGCCGTCCAGGGACCCGACTCCCCCGCCGTACTGAAGTCGGTCACGGACGCCGACCTGGACGGACTGAAGTACTACGCCGGACTCCCCGGAACGGTCGCCGGCGTCCCCGCGCTCATCGCCCGTACCGGTTACACCGGCGAGGACGGCTTCGAGCTCTTCGTGGCCCCCGCCCACGCCGAGCAGCTCTGGAAGGCCCTGACCGAGGCCGGTGCGCCGTACGGTCTGATCCCCTGCGGGCTCTCCTGCCGCGACACGCTCCGCCTGGAGGCGGGCATGCCGCTGTACGGGCACGAGCTGACCACCGCGCTGACGCCCTTCGACGCGGGCCTGGGCAGGGTCGTGAAGTTCGAGAAGGAGGGCGACTTCGTCGGCCGCGAGGCGCTGACCGCCGCGGCGGCCCGTGCGGAGACCGCCCCGCCCCGCAAGCTCGTCGGCCTGGTCGCCGAGGGCCGCCGGGTGCCGCGCGCCGGTTACCCCGTCGTCGTCGGCGGGCAGGTCGTGGGCGAGGTCACCTCCGGCGCGCCGTCGCCCACCCTGGGCAAGCCGATCGCCATGGCCTACGTGGACGCGGCGCACGCCGCGCCCGGCACCGAGGGTGTCGGGGTAGACATCCGGGGCAAGCACGAGCCGTACGAGGTCGTGGCGCTGCCGTTCTACAAGCGCCGTAAGTGACACCTGCCCCCGCACGTGACGCAGTCGTGTCTCACACCGTAAGACCACCGTTCATCAGCACTCCCCCGCGTACAGGAGAATTCAGGTCATGAGCAACCCCCAGCAGCTGCGGTACAGCAAGGAGCACGAGTGGCTGTCGGCCCTCGAGGACGGCGTGGCCACGGTCGGTATCACCGAATTCGCGGCCAACGCGCTCGGTGACGTCGTCTACGCCCAGCTCCCGGAGGTCGGTGACACGGTGGCCGCGGGCGAGACCTGCGGTGAGCTGGAGTCGACCAAGTCGGTCAGCGACCTGTACTCGCCGGTGACCGGCGAGGTGACCGCGGCCAACCAGGACGTCGTGGACGACCCGTCGCTGGTGAACTCCGCCCCCTTCGAGGGCGGCTGGCTGTTCAAGGTGCGCGTCGCGGAGGAGCCGAAGGACCTTCTCTCCGCCGACGAGTACACCGCGTTCTCCGGCAACTGAGACCTTAGGGACCCACTGATGTCGCTTCTCAACTCCTCCCTCCACGAGCTGGACCCGGACGTCGCCGCCGCCGTCGACGCCGAGCTCCACCGTCAGCAGTCCACCCTCGAGATGATCGCCTCGGAGAACTTCGCTCCGGTCGCGGTCATGGAGGCCCAGGGCTCCGTCCTCACCAACAAGTACGCCGAGGGCTACCCCGGCCGCCGCTACTACGGTGGCTGCGAGCACGTCGACGTGGTCGAGCAGATCGCGATCGACCGCATCAAGGCGCTCTTCGGCGCCGAGGCCGCGAACGTCCAGCCGCACTCCGGTGCGCAGGCCAACGCCGCCGCGATGTTCGCGCTGCTGAAGCCGGGCGACACGATCATGGGTCTGAACCTGGCCCACGGCGGTCACCTGACCCACGGCATGAAGATCAACTTCTCCGGCAAGCTCTACAACGTGGTCCCGTACCACGTCGACGACACCGGTGTCGTGGACATGGCCGAGGTCGAGCGCCTCGCCAAGGAGTCGAAGCCGAAGCTCATCGTGGCCGGCTGGTCCGCCTACCCGCGCCAGCTGGACTTCGCCGCCTTCCGCCGCATCGCGGACGAGGTCGGCGCGTACCTGATGGTCGACATGGCGCACTTCGCCGGACTGGTCGCCGCGGGTCTGCACCCCAACCCGGTGCCGCACGCCCACGTCGTCACGACCACCACGCACAAGACCCTCGGCGGTCCGCGCGGTGGCGTCATCCTGTCGACGCAGGAGCTCGCCAAGAAGATCAACTCGGCGGTCTTCCCCGGCCAGCAGGGTGGCCCGCTGGAGCACGTGATCGCGGCCAAGGCGGTCTCCTTCAAGGTCGCGGCGACCGACGAGTTCAAGGAGCGCCAGCAGCGCACCCTGGACGGCGCCCGCATCCTCGCCGAGCGCCTGGTGCAGCCGGACGTCACCGAGGTCGGCGTCTCCGTCCTCTCCGGCGGTACGGACGTGCACCTGGTCCTGGTCGACCTGCGCAACTCCGAGCTGGACGGCCGGCAGGCCGAGGACCGGCTCCACGAGCTGGGCATCACGGTCAACCGGAACGCCATCCCGAACGACCCCCGGCCCCCGATGGTCACCTCGGGTCTGCGCATCGGCACGCCCGCCCTGGCCACCCGTGGCTTCCAGGCGGAGGACTTCACCGAGGTTGCCGAGATCATCGCGGCCGCGCTGAAGCCCACGTACGACGCCGACGACCTCAAGGCCCGCGTGATCGCGCTGGCCGAGAAGTTCCCGCTGTACCCCGGCATCAAGTAGTCACCCGTAATTTGCACGCAGGGTGGGGGCACCGCGCACACTGAACACAGTGAGCCCGGTGCCCCCACCCCTTTGCCCCGCGCTCCCGGGCCCACCGGCCCGTCCCCGCACCACCCGGCGGACAACGTCGTCCACCAACGCCTTAGGAGTACTCCCGTGGCCCTCTCGGTCTTCGACCTCTTCTCGGTCGGTATCGGCCCGTCCAGCTCCCACACGGTCGGCCCGATGCGCGCGGCCCGCATGTTCGCCCGCCGCCTCAAGAACGAGGGTCTGCTGGCCCACACCGCCTCGATACGGGCCGAGCTGTACGGCTCGCTCGGCGCGACCGGTCACGGGCACGGCACCCCGAAGGCCGTCCTGCTGGGTCTGGAGGGCGAGTCGCCCCGCACGGTGGACGTCGAGGGCGCCGACGCCCGCGTCGAGGAGATCCGCGCCTCGGGGCGCATCAACCTGCTCGGCATGCACGACATCCCCTTCGACGCCGACGAGCAGCTGGTCCTGCACCGGCGCAAGGCCCTGCCCTACCACGCCAACGGGATGACGGTCCTCGCGTACGACCGCGACGGCGCCCCGCTGCTGGAGAAGACGTACTACTCGGTGGGCGGCGGCTTCGTCGTCGACGAGGACGCCGTGGCCGGCGAGGACCCGATCGTCCCGGACGACACCGTCCTGAAGCACCCCTTCCGCACCGGCGACGAGCTGCTGAGGCTTGCCCGGGAGACCGGTCTGTCCATCTCCTCCCTGATGCTGGAGAACGAGAAGGCCTGGCGGACCGAGGACGAGATCCGGGCCGGGCTGCTGGAGATCTGGCGCGTCATGCAGGCCTGCATCGCCCGCGGCATGTCCCGCGAGGGCATCCTGCCCGGGGGCCTGAAGGTCCGCCGCCGCGCCGCGAACTCGGCCAGGCAGCTGCGGGCCGAGGGGGACCCCCAGACGCACGCGATGGAGTGGATCACCCTCTACGCGATGGCCGTCAACGAGGAGAACGCCGCCGGGGGCCGCGTGGTGACCGCCCCGACCAACGGCGCGGCGGGCATCATCCCCGCCGTCCTGCACTACTGGATGAACTTCGCGGCGGGCGGCTGCACCGAGGCCGAGAAGGACGACAGCGTCGTCCGCTTCCTGCTGGCCGCGGGCGCCATCGGCATGCTCTTCAAGGAGAACGCCTCCATCTCCGGCGCCGAGGTCGGCTGCCAGGGCGAGGTCGGCTCCGCCTGCTCCATGGCCGCCGGCGCCCTCGCCGAGGTCCTGGGCGGCTCCCCCGAGCAGGTGGAGAACGCCGCCGAGATCGGCATGGAGCACAACCTGGGCCTGACCTGCGACCCGGTCGGCGGTCTCGTCCAGATCCCCTGCATCGAGCGCAACGGGATGGCGGCGGTCAAGGCGGTCACGGCGGCCAAGATGGCGCTGCGCGGCGACGGCAGCCACAAGGTCTCCCTGGACAAGGTCATCAAGACCATGAAGGAGACGGGCGCGGACATGAGCGTGAAGTACAAGGAGACGGCCCGGGGCGGGCTCGCGGTGAACATCATCGAGTGCTAGGTCGTGTCCACGTCGCGGACACGTCCCAGGCCGGTCCAGGTGTGAATTCCCTCTGCGCGGACAGGCGGACGGTGCTGGGCACCACACGGGCGCCGACCGATCCTTGACTGGCCGGTTGCCCATGTTTGCCTACATTGGTAGTGGGTTACCAGTGCATGCGCAGGGGACGATCACGGCCCCCGGGCTGCGGCGGAGCTCTTCCTCACCGGCTCCGCCCACGCCTCGACGCTCCGCGGCGGAGCGTTCGGTCTCGGAGGTGCCCGGTACGGAGCCGCCACCGAGATCGCCGCGGCAAAGACGAAGGGGAACGACGCAATGACCGACACCTCCCACAAGCCGACCACCTCCGACTCGGGCGCCCCGGTGGAGAGCGATGAGCATTCGCTCACCGTCGGCCCGGGCGGGCCGATCCTGCTCCAGGACTCCTACCTGATCGAGCAGATGGCTCAGTTCAACCGCGAACGAATCCCCGAACGCCAGCCGCACGCCAAGGGCAGCGGCGCCTTCGGGCGGTTCGAGGTGACCGCGGACGTCTCCGCGTACACGAAGGCCGCGCTCTTCCAGCCCGACACCACGACCGACCTGGTCATCAGGTTCTCCACCGTCGCCGGGGAGCGGGGCAGCCCGGACACCTGGCGGGACCCCCGCGGTTTCGCGGTGAAGTTCTACACCAGCGAAGGCAACTACGACATGGTGGGCAACAACACCCCCGTGTTCTTCGTGAAGGACCCGATGAAGTTCCAGCACTTCATCCGGTCCCAGAAACGCCGCGCGGACAACAACCTGCGCGACCACGACATGCAGTGGGACTTCTGGACCCTCTCGCCGGAGTCGGCGCACCAGGTCACCTGGCTGATGGGCGACCGCGGCATCCCGCGCACCTGGCGCCACATGAACGGCTACACCTCGCACACGTACATGTGGATCAACGCGCAGGGCCAGCGGTTCTGGGTGAAGTACCACTTCAAGACGGACCAGGGCGTCGAGACGTTCACCCAGCACGAGGCCGACCAGATGGCCTCCGCGGACACGGACTATCACACGCGTGATCTCTTCGAGCACATCCGCGACGGGGAGTACCCGAGCTGGACGCTGAAGGTCCAGATCATGCCGTACGAGGACGCCAAGGACTACCGGTTCAACCCGTTCGACCTGACCAAGGTGTGGCCGCACGGCGACTACCCCTTGATCGAGGTCGGCCGGATGACGCTCGATCGCAATCCCACCGACAACCACGCCGAGATCGAGCAGGCGGCCTTCCAGCCGAACAACTTCGTACCCGGCATCGGCCCGAGCCCGGACCGCATGCTCCTGGCGCGGCTGTTCTCCTACGCGGACGCGCACCGCCACCGCATCGGGGGCAACTACCAGCAGCTCCCCGTCAACGCCCCCGTCGTCCCGGTGAGCACGTACTCCAAGGACGGAGCGATGGCGTACCGGAAGACCACCGACCCGGTCTACGCGCCGAACTCCAAGGGCGGCCCGGCGGCCGACACCGAGCGCTACGGGACCCCTCCGAGCTGGTACGCCGACGGCGAGATCACCCGGTCGGCCTATGTCGACCACGCCGAGGACGACGACTGGGGGCAGGCCGGCACCATGGTGCGGGAGGTCCTCGACGACGCGGCGCGGGACCGGCTGGTGGACAACGTCGTCGGCCACCTGCTCAACGGCGTGACCGAGCCCGTGCTGCAACGCGCCTTCACCTACTGGTCGAACATCGACGGCACCATCGGCAAGCGCATCGAGCAGGGTGTGCGCGCGAAGGCCGGCGAGAAGGACCCCAAGGCCCAGGAGCAGGGCAACCCCGCGCGCCGGGACATGCAGCGCAAGGCCTGAGAGCCGCACACCCCTCAGGCGTCGGCGCCCCGGCTTCCGCGCACACGCGTCGCAGGCCTCCACCCCGGGTCAACCGGGGTGGAGGCCTGTCACGTGAACGGGTGCTAAGGGAGCGCCGGCCCCTCCCGGCGGAGCGCGACGACGTCGATCTCCACCAGGATGTCCATGAGGTCGGAGCCCACGGTGGTGCGGACCGGGTGGGGCTCCGGGAAGAAGGCGCGGTACGCGGCGTCGTAGGCGGCGAAGTCGCGGCGCAGGTGCTGGAGGTGGGCCGTCACCTTGACGACGTCCTGGGGGCCGAGTCCTTCGGCCTCCAGCACGGCGCCGATGTTCCGCAGGACCTGGACGGTCTGTTCCTCGACGGTCTTCGCGACGGCGCCGGTGTCCGGGTCCTGCGGTCCGAAGCCCGAGGTGAACAGGTAGGGGCCTGCGGCCATCCCCTGGCTGTAGGCGCCGGCGGGCGCGGGCGCCCGGTCGGTGCGGACCGCGCGCCGGGCGGGGCCGGCGCCGGGGGTGGATCCGGTCATCGGGTCAGGTCTCCTTCACGGGCGTTGACCTCCGCGTAGTGACGGAGCTTGTCCTCGTCGACGGTGACACCGAGGCCGGGGCCGGTCGGGACCCGAAGGCTGCCGTTCTCCAGCGGGATGGGCTCGATGATGTCGTCGGCGTGCAGGTAGTACATGGAGTCGATCGCACGGGAGAGGACGGGAGTGCTGCCGACCACCGCGAGATGCGCGGCCGTCGCGATGCCGAGTTCGCCGCCGCTGTGCAGGTTCATGCCGAGCCCGAAGGTCTCGCAGTGCGCCGCGAGAGCCTTGGTGGGCGCGATGCCGCCCCACTTGTAGACGTCTCCGTGGATGACGTCCACGGCGCCCAGGCGTACGGCCGGGGCGAAGTCCTCGAAGCGTACGACGCACATGTTGGTGCAGAGCGGTATGCGCACCTTGGCGCGGACCTGGCTCATGCCCTCGATGCCGACACAGGGGTCCTCCAGGTATTCGAGGTCCAGCTCCTCCAGGGCGATGCCGGCGCGGACCGAGTCGGGGACGGACCATGCGGCGTTGGGGTCGACGCGCAGGCTGACCTCGGGCAGGGCGGAGCGCAGGGCGCGCAGGATCGCGACATCGCCCTGGACGTCCTTGGTGCCCTTGAGCTTGACGGCCTGGAAGCCTCCGTCGGCGACGACGCGAAGGGTGTGCTCGGCGAGGGCCTCGGACAGGTCCGCGGCCCGGGCGCCGGGGGCGTCGGCCCTGGTGATCAGCGCGGTGAGCGGGACCTCCTCGCGCACGGGTCCGCCGAGGAGGTCGGTGAGGGACTGGCCGGTGGCCTTGCCCATGGCGTCCCAGCAGGCGACGTCGAGGGCCGCGATCGCGGCGTAGCCGAGGTAGCCGTAGAAGAAGGGCACCATGTGCTGCTTGCGGTGGAACGCCTCCAGGGCGAAGGGGCTGGTGCCGATGAGGTCCTCGGCGAGGATCTTGACGATCGCGGCGACGGGCCGGCCCCACATGGTCTCGCCCCAGCCCTCGACCCCGGTGTCGGTGCGGATGCGTACGACGGTGCGGGTCTCACCGGTCTTCGTCTCGAACGAGCTGGTGAACGGGTTGAGCAGGGGCAGGTTCACGACGTGGACGTCGACATCGGTGATCTTCATGCTGTTCCTCGGTCGGTTCGGGTGATGCGGTCGGTGCGGCCGGTGCGGTTCACGGGTCCGTGCGGGTGGCGGTGTCGAATGCCAGGAGGGCGCGCGCGAGACCGCGTGCGCGGTCGTCGAGGAGCCTGTGGCCGTGCGCGGCGTCGGCGGTCGAGGCGTCGTCGGTGGCACCGCCGACGCGTTCCCATTCACCGTGCCGCTCGACGGTGAGCCCCGGGTAGGGCGGCCGGTCGAAGAGGGGCGGCGGGTCCACGGGGGCCCGCCCGGGCACGGGGGTGCGCACCAGGCCCGGGTGTGCGGCGAGCATGAGTGAGGTCTCGAACCAGCCCGCGTGACCGGGGGTGACGTCCGGGCGCCCGCCGTCCTCCTCCCCGCTGGTCACGGTCCAGTACGAGCAGGCGGCCGCGGTGACCTCGGCGCGCAGGGCGAAGCGCTTGACCGCGAGCTTCATGACCTCGTCGTTGCCCCCGTGGCCGTTGACGACGAGGATGCGGCGGTGGCCGCAGGCGGCGAGGGAGTCGAGGATCTCGCCGAGGACGGCGCCGAGGGTGGGCGCGGAGAGCGTCAGCGCCGCGGCGAAGAGGTGGTGCGGGCTGTGGCCGTAGGGCAGCGTGGGCAGCCGGACGAGGGTCGGTGTCCTCGTCGGGGCCTCCTCGTCGAGGAGGGCGAGGGCCCGGTCGAGTACGGCCTCCACGAGGAGGGTGTCGGTGCCCATCGGCAGGTGCTCGGCGTGCTGCTCCTGTGAGCCGACGGGGAGCACCGCGATGGCGTCGGGCGCCGACGCCCTGGTCTCCCGCCAGGTGGTTTCGGTCAGGTTCCGGTGACTCATGCGGCTGTCTCCCCGGAACACGGACGTGGCAGAGTCGGCGTATGGCGCATGAACGTTCTCCCTTGCGGTTGGTGCCGGACCCCGTGCCGGGTCCGGTGGTGCGGGCCGTCCCCGGCACGCTGGGGGCCGTGGAGCTGCTGCCCGGCCGGGTCCGTGCGGCGCTGCTCGACCGGTCGGGCACGGTGCTCGAACGGGCGGAGGCGGAGTTCGACGCGGCGTCCCCGAGTCCCGCCGGGGTCGACGAGGCGCTCGCGCGGGTGGCGTCGGTGTTCGAGGGGCGCCGTCCGTCCGGGATCGGCGTCGCGGCGGCGGGGGTGATCGATCCGGCGGGCGGGCGGGTGATCGAGGTCAACGAGGCGCCGGCGCTGCGCGGCTACCGGGTGGCCGGGCGGCTGGAGGAGCTGACCGGGGCGCCCGTACGGGTCGAGCACCGTGCGCGGGTCCAGGTCCTCGGGGACCGGTGGTTCGGACCCGGCCGGGGGCGGCGTTCCTTCGCCTCGGTGTCCACCGGCGAGGTGCTGGGGGTGGGAATCCTGTACGAGGGTGAGGTGCTGGCCCCGGAGGGCGGCCGCAGTGGCGCGCACATGACGGTGTCCGCCAGTGGTGAGCCGTGCACGTGCGGGCGTCGCGGCTGCTGGAAGACGGTGGCCACGACACGCTGGCTGCGGCAGCGCGCCGAGGCGCTGGGTCTCGGAGCGGCGGGTGGGTCGCTCGGCGAGCTGGTCGCGTCGCGGGAGGAGGCGGCCCGGATCCTGGTGGCGGAGTACGCGGAGAATCTGGTGCTGGGTCTCGCGACGGTCCAGCAGCTCTTCGCCTGCGGGCTCTTCGTCCTGCACGGGGAGGCCCGTGAGGGCGGGGAGCCGTTCCGTGCCCTGGTCGAGTCGCGGCTGCGCTCGGACGCGCTCGGCGGTGGAGAGCTTCCCCGGGTGGTGGTGAGCGAGGCGGCGGTGGACGATGTCGCGTTGCTCGGCGGGGCAGGTCTCGTGCTGTCGGGCAGGTAGGCGCGGGGCGGTGTTCACAGGGCGCCGTCGCCGACGGGGTGCGGGGCGATCCGCTCGTCGCCGGCCGGGGCGGAGCGCCGGGCCCGTCGGGCCTTCACGGGGTCGGGAATCGGTACGGCGTCGAGCAGCTGCCGCGTGTACGGGTGCGCGGGAGCGGTGAACACCTGATGGGCGGTCCCCACCTCGACCAGGCTGCCCCTGCGCATCACGGCGACCCGGTCGGCCACCTGCCGGACGACGGCGAGGTTGTGACTCACGAAGACGTAGGTGAGTCCGAGGCGTTGCTGGAGTTCGGCGAGCAGGTCGAGGACGCGGGCCTGGACGGAGACGTCGAGGGCGCTGGTGGGTTCGTCGAGGACCACGAGGCGTGGTTCGAGGCCGATCGCGCGCGCGATCGAGATGCGCTGGCGCTGGCCGCCGGAGAACTCGTGGGGATAGCGGTCCAGGATCGTGTCGTCGAGGCCGACGGCTTCGAGGAGTTCACCGACGCGCTGCCTGGTGAAGGCCCGGCCGCGCCGGCCCCGGGCCCGCGGGTCGTGGGTGACGAGAGGCTCGGCGACGATGTCCACGATCCGCAGCCGCGGGTTCATGCTGGAGTAGGGGTCCTGGAGGACGACCTGCATCTCGCGGCGGACCGCGCGCAGCGCGGCGGCGTCGAGGCCGAAGAGGTCGGTGCCGTCGAAGCGCACGGTGCCCGAGGTCGGCTCCAGCAGGCGCAGCAGCAGCCGGGTCAGCGTGGTCTTGCCGCAGCCGGACTCCCCCACCAGGGCGAGGGTTTCGCCCTGGTGGACGGTGAGGCTCACGTCGTCCACCGCGACGCTGCCGGGCCGGCCGCCGAACTCCTTCCGCAGTGCTTCGAGTTCCAGCAGAGGCGGTGCTGTGGCGGTCATCCGGCGGTCTCCAGTCGGGGCGTCGCGTCGAGCAGCTGGCGGGTGTAGGGGTCCTCGGGGCGGGCGAAGACGTCGTGGACGTCCCCGCTCTCGACGGCCTCGCCGCGGTGCATGACCACCACGCGGTCGGCGGTCTCCGCGACGACTCCGAGGTCGTGCGTGATGAGGACGACGGCCATGCCGTGCCGCTGCTGGAGCTGGACGAGGAGGTCGAGGATCTGGCGCTGCACGGTGACGTCCAGCGCCGTGGTGGGTTCGTCGGCGATGAGCACGCGGGGGCGGGCGACGAGTGCCGCGGCGATCATGACGCGTTGGCGCAGTCCGCCGGAGAGCTCGTGGGGGTACTGGCGGTAGCGGCGTTCGGGGTCCGGGATGCCGACCTCGTCGAGGGCGGACAGCGCGGCGGCCCTGGCTTCCGACCGGCTGTGGCCGCCGTGGTGGCGGAGTACCTCGGCGACCTGGTTCCCCACGCGCTGCAGCGGATCGAGGCTGGTCATCGGGTCCTGGAAGATCATGGAGAGTTCGGCGCCCCTGATCCGGCCGAGTTCGCGTTCGCCGCGGGTGAGGAGGTCCTTCCCGTCGAGGAGGATGTGGCCGCCCGCGTAGACGCACGGCGGTTCGGGGTTGAGACGGAGCGCGGACAGCGCGGTCGCCGACTTGCCGCTGCCCGACTCGCCCACGACGGCGAGGGTTTCCCCGGGCGCCACGGAGAAGCTGACTCCGCGTACCGCGTGGACGGTCGTGGTGGCGAGGCGGAAGTCGACGTGCAGGTCGTGGATCTCGAGGACGGGCGCTGCGGAGGTGGTGGAGGTCATCGGCGGTAGGCCTTCGGGTCCGCGACGTCGCGCAGGGCGTCGCCGGTGATGTTGACGGCGAGGGAGGTGAGCATGAGGGCGACGCCGGGGAAGACGGCGACCCACCAGGAGGTGCCGAGGTAGAGCTGTCCGTCGGCGAGCATCGAGCCCCAGGTCACGGTCTCCTTGGGGACGCCGAGCCCGAGGTAGCTGAGGGAGGCCTCGGCGACGACGGCCGCGGCGACGTGGAGGGTGCCGATGGTGGCGAGCGGCGCCATCACGTTGGGCAGCAGATGCCGGCGCATGATCGTGGTGTCGCCGACGCCGATGGCGCGGGCTTCGGTGATGAAGTCCCGGGAGCGCAGGGACAGCACCTCGGAGCGGACGACGCGGGCGTACGAGACCCAGCCGGTCACGCCGAGGACGAGGATGACGTACCAGAGGCCGGAGCCGAGGAAGCCGACGACGGCGAGGGCGAGCAGGATCGCGGGGAACGCGAGCTGGACGTCGGCGACGCGCATGAGGATGCGGTCGGGCCAGCCCCCGAAGTAGCCGGAGGCGAGGCCGACGACGGTGCCGATGACCCCGGCGAGGAGGGCCGCGCCCGCACCGACGAGCAGCGAGACACGGGTGCCGTAGATGACGCGGGAGAGCAGGTCGCGGCCGAGCTGGTCGGTGCCGAGGAGGTGGGCGGCGCTGCCGCCGTGCTGCCAGGCGGGCGGCCGGAGCCGGTCCAGCAGGTCCTGTGCGTTGGGGTCGGCGGGTGCGATGAGCGGGGCGAACAGCGCGCAGATCACGACGAGGGCGAGGAAGGCGAGGGCCACGACGGCGAGCCGGTTGCGCAGCAGCGTGCGCAGGGCCGCCGTCCGGTGGGACGGTGCGGCGGGGGCGCGGTCACCGGCGAGTGCCGGGCCGGCGGGGGTGGTCGTCATCGGGAGGTCCTCACCCTCGGGTCGAGGAGGCTGTAGGAGAGGTCGACGAGCAGGTTCACCACGACGAAGGTCGCGGCGAACAGCAGGACGGTGGCCTGGACGAGGGGGAAGTCGCGGTTGGAGATGGCTTCGATCGTGAGCTGCCCGACTCCCGGCCAGGAGAAGACCTGTTCGGTGAGGATGGCGCCGCCGAGAAGACCGCCGACCTCCAGGCCGACGACGGTGACGACGGGCAGGGAGGCGTTGCGCAGCCCGTGGGTGAGGACGACCTTGACGGGTCCGAACCCCTTGGCGCGTGCGGTGCGTATGTGGTCGGCGCCGAGTACGTCGATGAGGGAGGAACGCAGGAGCCGGGCGACGACGGCGACGGAGTACACGGCGAGCGTCACGGCGGGCAGCACGAGGTGGGCGAAGGTTCCGTAGCCCGAGGCGGGCAGGGCGTGCAGGCCGACCGCGAAGACCAGGATGAGCAGGATGCCGACCCAGAACGGCGGGGTGGACTGGCCGAGCAGGACACCGGTCATGACGGTGCGGTCGGTGGCCCGGCCACGGCGCATCGCTGCGACGGTCCCGGCGGGGAGCGCGACGACGAGGGTGACGACCAGGGCTCCGGCGGCCAGGAGGAGGGTCGCGGGGATGCGGTCGGCGAGGACCGCGCGGACCGGCTGGTTGTAGAAGAGGGAGTCGCCGAAGTCGAGGCGGGGGATGCCCCACAGGTAGTCGAGGTACTGGGTGAGCAGCGGGCGGTCGAGCCCGAGGCTGTGGCGCAGTACGCCTTCCTGGTGGGCCGTGGCGTCCGGCGGCAGCAGGACTTTGACGGGGTCTCCGGAGAGACGTACGAGGAAGAACGCCACGGTGGCGGTGCAGAGCAGGACGAACAGCGCGGTGCCGAGGCGGCCCGCGATCCTGCGCAGGACGGGCAGTACGTCGCGGCGGGGCGCGGCCGGCCGCTCGGTGTCCTCGCCGGGGGCGGGGAGGGTCGCGAGGTCGCTCATCGGGTGACCTCCGCACTCGCCATGTCGAGGACGCCGGCGAACCCCGGGGTCCAGCGCGGCCTCTCGTTGCGGGCGTAGATGTTGTCCACCTGGTAGAGGGGCACGAAGGGCGCCTCGGTCTTGATGAGCCGCTGGAGGCCGGAGAAGGCGCGCTGCCGGGTCTCCGGGTCGACCGAGAGTTCCTCGAGGTCGACGAGCCGGTCGGCCTCCTTGTTGTGCCAGCGGCTCTGCCGCCGGTCACTGCGCACGTTGGACTGGATCATGCTCTCGCCGTCGAGGGTCCAGACGGTGGATGCGGCCAGGTACATCGGGCCCAGCGCGCCGTGGTTGTCGGAGGTCAGGCGCTGCGAGTACGTGCCGGGGTCGAGCAGGTCGACCCGGGTGCGCACCCCGGCGCGGTCGAGCAGTCCGGCGACCGCCTCCGCCACGTCGGCGTCCACGTTGGACGCGGTGAGTGTGGTGCTGATGCCGTCCGGGTGTCCGGCCTCGGCGAGCAGGGCGCGGGCCTCGGCGACGGAACGGGTGAAGGGCTTGACGGCGGCGTCGTATCCGTAGGCACCGCGCGGGATCATCGCGGGGACCTCGGACGCCTTCCCCCCGAGGACGGCCTTGATGAGCAGGGGCACGTCGATCGCGTGGTTGAGTGCCTGGCGCACGCGGCGGTCCTGGAGCGGACCCGGGGTGAGGGTGTCGAGGGAGAGGTACGAGGTGCGGATGCCGGTGTGGTGGTCGAGGCTCACGCCGGTGTAGCCGTCGAGCTGCTGAGCCGCGTCGGGGGTCAGTCCGGCGACGAGATCGACGCCGCCGCTCTGGAGGGCGGCGAGCGCGGAGGAGGCGTTCGGCGCGGGGGTGAAGACGAGTTCGTCGACCGCGGGCCTGCTCTCCCAGTGGTGTTCGTAGGCCCGCATCCGCAGTTCGTGGTCGCGCTGCCAGCTCTTGAAGGCGAAGGGCCCGGTGCCGACGGGGTGGGCGGCGAAGCCCTCGTCACCGACCCGGGCGAGGTAGCGCGGAGGGACCACGACGCCGCCGAAGAGGGACACCTTGTCGGGCAGGATCGGGTCGTGGACGGTGGTGTGGAGGTCCACGGTGAGCCGGTCGACGACGGTGACACCTTCGACGTAACGCAGCTCGACGATGGGCGACTTGGTCGCCGGGTCGAGGAGGCGCTCGATGCTGAACTTCACGGCGGCGGCGTCGCAGACCTCGCCGTTGTGGAAGGTGACGCCGGGCCGCAGCCGGAAGCGCCAGACACGGGGCGAGACGGCCTTCCAGGACAGGGCCAGCCGGGGCCTCAGGGTGTTGTCCCGGCCCCGCGCCGTGAGTGTGTCGAACATGTTGATCAGGGCGTTCATCGAGATCATGTCGCCCTGCTTCTGCGGGTCCATGGTCTTGGGGTCGCCCGTCTGGGAGACCCGCAGGACGTTGCCGGCGCCGGCCGCGGGGTCGGTACCGCAGCCGGTGAGCAGTGCCGGCGCGGCGATCGCGGGGAGCAGCGCACTGCCGTACCGCAGGATCGTGCGGCGGGAGGGGCGGCTGCGGTCCCCGATCCGCCCTCCACGTATTCGTTCCATTGACCAACACATCCGTTCCGGCAGATGGAATGCAGTGGGGGTAAGCTAAGCGACATGGGGAAACCGGTCAATAGCCGTTCGAAGGAGCAGCCGCCCGCGGGCCAGGCTGTCGAACAGTCCGTCATGGGCCCGGTGGACAAGGCGATGGAGGTCCTGTCCGCGCTGGTCGAGACGGGCGCACCGCACCGTCTGGCCGATCTGGCCCGCCGCACGGGACTCACCAAACCCACCGTGCACCGGTTGCTGCGCGGCCTCGCCGGCGCCGGCTTCGTCGAGCCCGCCGAAGGGGGGAGCTACCGGGCGGGGCCCCGGCTGCTCGGTCTCGCGGCGGCGGCGCTCGACAGCGGTCCGGGCCTGCGCCTGATCAGGCCGGTGCTGGCCGAACTGCGCACCCGTACAGGCCTGCTGGCGCACTACGCCGTACGCGACGGTGACTTCGCGGTCTGCCTGGAGACGTCGGAGCCCGCCCGGGAGTACGCGCTGGAACTCCGCCCGGGGTCACGCGCGCCCCTGCTGCTCTCCGCACCGGGCCTCGCGATACTGGCCGCCCTCCCCGCCGCGGAGGCCGAACTCGCCTTCGTCGAAGGGGAGTCGGCCGGTCATCCGCTGCCGGTGCCCGCCGCGGAGCTGCGCGACGAGATCGCCGCGGCAGCGGAGCGCGGCTACGCGCTCGACGACCAGTACGAGCAGGAGGACCGCCGCGCACTCGCCGCGGCGGTCCGGGACGGTGAGGGGAGGATCGCGGGGGCCGTCGTGCTCACCGGACTCGTCTTCACCCTCGACCGTGCGGGCGTCGAGCTGTACGGCCCGATGGTCCGGGCCGCCGCGCGCGCGGTCTCCGCGGGGCTGGGCTCCGACGGGCGCGCCAGGCTCGCGGTCGCCCGCGACACGGCACGGTCCGACGCCCGGGGCGCGGCCCTGTGAGCGGCGGTGGGCAGGCGGACGACGACGGGCGTGCCGCCGTGCTGGCCGAGGGCAGGGCACGGCGCCTTTATTCGGGCGCCGCGTGGTCGGTGGGCTCCTCCCGGGGCCCCGTGGACCGGGGGTGGCTGGGCACCAGGAGCTGGGACGGCGCGGAGCTGGACGGCACCGACCTGTGGGATCTCGCCTCCGTCACCAAGCCCGTGGTGGGTCTGGTCGTCATGGCGCTCGCCGAGCGCGGCGCACTGTCCCTCGACGCCACGGTGGGAGAACTCCTCCCCCGCTACCGGGACACCGACAAGGCCCGGCTGACCGTCACCGGACTCCTCGCCCACACCTCGGGCCTTCCCGGTCGGGTCCCGATGTACCGCGACCACACCACCCGGGAGGCCCTGCTCACCGCCCTCGGCACCCTGCCGCTGCGGTCCCGGCCGGGCGTGCGGGTCGAATACTCCTCCCAGGGCTTCATGCTGCTCGGCCTGATCGCCGAACACGCGGGCGGGCAGGGGCTGGACACCCTGGTCGCCGAGCTGGTGTGCGCCCCGCTGGGCCTGAAGGCCACCGGCTTCAACCCGGGCCCCGATGACCGGGAGCGCGCCGTGGCGACCGAACGGTGCCCGTGGCGCGGCAGGACACTGACGGGTGAGGTCCACGACGAGAACGCGGCGGTCCTCGGCGGGATCGCCGGCCACGCGGGGCTCTTCGCCACCCTCGCCGACGTGGAGCGGCTTGCCGTCTGCCTGGCGGGCGGCGCGGGCGAACTGCTGCGCCCGCAGACGTTCTCCCTGATGACCGCCCCGCACACCGACGGACTGAACCTCCGGCGCGCTCTCGCCTGGCAGGGCCAGGACCCGGCCGGCTCCCCCGTCGGGCCGTCCTTCGGCCCGTCCTCGTACGGCCACACCGGTTTCACCGGGACGAGTCTCTGGGTCGATCCCGCAACGGGCCGCTACGCGGTGCTGCTCACCAACCGGGTCCATCCCACCCGGGAGGGCGACGGGATCGTCGGGCTCCGGCGGGAGTTCCACTCCCTCGCGGGGTGAGGCGAAGCGCCGCGTCACTGCCCGGTGCCCGCGGCGAGGGGCCGGGCGCCGGTGGATCCGGGGCCCTTCGCCGACGCGAAGGGCCGGACCGCCACCTGCCGGGCCGGGTCAGGCCTTGTTCTGCGAGGCCCAGAACTCGTCGAACGTGAGCTCGCCGTCGCCGTTCCCGTCGTGGGCGTTGATGACGGCCTGGGCGACCGTCTCGGTGACATAGGGGTCACCGAGCTGCGCCATGGCGCTCTTGTACTCGGCGGCCGTTATGCTGCCGTCGCTGTTCTGGTCGAAGCGCTCGAATGCCGTGCGTGCCGACTCGATGTCCGCCACTGTTCCGCCCCTTCGTTAAGCGTCGTTGACGGAGCTCAGATTATCCGGCGACCCGGACGTCGGATCCGGCGGGCGACCGCGCCCTCCCCGGTCCAGGACCCGCCGGCGGACGCGAGGACTCAGGTCAGCAGCTCCGTGGCGGTCACCGCGCGCAGCCGGCGACGGTCGATCTCGGTGAGGAGGAGGGGCAGCGCGGCGACGGTGTCCCGGTAGCCGAAGTGCAGACTCACCACGGAGCCGTTGCGGAGTTCACCGGCGACCTTGCGTGTGACCGCCGCGACCCCTGGCGAGGTGAAGTCGAGGGACTCCACGTCGTAGGAGAGGACGTGCGGGTAGCCGGCCCGGCGCGCGAGTTCCTGGACGAGCGGGGTGGCGTACCGGGCGCGCGAGGGCCGGAACCAGGTGCCGATCGAACCGGTGAGCCGGCGCAGGCGCCGGGCGCAGCCGGTGATCTCCTCGTACGCCCGCGTCTCGTCCATCGCGTTGATGTCGAGGTGGCTCTGGGTGTGGTTGCCGAGGTCGTGGCCCCCGTCGAGGATCCGGCGGGCCATGCCGGGGTTCCGGTCGAGCCAGCCGCCGACGGCCAGGACGGTGAGCCGGGCGCCGGCCCGTTCGGCCTCGGCGAGAACGGTGCGGGCCAGGGCGGGGTCACCCTGGCCGTGGAAGGTGAGGGCGACCCGGGGGCGGCCGCGGGGGCCGTGCTCGATCTGCACCGGCTGGCCGGGGAGGCGCCGCGGGGTGGCGGCCGGACGTACCGCGCTCCGGCCGCTCTCGCCGTTCCGCGCGGCTGCCGGGGCCGGAGGCCGCGGGGTCCCGTCCTGTGCGCAGCCGGCCGCGGAGGTTCCTGCCAGGAGTGCTCCGGCCGCCGTGCGCAGGGCGCCGCGTCGGGGCACCGGTGTCCTGCGACCGCTCATGGACGTCCACCTCGCGGGTCGGTTCGGGTGCTTTTCACCCGAGACCCGAGACACAGTAAGGCGGAACAAGTGGAGATTCCGGGGTGGCCGCGTGTGGCCGCCTCCAGGAGGTGATCAATGAATCACCGAGAGAAACCGATCGACATGGAGAGAATGCCAGGCGAGTGACTCATCACACCTGCGATTCATAAACCAAATGGACAGTTATATTGCAACTTGTCCCCTTTGAGGCTTTGGCTCCGGGGTCGCCCGTCTGCCATAGTCGGGGGCGCGACCTCCTCCGACCCGAGCCAGGTCCCCTGTGCGGCCGTGGACACACCCCCCCATTCCACGGCCCCCTCAGAAGCCCCCGACACGCCACCACCCAGGCGGACCGGGGGTTTCTGCGCGTCAGCGGTCGGCGGTGCGCATCTCGAACCATGTGGTCTTCCCGCGCGGTAAGAGATCCACACCCCACCGGTCGGAGAGCTTGTCCACCAGGAAGAGACCCCGCCCGCTGACATCCATCTCACGGACGGGCATGAGACACGGCAGCCCACGTGAGGGGTCGCGCACCTCGATCCGCACCCAGCCGCGGCGGCGCAGCATCCGCAGACCGAAAACCCGCGCCCCGGTATGCCGTACCGCGTTTCCCACGAGCTCGGAGACCAGTAGCACACCGTATTCGGCGGTCTGCGGAGGAAGCGCCCACTGACGCAGCATCACGCACGAAGTGATGCGCCGGGCGGTGGCGGCGGACTCCGGACGAGAGGGCAGACGGACTTCGTCCTCCGTCGGATTTCCGAACAACTCCAGCGCCTTGAACGCCTGTTCGTCTTCGACGGCAGTCGTCCATCGCGCCGCTGTCGCGCTGCTGCGCTGTCGCGGCTGCTCCACACCCTCCAGGCCCGCCATGCCACCCATCATGGACGCACAGAACGCTCTCTGTGACCGTTCCGGCAGAATCCCTCTACCGGAACCAGTCATTCCGCGCCGGTTCTCCGGCATATGCCAGGGGCAGAACGGACCCCTGTTCAGCCATGCCCACCTGCGGCAGGAGCGGGAGGCCGAGTAATTGCACGAGCGGAGCGGGCGCCACGCCTTAAGGTTCTCTTAAGGTCCAGCTAATCCGCCCGCACGGATGAACGTACGCGCCCCTGTACGCAACTCACGCTGGGTCAGAGGAATTCGGCCTTGCCCGGGCCCTCCTCCACGAAGCTGCGCATACCGCGCTCGCGGTCCTCGGTGGCGAACAGCCCCGCGAACCAGGTCCGCTCGATGGTGAGCCCGGTGTCGATGTCCGTCTCCAGTCCCGCGTCCACGGACTCCTTGGCGGCCCGCAGCGCCAGCGCGGGCCCCTTGGCCAGCCGTGCCGCCCAGGCGCGCGCCTGCTCGTACACCTCGGCGGCGGGCACCACGCGGTCCACCAGACCGATCGCCAGGGCCTCCTCGGCCTTCACCTGACGGCCTGTGAAGATCAGGTCCTTGGCCTTGGACGGCCCCACCAGCCGGGCCAGGCGCTGGGTGCCGCCGGCGCCCGGGATCAGTCCCAGGAGGATCTCCGGCTGGCCGAGCTTCGCGTTCTCCGCGGCGATCCTGAAGTCGGCGCAGAGCGCGAGCTCACAGCCCCCGCCCAGGGCGTAGCCGGTGACAGCCGCGACCACGGGCTTGGGGATACGCGCCACGGCGGTGAAGGACTCCTGCAGGGCCCTGGAGCGTACGACCATCGCCGTATGGTCCATCGCCTGCATCTCCTTGATGTCCGCGCCCGCCGCGAACACCTTCTCGCCGCCGTAGAGGATCACCGCCCGCACGTCGTCACGCCGGCCCGCCTCCTCGGCGAGCTCGCGCAGCCGGTCCTGGACGGCGACGTCCAGAGCGTTCATCGGCGGCCGGTCGAGCCGGATCGTGCCTACGTCGTCCTGTACTTCGAGGGTTACGGTCATGGGAGGCAGGTTAACCGCCGCTAACGCGGAGGGGCCCGGTGCCGTTGGTCACAGCACCGGGCCCGCCCACTGGAACGGATCTACTTGATCCACTCCGACCAGTCCATGTTCCAGCCGTTGAGGCCGTTGTCCGGCTGGATCACCTTGTCGTGGGAGTTCTTCACGATGACGACGTCGCCGATCAGGGAGTTGTCGAAGAGCCACGCGGCGGGCGTCTTGCTGTCCCAGGCGCCGCGCACGTCCCGCAGGCCGACGCAGCCGTGGCTGGTGTTCGTCGAGCCGAAGATGCCGGACGCACCCCAGTAGTTGCCGTGGATGAAGGTGCCCGAGGTCGACAGGCGCATCGCGTGCGGCACGTCCTTGATGTCGTACTCGCCGCCGAATCCGACGGTGTCGCCGTTCATCCGGGTCACCTTGAGCTTCTCGCTGATGACCATCTGACCGTTGTACGTGGTCGTGGCAGGAGCACCCGCGGAGATCGGGATGTCCTTGATCTGCTTGCCGTCGCGGACCACCTTCATCCGGTGGGAACTCGCGTCGACCGTGGAGACCTGGCTCCGGCCGATGGTGAACTTCACGGTCTTGGCCTGCTTGCCGTAGACCCCCGGCCGCCCCTCGACGCCGTCGAGGTCGAGCCGCACGGTCACCTTCGTGCCCGCCGCCCAGTACTTCTCGGGGCGGAAGTCGAGGCGGTCGTTGCCGAACCAGTGCGGCTCGACCTGCACGGCGGGCTCCGCCGTCACGCTGATCGCCTTCTCCACGGCCGCCGGGTCGGTGATCCCCCGGGTGAAGTGGATCGACACCGGCATACCCACACCGACGGTCGAGCCGTCCTCGGGGGTGTACTGACCGATGAAGGTGTTCTGCGGGACCAGCGTCGTGAAGCTGGTGTCCTTCGCCGACTGGCGGCCCTCGTCGTCCTTGGCGACCGCGTGCACGGTGTACTTGGTGGCGGCGGCCAGGTGACGGTCCGGCACCCAGCTGAGGCCGTCCGCGGCGATCTTGCCCTCGACCGCCCTGCCCTTGGGGTCCGCGACCTTCACCGTGCTCAGCTTGCCCTTGGCCGCCGAGACCTTCAGCGCCCCGCTGGTCGCCACGTCGTCGGCGCCGTCCTTGGGCGCGATCGTCACCACCGCCTGCGAGGCACTGGTGTCGTCGACCTTCCCGCCCGGCCCCTTGCTGTCCTTGTCGGCGGCGTTACCGCTGCCGCCGCACGCGGTCACCAGCAACAGCAGCGCGCCCAGCACCAGCGCGAGGAGGCCCCGGGTTCCGCGCCCGCCCCGTTCCCCGCCCGCGTCGGCCCATGCCCCCGATATCGGCTGCCCGTTCAATGTGGTCGTCTCCCCTCGCACGGCCTGGCCCCGCCATGGCCCGCACCCCCACGCGCTGTACATGCACGCTCGGCGCAAGATAATCACACCGCACGTAAGGAGGAGTTCCCCGGAATGTCACTGTTCGGTCCCAAGTCGCGCCGCACCGACGGAGGGTGGTCCCGGAGGGCTCGCCTCCGGGACCTTCCCTGGTCGGGCGGGGGTCAGCGCAGGGCGGAGCCCGCCTTCCACTGCGGCCAGCCGATGTTCCAGCCGCCCAGCCCGTTGTCCGGGGCGACGGTCTTGTCGGTGGAGTTGACCACCTCGACCACATCGCCCACGAGCGTGCGCTCGAAGAACCAGCCGGCCGGGGTGTCCGAGCCGCCGCCCTTCACGTCGCGCAGCCCGATGCAGCCGTGGCTGGTGTTCTCGGAGCCGAAGATGTCCGGGGACTCCCAGTAGTTGCCGTGCAGGAAGGTCCCCGACTTCGTCAGCCGGATGGCGTGGGGCACGTCCTTGATGTCGTACTCACCACCGAAGCCGACGGTGCTGCCGTCCATGCGGGTCACGTCGTGCAGCTCGGAGACCACCATCTTCCCGTTGTACGTGGTCGTCTTCGCGGCGCCCGCGGTGATCGGCACCGTGCTGACGACCTCGCCGTCGCGGCGTACCTCCATGGTGTGCGCCCGGGCGTCCACCACGGACGTCTGGGAGCGGCCCACCCGGAAGGCCACCTTCTTCCGCTGGCTGCCGTACACCCCCGGCGCGCCCTCCACATCGCGCAGGCCGACGTCCACGGTCACCTCGGTGCCCGGCTCCCAGTAGCGGGCCGGGCGGAAGTCGAGCCGGTCCTTGCCGAACCAGTGGCCGACCACCTCGACCTGGGGTTCCGTGGTGATCCTGATGGCCTTCTCCACCGCGGCCCGGTTCTTGACGGGCCGGTTGAAGTCGAAGGAGACGATCATGCCGGTGCCCACGGTGGACCGGTTCTCCGGCTTGAAGTAGCCGATGAACCGGTCCTTCGGGACCAGCGTGGTGAACGTGGTGCTGCGGGCCGAGCGATGGCCGTCCTCGTCGACGGCGACGGCCTCCACGCTGTACTTCCCGGCCAGCCCGAGCCGGTACCCGGCCTCCTTGGGTGCCCACGAACGGCCGTCCTCCGCGATCCGGCCCGGCACCTCCTGGTGTTCCGCGTCCTCCATCCGGGTCACCTTCACCCGCTCGAGCCGCCCGTCGGGGACGGTCACTCCGAGCCGGCTGTCGGCGCCGACGTTCTCGGCCCGGTCCTCGGGGACGATCCGGATGGCGTCGCCGGGTGACCGGTTGTCCCCGAAGAGCGACGTCGCGTCGGTGCAGCCCGTCAGTACGGCCGGCACGGTGAACAGTCCTGCCCATGTCAGCACGGCGACCGAACCCGCCCGTGCTCTCTTCGCTACGTGGTTCACGCTCCCCCAACGACGTGGCCGCCCCGGGGAAACGTGAGTGCGGGCCCGTCGATGGGCAGAACAGAGGGGAGGACACCGCTCGGAAGGCCGCGGCCGGGACGCCGCGCACTCCTACGGCGGGTGGCCGCTCCTACGAGCCGCAGGAGGCTAGAGGTGTCGAGCACAGCCGAGCAGGAGGAAACGCCGCGTACGACGGGGAGAGTGGTGACGGCCCGGTCGACCGTGAAGGACGAAAAAGGCGAACCACCCGTATGGCCGGGTGCCCCGATGCCGTTGGGAGCACGCTTCCGGGTCGGTCCGGACGGTGTGGCGGGCACCAACTTCGCCCTCTGGGCGGGCGGCGCCGAAGCCGTCGAGCTCTGCCTCTTCGACGAGCGGGGCACCGAGACCCGTCTCCCGCTGACCGAACTGACCCATGAGATCTGGCACGGCTTCGTTCCCGGTGTCGGCGCGGGACAGCGCTACGGCTACCGGGTGCACGGCCGCTGGGACCCCTGGACCGGCGCCCGCTGGAACGCGGCGAAGCTGCTCCTCGACCCGTACGCCCGCGCGGTGGACGGCTCGTTCACCCTTCCGCCCGAGGTGTACGGCCATGTGAGGGACTGGCCCGAGCAGCACGTCGCCGACACCGTGCGCGACGACCGGGACTCCGCGCCGTACGTCCCCAAGGCCGTCGTCGTGCATGACGACGACGACTGGGCGGAGGACCGCAGGCCCAAGACCCCGTGGGCGGACACGGTCATCTACGAACTTCACGTACGCGGCTTCACCAAGCTCCACCCCGACATCCCGCCCGAGCTGCGCGGCACCTACGCCGGACTCGCCCACCCCGCCGCGATCGGCCATCTCCGCCGCCTCGGTGTGACCGCCGTCGAACTGCTCCCGGTCCACCAGTTCGCCCACGAGGACCATCTGCTGCGGCGCGGACTGCACAACTACTGGGGTTACAACTCGATCGGCTACTTCGCCCCGCACGCGGACTACGCGGCGAGCGGCACGACGGGACAGCAGGTCGGCGAGTTCAAGCAGATGGTGCGCGCCCTGCACGACGCCGGGATCGAGGTGATCCTCGACGTGGTCTACAACCACACGGCGGAGGCCGGCGAGCTCGGCCCGATGCTGTCCCTGCGCGGCATCGACAACCGCGGCTACTACCGCCTCCAGCAGGACGCCCGCCGCTACGCGGACTACACCGGCTGCGGGAACACCCTGCACGTGGTGCAGCCGCAGGTCCTCCGGCTGATCACGGACTCGCTCCGCTACTGGGTGACGGAGATGGGCGTCGACGGCTTCCGCTTCGACCTGGCGGCGGCGCTCGCCCGCTCGATGCACGACGTGGACATGCTCTCCCCGTTCCTCGCGGTGATCGCCCAGGACCCGGTGCTGCGCCGCGTCAAGCTGATCGCCGAACCGTGGGACGTCGGAAACGGCGGCTACCAGGTGGGCGCGTTCCCCCCGCTGTGGACGGAGTGGAACGACCGCTACCGCGACGCCGTACGCGACTTCTGGCGGGGCGCCCTGCCCGACGTACGCGACATCGGCTACCGGCTCACCGGGTCGAGCGACCTGTACGCCTGGGGCGGCAGGCGACCGTACGCCTCGGTCAACTTCGTCACCGCGCACGACGGTTTCACCCTGCGCGACCTGGTCAGCTACCAGGACAAGCACAACGAGGCCAACGGCGAGGGCAACCGGGACGGCACGGACGACAACCGCGCCTGGAACGGCGGCGCCGAGGGCGAGACCGACGATCCCGAGGTCAACGCCCTGCGTCTGAGGCAGCTGCGCAACCTTCTCACCACGCTCCTCCTGTCGACCGGGGTGCCGATGCTGGTGGCGGGCGACGAGATGGGACGTACACAGGGCGGGAACAACAACGCCTACTGCCAGGACAACGAGGTCAGCTGGCTGGACTGGTCGCTTCTGGAGGAGCCCCGCTGGCGGGAGCTGACCGAGCTGACCGCCCGGGTCCTGGCCCTGCGCCACCGCCACCCGGTGCTGCGCCGCCGCGCCTTCTTCGCCGGGACGCCCCAGGCCCCGGACGGCCTGCGGGACCTGGCCTGGTTCACCGCGCAGGGCGCGGAGATGACGGAGGGCGACTGGTACGCACCGGCCGCGACGCTCGGGCTCTACCTCTCCGGGCGCGACATCCCGGGCCGGGACGCCCGGGGCGGACAGATCACCGACGACAGCTTCCTGGCGGTCCTGCACGCGGACCACCGGCCCTGCGCGTTCCGGCTCCCCGGCCCGCCCTGGGCCCAGGCCTACGAACTGGTGCTGGACACCTCGCGCGAGGAGCAGCTCACGGCCCCCTGCACGCTCCACCGGGGCGGCACGGAGCTCACGGTGGAGGGCAGGTCGGTGCTGCTGCTGCGGGTGGCGGAGTGAGGGGGCGCCGGCCTCAGCCGAGGATCCCGCGCTCGTAGGCGACGGCGACGGCCGCCGCGCGGTCCTTCGCGCCCAGCTTGGCGAAGACGTGGGTGAGGTGGGTCTTCACGGTCGCCTCGCTGATGAACAGCTCGGCGGCGATCTCCCGGTTCGAGGTGCCCTTGGCGACGAGCCGGAGCACCTCGCGCTCACGCGTGGACAGCGGCTCCTGGCCGGGTCCGGCCGGGGTGCGCACCCGTGAGACGAGCCGGGAGGCGACGGCCGGCGAGAGCACGGTGCGGCCGTCGGCGGCGGCGCGTACGGCGGTGAACAGCTCGTCGCGGGGCGCGTCCTTGAGCAGATAGCCGGTCGCGCCCGCCTCGATGGCGGGCAGGGTGTCGGAGTCGGTGTCGTACGTGGTGAGGACGAGCACCTTGGAGCGGGCGCCGAGCCGGGCGAGCTCGGCGATGGCGGCCACACCCCCGCCGCCCGGCATCCGCAGGTCCATCAGCACCACGTCGGGGTCGAGGCGGGTGGCGAGCTCGACGGCGGCCACTCCGTCGGCGGCCTCGCCGAGCACCTCGAAGCCGGGGGCCGAGGCGAACATGCCGCGCAGGCCGTCCCGTACGACGGGGTGGTCGTCGACGACGAGGAGGGTGATGACGCGCGCGGTTCCAGGGGCATCGGTCATATCGGCACCAGGCTACGTCTCTTCAGGCGCGCCGGACCAGCGGTACCCGGGCGGACACGGCGGTGCCCAGGCCGGGCTCGGACTCCACCTCGACGGTGCCCGCGATCCGCCCGGCACGGGCCCGCATCCCGCCGAGGCCGAAGCCGCCCGTGCCGTTGTGCGGGTGCGGGGCGGCCGGGTCGAAGCCGCAGCCGTCGTCGCGTACGTCCAGGGTGATCTCGTCGCCCATGTAGGAGAGGGTGACGCCCGCCCGGGTCGCCCCGGCGTGCCGGGCGGCGTTGGCGAGGGCCTCCTCCGCGATGCGCAGCAGCGTGGCGCCGAGCTCGTCGTGGAGCGGCTCGACGGTGCCCGTGACGGTGAACTCCGCCCGCACGCCGCTGCGTTCCGCCCAGCCGGCGACCGTCTTCTTCAGCGCACCGGGCAGGTCGTCGTGCTCCAGCGCTGCGGGCACCAGATTGCGCACCGAGCGGCGGGCCTCCCCGAGACTGTGCCGGGCAAGGCCGGCCGCGCGGTCGAGGTGCTCACGGGCGAGGGCGGGGTCGGCGGTCGAGGTGACGGCCTGGAGCTGGGCGATGATCCCGGTCAGTCCCTGCGCGAGGGTGTCGTGGATCTCGGCGGCGAGCCGTCGCCGCTCGTCGGCGACCCCTGCCTCCCGTGCCTGGAGCAGGAGCTGGGCGTGCAGGGCGGCGTTCTCGGAGAGCGCCTGTTCCAGGCGGGTGTTGGCGAGTTCCAGCGCGGAGATGGTCTCGGTCTGGCGCCTGGTCCGCTCGGCCTCCCGGGCTCCGATGTTGCCGAAGAGGAGGGCGAGCGAGGAGTGCAGGACGAACAGCGCTCCGAAGGCCACCCAGTTGGCGAGGGAGGCCGGCGGCATCCCGCTCCCGGACTGGGATCCCGCCATCGTGACGGCGGTGCACAGCATTCCCGCCCGCACGAAGCGTTTCGGCAGCAGCTCGGCGACGTCGAAGTAGCCGATGATGGCGTAGATGGAGAAGAACGGGTTGCACCAGCAGAGCGCGAACCCGATCGCGGTCCGCAGGACGTAGTAGACGACGGCGGCCGGCGTGTGCGGGTTGGGAGCGGGCCGGACGCGGCCCCACCACAGCTGGAGCCCGCAGGCCGCCCCGGTCAGGATCCCCGCCGTGTACTTGTCCGCCGCGGACATCCCGATCAGCCCCGAGGACAGGGCGGCCATCAGGACGGCGAGGCCGAGGAGCGTGTACGGGCCGTACCGGTAGAAGCGCTGCTCGACCGTGGTGCTGTCCCCTGCCGTCCCCATGGGGCCAGTCTTCACGCCGGTCACTCCCAGCGGAAGAGCCTGGTCGCCGCCCTGCCCAGCACCACGGTCCACACCACCATGACCGCGAGGTGCACCCAGCCCGGCCAGTCCCCGGTTGCCGCCTGGTCCATCGCCTGGGAGGCGGCGCCGAACGGGGTGAACTCGACGATCCGGCGGAGCAGGTCCGGCATGGCCTGGACGGGCACCCAGACCCCGGCGGTGAACATCATCAGGAGGTACGCCACCGAACCGACGGCGGTCGCGACCTTGGACGTCCGGGACAGTGCGCAGATGGTCGCGCCCAGGGCGAGGACGCACGCGACGGCGAGGAGAAGGGCCAGCAGGTAGCCGAACGGCTGCCCCGGCAGCCGTACGCCGAACGCGATCCGGCCGACAGCCATGACCAGCACCGCCGAGCCGAGCGAGGCAGCACCGTGCAGCACGATCTGCGCCGTGAGCAGGGCCGAGGGGCGCACCGGTGTGGCCGACATCCGGCGCAGGATGCCGCGTTCGCGGTATCCGGTGAGGACCGGTGGCATGGCCTGCAGCCCGGCCATGATCATGGCCAGGAGCACGGCCACCGGTACGTACAGGTCGATGACACTGCGGCCGCCGAGGGCGTCGTCGGCCTCCCGGAAGGCCGGGATCAGACCGAGGATCGTCATCAGGACCGTCGGGAAGACGAGGATCCAGAACAGACTGCCGGGCTCGCGCAGGAAGAGCCGGGTCTCCGTCCTGAGGACGGCGGCGAGCGGGGCCGGGCGGGACGGGGTCGTGGTGAGGGTCGTGGTCATGGTCATGAGGCCTGTTCCGTGAGGCCGAGGAATACGTCGTCCAGGCCCGCCTCGGCGACACGCAGCTGACGGGCGGTGATGCGGTGGCGGGCCAGGAGCGTGATCACGGCGTTGGCGGTGTCGTCCGTGCCGTGGATGACCACCCGCCCGCCGGGGTCGCTCACGTCGACGGAGACGGCGCCCGGCAGCGCCCCGAGTTCGGCGTACGCGATCGGCTCCGAGGGGGTGAAGGAGATGGCGGTCGACCCCTCCGCTCCCCCGGTCAGTCCGGCGGGGGTGTCGAGCGCGACGACGCGGCCCTTGTCGATCACGGCGACCCGGTCGCAGAGCCGCTGGGCCTCCTCCATGAAATGAGTGACGAGCAGGACCGTCACCCCGCTGTCCCGGATCTCCTCGATGAGCCGCCAGGTGTCACGGCGGGCCCGGGGGTCGAGGCCGGTGGTCAGTTCGTCCAGCACGACCACGCGCGGGTTCCCGATCAGGGCGAGGGCGATGAACAGGCGCTGCTTCTGGCCGCCGGACAGTTGCGCGAAGCGGCGGTCGAGGTGGCCGTCGAGACCGAGCCGTTCGGCGAGCGCCTGCCGGTCGGCGGGGCGCGGGTAGAAGGCGCTGTAGAGCTCCAGCGCCTCACGCACGGTCAGCTTGGGCTGGAGCTCGCTCTCCTGGAGCTGGGCACCCAGCATCCGGGTGACCTCGTGGCGGTCGACGGCGGGGTCCAGGCCCGCGACCCGGACCGTGCCCGAGTCGGGGACCCGCAGTCCCTCCACGCATTCGACGGTGGTGGTCTTGCCGGCTCCGTTGGGGCCGAGGATCCCGAAGATCTCCCCCTCGTCGACGGTGAAGCTCACCCCGTCGACCGCGGGGCGGCCGCCGTAGGCCTTGTGCACCCCGTGTACCTCGATGATTGCCATGCCCGTAAGAATTCCGGCGGGCGGCCGGCGACGGTATCCGCCGTCACGCCCGTCCCCGCATCAGCCGATCGGTTGACCGGTCCCTCCGACCAGCGGCGTGTGACCGGAAAACCACGTGAGCGATGTCAGTGGTGAACCATAGGCTCGGTCCTGATGCCCGAGAAACCTGCAGAGCCCACGGACCGGTCCGCCGTGCGCTCCCTCCTGCGCCTGTGGCCCTATGTCAGACCGGTGCGTGTGCGCTGGATCAGCGCGGCGCTCGTGGCGGTTCTCGCCTCCTGTCTCGCGCTGGTGATCCCCCTGGTCCTGAAGTGGATGGTGGACGGTCCCGTCGCGGACCGCGATCCGGGCGGGGTATGGCTGGGGGCACTCTGGCTGCTGCTTCTGGGGATCGTCGAAGCCGGGCTGTTCGGGCTCCGCCGGTGGCTCGTGGCCCGGCCGCTGGCCGGTGTCGAGGCGTCGATGCGCGCCGATCTCTACCGCCATCTCCAGCGGCTGCCGGTGGCGTTCCACGACCGCTGGCCCTCGGGGCAACTGCTCTCCCGCGGGACGACGGACCTGATGCTGCTGCGGATGTTCCTGGCCTTCCCGCTGACCTTCCTGCTGGTCAACGCCACGACGATTCTGGTCGGTTTCGTCATCCTGTTCGCCCAGGAGTGGTCGCTGGGGCTGGTCCTGCTCGCGCCCGCCGTCCCCCTGATGGTCCTGTGCTCGGTCTTCGAGACGAAGTACGCCCTGGTGGCGCGCAAGGCCCAGGACCAGGTCGGCGATCTGACGACGGTCGTCGAGGAGAGCGTGCTGGGCATCCGTATCGTCAAGGGCTTCGGCCGCAACCGCAGCCAGGCGCTGGCCTTCCGCGCGCTCGCGCAGCGGCTGCGCACCACGGAGCTGGGCAAGGCCCGGCTGCTCGCGGGCATCTGGGCGCTCATCACGGCCATCCCGGAGCTGGCGATCGGCGCGGCGCTGGTGCTCGGCACGATCGAGGTCGCGGACGGCACTCTGTCCGCGGGCACGCTCGTCGCGTTCCTCTCGACGGCCCTGGCGCTGCGCTGGCCGGTCGAGTCGATCGGCTTCCTGCTGGCGATGAGCCAGGAGTCGGCGACGGCCGCCGACCGCTACTTCGAGGTCATGGACGTCGCGGAGGAGCCGGAGTCCGGGACCCCGGGGGAGGCGGCCGGGACCGCCCGGCAGGGCATGGTCTTCGAGGGGGTGGAGTTCCGCTACCCCGACGCCGAGCCCGGCTCGCCGCCGGTCCTGGCCCGCGTCGACCTCCGGATCCGGCCCGGCGAGACCATGGCGCTGGTGGGCGCCACGGGTTCCGGGAAGACGACGCTGACGGCGCTCGTCCCCCGACTGCACGAGGTCACCGGCGGCCGGATCCTGCTGGACGGCGAGGACATCGCCACCGTCGAGCGGCCCCGGCTGCGCGAGCTGGTCTCGGTGGCCTTCGAGGAACCCACCCTCTTCTCGGCGACCGTCGGGGAGAACGTGCTCATGGGCGCGGAGGGCGCGGGCGAACAGGAGCTGCGCCGGGCCCTGTCGGTCGCGCAGGCCGACTTCGTGCACGAGCTGCCGCAGGGCATCGACACCCAGGTCGGCGAGCAGGGGCTGAGCCTCTCCGGCGGCCAGCGGCAGCGCCTCGCGCTGGCCCGCGCCGTGGTCGGCCGGCCGCGCTTCCTGGTGCTCGACGACCCGCTCTCCGCCCTGGACGTGCATACGGAGGCGCTGGTGGAAGCCGCGCTGCGGCGGGTCCTGGAGGAGACGACGGCCGTGGTCGTCGCCCACCGGCCGTCCACGGTGATGCTCGCGGACCGGGTGGCCCTGCTGTCCGGGGGCCGGATCAGCGCCGTGGGCACCCATCAGGAACTCCTGCGCACCAACGCCGAGTACGCCTGGCTGATGTCCGGTGACCGGGACACCGGAGTTCTCGTCTCCGAGGAGGGCAGCACCCGATGACCAGTACGACTGCCGACGGTCCCGCCCTCGCCGACGATGACCTCCCCGGGAGGGAGCCCGGTCCGGCCGGGAGCGACGGGGACGCGTTCGACGCCGACGCCCTGCCCGCTCCCCCGGGTTCCACCCGGGCGCTGCTGACCTCCCTGCTCGCACCGTTGCGGGCCAGGGTGGTCGTGGCCTCCCTCCTGCTGCTCGTCCAGCAGGCCGCCGTGCAGGCGGGGCCGCTGCTCGTCGCGTACGCCATCGACAGCGGTGTGCCCGCGTTCCGGGACCACGACTACGGCCCGCTGGCCGCCGTGGGCATCGGGTACGCGGTGTGCTCGGTCGGTGCGGGGCTGCTCCAGTACGCCTTCATCCGGGCGGCCGCCCGGATCAACCAGGACGTGCTGCTCGATCTGCGCGGGCGGATCTTCCGGCACGCGCAGGCGCTGAGTGTGGACTTCCACGAGCGCTACACCTCGGGCCGGCTGATCTCCCGCTCGACCACGGATGTGGAGTCCCTGCGGGAGCTGCTGAGCGAGGGCCTGCAGGAACTCATCGGGGTGGTCCTGTCGTTCGTCTCGATCTCCCTGATGCTGCTCTGGCTCGACCTCGGCATCGGGGCCATCGCCGTGGCGTCCTTCGCTCCGCTGTATCTGCTGGTGCGGGCCTACCGGCGCCGGGCGGCCAAGGCGTACTCGGCGCGTTCGTCGGCGATCGCCGCGGTCATCGTGAAGTTCGCCGAGACGATGAACGGGATCCGCCCGGTGCAGGCGTTCCGCAGGGAGCGCGCCAACGACGAGGACTTCGCGGTGTTCAACCGCCGTCACGAGCGGAGGAACGGCGACGCGCTGCTGGAGATGGCCCGCTATGTCGTGGGCTCCCGGCTCGTCGCCAACACGGCGGTGGCGGCGATGGTGCTCTGGGGCGCCTACCGGGTGGCGTCGGACACGCTGGCGCTCGGCGTCCTGGCCGCGGCGGTGCTCTATCTGCGGCGGCTGTACGACCCGATCGACCGGCTGGCGATGTTCCTCAACTCCTACCAGTCGGCCGCCGCTTCGCTGGAGAAGATCGCCGGCCTGTTGGCGCAGACGCCCTCGGTGCCCGAGCCCGTGGCCCCGAAGGTGCTGCCGGCCCTCGCCGGTGAGCACCCGGGCCGGGAGGTCGTGTTCGACGGGGTGCGGTTCGCCTACCGCACGGGTGGCGAGGTTCTGCCGCGCTTCGATCTGACCCTGCGCGCGGGCCGGACCGTGGCCGTGGTCGGCTCGACGGGCGCGGGCAAGTCGACGCTGGCCAAGCTGCTGGCACGCTTCTACGACCCCACGGAGGGCCGGGTCCTCCTGGACGGCGCCGACCTGCGGGACCTGGCGACGGCCGAGCTGCGGCGGGGTGTGGTGATGGTGACCCAGGAGGCGTTCCTGTTCTCCGGGACGATCGCGGAGAACATCGCGATCGGCCGTCCGGAGGCGACACCGGAGGAGATCGAGCACGCGGCCAAGGCCATCGGGGCGCACGACTTCATCAGCTCCCTTCCCGACGGGTACGACACGGACGTCCGTAAGCGGGGTGGCCGGATCTCCGCGGGCCAGCGCCAGCTGGTGGCCTTCGCGCGGGCGCTGCTCGCGGACCCGGCGGTGCTGATCCTCGACGAGGCCACGAGTTCTCTGGACATCCCCGGCGAGCGGGCGGTGCAGCGGGCGATGGACACGGTGCTGCACGGCCGCACGGCGGTGGTGATCGCGCACCGTCTGTCGACCGTGGAGATCGCGGACCGGGTCCTGGTGATGGAGCACGGGCGAATCGTGGAGGACGGCTCACCGGCCGAACTCATCGGCGGTACGGGCAGGTTCGCGGGCCTGCACCGCGCGTGGCGGGAGAGCCTGGCCTGAGCGTCTCCGGCGGGGTACCGGCCGGACCCCGGTCAGGCCGCACCCCGCCGGCCCGGGGGATCGCCTTGTGCGCCACCCGGCTGACCACGTCCCGGCCTGTTGGTTTCGCTCCTGGGCGCACCCGGTCGGCCCGTCGCCCGTGCCCCGCACAGACCCTACGGCAGGGCGCTGAAGCTCTGGACCTGCATCGGCGACCCCGACAACGGGGATTTCTGCATCCTGACCGCCCCTCCGAGGTAAGGCGTCGCGGCGCCCGAGCCCGTTGTGTCTCCTGAGGGCTGCCAGCGTACGAGGGGCACCCGGCCCGGAACCGGCCATACCTCGCACCGTCTCAGCACGTGGCCCCCCTCCGCTCCCGCCCGTGCACCCCGGCTGCGGGGGATACCGACGGAAACCCCTCTCTGCCCTGCGGTGTACGGAGGATGACAATCCCAGCAACCTCCTGCGCCACACCGACGACACACGGCGAAACGTCCGCTTAACGAACATGACCATTCCGGCAACGGACGACTTCCGGCCAATGTGTTGACGCGGTCCTGACATACCCCTGTTCCGGCTGACACTCTTCCCCCGTTCCACGCACCGCCTGCTCTGCCCGGCCGGCTCACCCAGTCGACCGGCTCCCCCTCGCAGAAGGAGTCCGCGTGAGACCCACGCCCAGCCGTCGTGCCACCGCGACCGGCGCTCTGATCGCAGCAGCAGCCCTCCTCGCCGTCGGAATGCAGGGCGGTGCCGCAACGGCCGCCCCCGAAGCCGCGAGCGCCGCCCCCGCGGCCGCGGTGAAGGGCGCCGACCCCGGCGCGCTCCCCGCGAAGCTCTCCCCCGCCCAGCGCGCCGAACTGCTCCGCGAGGCCGACGCCACCAAGGCGGCCACCGCCGACGAACTCGGGCTCGGCGCCACGGAGAAGCTCGTCGTCCGCGATGTCGTCAAGGATGTCGACGGCACCACGCACACCCGCTACGAGCGCACGCTCGACGGTCTCCCCGTCCTCGGTGGCGACCTGGTCGTGGCCGAGTCCAAGTCCGGCACGACCGAGGGCGTCACCAAGGCTTCCAGGGCGACCGGCGCGCAGCTGAAGGCGGCCGGCACCACCGCGGACGTCGCACCGGCCACCGCCGAGAAGCAGGCGCTCAGCGCGGCCCGGGCCGACGGTTCCAAGAGCACCGAGGCGAGCAAGGCTCCGCGCAAGGTCGTCTGGGCGGCGAGCGGGACGCCGCAGCTCGCGTACGAGACCGTGGTCGGCGGCCTCCAGCACGACGGCACCCCGAACGAGCTGCACGTCATCACCGACGCCTCCTCGGGTGCGAAGCTCTTCGAGTGGCAGGCCATCGAGACCGGCACGGGCAACACGCAGTACAGCGGCCAGGTGACGCTCGGCACCTCGGGCTCCGGCAGCTCGTACAACCTCACCGACTCCGCGCGCGGCAACCACAAGACGTACAACCTGAACCGCGGTACGTCCGGCACCGGGACCCTGTTCTCCGGACCCGACGACATCTGGGGCAACGGCAGCGCGTCGAACACGGAGACCGCCGCCGCCGACGCGCACTACGGCGCCGCGGAGACCTGGGACTTCTACAAGAACGTCATGGGCCGCACCGGCATCAGGGGCGACGGCGTCGGGGCGTACTCCCGGGTCCACTACGGCAACAGCTACGTCAACGCCTTCTGGTCCGACAGCTGCTTCTGCATGACGTACGGCGACGGCAGCGGCAACGCCGCGCCGCTCACCTCGCTCGACGTGGCGGCGCACGAGATGACGCACGGCGTCACCTCCAACACCGCCGGTCTCAACTACAGCGGTGAGTCGGGCGGTCTCAACGAGGCCACCTCGGACATCTTCGCGGCCGGCGTGGAGTTCTACTCCAACACCGCCACCGACCCGGGCGACTACCTCGTCGGCGAGAAGATCGACATCAACGGCGACGGCACGCCGCTGCGTTACATGGACAAGCCCAGCAAGGACGGCGCGTCCAAGGACTCCTGGTACTCGGGCCTCGGCTCGGTCGACGTCCACTACTCCTCGGGGCCGGCGAACCACTTCTTCTACCTGCTCTCCGAGGGCAGCGGCGCCAAGACCGTCAACGGGGTCTCCTACAACTCCCCGACGTCCGACGGGCTTCCCGTGACCGGCATCGGCCGGGACAAGGCGCTGCAGATCTGGTTCAAGGCGCTCACCACGAAGTTCACCTCCACCACGAACTACGCCGCGGCCCGCACCGGCACCCTCGCCGTGGCCGGTGAGCTGTACGGCACCACGAGCGCCGAGTACACGGCGGTCGCGAACGCCTGGGCCGGCATTGCCGTCGGCTCCCGTCCCGGCGGCGGCGACCCCGACCCGGGCGGCACGGTCTTCCAGAACACGACCGTCAAGGCCATCGCCGACCGGAGCACCACCAGCTTCCCGGTCGTCGTCAGCGGCATCACCGGCAAGGCGCCCGCCGACCTGTCGGTGGCGGTGAACATCAGCCACTCCTACCGCGGTGACCTCGTCCTCGACCTGGTCGCCCCGGACGGGACGGCCTACCGCCTGAAGAACTCCTCGTCGAGCGACTCCGCGGACAACGTGGTGGCGACCTACACGGTCAACGCCTCGTCCGAGACGGCCAACGGCACGTGGAACCTCAAGGTCCAGGACGCCTACTCGGGCGACACCGGCACCTTCAACAGCGTCAAGCTCACCTTCTGAGCACCGTACGGAGGCGCTGATCAGGGCGTCGCCACGGAACGCGGCAGCAGGGGAACAGCCCCGGGGAGCACCCTCCCCGGGGCTGTTCCGCGTGTCAGTGCGGGGAGTTCGCGTCCCTGCCGGGGAGGTTCTGCTCGGCCCAGACGATCTTGCCGGTCGCCGTTCGGCACGAACCCCAGCTGCGGCACAGCAGGTTGATGAGCTGGAGCCCTCTGCCACCCTCGTCGCTCAGGTCGGCGTGCTGGATCTGCGGCAGGTCGGGCCCGGTGTCGGCCAGCTCCACCTGGAGCCGCTCGTCGCAGAGCAGCCTGAGCCGGCCGGGCCCGCCGCCGTAGCGCAGGGCGTTGCCGACCAGTTCGCTGACCACCAGCTCCGTCACATCGGCGAGTTCGGCCAGGTCCCACCGCGCGAGCTGCTCGGTGACCAGCTTGCGGGCGGTGGATGCGGGGTTGCCCTCCGTGGGCAGGTCCCACTCCCGCAACCGCACGTCGGGGGTGAGCTCGTGGCCCCCCGCGACCAGCAGCACCGCCTCGTCGAAGCGGCCGGCGTCCTGCCGCGGCGAGGTGAGCGGGCCACCGGCATCGAGCTTCTCGGGCGCCATCGCCGCCACGGAGGCGCGCAGCCCCTCCAGTTGTACGTCCACGTCGTCGGTGCGCGTCTTGATCAGCCCGTCGGTGTAGAACACGAGCCGGCCACCGGCCGGTCCACGCAGTCTCAGCGGGTCGTACGGGATGACCCCGGCGCCCAGCGGCGCTCCGACCGGCATGTCGGGATAGCGGGCGGTCCCGTCCGCTTCCACGATCAGCGGCGGCGGATGGCCGGCGCTCGCGATCGTGTAGCTGGAGTCCGCCGGGTCGTAGACCGCGCACAGACACGTGGCGACCTGGTCGTCCTCCAGGTCGCGGGTGGCCAGGTCCAGCCGGGCGAGCAGCCGGTCGGGGGCGATGTCCAGCATCATGAGCGTACGGGCGACGGTCCGCAGCCGGCCCATCGTGGCGGCGGCGGGCAGACCGTGCCCGGTGACGTCGCCGACGACCAGCGCCGTACGCCCGCTCGGGAGCGCCACCACGTCGTACCAGTCACCGCCCACCCCGTGCGCGTCGACGGCCGGTGCGTAGTGGGCGTGCACCCGCAGTCCGGGGGTGTGCGGTGTGACGCGCGGGAGCAGGGAGCGCTGGAGCGAGACGACGTGCTCGCGCTCGCGTCCGTAGAGCCGCGCGTTGTCCATGAACACGGCCGCCATGGCGGCCAGCTGACCCGCCAGGTCCAGGTCCACGCGGCTGAAGGGCGGGCTGTCGCCGGCGCGCACGAAGTCGGCGGAGCCCAGCAGGACACCACGGGCGGTCAGCGGCACGGCCATGTAGCTGTGGACGCCCTGACGGCGCATCGCCTCCGCCGCGCTCGGCGTGGGCGCGACGCGCTCGTAGTCCTCCGGGGTCATCCGGCTGACCAGCACGGGCCTGCCGTTGCGCAGGCACTCGGTGGTCAGCAGCGTCTCGCGGCGCTCCCGGCGGTCGACCACCTCGCCCACCGGGGCGGGTTCGAGTCCGTCCAGCGCGTCGATGGCCCGCACCGCCATGGCACGGGTGACGGGCACCGCGGCGCCGGTGACGCGCTCGCCCTCCTCGCCGCGCAGCACGGACTCCAGCAGATCGACGGCGGCAGCGTCGGCCAGTCGCGGGACGCTGAATCCGGCCAGCTCCTGGGCCGTTCGCTCCAGGTCGAGCGTCGTGCCGATCCGGGTGCTCGCCTCGTTGAGCCAGCGCATCCGCGCCGCGGTGGTGAAGCGGTCCCCCCGCGGGGGTCCTGCGGGTTCCGGCCGGCGGATGTGCAACTGCCGGGATATGCCGCTCTGCGCGGCCAGCCGACGGGTCAGGCGTCTCGCTCGGCCTCCGCCGCCGTTCAACGTGCTGACCTCCACTCGCGCCCGGTGGGACGCCTCGCTGTCGTGTCGGTGGCCTCAGGGCCACACCGGCAGGGCTGTCATGTTAGCGAGATCACGCCGAATACACCCCTGCCGGTACCGGGTGGACCGCAGGACACGCGGGTGGGCCCGGCGCGCGAGCACGCCGGGCCCACCGTGAGCAGCGGGAGTCAGCGCAGGAGCACCCCGCCGCCGTCGCCCGTGGACGCGTTCGGCACCGCGACCAGACCCAGCTCCGCACCGGAGGCGAGCAGCCGGTGCGAGGGCAGGACCCGCACGGTGTAGCCGTAGGGGCCCGTGCGGTCGAGGGCGAGCGGGCCCTCGTACAGCCAGCGGTCCTCCAGGTCGTGACCGCCCGCCGGCTTCAGCGGATACGTCTGGGCCTCCGCGATCGCGTCCCCGGAATCGACCCGGCCTGCGACCACCTGCACCTCGACGTCCTCCGGGTCGAGGCCGCCCAGAGCGATCCGGACCCGGAGCGCCAGGGTGGACCCCAGCTCGGCGGAGCCGCCGACGACCGTGTCGGCGGAGGCCTCCACATGGTCGACCGCCACCTGCGGCCAGGCCGCGCGGACCTTGGCCTTCCAGGCGGCGAGCTCACGGGCGGCCGTCGGCTCCAGCACCCGGCGCGACCGCGCCGCGGGGGCGTAGAGCCTTTCGACGTACTCCCGCACCATGCGGCCCGCGAGGACCTTGGGTCCCAGGGTGACCAGGGTGCGGCGGACCATCTCGATCCACCGCTGGGGCAGGTCGTCGGCGTCGCGGTCGTAGAAGCGGGGGGCGACCCGGTCCTCGATCAGCGAGTAGAGGGCGTTGGCCTCCAGCTCGTCGCGCCGCTCCTCGTCGGTGGCGGAGCCGTCGGCGGTGGGGATCGCCCAGCCGAAGTCGGGCTCGAACCACTCGTCCCACCAGCCGTCGCGCACGGAGAGGTTGAGGCAGCCGTTGAGCGCCGCCTTCATGCCGCTGGTGCCGCAGGCCTCCAGGGGGCGCAGCGGGTTGTTGAGCCAGACGTCGCAGCCCGGGTAGAGCTTCTGCGCCATCCCCATGCCGTAGTCGGGCAGGAAGACGATGCGATGGCGCACCCTCGGGTCGTCCGAGAACCGCACCAGCTCCTGGACGAGCCGCTTGCCGCCGTCGTCGGCCGGGTGGGCCTTGCCGGCGACGACGATCTGGATCGGGTGCGTCGGATGGAGCAGCAGCTCACGGAGCCGGTCGCGGTCGTGCAGCATCAGTGTCAGCCGCTTGTACGAGGGCACCCGGCGGGCGAAGCCGATGGTCAGCACGTCCGGGTCGAGCACACCGTCGATCCAGCCCAGTTCTGCGGTGCCGGCGCCGCGACGGCGCCAGGAGGCGTAGAGACGCTTGCGCACCTCGGTGACGAGCTGCTCGCGCAGCCCCCTGCGGAGGTCCCAGATCTCGCGGTCGGGGACCGCGGTCACGGCGTCCCAGCGTCTGGGGGTGCCCTTCGTGCCCGCCGTCCCGCCGCCGGCGCCGGTCCCCATGCCGACCTCGGCTCCGGCGAGGGCGTTCTCCGCGCGCTCGGAGCCGAATGTGCCGGCGCCGAGCCGGAGAACCTCGGGCGCCACCCAGGTCGGGGCGTGCACCCCGTTGGTCACCGAGGTGATCGGCACCTCGGAGGGGTCGAATCCCGGCCACAGCCCGGAGAACATCTCCCGGCTGACGGCTCCGTGCAGCGTGGAGACCCCGTTGGCGCGCTGGGCGAGCCGAAGCCCCATCACCGCCATGTTGAAGAGGTCGGGCTCACCTCCGGGGTAGGTCTCCATCCCGAGGCGCAGGATCCGCTCCACGCCGACCCCGGGCAGCTCGCCGTCGTCACCGAAGTGACGGGCCACGAGCTGCCGTTCGAAGCGGTCTATCCCGGCGGGTACCGGGGTGTGCGTGGTGAAGACCGTGCCGGCCCGTACGACCTCCAGGGCGGCGTCGAAGTCCAGACCGGTCTCGGAGAGTTCCCGGATCCGCTCCAGGCCGAGGAATCCGGCGTGCCCCTCGTTGGTGTGGAACACCTCGGGGGCCGCGTGCCCGGTCAGCCGGCAGTAGGTGCGCACGGCGCGCACCCCGCCGATGCCGAGCAGCATCTCCTGCAGCAGCCGGTGGTCGCTGCCGCCGCCGTAGAGCCGGTCGGTGACGTCACGCTCGCCCGGTGCGTTCTCCTCGACGTCGGAGTCGAGGAGCAGCAGGGGGACACGCCCGACCTGGGCCTGCCAGACCGAGGCGTACAGGGACCGGCCGCCGGGCAGGGCGAGCACCACCCTGCTGGGGGCGCCGTCGGCCTCCCGCAGGAGGGTGAGCGGCAGCTCGTTGGGGTCCAGGACGGGGTAGTGCTCCTGCTGCCAGCCGTCCCGGGACAGGCTCTGCCGGAAGTAGCCGTGCCGGTAGAGCAGGCCCACCCCGATGAGCGGTACGCCGAGGTCGCTGGCGGCCTTGAGATGGTCGCCGGCCAGGATGCCGAGCCCGCCGGAGTACTGGGGCAGAGCGGCGGTGACGCCGAATTCGGGTGAGAAGTAGGCGATGGCCGCGGGGAGCTCCGCGCCCTGGGAGAGCTGGTTCTGATACCACCTCGGGCCGCCGAGGTACTCCCGGAGGTCCTCGGACACCTCGGTGAGCCGGTGCATGAAGTGCTGGTCGCCGGCCAGCTCGGCGAGGCGTGCGGCGGAGACGGCGCCGAGCAGACGCACGGGGTCGGCGTCCGCGGGCCGCCAGCCCTCCGGGTCGGCCGCCTGGAAGAGCTGTTGGGTCTCGGTGTGCCAGGACCAGCGCAGATTGCGGGCGAGGTCGCTGAGCGGTCGCAGGGGTTCGGGGAGGACGGGACGCACGGTGAATCGACGAATGGCCTTCACGTATCCCACCTTTACAGGGGACGTACGGATCCGAGGGGACGCACGACGGTGGGCGCCCTCTCCGTCACCCTCGACGGTAGCGGTGTGCCGCCGTACGCAACCACGGCGCGCGACCGGCTCAGTGGGTACGGCGCGGGGCGGTCCACCCGCTCCCGTCCCCCGCGCTGCACCGCGCGCGCCCTCTCTCAGCCGACTCCTGGACACCCCCTGTCACGGGGGTCCCGCCAGCGTCTCGGGCCCCTCTCGCCCCATGGGCCAGATGCGCCAGTTACGTACCCGTCTGTCACGGGCGATATGGCTGATTTCCTCACCTCACGCGGACTTGTGGCACCCCGCACCTCAGGGAAGGCTTCGGGGGTGCCCGCTCGTCGGCCGGGGGACCGGCGCGCGGTCCACAGCGCGTGCTCCGGTTGCACCCAGGAGTTAACACACCGCCGGGTTGGCCACTCGAAAACGGTGGGAAGGCTCCTTCGGTGACACCCCCCGCGCTGCACATCCCAGGTGCCCCGGTCGGAGCACGGATCCCCCGCGCGCCTGCCATTCGAGTGCCATTCGAGTGAACGCGGACAGGAGCGGCCATGCCCACAGCCCGCCAGCCGACAACCGAGCAGCTACAAAGGACGCAACCCCACCATCGCGGCGCGCGCGGTCAGCCCTTCACGCCCACGTCGCGCGCCGTGCATGCCGAGCTCCGACCCCCAGGTGATTCCATGATCGGTCGCATTCCCGTCCTGGACGTCCGTCCGCTCGTCGACTGCGGCAGGCGGCCCGCCAAAGCCGTCGCGGGCGAGACCTTCGAGGTCAGCGCCACCGTGTTCCGCGAGGGCCACGACGCCGTGGCCGCCAATGTCGTCCTGTGCGACCCGAGCGGACGGCCCGGCCCCTGGACGCCGATGCGCGAGCTCGCGCCGGGCACGGACCGGTGGGGCGCCGACGTCACCCCGGAGTCGGAGGGGCACTGGACGTACACCGTCGAGGCGTGGAGCGACCCGGTCACCACCTGGCGCGCCCATGCGCAGATCAAGATCCCGGCGGGCATCGACACCGCACTGGTCCTCGAGGAGGGGGCCGAGCTGTACGCCCGCGCCGCCGAGGGCGTGCCCAAGAAGGACGGCCGCGAGGCGGTGCTGGCCGCCGTCGACGCGCTGCGCGACACGAAGCGCCCGGCGGCCTCCCGGCTCGCCGCCGCGCTGACCTCCGAGGTGGACGAGGCGCTCGGCCGCCACCCCCTGCGCGAACTGGTCACCGCGTCCCGGCCGCTGCCGCTGACCGTCGAGCGCCGCCGCGCCCTGTACGGCTCCTGGTACGAGATGTTCCCGCGCTCCGAGGGCGCCCGCCCGGAGCCGGTGGAGCCCCCGAAGCCCGCCCGGAAGCCACGGGCCACGAAGACCGCGAAGACGGCCGCCAGCCGCAAGAAGGCCCCGGCGGCTGTCAGCGAGCAGCTCCCGCCGCCGGCTCCCCGGATGATCAGCGGCACGTTCCGGACGGCCGCCGAGCGACTTCCGGCCGTCGCCGCGATGGGGTTCGACGTCGTCTATCTCCCGCCGATCCACCCCATCGGCACCACCCACCGCAAGGGCGCCAACAACAGCCTCTCCCCCGGGGCCGACGACCCGGGCGTGCCCTGGGCGATCGGTTCGGCCGACGGCGGGCACGACGCCGTCCATCCGGATCTCGGCACGATCGAGGACTTCGACCACTTCGTCGCGACGGCCCGCACGCTGCGGATGGAGATCGCGCTGGACTTCGCCCTCCAGTGCTCCCCGGACCACCCCTGGGTGACGGAGCATCCGGAGTGGTTCCACCACCGCGCCGACGGGACCATCGCCTACGCCGAGAACCCGCCCAAGAAGTACCAGGACATCTATCCGATCGCGTTCGACAAGGACCTGCCCGGGATCGTCGCGGAGACCGTGCGCATCCTGCGGTACTGGATGGAGCACGGCGTACGGATCTTCCGCGTCGACAACCCGCACACCAAGCCGGTGGTCTTCTGGGAGAAGGTGATCGCCGACATCAACCGCACCGACCCGGACGTGATCTTTCTGGCCGAGGCCTTCACCCGCCCCGCGATGATGCGCACGCTGGCCTCGGTCGGCTTCCAGCAGTCCTACACCTACTTCACCTGGCGTAACACGAAGCAGGAACTCACCGAGTACGTCACGGAGCTTTCGGGCGAGAGTTCCTCGTACATGCGGCCCAACTTCTTCGTGAACACGCCCGACATTCTTCCCGGTTACCTGCAGGACGGCGGCCGTCCCGCCTTCGGTGCCCGGGCCGTGCTGGCCGCGACGCTGTCCCCCTCCTGGGGCGTGTACGCGGGCTTCGAGCTGTACGAGAACACCCCGGTGCGTCCCGGGAGCGAGGAGTACCAGGACTCCGAGAAGTACCAACTCAGGCCCAGGGACTGGGAGTCGGCGGAACGTGAGGGCCGCTCGCTCGCACCCCTGATCACCTCCCTCAACAGGATCCGGCGTCGCCATCCGGCGCTCCAGCAACTGCGCGACGTCCACTTCCACTCGGTCGACAACGAGGCGCTGATCGCGTACAGCAAGCGCTCGGGTTCGGACATCGTTCTGGTGGTCGTCAACCTCGACCCTCACCACACCCAGGAGGCCACGGTCTCGTTGGACATGCCGCGTCTCGGCCTCGACTGGCACGAGAGCGTGCCGGTGCGCGACGAGCTCACCGGCGACACCTATCACTGGGGCAGGGCCTTCTATGTGCGTCTGGAGCCGGGTGTCACACCCGCGCACATCGCGGTCCTGCGACCGTCCCCGCCGACCGGAGGGTCACCCACACCATGATCGTCAATGAGCCTGTCCACGACCTGTTCGAGGACACTCCCGCCAAGGACCGCGATCCCGACTGGTTCAAGCGCGCCGTCTTCTACGAGGTACTCGTGCGGTCCTTCCAGGACTCGAACGGGGACGGCGTCGGTGACCTCAAAGGCCTCACCGCCAAGCTGGACTATCTGCAGTGGCTGGGCGTCGACTGCCTGTGGCTGCCGCCGTTCTTCAAGTCACCTCTGCGCGACGGTGGTTACGACGTATCCGACTACACGGCCGTGCTGCCCGAATTCGGCGACCTCGCCGACTTCGTGGAGTTCGTCGACGCCGCGCACCAGCGCGGCATGCGCGTGATCATCGACTTCGTCATGAACCACACGAGCGACCAGCACGACTGGTTCCAGCAGTCCCGCACCGACCCGGACGGGCCGTACGGCGACTACTACGTCTGGGCCGACGACGACAAGCAGTTCCCGGACGCGCGGATCATCTTCGTCGACACGGAGACGTCCAACTGGACCTTCGACCCGGTCCGCAAGCAGTACTACTGGCACCGGTTCTTCTCGCACCAGCCCGATCTCAACTACGAGAACCCGGCGGTGCAGGAGGAGATCATCTCGGCCCTGCGCTTCTGGCTGGACCTAGGCATCGACGGTTTCCGGGTCGACGCCGTGCCCTACCTCTACCAGCGCGAAGGGACGAACTGCGAGAACCTCCCCGAGACCCACGGCTTCCTCAAGCGGGTCCGCAAGGAGATCGACGCCAACTACCCGGACACCGTGCTGCTGGCCGAGGCCAACCAGTGGCCGGAGGACGTCGTCGACTACTTCGGCGACTACACGGCCGGCGGCGACGAGTGCCACATGGCGTTCCACTTCCCGGTGATGCCCCGCATCTTCATGGCCGTACGCCGTGAGAGCCGCTACCCGGTCTCGGAAATCCTGGCGAAGACCCCGGCGATCCCGTCGGGCTGCCAGTGGGGCATCTTCCTGCGCAACCACGACGAGCTCACGCTCGAGATGGTCACGGACGAAGAGCGCGACTACATGTACGCGGAGTACGCCAAGGATCCGCGGATGCGGGCCAACATCGGCATCCGCCGGCGTCTCGCGCCGCTCCTGGACAACGACCGCAACCAGATCGAGCTGTTCACGGCGCTGCTGCTGTCCCTGCCCGGCTCCCCGATCCTCTACTACGGGGACGAGATCGGGATGGGCGACAACATCTGGCTGGGCGACCGTGACGCCGTGCGCACCCCGATGCAGTGGACGCCCGACCGCAACGCCGGTTTCTCCTCCAGCGACCCGGGGCGGCTCTACCTCCCCACGATCATGGACCCGGTCTACGGCTACCAGGTCACCAACGTCGAGGCGTCGATGGCCTCGCCGTCGTCGCTGCTGCACTGGACGCGGCGGATGATCGAGATCCGTAAGCAGAATCCCGCCTTCGGTCTCGGTTCGTACAGCGAACTGCCGTCGTCGAACCCCGCGGTGATCGCGTTCACCCGCGAGTACAAGGACGATCTCGTGCTGTGCGTCCACAACTTCTCGCGGTTCGCGCAGCCGACCGAGCTCGATCTGCGGGCCTTCGACGGGCGTCATCCGGTGGAGCTGATCGGCGGGGTGCGCTTCCCCGCCGTGGGTCAGTGGCCCTACCTGCTGACTCTCGCGGGGCACGGCTTCTACTGGTTCCGGCTGCGGAAGGACGCTCCGGTCGGCTGACCGGAGACGGTGGACGGCTGACGGCACCTCACCTCCGGGGTGCCACCCGCGGGGCGGTTTCCGCCGCCCCGCACGGGGCACTCTCCCCCATATCGAGCACTTCCTGGCTCTTCCGGGCACTTGTCGCCCATTGATCGAGCATTGATCGAGTCCATCCGGACTTTTCCTCACCCGACACGTCCCGCACAGCCGGACAGCCATTGCCGCAATCCGGGACACTCTTCGCATCCTGTGGTGTGCCCGGGGAAAGGACGCGATGCCATGTCGGAGGCTGCATCCACTCGAGTCGCCCTGGCGAAGAGCACAACATCAAGAAAGACGACAAGAAGACATTCGACGAGCACCACGGGCACCACCGCCCTGCTGCCGTCGCTCGTCCCGCTGCTCCACGAGTGGGTGCCACGGCAGCGGTGGTTCGCGGGCAAGGGGCAGGCCGTCACCGGCTTCTCCCTCGTCGCGGCCACCGAGATACTGCCTCTGGACGCCGCGGGCGCGGGCCCCGGACTGCTGCATCTGCTCGTCCGGGTGCACCAGCCGGGCGGCCGCCCCGCGCCTGCCCAGGGGGACTGCTACCAGCTGCTGCTCGGCGTGCGCACCACGCTGCCCCCGCGCCTGGCCGAAGCCCGCATCGGGCAGGTCACGGACGGGCCGCTGGCCGGCCTCACCCTGTACGAGGGGCTGCACGACCCGCGCGTCGCCGACCTCCTGCTGGAACGATTCCGTAACCCCGGATCCCTGGGCCCCCTCCGCTTCGACCGGGCGGAGCCGATCCCGCCGGGCCTCACCCCGCGCGTCCTGGACGCCGAGCAGTCCAACTCCTCGCTCGTCTTCGGGGACGCCTTCATCCTGAAGATCTTCCGCAGGGTCTTCCCCGGCATCAATCCCGATCTCGAACTTCCCCTCGCGCTCGGCCGCGAGGGCTGCCGCCGGGTACCCGCCCCGGTGGCCTGGTTCGAGGCGACGACGAGCGCGGAGCCGCTCACGCTCGGGGTGCTGCAGCCGTTCCTGCGCGGTGCTCAGGACGGCTGGCAGCTGGCGCTCGCCGCGCTGGCCGCCGGGCGGGACTTCGTGCCGGAGGCGCACGCGCTCGGCCGGGCCACCGCCGAGGTGCACATCGCGCTCGCCGCCGCACTGCCGACGCCGCCCCTGGCCCACGACCGGACCAGGGACCTGGTGGCCGGGATGGTGGAGCGGCTGGAGGCCGCCGCCCAGGCGGTACCGGCCCTCGTCCCGTACGTACCGGGGCTGCGCACCGCCTTCGACGCGGTCGCGGCGCTCGGGGACACGGAGTGCGGCTGGGCGGCGCAGCGGATCCACGGGGACCTGCACCTCGGCCAGACCCTGCGGGGGGACGACGGCTTCTGGTCGCTGATCGACTTCGAGGGCGAGCCGGCCAGGCCGCTGCCCGAACGGCGCGCGCCGCAGCCGACGGTGCGTGACGTCGCGGGGATGCTCAGGTCCTTCGACTACGCGGCCCGCTCGCACCACCCCTGGAACCCCGAATGGGCGGCCCGCTGCCGTGCCGCGTACTGCGAGGGCTACGCCCGCGCGGCGGGTTCCGATCCACGCGCCGAGCCGGAGCTGCTGCGCGCCCACGAGACCGACAAGGCGGTGTACGAGGTGCTGTACGAGGCCCGCCACCGCCCCGACTGGCTGCCGGTCCCGATGGCCGCCATCCAGCGCCTGGCCGGCACGACCGCGTGACCTCCGCTCCCACCACTCACCCCCCGAGCCTTCCGAGGAGGCAGTCTCTGTGACCGCCCGCAAGCCGTCCCGCAAGTCCTCCGATCCCATCGAGGTCCCTCCCACCGCCAAGCCGGTGACCACCGAGGTCACCGCCCCCGCGACTCCACCCGCCGTGGCTCCCGCCCCCGCCGAAGCACCCGCGGCCGCATCCGCGGACACGCCCGCGGACACGCCTCCGCCGCCTCCGGTGAAGCGCGCCCGGGCCAGGAAGACGACGGCCGCGGCCACCGGCGCCCCGCCCCGCCCCCGGCGCGGCGGAGGAAGCAAGAACGTGCTGCCCGCCACCACCCTGGACGACGCGGACCGGGGCCGGCTGCTCGCCGGTGAGCACCACGATCCGCACGGGCTCCTGGGCGCGCACCCGGCCCCGGGCGGAGTGCTCTTCCGGGTGCTGCGCCCCTTCGCCCTCTCGGTGACGGTGCTGGCCGGGGGCAAGAAGGCCGAGCTGCAGAGCGACGGCGACGGCTTCTTCTCGGGGGTCCTGCCGCTGCCCGCCGTGCCGGACGGGTACCGCCTCCAGGTCGCGTACGACGACAACACGATCGAGGTGGACGACCCGTACCGCTTCCTGCCCGCCATCGGCGAACTCGATCTGCACCTCATCGGTGAGGGCCGGCACGAGGAGCTCTGGAAGGCTCTCGGCTCAGAGCCGATGGAGCACCAGGGGGTGCCCGGCACCCGCTTCACCGTCTGGGCGCCGAACGCGCGCGGGGTCCGGGTCGCGGGCGACTTCAACTACTGGGACGGCACCGGCTTCCCCATGCGCTCGCTCGGCTCCACCGGCGTCTGGGAGGTCTTCCTCCCGGGTGTCGGCGAGGGCGCCGTCTACAAGTACGACATCTGCCGGCCCGACGGGTCGCACACCCAGCGGGCCGACCCGATGGCCCGGCACACCGAAGTCCCGCCCGCCACCGCCTCGGTGGTCACGGCCTCGCGCCACGAGTGGCAGGACGCGGACTGGATGGCCCACCGCGGCGACCGGCCGGTCCACGAGTCCCCGTTCTCCGTCTACGAGATCCACCTCCCCTCCTGGCGGCCGGGCCTCAGCTACCGCCAGCTGGCCTCCCAGCTTCCCGCCTACGTGCGGGAACTCGGCTTCACCCATGTGGAGTTGATGCCGGTCTCGGAGCACCCCTTCGGCGGCTCCTGGGGCTACCAGGTCACCGGCTTCTTCGCGCCGACGTCCCGCATGGGCACCCCGGACGACTTCCGCTTCCTGGTCGACGCGCTGCACGCGGCGGGCATCGGTGTCCTGATGGACTGGGTGCCTGCGCACTTCCCCCGCGACGACTGGGCACTCGCCGAGTTCGACGGTCGCCCGCTGTACGAGCACTCCGACCCGAACCGGGCCGCGCACCCGGACTGGGGCACCCTGGAGTTCGACTACGGCCGCAAGGAGGTCCGTAACTTCCTGGTCTCCAACGCCACTTACTGGTGCGAGGAGTTCCACATCGACGGACTGCGGGTCGACGCGGTCGCCTCCATGCTCTACCTCGACTACTCCCGCGAGGACGGCCAGTGGTCACCGAACGAGTTCGGGGGCCGGGAGAACCTGGACGCGGTCGCCTTCCTCCAGGAGATGAACGCGACGGTCTACCGGCGCAACCCGGGTGTCGTCACGATGGCGGAGGAGTCCACCGCCTGGGAGGGGGTCACCCGCGCCACGGACCACGGCGGCCTGGGCTTCGGTCTGAAGTGGAACATGGGCTGGATGCACGACTCCCTCGTGTACATGTCCAAGGAGCCCATCCACCGCAAGTACCACCACAACGAGATGACCTTCTCGATGGTGTACGCGTACAGCGAGAACTACGTGCTGCCGATCTCGCACGACGAGGTGGTGCACGGCAAGCAGGCGCTGGTCACCAAGATGCCCGGCGACTGGTGGCAGCGGCGGGCCAACCACCGCGCCTACCTGGGCTTCATGTGGGCGCACCCCGGTAAGCAACTCCTCTTCATGGGCCAGGAGTTCGCGCAGGGCGCCGAGTGGTCCGAGGGCCACGGCCCGGACTGGTGGCTGCTCGACGAGACGTACGAGGCCTCCGGCGACCACCGGGGCGTCCGCTCCCTGGTCACGGACCTCAACGCGGTCTACAACGCGCTGCCCGCGCTCTGGCAGCGGGACACCTCGCCGGAGGGCTTCAGCTGGATCGACGGCGGCGCCGCGGAGGACAACGCGTTCGCGTTCGTCCGCTACGACGCGGACGGATCACCGCTGATCGCCGTCTCCCACTTCTCCCCCGTGGTGCGGAACGACTACCGGATCGGCGTACCGGACGGCCCCGAGGCCTGGGTGGAGGTCATCAACACGGACGCGGCCCGCTACGGCGGCAGCGACGTACGCAACGAGGAGCCGCTGAAGCCGGAGGCGGTACAGGCGCACGGCAGGGACACCAGCATCACGCTGACGCTCCCACCGCTGGCGACGGTCTGGCTGCGGCCGGCCTGACCTCACGGCGCCTGCTCCCCGGGGCCCGCACCACGAGAGCGTGGTGCGGGCCCCGGCCACGCAGAGGCCGGGTCGATGAGAGGTAGCGGACACTTGGACCTCCCGCGACCTCAGCCTTCGGGAGAGCACACGGTCCGTAAGCTCACTCCGAGTCGCACCGGGGCGCCCCGCGCCCACGACCGAGCCGGCGCGCCTGCCTACTTGAGCGTGTACGAGCAGGGCTTGCCCGTCTTGCCACCCTCGTTCTCGACGACCGTCTTACCGTCGACGGTGATCGAACACCCCGCCGCGACGAGCATGCCGTCGGCCGCGGTCGTGTTGCCCGGCGTGACGAGCACCAGCCGGCCGACCTCGCGCTCAGCGCCCCGCGGGGCGATGGTGGCCGTCTTCGTCCACGGCAGGTCCACCTCCGCGAAGTCCGAGTCGTCGAGGGTGTACATGACGTTGCTCTTGCCGGTCCCCTCGACCTTGATCGTCACCTCGTGCGAGGCGCCTTCCTTCACGCCGCTTCCGCCGCTCTCCTCCGACTTCGCGGACTCCTGAGCAGCGGGGCTGCTCCCTTTGCCCGCCTCGGCCGGCTTCTCCGCGTCACCACCGCAGCCCGTCAGCAGAGCGGCCGCCAGAACGAAGGCCGTCGCGGTAAGTGTCCTGCGCATTGCTTCCCCCATGATCGATGTCCCCCGGCGCGCTCGACACGTTCCGGGTCCGGGAAGATCGTAGTCAGCCGCACAGGGTGGCGCGGGCCCAGCGCCGTCTCCGTATGGAAGACGCACGGAGGTGACACACCGAACTCGCCGGATCCCCATATTCGTAAGTCAGATGCGCTCATCGGAATGAAATCCAAGGCACACGCAGGTGAATACCGCACCTGATGGTGTGTCTGTTGTTTTTCTTCAGGCAACCATTGACGGCCCGACGAGTGCGGTGTTTTAGTGACGCATCCCGATCGGAGACAGTGTCCTCTTATAGGAGACAGCGCATTGGCCACCCAGATCCTCACCTCCTCGCTCAAGACGCTGGAGGTCCTCGCCGCCCTCGCCGACGAGCCGCAGGGCGTGGGTGTCTCCGAGCTGGCCCGTCGCACAGGTGGCAGCCGGGGCTATGTGCACCGGCAGTTGGTGACCCTGTGCGCCGGCGGCTGGGCCGAGCAGGCGGAGGACGGGACCTACCGGCTCAGCCTCCGTGTCTCCCGGCTCTCCGACGCCGCGTTCGCCCAGGCCGGGCTCGGCCACCGGGCCACCGCCGCGATGGAGGAACTGGCCGCCCTGATCGACGAGACGGTGTCGCTGGCCGTCCTCGACGGCGACTCGGCGCGGATCGTGCAGCGGGTCGAGGTGGACCGGCTGCTGCGTGTCGACTCCCGGATCGAGGCGCGGATGCCGATCTCGGACACCGCCTCCGGCCGGGTGCTCACCGCCTGGGCACTGCCGCACGACCTGGAGGCGCTGCGCGAGGCGGGCGTAGCGACCGCTCGTGACGCGGAGTTGGAGCACATCCGGGAGATCGGCTACGCGATCTCGCTGCCGAACCGGCTGGAGCCGACGGTCGCCGTGGCGGCCCCGGTCTTCGACGCCAGGCGCCGGGTGATGGCGGCGCTGTCCGTGGTCGGCCCGATGGTGCGTTTCGACGCCGAGGCGGCTGCGGGTGACGCCGTGGCCTGCGCCGCCCGCGTGACCAAGATCGTCTCCGGGAGCAGGTGACCGCCGCCGCCCGATACCTCGCCACCGGGCCCTGACCCGGACCCCGTACGCATGACCCGCCCCGCCCCGCTCAAGGTCCCGGCCCTCGTCCGCCCGGACACGGCACACCGCGGTCCTGCGGCGCCGCCGCCCCCGACCGGGGCGTGCCCCGCCGCACCGCCGCCTCCCCGCACCACCCTCGCGACCGGATCTCACCCCCTGCCGGCCGTGCCCTCCGTACACCCACCGTGCCTGGCCCCGGGCTGCCCTCCGCCCTGCCCCGCACCCCCTCTGACGCCCCGAGGAAGCCGGATCGCCGGCACCGCACCGCATGACCCGTACGAAAGGAACCATCCGTGGCACCACAGCCCAGCCTGGCCGGGCCCGCCGGCCGGCCGGCCGCCGAGATCATGACCTCGACCGCCCTCTCCTCCCTGCAGGCCGGGCGCCTCTCGTCGGCCCGCTCCCTGGTCAACCGGATGCTTCGCGAGGACTGGCGCGTCGAGCGCCGCTCGCTGACCGTCGAGGCGGACGGCAGCGGCGAGGCCGTCTACCGCATCCACGCCGCGGACCGGGTCATGGACTTCGTGGCCTTCGCCTTCCCGCCGTCGTCGCAGGAGCGCACCCTGCGCATCTTCGACCTCGGTTGGGACATGATGGGCGCCCTCCTCGACGGTCCCGCAACGGCCGAGGACGTCGAGCACACCCGCAACGAGATGCCGCGCCTCTACCACGGCCGCGCCACCGGGCACACGCTCACCTGGTGCCGCGCCAACCGCTCGCTGCGCGTCTTCGAGCACGTCGTGGAGGCGCTGGCCGCGGGCCGGCAGCCCGACACCGTCGCTCTCGCCCGCGTCGGCTATCTGATGCGCAACATCGGCCTCGACGGCAACGGCACCTTCGGCACCCGTACGTTCCTCTCGTACGGCGACGACCATCCGCTCGCGGTGCCGTACCACGCCCAGTTGCTGTCCGCCTACATGATGCGCGAGCTGAGCGCGGACCTGGTCGAGGCGCTGGCCGCCCGCCGCTCGGGCAAGGCTGTGGCCCTCGATCCGCAGGTGCGCCGATTCCTCGGTGTCGGCAACAGCTCCGCGCTCGGTCTGGTCCTGTGGGTCGGCAACCACCCGATGCTGGTGGACCGCTGGATCTCGCTGCGCGAGCAGGCCCTCGCCCACGCCCGCGGCCTCGCGGCGGCGCCCGGTTCCGGCGTGGCGGACGCCCTCGTCGCCCTGCTGGAGCGGGCCGCCGTCTACCAGAGCGAAGACGTCAACGAGTACACCTGCTTCACCCCCGCCGAGCGGATCGTCGCCGACCTGCGACGCGTGCTCGCCGCGATCCCCGGACGCGCCGCCGCGGCGGTGGCGGACGGCCGGGTGCCGACGGTGGCCGAGCTGGTCGACGGCGTCGAGGACGTCTGCGACGAGGCAGCCGAGGTCGTCAACTCCGTACTCACCGAGCTGGACCCGGCGGAGTCGGACCGGCTCGCGGCGGGGCTCACGGTCAACGAGACGTTCCGCCGGGACGGTTCGATGGCCGCCGGTGAGCTGCGCGCGCTGCTCGCCGAGCGGTACGCCTGGGCTCTCGCCGTCGACCGGACGGCGCCGGGCGCGGTCGCCAACACCTGGTACAAGTCCCGGTCCGCCGAGGAGCCCCGGTGCGGCGCCACCGCCGAACTGCCCGAGGGCACCGTCGATCTCACCGTGGACATCCCCGGCATGGTCCAGCACCTCGACGGCGTGCTCGCCGCCGAGGACCCCGCCCTGCCCGTCGGACGCCTCCTCGCGCGCCGCCCCGAGCTGCGGGGAGCCGTCGAGCGCCTCCAGTCCCTCGCCGGGCACGCGTACGCCGTACCGCACACCAACATCCGTGACGCCGCCTTCGTGCCCGCGCGGATCATCCGCCTGGCGAACGCCGCCCTCTACGGCCTGGAACGCACCAAGGACTACCTCGGCCGTGACCTGCGCGGCGTGATCTTCCAGGGCGCTCCCACCGCCGCCGACCTGGCGGGTGCCGGCACCGGCCCGTGGTTCTGGCCCGCCGTGCCGCGCCCCGCCGACACCGTCGTCCTCGACGCGCCCGCACCCGCCCCCTCGAACGGAGCCGCCCGATGACCTCCGCCACGCTCACCAGCGGCACCGGGAGCGACGGCGCCGCCGACCGCCTCGGACGCACCTGGCAGAACGCCTCCGACGCCGAGACCCTCCGCCTGTCACTGCGCGAACTACGGCTCATCACCGAGCGCCTGCTCCAGGCCCAGGGCCTCGCGCTCGGCGCCGTACCCGCCGTACGCGACCTGGTGCTGCACGCCCAGGCCGCCGGGCTGCCCGCGCTCCAGTTCCTCGCCGACGGACTCGGCGAGGCCGACCGCGAGGGCTCGGGCCGGGTGGAGATCGCCGCCGAGGCCCCGGGCGCTCTCGTGACCGACTGTCTCGGCCAGAGCGCCCTCGTCGTCGCCCCCGCCCTGCTCGACCTGCTCCAGGCCGAACCCGGCGAGCGGGTCACTCTGTGGGCCGGGCGCGTCGAGCGCGCGGAACTCGCCGCCGTACTGGAGCACCAGGGCACCGACCGGGGCGTGGTGATCACGGTGACGCCCACCCGGTCGGACGCCGTGCCGGCCGCCGGGCTGCCTCCGCTGCCCGAGGCCCTGGCCGGTGACGGCGTACTCCTCGTCATGGAGCGCCGCGAGCCCGAACTGCCCGACGACGGCGAACTGTTGCGGCTGATGCCGCTCGTCGGCTCGCTGCCGGCGGCCCGCGCGGTACACACCGGTGTCGAGACCCCCGCCGCCCTGTGGTGGTCGCTCTTCGAGGACTCCGCACACGCGCTGTCCACGGAGTCGGTGACCTCTCTCAAGCACGCCGGCGCGACCGCCGTCGACGAGAACGGCGTGATCGAACCCGACCTCACCGACGACGTGGACTTCGTCGGCGGCACGGCCAAGAACGAGGAGCAGCGATGAACATCGACGGACTCGAGTGCGGCGTCTTCAACCGGACGGTCTTCGAGGAGCTGCGCGCCGGGCGCGTGGACTGCGTGACCAACACCATCGCGTTCTGGGAGAACGCGGCGGAGACCATGCAGGCCCTCGCCGACTGGTACGGGATGGAACGCGACAACGCCGATCTCATACGGATCGCGTACTCCACGGCCGACATCGAGTCGGCTGCCGCCGAGGGCCGCACCGCCGTCCTCATGGGGACCCAGAACGCCTCCCCGATCGAGGACCGGCTGGACTACATCGAGCTGTTCGCCCGCATGGGCCTGCGGGTCATGCAGCTCACCTACAACATCCAGAACACCCTGGGCGCGAGCTGCTACGAGACCACCGACGCCGGCCTGACCCGTTTCGGCCGCAACGCCGTCGAGGAGATGAACCGCTGCGGCGTCCTCGTCGACTGCTCGCACGTCGGCGACCGGACCTCGTACGACGCGATCCACGCGTCGGCCGTGCCGGTGGCGGTCAACCACGCCAATCCGCGCGAGTTCTTCGACCACGCCCGCAACAAGCGGCCCGAGGTCATCGACGCGCTCGCGGAGCGGGGCGGGGTGCTCGGCCTGACGATGTATCCGAACATCGCCGGCGAGTGGAGCGAGACCGTCGAGAGCTGGTGCGAGCTGGTCGCCCGCACCGTGGAGCGGATCGGGGTCGATCACGTCGGTGTCGGTTCCGACCTGGGGCGCTTCCTCACCGAGGAGCACATGGTGGAGATGCGCAAGGGCCACTGGACGCGCGGCCCCGAGTACGGCGCGGGTAAGCCCGGCCAGTCGCCGGTCGTGCCGGACCCGGAGTGGTTCGAGACGTCGGCCCAGTTCGGCAACATCCCCGACGGGCTCGCCAAGGCCGGTTTCTCACCCGCCGAGGTCGAGAAGCTGTGCGGCGGCAACTGGCTGCGCCTGTACCGGCAGACCATCGACGTGGACCTGCAGGGCGGCCCGCCGGCCGTACCCGTGACCGCCTCGGCCTGACCGTCCGGCCCGGCGGCGGACCGCCAACCGCCGCCGGGCCGCCACCGAGGTACCCGTCAGCCGCCGTACGCACCCGGAGCGAGCCCCACGCCCCGGGACGCCACCCAGGAGTGACTCCCCCGCCTCCTCCCTGCCCGTCTCTCCGAGTGGAGACCCCGATGCCCCACCGTCCCCTCGCACCCCGGCCACACCGGCGCACTTTCGCCGCCCTCGCGCTGGCCGCCGCCCTGACCGCCTCGCTCTCCTCCTGCGCGACCGCAGGTGTGTCCGTCGAAGCCGCGCGCCACACCCTCGTCGTCGACACGGCGTTCAACGCCAAGTCCATCGACCCGGCCCGCGTCTACCAGCCCACCGACTACCTCGTCGACCACGCGCTGTACGAGACGCTGACCACCTACCGGGGAGACGACCTCCGTACCCCCGTGCCCGGCCTGGCCGCGTCCTGGTCCAACTCCGGGGACGGGCAGTCCTGGACGTTCACCCTCCGGGAGGACGCCCGCTTCTCCGACGGCACCCCCGTGGAGGCGAGCGACGTCGTCTTCTCCTTCGACCGGCTGCGTCACGTCGACGCCAGCCCCGCCTACCTGATGGCCGGGATCACCGTCGAGGCCGAGGACGCGCGGACCGTCGTCCTGACCACAGAGACCCCCCGCGCCGATGTGCCCGCCATGCTCGTCACCCCGCAGTTCGGGGTGCTCAACGCCGACGCGGTCCGCGCGCACGGCGGCACCGACGCGAAGAACGCGGTCACCGAGGACAAGGCCGAGACCTGGCTGAACACGGCGTCCGCGGGCTCCGGGGCGTACCGGCTGAAGAGTTACAGCAACTCCTCGCAGATCGTCCTGGAGGCCAACCCGGAGTACGCCGGTGACGCCCCGGCCTACCCCCGGGTGATCATCCGGAACGTGCCGTCCGCACAGCAGCAGCTGCTCGGGGTGCAGTCCGGTGACTCGCAGATCGCCCTCGACATCTCGGCGCTGCAGACCAAGGGCCTGCACGGCGCCGACCTCGCCGTCGACAACAGCCGGGCGGCAGAGGTGCTCTATCTCGCGGTCAGCCGCGCGAAGAACCTCCCCACCGCCTCCGACGACGTACGGAAGGCCATCCGGCTCGGCATCGACTACGAGGGCCTCGTCGAGGTCGCCGGGCCCGGCTCCACCCAGGCCACCGGCATCCTGCCGACCGTGTTCACCGGGGGTCTCGGCAAGGCGGACGCCGCCGCCCACGACTCCCGCGCGGCCCGCGCGCTCGTCGAGAAGGCCAAGAAGGAACAGGGCCTGAAGAAGATCGAGCTGACCCTCGACTACGCCAGTGACTACCACCGGCTGGCCGGCCTCGACTACGGCGTCATGGCCCAGCGCATCCAGAGCGACCTGGGGAAGATCGGGATCACCGTCACGCTCCGCCCCTCGCCGACGTCGACCTCCCTGCAGCGGTATGTGGACGGCAAGACGCAGCTCGCCCTGTGGTCCTATCCGCCCGACTACCTCGACCCGCAGAACGTCCTCGGCTTCGCGCCCGGCGACTTCCTCTCCAAGCGGGTGCACTGGCCCGCGAAGGCCGCTCCCGGGCTCGCCGCCCTCACGGAGAAGGCATACGGCTCGGTCGACGAGCAGGACCGGCTCACCGCCTACACGGCGTGGAACCGGGCGATGAACGAGGACGGCCCCTTCGTCCCGCTGCTGGAGCCGAACTTCGTCACCGTCGCCTCGTCCGAGGTCACCGGACTCGTCCGCAACCCGCTCTACTACCTCGATCTGGCCGCGCTCGGCCGCTCGGAGGGGTGACCCATGACCGACACCACCGGCACCGCCGCCGGCACCGCCCTCGCCGGGCCGGCCCCCGCACCGGCGGGCCCACCGGCCCCCGCCGGGAACGCTCGCCGTGGCCGCCGGAGGATGCCGCCCCTGCTGGCGTACGCACTGCGCCGCGTCGCGTCCTCGGTGCTGATCGTCTTCGGCGTCACCCTGGTGACCTTCCTCCTCAGCTCCGTCGTCCCGGCGGATCCGGCCACCGCCAACCTCGGCCAGCGCGCCCTCGACGACCCCGAGATCGTCGCCCGCTACCGCGCCGACCAGGGACTCGACCGGTCGCTGCCCGTGCAGTACGCCTCCTATCTCGGCAATCTGCTCACCGGAGACCTGGGTACCTCGCAGCAGACGCAGCGCCCGGTCCTCGACGACCTCGCCGAGAAGCTGCCCGCCACCCTCGAACTGGTCGTCGTCGCCACCGTGATGGCCATCGTCATCGGCGTGCTGTTCGGCGTACTCGCCGCGAAGGGGCGCGGCGGCCGCCTCGACCGGACCTCCCGCACCCTGTCGCTCACCGGGGTCTCCCTGCCGACCTTCTGGATCGGCATGGTCGCCGCCGTGCTGTTCGTCAAGAACCTCGGCATCCTGCCCGGTTCCGGACGGCTCGCCCCGGCCCTCGATCCACCGGCCCGGATCACCGGCTTCTACACGGCCGACGCGCTCCTGGCCGGCGACCTGGGCGCCTTCGCCTCGGCGGCCGCCCATCTCGTCCTGCCGGCATCGGTCCTCGCCCTGTCCGTCATCGGCATGGTGCTGCGCTTCACCCGCAGCGCCGTACTCGAAGCGCTCTCCTCCGACTTCGTGAAGGCGGGGCGCGCCAAGGGACTTCGCGCACGCGGCGTCCTGTGGGGGTACGCGGTGCGCTCGGCGTCCGGCCAGCTGATCACCGCCACCACCCTCTCCTTCAGCCTGCTGCTCGCCGCGACCGTCTACATCGAGCAGCAGTTCTCCTGGAACGGCATCGGCCAGTACGCCTTCCGCAGCTCGACCAACCTCGACCTGCCCGCCGTGATGGGCGTATCCATCCTCATCGCCCTGGTCTTCGTCGTGGTCAACCTGGTCGCCGACCTGCTGTACGCCGCCTTCGACCCGAGGATCCGCCTGTCATGACCGCCACCCTCACCCCGGTCACCGCGCCGGGTCTCCACGCGGGACGGGTGGCCGGCGCCTGGCGCTGGGCACGCCGCAACCCCGCCCAGGGCGTCGCCGTCGGCGTGCTGCTCCTGTGGCTGATCGTCATTCTCCTCGCCCCCGTACTGGCGCCGTACGACCCCCTCGACCAGAGCGCGGTGCCCCTCGAAGGCGTGTCGTCCGCGCACTGGCTCGGCACCGACCCGGCCGGGCGGGACGTACTCTCCCGCGTCCTGTACGGCGCCCGGCTCTCCGTCCCGGTCGGGCTGCTGCTCATCACCGCGACCGCAGTGATCGGCACGGTCGTCGGTCTTGTCGCGGGCTTCTTCGGCGGCTGGGTCGACGAGGTCCTGATGCGGATCACCGATGTCGTCTTCGCCTTCCCGGTGATCATCCTGGCGATGGCCGTGGCTGCCTCGCTCGGCCCGTCCCTGCCCAACTCCGTCCTCGCGGGCGCTCTCGTCTGGTGGCCGGGGTACGCGCGCACCGTGCGCTCCACCGTGCTCTCGCTGCGCGAGTCGGACTTCGTGCACGCCAACCGGCTCGCGGGGGTCGGTTCGGTCCGCTCGATCCTCGTGGACCTGGTGCCCGGCGTCGCCGGCTCGCTGCTCGTCCTCGCCATGCTGGACGTCGGCGGCGCCATCCTGCTGCTCGCCGGGCTGTCCTTCCTGGGGCTCGGTGCCAGGCCGCCGGCCGCCGAATGGGGATCGATGATCTCCGAGGCCTCGCAGTACTTCAACCAGTGGTGGCTCGCGGTCGTTCCCGGCCTCGCCATCGTCACGGTCGTGGTCGCCTTCAACGTCCTGGGCGACGCCCTGCGCGACCGGCTCGACCCCAAGCTCTCGACCGCTGGAGAACGATGATGAGTGGGGACAACACCCTCGGCGCGCGCACCCCGCTGGACTCCCGCGCGGGTACGGGCACAGCACGTACCGGTACGACTGGTTCCGTCACGGCCGTCGAGCCTCTCCTCGACGTACGGGACCTGACGGTCACCCTGCCCCGGGCCGGACGGGACATCCGGCTCGTCGACGGTGTCGGTCTCGCCGTCCGCCCCGGGGAGATCCTCGGGATCGCCGGGGAGTCCGGGAGCGGCAAGACGGTGACGGGCATGACCCTGGTCGGCCTCGGCCCGGAACACGCCAGGGTCACCGGCTCGGTCCGCTTCGACGGGCGCGAGCTGGTCGGGCTCCCCGACAAGGAGTGGGGGCAGGTGCGCGGCCGGGACATCGCGGTCGTCTTCCAGGACCCGTCCTCCGCCCTGCACCCGATGCTCACCGTGGGGCGGCAGATCACCGATCACGTCCGCCGTCACCAGGGCGTCAGCCGCAAGCAGGCGGCGGCCCGCGCCGTCGAGCTGCTCGACCTGGTGCGCATCCCCGGCGGGGCCTCGGCCGCCGCCCGCTATCCGCACCAGTTCTCCGGGGGCATGCGCCAGCGCATCGCCATCGCCTCCGCCCTGGCCTGCGGTCCGCGTCTGCTCATCGCCGACGAGCCGACCACTGCCCTCGACGTCACCGTCCAGGCCGGGATCGTCGAACTCCTCGACGAGCTGCGGCGCGAGACGGGCATGGCCGTCGTCCTGGTCACCCACGACCTCGGCGTCCTGTCCTCGACAGCGGACCGGATCGCCGTCTTCTACTCCGGCCGGGTCATCGAGACCGGCACCGTCGGCGAGGTCATCGGCTCCCCTCAGCACCCGTACACGCGTGGCCTGTTGCAGGCGCTGCCGCACGCGTCGCTCGGCGAGCGCTCCGCCGTCGGGCACGCCGTGCCGCTGCGCCCCATCCCCGGTTCGGCCCCGGCCGCCGACGCACCCGTACCCGGCTGCCCGTTCCACCCGCGCTGCTCGTCGGCCGTCGACGGCTGCGACCGCACGCGCCCCGTACCGGTCAGCATCGGCCCTGCCCGTACGGTCGCCTGCGTGCTGGCCGAGCCCGGTGCCGTCCGTCCCACCGACACCCCGTCGCCCCCCGGCCCCGTCCCCGCGGCCGATGCCCCCGCCAGGAGGAAGGCATGACCGTGAACGCCGGCCACCCGGTCGCACCACTGCTCCGCGTCGAGGACGTGGTCGTCGAGTACCCCCGCAAGGGGCTGCCCCCGATGCGCGCCCTGGCCGGGGTCGGTCTGGAGGTCGCCCCTGGTGAGATCGTCGGCATCGTCGGTGAGTCCGGCTGCGGCAAGTCCACCCTGGCTCGCGCCGTCACCGGGCTCGCCCCCGCGCACGCCGGCTCGGTCACCTTCGACGGCACACCGGTCGGCGCCGTGGGGCGGCGACGCCGCGCCCCCGGCCTGCTGCCGCTGCAGATGGTCTTCCAGGACCCGAACGCCTCACTCAACCCGCGGCGCACCATCGGCGCGCAGATCCAGGAGGTCGTGGTCGCCCGCGAGCGCGCACTGGGCGCCAGGCGCGGGCGCCGCGATCCGGAGACCGCGCGCGAGGCCGTCGAGGCGCTGCGCCGGGTCGGCCTTCCGGACGGAGCGGCGGAGAAGTATCCGCACGAGTTCTCCGGCGGGCAGCGGCAGCGGGCGGCCATCGCCAGGGCGCTCGCCTCCCGCCCGAAGATGATCGTCGCGGACGAGCCGGTGTCGGCCCTCGACGCCTCCGCGCAGGCGGCGGTGGCGAATCTGCTGCGGGACCTGTCGCGCGAGGAGGGCATCGCCCTCGCGTTCATCTCGCACGACCTGGCGGTGGTCGGCGCGCTCGCGGACCGGGTGGTCGTCATGTACCTGGGCCGCGTCGTCGAGACGGGCACCGTCGAGCAGATCTTCAACGCGCCGCAGCACCCGTACACACAGGCCCTGTTGGCCGCCGTACCGGTACCGGACGGCACCGGCGCCCGGCCTCGGGCGCTGACGGGCGAGGTCCCGGACCCGGGCAGCCCCCCGCCCGGCTGCCGCTTCCACCCCCGCTGCCCGCTCGCCGTCGACCGCTGCCGGACCGACGAGCCGGTCCTTCAGCGCGCCGGCGAGTCCGAGGTCGCCTGCTGGATCGCCCAGGCGCGGGATCCGGCCACGGTCCGATCCGGTCGGTCGGAGTGAGGTCACGGACGTGCGGGCCGCCCGCGACCTGGGCTTTCGGGGCCGCATGCGGTCCGGGGCCTCTCCCCGGGGCCGTGGCCTCGCCCGGTGCGCGGGCGTCACCGGGCCGGTTCGGGTGTGGCCCGTGGCCGGGGCGGGGCGATTTACTCGCCGCATGAGTGACACGAATGGAATGCTGGCCGGCAAGACCGTCATGATCACGGGCGCGTCGAGCGGTATCGGGGAAGCCGCCGCTCGTCTCTTCGCCGCCGAGGGGGCGGCGGTTCTCCTGATGGCCCGCCGCGAGGACGTGTTGAAGCAACTGGCCCTGGAGATAGACGACTCGGGCGGACGCGCCGCGATCAGCGCCGGCGATGTCTCGATCGCCCAGGACGTACAGCGCGCCGTGGACGCCGCCTGCGAGCACTTCGGCTCCCTGGACGCGGCCTTCAACAACGCGGGCTTCGCCGGTGACGACCTGTCCCCGATGCATGAGCTCGACCAGACGGTCTTCGACCGCTCGATGGCCGTCAACGTCAACGGCACCTGGAACTGCCTGCGTTCCCAGATCCCGGTGATGCTCGAAGCGGGGCAGGGCGCGATCGTCAACACGTCCAGCACCGCAGCCGTGGGGGCGACCGGGGCACCCGTGCCCTACGTCGCCGCGAAACACGCGGTGCTCGGCATGACCAGGGCCGCGGCTGCGGAGTACGCGGCACACGGCATCCGCATCAACACGCTCGTCGTGGGCACGACCCGGACGGAGATGATCGACCAGGCGGTCGAGGCCTATCCCGAGTTGGGGACGGCTTTCGTCGCCCGCCAGATGCAGAAGCGCATGGCGAACCCCGTCGAGATCGCCCAGGCGGCCCTGTGGCTGTGCAGCGACCGCGCCTCCTTCGCCACAGGCTCGGCACTGGCCGTGGACGGAGGCTGGACGGCCGCCTGAGCCCTCCCCTCCCCTCCCTGGCCGGTCGTTGGGGATTTACGGACAGCGGAAACGGGACAAACAGCGCCCTGGAGTGTCCGTAACTCCCCATCGACCGCCCCCCGCCTGCGGCGGGACCGGCGTCACACCGCCGCTGGGAGCACGTCCTCCAGCTCCTGGAGCAGGCGGCGCTTCGGGCGGGCGCCCACCATCGACTTCACCGGTTCGCCGTCCTGGAAGACCATCAGCGTCGGCATCGACAGCACCGCGTAGCGGCTGGTGACACCCGGGTTGTGGTCCACGTCGAGCTGGACGACCTTGACCCGGCCGGCCTCCTCCCGTGCGATCGCGCTGAGTACCGGGGCGAGCTGGCGGCAGGGCCCGCACCAGTCGGCGGTGAATTCGACCAGGACCGGCAGGCCGGCTCCCAGGACCTCCGTGTCGAACGTCGTGTCGGTCACCTCGGCGACACCTTCCGCGTGGATCATCTGTTGTCCTCCCAGTTGAGTTCACATCGTGGTTCGGGGCCGCCCGGCACCTCGGCGGACGCCTCCAGTTCGGCGCGGGCCAGCTGTGCGCCCACCTCCGTACGGACCGACCGGAGCTGGCCGATGAGCGCGTCCAGCTCGCCGAGCTTGCGCCGGTAGACGGCCAGCGAGGCCGGGCAGGCGTCGCCCGCCGGGTGGCCTGCGCGCAGGCAGTCGACGAAGGGACGGGTCTCCTCCAGGTCGAACCCGAAGTCCTGGAGGGTCCGGATCTGCTGGATCAGCCGCAGGTCGCTCTGGTCGTACGTGCGGTAGCCGTTCTCCGCGCGGCGTGCGTGCAGCAGGCCCCGTGACTCGTAGTACCGCAGCGTCCGTGTCGTCGTTCCGGCGCGTTCGGCCAGCTCCCCGATTCGCATACCGCGACGGTAAGCCTTGACGTCGGCGTCAAGGCAAGCGCCTGCGCCGAGGTACGGGCGCCCCGGCGCACCAGCGGTCGGCAGGTGCGGGTGAGTGACGACCGTATGCGAGACGGGACATCGCCGGCCGGGCAGACGGAAGCGGCCGGTACGGGAGGTCCCGTACCGGCCGCTCCGGCCGTGCGTCACGAGCCGCCGGTCACACCTTCGCGAGCGAGGGCTGCTCCTCGCCGCCGTCCCGGGCGTCCGGCACGTGCGGCTCGCCGCCGTGGGCGTCGTCCGTCATCGTCTGCTCGTCGAACGGGAGGGCGCCGGAGAGGACCTCGTCCACCCGGGCCCGGTCGATCTCCTTGGTCCAGGTGCCGACCAGCACCGTGGCCACCGCGTTGCCGGCGAAGTTGGTCAGGGCGCGGGCCTCGCTCATGAAGCGGTCGATGCCGACGATCAGTCCGACACCGTCGACGAGTTCGGGACGGTGCGACTGGAGGCCGCCCGCGAGCGTGGCCAGGCCGGCGCCGGTGACGCCCGCCGCGCCCTTCGACGCGATCACCATGAAGACCAGCAGCGAGATCTGCTCACCGATGCTCAGCGGGTCGCCCGTCGCGTTGGCGATGAAGAGCGAGGCCATCGTGAGGTAGATCGCGGTGCCGTCGAGGTTGAACGAGTAGCCGGTCGGCACGGTGATACCGACGACGGGCTTGCTGACGCCCATGTGCTCCATCTTCGCGATCAGCCGCGGCAGGGCCGACTCGGACGAGGAGGTGGAGAGGATCAGCAGGAACTCACGGCCCAGGTACTTCAGCAGGGAGAAGATGTTGACCCCGGCGACCAGGCGCAGGATCGCGCCCAGGATCAGGAAGACGAAGAGCGCGCAGGTGACGTAGAAGCCGACCATGATGATCGCGAGGGACTTCAGGGCGTCGACGCCGGTCTCTCCGACCACCGCGGCCATCGCACCGAACGCGCCTACCGGCGCCGCCCACATGATCATGGCGAGGATGCGGAAGACGAGGCGCTGGATGTGGCCGATGCCCCGCAGGACGGGTTCGCCGGCCGAGCCCATGGCCTGCAGCGCGAAGCCCGCGAGCAGGGCGATGAGCAGGGTCTGCAGGACCTCACCCTCGGTGAAGGCCGACACCATGGTCGTGGGGATGATGCCGAGCAGGAAGTCCACGGTGGACTCGCTCTCACCCGCCTGCGCCTCACCCGCGGCGCGGGCCGCCTCGGTGAGGTGGAGGCTGGACCCGGGCTCCAGGAGGTTGCCGACGACCAGGCCGATGGCCAGGGCGACGGTCGACATCACCAGGAAGTACCCGAGGGCCAGACCGCCGACGGCGCCGACCTTGGCGGCCTTCCGTACGGAGCCGACCCCGAGCACGATCGTGCAGAAGATGATCGGCGAGATCATCATCTTGATGAGGTTGACGAAGCCTGTGCCGATCGGCTTGAGCTCCACGGCGAAATCGGGAACCACGAGGCCCACCGTGATGCCCAGCACCACGGCGGCGATCACGGCGATGTAGAGATAGTGGGTGCGGTCCCGTCGTGCGGCTTTCTCTGCCACGGGGGTCTCCTCGGGTGTGCGGCGGCTCCCCGTCCCTGGGGGCCCCGGTGACTATTCACGCCCCTGTGACGGCCGTCACCCTTACGTTCATATCGTTCACGGACGCTTATCGGCCACCTTGGGCCCGCGGTCCCCGCCAGGCAGACTGTGAGGCATGCGCCTGCCCCGTACCCTCCCCCGCAGCCTGGCCGGCCAGCTGTTCGCGATGCAGGCCCTGCTCGTGGCCGCGGTCGTGGCCGGGTGCGCGTTCTTCGCGTACGCCTCGGGCCGGTCCCAGGCGGAGGAGACCGCGGCCCGCCAGGTGCGGGCAGCGGCCCTCGCCATGGCCGAATCGCCATCGGTGCGGGAGGCCATCCGTACCCCCGACCCGTCCGCCGTACTCCAGCCCTACGCGGAGCGGGTCCGCGAGGACACCGGGATCGCGTTCGTCACGATCATGGATCCGGAGGGGGTCCGCTGGACCCACCCCGACCCCACCCAGATCGGCAGGCGCTTCATCGGGCACACCGAGCGCGCCCTGCTCGGCGAGACGTTCGAGGAGACGTACACCGGCACGCTGGGGCCCTCGATACGGGTCGTCACGCCTGTCCGGGACGGTGACAGGATCGTCGGCCTGGTCAGCGCGGGCATCACCGTCGAGCGGGTCTCCACGCAGGTGCGCGAGCAACTCGGGGCCCTGGGGACGGCTGCGGGGGCCGCCCTGGCGCTGGGCGCGCTCGGGACGTACGTGATCAACGCCCGGCTGCGGCGGCACACGCACGGGATGAACGCCCGGGAGCTGAGCCGGATGCACACGTACCACGAGGCCACGCTGCACGCGGTGCGCGAGGGGCTGCTCATGCTGGACGGGCAGCGCCGGGTCGCCCTGATCAACGACGCGGGCCGCGAGCTGCTGGGGCTGGCGCCGGGATCGGTCGGCCGCAGGGTCGACGAGCTGGCGCTGCCGGTGCCACTGACCGGGGCGCTCCTGGCGTCCGAGCCGCGGGTGGACGAGGTCCACCTGACGGCGGAGCGGGTGATCGTCGTCAACACCAGCCCGGTGGTCGGCGGCGAGCGGCGCGGGACGGTCGTGACGCTGCGGGACCACACGGAGCTGCAGGCGCTGTCGGGCGAGCTCGACTCGGAGCGCGGCTTCACCCAGGCGCTGCGCTCGCAGGCGCACGAGGCGGCGAACCGGCTGCACACCGTGGTGTCGCTGATCGAGCTGGGCCGGGTCGAGGAGGCGGTGGACTTCGCGACGGCGGAGCTGGAGCTGGCGCAGGTCCTCACCGACCGGGTCGTGGGCGCGGTCGCCGAGCCGGTGCTCGCCGCTCTGCTGCTCGGCAAGGCGGCGCAGGCCAACGAGCGTGGTGTGGAGCTGGTGCTCGCAGAGGACAGCCTGATCGACGACGGGGCTCTGCCGCGCTCACTGGCGCCGCGGGATCTGGTGACGATCCTCGGCAATCTGATCGACAACGCGGTGGACGCCGCGTCGGAGGCGGCGACGGGCGCCGGCGGCCCCGTCCCCGCGCAGCGCACCGCGACCCGGGCCCTGGTCACGGTGACCGCGCGGACGGACTCCGGTGAGCTGCTGCTGCGGGTGGCGGACACCGGCGCCGGGATCGGCCCGGACGACGCGGACGAGGTGTTCCGGCGCGGCTGGACGACACACGGCACGGGCCGGGGCCTGGGCCTGGCGCTCGTCCGGCAGGCGGTCCACCGCAACGGCGGGACGGTGGCGCTGGACCGGGCGGAGGGCGGCGGCGCGGAGTTCACGGTGCGGCTGCCGCTCGCCGGCCGTACGGCGCTGACGGAGGTGGTGGCCCCGTGATCCGGGTGCTGGTCGTGGAGGACGATCCGGTGGCCGCGGACGCCCATCAGCTGTACGTGGGCCGGGTGCCGGGTTTCGAGGTCGCCGCCGTCGCCCACTCCCGCGCCGAGGCCGTCCGGGCGCTGGACCGGACGGAGGTGGACCTGCTGCTGCTCGATCTCTATCTGCCCGACGGGCACGGTCTTCAGCTGCTGCGCTCGCTGCGGGCGGCGGGACACGGCGCGGATGTCATCGCGGTGACGTCGGCGCGCGATCTGGCGGTGGTGCGGGAAGGCGTGTCGCTCGGTGTCGTGCAGTACGTGCTGAAGCCGTTCACGTATCCCACGCTCCGGGACCGGCTCGTCCGGTACGCCGAGTTCCGTGCGGCGGCCGGTGAGGCGAGCGGCCAGGAGGAGGTGGACCGGGCGCTGGGCGCGCTGCGGGTCTCGGACCCGGCCACGCTGCCCAAGGGGCTGAGCGGCCCGACGCTGGGCGCGGTGACGCGGGCCCTGCGGGAGGCGCCGGAGGGGGTGACCGCGGCGGCCGCCGCGGAAGAGCTGGGAATCTCCCGGATCACCGCCCGCCGCTATCTGGAGCATCTGGTGACGGTGGGCCGCGCCGTGCGGCGGCCGAGCTACGGTCAGGTCGGCCGGCCCGAGCTGCACTACCACTGGGTGGCTGAAACCCGCTGATGGTCCGGCCCACCCCCCGGGGGCACCCTAGGAGGATCATACGAAGGGTGAACTGATAGGAACAGCCTGTAGCCAGGCTGTTCCCGGCCTTCTACGGTGGGGCGGTGCACCCCACCCCGCCCTTCAACGCCCCCGCCGCGCGCCGCCTGCGCGAGGCGCTGGGAATGGCTCCCGGACATGTTGCGTACGGGCTCGGCGCCCAGTACGGACTTCGGATCACCGCCGAGACCGTGATGGCCTGGGAACGCGGTACGGCGCTGCCGGGCGAACGCGAACTGATGGCACTGGCCGGTGTGCTGTGGTGCGCGCCGGGCGAACTGCTGGCCGCCGCGAGCACCTTGCGCGAGCACCGGCTGGCCCGGGACGTCGCGGTGGACGACCTGGCCCGGGCGCTCGGGATGACGGCCGCCACGTATCAGCGGATCGAGGAGACGGGCCGCTGGCGCGGCAACGAGCGCCAGGCCATGGCGCTCTGCGACGCGCTGGACATGTCGGCGGCGCAGTTCCTGACGGCGACCGGCCGGAACGAGGAGCTGGCGGACCTGCTGACCAGGGCGGTCACGACACGCTGGCAGGCGTACGTACGACCGGTGGACAAGCTCGTACCGCTGGACCGGATCCTGGTCCAGAACGTGCTGGAGCAGTTGCACGCCGACTACCAGTCGCTGATGGTGTCGACGCTGAGCTGGAACACCACGGGCCGGGACCGGGCCGGGACGGCGGGCGAGGAGGGGCGGGAGTTCCTGGACCGGGTGGTCGAGGAGTTCTGGCGGACGGCGGGCATCTGAGCCGGCGTACGCGGGAACGACCCCGGCCGTCCGGAGCGGTCCGGCCGGGGCGCGCGGAGCGTCAGAAGACCGACTCGGCCTCGTACATCCGGTCGCTGGGGACGGTCTTCAGCCGGGTCACGGCGTCCGCGAGCGGGGCCATCACGATCTCGGTCCCGCGCAGCGCCGTCATCCGGCCGAAGTCGCCGCGGTGCACGGCCTCCACGGCGTTCCACCCGAAGCGGGTCGCGAGCACCCGGTCGTACGCGGTCGGCGTGCCGCCGCGCTGCACATGGCCGAGAATGACCGGCCTGGCCTCCTTGCCGAGGCGCAGCTCCAGCTCGGCGGCGAGGCGGTTGCCGATGCCCTTGAAGCGCTCGTGGCCGAACTGGTCGATCTCACCCTTGGCGTACGACATGGAGCCCTCGGCCGGGTGGGCTCCCTCCGCGACGCAGATGACGGCGAACTTCTTGCCGCGTGCGAAGCGTTCCTCGACCATCTTGACCAGGTCGTCGACCTGGAAGGGCCGCTCCGGCAGGCAGATGCCGTGGGCACCGCCGGCCATGCCGGACTCCAGCGCGATCCAGCCCGCGTGGCGGCCCATGACCTCGACGACCATGACCCGCTGGTGCGATTCGGCGGTGGTCTTGAGCCGGTCTATGGCCTCGGTGGCGACGCCGACGGCGGTGTCGAAGCCGAAGGTCCGGTCGGTGGCGGAGATGTCGTTGTCGATGGTCTTCGGGACGCCGACGACGGGCATCCCGGCGTCGGACAGCATGCGGGCCGCGGTGAGCGTGCCCTCGCCGCCGATCGGGATGAGCGCGTCGATGCCGTAACGGAGGGAGAGTTCCGCGCAGTTCTCGGCGGCCTCGCGCAGCCGGTCGCGCTCCAGCCGCGCCGAGCCGAGGATCGTGCCGCCGCGGGCCAGGATGCCGCTGACCGCGTTGAGGTCGAGGGGCCGGAAGTGGCCGTCGAGCAGCCCCTTGAAGCCGTCCTCGAAGCCGATGACCTCGTCGCCGTGGCCCACCACGGCGCGGTGCACGACCGACCGGATCACAGCGTTCAGGCCTGGGCAGTCGCCGCCTGCGGTGAGAATTCCGATGCGCATCCTGCTCTGTCTCCTGCTCGCTAGTGCCATGCATTCCGGGGACCGTCGTGAAACCCCCGTACCGTGAGCCACGACGATTGTCCCACGCCGAGCCGGGCCCCCGCGCTTCCGACCGCGTCGCAAGGACGGTACGGGCCCGGTGGCGGCCCGCCCCGGGCACCCTGCCCGGCGGGCGGCTCACCTGCCCCGGTAGGTATCGTCAAAGGGACAATGCCAGCCAAACAGGACGGGAGACCACGCGTGGCGCGCAGTGTGTACGTGACCGGGATCGACCGGGGAGACGGCCGCCAGGTCGTCGATCTGGGAGTCATGGAGCTACTGACGCGTCAGGTCGACCGGGTCGGTGTCTTCCGGCCGCTCGTCCATGACGGACCCGACCGGCTGTTCGAGCTGCTGCGGGCCCGCTACCGGCTCTCGCAGAGCGCGGAGACGGTCTTCGGGCTGGACTACCAGGAGGCCGCCGCCGTCCAGGCCGAGAAGGGGACGGACGAACTGGTCTCCCTGCTCGTCGAGCGTTTCCACCGGGTGGCCCGAGACTACGAGGTGGTGCTGGTCCTCGGCAGCGACTTCGCCGCCACCCAGCTCCCCGACGAGCTGGCCCTGAACGCGAGGCTCGCCAACGAGTTCGGCGCCTCGGTGATCGCGGTGGTCGGCGGCAAGGACCAGGACGCCGAGTCCGTACGGGCCGAGACGCGCAACGCCTACCGGGCGTACGCCGGCCTCGGCTGCGACGTCCTGGCGATGATCGTGAACAGGGTGGCGTCCGGGGACCGTACGGACATCGCCGAGCGGCTGAAGGCGCAGCTCCCGGTCCCCTGTTCCGTGCTGCCCGACGATCCGGCGCTCTCCGCGCCCACCGTCGCCCAGATCACCACCGCCCTCGACGGAACGGTTCTGCTCGGCGACGACTCGGGCCTGGCCCGGGACGCGCTGGACTTCGTGTTCGGCGGCGCCATGCTGCCGAACCTCCTCAAGGCCCTGACCCCCGGCTGCATGGTCGTGACCCCCGGCGACCGCGCGGACCTGGTCATCGGCTCGCTCGCCGCGCACAGCGCCGGCACGCCGCCCATCGCGGGCCTGCTGCTGACCCTGAACGAGCGCCCCGGCGAGGAGATCCTCCGGCTGGCGGCCCGCCTCGCACCGGGCACCCCGGTCATCGCGGTGGCCGGCGGGTCCTTCCCCACCGCGGGTGAACTCTTCGCCCTGGAAGGAAAGTTGAACGCGGCGACGCCCCGCAAGGCAGAGACCGCCCTCGGCCTCTTCGAGCGCCACGTGGACACCGGCGCGCTGCTGGAGCGGATCTCGGTGGCCCGCAGCGGCCGGGTCACCCCGATGATGTTCGAGCACGAGCTGCTGGAGCAGGCACGCTCGGCCCGGCGCCGGGTCGTCCTGCCCGAGGGCACCGAGGAGCGCGTCCTGCGCGCCGCGGACGTGCTGCTGCGCCGCGACGTCTGCGACCTGACCCTCCTCGGGGACACCGACGTCATCCGCAAGAAGGCCGCCGACCTGGGTATCGACCTCGCGGAGACGCAGCTCGTCGATCCGCAGACCTCCGAACTGCGCCAGAGCTTCGCCGAGCGGTACGCCGTGCTGCGGGCGCACCGCGGGGTGACGGTGGAGCTGGCGTACGACGTCGTCTCGGACGTCAACTACTTCGGCACGCTGATGGTCCAGGAGGGCCTGGCCGACGGCATGGTCTCCGGCTCGGTGCACTCCACTGCGGCGACCATCCGGCCGGCCTTCGAGATCATCAAGACCAAGCCGGACGCCTCGATCGTCTCCTCGGTCTTCTTCATGTGCCTCGCGGACAAGGTCCTGGTCTACGGCGACTGCGCGGTCAACCCGGACCCGGACGCGGAACAGCTCGCGGACATCGCGGTGCAGTCGGCGGTCACCGCCGCCCGCTTCGGTGTGGACCCCAGGATCGCGATGCTCTCGTACTCGACGGGCACCTCGGGTTCGGGTGCTGACGTCGACAAGGTGCGGGAGGCCACGGAGCGGGTACGCGCCTCACGGCCGGACCTGAGGATCGAGGGCCCGATCCAGTACGACGCGGCCGTCGAGCCGACCGTCGCCGCGACCAAGCTGCCGGCGTCGGAGGTGGCGGGCCGCGCGACCGTGCTGATCTTCCCGGACCTCAACACCGGCAACAACACCTACAAGGCGGTCCAGCGTTCGGCGGGCGCGGTCGCGGTCGGCCCGGTCCTCCAGGGGCTGCGCAAGCCGGTCAACGACCTCTCCCGCGGCGCGCTGGTCCAGGACATCGTCAACACGGTGGCCATCACCGCGATCCAGGCCCAGGGCGAGGAATGACGCGATGACCACCGACCCGACCAGCGAAGGTTTCCGCTCCATGAATGACGCGCACCGCGTACTCGTACTGAATTCCGGCTCCTCGTCGGTGAAGTACCAGCTGCTGGACATGCGCGACCGCTCAAGGCTGGCCACCGGCCTCGTCGAGCGGATCGGTGAGTCCTCCTCCCGGCTGGTGCACACACCGCTGAAGGGCGGGGAGCCCCGCGAGCGCACCGGCAGGATCGCCGACCACTCCGAGGCCCTGAAGGCCGCGGCCGACGAGCTGGCGGCCGACGGGCTCGGGCTGGACTCCCCCGAACTGGCGGCGATCGGCCACCGGGTGGTGCACGGCGGGCTGAAGTTCAGCGAGCCCACCGTGATCACCGACGAGGTGCTGAAGGAGATCGAGCGGCTCGTCCCCGTCGCCCCGCTGCACAACCCGGCGAACATCACCGGGATCCGTACGGCGCAGGCGCTGCGCCCGGACCTGCCGCAGGTCGCGGTCTTCGACACGGCGTTCCACACGACGATCCCGGAGTACGCGGCGCGGTACGCGATCGACGTCGAGACCGCCGACGCGCACCGGATCCGCCGCTACGGCTTCCACGGCACCTCGCACGCGTACGTCTCACGCAGGACGGCCGAGCTGCTGGGCCGCCCTGTGGCCGACGTGAACATGATCGTGCTCCACCTGGGGAACGGCGCCTCGGCCTCAGCGGTGGCGGGCGGCCGGTGTGTGGAGACCTCGATGGGACTGACCCCCTTGGAGGGGCTGGTCATGGGTACGCGTTCCGGGGACATCGATCCGGCCGTCACCTTCCACCTGAAGCGGGTGGCGGGGATGTCGGCGGACGAGATCGACGTCCTGCTGAACAAGAAGAGCGGCCTGGTCGGCCTCTGCGGCGACAACGACATGCGGGAGATCCGGCGCCGGGTGGACGAGGGCGACGAGCGTGCCGCGCTCGCGTTCGACATCTACATCCACCGGCTGAAGAAGTACATCGGCGCCTATTCGGCGGTCCTCGGCCGGGTGGACGCCGTGGTGTTCACGGCGGGGGTCGGGGAGAACTCGGCCCCGGTGCGGGAGGCTGCGCTCGCGGGACTCGAGGGTTTCGGCCTGGCCGTGGACGCCGGCCGCAACGCCGTACGGTCCGGCGAACCGCGGCTGGTCTCGCCCGACGGCGCCCGGGTGGCGGTCGCCGTCGTGCCTACGGACGAGGAGCTGGAGATCGCCGGCCAGACCTTCGATCTGGTCCACAACTGAGCGGGGCCGCGCCCCTTTGTATCTTCCACCAGACGGAATATTCCGCAGTGAAACAAACCGATAGGATCCGCCTCATGCGCCGTTCCAAAATCGTCTGCACCCTCGGTCCCGCCGTCGACTCCCATGAGCAGCTCGTCGCTCTGATCGAGGCCGGCATGAGCGTGGCCCGTTTCAACTTCAGTCACGGATCCCACGAGGAGCACCAAGGCCGTTACGACCGCGTCCGCAAGGCCGCCGCCGAGTCCGGCCGTGCGGTCGGCGTGCTCGCCGACCTCCAGGGCCCCAAGATCCGCCTCGGGAAGTTCGCCGAGGGTCCTGTCGAGCTGGTCCGCGGGGACGAGTTCGTCATCACCTCGGAGGACGTCGCCGGCGACAAGTCCATCTGCGGCACCACCTACAAGGGGCTGCCCGGCGACGTCACCAAGGGTGACCCGATCCTGATCAACGACGGCAACGTCGAGCTGAAGGTGGTCTCGGTCGACGGCCCCCGGGTCACCACCATCGTCATCGAGGGCGGTGTCATCTCGGACCACAAGGGGATCAACCTCCCCGGTGCGGCGGTCAACGTCCCCGCGCTGTCCGAGAAGGACGTCGAGGACCTGCGGTTCGCCCTGCGGATGGGCTGCGACATGGTCGCGCTGTCCTTCGTCCGGGACGCCGAGGACGTCAAGGACGTGCACAAGGTGATGGACGAGGAGGGCCGTCGGGTCCCCGTCATCGCCAAGGTCGAGAAGCCGCAGGCCGTCGAGCACATGGAGGGCGTCGTCGCCGCCTTCGACGCCGTGATGGTCGCCCGCGGCGACCTCGCCGTCGAGTACCCGCTCGAGAAGGTCCCGATGGTGCAGAAGCGCCTCATCGAGCTGTGCCGCCGCAACGCCAAGCCGGTGATCGTGGCGACCCAGATGATGGAGTCGATGATCACCAACTCGCGGCCGACCCGCGCCGAGGCGTCCGACGTCGCCAACGCGATCCTGGACGGCGCGGACGCGGTCATGCTGTCGGCGGAGTCCTCGGTCGGGGCGTACCCGATCGAGACGGTCAAGACGATGTCGAAGATCGTCGTCGCCGCCGAGGAGGAGCTCCTGTCCAAGGGCCTCCAGCCGCTGGTGCCGGGCAAGAAGCCCCGTACCCAGGGCGGTTCCGTGGCGCGCGCGGCCTGCGAGATCGCGGACTTCCTGGACGGCAAGGCGCTGGTGGCCTTCACCAAGTCCGGTGACACCGCCCGCCGTCTCTCCCGCTACCGCACGGCGCAGCCGATCCTCGCCTTCACCACGGAGGAGTCGACCCGCAACCAGCTCGCGCTGAGCTGGGGTGTCGAGTCCTACGTAGTCCCGCACGTGGACAACACGGACGCCATGGTCGACCTGGTGGACGCGGAGCTGCTGAAGCTGAACCGCTACAGCGACGGCGACACGATGGTCATCACGGCCGGCTCGCCTCCCGGCGTCCCCGGCACCACCAACATGGTCCGGGTCCACCACCTGAGCGGCGAGCACGCCTGACGCGCCGTACGCCACCGACGACCGTGGCCCGCACCCCCGTGAGAACGGGGGTGTGGGCCACGGTCGTTGTGCGGCTCCCGGAAGGGTCCCTGACTAGCTGTTGCCGCCGGTGAAGTAGTTCTGCAGTCCGGGGACCTTGAGCGAGCCGCCGAACTGGCCGGCCTGGGTCACCGTGGCGTTGGTGAAGAAGGCGAAGGGCACGTTCAGCGGCGGCGGGGTCTCCGGGCTGAAGGTGACGGGGATGAGGCCGAAGAGGTTGCCCTTCAGGCTCTCGGTGTACATCGTCACCTGGCCGTTGCGGATGGTGGAGGTGGACCCCTCCTCCGCCTTGACGTGGCCGGTGGTGCCGCCCGGACCCTTCGTCAGCTGGTGCAGGTCCTTGATGTCGATGGTGTCGGCGGTGAACTTCAGGACCTTCTTGACGCTGCCGTTGTACGTCTTCACCTCGACGATGCCCGCGTAGTCGAGCCCGGTGAGCGTGAGCTTCGAGGTCTCCAGCGTCCACGGGTCGTCCGGGAGCAGCGGGAGGCCCTGCTCCAGGTCGGCCGCGGCGAGCGCCTCGGGATCGGCGGTCGGGCAGGGGAAGCGCTCCTTGGCGCCGTCCGGGATGTCCTCGTCCTTCACCGGATCGAGGCCCTTGACGTCGTCGTCGAGCTCCTCGACGTCCTCGCCCGCCTTCTCCGCCGCGTCACGGATGGCGTCGGTGGTCTTGTCGACCGTGCCCTTCACCGCGTCCGTGGCCTTCTCGACGGGCTTCGTGGTGGCGCTCTCCGTCGGCTTCGGGGCCTCTGTGGTGGCGCTGGGGGACGGCTCGGCCGTCTCCTTGTCCGGTCCGTCGAAGAGGTCCTTGAGCGCGTCGCCGACACCCAGCGGGTCGAGGGGGTTCTTCGACTGCGTGGGCGTGGGGGTGGCCGAGGTGGCGGCCTTGTCCGCGGAGGCCTCCGTGGACTTCTCGTCCTCGGACGCACCCGCACTCGCGGAGGGGGTCGGCGTCGCGGTCGCGTCGTCCTTGCCGGCGTCGTCCTTGCCCGCGTCATCCTTGCCCGCGTCGTCCTTGCCCGCGTCGTCCTTCCCGGCGTCGTCGGACGGCGAGGCGCTCGGGGTCGGCTCCGTCTCCGGTTTCTCCGACTCGGACGGCTCGTCGGAGCGGGTGACGCAGGGTCCGGGTGCGAAGGGTATGTCCGAGCTGTCGTCGGCCATGGCCAGCTTGGGGGTGAGCCCCATGCCCACGAAGACGGCCGTCGGCATCGCGGCGAGCGCGAACGCCTTCTTGCCTGCGGGCATGTGCAGCTTCGTCAGGAGTGACTTCCTGGGCGCCGCGTGGCGGGGCCCGCTCCGCTCCGGAAGGTCCTCCGGACCGAAGTCGTTCATCTGCCTGTCGTCACCCCGCACGATGCCTCCCACCGTCGGCCTCCGCCGCCGCCTTGAACAGCATCGGCCTCCGCGGAGCCTCAGCCGTGCCGTGCGGCTCCTGGCGGTACTCAGGCGCCTCGGGGGCGTCGCCCCTGGACATCTGCGCCTCCGAGCCCTCGGAGGCCGGGACACCCTTCGCCTCGGCCGGCGCCCAGGCGATCGAGAGCGCTCCGCCAAGAAGGGAGAACAGGAAGCCGATGATGAAGCCGCCTATGTTGGCGACCGGTATGGAGATCAGCGCGAGCAGGATCGCGGCGACGCCTGCGAACACCCGCACGATGTGGTGGAACCACATCGTGAAACCCAGCGTGATCAGCAGGATTCCGATGATCAGCGACCCCGCACCCGCAGTGGTGGACATCGCGATCGTCATGTTGCCGAGGTGCATGTTGGCGTACGGGAAGTACGCGATGGGTAGACCACCCAGGATGGTGAACAGACCCGCCCAGAACGGCCGGTTACCCCGCCAGGTGCGGAATCCCCGCCGGTAGACGGTGAGGTAGTGCTCGTTCTGCCCTGTGGACTCGGGGCTCATGGAAAACAGCTCCCTGGAACCGGTACTGCTGTGAGAAGAGAAGGGGTGGGCAGCCGGAGGTCCTCACGGAACACTCCGGCCGCCCCGGGCGAGTGCTAGAAGCACTCCTTGACGCCCTTGTGCAGCTTCAGGCTCAGGTTGCTGAGCTTGAAGGTGCCGGCGGTGGTTGCCCACGCCGTCTGCTCCACGTTGGACAGCGTGGCCTTCTCGGCTCGCTGCGAGAAGCCGTTCGGGTTGACAGCCTTCTCTGTGCCGGACTGGATACCCGGCTTGCCCACCGAACCGGCGGCGACGCCGATGTCGATGTTCTCGAAGTACGCGTCCGCGTCGAGCTGTGCGACGTCGAGGTACAGGTTGGTCGCCTCGACGGGGTTCTTCGGGTCGGTACCCGCGTTCAGCTGCAGGCTGACGCTGCCGAGACCGAACGGAAGATCAGGCGTGACCACCGACTGGCACATGTTGGTGATCGTGGCCTTGCTGAAGCCCGACACGGCCACCGGGTGCGCCGCGTCGTTGCCCTTCATGTCCTTGCCGACAGCGACGCTGCCGTACTGGACGAAGTTCTCACCGACGAGCTTGTCGGTGCTGACCTTGAAGCTCTGGCCGGAGACGCTGAACGACGCGGCAAGCGCACCCTGCGCCAGGCCGACGCCGACCGCTGCGGTCGCGACGACGCTCGGCACCATGACCAGAGCGAAACGCTTCCATCTGGTACCACCGCGAACCTGCGAACTCATAAATTTCCTCCTTCTCGGACGTACATCTCCGGTACGGGCATGGTGCCCGCCCTGGGATGGGAGAAGTGCTACGTCCTCGGGAAGGAGAGCGCCCGGACCGGAGGCGCGTACCGCATCCGAATCACCGGCGATCACCCCCGAGCGACAACCACTGGCCGCGCGTCTGCGCAACCGGTTCGGACAGGCCCTGCCCAGGGGCAGGAACCCCCCTGTCCGCGATCGGCGCCACTGCCGCCGACCACCCGGTGGGGACCCAAAAGACCCTCCTGCGCCGACTGGCCGTCGGGCTGGGGGGTATTGGACCGAGCGTGGCCGATCGTGGTGCATTCGCGGCCCGGACACAAGGGGGGTCGTTACTGACTAGTAACGACCCGATAACCAGTACACGACAGGGCGATACCACCCGGCCACACAGGGTGGCACCAGGGTGACGGGCGAACAGCGGGATTACATCCCGAAACCGGACAGACCGCTGGAGGCGGTTTACTGCGAGTAACAGTGCGTACTTTTATCAAGTTTTGGTAAAGCGGGTGTGTCCGTTGTCGTTCACCCGCGAAAACGGCCGTGGTGCCCGAAGGGCTCCACGGCCGTGTTGTCACATCAGAACAAGACGCGCGCCAGCGCTGTCCGCGCGGCGTTGACCCGGGGATCGTCGGGGCCGATGACCTCGAAGAGCTCCAGGAGCCGCACCCGTACGGCGTCGCGGTCGTCGCCGAAATTACGGCGGACCGTCTCGACGAGCCGGCCGAAGGCGTCCTCCACGTGCCCGCCCACGAGGTCCAGGTCCGCGGCGGCCATCTGCGCCGCCGGCCGGTCCGGGTTCTCCGCGGCCTCCTTGCGGACCTGCTGCGGATCCATGCCCGCGACGCGGCCCAGCAGTTCGGCCTGGGCGAGACCCAGCTTCGCCTCGGTGTTGACCGGGTCGTCGGCCAGGACGCTCCTGTACGCCTGGACCGAGCCGTCGAAGTCGTTGGCGTCCAGCGCCTGCGCGGCGGCTTCCAGCTGCGCGTCGTACGGCCCGGCGGGCACCTCTGCGGGCGCGCTCTCCTCGCCACCCGCTCCGGCGTCCGGGTCGACGGCGATCCCGGTCAGACCGAACCGCTCCTCGCCGACCTGGATCAGCTGGTCCAGCGTCTGGCGGATCTGGCTCTCGGGGGCCGCGCCCTGGAAGAGCGGGAGGGCCTGTCCGGCCACCACGGCGAAGACCGCCGGGATGCCCTGGATCCCGAACTGCTGCATCAGCATCTGGTTGGCGTCGACATCCACCTTGGCCAGCACGAAGCGGCCGTTGTACTCGACGGCGAGGCGCTCCAGGAGCGGGCCGAGCTGCTTGCACGGCTCGCACCACTCGGCCCAGAAGTCGATCACGACAGGGACTTCGGTGGAGCGCTGGAGGACGTCGGTCTCGAAACCCGCCTCGTCGACGTCGATCACCAGCGAGGCGGGGGTCACGGCACCGCCGCCCCCCTGCCGGGCGGACTCCGCGCGGGCCTGCTCCGCCTTCGCCTTGGCGTCGCCGGCCGCCTTCACAGCGGCGAGGTCGACGACGCCGCTCATGGACATGTTCCTAGGCTGCATACGTACATCCTCCCCCCTGCGCGCGCTGATCCGGAAAGCGATCCGCGAACCGGTTCCGTCCACAGCCGCGCCGGTGTGCGCGACGGGCGGACGGAAACGGTCCCGGGGCCCTGAAAAACCCCGTGTTCGGCGCCGGGTCCCCACCCGGTGCCTGTGGTTGTCGATCGGTCGTGGCGCCACGACGGACGGACCGTCGCTTTTTACGCTACGGGTCGTAGCGTAACTGGCAGGACCCCCTCCGAGGCAAGAGCGCCCGGTGATCTGTCTCACGGGCTCCCGGGCCGGTCAGTACTACTTACTGGCCGGTATGGTCGCCGCATGCTGAGCCGCAGCCCAACCGGACCCGCGCGTTCCGGACGACCCCGCAGCCCCGAAGCCGATGCCGCGATCCTCGAGGCGACCCGTGCGTCGCTGGTCGACCTCGGCTGGTCGAAGCTGACGATGGGCGATGTGGCGACGCGGGCAGGGGTCGCCAAGACGACTCTCTACCGCCGCTGGGCAGGCAAGAACGAGCTGGTGGTCGACGCGGTCGCCGTCCTCTTCGACGAACTGGAGCTGCCCGACCTCGGCAGCCTCGCGGCCGACGTGGAGGCCGTGGTCCTCCAGTTCGCGGCACTGCTGGAACGGCCGGAGACCAAGACGGCGCTGATGGCGGTGGTCGCCGAGTCGACGCGGGACGAGGCGCTGCGGGACCGTATACGCGATTCGATCGTGACCCGGCAGAAGCACCTCGTCCTCCAGGGCCGGGAGCGTGCGCAGCGGCGCGGCGAACTGCCCGTCGAGCCGGACGCGGTGGTGGCGGCCCGCACCGCCGACCTGATCTTCGACGTGATCGCCGGCGCCGTGGTGCACCGCGCACTGGTGAGCGCCGAGCCCGTCGACACCGACTGGGCCCAGCGCTTCACCCTGCTGCTGCTCTCGGGGCTGGGAGCGGCGGCCACGCGGGAGGACTGACCGCGCGTCAGAAGCCTGGCGGCTCCGTGTAGACGCCCCACTCGTCGCGCAGCACCCCGCAGATCTCGCCGAGGGTCGCCTCGGCCCGTGCGGCCTCCAGCATCGGCGCGATCATGTTCGAGCCGTCGCGTGCGGCGGCCAGCACCGCGTCCAGCGCGCCACGGACCTTCGCCTCCTCGCGGCCCTCCTTGCGCCCGGCGAGCTCGCGCACCTGATCCCGTTCGACCTCGTGGCTGACGCGCAGGATCTCCAGGTCGCCGGTGACGGACCCGTGGTGGACGTTGACGCCGACGACCCGCTTCTCGCCCTTCTCCAGCGACTGCTGGTAACGGAAGGCGGATTCGGCCGTCTCGCCGGTGAACCAGCCGTCCTCGATGCCACGCAGGATTCCGGAGGTCATCGGTCCGATGGGGTGCCGGCCCTCCGGGTGCGCCCGGGTGCCGCGCTCCCTGATCTGCTCGAAGATCTTCTCGGCGTCGGCCTCGATGCGGTCGGTGAGCTGCTCGACGTACCACGACCCGCCCAGTGGGTCGGCGACGTTGGCGACCCCGGTCTCCTCCATGAGCACCTGCTGGGTGCGCAGCGCGATCTCGGCCGCCTGCTCGGAGGGCAGGGCGAGCGTCTCGTCCAGGGCGTTGGTGTGCAGGGAGTTGGTGCCGCCCAGGACGGCGGACAGCGCCTCCACGGCGGTGCGTACGACGTTGTTGTACGGCTGCTGGGCGGTGAGCGAGACACCGGCGGTCTGGGTGTGGAAGCGGAGCCACTGCGCCTTGTCGGTCTTCGCGCCGTACGTCTCCTTCATCCAGCGGGCCCAGATCCGGCGGGCGGCGCGGAACTTGGCGATCTCCTCGAAGAAGTCGAGGTGCGCGTCGAAGAAGAAGGAGAGCCCGGGAGCGAAGGTGTCGACGTCGAGGCCCCGGGAGAGACCGAGCTCCACATAGCCGAAGCCGTCGGCCAGGGTGTACGCGAGCTCCTGTGCGGCCGTGGCCCCGGCCTCGCGGATGTGGTAGCCGGAGACCGACAGCGGCTTGTAGTCGGGGATGTCGCGGGCGCAGTGCTCCATCAGGTCGCCGATGAGGCGCAGATGCGGCTCGGGCTGGAAGAGCCACTCCTTCTGCGCGATGTACTCCTTGAAGATGTCGGTCTGGAGCGTGCCGTTGAGCACGGCCGGGTCGACGCCCTGACGCTCCGCGGCGACCAGGTACATGCAGAAGACGGGGACGGCGGGACCGCTGATCGTCATCGAGGTGGTGACGTCGCCCAGCGGGATGTCCTGGAACAGGACCTCCATGTCGGCGGCGGAGTCGATGGCGACGCCGCAGTGGCCGACCTCGCCGAGCGCACGGGGGTCGTCGGAGTCGCGGCCCATCAGGGTCGGCATGTCGAAGGCGACGCTGAGCCCGCCGCCGCCGTTGGCCAGGATGGACTTGTACCGCTCGTTGGTCTGCTGGGCGTTGCCGAAGCCGGCGAACTGGCGGATGGTCCAGGTGCGGCCCCGGTAGCCGGTGGGGTGGAGTCCCCGGGTGAAGGGGTACTCGCCGGGCCAGCCGATCCGCTCGAAGCCCTCGTACGTGTCGCCGGGGCGCGGCCCGTACACCGGCTCCACCGGGTCACCGGAGAGCGTGGTGAAGTCCGCGTCGCGCTTGCGGGCCTTGTCGTAACGGGCCTGCCAGCGGCGGCGGCCTTCCTCGATCGCATGAGCGTCCATGGAATCAAATTTACTAGGACGTCCTAGTAAATGTCGACGGCAAACCGCCCGGCGCTTCGCGCGGGGCGGTTCGGGTCGTGCGGATCAGGCCTTGACGGCCTGCGGGGAGCTGTCGACGATCAGCGGCTCGACCTCCCGGACCACCTTGCGCTCGACGAAGAACGCGGCGGTCGGGATCGTTCCGGAGATCAGCACCCAGAGCAGCTTGCCGACCGGCCACTTCGCCTTGGAACCGAGGTCGAAGGCGAAGATCAGGTAGATGATGTAGAGGACACCGTGGACCTGCGAGACGACGAGTGTCACGCTCTCACCGGTGTCGAAGCCGTACTTGAAGATCATGGATACGCACAGGATCAACAGCATCACGGCGGTGACGTAGGCCATCACCCGGTAGCGGGTCAGCACACTGCGTTTCATGACATCGAGCGTAACCGGGAGGCCGGGGCGATCTTGCGGCGCCCTGCCCCTCACGAAAGGCCCTACTTGTCCTCGAAGTCCTGGGCGGCGACCCGCAGCGGCCGGAGCATGGCGAAGATCTCGGCGCACTCCTCGTCGTCGTACGCCCCGAGCCCGAAGTCCATCGCCATCAGGTCCTGGCTGGCCGCCTCGACGACCTCGCGGCCCTTGTCCGTGATGGAGGCGAGCGTTCCGCGGCCGTCGTTGGGGTTGGGGCGCTTGTCGACCAGCCCCGAGCGCACCAGCCGGTCGACGGTGTTCGTCACGGAGGTGGGGTGCACCATCAGGCGCTCGCCGATCTTGGACATCGGCAGCTCGCCGGCCTGGGAGAAGGTGAGCAGGACCAGCGCCTCGTAGCGGGCGAACGTCAGCCCGTACGGTTTCACCACCGCGTCCACCTCGGCGAGCAGGATCTGCTGCGCACGCATGATCGACGTGATCGCGCCCATGGAGGGCACCGGCCCCCAGCGCCGGTGCCAGAGTTCCTCGGCGCGGGCGATGGGATCGAAGGGGAGGCTGAGCGGCTTCGGCACGGCAACGACCTTACCCACTGGTCACATGGCGGTCAGCACCGTCTCGCACTTCGGTACCGGACGCCTGTTCTACGCACCTCGACCACCAGCAGGAGTGTGCAGGCGGTACCCACCACCCCCGAGTACGCGACCACCTGGTGCACCGGAAGGAACTCCGCCGCCAGCCCCGCGAGAGCCATGCCGAGCCCCTGGAACGTCATCAGCCCGGCGGTGAGGAGCGTCATCGCCCGCCCCCGCAGATGCTCGGGCACCGCCTCGACGAACCACTGGTCGAGCCCGATGATGTACGCCGCGCCGGCCCCGGCCAGGACGAGGGCGGCCATGGTCAGGGCGGCCCCCGGACGGAACGCGTACACCACGAGGGGCAGCAGCCCCAGTGCGGCGGCCGGCAGCACGATCCGGGAGCGGGAGCGGGGGCCCAGCGCGGTCGCCACGTACAGCTCGGCACCGATGTGGCCGACGGCCATCGCGCACATCAGAAGTCCGACGACGGCCGGGCCGGCACCGATCTCGGCCGCGTACGGAGCGGCGAGCGCCTCCGGGGCGACCACGAAGAAGGCCGGCACCCAGAAGAGCAGGAGCAGCCCCCGGATCCTGCGGTCGCCGAGGACGGCTCGGGCCCCGGCGAGCGACTCCTTGAGCAGCGTGCCGCCGGCGTCCCCTCCCGTGCGGGCGGGCCGGTCCCGGGTGCCGAGGCGCAGCAGCGCCGCCGAGCAGAGGAACGTCACCACGGTGACGGTGATCGCCCCGCGCGGGGACAGCGCGGTGAGCAGCAGCCCGCCCGCCCCGAAGCCGACGAGCACGGCGCTCTGCGAGACCAGGCGCAGCAGTGAGCGGCCGAGGACGTAGAGGTCGCCCTCCCCGAGGATGTCGGTGAGGGCCGCCGTCCGTGTCCCGGTGAAGACGGGCGCGATCGCGGCCACCAGGCAGCGCAGCGCGAGAAGCCCCGCGACGGGCGTACCGGGGAGCACCATCACGGCGACGCAGCCGGCGCAGACCAGGTCGCAGGTGACGAGGACGCGGCGGGCGGGGTACCGGTCGGCGACCCCGGCGAAGAGCGTGCCGCCGACGATGTACGGCAGGAAGCCGAGCGCGAAGGTGAGGGCGGACAGGAGGGGCGAGCCGGTGAGGTCGTAGACCAGCACGGTGAGTGCCAGCTCGCTGACGACCACACCGAGGAGGGAGAACAGATGGGCGGCGAAGACCGCCCGGAACTCCCGTACGGCGAAGACCGCGCGGTAGCCCTTCACTCGGGGTTCTGTCTCCGGGGCGGAGCCCGGGTCGGAGGAGGAGTTCCGCTCCGGAGACAGGGCCGGGGACAGCGCCTCGACGGCGGGCGTTTCGCGGGGTGTACCCGCCGGGGTGGTGTCGTTCGGCATGGACGCAGCGTGGCTCGGAGACTCGGCCCTTCCGTAGACTTTCGGCTCACGCCGAAACTCGAGTGGGCACCATGCCGTTCCATCTGCACTTCGACGAGAGCGATCTGCTCCGCTGCCGCTTCGCGCTCTCCCCGCTCTGGGAGACGCAGGAGGCCGTGCGCCTGCTCCACCGCCCCGCCCGGCACGGCTACCACCTGCCCTGGCTGCGGCGGGTCAGGAAGGACGCCGCCGGGCTGGACCTCTCGCCGCTGTGGCTGCTGATGCCGGAGGGCGGCTACAACCCGGACTTCATCTGTCCGCCGCCGCTCGGGCCGCTCGCCACCTTCGCCGAGGAGATCGCGGCCGTGCGCGCGACAAATCCGGCGACCGCCCACGACGACATGGCGCTCGCGCTCGCCGACATCCCGGGTGGCCTGCGCTCCCCCGCCGGGCAACGGATGCTGGCCGACCCGGCTCGCGCGGTCCAGGAGCTGGCGGACCTGCTGGAGCGGGCGTGGGAGGTGATGATCGAGCCGCACTGGCCCCGGTTGCGCGCCCTGCTGGAGGCGGACGTCGCCTACCACTCGCGCCGCCTCGCCGAGGTCGGTTTCGAGCGGCTGCTCGGCGAGATCAGCCCACGGCTGCGCTGGACGGACTCGACCCTGACGGTGGCCGGCACCAGCGGGAACCACAGCCGGGTCCTGGGCGGGCAGGGGCTCGTCCTGATGCCCAGTGTCTTCGTCTGGCCGGACGTCGTCGGGGGTTACGAGCCGCCCTGGCAGCCCGCGGTGATCTACCCGGCACGCGGCATCGGCGGACTGTGGACGGAGTCCGCCGACCGGACGCCGGACGCGCTCGCCCGGCTGCTGGGAAGGGCCCGAGCCGACGTGCTGTGCGCCCTCGGTGAACCGGCCGGGACGAGCGCGCTGGCGCACCGGCTCTCGCTCGCCCCGTCCTCCGTGTCGGCGCACCTGTCGGCGCTGCGCGCGGCGGGCCTGCTCACCTCGCGGCGCTACGGGCACCAGGTGCTGTACGAGCGCACCCCGCTGGGCATCGCGCTGGCGGCGCAGGAGCCGTGAGCGCGTCGTCCGGGCAGGCCGGCGGGTCAGCTTCCCGCGGCCGGGGTCCCCGCGGCGGTGGCGAGCGCGGGCTCCGTCTCCTGGCCCGGACCGGGGACGCGGGACCGGTGCCGTGCGCCTCCTCCGTACCCGCGCTCCCGCAGCAGCGTGAAGGACCGGGCCGCGAGCGGCGCGAGGGCGATCAGCAGCGCGAGCACCGCCCAGCCACGGGCCGCCGTGTGGACGGTGGCCGCCAGGCAGCTCAGCACGCCGAGCAGACCGGCGGCGGTGGCCACGGGATGGTGGACGAGGAGCAGCGTGTAGCCGATGAGCCGGCCGGGCGGCACCCGGAACAGCGCCTTCCCGTACTGCCGCAACAGCTCCGCCCGGGACCGCTGCGGCCACCGGCCGTGGCGGTCCGCCGGGGAGACGTGCCCCTCGCGGGAGGCCGGCACGTCCGGGGTGTGGACGGAGCGCCAGTACTGCCCGGTCCCAGGGTTCCGGCGCCGGTGGATCTCGAGACCCGTCGTCGTGTCCTCGGTGCCGGAGCCGTGGAAGCCGCCGGCCTGGCGCAGTGCCGCGATGCGTACGACGCTCCCGGGGCCGGCGAGCACGGGTGCGCCGTAACGGTTGCCCGCCCGCTGCACCAGCGCGTGGAAGTCGTGGTCCCCGGCGGGCCACGGGCCGACGACGAACGCGGTGTCCGGGTCACGGAAGTAGCCCGTCGTCCGCTCCAGGAAGCCGGGCAGCGGGACGTGACCGGTGTCCACGGAGGCGAGGAGGTCGTACGCGTCACCGTGCTTGGCGATCCAGGCGTTGCGGTTGCCGTGCTCGGTGCCGGCCTGGTGCGGCCCCTCCTCCTGGTTCCACTCGGGCACGCCGAGGCGGGTGAAGTGGTGCACGCCCAGCTCCGCGCAGAGCATCCTGGCCTCCGGGTCGTCGCCCTCGTCGAGCAGCCAGACGTCCAGCGGCCCGGGGTGCCGCATCCGAGCGGCACCCTCCAGGTTGGCGCGCACCGCGGAGAGGGGCTCCCTGCCCGGTACGTACGTGGCGAGGAAGGCGACCCGGGTGCCGGGTTCGGGCGTCACCGGGACCGGGTCCCTGGCCACCGTCACGGCGTGCACGGCCAGGGCGAGGCCGACCGGTGCGACCACGGCGACCAGGCCGAGGCACACCACGGTCACGGAGTCGGCGAGACCGAGCCACGCCTGGCCGTTCCCGCGCACGGCCCGGTGCGCGGGCAGGACCAGGAAGAGCAGCACGAGCCCTGCGGACACGGGGGCGAGCGTCAGCGGGATGACCACTCGTATTCGGTGCCACCCGGTGCGGAGGAGGCCGCGGTACCGCACCCGGTACCCGGTCGCGAGCTCCGCGAGCGGCCCGGCAGGCAGGCCGCGGCTGCCGCCCCGGTCGTGGTCACGTCTTTCCGACGGCATCGCGCCTCCAACGGTCGGATATGCCGGTGTCCCCACAGAAGGGGAGAACCCACGGGGTGTCGACCCGGCAGGTCCGAGTGAGCGGATTTCTTCGCCCGAACGGAACGAGCCCCCGTCGCCGGAAGGCGTCGGGGGCTCATCGTGCGCGTGGGGCCGGTGCGCGGACGGGGCGTCAGCCCGCCAGGTGCCGCTCCACCGCCTCGACCTTGGAGGTCAGACCGTCGGTGACGCCCGGCCGGATGTCGGCCTTCAGCACGAGGGAGACGCGGCCCGCACGGGCCTCGACGGCGGCCACGGCACGCTTCACGACGTCCATGACCTCGTCCCACTCGCCCTCGATCGAGGTGAACATCGCGTCCGTGCGGTTGGGCAGCCCGGACTCACGGACGACACGGACGGCGTCGGCGACGTACTCACCGACGTCCTCGCCGACCCCCAGGGGGCTGACGGAGAAGGCGACGATCACGCGCTGACCGTCCCCTCGGCGCGGGCGCGGGCGGCGATGACGCCGTCGGCCTCGTACTTCTTGAGCAGCTTCTCGCCGTAGAGCCCGCCGAAGGGCAGCACAGCGAGGAGGAAGAACAGGGCGACACGCTTGAACGGCCACTTGGCCTTGGCCCACACGTCCAGCAGGAACACCAGGTAGATCGTGAAGAGGATGCCGTGCAGCATGCCGAGCGGCATCATCAGGAAGTCGATGTCCGAGACCCGGCTGAGCACCGAGCCGAAGAGGATCAGCGCCGGGAAGGACAGCGCCTCGGGAAGCGAGATGAGGCGCAGCCGGTGCAGGGCGGAAGCGGTCTTGATGTCCACGAGGGCACCTTCGGTGGGTGGGAGGGGCGTGTCGGCTTGTGAAAGCAGGCACAAGCACGTCCATTGTGGCATCGTTCCCGGCCCCTCCAGGCAGGGGGTCCGTGTCCGGGCCCCGTGGCACGTATCCGCGCATATCAGGGTCGTGTCGGGGTCGGGATCGGCCGCCGGGCCCTGTCCGGCCGGGCTCCCCTGCGGCTAACGTCGCACTGTGGCGATGTTCCGACTCCAAGGCAGCAAGACGCTAGCCGTCGACCTGACAGGCGATGCCGTAAAGGCGAAGAACGGCTCGATGGTCGCGTACGACGGCCAGATGGCGTTCAAGAAGATGTCGGGCGGCGGTGAGGGCCTCCGCGGCATGGTGACCCGCCGGCTGACCGGCGAGCAGATGGTCATGATGGAGGTGAGGGGGCAGGGCACCTGCTATTTCGCCGACCGGGCGAGCGAGATCAACCTGGTCTCGCTGCGCGGCGAGACGCTGTACGTCGAGGCGAGCAATCTCCTGGCCACCGACGCCGGGCTGCGCACCGGCACCACCTTCACGGGGCTCCGGGGCGGGACGAGCGGCAACGGCCTGTTCACCACGACCGTCGAGGGCACCGGCCAGGCGGCGATCATGTCGGACGGCTCCGCAGTGGTGCTGCGGGTGACACCCCAGTACCCGCTGAACGTCGACCCCGGCGCCTACATCGCCCACCAGGGCAGGCTCCAGCAGCACTTCCAGTCCGGGGTCAACTTCCGGACACTCATGGGCGAGGGTTCCGGCGAGTCCTTCCAGATCCGCTTCGAGGGCGACGGCCTCGTCTACGTACAGCCCAGTGAGCGGAACACCGTCGGAGGCGATGTCTGATGCCGTTCCGTGAGATCAACTCGAAAGTGGTCGAGGCTGTGGTGGGGCCCGGCCGGACGCTGTACAGCCAACGCGGCGCGATGCTCGCCTACCGGGGCGACGTCTCGTTCACGCCGAACATCCAGGGCGGGCAGGGCGGCCTGGGGTCGATGATCGGCCGGCGGGTGGCGAACGAGGCGACCCCGCTGATGACCGTCGAGGGCAGCGGCACGGTGATGTTCGGCCACGGCGGCCACCACATCCAGGTGATCGACCTCGCCGGCGACACCCTGTACGTGGAGGCGGACCGGCTGCTCGCCTTCGACGGGACGCTCCAGCAGGGCACCATGTTCATGGGCTCGCAGGGCGGTGTGATGGGCATGGTGCGCGGCCAGGTGACCGGGCAGGGCCTGTTCACGACGACGCTCAAGGGGCACGGCGCGGTCGCCGTGATGGCGCACGGCGGGGTGATCGAGCTGCCGATCACGCCGGGGAGGCCGGTCCATGTGGACCCGCAGGCGTACGTCGCCCACCACGGGGACGTGACCAACAAGCTGTCCACCGCGCTCGGCTGGCGCGACATGGTGGGACGCGGTTCCGGTGAGGCGTTCCAGCTGGAGCTCAGCGGCAACGGAGCGGTGTACGTCCAGGCCTCGGAGGAGAAGCTTTGAGCACGCCGGTGATTCTCGATCCGATGACGCTGCCGTCGGACGACAACGTCAACGCGTACACCTTCTGCGTGGAGCTCAAGGGGAGCCAGTGGTTCCTGCAGAAGGGCAAGATGATCGCCTACTACGGGCAGATCGACTTCAACGGCATCGGACACGGGCGCTTCGAGCGGCTGATCCGCACGAGCTTCCACTCCCCGCTGCACGCGAGCGACTGGGTGGTGGCCGAGGGCAGCGGCAAGATGCTGCTCGCCGACCGGGCCTTCGACGTGAACTCCTTCGACCTGGAGGACGGCAACCTGACGATCCGGTCCGGCAATCTGCTGGCCTACCAGCCGACGCTGGCGCTGAAGCAGTCGATCGTTCCGGGCTTCCTGACCCTGATCGGGACGGGGAAGTTCGTCGCCGCGTCCAACGGCCCGGTGGTCTTCATGGAGCCGCCGCTGCGGGTGGATCCGCAGGCGCTGGTGGGGTGGGCGGACTGCCCCTCGCCGTGCCACCACTACGATCACGGCTACATGACGGGCGTGATGGGCGGGCTGCGCTCGCTGACCGGGATCGGCGGCACCTCGGGCGAGGAGCACCAGTTCGAGTTCGTCGGGGCCGGCACGGTGCTGCTCCAGTCGTCCGAGGCCCTGATGCCCGAGCAGGCGACCGGCGTCGTCCCGCACGAGCCGGGCGTGCCGGGCGGCGGCGGTCAACACGGCTCCGCACCTCGCATGCCCGGTCAGCTGGGGGACCTCCAGCGTCGCTTCGGGCTGTGAACGGTAGTCTGCGGAGTGTGACGCCCGGCAGTGCGTGCGAGGAGTCACACTCCCAGACTTCGTCCGGCTTTCAACATCTTAGGTAGAATCCATACATGGAGACCGAGACGGCCACCCGCTGGCTGACCGATGCGGAGCAGTGCGCCTGGCGCACCCACCTGGACGTCAGCAGGCTGCTGACGCATCAGCTGGAGAAGGACCTCCAGCCGTTCGGCCTGACCATGAACGACTACGAGATCCTGGTCAACCTCTCGGAGTCGGAGGACCGGCGTCTGCGGATGAGCGATCTCGCCGCCGCCACCCTGCAGTCCAAGAGCAGGCTCTCGCACCAGATCACCCGCATGGAGAACGCCGGCCTGGTCCGGCGCGAACACTGCGAGTCGGACCGGCGCGGGCTCTTCGCGGTCCTCACCGACCTGGGCGGCGAGACGATGCGGAAGGTCGCGCCGCACCATGTCGAGTCGGTGCGGAAGCACTTCATGGACCTGCTCTCCCCCGAGGAGCTGTCCGCACTGCACGCGGCGCTGACCCCGATCGCCGAGCACCTGCGCGGCCGGCGCGGCAAGCCGTAGCGCGTCCGGCCGTCAGCCGTCGTCAGCCGCTGCCGCCCCGGGCCGCCCGGGCAGCCGCAGGGTGAACCGCGCGCCGCCGCCCACCCCTTCGCCCACCGTGAGGGTGCCTCCGTGCCGGGAGGCCACATCACGGGCGATGGCCAGGCCGAGCCCGGCCCCGCCGTCGTCGCGGCTGCGGGCGTCGTCCAGGCGTACGAAACGCTCGAAGATCCGGTCCCGTTCGGCCTCGGGCACGCCCGCTCCGTCGTCCGTGACCTCGACGAGCACATCGCCCCGGTCCGCCCGCACCGAGACGGCGACCGAACGCTCCGCGTGGCGCTCGGCGTTGTCCAGCAGATTGCCGACGACCCGGGCCAACTGACCGCGTGATCCGCCCACTTCGAGCGGATCGGCGTCCGCCACGGAAACCTCCGGCGCGATCCGGTCCGCCGCACGCTGGGAGACCTCCTCGCGGACCAGCGCGCCCAGGTCGACCGCCGTGCGCCCCGGGCGCTCCCCCGCGTCCAGCCGGGCGAGCAGCAGCAGGTCGGCGGCCAGCACCTGCAGCCGTACGGTGTCGGCGACGGCGCCGGGCACGTCCAGCAGCTCCGGGTGGGCTTCGCCCACCTCCAGCTGGGTGCGGAGCGAGGCGATCGGGCTGCGCAGCTCGTGCGAGGCGTCGGCGACGAAGCGCCGCTGCCGGTCGACCGAGGCCTCCAGCACGGTGAGGGTCTCGTTGGTCGTACGGGCCAGCCGCGCGACCTCGTCCCGGGAGTCCGGCTCGGGCACGCGGCGCCCGAGATCCTCGGACGCGGTGATCGCGGCCAGCTCCCGCCTGATGCCCTCCACCGGGCGCAGGGCCCGGCGGGTGACCAGCCAGGTCACCCCGGCGACGACGAGCAGCATGACGGGCAGTCCGGTCAGCATGGAGTTGCGTACGGTGTTCACCGCCTCCTGCTCGGCCGCGAGCGGGGCGCCCGCGTGGACGGTCAGGGTGATGTCCTCCCCCGTGGTCACCTCGACGGTGGCGAAGCGGTAGTCCGCCGTCTCCCCGTCGACCGTGGCGGTGCCGTTCGTGAAGTCCGGCGGGTCGGAGGAGACCTCGCTGCGGGGCGGGTCGCTCGCGTCGTCATCGTCGTCATCGTCGTCGCCCGGGCTGGGGACCGGCGCCGGGGAGACCGGTACGACCTGTGCCGTGCCCGTCCCCTTGATCGCCTCCAGGTCCTTGGAGACGGCCACCACGCGCCCCGCCTCGTCGGTCACCTGGACGGGGTGGCTGTCCTCGTCGCCCGCCTCCAGGTCCGCGTACGCCCTGCCCGCGGCCAGCTCCGCCGCCACCTCGCGCGCGGTCACCTCGGCCTCCAGGCCCGCCCGGTCCGTCAGGTTGCCACGCAGCACCAGCAGCACGGCCAGCCCCGCGGCGGTCAGCGCGACGGCGACGACGAGGGTGGCGCCCAGGGCGGCCCTGGCCCGTACGGACCTCACAGCGCCTCCAGCCGGTAGCCCGCGCCCCGTACGGTGCGGATCGACGCTGCGCCGAGCTTGCGGCGCAGCGTGCTGATGTAGACCTCGACGATGTTCGGGTCGCCGTCGTAGGCGAAGTCCCAGACGTGCTCCAGGATGTCCGCCTTGCTCACCACCTCGCCCGCCCGCAGCACGAGCTGTTCCAGGACGGCGAACTCCTTCGCGGTGAGGGTGACTTCCTCCTCGCCCCGGTGGACGCGGCGGGCGGCGGTGTCCATCCGCAGCGTGCCGGCGGTCAGCACCGGCGAGGCGGAGCCGCCGCGGCGGCGCAGCAGCGCCCGGATCCGCGCGACGAGCACGACGTACGAGAACGGCTTGGTCAGATAGTCGTCGGCGCCGGTGTCGAGGCCCTCCGCCTCGTCGTACTCCCCGTCCTTCGCGGTCAGCATCAGGATCGGCATCTCGTGCCCCGCGGCGCGCAGGGCGGCGCAGATCCGGTAGCCGTTCATCCCGGGCAGCATGATGTCGAGGACCACGAGGTCGTGGACCCCCTGGCCTGCCAGGTGCAGGCCCTCCAGGCCGTCGTGCACGACGTCGACGGCGAAGCCCTCGGCGGTGAGCCCCCTCGCGAGGGACGTCGCGAGACGCTTCTCGTCCTCCACGATCAACAGGCGCATGGGGACAGCTTCGCAAACCGAACCTGAAGACGCCTTCAGGTGGCTTCAGGCTGCGTTCAGCATCGCCGGGCCAGTGTGGTTCCCGTCGCTCAGAACAGCACACCCCATCGGGGAGGAACCCACCATGAAGCGCAACATCGCCATCGCCACCCTCACCGCGGCCGTACTGGTCGGCGGCGGACTCGCCACGACCGCCGCCTTCGCGGATTCCGACAGCAGTGGCAAGGACGACCGGACGGCCACGGCGGACCGGGCGGCGGACAACACCGGGGAGCAGAGGACCGCACGCACCACCGTCGACGCGGCCACCGGCGCCGCACTGAAGGCCGTCCCCGGCACGGTCACCGAGGCCGAGCTGGACGATGACGACGACAGCGACCGTACGGTCTGGGAGCTCGACGTGTACGGCTCCGACAAGGTCTGGCACGACGTGACCGTGGACGCCGGCACCGGCAAGGTGCTGTCCGACCGCGAGGACGACGAGAACGACGACCGCGACCGGCACGCGCCCCGTGCGGCGGCCGTGTCCCTGGACGCCGCGGTGAAGGCGGCGCTCGGCGCGCAGCCCGGCACGGTGACGTCGGTGGACCTGGACGACGACGATGACGACGGCAAGCGCGATGCGCTGCGCTGGGACGTCGATGTCGCGGGCAAGGACGGCAAGCAGCACGAGCTGCACGTCGATGCCAAGAGCGGCAAGGTCACCGTGGACCAGGACGACGACAACGACGGCGACGACGACTGATCCGTCGCCCGCCTGACGGTGGCTCCCGGGCGGCCCGCACGCCGCCCGGGAACCGTCAGTTCCCGCCGGTGAGTCCCGCGACCAGCTCGTCCGCCGCCGCGTACGGGTCGAGACCTCCGGCCACGATCCGTTCCGCGAGGGCGTCCAGCCGGCGGTCGCCGTGCAGATCGGCGATCCGCTCGCGGAGCGCGGTGACCGCGATCGTCTCGACCTCGCGGGCCGCACGCGCGGTGCGCCGCTCGGCCAGGACGCCGTGCTCCTCCATCCACGCCCGGTGCTTCTCGAGGGCCTCGACCACCTCGTCGAGCCCCTCGCCCCGGGCGGCGACCGTCTTCACGATCGGCGGCCGCCAGTCGCCGGGCCCCCGGGACTCGCCCAGGCCCAGCATGTGGTTGAGCTCGCGGGCGGTGGCGTCCGCACCGTCCCGGTCGGCCTTGTTGACCACGTACACGTCGCCGATCTCCAGGATTCCGGCCTTCGCCGCCTGGATGCCGTCGCCCATGCCCGGGGCGAGGAGGACGACGGAGGTGTCGGCCTGGGAGGCGATCTCCACCTCCGACTGGCCCACCCCCACCGTCTCCACGAGGATCACGTCGCAGCCCGCCGCGTCCAGCACCCGGATCGCCTGCGGCGCCGACCAGGCCAGGCCGCCCAGGTGCCCCCGGGTGGCCATCGAGCGGATGTAGACGCCCGGGTCGGAGGCGTGCTCCGACATCCGGACCCGGTCACCGAGGAGCGCGCCCCCGGAGAACGGCGACGACGGGTCGACGGCCAGGACGCCGACCCGTTTTCCGGCCTTCCGGTAGGCGGAGACCAGCGCCGAGGTCGAGGTGGACTTGCCGACACCCGGCGATCCGGTCAGGCCGACGACGTAGGCGTGGCCCGCCAGCGGCGCCAGGGCGGCCATCACCTCACGCAGCTGCGGCGAGGCACCCTCCACCAGGGAGATGAGCCGGGCCACCGCACGCGGCCTGCCCTCACGTGCCTGCTCGACCAGGGTGGGGACATCCACCTTCACACTCGGCCTCCTCGCTCGCTCGTACGGACTACTTGCCCGGTACGCGGATGATCAACGCGTCGCCCTGACCGCCGCCGCCGCACAGCGCCGCCGCGCCGGTGCCGCCGCCGCGCCGCTTCAGCTCCAGCGCCAGGTGCAGCACCACACGGGCGCCGGACATCCCGATGGGGTGGCCGAGCGCGATCGCGCCGCCGTTGACGTTCACCTTGTCGGAGGTGACGCCGAGGTCCTTCATCGACTGGACCGCGACCGCCGCGAAGGCCTCGTTGATCTCGATGAGGTCGAGGTCCTCCACGCCGATGCCCTCCTTCTTCAGGGCGTGGCGGATGGCGTTGGACGGCTGCGACTGCAGCGAGTTGTCCGGGCCCGCCACATTGCCGTGGGCTCCGATCTCGGCGATCCAGTCCAGGCCCAGCGCCTCGGCCTTGGCCTTGCTCATGACGACGACGGCGGCGGCGCCGTCGGAGATCTGCGAGGAGGTGCCCGCCGTGATCGTGCCGTCCTTGGTGAACGCCGGGCGCAGCTTCCCCAGGGACTCCGCGGTCGTCTCGGGGCGGATGCCCTCGTCCTTGGCGAAGAGGACCGGGTCGCCCTTGCGCTGCGGGATCTCGACGGGCGTGATCTCGGCCTCGAAGATGCCGTTCTTCTGGGCGGCGGCGGCGCGCTGGTGGGACAGGGCCCCGATCTCGTCCTGGTCCGCGCGGGCGAGGCCCAGGCGGGTGTTGTGCTTCTCGGTGGACTCGCCCATCGGGATGTTCTCGTAGGCGTCGGTCAGACCGTCGTACGCCATCGAGTCGAGCATCTCGACCGCGCCGTACTTGTATCCCTCGCGGGACTTCGGCAACAGGTGCGGGGCGTTGGTCATGGACTCCTGGCCGCCGGCCACCACGACGTCGAACTCGCCGGCGCGGATCAGCTGGTCCGCGAGGGCGATCGCGTCGAGCCCCGAGAGGCACACCTTGTTGACGGTGAGCGCGGGGACGTTCAGCGGGATGCCGGCCTTGACGGCCGCCTGACGTGCCGGGATCTGCCCTGCCCCGGCCTGGAGCACCTGGCCCATGATCACGTACTCGACCTGGTCCCCGCCGATGCCGGCCCGGTCCAGCGCCGCCTTGATGGCGAAGCCTCCGAGATCGGCCCCGGAGAAGCTCTTCAGCGAGCCGAGAAGACGGCCCATGGGCGTCCGCGCGCCCGCGACGATCACTGAGGTGGTTCCGGTCGTTCCTGACATGAGGCGCAGCCCCTTGGGATCGGTTGTGAACGAGGGTTTACCTGAATGTACTGAGCGGTACGGCGCCCGTCATCCGGCAGTGGGTGTGATCGCGCGCACGTTGCGTAACCATCCCCGGGGCGCTGCACTGGTTCCATGCTGACGCGAATCGACCACATCGGAATCGCCTGTTTCGACCTCGACAAGACGGTGGAGTTCTACCGCGCGACCTATGGCTTCGAGGTGCACCACTCCGAGATCAACGAGGAGCAGGGTGTCCGGGAGGCCATGCTGAAGATCAACGACACCTCGGACGGCGGCGCTTCGTACCTCCAGCTCCTGGAGCCGACCCGTGAGGACTCCGCCGTCGGCAAGTGGCTGGCGAAGAACGGCGAGGGCGTGCACCACATCGCCTTCGGGACCGCGGACGTGGACGCGGACGCCGCCGACATCCGGGGGAAGGGCGTGCGGGTGCTCTACGACGAGCCCAGGACCGGGTCGATGGGGTCCCGGATCACTTTCCTCCACCCCAAGGACTGCCACGGTGTGCTGACCGAACTGGTCACGTCGGCGACCGAGCACTGACCTGACCGATACCCGGCCCGGTAGAGTGGGCGGTTCCGGGCCGGGGCCGGGTCGGGGCCGCGCCGCGTCCTCGCCGTTGATCTGTCACCATTCCCCCGGGGGACCGCTCGCCCGCGAGCGGTACTCGTATGGAGAATTGCGACCAGGGTTGGGGTCTTCCCTGCTCAGTGGGGCATCCCCTGCTCGAACGAAGTTGAGAGCTTGGGGAAGTAATTGAGAGCTCGGGGAAGGATGGGACCGCGCAGTGCGGGGCTACGAAAGCCAGCAGAGCCACCGAGCTGACGACGACCATCTCTCGCGGTTCGAAGCCGAGATGGACCGGCTGAAGACCGACCGGGAGAAGGCCGTCCAGCACGCCGAGGACCTCGGTTACCAGGTCGAGGTCTTGCGCGCCAAGCTGCACGAGGCACGTCGCAATCTCGCGACCCGTCCCGCACACGACAGCGCGGACATCGGCTACCAGGCCGAGCAGATGCTGCGTAATGCCCAGATCCAGGCCGACCAGCTGCGGACCGACGCCGAGCGCGAGCTGCGCGAGGCCAGGGCGCAGACGCAGCGGATCCTGCAGGAGCACGCGGAGCACCAGGCCCGGCTGCAGGCCGAGTTGCACGCCGAGGCCGTGCAGCGGCGCCAGCGGCTCGACCAGGAGCTGGCGGAGCGCCGGCAGACCGTCGAGTCCCACGTCAACGAGAACGTCGCCTGGGCCGAGCAGTTGCGGGCCAGGACCGAGTCCCAGGCCCGCCGTCTCCTGGACGAGTCGCGCACGGAGGCCGAGCAGTCGCTGGCCGCTGCCCGCGCCGAGGCCGCCCGGCTCGCGGACGAGACCCGCCGGCGCGTCAACTCCGAGGCGGAGGCGGCCCGTGCCGATGCCGAGGCCACGCTGCTGCGGGCCCGCAGGGACGCCGAGCGACTGCTCGACGCCGCCTCCACGCAGGCCCAGGAGGCGACCAGTCACGCCGAGCAGCTGCGCTCGACGGCCACCTCCGAGACCGAGCAGACCCGGCAGCAGACCGCGGAGCTGAACCGCACCGCCGAGCAGCGCATGCAGGAGGCCGAGACCCGGCTGCGCGAGGCCCGGCTGGAGGCGGAGAAGGTCCTCGCCGAGGCGAAGGAGGCCGCGGTCAAGCGGCTGGCCGGCGCCGAGTCGCAGAACGAGCAGCGCACCCGTACGGCCAAGTCCGAGATCGCCCGCCTGGTCGGCGAGGCCACCAAGCAGGCCGAGACGCTCAAGGAAGAGGCCGAGCAGGCGCTCGTCGACGCCCGCGCGGAGGCCGAGCGGGTGGTCGCGGAGGCGGCCGAGAAGGCCCGCACCCTGGCCGCCGAGGACGCCGCGGCCCAGCTCGCGAAGGCCGCCCGGAGCGCCGAGGAGGTCCTGACCAAGGCGTCCGAGGACGCCAGGTCGACCACCAAGGCCGCCGGTGAGGAGGCCGACCGGATCCGCCGTGAGGCCGAGGCCGAGGCGGACCGGCTGCGCGGCGAGGCCGCCGAGCAGGCCGACCAGCTCAAGGGCGCGGCCAAGGACGACACCAAGGAGTACCGGGCCAAGACCGTCGAGCTGCAGGAGGAGGCCCGCCGTCTCCGCGGCGAGGCCGAGCAACTGCGCTCCGAGGCCGTCGCCGAGGGCGAGCGGATCCGTGGCGAGGCCCGCCGCGAGGCCGTACAGCAGCTCGAGGAGGGTGCCCGCACCGCCGAGGAGCTGCTCACCAAGGCCAAGGCCGACGCCGAGGAGCTGCGGACCTCCGCCGGCACCGAGAGCGAGCGCGTCAGGACCGAGGCGGCCGAGCGCGCCGCCACCCTGCGCAAGCAGGCCGAGGAAGCGCTGGAACGCAGCCGCGCCGAGGCGGAGAAGCTGCGCGCCGAGGCCGAGGAGCAGGCCACCGCCCTGACCACCACGGCGGAAGAGGCGGCCCAGGCGCTGCGCGAGGAGACCGAGCGCGGGGTCGAGGCACGCAGGACCGAGGCGGCCGAGGAGCTGACCCGGCTGCACGCCGAGGCCGAGTCCCGGGTCACCGCCGCGGAGGAGGCGCTCGGAGAGGCGCGTACGGAGGCGGAGCGGATCCGCCGCGAGACGAGCGAGGAGTCCGAGCGGCTGCGCGCCGAGGCCGCCGAGCGGATCCGTGCGCTCCAGGAGCAGGCCACGACGGAGGCCGAGAGCCTGCGTACCGAGGCCGCCGCCGACGCCGCGCAGTCCCGCGCCGAGGGCGAGTCCGTGGCCGTACGGCTGCGCAGCGAGGCCGCGGCCGAGGCGGAGCGGCTGAAGACCGAGGCTCAGGAGAGCGCCGACCGGATCCGTTCCGAGGCGGCGGCCGCCGCCGAGCGGGTCGGCGTGGAGGCGGCCGAGGCCCTGGCCGCCGCGCAGGAGGAGGCCAACCGCCGCCGCCGCGCCGCCGAGGAGGCACTCGATTCGGCGCGTGCCGAGGCGGAGCAGGAGCGCGAGCGCGCCCGCGAGCAGAGCGAGGAGCTCCTCGCCTCCGCCCGCAAGCGGGTCGAGGAGGCCCAGGCCGAGGCCCAGCGGCTGGTCGAGGAGGCGGAGAACCGGGCCTCCGAGCTGGTATCGGCCGCCGAGCAGACCGCCCAGCAGGTGCGGGACTCCGTCGCCGGGCTGCAGGAGCAGGCCGAGGAGGAGATCACCGGGCTGCGTTCCGCCGCGGAGCACTCGGCGGAGCGGACGAGGACCGAGGCGCAGGAGGAGGCGGACCGGCTCAGGACCGACGCCTACGCCGAGCGCGAGCGGGCCACCGAGGACGCCAACCGCGTCCGCCGGGTCGCGCACGAGGAGGCGGACGCCGCCAAGGCACTGGCCGAGCGGACCGTCTCGGAGGCCATCGCCGAGTCCGAGAAGCTGCGCTCGGACACCTCGGAGTACAGCCAGCGGATGCGTACGGAGGCGTCCGACGCTCTCGCGTCCGCGGAGCAGGACGCCTCGCGCGCCCGCGGCGAGGCCCGTGAGGACGCCAACCGGATCCGTTCCGAGGCGGCGGCACAGGCCGACCGGCTCATGGCCGAGGCGACGACCGAGAGCGAGCGGGTCCGCGCCGAGGCGACCGAGCAGTCGGAGCGTTTCGTCGGAGAGGCGACCGACGAGGCGGAGCGGCTGCGCGCGGAGGCGGCACAGACCGTCGGTTCGGCCCAGGAGCACGCGGCCCGCACCCGCGAGGAGTCGGAGCGGCTGCGTGCCGACGCCGAGTCCGCGGCGGAGCAGCTGCGCGCGGAGGCACGCCAGGAGGCGGACCGGCTGCTCGACGAGGCGCGCGAGGCCGCGGCGAAGCGCCGTGCCGACGCCGCCGAACAGGCCGACCAGCTCGTGGCGAAGGCCCAGGAGGAGGCGCTGCGCGCCGCCACCGAGGCCGAGCAGCAGGCCGACAGCATGGTCGGCGCCGCGCGCAACGAGGCGGTGCGGATCACGTCGGAGGCGACGGTGGAGGGCAACACCCTGGTGGAGAGGGCCCGCACGGACGCGGACGAGCTGCTCGTCGGCGCCCGCCGGGACGCCACCGCCACCCGGGAGCGGGCGGAGGAGCTCAGGACCCGGATCGAGAGCGAGATCGAGGAGCTGCACGAGCGCGCCAGGCGTGAGACCTCCGAGCAGATGAAGACCGCGGGGGAGCGCGTCGACAAGCTGATGAAGGCCGCGACGGACCAGCGCGCCGAGGCCGAGGCCCAGGCCAAGGAGCTTCTGGCGGACGCGAATTCGGAGGCGAGCAAGGTCCGTATCGCCGCCGTGAAGCGCGCCGAGTCGCTCCTCAAGGAGGCGGAGACGAAGAAGGCCGAGCTGACCCGGGTGGCCGAGAAACTGCGCGCCGACGCGGAGGCCGAGGCGGAGCAGATGGTTGACGAGGGCCGCCGGGAGCTGGACCTTCTGGTCCGCCGGCGCGAGGACATCAATACGGAGATCTCCCGTGTCCAGGACGTCCTCGAGGCGTTGGAGTCTTTCGAGGCTCCGGGCGGAACGGGTAAGGCATCGGGCGGCGGTGCCGGGGGCGTCAAGGCCGGTGCGGCGGCGGGCAACCGGCCGGGCGGCAAGGCGTCGGACGGGTAGCCGCACACGTACTTCGCCATGAACATTCAAACGTTCGGGTCGCAAGCCCTCCGGGGGTCAGCCACTCAAAAGGGGTGTCATTCTCCATACCAAAGCGGCATCTTCACGTTGACACGCCGTTCTGGCCCCTAGGATTCCCTCTAACACCTCACCGGTCTCATTCGACAGGAACCCCATGAGCGACCCTTCCTCCCCCTTCGGCTTCGAGCTCGTGCGACGTGGATACGACCGCGGTCAGGTGGACGACCGCATTACCAAAATCGTCGCCGACCGTGACAGCGCTCTCGCACGGATCACCTCTCTGGAAAAGCGCATCGAGGAGCTCCACCTCGAAACGCAGAACGCCCAGGCCCAGGTCAACGACGCCGAGCCGTCGTACGCCGGGCTCGGTGCCCGCGTCGAGAAGATCCTCCGTCTCGCCGAGGAGGAGGCGAAGGACCTGCGTGAGGAGGCCCGCCGCGCGGCCGAGCAGCACCGCGAGCTGGCCGAGTCGGCCGCCCAGCAGGTGCGCAACGACGCGGAGACGTTCTCCGCGGAGCGCAAGGCGAAGGCCGAGGACGAGGGCGTTCGTATCGTCGAGAAGGCCAAGGGCGAGGCGAGCACGCTCCGCACCGACGCCCAGAAGGACGCTCAGCAGAAGCGCGAGGAGGCGGACGCCCTCTTCGAGGAGACCCGCGCCAAGGCCGCCCAGGCCGCCGCGGACTTCGAGACGAACCTCGCCAAGCGCCGCGATCAGTCGGAGCGTGACCTCGCGTCCCGTCAGGCGAAGGCCGAGAAGCGGCTCGCCGAGATCGAGCACCGCGCGGAGCAGCTCCGCCTGGAGGCCGAGAAGCTCCGTACGGACGCCGAGCGCCGGGCCCGTCAGACGGTGGAGACGGCTCAGCGCCAGGCCGAGGACATCGTGGCCGACGCGAACGCCAAGGCCGACCGCATCCGCAGCGAGTCGGAGCGCGAGCTGGCGGCGCTCACCAACCGCCGCGACTCGATCAACGCGCAGCTGACCAACGTCCGCGAGATGCTGGCGACGCTGACGGGTGCCGCGGTCGCCGCCGCCGGCTCCCCGGCGGAGGACGAGTCCGCCACCCGTGGGGTCCCGGCCCAGCAGACCCGCTGACGTCCGGCACGTACATCAGCTGTACCCCTTGCGCGCCCGGTTCCGCCTTTGTGGTGGCGCCGGGCGCGCGGGCGTTCTAGCGTGAGCGCATGATCGAGCTCGACGGCCTCACCAAACGCTTCGGCAACAAGGTTGCCGTCGACCATCTGTCATGCCGGGTCAGACCCGGAATGGTGACGGGGTTCCTCGGCCCGAACGGGGCGGGCAAGTCCACGACCATGCGGATGATGCTCGACCTCGACAACCCGACCAGCGGCACGGTGCGGATCGACGGCCGTCACTACCGCGACCTCCAGGAGCCGCTCAAGCACATCGGGGCGCTGCTGGACGCCAAGTCGATGCACGGCGGGCGCAGCGCGTACAACAACCTCCTGTGTCTGGCCCAGAGCAACCGCATCCCGGCGAGCCGGGTCTCGCACGTGCTGGACACGGTCGGCCTGACCGCGGTGGCCAAGAGGAAGTCCAAGGGATTCTCCCTCGGCATGGGCCAGCGGCTGGGAATCGCGGCGGCGCTGCTCGGCGATCCCGAGATCCTGATGTTCGACGAACCCGTCAACGGTCTGGACCCGGAGGGAATTCACTGGATCAGGAATCTGATGAAGACCCTCGCCTCGGAAGGCCGGACGATCTTCGTCTCCTCGCACCTGATGAGTGAAATGGCACTGACGGCCGATCATCTGATCGTCATCGGGCAGGGGAAGCTGCTCGCGGACACCTCGATGGCGGACTTCATCCAGGAGAACTCCCGCAGTTTCGTGCGGATGCGCTCCCCGGAACAGGAGCGCCTTCGTGACCTGCTGCACGCGGAGGGCGTCGTCGCGGTCGAATCGGGCAACGGCACGCTGGAGATCGACGGCGAGGCCCCGGAGCGGCTCGGTGACCTCGCCGGCCGGCACGGGATCGTGCTGCACGAGCTCAGCGCCCAGCGGGCCTCCCTGGAGGAGGCCTTCATGCAGATGACGGCGGGCTCCGTGGAGTACCACGCCCACTCCGACCGCGACGGTGACCGGCCACCGCCGGTGGGGCCGCACTGGGGCGAACAGTGGAACCAGCAACAGGCCGGCGGCGTCGTCGGCGACGGCACGAAGGGGGTGTGACGGCGATGGCATCGGTACCCGCGGTCCTGAATTCCGAGTGGACCAAGATCCGTACGGTCTCCTCGACCACCTGGACGCTGATCTCCGCGTTCGTCGTCACGGTGGCCATGGGCGCGGCCCTGAGCGCCCTGCTGAACAGCCAGTTCGACGACCTCTCGGCCGCAGAGCAGGCCACCTTCGACCCGACCTTCGTGAGCTTCTCCGGTACGGTCCTGGGGCAGCTGGCGATGGTCGTCTTCGGTGTCCTGGTGGTGGGTACGGAGTACAGCTCAGGCATGATCCGCACCTCCCTCTCGGCCGTGCCGCAGCGCGGGTCGTTCCTCTTCTGCAAGATCGCGGTGGCGGGCGTCCTGGCACTGGTGGTCGGCCTCGCCACCAGCTTCGTGACGTTCTTCCTCAGCCAGGCCATGCTGGGTGACCGCGGCACCGACATCGGCGCGGAGAACGTGCTGCGCGCGGTCTTCGGCGGCGGCGTCTACATGGGCCTGATCGCGATCTTCTCGATGGGCGTGGCCACGATGCTGCGCAGCTCCATGCTGTCGCTCGGCATCCTGATGCCGTTCTTCTTCCTCGTCTCGCAGATCCTCTCGGCGGTCCCCGGCGCCAAGAGCGTGGCCCGGTACTTCCCCGACCAGGCCGGCTCCAAGATCATGCAGGTGGTCCCGGACGCCATGAACAGCGACCCGGCGCCGTACGGGCCGTGGGCCGGGCTGGGGATCATGGCGCTGTGGGTGGTGGCCGCGCTGGTCGGCGGCTACCTGGTACTGAAGAAGCGCGACGCGTAGCGGCCGTCGCTCCTTGTACGGCTTGGCCGGAACCGCCCGCGGCTGGTTATCCTCCTAACTCTTACGGGGGCGTGCGGCCGCGGGCCTGGGCCCCGACGACAGATAAGTCGATGGGGCTGGAGAATGATCGAGGCAGTCGGCCTGACGAAGCGCTACGGCGCGAAGACGGCCGTGCACAACCTTTCCTTCCAGGTGCGGCCAGGAGCCGTCACGGGGTTCCTCGGTCCCAACGGGTCGGGCAAGTCCACCACCATGCGCATGATGCTCGGCCTGGACCGGCCGACGTCCGGGCATGTGACGATCGGCGGCCACGCCTTCCGCAGCCTTCCCAACGCCCCGCGCCAGGTCGGGGCGCTGCTCGACGCCAAGGCCGTGCACGGCGGGCGCAGCGCCCGTAACCACTTGCTGTGCCTGGCCCAGCTCGCCGGCATCCCGGCGGCCCGGGTGGACGAGGTCCTCGGCGTCGTCGGGCTCCAGGACGTCGCGAAGAAGCGGTCAAAGGGCTACTCCCTGGGAATGGGCCAGCGGCTCGGTATCGCGGCGGCGCTGCTCGGCGACCCGCAGGTGCTGCTCTTCGACGAGCCGGTCAACGGCCTCGACCCCGAGGGCATCCTCTGGGTCCGCAACCTGATGAAGCAGCTGGCCTCCGAGGGTCGCACGGTCTTCGTCTCCAGCCACCTGATGAGCGAGATGGCGCTCACCGCCGACCACTTGATCGTGATCGGGCGCGGGCAGCTGCTCTCCGACATGAGCATCAAGGAGTTCATCTCGGCCAACTCGGCGGACTTCGCGCGGGTGCGGGTCCCGGCCGACCGGCCGGAGGAGCGGGAGAAGCTGACGGCCTCGCTGACGGAGGCGGGCGCCGGGGTCATGCACGAGCCGGACGGCGCCCTGCGCGTCACCGGGCTGCCGCTCCCCCGGATCAGCGATCTGGCCCACGCGTCGGACGTCCGGCTGTGGGAGCTCTCGCCGCACCAGGCGTCGCTGGAGGAGGCGTACATGCGGATGACGCAGGGCGCCGTGGACTACCGCTCGACGGCGGATGCCAAGGAAGGGCTCCAGCTGCCGCCGCCCGGCTACGGACAGCCCGGCCACCAGGGCCCCGGGCAGGCCGGTCACGGGCTCCAGGGCCACGGCCAGCCCGGTCACGCGCCCGCGCCCCCGCCGGAGGTCCCGCAGCAGGGCTGGTACGCCCCGCCGCCCCCGGGACAGAACCCGTACGCCGCCGCACCGCCGGCCGGACCCGCGACCGCGCAGACCGCGGACCGGCCCGAGCGCAAGACCAGCGAGGACTCCCGATGACGATGCCGCCGCAGGCGCACCAGGCTCCCCCGCAGCCGCAGCCCCAGCCGGGTCAGGGCGGCCTGCCCGGCCTGTACGCCTCACCGATCCCCGTGCGCACCCCCGGCCTCGGTGACGCGATCGCCTCCGAGTGGACGAAGATCCGCTCCGTGCGCTCCACGGTGTGGACGCTCGGCGTGATGATCGTGCTCCTGGTCGGCATCGGGCTGCTCACCGCGTTCACCGTGAGCATCTCGGACGCGCCTCTGGACGACACCCCGGTGCTGAGCCTCGGTTTCTTCGGCGTGCTGCTCGGGTCGATCTGCGTGATCACTCTCGGCGTGCTCACCATCGCGTCCGAGTACGGCACCGGAATGATCCGTACGACGCTGACCGCGTGCCCGAGCCGGGCGCGGATGCTGATCGCGAAGTCGATCGTCTTCTTCCTGCTCGCCTTCACGATCACCACGGTCACCACGGGGGTCGTCGGCGTCCTGCAGACGGCCATGCTGGACGGAGCCACACCCGACGCCGGCTACTGGGTGCGTTCCACGGCGGGGGTCGGTCTCTACGTCGCGACGCTCGGACTGCTCTCGCTCGCGCTCGGCGCGCTCATCCGGCACTCGGCGGGCGCCATCACGATCATGATCGGGGTGGTGCTGCTCCCACTCGTGCTGGCGATCTTCATGTTCTCGCCGACGCTGGCCTCCGTGCAGCAGGCGCTCTTCGAGTACTCGATCCCCAACCAGCTGGGCGCGATGTACGACGTGTCGGTGACCGCGTCGGGCCCGACCGGCTGGGAGCCGCTGTGGATCATTCTCGGCGTCACCGCGGTCGCCATGGCCGGCGCCCTCTTCTCGCTCGACCGGCGGGACGTCTGAGGCCGTCGCTCAGTAGCGCGGAGCGTTCCTGGACCGCTGCACCCGTGTGGTGCGGCGGTCCTTCGCGTTCCAACAGGCCTTGTGCCAGTGCCTGCGGTCGTCGATCCCGCCGAACTCGGGCCAGGCGACGAGGTGCGGCACCCCCGACGGGATCTCCTGGTCGCAGCCGGGGCAGCGGTAGCGCTTGCCCGCCGCGCTCGCGCCGCTCACCGGGCGCACCGACCACTCCTCGCCCTGCCAGCTCTCCGTGGCGCCGCCCCCTCCGTACCGCTCCCCCGCCTCTCGTGGGCTGCCGGTAGGACTCTCGCCGCCTCGGGGGCGGTTGCGGCGCGGGGACACGGGACACCTCACGGGGCGGGCACGGGCGGATTTGTTCCGTCCAGCCTAGAGCCACCGGCGGCTGACCGGTGTCGGGAGTGGCGGATGGCTACCCGAGGGGCGGGTGGGTTACCGGAAAATCGCAACAACTTCGCCGTGGACCGTGCCTTTGGCACGTGTCAGACGTTGTTGCCCGTAGAGGGACAGCCGCGTCGGCCGTAAGGAGGCAACAGGCGATGCGCGTAGGAACGTTCGTACTGGCAGCTCAGTTTCCGGGCCAGGGGCAGGGTGAGGCCCTGCACCGGGCAGTCCGCTCCGCGGAGGTCGCGGAGGAGTCCGGGCTCGATTCCGTCTGGCTCGCAGAGCACCATTTCGTGCCGTACGGGGTGTGCCCGTCCGCCACGACACTGGCCGCCCTGCTGCTCGGCCGCACCCGCAGGATCCGCGTGGGCACGGCGGTGAGCGTGCTTCCGAACCATCACCCCGTCGCGCTCGGTGAGCAGGCCGCGCTGCTGCATCTGACCAGCGGCGGGCGCTTCTCCCTCGGGGTGGGGCGGGGCGGGCCGTGGGTCGACCTGGAGGTGTTCGGCGGCGGACTCGAGGCGTACGAGAAGGGCTTCCCCGAGGCGCTGGAGCTGCTGCTCGACTGGCTGGACAAGCCCCGGGTGGCGGGGGGCGGGGAGCGTTACGGCTTCCGCGAGGTGGCCGTGGTGCCCCGCGCCGACGAGCTCCTCGGGGACGGTCCGCCGGGCCCCGAGGTGATCGTGGCGTGCACGTCGCCGAAAAGCGTGAAACTCGCCGCTGAAAAGGGTTTGCCGATGCTCCTCGGGATGCACTGCGGCGACGAGGAGAAGGCCGACATGGTCGCTCTCTGGCGTTCGGCTGCCCGGGAGGCCGGTCAGCCGGCGGAGGTAGCGGAGCGGGTAGCACATGTGTCCGCAGGGGTGGCCCAGATCTCCGACCGCCCGGCGGACGCCGTGGAGACGCTCGTGAAGGCGATGCCGGGCTGGCTGCGCCAGGGGCTCGACGCCCATGTGACGGTCGACGGCCGGCACCGGGTGATGCGCGACCCCGTGGCCTACACCGAGTTCCTCTGCGGCCTGCATCCGGTGGGCCCGCCCCGTTTCGCCGCCGACCGGCTCGCGGCCACGGCGGAGCGCACGGGCATCACCCGCTTCGCCCTCATGGTCGAGGGGTCGGGCGATCTCGCGGCGACGGAGACCAATGTGGAGCGGCTGGGCACGGAAGTGCTGCCGTTGCTGGAGTGAGCTGTTCACGCTGGTAGTCCTGGTGGTGCGGTGGTACGGGAGCTGCCGCCCCGGAGCCAGTTGCACCTCCCGCGGCCCGAAGCGGCAGCAGAAGCGCTCAGCAGTCCCGTAGTTCGGGCGACTGGTTGAGCAACTGGCCCCTCACCGAGGTGAATCGGGCCAGCCGCTCGTCGACCGAGTCGTCCAGCGGGAACACCGCGACGCGGTGGCAGTTCTGGAATGCCAGGCGCACTCCGAAATGCCGCTGCAGCGCGCCGCGTATCGCATCACTCGCGAGCGCACGCAGCAGCTGACCACGTGCCTGCTCGTCCGGCGGGGGCGTCTGGTTGTCGGCGAATTCTCCGCCGTCGACCTTCAGCTGGGCCACCAGGGAGCTGATCATCTCCCATGCGTAGGGCAGGGAGGTCCGGACGCAGTCGACGAAGTCGGCTTCGTCGACCTCGCCTCGCTCGGCCTGTTCCAACAGCGCCGGTGAGACGTCGAGCGACATGGGTTCTCCTCTCGCGACCCCGGCGGAGCGCCGGGGCCTTACGGGCAAGGCAGGACGGCGACGCTGCGTACACAGACGGCGACCTCCTGCTTCCACGTTAAGGGCGCAGTCCGGGCCGCACCAGGAGATTGGGAACACAACCGGCCAATAACGAACGGTCGCAAAGAGGGGCAAGCCCGATCGGCCTCTGTCGGGAGGTGCACCTGAGGAGGACGGGAATCGCGTGGACCGTGGGTCGTCGAGTAGCGTTGCCGACCATGCGTCTCGTCATCGCCCGTTGCTCCGTCGACTACGCGGGCCGGCTCACCGCCCACCTGCCCTCCGCCCCCCGTCTGATCCTGGTGAAGGCGGACGGCAGTGTGTCGATCCACGCCGACGACCGGGCGTACAAACCTCTCAACTGGATGTCCCCGCCGTGCACCCTGAAGGAGGGCGCCGACGACAGCGAGGGCGTCTGGACCGTGGTGAACAAAGCGGGCGAGAAACTGATCATCACGATGGAGGAGATCCTCCACGACTCGTCCCATGAGCTGGGTGTCGACCCGGGGCTCATCAAGGACGGCGTGGAGGCGCACCTCCAGGAGCTGCTCGCCGACCGCATCGAGACGATCGGCGAGGGCTACACCCTGATCCGCCGTGAGTACCCGACCGCGATCGGCCCGGTCGACATCCTGTGCCGGGACGCGGACGGTGCGACGGTGGCCGTGGAGCTGAAGCGGCGGGGCGACATCGACGGTGTGGAGCAGCTGACCCGCTATCTGGAGCTGCTCAACCGTGATCCGCATCTGGCGCCGGTGCGGGGCGTGTTCGCGGCGCAGGAGATCAAGCCTCAGGCCCGGGTGCTGGCGACGGACCGTGGGATCGGGTGCCTGGTCCTCGACTACAACGCGATGCGGGGCATCGAGGACGACAAGCTCCGGCTGTTCTGACCTGGGGCCGTTGCCCGCTACCTGATCGCCGTACGGCCCCGGTCTCCGGAGCCGTACGGCGTTTTCGCGCTCAGGCCACCGTCGGGGAGGCCGGACCGCTCTCCGTCGCCGAGGCCGTGACGGACTCCGCCGGGCCGCTCGCCGAGGTGGAGTTCTCCGGCTCCGTCGGGGTGTCCGTCGGGGTCGGCTCCTCGGTCGGGGTCTCGGTGGGGGTCCCGGTCGGGGTCTCGGACTCGTCGGGCGGCGTGGTCGGCGGCTTCGTCGGCTTGTCCGTCGGCTTCTTCGTCGGCGTGGGGCTGCCCTGTGTCGGCGAGTCGCTGGGGCCCTCGCTGGACGAGGTGCTCGATCCCGGGCTCGAGGTGCCCGGGGACGGGCTGCCGCTCCCGGACGGGGTGGCGGTGCCTGACGGGCTGGGGGACCCGGAGCCGGTGGCCGTGCCCTCTTCGGTGGCAGGGTCGTCGGTCGGCTCGTCGGCGGGGAGGCCGTTCTCGCTGTCGTCCTCGTTCGCCGACTGTTCGGTCGTGACGTTCTGACCGTCCGGCTCCTCGCTTCCCGAGGTGGCTCCCAGGGTCACCACGGTGCCGAGCACGGCCGCCAGCAGCGCGCCCGCGCCCACCGCGACGATATTGCGCCTGGCGCCCTGGAGCACCGCTCCCGCACGCCTGCCTCCGCGCGGACCCGCGGCCGGCGGGGGCTGCCGGGTGACGAGGGTCGCGGACGTCTCGGTCAGCCGGGGGAAGAGGGGCTTGGCCGCCGGGATGCCGCCGGGGGGTGAGGCCGACTCGTCGTGACGCGGGGCCGGTACCTCCTCGCCCGCCGGGGTGCTGGGGATCGGTTCGCCCGAGCGGTCGCCCACGAGGGCGAGCGCCCGGCGTCCGGCCACCGCGCCGGGCTTGTCGGCGAGCGCCCCGCGCATGCCGATGGAGGCCTCCAGTTCGGCCCTGGCGCGGTCCAGATTCCCGGTGCAGAGCGCGAGGACGCCCAACTCATGGTGGAAGTAAGCCTCTTCCGCCACCTCACCGGCGATCCTGGCGGCCTCCTGGCCGGCCCTGAGGGCCTTCTCCCAGGCGCCCCACTGCATCCCCGCCGCGAAGGCGGGAGCGGCGCTGCGGGCCAGCAGGACGGCCACGCTGGCCTGACCCGGCACCTCGCCGGGGACGAGGCGGGTCATCGAGGCAAGGATGGCGTCCGCCTCGGCGACCGCGCGCTCCGGGGAGACGGACGGGTGCCCCGCCCACCAGGCGTAGTGCTGGGCGGCGCTGCGGGCGTGGGCGTCCGCGCTCTCGTCGTATCCGCTCGCCTCCAGCTGGGCCAGGACCCCGGCCGCCAGCCGGTAGCGGGGGCCGGCCGGGGAGAGCAGGCCGCTGAGGGCGAGCTCCCCCAGGGCGGCGTCGGCGTGGGTGTCCCCCACAAGGGCCGGCAGGTGCGCCTGGTGCGGCACCTCACCGCCGAGCGCGACGGCGAAGCGCAGGGTCTCGCGGGCGGCCTCGCTCAGCCGGGAGGCGAGCAGGGCTGCGGGCGCCGCTCCCTCGCCGAGGCTGGGCAGCGGGAGTCCGGCGGGCTCGGCCCGGCCGAAGGGGGCGTCGGCCGGATCGTCGTCGTAGCCGTCGAACACGTCCTGGCCGGGGCGCAGATCGTCGCGCCGGCGCAGCAGGGCGCCCGCCTGGACGAAGCGCAGCGGCAGCCCCTCGGACTCGAACCAGAGGTCTCCCGCCCAGTTCGCCTCGTCGTCGGTGAGCGCGCGCTCCACCACGTGTTCCATCAGCTCGATCGAGGCGCTGCGGCCGAGACCGGTGAGGAAGACCTCTTCGAGGTTCGCGTCGGGACCCGGCGCGGGCACATCGGGGGTCGCGGCGAAGAGGAACGCGCACTCCGGGGTGGCGTCGAGCAGCTCCTGGAGCGCGGCGCCGCCGAGCTCCAGGTCGTCGACGACCACGACGGCGCCGATGCCGTGGACGAGCCCGAGAAGTCCTTCGCGGTCGGGCCGGTGCAGCGGGGCGCGGTAGACGGCCTCGAAGAGCCCGTGCAGCAGCTCGGTGGCGGTCCGCTTGTATCCGGAGAGCCGTACGACGCCGTCCGGCGCCAGGTCCGCGCAGTCGGCGGCGACCGCGTCCAGGAGGGCTGTGCGCCCGGACCCGGCCGGCCCGGTGAGGCAGACCGAGCGCCCCCGGGCGAGCAGCCGGACCAGTCGCTCGCGCTCCTCCTGGCGTTCCAGGAGGGGCGTCTGCGGCGCGGGCGGCCCCGGGGGGACAGGCGGCGCGGCGGCGCGTTCCCGCTCCACACGCCGGTCGGTGGTGTGCCGTACGGGCGGGTCGGGCCGCTCCCCCGGCCGGCAGGGCTCGATCTCGCTGCCGTCGACCGGATTGACGGTGAGGAGGAAGTCGCCCGATATCAGCTGCACCGTGCGTGACTGCTGAGGTGTCTGGTGCCCGAGGTCGGGCGTCAACGGGTCGCGGGACTGCCGCCGCCGTCCGGCGTCGTCGCCGGAACGGTCGGCGCCGTGGTCGTACTCTTCCGGTCCCCGGTTGGTCGGGTCCATCGTCAAAGTCCCCCAGACGCGCAGCGCGCGGTTGCCCCCTCCGGCCTCGCGCGCCCCGCTGTCGCTCCCGGTCCGGTGTCCACCAGTGGGTCCTCGTCGATCGGCAGACGGCCGAACCCTAAACCTTCGCACAGTATCTACGATTCAGTGGGGGGCCGCGCGGCTCCCCACATCACATTCTCGTGAGGATCGTGCGCGTATCGCCGCTCCCGGGCGGCGCGGCCGGCGGGGCCCCGCGGATCCCTCAGACGCGTGGCAGGGAGTCCGCGGCGAGCCCGCCCTCGATGGCCAGGATCCTGTGCAGCCTCGTCGCCACCAGCAGACGCTGCATCTGCGGCGGCACACCGCGCAGTACGAGTCGCCGGCCGGCCCGGCCGGCTCTGCGGTGCGCGCCCATGATGACGCCGAGTCCGGTGGCGTCCCACGAGTCCAGCTCGGTCAGGTTCAGCACGAGGTCGCCGGCTCCGTCGTCGACGGCCGAGTGCAGAACCGTACGGGCGTCCGCCGCGCTTCGGACGTCGAGGCGGCCCCCGACGACCAGCTCGGCGTGGTCGCCCCTGATGTGCATATGCGCTCCCCGGAACTCTCCGCAGCATGGTCGGTCTGTCTGGTTTTCTCTTTCTGCCTCTGCCACAACTGACTGCCGCAGCGACAGGGAAGTTGCCGTCTGTAAGCGAACCGATACCGAATTCACCCCGAGGGGTGAAGCAGGTCCGGCGGTACCCGCTGGATCCGCGCGCCGGACGGCGCCGGATCCCGGATCCCCGGCTCTGACTGACGGCGCATCAGGCAGCCGGGGACCCGGTCGTGATCAGTAGGTGTAGAAGCCTTGCCCGCTCTTGCGCCCGATGTCACCTGCGTCGACCATCCGGCGCATCAGTTCCGGAGCGGCGAACTTCTCGTCCTGGGACTCGGTGTAGATGTTGCCGGTCGCGTGCAGGAGGATGTCCACTCCGGTCATGTCGGCCGTGGCGAGCGGGCCCATGGCGTGGCCGAAGCCCAGCTTGCACGCGGTGTCGATGTCCTCGGCCGAGGCCACGCCCGACTCGTAGAGCTTGGCCGCCTCGACGACCAGCGCCGAGATCAGCCGGGTGGTGACGAAGCCCGCGACGTCGCGGTTGACGACGATGCAGGTCTTGCCCACGGACTCGGCGAACTCCCGCGCGGTGGCCAGCGTTTCGTCGCTGGTCTTGTAGCCGCGCACCAGCTCGCAGAGCTGCATCATCGGGACCGGCGAGAAGAAGTGCACACCGACGACCCGCTCCGGGCGCTCCGTCACGGCCGCGATCTTGGTGATCGGGATGGCGGAGGTGTTGGAGGCGAGGACGGCGTCCTCCCGTACGACCTTGTCGAGCGTACGGAAGATCTCGTGCTTGACCTCGAGCTTCTCGAAGACGGCCTCGACGACGACGTCGGCGTCCGCCACGGCGTCGAGGTCGGTGGTCGTCGTGATCCGGGCGAGCGCGGCCTCGGCGTCGGCCGCGTCCAGCTTGCCCTTGGCGACGAACTTGCCGTAACTGGCCTCGATGCCGCCGCGCCCGCGCGCCAGGGCCTCGTCCGTGACATCCCGCAGCACGACGTCCCAGCCCGCCTGGGCGGAGACCTGCGCGATACCGGACCCCATGAGTCCGGCGCCGATGACGGCGAGCTTCCTGGCCACGTTTCGCACCCCAATGCTTCTCAGTTGTTCGCATGCTCTCCGGCGGAGATTAGTACCCGTGAGGGGCCGTGAGGCCCCGAAGAGATGCGCGTCACGTCTCACATGACGGACATCACACCGGCCGGTGTCACGCGGCGGCGCGCCGCGCGTAGTTGAGCACCTTGTCGCCGAGGAGCTCCTCCATGTCGTCGAGCAGGCCGAGGGCGTCGCGCGAGACCTCCTCCGGCTTGCGGCCCGCGACCATCTCGCGGCCGATGTACGCCATGAGCGTGCTGTGCACCCAGGAGAGCTGACCGGCCACCAGATCCGGGACCGGGTCGTCGGCATCCACCCCGGACTCCTCCCGCATGGTCCCCTCCAGGCGGAGCTGGGCCTCCTGACCGATGTGCCAGAGCCGGGCCTTGAGGGTGTCGGCGCCCTCGATGACCCGCATGAAGCGCGCGTAGCCGTCCATGAGGCCGACCGTCGGCGAGACGCCCTCCACCAGGATCCGCAGTTCGCGCAGGACGGCCTCGGCTGCCGATTCCCCCTGGTCGCGGCCCCTGACGAAGCGCGGGAGCCGGTCGACCATGCCGCTGCCGCGGTCCAGGAAGAGGTCCTCCTTGGCAGGGAAGTAGTTGTAGACCGTGTTCACCGAGACGTCGGCGGCCTGGGCGATCTCGGCGATCGTGACCGCGTCGAAGCCCCGCTCCACGAAGAGCCAGGTGGCCACGTCCGAGAGGTGCTGCCTCGTCCGGCGCTTCTTCCGCTCCCTCAGTCCCTCAGCCATGGATCCATTCTACGGAGCACATGGTGTCCCTGAAATTTTGGAGGGATTGCAATTTTTAAGTCACTCTGTTTTTGTGGTCGCTATGCCAATCATCAGCACGTCCGGGCTGGCCCGGACCTTCACGACCAAGGCGGGACCGGTCCACGCCGTGCGCTCGGTCGACCTGACCGTCATGCCCGGCGAGATCGTCGGCCTCCTCGGCCCCAACGGCGCGGGCAAGACCACCACCCTGCGGATGCTCACCACGCTGCTCACCCCCACCGGCGGCGCGGCCACGGTCGCCGGCCGCGACCTGACGGCGGACCCGGCGGGGGTCCGCGAGAAGTGCGGTTACGTCGCCCAGTCCGGCGGGGTGGACCCGCACGTCACCGTGCGGGAGGAGCTGGTCACCCAGGGGCGGCTGTACCGGCTGAGCAAGGCCGACGCCATCGCGCGCACGGACGCGCTGGCGGCCCGCCTCGGCCTCGGCGACCTGCTCGACCGCAGGACGGCCGCGCTCTCCGGCGGCCAGCGCCGCCGCCTCGACATCGCGATGGGCCTCACCCACCGCCCCGCCGTGCTCTTCCTCGACGAGCCGACGACCGGGCTCGACCCGGGCAGCCGGGAGGATCTGTGGGACCTGGTCCGGGGCCTGCGGGACGACTTCGGCACGACGGTGGTCCTCACCACCCACTACCTCGACGAGGCCGACGCCCTCGCCGACCGGCTGGTCGTCATCGACGGCGGCCTGGTCGTCGCCGAGGGTGCGCCGGCCGCGCTGAAGACCGAGCACGCCGGCTCGCCCGACGCCTCGCTCCACGAGACCTTCCTCGCGATCACCGGGCGGGCCCCTGCCGCCGCCGAGGCCGCCCCCATCTCCGTACAGGACGCCCCATGCTTCTCCACGACACGTCACTGATCTTCGGCCGGTACGTCCGGCAGACCCTGCGCTCCCGGTTCCAGATCTTCTTCGGGATCCTGATGCCGCTGCTCTACCTGTTCTTCTTCGGCCCGCTCCTCACGGGTCTCCCGCTCGGCTCCGCCGGTGACTCCTGGCAGGTCCTGGTGCCCGGACTGCTGCTCCAACTGGGCCTCTTCGGCGCCTCGTTCGCCGGTTTCTCGATCATCATCGAGAAGTCGACGGGTGTCGTCGAGCGCATGCGCGTGACCCCCGTCAGCAGGCTGGCCCTCCTGCTCGGGCGGGTCCTGCGGGATGCCCTGCTGTTCATGTTCCAGGCCGTGCTGCTGGTGCTCGCCGCGCTGGTGATGGGGCTGCGCGCGCCGCTGCCCGGGGTGATCGTCGGCTTCGCCTTCGTGGGCCTGCTGACCGTCTCGCTCGCCTCGCTGTCGTACGCCCTGGCCATGAAGGTGCGTACGCCGCAGGAGTTCGGGCCGGTGATCAACTCGCTGACCATGCCGGCCATGCTGCTCTCCGGCCTGATGCTGCCGATGACGCTCGGCCCCACCTGGCTGGACGTCCTGTCGCACTTCACGCCGTTCCGCTACCTGGTGGACGCGGTACGGGACGCGTACGTCGGCTCGTACGCCACGGCGCACATGCTGTACGGGGTGCTGGTGGCGTTCGCGTTCGCCCTTCTGGCTGTGACGGTCGGCACGCGTGTCTTCCGCAGGGCCGGAGCGTAACTACGCTGACCCCATGGTCAATCTGACGCGCATCTACACCCGTACCGGCGACAAGGGCACCACCGCCCTCGGCGACATGAGCCGGACCGCCAAGACCGATCTGCGGATCTCGGCCTACGCCGACGCCAACGAGGCCAACGCCGTCATCGGTACGGCCGTCGCGCTCGGGAATCTCTCCGAGGACGTCGTGAAGGTCCTCGTCCGCGTGCAGAACGACCTGTTCGACGTGGGCGCGGACCTGTCCACGCCCGTGGTGCAGGACCCGCAGTACCCGCCGCTGCGGGTGGAGCAGTCCTACGTCGACAAGCTGGAGGCGGACTGCGACACCTTCCTGGAGGAGCTGGAGAAGCTCCGCAGCTTCATCCTCCCGGGCGGGACCCCGGGGGCGGCGCTGCTGCACCAGGCCTGCACGGTCGTCCGGCGGGCGGAGCGCTCCACCTGGGCCGCGCTGGAGGTGCACGGGGACGTGATGAACGCGCTGACCGCGACGTATCTGAACCGCCTCTCCGACCTCCTGTTCATCCTCGCCAGGACGGCGAACAAGGAGGTCGGCGACGTGTTGTGGGTGCCGGGCGGCGAGCGCTGATCAGCGGTCCGCCCCGACCCGGTCCTTCGGCTCCTGCTTCGGGGCGACGGTGTAGCCCACGGCGATGATCAGGTTGATCCCGATCACCCAGAGCATCTTCTGCTGCCACATCTGCAGCGAGCCGGTGTCGCCGTCCCCGCCGACGTACCAGATCGCCGCCTGGAGCAGGGCCATGGCGGTCCCCGCGGCCACGATCCAGCGGGCGGCGGTGCGCCACTCGTGGGCAGCCCGCGCCATCCCGTACTTCGGGGGCTTCACCGGCGGCGGGCCGCCCGCGAAGCGGTGGGCGACCCTGGCGTCGACCCACTTGATGGTGGAGTGGCCGAGCCCCACCGTGAAGCCGATGTAGACGGCGGCCAGGCCGTGCTTCCAGTCCGGCTCGGCGCCGTTCTTCAGGTCCATGGCCGTCACCACCAGCAGGACGACCTCCAGCAGGGGTTCACACAGCAGCACCGCCGCGCCCAGCCGGGGTTTCTTCGCGAGGTACCGCAGCGCGAGTCCGGCGGCCAGCAGCACCCAGAATCCGACCTCGCAGAGCACGATCAGTGTGACGATCACGGCACTTCCCCTTCCGTCCCCTCCAGACTCCCTTCCGTACGGCGCCGGATCGTCGTCAGCAGTGACGAAACGTGACTGCATCCTTCGATGTACCCGCGCCTCCCCCCGCGTACGGACGTGGTGCGGGCCGGCGCCGTGTTGGATGAGGGGGTGCTCTCCCTTGCGCGCCCGCATCGCGACGACGTCCTGCTCGCGGTCGCCGGGCTGTCCGGCGGTGTGATCCTGTGGCTGATCGGCGTCCACATCCAGAGCGGCAGGCTCTTCGACGCCCCCTGGGTGTCCCTGCTGCCGCTCGTGGTGATGGCGGCCCTCGAACTGTTACGACGCAGCGCCCCGCTCACCGCTCTGGCGGTCGGCACCCTCGCGCTGGTGGCCGACCAGTTCACCGTGGGGAGCCTCGCGACCCTGCTGCTGTTCACGGACCTCGTGTACGCGGCGGTGCTGTACTCCACGCCCGCCGCCTCGCGCCGCATTCCGGTGATCACGCTGCTCGTCACGGTCGCCACGACGGTCGGCTTCATCGCCTGGGCCCCGTCGGCGGACGCCGTACTCATCGGGATCGTCGTCGGCATGGTCTCCTTCGGCCCCGCCCTCACCGGCGCAGCCGTGCGCAACCACCGGGACGCCGCGGAGGCTGCCCGGCTGCGCGCCGACCAGACCGCGCTGCTGGCGGAGATGGACCGCGTCCAGGCGGTGACCGCCGAGCGTTCCCGGATGGCCCGCGAGCTGCACGACATGGTCGCCAACCATCTCTCCGCGATCGCCATCCACTCCACCGCCGCGCTCTCCATCGACGATCCGGGCACCTCCCGCGAGGCCCTCGGGGTGATCCGGCAGAACAGCGTCGACGGGCTGGCCGAGATGCGGCGCCTGATCGGCCTGCTGAGGGAGAGCGGCGGGGCCGGGCCGCCGAGTGCGGCCCCGACCCTCGCCTCCCTGGACGTCCTCGTGGGGCAGGCGGGCGCGAACTCCGCGTCCAGCGGGCTCATCGTGACCCTGGACGACACCCGCGAGGAGTCCGGACCGCTGCCCGCCCCGGTGGAGCTCGCGGCTTACCGCATCGTGCAGGAGTCACTGACGAACGCGCTGAAGCATGCGGCGCCCGGTCCGGTGACGGTCCGTCTGGAGCGTTCACGCGAGGTGTTGACGGTCGAGGTGAGCAGCGTGCTGGGCGATCGGCCGGGACCGCGCGCACCCGGTTCGGGGGCCGGTCTGGTGGGGATGCGGGAACGGGTGGCGCTGTTGGGCGGGAGTGTCGAGGCGGGGCCGGAACCCCGGGGTGACGGCGCGAAGATCTGGCTGGTGCGGGCCGAACTGCCCGTCGAGGAAAGGACGTACCGCTCATGACGATCCGGGTGCTGGTCGCGGAGGACCAGTCGGCGGTGCGTGCGGGGCTGGTGCTCATCCTCGGCAGCGCTCCGGACATCGAGGTGGCGGGCGAGGCGGCCGACGGGGAGGAGGCCGTGCGCCTGACCCGTGAACTCCGGCCGGATGTGGTGCTGATGGATCTGCAGATGCCCCGGCTCGACGGGGTGTCCGCGACGCGGCAGGTCGTGGGTGAGCGGCTGGCGGACGTGCTGGTGCTGACCACCTTCGACCTGGACGAGTACGTCTTCGGTGCGCTGCGCGCCGGCGCGTCGGGCTTCCTGCTGAAGAACACCGACGCGAAGGACCTGATCGAAGCGGTGCGCACGGTGGCGCGCGGGGAGGGCCTGATCGCCCCGGCGGTCACCCGGCGGCTGATCGCGGAGTTCGCCGGGGCCCCCGCCTCCCGCAGGGCGGACGGGCCGGGCCGCGAGGTGCTCGCCCCGCTGACGCGCCGGGAGCGGGAGGTGCTGGGCTGTCTCGGGGAGGGGCTGTCGAACGCGGAGATCGCGGGGCGGCTCCAGATGGCGGAAGCGACGGTGAAGACGCACGTCAGCAGGTTGCTGGGCAAGCTGGAGCTGAGGAGCAGGGTGCAAGCGGCGGTACTCGCACAGGAGTTGGGTCTCTGACCACTGGCGCGGATCTTTGGTCTGGACCTCTTGACGATTGGTCCAGACCTTCCTAATCTCACCGAACACACACTGCGGTGAGTACGCCATGACAAAGCGGGCTCAGGGCGACGCAGGGTTTGACGGACCATCCCGATTGCCGGACCTCACCCGAGGAGCACCGTTGAGCACTGACAACCCCGTACGCCTCACCCGTCTCAGATGGAGACGCACAGCCTCCACCAGGTCGAGGACGGTCGCGGCCCTCACCGCGCTCCTGCTTCCCCTCGCCGCGATGGTCGGCCTGGCCTCTCCCGCCGAGGCCGCCACCTCCGCGACCGCCACGTACGTCAAGAAGTCCGACTGGGGCACCGGCTTCGAGGGCCAGTGGACGGTCAAGAACACCGGCACCACCGCGCTCTCCTCCTGGACGATCGAGTGGGACTTCCCCTCCGGCACCGCGGTCGGTTCCGCCTGGGACGCCTCCGTCACGAGCTCCGGAACCCACTGGACCGCCAAGAACCTCGGCTGGAACGGCACCGTCGCCCCGGGCGCCAGCATCAGCTTCGGCTTCAACGGCACCGGCGCCGGCTCCCCCACCGGCTGCAAGCTGAACGGGGCCTCCTGCGACGGCGGCAGCGTCCCCGGCGACAACGCCCCGTCCAAGCCCGGCACCCCCACCGCGAGCAGCATCACCGACACCTCGGCGAAGCTCAGCTGGGGCGCCGCCACCGACGACAAGGGCGTCAAGAACTACGACGTCCTGCGCGACGGCGCCAAGGTCGCCACGGTGACCACGACGACGTACACCGACACCGGCCTCACCAAGGGCACGGACTACTCGTACACCGTGCAGGCCCGTGACACCGCCGACCAGACCGGCCCGGTCAGCGCCTCGGTCGCCGTCCGCACCACCGGCACCACGGACCCGGGCCCCGGCCCCGGCGGCAAGGTCAACCTCGGCTACTTCACCGAGTGGGGCGTCTACGGGCGCAACTACCACGTCAAGAACCTCGTGACCTCCGGCTCCGCCGAGAAGATCACGCACATCAACTACGCGTTCGGCAACGTCCAGGGCGGCAAGTGCACCATCGGTGACGCCTACGCCGACTACGACAAGGCCTACACCGCCGACCAGTCGGTCGACGGCGTCGCCGACACCTGGGACCAGCCGCTGCGCGGCAACTTCAACCAGCTGCGCAAGCTCAAGGCGAAGTACCCGAACATCAAGGTCATCTGGTCCTTCGGCGGCTGGACCTGGTCCGGCGGCTTCGGTGCCGCGGCGCAGAACCCGGCCGCGTTCGCCCAGTCCTGCTACGACCTGGTCGAGGACCCCCGCTGGGCCGATGTCTTCGACGGCATCGACATCGACTGGGAGTACCCCAACGCCTGCGGTCTCACCTGTGACACCAGCGGGCCCGCCGCGCTGAAGAACCTCTCCTCGGCGCTGCGCACGAAGTTCGGCACGAACAACCTGGTCACCGCCGCGATCACCGCGGACGGCTCGGCGGGCGGCAAGATCGACGCCGCCGACTACGCGGGCGCCGCGGCGTACTTCGACTGGTACAACGTCATGACGTACGACTTCTTCGGCGCCTGGGAGGCCAAGGGCCCGACCGCCCCGCACTCCCCGCTGAACTCGTACAGCGGCATCCCGCAGGAGGGCTTCAACTCCACCGCCGCCATCGCCAAACTGAAGGCGAAGGGCGTCCCGGCGAAGAAGCTGCTGCTCGGCATCGGCTTCTACGGACGCGGTTGGACCGGCGTCACCCAGGCGGCACCCGGCGGAACGGCGACCGGGGCGGCCCCGGGAACCTACGAGGCCGGCATCGAGGACTACAAGGTCCTCAAGAACAGCTGCCCGGCCACCGGCACGATCGCCGGCACCGCGTACGCCCACTGCGGCACCAACTGGTGGAGCTACGACACCCCGGCGACGATCACGTCCAAGATGGCCTGGGCGAACAGCCAGGGGCTGGGCGGAGCGTTCTTCTGGGAGTTCAGCGGCGACACCGCGAACGGTGAGCTGGTGAGCGCGATGGACAACGGCCTCAACTAACCCCTACGAGGCAGTCGCACCCCGAAAAAGCGCCGGGGAGACAGGTCCGCCCCCTGTCTCCCCGGTTTTCGCATGCTCACGTGTCAGGCGACGTTCACCCTCTGGCCGGGCGGTGCCGCCTCCAGCCAGGCCAGGAAGCCGGTCAGGGCGTCCTCGCTCATCGCCAGCTCCAGGCGCGTCCCCCGGTGGAGACAGCCGAGCACGACGGAGTCGGACAGGAGCGCCAGCTCCTCCTCGCCCTCGGGCAGCCGGCGCGCGACCACCTCGATGGCGGAGCGCTCCAGGCCGCGGCGCGGGCGGGGCGAGTAGGAGAAGACCCGGAACCAGTCGACACGGTCACCGCTGTAGCGGGCGACCCCGTACACCCAGCCCTTGCCGGAGGGATCCGGCTCCTCGGACACGTCCCAGCGCAGGCTGCAGTCGAAGGTTCCGCCGGAGCGCTGGATCAGCCGCCTGCGGAGGCCGAAGACGAACAGACCCACCGCGACCAGTACGACGACCAGACCGCCAACCCACAGAGCGAGGACCATCTCCACCGACCTCCTCGCATCGTCGAGTAACGGATACCGAAACCGGCCGAACCGGACTGCACCTGCATCGCCTCAGCCGCGACACGGTCTGGATCTCTCCAGCTCGGGCCGCGGCTGAGTCAAAAACTCCTCGTGGGGACGCTCAGTGCGCCGCCACCGCACGCAGTCGCACGTCCGCGCGGCGCTCAGCACCGGCGTCCGTGTCCGACTTCGCGCGCTCCAGCGCACGCTCGGCGCGCTGGACGTCGATCTCGTCAGCAAGCTCGGCGATCTCCGCCAGCAGCGAGAGCTTGTTGTCCGCGAACGAGATGAAACCGCCGTGCACAGCGGCGACAACAGTCGCGCCGTCGCTCGTACGGATCGTCACGGGGCCCGATTCCAGCACACCCAGGAGCGGCTGGTGACCGGGCATGACGCCGATGTCGCCGGACGTGGTACGTGCGACAACGAGGGTGGCCTCGCCGGACCAGACACTGCGGTCCGCGGCGACCAGCTCGACATGCAGCTCAGCAGCCAAGGGTGGCTCCTCGGGTCACCACCCGGCGGTCGTGCCGGGTGTCGGTTCAATTCTACGGGGCGTGGTGAGGGGGGCGGGACACACCCACCCCCCTCGGTGAGCCGGAGGCTCAGGAGACGCCGAGCTCCTTGGCGTTGGCCTTGAGGTCCTCGATGCCACCGCACATGAAGAACGCCTGCTCGGGGAAGTGGTCGTACTCCCCGTCACAGATCGCGTTGAACGCGGCGATCGACTCGTCGAGCGGCACGTCCGAACCGTCCAGGCCGGTGAACTGCTTTGCGGCGTGGGTGTTCTGCGACAGGAAGCGCTCGACGCGACGGGCACGGTGGACAACGAGCTTGTCCTCCTCGCCCAGCTCGTCGATACCGAGGATCGCGATGATGTCCTGGAGGTCCTTGTACTTCTGCAGGATCCCCTTGACGCGGCTGGCCGTGTCGTAGTGGTCCTGCGCGATGTAGCGCGGGTCCAGGATGCGGGACGTGGAGTCCAGCGGGTCCACGGCCGGGTAGATGCCCTTCTCGGAGATCGGACGGGAGAGAACCGTCGTCGCGTCGAGGTGGGCGAACGTGGTGGCCGGGGCCGGGTCGGTCAGGTCGTCCGCGGGGACGTAGATCGCCTGCATCGAGGTGATCGAGTGACCACGCGTCGAGGTGATGCGCTCCTGGAGCACACCCATCTCGTCGGCCAGGGTCGGCTGGTAACCCACTGCGGACGGCATGCGGCCGAGCAGCGTGGAGACCTCGGAACCGGCCTGCGTGAAGCGGAAGATGTTGTCGATGAAGAGCAGCACGTCCTGCTTCTGCACATCGCGGAAGTACTCCGCCATGGTCAGGGCGGACAGCGCGACCCGCAGACGGGTGCCCGGCGGCTCGTCCATCTGGCCGAAGACCAGCGCGGTCTTCTCCAGGACGCCCGAGTCGGTCATCTCGTCGATGAGGTCGTTGCCCTCACGGGTGCGCTCGCCGACACCGGCGAACACCGACACACCGTCGTGCAGCTTCGCCACACGCATGATCATTTCCTGGATGAGGACCGTCTTGCCGACGCCCGCACCACCGAACAGACCGATCTTGCCGCCCTTGACGTACGGGGTCAGCAGGTCGACGACCTTCAGGCCGGTCTCGAACATCTCGGTCTTGGACTCGAGCTGGTCGAAGGCCGGGGCCTTGCGGTGGATCGGCCAGCGCTCGGTGATCTGCGCCTCGGCCTCCGGCTCGTTCAGGATCTGACCGAGGGTGTTGAACACCTTGCCCTTGGTGATGTCACCGACGGGGACGGTGATGCCCTCGCCCGTGTTGGTGACCGGGGCCTGGCGGACCACACCGTCGGTGGGCTGCATCGAGATCGCGCGGACCATGCCGTCACCCAGGTGCTGGGCGACTTCCAGGGTCAGCGTCTTACGAGCGCCGGCCTCGGCCGGGTCGTCGACGTCGATGTGCAGGGCGTTGTAGATCTCCGGCATCGCGTCGACGGGGAACTCCACGTCGACGACCGGGCCGATGACCCGGGCGACGCGGCCCGTGGCAGCGGCCGTCTCAACTGTCGTCGTCATTACTTGTCACTCCCCGCGGACGCGTCGGCCAGCGCACCTGCACCGCCGACGATCTCGCTGATTTCCTGGGTGATTTCGGCCTGGCGGGCCGCGTTGGCAAGCCGGGAGAGGCTCTTGATCAGATCCCCGGCGTTGTCGGTCGCCGACTTCATCGCACGGCGGCGGGCGGCGTGCTCGGAAGCGGCGGCCTGCAGCAGTGCGTTGTAGATACGGCTCTCGACGTAGCGCGGCAGAAGGGCGTCGAGGACGTCCTCCGCCGACGGCTCGAAGTCGAACAGCGGAAGGATCTCGCCCTTACCGGTGTTCTCCTCCGCGACCTCGTCGAGCGAGAGCGGCAGCATCCGGCCGTCGACCGCGTTCTGCGTCATCATCGACACGAATTCCGTGAAGACGATGTGCAGCTCGTCGACGCCGCCCTCGGCCGTGTCCTTCTGGATGGACTCGATGAGGGGCTCGGCGATCTTCTTGGCATCCGAGTACTCGGGGCTGTCGGTGAAGCCGGTCCACGACTCCGAGACCTTGCGCTCACGGAAGCCGTAGTACGCGACGCCCTTGCGGCCGACGATGTACGTGTCGACCTCCTTGCCCTCGGCCGCCAGCCGCTCCCGCAGCCGCTCCGCCGCCTTGATGGCGTTGGAGGAGTAGCCGCCGGCCAGACCGCGGTCGCTCGTGAGGAGCAGGACCGCCGCCCGGGCCGGAGCCTCGGCCTCGGTGGTGAGCGGATGGTTGGTGTTCGAGCCGGTCGCCACCGCGGTCACCGCACGGGTGAGCTCGGTCGCGTACGGCATCGACGCCGCCACCTTGCGCTGCGCCTTGACGATGCGCGAGGCGGCGATCATCTCCATCGCCTTGGTGATCTTCTTGGTCGCGGTGACGGCTTGGATGCGGCGCTTGTAAACGCGAAGCTGAGCGCCCATCGATCAGCCCTCGCCCAGGAGCTTGCCGTCCGAGGTCTCGAACTGCTGCTTGAAGGCGGCGATCGCGTCGGCGATCGACTGCAGCGTGTCGTCGGACATCTTGCCGCCCTCGGCGATGCTGGTCAGGAGGTCCTTGCGCTCGCGGCGCAGGAACTCGAGCAGCTCGCTCTCGAAGCGGCGGATGTCCTCGACCGGGACGTCGTCCATCTTGCCCGTGGTGCCGGCCCAGACGGAGACGACCTGCTCCTCCATCGGGAACGGGGCGTACTGCGGCTGCTTCAGCAGCTCGACCATGCGCTTACCGCGCTCCAGCGAAGCCTTGGAGGCCGCGTCCAGGTCGGAACCGAAGGCGGCGAACGCCTCCAGCTCACGGAACTGGGCGAGGTCCACGCGGAGACGGCCGGAGACCTGCTTCATGGCCTTGTGCTGGGCGGAGCCACCGACTCGGGAGACCGAGATACCGACGTTGAGCGCCGGACGCTGACCCGCGTTGAACAGGTCGGACTCCAGGAAGCACTGGCCGTCGGTGATGGAGATGACGTTGGTCGGGATGAACGCCGACACGTCGTTCGCCTTGGTCTCGACGATCGGGAGGCCCGTCATCGAACCGGCGCCCATGTCGTCGGAGAGCTTGGCGCAGCGCTCCAGCAGACGCGAGTGCAGGTAGAAGACGTCGCCCGGGTAGGCCTCACGGCCCGGCGGACGGCGCAGCAGAAGCGACACGGCGCGGTAGGCGTCGGCCTGCTTCGAGAGGTCGTCGAAGATGATGAGGACGTGCTTGCCGTCGTACATCCAGTGCTGGCCGATGGCCGAGCCGGTGTACGGCGCCAGGTACTTGAAGCCGGCCGGGTCGGACGCCGGGGCGGCGACGATGGTCGTGTACTCCAGCGCGCCGGCCTCTTCGAGGGCACCGCGCACGGAGGCGATGGTGGAGCCCTTCTGACCGATGGCGACGTAGATGCAGCGCACCTGCTTGTTCACGTCGCCCGAGCGCCAGTTGTCGCGCTGGTTGATGATCGTGTCGACGGCCAGAGCGGTCTTACCCGTCTGACGGTCGCCGATGATCAGCTGACGCTGGCCACGGCCGATCGGCACCATGGCGTCGACGGCCTTGTAGCCGGTCTGCATCGGCTCGTGCACCGACTTGCGGACCATGACGCCAGGGGCCTGCAGCTCGAGGGCGCGACGGCCTTCGGTCGCGATCTCGCCGAGACCGTCGATCGGGTTGCCGAGCGGGTCGACGACGCGGCCGAGGTAACCCTCGCCGACGCCGACGGAGAGCACCTCACCGGTGCGCTGCACCGGCTGGCCCTCCTCGATTCCGCTGAACTCGCCGAGGACGATCGCACCGATCTCGCGCTCCTCGAGGTTGAGGGCGAGACCGAGGGTGCCGTCCTCGAACTTCAGCAGCTCGTTCGCCATGGCGGAGGGCAGGCCCTCCACCTTCGCGATGCCGTCGCCGGCAACGCTGACCGTCCCGACCTCCTCGCGCGAGGCCGCGTCCGGCTGGTACGACTGGACAAAGTTATCCAGTGCGTCCCGGATCTCCTCCGGCCGGATCGTAAGCTCCGCCATCTGGGGTTCCCTGCTCTCCTTGTTGGGCCCGAAGTTTCTCAAAGGGGTCTGGGGGCGACCCCCAGGAATCTTCTGCAATTTCTGCACGGCCCAACCGGGCCGCAATTCTTGCTCGTTCAGTTGGTGCGGGTGGGCGCTGCGCGCTGTCAGCCGGCCATCCTGCGGGTGACCTCTTCGAGGCGCTCCGCGATCGTGCCGTTGATGACCTCGTCACCGACGCGCACCGAGATCCCGCCGAGGACCTCGGGGTCCACGTCCAGGTTCAGGTGCATCTGCCGGCCGTAGATCTTCGCCAGGGCGGCGCCGAGGCGCTGCTTCTGGCGATCGGACAGCGGCACCGCCGAGGTGACGACGGCGACCATACGGTCCCGGCGCTCCGCGGCGAGCCTGGACAGGGACTCGAGTCCCGCTTCCAGGCTACGTCCTCGGGGCTGCGTCACGAGGCGCGTGATCACGCGCTCGGTGACGGGCTGGGCCTTGCCGCCGAGCAGGCTGCGGAGCAGCTCGCTCTTGGCGGAGACCGTGGCCTTCCGGTCGGTCAGGGCGGAGCGCAGCGCGACGTCGGAGCCGACGATCCGGCCGAACCGGAAGAGCTCGTCCTCGACGTCGTCGAGCGCACCGGCGCGCTGGGCCGCGGTGAGGTCTGCGGTGTTCGCCAGTTCCTCGACCGAGTCCACCAGGTCACGCGACTGTGACCAGCGGGAGCGGACCATGCCGGAGACCAGGTCCACGGCTTCGCCGCCCACCTGACCGCGCAGCAGTCGTCCGGCCAGCTCGGCCTTGGCCTCGCCGCCCTGCGACGGGTCGGTGAGGACCCGGCGCAGCGATACCTCGCGGTGGAGCAGCGCGGTGACGGCTGTCAGCTCCTCGGCGAGCTTCGCCGCGTCGACCGACGTGGAGTCGGTCAGTGCGTCGAGACGCTCGCGTGCGGAGGCCAGCGCCTCGCGGCTCGCTCCGTTCATCGGACGGCCTCGGCCTTCGCCTCGAGCTCGTCGAGGAAACGGTCGACGGTGCCGCTCTGCCGGGCGTGGTCCTCGAGGGACTCGCCGACGAGCTTGCCGGCCAGGGCGGTGGCGAGGGTGCCCACGTCCTGACGCAGCGCGGACGCCGCGGACTTGCGGTCGGCCTCGATCTGGGCGTGGCCGGCCGCGATGATCTCCTCGCGCTGCCGCTGACCCTCCGCCCTCATCTCCTGGATGATGACGGCACCCTGCTCCTGCGCCTCCTGGCGCAGACGGGCGGCCTCGTGGCGGGCCTCGGCGAGCTGAGCCTTGTACTGCTCAAGAACGCTCTGGGCCTCGGTCTGGGCCGCGTCGGCCTTCTCGATCCCGCCTTCGATCGCCTCGCGGCGCTCTTCCAGAACCTTCTCGATGTTCGGGAGGAGCTTCTTGGCGAGGAAACCGAAGACGATGACAAAGGCGATCAGGCCGATGACGATCTCGGGGATCGCCGGGAGCAGCGGGTTCTGGATCTCTTCCTCGGCCGCCAGCTGTAGGGCGTTCACATCAATGCCTTTCGTCGCATCGGGCAGTCGGAATGCCGCGACTTAGTCGACCGGGTAGACGAAGGGCATGACGAGACCGATCAGGGCGAGCGCCTCACAGAGGACGAAGCCGAGGATCTGGTTCGAGCGGATCAGGCCGGCAGCTTCGGGCTGGCGGGCGAGCGCCTGGGTGCCGTTACCGAAGATGATGCCGACGCCGACGCCGGGGCCGATCGCGGCGAGGCCGTAGCCGATGGAACCGAGGTTGCCCGTGATGTTGACGGCGGCGAGGGTCTCAAGAGCGGACATGCCGTTTCTTCCTTCTCTTTCAGAACCGGTGGGGGTTGGCCACCGGACGACTATCGGGGGTGGTGCTGGACTGCTCAGTGCTCCTTGGCGAGAGCACCCTGAATGTAGTTGCAGGCCAGAAGGACGAACACGTAGGCCTGCAGCGCCTGGATGAACAGCTCGAAGGCGGTCATCAGGATGGTCATCACGAACGACACACCGGCGTACGCGATGCCGATGCCGTTCAGCAGGTACCAGCTGGCGATGGTGAAGATCAGCAGCAGCACGTGGCCGGCGAACATGTTGGCGAACAGTCGCACCGCGTGCGTGAACGGCCGGATCAGCAGGTTCGACATGATCTCGATGAGCATGACGAAGGGAAGAGCCGGGCCGATCGACGGGTCGTAGCCGGAGATGTTCTTCCAGCCGCCGACGAAGCCGTGCCGCTTGAAGGTCAGGCTGACCCACAGGACGTAGACGATCGCGGCCAGCGCCACCGGGAACCCGATGACCGAGACCACCGGGAACTGGGCGAGCGGGATGATCGCCCAGAGGTTCATGATCCAGATGAAGAAGAACAGCGAGACCATGAGGGGCACGTACTTCTTGCCCTCGCGCTTGCCGAGCGTCTCGTACACCACACCGGTGCGGATGAAGTCGTAACCCGCCTCGGCGACCATCTGGAGCTTTCCGGGCACCAGCTTCGGCTTGTTGAAAGCCGCCCAGAAGAAGCCGACGACGACAACGGTGCTCAGGACCGCCAGCAGCATCGGCTTGTTGATCTCGATGCCGCCAACGGTGAACATCGGCTCGAAAACAAAGGAGTGCAGGCCAGGAGCCGGGAAGCCGCATCCGTCGAAGATGTGGCAGTCGGTCTCGAAGGCGAGCACCGTCGTCGGGTCAGCACTCACCGCGGGCTCCTTCAGCGTGGCGCATAGGTACGGCAACCTCGTTGTGTCGGCGCGGCAAGCAGCCGCTGGTCGGCACTGGACTGGTGTTACGGATGGGGGGCGGCTCAGGCATCACGCCTCGTGATGAAGCAGGCGCCGTTCTTGATGCCCGCGCCCGCAGTGCCGCAGTTGGCACCGGACGATAGCAGGGTCTCGAACGCGCGCTTATCCCGGCCCTACCCCTCACGTCGAAGACCCCATGTTCTCGGGCGTCTTGCCCGCGGACGAGTCCGGCTCGACGTAAAGGATCTTTGTCTTCATGTGCACACGGATCTGCGCCGCGACCCAGACGAGCGTCGCGGCCATCAGCGAGGCCGCGAAGGCCCTCGGGTTGAACAGCGTCGTGTTCTGGAAGGCGGCGACGAAGACGAAGAGCAGCAGCAGTTCGACCGTGTAGAGCACCAGCCCCATGGCCTGGAACAGGTGCGGCATGGACTTCGCCGTGCGCTGCAGGACACCGAGTCCGATCCCCATGAAGAGGATCACCACCAGCGTCCCGACCGCAGCGCCGATCGCTCCCTTGCCGCCGGCGAGCGCAGCGCTGACGGCGACGGCGACAACACCGGCGGCAGCAGTGGGCACGGCGGTGTGGAGGAGAGTCCGGGCGTCGTTGGACGGCATGGCGGTTACTCCGCGTTGCAGGGGGTGGTCAGTGGTCGTCAGGGACGAGCGTAGGCCCGGTCCGAGTCGATGCTTCGGGCCAAAGGACCGTGCTACTCAGGTCCTTCGGCCTCCTCACCGGGCTTCGTGAACGGTATCACAAACTATTTGATGAGGTCTTTACTCAGAAAGTGTGCCAGCTGTCACACATGAGGGTTACCTCGCGCGTGTGTGCAGAACATCACGGCGCATTGTCTGGTATGGGGACTTCTGCGTCGGGGAGTCAACGCGGAGAGTCGGCACGGTCCCGATCCGTGAAGCGCGAACGGGGGCCGATCGCGGTCGCTCCGTTGACGCCGGAGACACCCACGGACACCGAGGCCCGTTCCGGCTCCGGGGAGGCCATCTGCGAACCCTCCGCCCCGTGTTGACCGGAAGCGGTGCCGTCGGCTTCCCCCTCGCCGTCGTGCCGGCGGCACCGGTAGCGCGGCGGCACGAAGGATTCGGCCCAGCGGGGGGTGCGCGGGGTGAAGCGCGGCATGAGCAGCAGGACCAGGCCGACGGCGCTCAGTCCCACGATGACCAGGACGATCCAGAGCGACGTCGAGTGCACGGAGTAGCCGACGGCGCCGAAGGCGATCAGCGCCGACCAGAAGTACATGATCAGCACGGACCGGCTGTGCGAGTGGCCGATCTCCAGCAGCCGGTGGTGCAGGTGGCCGCGGTCGGCCGCGAACGGCGACTGGCCGTTCCAGGTGCGGCGCACGATCGCGAGGATCAGGTCGGCCGCCGGGATCGCGATGATCGTGAGCGGCAGCAGCAGCGGGATGAAGACCGGCAGCATCGCGTGGGTCGCCTGCCGCTCGCTGCCCTCGAAGAGCTTCATCGCGTCGGGGTCGACCTGGCCGGTGACGGAGATCGCGCCGGAGGCCAGCACGAGACCGATCAGCATCGATCCGGAGTCACCCATGAAGATCCGGGCGGGGTGCATGTTGTGCGGGAGGAAGCCGAGGCACATGCCCATGAGGATCGCGGCGAAGAGCGTCGCGGGGGCGGCCGCCTCGATCCCGTACCCGTACCAGAGGCGGTAGGTGTAGAGGAAGAACGCCGCGGACGCGATGCAGACCATGCCGGCCGCGAGGCCGTCCAGGCCGTCGACGAAGTTGACCGCGTTGATGGTGATCACGACCAGGGCGACCGTGAGCAGCGTGCCCTGCCACTGGGTGAGCGCGACGGTGCCGACGCCGGGGATGGGAAGCCACAGGATCGTCAGCCCCTGGATGACCATGACCGCGGCGGCGATCATCTGTCCGCCGAGCTTGATCAGGGCGTCGAGCTCGAACTTGTCGTCCAGGACACCGATCAGCCAGATCAGGGCGGCGCCGGAGAGCAGCGCCCTGGGTTCGTTGGAGAGTTCGAAGACACCGTTCAGGTTGAACAGGTGGTCCGCGACGATCAGCCCCGCGCACAGTCCGCCGAACATGGCGATGCCACCGAGCCGAGGTGTCGGTTCCCGGTGTACGTCACGCGCCCGGATCGCGGGCATCGCCCCGATCGCGATGGCGAACTTCCGCACCGGCCCGGTCAGCAGATAGGTCACCGCTGCCGTGACACAGAGCGTCAGCAGGTAATCACGCACGGGCTGCCCCACAGAATTCGCCGGCCATCTCAGCCCCACACCCTAGTCTCCTGAGCAAGGACGCCGAGCCATGGGTTGTCGGTTGCACATACGTAGTTCACACCGTCTACCCCGGATACGGCGGATTGCGCTCGGCAAGTCCACGGGCCTCGGCCCGCAGCCGACCCGGCTCGCCCTCCTCGCGCACGGCCGCGCCGAACAACGCGGCGATCCGCGCCATGTCGTCCTCGTCCATGCCCTGGGTGGTGACGGCCGCGGTGCCCAGCCGGATCCCACGCGCGTCCCCGTACGGCAGGGCGCAGGTGTCCAGGACCATCCCGGCGGCCATGAGCCGCTCGCGTGCGGTGCGGCCGTCGACGCCCAGCGGGCCGGGGTCCGCGACGACGATGTGGGTGTCCGTACCGCCGGTGGTGACCTCGAAGCCCTCGGACTCCAGGGCGGCCGCCAGGACACGGGCGTGGGCGACGACCCGGTGGGCGTACGCCGAGTACGCCGGGGTGGCCGCCTCCCCGAACGCGACTGCCTTCGCCGCGACCGTGTGCATCTGGGCGCCGCCCTGGGTGAACGGGAACACCGCGCGGTCGATCCGCTCCGAGAGCTCGACGCCGCAGAGAATCATTCCGCCGCGCGGGCCGCGCAGCACCTTGTGTGTCGTCGCGCACACCACGTCCGCGTACGGCACCGGGCTGGGCGCCGCTCCCCCGGCGATCAGCCCCATCGGGTGGGCGGCGTCCGCGATCAGATAGGCGCCCACCTCGTCGGCGATGTCCCGGAACTGCTCGTAGTCGGGGTGCCGGGGGTACGAGATCGACCCGCAGACGATCGCCTTGGGACGCCGGGCCCGGGCCAGGGCGCGCACCTGTGCGTAGTCGATGAGCCCGCTGTCGGGGTCGACGCCGTAACCGGCGAACTCGAACCAGCGTCCGGAGAAGTTGCCCGGAGCGCCGTGGGTGAGATGCCCGCCGTACGGGAGCCCCATGGCCAGCACCGTGTCACCGGGGCGCAGCAGCGCGGCGTAGGCGGCGAGGACGGCCGACGATCCGGAGTGCGGCTGGACGTTGGCGTGCTCCGCGCCGAACAGCTCCGTCGCCCGCCGGACCGCGACGCGTTCCGCGGCGTCGGCCTGCTCGCAGCCGCCGTGGTGACGGGCTCCGGGGTAGCCCTCGGCGTACTTGTTGGCGAGCGGGGAGCCGAGGGCGGCGAGGACCGCGGGCGAGGTGAAGTTCTCGGCGGCGATGAGCTGGAGGGTGCTCGACTGCCGCCCCGCCTCGGCCAGCAGGATGGAGCCGATCTCCGGGTCCTGGCGGAGCAGGGCGCCGAAGTCCTGCGGCATGGCGGTGTCCGGCGAGGGCGCGGCCGCGCGTGCGGCTGGAGTGGTGACCGGCATCGAGGGCTCCGGGCCTGGAGGAGGGGGTGCGTGGCGTCAGATCCAATGTAGGCCCGCCCCGGGCCGCCTGCCCGCTGCCGGGCGCCCCTCTACGCCGGTCGGCGCACCCCGTTGCGGGGCGCGGAGGCCGGAGGCGGCTCAGTGCGGGGCGCGAACCCCGGTGAGGGCCGTCATGACGGGATCGAGCGCCTGGCTGATCTCGTCACCGATGGAACGGAAGAACGTGATGGGGGCGCCGTACGGGTCGTAGACCTCGTCGGCCTCCGCGGTGGGTGCCAGCAGCCAGCCGCGCAGGGCCGCCGCGGCGCGCACCAGCGCGCGGGCGCGTTCGACGACGCCCTCCTCACGGGCGTCCGGCAGCGTCGCGGGGTCTATGGCCCGCACCAGCCGGGTGAACTCCTTGAGCGTGAAGGTACGCAGGCCCGCCGAGTGCCCCATGGAGATCACCTGGGCGCGGTGGTCGCGGGTGGCGGTCAGCACCAGGTCGGCGCGGATCACGTGCTCGTCGAGGAGCTCGCGCCCGACGAAGCCGGTGGCGTCGGCGCCGAAGTCGGCGAGGACGACCTCGGCGTTGGCCTCCATGGGCGCGCCCTCGTGCCCCCAGGTGCCCGCGCTCTCCACGATGAGGCCGCCGCTGAGCGGGTCACCGAGGCGGTCCACGAGGGCATGCCGGGTCAGCCGCTCGGTGATGGGCGAGCGGCAGACGTTGCCGGTGCTGACGTGGAGGATGCGGAAGGTGTCGTGCCGCCCCGTTATGCCACGCCCCTCAGGGGCGGTCAATTGGCCACCTCGAGGTCGGGTACCACCTTGCGGAGTTCCTCGACCGAGAGGGCGCCCGCCCGCAGCAGCAGCGGGATCTTGCCGGTGACGTCGACGATCGAGGACGGGACGATCCCCGGGGTGGGACCGCCGTCGAGGTACACGGAGACGCTGTCTCCGAGCATCCCCTGGGCGGCGTCGCAGTCCTCGGGCGAGGGGTGTCCGGTGAGGTTGGCGCTGGAGACGGCCATCGGGCCGACCTCCGTGAGGAGCTCGATGGCGACCGGGTGCAGGGGCATCCGGACGGCGACGGTGCCGCGCGTGTCACCGAGGTCCCACTGGAGGGACGGCTGGTGCTTGGCGACGAGTGTGAGGGCGCCGGGCCAGAACGCGTCGACGAGCTCCCAGGCCTGCTCGGAGAAGTCGGTGACCAGGCCGTGCAGCGTGTTCGGAGAGCCGATCAGGACAGGGGTCGGCATGTTGCGGCCGCGGCCCTTCGCGTCGAGCAGGTCGGCGACGCCCTCCGAGCTGAAGGCGTCCGCACCGATCCCGTACACGGTGTCGGTGGGCAGCACGACCAGTTCGCCGCGGCGGACGGCGGACGCGGCCTCACGCAGGCCGGTCGTACGGTCGGTCGCGTCGTTGCAGTCGTATCGCCGTGCCATCAGCCGGCCTCCTCGGACATGTACGGGTCTGTCGGGTGGGGTTCGTGCGGTGCCGGTGTCCCGGTGGTCACGGCATGGCCTTGCGGGCCGTCGCGAACCGGGGCCGGTTGTTCAGGTCGGGGTGGTCGGCCGCGTCGGCCCAGCCCCGCTCCTCGGTGAAGATCCACGGCACCTGGCCGCCCTGGGTGTCGGCGTGCTCGATGACGACGAGCCCGCCGGGGCGGAGCAGGCGGTGCGCGGTGCGCTCGATGCCGCGGATGGTGTCGAGGCCGTCCTCGCCGGAGAAGAGCGCCATCTGCGGGTCGTGGTCGCGGGCCTCCGGCGCCACGTACTCCCACTCGGTGAGCGGGATGTACGGAGGGTTGGAGATGACCAGGTCGACCTGTCCGTCGAGCTCGGGAAGGGCGCTCAGGGCGTCTCCCCGGTGGATGGTGACCCTGGACCCCTCGGCGTTCTTCCGGGTCCACCTCAGGGCGTCCTCGGACAGCTCCACGCCGTGCACACGCGAGCGCGGCACCTCCTGGGCCATGGCGAGCGCGATGGCGCCCGATCCGGTGCAGAGGTCGACGATCAGCGGTTCGACGACGTCCATCGCGCGGACCGCGTCTATCGCCCAGCCGACGACCGACTCGGTCTCCGGGCGGGGGACGAAGACTCCGGGGCCCACCTGGAGTTCCAGGTAGCGGAAGAAGGCGCGGCCGGTGATGTGCTGGAGCGGCTCGCGGGCCTCGCGGCGGGCGATCGTCTCCCAGTAGCGGGCGTCGAAGTCGGCGTCCGGCACATGGTGCAGCTCGCCCCGCTTGACGCCGTGCACGAACGCGGCGAGTTCCTCGGCGTCGAATCGCGGCGAGGGGACACCGGCGTCGGCCAGCCGCTGGGTGGCCTGGGCCACCTCGGCGAGCAGCAGGTTCATCGCGGTTCTCCGTACGGGTTCACGAGCGGGGCGGGGCGGTGGCGCTCACGGCCTACGCGGCGGCGAGCTTGGCGGCGGAGTCTGCGTCGACGCAGGCCTGGATGACGGCGTCGAGGTCACCGTCGAGCACCTGGTCCAAGTTGTACGCCTTGAAGCCGACGCGGTGGTCCGAGATCCGGTTTTCCGGGAAGTTGTACGTCCGGATCTTCTCGGAGCGGTCCACGGTGCGCACCTGGCTGCGGCGGACGTCGGAGGCTTCCTGCTCGGCGGCCTCCTGGGCGGCGGCCAGCAACCGGGACCGCAGGATGCGCATGGCCTGCTCCTTGTTCTGGAGCTGGCTCTTCTCGTTCTGGCAGGAGGCGACGACACCGGTGGGCAGGTGCGTGATGCGTACGGCGGAGTCCGTGGTGTTGACGGACTGGCCGCCGGGGCCCGACGAGCGGTAGACGTCGATGCGGAGGTCGTTGGCGTGGATCTCGACGTCGACCTCCTCCGCCTCGGGCGTGACGAGCACGCCGGCGGCCGAGGTGTGGATGCGGCCCTGCGACTCGGTGGAGGGCACCCGCTGCACGCGGTGCACGCCGCCCTCGTACTTCATCCGGGCCCAGACGCCCTGGCCGGGCTCCGTGGCGCCGTTGCCGCCCTTGGTCTTCACGGCGACCTGGACGTCCTTGTAGCCGCCGAGCTCGGACTCGGTGGAGTCGATGATCTCGGTCTTCCAGCCGATGCGCTCGGCGTAGCGCAGATACATGCGCAGCAGATCGCCGGCGAAGAGGGCGGACTCGTCGCCGCCCGCGCCCGCCTTGATCTCCAGGAGCACGTCCTTGTCGTCGCTGGGGTCGCGCGGGACCAGGAGAAGGCGGAGCTTCTCGGTGATCTCGTCGCGCTGCTTCTCCAGGACCTTGACCTCGGCGGCGAAGTCGGGGTCGTCGGCGGCGAATTCGCGGGCGGTCTCGATGTCGTCGCCGGTCTGCTTCCAGGACCGGTAGGTGGAGACGATCGGGGTCAGCTCCGCGTAGCGCTTGTTGAGCTTGCGCGCGTTGGCCTGGTCGGCGTGGACCGACGGGTCGGCGAGCTTCTTCTCGAGATCGGCGTGCTCGCCGATCAGTTCCTCGACCGCCTCGAACATCTTCGGGCTCCTGGTTTCTGCGTCATACGTCTTCGGGCCTGCTGGACGGAGCGCCGCCGGAGGCGCGCCCCGGAAGGCGCACCCGGCCGCACAGCCGGAAAAAACGCCGGTCCCGGCGCCCCGTTGGAGGGCGTCGGGAACCGGCGCAGTGGCTCGCTACTTGCTGGCGGAGCCGGCAGCCTTGCCGAAGCGGGCCTCGAAGCGGGCCACGCGGCCGCCGGTGTCGAGGATCTTCTGCTTGCCCGTGTAGAACGGGTGGCACTCGGAGCAGACGTCGGCACGGATCGCGCCGCCGTCGAGGGTGCTCCGGGTGGTGAACGACGCACCGCAGGTGCAGCTGACCTGCGTCTCGACGTACTCGGGGTGAATGTCGCGCTTCAAGGTGTCTCCTAGATTCGGGAGGGCTCCGGGTCGTTCGCGCGGATTGCGCGTCCGTGAACCGGGGCCGACGTACCAGTCTGCCAGGACCGGCCGTATCTCCCAAAACGAGGGTACGGCCGTGTGTATTCCCGTGCGTACGGGGAACGTTCCGCGACCATTTGGTGACGGAAGGTGCCGTTACCGTACGACCTTCCCGGCCCCGCCCTTGTCGCCGGCCGACTTCGCCGTGGCGGACGCGGGGATCGGCTTGTCCTGCTTGAGGGCCGCCCACACCTTCCGGTCGGCGTTCTCCTGCGGCAGAACCCGGTTCGGGTCCTCGGGGTCGTACTCCACGGGCAGCGTGACCATGTCGATGTTCTTCGAGCCGAGGCCCTTGAGCCCGTTCGCGAAGCCGGTGAGCTTCTTGACGGAGGCCAGCTGGGAGTCGGTGGTGACGGCCTTGGTGGCGGTGTCGGCGAGCCCGAAGAGCGTCTTCGGGTTCGAGAACACCCCGACGCTCTTCGCCTGGTCCATCAGCGCCTTGACGAAGGCCTGCTGGAGCTGGATGCGGCCGAGGTCGCTGCCGTCGCCGACGCTGTGGCGCGTACGGACGAGGCCGAGCGACTGCTCCCCGCTCAGGGTGTGGGGGCCGGGCTTCAGCGCGAGGTGGCTGTCGGGGTCGTCGATCGCCTGGGAGGTGGTGATGTCGACGCCGCCCAGCTCGTCGACGAGCTTCTTGAACCCGGTGAAGTCGACCTCGACGTAGTGGTCCATGCGGATGCCCGACATCGACTCGACGGTCTTCACCGCGCAGGCCGGTCCGCCGACCTGGTAGGCGGAGTTGAACATCGTCTCGTGCTCCGCGCCGACCTGTTCCCCGGTCGTGTCGCTCGTGCAGGCGGGACGGTCGACGAGGGTGTCCCGCGGGACCGAGACCACGCTCGCGGAGGTGTGCCCCTCGTTGACGTGGACGACCATCGCGGTGTCCGCCCGCGCGGAGCCCTCGTCGGCGCCGTACTCGGCATTGGCGCCCGAGCGGGAGTCCGAGCCCAGCACCAGGATGTCCTGCGACCCGTTGTCCACGTCGTCCGGGCGCTCGGCTCCCAGGGCGGCGTCGATGTCGACGCCCTTCAGATTCCCGTTGAGCGTGTAGTAGGCGTAACCGAGCCCGGATCCTCCGACGACCACCAGGGCGGCGACGCCCCACAGCGCGATCCTCTTCACCCGGCGGCCCCGGGACGGCTTCCTCCGGCGGCTGCCGGTGCCGCGTATTCGGCCGGCGCTCCTGCTCTGCTCGCTCATGCGGTCCCTCTTTCGCTTCTCGCCGTTACCCCCTGCCGTGGTGCACGGGCGCGGTCCGGCCGTCACACGGTGGGGACGACCGGAGCAGCGAGAAGCGTTGCACAACGAGCTGAGGCCCCCGTCCGACGACGGGGGCCTCAGGAGAAGCGGGCGAGCGGGCCGGTACCCCGGCGCTGACCTGGGGTTTCGGCCTGACGGGTCACGGCCGCCCCAGCCGGTGCGGAACCCGGCTCATGTGGCAAAGATCGCACCCCGGGGCGTGCTGCCGCCGGGCGCCCCGGGGTGTCCCGGCGGCCGGGGCCGGGGCGGCGGGCGCCGTTCACGTCGCCGTACAGGGTGAGCGTGCCGGGGCTGCCGGAGGGGGCCGCGTTCACCCCGTCTCACACGAAGGCACCCGCCAACCGGTGGGTACCGATACACAATAGATGCCCCGTCACGAGGTGACGGGGCATCTGTTGTGGAGCTGCGGAGCGGCGACGTCAGTCGTTGCCGTTTCCGTTGCCCGGCGTCGTCTTCTGGATCTGGAGCAGGAACTCCGCGTTGGACTGCGTCTTCTTCATGCGGTCCAGCAGAAGCTCGATCGCCTGCTGCTGGTCGAGCGCGTGAAGCACCCGGCGCAGCTTCCAGACCACGGCCAGCTCATCGGTGCCGAGCAGGATCTCTTCCTTACGGGTGCTGGACGCGTCGACGTCCACCGCCGGGAAGATGCGCTTGTCCGAGAGCTTCCGGTCGAGCTTGAGCTCCATGTTGCCGGTGCCCTTGAACTCCTCGAAGATCACCTCGTCCATGCGCGAGCCGGTCTCGACGAGCGCGGTGGCCAGGATGGTCAGCGAGCCGCCGTCCTCGATGTTGCGCGCGGCACCGAAGAAGCGCTTCGGCGGGTACAGCGCGGTCGAGTCGACACCACCGGACAGGATGCGGCCGGAGGCCGGAGCCGCCAGGTTGTACGCACGGCCCAGACGGGTGATCGAGTCCAGCAGGACCACCACGTCGTGGCCGAGCTCCACGAGGCGCTTCGCACGCTCGATGGCGAGCTCGGCGACCGTGGTGTGGTCCTCGGCGGGGCGGTCGAAGGTCGAGGAGATGACCTCGCCCTTCACCGACCGCTGCATGTCGGTGACCTCTTCCGGACGCTCGTCGACCAGGACGACCATCAGGTGGCACTCGGGGCTGTTGACCGTGATCGCGTTGGCGATGGCCTGCAGGATCATGGTCTTACCGGTCTTCGGCGGGGCCACGATCAGGCCTCGCTGGCCCTTGCCGATCGGTGCGACCAGGTCGATGATCCGGGTGGTCAGGATGTTGGAGTCGGTCTCCAGACGGAGCCGGTCCTGCGGGTACAACGGGGTCAGCTTCTGGAACTCCGGACGGCCGCGGCCGGACTCCGGCGCCATGCCGTTGACGGAGTCGAGACGGACCAGCGCGTTGAACTTCTCACGGCGCTCGCCGTCCTTGGGCTGGCGCACCGCACCGGTGACGTGGTCACCCTTGCGCAGGCCGTTCTTGCGGACCTGGGCGAGCGAGACGTACACGTCGTTCGGGCCCGGCAGGTAGCCGGAGGTCCGGATGAACGCGTAGTTGTCGAGGATGTCGAGGATGCCCGCGACGGGGATCAGGACGTCGTCGTCGGCAACCTGCACGTCGGTCGCCGCGAAGTCGTCGCGGCCACGACGGCCACGGCGGTCGCGGTAGCGGCCCCGGCGTCCGCGCCGGCCGCCCTCGTCGTCGTAGCCGTCGTCCTGCTGGCCGCCGCCACCCTGCTGGCCCTGGCTCTGGCCCTGGCCCTGGTTCTGGCCGCCGCCCTGCTGGCCCTGACGGCGTCCGCCGCCCTGCTGGCCCTGGTCGTCGCCCTTGCCCCGGCGGTCGCGCTGGCGGTCGCGGCGGTCACCGCGGTCACCGCGGTCCTGGCGGTCACCGCGGTCACGGCGGCCGTCCTGGCGGTCGCCGCGACGGCCCTCGGCGGTGTCGACGGCGGACTCGGCCTTGGCCTCGCCCTTCGCCTCGGCGCGCTCGTCGCCGCGGTCCTGGCGGCTCTCCGCCTTCGGCTCGGCCTGGGCCTTGGACTCGGCCTTGGGCTCCGCCTTGGACTCGGACTTGGCGTCGGGGCTGCCCGCCTGCGCGGTCGCCCGGCGACGGCGGCGCTCGCCCGTCGGCTGTTCGTCACTGGCCGGCTGACCCGGGATGTCGATCTGCTGCTGGGCGTCGGCCTTGTCGGCGGCCGGGGCGGCAGCGCTCTCGTCACCGGTGCGCGTCTTGGACGTGGCACGCCGCTTCGGCTTGCTCCCGGTGTCCGTACCGGCGGATGCGGCGGCCTTGGGGGCGGGCGCGGAGGATCCTCCGGCCTGCGCCTCCTTGATGACCTCGATCAGCTGGCTCTTGCGCATCCGCGCAGTTCCCCTGATGCCGAGGCCGGACGCGACCTGCTGCAGCTCGGCCAGGACCATGCCCTCGAGGCCGGTGCCGGAGCGGCGGCGCCGTGCGGTGGTGCCAGTGGCAGCACCTTCGGCGGGCACGGAGCTGTCGACGCTCTTGTCGGCAGTCACGCCCATCAGATCGGTGGTGTCGCTCACGAAGGGTCCTTCCCTGGAGCGGACGTCGGCCTTCTGGCTCGGCGACCGGTTGTGCTGTCCGACTGCGGTCTGTTGATCGTGTCGATCGCGGACCTTGCCGGGGCGGTGGTCCGCCGGGTACGGCGGAGAGACGAATGTGCGGGGTTCCGGCGCGAGATCCCCCTGCTCGGCCCACTCCTGGACGAGCAAGAGGGTGTCGTGCCGGTTCCGGAGCGTGCTCGAAAGCTCAGGCGGGCTGCTCAGGCAGTCGGGGAGGCTCCCGGAAGAGTGGTGGTCCCGGAGCGGGACACGAAGCAACGCGCCACGAAGACGTCGATTGCTGACTTGAGGTTAACACTACCGGCTCCAACAAACATTCCCCCTCTCATGCACCGGCAATCACATGCGGTCACGCGGCGAGCGGCAACACGCTCGCACCCGTGGCGTCGAGAGCGAGCCGGTTCGCGGCCCATCCCTCACCCGCCAGCCGGGCGACCTTGTCGGCGGAACCCTCGTCCGCCAGCGCGAGCACCGTGGGCCCCGCACCGGAGATGACAGCGGGGACGCCGTCGGCGCGCAGCCGGTTCACCAGGTCGACGGTCTGCGGCATCGCGGGACCCCGGTACTCCTGGTGGATCCGGTCCTCCGTCGCCGCGAGAAGCAGCTCGGGGCGCCTGGTCAGGGCCTCGACGAGCAGTGCGGCGCGACCGGCGTTGGCCGCGGCGTCCACATGGGGGACGGTGCGCGGCAGCAGGCCGCGGGCGGTCTCGGTCAGCACCGGGGTGGCCGGCACGAAGACCACCGGCACGACGGAAGCCGCGGGGTCCATGCGGATCGCCCTGGCTGCACCGCCGTCCATCCAGGCGAGCGTGAATCCGCCGAGGAGACAGGCCGCGACGTTGTCGGGGTGCCCCTCGATCTCGGTGGCCAGCTCCAGCAGCGCGGCGTCGTCGAGGCGGGCCTCGCCGCCCGTCGTCACGGCGCGGGCGGCGACGATCCCGGCGCAGATGGCGGCGGACGAGGAGCCGAGGCCGCGGCCGTGCGGGATGCGGTTGGCGCAGACGATCTCCAGGCCGTGCGGCTGTCCGCCGAGCAGGTCGAACGCGGTGCGCAGGGAGCGTACGAGCAGGTGGTTCTCGTCGCGGGGCAGCGTCTCGGCGCCCTCACCCGCGATGTCGATGTGCAGCCCGGAGTCGGCGACCCGGACGACGACGTCGTCGTAGAGCCCCAGAGAGAGACCGAGGGCATCGAAACCCGGGCCCAGATTGGCGCTGGTTGCGGGGACGCGCACCCGGACGGCGGCGGCTCGGAACGCGGGACCGGCCATCGGTTGGACGACTCTTCCTGTACGGCGGCGGGGATGTTGTGCAGGGTACTTCGACGTGCGTGGGGTGCCGTTGCGCGGGGGGACGGGGAGCCCGGCAGGCACGACGGCTGCTGCACCGCGGCGGATGCGGCGGGGCGGGTCGCGTACAGCCTATCGAAGGAAGGTTCTGCGGCGACATAGGGCGCACAGGAGGCGCACGATGCGTGTCGCACACCTCCTATGCGCTCTCCGCCCCCGGCAGGACGGCTGAACTGCGGCAAGGGCCGTTTACGCGAGGCCCAGCTTCTCGGCCGCGGCCACCGCGTCGACCGGGACGGTGACGGGCTGCGGAGCGCCCGCGACGGCCCAGTCGGGGTCCTTGAGGCCGTTGCCGGTGACGGTGCAGACGATCTTCTGGCCGGGGTCGACCTTGCCCTCTTCGGCGGCCTTGAGCAGACCGGCCACGGACGCCGCCGACGCGGGCTCGACGAAGACGCCCTCCTGGGAGGCCAGCAGACGGTACGCCGACAGGATCTGACGGTCCGTCACATCTTCGATGAAGCCGCCGGACTCGTCCCGCGCGTCCAGCGCGAACTGCCAGGACGCCGGGTTGCCGATGCGGATCGCGGTGGCGATGGTCGCCGGGTCCTTGACGATCTCGCCGCGCACGATCGGCGCGGAACCGGACGCCTGGAAGCCCCACATGCGCGGGGCGTGCGTGGAGATGCTGTCCCCCGCGTACTCCTTGTAGCCCTTCCAGTAGGCCGTGATGTTGCCCGCGTTACCCACCGGCAGGACGTGGATGTCGGGGGCGTCGCCGAGCGCGTCGACGATCTCGAAGGCGGCGGTCTTCTGGCCCTCGATCCGGACCGGGTTGACCGAATTGACCAGCGCCACCGGGTAGTTGTCCGAGAGGCTGCGGGCCAGGGTCAGGCAGTCGTCGAAGTTGCCGTCGACCTGGAGGATCTTCGCGCCGTGGACGAGCGCCTGCCCCATCTTGCCGAGCGCGATCTTGCCCTGCGGCACGAGGACGGCGCAGACCATGCCCGCGCGCACCGCGTAGGCGGCGGCGGAGGCGGAGGTGTTGCCGGTGGAGGCGCAGATGACGGCCTGCGCGCCCTCCTCCTTGGCCCGGGTGATCGCCATGGTCATACCGCGGTCCTTGAACGACCCGGTGGGGTTGGCGCCCTCGACCTTGAGGTGCACCTCGCAGCCCGTGCGCTCGGAGAGGACCTGCGCCGGAACGAGCGGCGTACCACCCTCACGGAGTGTGACGACCGGCGTCGAGCTCGTGACCGGAAGCCGGTCCCGGTACTCCTCGATGATGCCGCGCCACTGGTGGGTGCCCTTGCTGGTCATGGGTCCTTACTCCCCTTCAACACGCATGATGCTGGCGACACCGCGCACGGTGTCCAGCTTGCGCAGCGCTTCGACGGTCCCGGAGAGGGCTGCGTCGGGCGCGCGGTGGGTGACGACGACGAGGGATGCCTCGCCGCCGGTTTCCTGACTGTCCGGCCGGCTCTGCTGGCGGACCGTATCGATGGATACGCCCTGTTCGGCGAAGACCGTCGCGACCTGGGCGAGTACGCCAGGCTTGTCGGCCACGTCGAGACTGATGTGGTACCGCGTGACGACGTCGCCCATGGGGCTGACCGGCAGGCGCGTGTACGCCGACTCACCGGGGCCGGTGGTCGCTCCGATGATGTTGCGGCACACCGCGACCAGGTCGCCCAGGACCGCGGACGCGGTCGGGGCGCCGCCGGCGCCGGGACCGTAGAACATCAGCTGCCCGGCCGCCTCGGCCTCGACGAAGACCGCGTTGTACGCCTCGCGGACGGAGGCCAGCGGGTGGCTGAGCGGGATCATCGCGGGGTGCACACGGGCGGTGACGGACTTGCCGTCGGCGGCGCGCTCGCAGATGGCGAGGAGCTTGACGGTGCAGCCCATGCGCCGGGCGGAGGCGATGTCGGCGGCGGTCACCTCGGTGATGCCCTCGCGGTGCACCTCGCCGATCTTCACCCGGGTGTGGAAGGCGATCCCGGCGAGGATCGCGGCCTTCGCGGCGGCGTCGAAGCCCTCGACGTCGGCGGTCGGGTCGGCCTCGGCGTATCCCAGCGCGGTGGCCTCGTCGAGCGCCTCGGAGTATCCGGCGCCGCTCGTGTCCATCCTGTCGAGGATGAAGTTGGTCGTGCCGTTGACGATGCCGAGCACCCGGTTGACCTTGTCCCCCGCGAGGGACTCGCGCAGCGGCCGTACGAGCGGGATGGCGCCGGCCACGGCCGCCTCGTAGTAGAGGTCCCTGCCGTGCTTCTCGGCCGCGGCGTGGAGCGCGGAGCCGTCCTCGGCCAGCAGCGCCTTGTTGGCGGAGACGACGCCCGCGCCGTGCTCGAAGGCGGTCGTGATGAGCGTGCGGGCGGGCTCGATACCCCCGATGACCTCGACGACGACGTCGATGTCGCCCCGTTTGACCAGGGCGGTCGCATCGGTGGTGATCAGTGCGGGGTCTATGCCCTCCCGCACCTTGGAGGGCCGGCGGACGGCGACGCCGGCGAGCTCGACCGGCGCGCCGATGCGCGCGGCGAGGTCGTCGGCGTGCGTCGTCATGATGCGCGCCACCTCTGAGCCGACCACTCCACAGCCCAGCAGCGCCACCTTCAGCGGACGCGTACGCATCATCCGACCTCGTTTCTCATACTTCTGATGTGTGGACCAGTCTCACTCACCGGACGGGGGTTTCTGCCACCCGTCCGGATTTTGAGATGTGAATTTCATCAGCCGACATCGAGACGCAGGAGATCTTCCTCCGTCTCACGCCGGACGATGACCCGCGCCTGTCCGTCGCGCACGGCGACGACGGGCGGGCGCAGGGCGTGGTTGTAGTTGCTCGCCATGGAGCGGCAGTAGGCACCGGTGGCCGGCACCGCGATGAGGTCACCCGGGGCCAGGTCGGACGGCAGGAACGCGTCCTTGACCACGATGTCACCACTCTCGCAGTGCTTGCCGACCACGCGTACGAGCATGGGTTCGGCCTCGGAGGTGCGGGAGACCAGCGCGACGCTGTACTCGGCGTCGTACAGCGCGGTGCGGATGTTGTCCGACATCCCGCCGTCGACGCTCACGTACGTCCGGAGGCCCTCGAGGGGCTTGATGGTGCCGACCTCGTAGAGCGTGAAGGCGGTGGGGCCGACGATCGCGCGGCCCGGCTCGACGGAGATGCGCGGGGTCCGGAGACCGGCGGACTCGCACTCCCGGGTCACGATGTCGCTGAGCGCCTTGGCGATCTCGTGCGGCTCACGGGGATCGTCCTCGGAGGTGTACGCGATCCCGAGGCCACCGCCGAGGTCGATCTCGGGGAGCTCGACGCCGTGCTCGTCGCGGATCTCGGCGAGCAGCTGCACGACGCGCCGCGCGGAGACCTCGAAGCCGGCCATGTCGAAGATCTGCGAGCCGATGTGCGAGTGGATGCCGATGAGCTCCAGGCCGTCCAGGGTGAGCGCCCTGCGGACCGCCTCGGCCGCCTGTCCGTCGGCCAGCGCGATGCCGAACTTCTGGTCCTCGTGCGCGGTGGCGATGAACTCGTGGGTGTGGGCCTCGACGCCGACCGTGACGCGGATCTGGACGCGCTGGCGGACGCCGAGCCGCTGGGCGATGTGCGAGACCCGGACGATCTCCTGGAAGGAGTCGAGCACGATGCGTCCGACGCCGGCCTCGACGGCCCGCTCGATCTCGGCGACGGTCTTGTTGTTGCCGTGGAAGGCGATGCGCTCGGCGGGCATCCCGGCGTCCAGCGCGGTGGCCAGCTCGCCCCCGGAGCACACGTCCAGGTTCAGCCCTTCCTCCTGGAGCCAGCGCACCACGGCGCGCGACAGGAAGGCCTTGCCGGCGTAGAAGACATCGGCGTCCGCCCCGAAGGCGTCGGCCCAGGCGCGGCAGCGCGCCCGGAAGTCGGACTCGTCCAGGAAGTACGCGGGGGTGCCGAACTCCTCGGCGAGCCGGGCAACTTCGATCCCGCCGACGGTGAGCGCACCGTCCGCGTCACGGGTGACGGTGCGGGACCAGACCTTCGGGTCCAGCTCGTTGAGGTCGGTGGCCGGGGCGGTGTAGTGGCCCTCGGGGTAGACGTCGGCGTGACGGGGCCCGGCGGGGTGTGCGGATCGGCTCATCGTTCTGCTCTGCTCTCTTACGGTCTCAGAGGTGTTCGGGCGCGCTGATGCCGAGCAGGGACAGGCCGCCTGCGAGCACCGTCCCGGCGGCTTCGGCAAGGGCCAGCCGGGAGCGGTGGGCGGCCGAGGGTTTCTCGTCGCCGACGGGGAGCGTCGGGCAGGCATCGTGGAAGTCGAAGAAGGCCTGCGCCACCGTTTCGAGGTGCCGGGCGAGCCGGTCCGGTGCCTGGTGGCGGGCGGCGGAGGCGAGGGCGCCGGGGTGGTCGGCGAGCGCGGCGTGCAGCGCGGGCGCGTCGACGTCCTCGTCGTGACCGGCGGTGAAGCCGAGCCGCTCCGCCTCGCGGCTGAGCGCGCGGGAGCGGGAGTGTGCGTAGCGGACCAGGAACAGCGGATTGGCCTCGCCCTGCACGAGGAGGTCCCCGCCGAGGTGCGCGCGGTCGTGCCCGGCGGGCCTCAGCAGGCCCCAGCGGGTGGCGTCGGCCCCCAGCCGATCCAGCAGCTCCCCCGCCGTGGCCCCGGCGGGGACGGGCCGGGTCTCCACGAGCGGAACCGGGGGCCGCCCGTTCGCGTCGACGGTGACGCCGAGACGCACCCAGTCGGGGTCGGACGCCTCTTCGCAGGTGACACGCCCCAGGGCGCCCTGCGCGCGCAGCAACTTCATCACCGTGCCCGCCACGACCGCCGCCCGGACCTCGCGCCGGTGGTGGAGCTGATGGACCTGCCCGGCGCACTCGGCACCCCACCCGTACCGGAGCCCCTGCTCCAGCACCTGGCGTACGCGTACGGAACGCGCGGCGCCGCCGGAGTCCGCGTCGAGCGTGAAGTTCAGAAATCCGGGCCCGGTGATCTCGACCCGTCCGATCCCGGGCGCACCGACGACCCGGTCCCGCAGCAGTGCGGCGACCTCCCGCGCGGGGAGCGCGGCGGGGCCGGCCAGCTGGAGGGCGACGGCGCAGGCGTAGTCGCCGCTGCCGCCGGGGCGTGTCCGCTCCACCCGCACGCGCGCGGGCACCCGCGCGCGCAGGGCGTCCTCGTCGACCGCGCGGCGCACAGCGTGCAGCACGGTCCGGGAGAGATCTGCGGGGGTCACGGCACAAGCGTATGGGAGGAAGGGGGGCACTTCGCCAACCGGTTTCGCCATACGGGCAGCGATCCGGCCGGCCACGCCGTCAGCCGGCCGTGCTCCCGGCGGTCCCCGCGCCGCGCCTGTCGTCGACCGGCACGGGATTCTCGCGGTGCGCGAGCCGTCGCACCATGCGCACCAGCTCGCTCGGCTCGAAGGGCTTCGCCAGGAACGCGTCGACCCCGGCGGCCGCCCCCGAGTCCACCTCGTGGGGCGTGCACGCGCTGATGACGGCGACGGGCAGGTGCCCGGTCCTCGGGTCGGAGCGCAACCGGGCAGCGGTCTGGATTCCGTCGAGCCTGGGCATCACCACATCGAGAGTGATCACGTCCGGGCAGACCTCGTGGACCAGGTCCAGGCACTCGACACCATCGGCCGCGGTCACGACCTCGAAGCCCTCCAGCTCGAGATTGACCCTGATCAGCTGCCGGATGACCTTGTTGTCGTCGACAACAAGCACGCGGCCGTACGCCCCTGACACCCTTCGAGGGTAGGTCGAGCGGAGGAGCTGCGTCCGGGTTTTGCCCACTTCCGCCCCCGGAGGGTGGCCGGCGCCCACCGCACGCAGGTGCCGACGACTCGGAAATACCTGTTCCCGGACACCACGTCGGAGCTGGTAGGGTTTCACTCGTCGCCGCCAAGCGCAGCGACATCGCCCCCGTAGCTCAGGGGATAGAGCATCGGCCTCCGGAGCCGGGTGCGCAGGTTCGAATCCTGCCGGGGGCACTTTCCGGAAAGACCTTCTGATCAGTGGAGACACTGAGCAGGGGGTCTTTTTCATGTCCGCGCCGGTTCATGTCCGCGCCGGAAGCCCGGAAGCCCGGAAGCTGAGGGACACGCGATGCACCTGCGAGCTCGTCGAGCCCGTCCGAACGAAAGCTTCGCCATCCGTTTGTCTCCTTGAACACTGGGTAGCCGCAGCCCGCATCACCCTGTCCGGGCGCGGACGCCCTTCGGGCAGCCGGCGCGGATGGTACGGCAGCACGCCAGGATCCGGCTGCCAGGACACATGACCGCCCGGCTGAGGCGCCGCTACGGCCACGCGCCGCGCGCATCCGCATGTCCCACACCGCCGAGGGGCTGGGCGGCGCCATGTCTCTTTCGCCGGGTCTCGGGACAACGCGAAAGGCACACGTGACCAGGCTGACAACAGAGCCCCCAGGCAGGTACAGGACTTGCGGTGAGGGAGCCGGGCGACCTGTGCGCGGGCCAGGCCCTGCCGGAGCTGACGGACACCGTTGCGATGAAGGCGGGAAGCCGTGATCAGGCTCGAGATAGGTGCCGGTGTCAACAGCGCGGTCGAGTTCCTGGAAGCTCGCCTGCCCTGGCTTTTCGACTCCCTGCACTCCGCCGGCCAAGGCCTGTACGACGGGGTGTACTTCGTCATGTCGGGCCCCGACGCGCTGGTCATGGGTGCGATCCTCGCGCTGATCGCCTGGTGGCTGCGGGGCGTGGTGGCCGCCGTCCTCGCTTCCGCGGGCTTCTTCCTCGTCAACTCGATCGAGTTGTGGGAAAAGGCGATGCAGACGCTGTCGCTTCTCGTCGTGGCGGCCACGGTCACCATGGTGATCGCTGTCCCTCTCGGCATCTGGGCGGCCCGCAACAAGTCGGTGAGTTCGGTCCTTCGGCCGGTTCTCGACTTCATGCAGACGATGCCGGCCTTCGTCTACCTGGTCCCCGGTATCACCTTCTTCGGAGTGGGCGTGGTGCCCGGCATCGTCGCCACCATCATCTTCGCGATGCCGCCGGGCATCCGGATGACCGAGCTCGGTATTCGGCAGGTGGACGAGGAGCTGGTGGAGGCCGCGGAAGCGTTCGGAGCCCCACCGCGTGCCATTCTGCTGCGCGTACAGCTGCCGCTGGCCCTGCCGACCATCATGGCCGGCGTCAACCAGATCATCATGCTCTCCCTGTCCATGGTGGTCATCGCGGGCATGGTCGGCGCCGACGGCCTGGGTACCGTCGTCTTCCAGGCCATCAGCTCGGTGGACATCGGCCTCGGCTTCGAGGCGGGTCTCGCGGTGGTCATCCTCGCCATGTACCTCGATCGCATGACCGGCGCGCTGAATCAGCGCATCTCGCCCCTCGGTCGCCGTGCGCTGGCCAGGGCGGCCTCCCTCCGGGCGGGAAAGGCCCTGCGGTGGAGGCCCAACACAGCGTTCGCGGGTATAGGTGTGCTGGTCCTCGCGCTGCTCGCCGGCGGCCTGCAGTTCGTCTCCGGCCCGGACGACGACGGCCAGGACGTGAACAGGAAGGACCTGGGGAAGGAGGCCGGTGCGGCTCCCAGCATCGGCTACTTCCCGTGGGACGAGGACGTGGCCGTCACCTACCTGTGGAAGAACGTTCTGGAGCGGCGCGGATACAAGCCCAGCATCCACCAGTACGACGTCGGGTCGATGTTCACCGCGATGGCCGGCGGCCAGGTCGATGTGGAGTTCGACGCCTGGCTCCCCAACGCCCAGAAGCAGTACTGGGACAAGTACAAGGACGACCTGGTCGACATCGGTCCGTGGTACGACGAGACCACGCTGGAAGTGACGGTGCCCAGCTATGTCAAGGGCATCGACTCGATGGCGGACCTCAAGGGCAGGTCGAAGGAGTTCGGCGGCAGGATCATCGGCATCGAGCCCGGGACCGGCCAGATGAACCTGCTCAAGAACGAGGTGCTGCCCGGCTACGGGCTCGACAAGGAGTACGAGGTCACCGACGGCAGCTCCCCCAGCATGATCCTGGAGCTGCAGCGTTCGCTGCGCAAGCGCGAACCGGTGGCGGTCGTCCTGTGGTCGCCTCACTGGGCGTACAGCAAGTACGAGTTGACCAAGCTCAAGGACCCGAAGAAGTTGTGGGGCGAGGTGAACGAGATCCGCTCGCTCGGCCACAAGTCGTTCCCGGAGAAGTTCCCCGAGTTCCACGGCTGGCTCGAGGACTGGCACATGTCGGAGGAGCAGCTCGGGGACCTGGAGGCGGCCATCCAGGACGAGGGCACCGGCCATGAGGAAGAGGCCGTGGAGAAGTGGATCGCCGAGAACCCGGGCGTGGTCGACAAGATGGCGCCGCTCTCCCCCTGACCCTGGACGTACGGCGACGGAACGGCGGGCGCGGTGCCGCGCCCGCCGTCCGGCAGTCGCCGGTCGCCGGTCCCGGGTCGCTCAGAAGGGGCGGTCCCCCGCGATGGCGACCCGCTCGGCGACCCGCGGATGCGGGGCGTAGTCGTTCACGGCGTAGTGCTGGGTCGCCCGGTTGTCCCAGAAGGCGATGTCGCCGGGCTGCCAGCGGAAACGCACCTGGTACTCGGGCACGTGCGCCTGCTGGAAGAGGAAGCGCAGCAGGCGGTCGCTCTCCGCCCGGTCGATACCGACGATCCGGGTCGTGAACGAGGTGTTCACGAACAGCATCCGGCGCCCCGACTCCGGGTGTGTGCGCACGACCGGATGCTCGACCGGCGGGAACGCCTCCTGGTGAGGGGCGAGTTGCTCGGGCCCGTGGAAGCGGGCGAAGCCTGGGATGAAGTCGTGGACGGCGCTCGCCCCGTCGATGCGGTCCTTCACCTCCTGCGGCAGGTTGTCGTACGCGGCGGCCATGTCCGCCCACATGGTGTCGCCACCCAGCGGCGGCACCTCGCGCAGTTGCAGGACGGCGCCGAGAGCCGGACGCTCGCGGAAGGTGACGTCCGTGTGCCAGACGTTCTCGAACGTCTTCGGTGCCCCGGCCGTCTTGTCGAAGCGCACGACGTCCTCGCTGTCGCCCCTGGCCAACAGCGGGTTGACTTCCAGCTCGCCCCAGTGGCGTGCGAAATCGCGCTGAGCGGCCGAGGTGAGGTTCTGCCCCCGGAAGAAGAGGACCTTCCACTCCAGCAGGGCACGGTTCAGCTCTTCGCGCAGGTCCGGCTCCAACGGCCGGGAGAGGTCGGGACCGTGGATCTCCGCGCCGATCGTGCGGGCCTGAGGGACGACGTCGAAGAGGGTGTACGGGCGCGTCGTCTCGCTGGCCGGCAGCCGTTCCAGGACGCGGTGCCCTTCGTACAGGCCGTCCTGCGGTATGCGTGCCTCACGCAGGAGGGGCGGGGTGCCGGAGGGCCGGCCGGCGGGCGTGGCGGTCGCATGCGGGGAAGCGGTGGTGGTCATACGGTTCCTCCTTGGCGGAGAGCGAGCCGCCGGGGGCTCCGGTGGGCGGGCCCCGTACCCGAAGGGAACGGGTGGGACCCGCGACAGCGGCCGGGGCCTCCGGCGGTGCGATGAGGTGGGCCGTCCACGCCCGCGCCGCGTGCCTGCCGAGCAGGTACGGGACACAGCGGGACCGTGAAGGGCCGGGGGAAGACAACACCGGTGTCACCGGGTTCTCGGCTTCGCCTCGCGAGGCGGCCGAGTGGAGTTGACGACCGGTCAGCGCGAGTGGACGCCGACGCGAGCGGGCGGCGAGCCGATACGGCCGCGGCGGCGCAGACAGGTGGCGGACCGCGGAGCACACTCGCCGCAAGGCCCCGTCATACGCAGGGCGACGGTGGTCAGCGAGTAGGGGGCCATGTCCCGCATTGTGTGCCGCCCCCGCCGACGCGGTCAAGCCCGCCTCCGGGAGGCGTGGCCCCGCGCCGGGCACCCGAGCCGCCCGGACAGTTCCTCGGTCGCGCAGGTGAGCTGAAAGGCGAGCGGGCCTGGGTCGCAGAGAGCGGGATTCCTGGACCAGGCAGCCGCGGCGTCGTCCAGGATGCAGGGCTAACGCCTGGCGTTCAGGATCTCGATCGGTCGTCGCCGCCAACTCTGCCCCCGGGTCGGTGGGAGAATACGGACATCCATATCGGACATATGAGGCGACTTCCTGTCCGCGGCTTCCCACCGACTCACAGAGGCCGGGGCCGACGTCGGCACGGCCCGGACGTGGCGGAGCCCGGGAGTCGTATCCAGCTCCCGGGCCCCTGGGGTTGCCACCCAATTGCGCTTGCCAGCGCCGTTTAAGAGTGCGGATCAGTCGTCATACCGTCGCGTTCTGCCTTTGAACTACCGCGCCGCGTAGAGGCGCAGGCCGGATTCGAACCAGCATTCAACGGTGTTCGTCCGTACTCGGTCGATCTGGCAATCGGCGGCGATACTGAAGCTGGAGCGAGAGTCTGAGATTGATCGCGGCTGCCTCTGCCATGTTGGGCCACCCCGGCAGGTGGTGCCGGGGGGAGGACTCGAACCTCCACCGTTACCGCGTCTTCAGGCTGAACGTCAGTTTCAGCTTGCGCTCATCACACGGGACGGACCTCAATTCCGCCTCGTGCAGGGTGCGCAGCCCCCACGGCATTGGCGCGGGGGCGTTCTTGGGGGTGCCGCCTCACGTCCGGCGTCAGCCGAACAGGTAGCCGAACACCGCGTCTCCGACCCGCCGGTCGGTGACCTCGGTGCCGTTGGCCTCCTCGCGGGCGAACTTCACCGCGTGCTGGAGCTTCTCGACCCGCTCCAGCAGCTCGTTCACCCGTCGTGCCGGAAGCGCTCCGGAGAACTTCACGGTCGTCCAGTACCCGATGGGCACGTCCTCGTAGTACACGTCGACCTGCGCCGGGTGCTTGTCGGTCGCCTCGGCCTTGACGTGGTTGCGCGGGACCTTCTTCGTCCGGATCGTGCGGACCGGGTCCGTCTTCCACAGGTCCGTCGAAGGGTCGAGCGACCAGGACTCGGCGGCGTCCAGGACCGGCAGCTTCTTGACGAAGGTGTGGAGGTCGGTGAGCTGCTTCTCCAGGAAGAGCAGGTAGCTGACCGGGACCTCGCTGACGACCGTACGTCCGTCCACGGTGACGTCCGCGCGGGCCGAACAGTTCGCCCAGTCCTTCGTCGCGGTCACGTCGAACAGCCGGGTCAGCGATGCGGACATGTCACGCAGCGCCTCCTCGGCCTTGATCTGTACCCGCGCGGACTCTGGGGGAAGCTGCTCGCCCTCTTCGTCCTTCGGCTGGTACGTGCGCGAGATGCCTGCCAGCAGCGCCGGCTTCTGCACCTTGTGGTGGGCCGCGGTGATGTCCTGGAGCGACTTGCTCTTGACACCCTTCTCCACGGCGATGATCTGGTTGAGCTTCGTCACTTCGCCCCCTTCGAGTGACAGGAACCTACCGCACGCGCTTTCGATCGGTCGCAAGGTTTTCCGCTACCCGCGCCCCGGCAGATTGCGGGCCAGCCGGAGGCCGAGGTCGTCGATCGCGAACGTGGGGTGGCTGCGGCGGCGCACCGTGGCGCCGCAGCCGCGCTCCGGCTCGGCCCAGCCGCCGCCCCGGAAGGTGCGGTACTCGCCGTAGACCTCCTCGTCGTAGAGGTCCCAGCACCACTCCCAGACGTTGCCCAGCATGTCGTGCAGGCCCCACGGGTTGGGCGCCTTGGCGCCGGCCTCGTGGATCCGGCCGCCGGAGTTCCCGTCGTACCAGGCGATGGCGTCGATCTCGCCGTAGCGGTATCCCGTGGTCCCCGCCTTGCAGGCGTACTGCCACTCCGCCTCCGTGGGCAGGCGGTAGCCGTCGGAGGCCGGGTCGCGGGTCACCTCGCCGGTCCGTGTGTCACGGGCGTAGACCGGGTCGAGTCCGGCGCGGGCCGAGAACAGGTTGCACAGGTCGACGGCGTCGAGCCAGCTGATGTTCGTCACGGGCAGGGCGCCGTCCGGCACGGTGGGCCCGAGCTCCTCCCCCGTGACGGCGTGGTGCTGCCGGGCGGTGGTGACGGGGTGGCGGCCGAGCAGGAAGGGCTCAATCTCCACCTGCCACTGTGCGCCCCGGCGGTCGTCGCGCAGATCCACGGTGCCGGCCGGTAACCGGACCATGCAGGAGGCCGTCTCGTCGTCGATGGGCGTGTGCACGCGGTGGGCCTTCCTGTACGGGAGAGCCGAAGTGCCCCCGCGTACAAGCTAATCGGTCATCGGCCGAGCCTGCGGACGGGCTCGCCGTCGAGGTAGGCGCGGATGTTTTCGACCGCGTCCCCGTAGTACGCCGCGTAGTTGGCCTGCGACACGTAACCCAGGTGCGGTGTCGCCAGGAGGCGCGGTGCGCTGCGCATCGGGTGGTCCGCAGGGAGCGGCTCGGTGTCGAAGACATCGACGCCCGCGCCGGCGATGGCCCCTCGGTGCAGTACGTCGAGCAGAGCCTCCTGGTCGACGATCGCCGCCCGGGAGGTGTTGACCAGGAAGCTTCCGGGCCGCATCAGCCCGAGTTCCCTGGCTCCCAGCAGGCCGCGCGTACGCTCGCTCAGCACCAGGTGTACGGAGACGAAGTCGCTGGTCTCCAGCAGTTCTTCCTTGGAGGCGGCGAAGCCCGCCCCGGCCTCCTCGGCCCGCTCCGGGGTGAGGTTGTGGCTCCAGGCCATCACATCCATGCCGAAGGCGCGGCCGACCGCGGCGACCCGGCTGCCGATCTTCCCCAGCCCGAGGATGCCGAGCCTGCGTCCGTGCAGATCGGTCCCGACGGTGGACTGCCAGGGCCCGCCCTCGCGGAGGCAGTTGGCCTCGGTCACGATGGAGCGCGCCAGTCCGAGCAGCAGCGCCCAGGTGAGCTCGACGGGCGGGGTCGCCGTGCTGGCGGTGCCGCAGACGGTGACCCCGTGGCGTTCGGCGGCGGCGTAGTCGATGGAGGTGTTGCGCATGCCGGAAGCGACGATCAGGCGGAGCCGGGGCAGCCGCCCGATCAGCGCCGCGGGGAACGGCACGCGCTCCCGGAGGGTGACGACCATGTCGAACTCGGCCAGACGCGCGGCGAGTTCGTCCTCCGTGGCGCAGTGCTCGGCGAAGCTGACCACGTCGATGTCGTCGGCGACCGGTGACCAGTCGGCGGCAGTGGCCGCCACGGACTGGTAGTCGTCGAGCACGGCACAGCGGAGCTTCATGGTGGCTTCCCCTTCGGCGGTACGGATGCCGGCCCTGCGGCAGCACCGGGGAATCTACCGGCCGCCTCCCGGGCTCACGCGCCCAGCCAGGCCTCCTTGTTCCGCGCGACGTCGTAGACCCTCTCCACCTGGGTGGGGGTGAACACGCCCGTCAGCGGGGCGAGAACGGACACCTGGCGCTCCCGGCAGACGCGGACACCGGACGGGGTGGAGGCGACCTCCAGCGCCGTGACGCCGGTGAACACCAGCACGGTCTGTACGGGCACGTCGAAGGCGCAGTACGCCTCCAGCGCGGCCCGGGCCCGCCGGGCGCCTGGCCGGCCGTCGAGCTCGTACGGCTGCGGGGCGCCGTCGTCGGTCCTCAGGGTGCCGTCGCCGATCCGTACCGAGGCCCCGGGGCGGTGATCGGTGCTCACGGCGAACACACCGCCGGGCCCGATGAGCAGGTGTCCGATCTCCGTGCCGTCCGGCAGCGGCACGGAGTGCAGGACTCTCCAGCCGTGCCGGGTCAGCCGCTTGAGCTCGGCCCCGACCCGCCGCTCCCCCGCGAGGGCACCACGCCGGGGGTCCGCGTCCTTGTGCCGCCGTAGCGCCCCCGTGGCGGCCCGCACGAGCGCACCGGTCCCGGATTCGCCGAGCTGCTCGCGGAGGCCGGCGCCCGGCCGACGCGACGCGAGATCGGTCGCGGGGGTCAGCGCGGGGAGGACGGCCGGCCTCCGGCGCCGCTCCCGCCCCGGCTCCGGGTCGGCGACCGGTGCCGGACCGGCCACCGGCTCCGGCACGGACGCCACGTCCGGCGCAGGCGTCACGCCCGGCACGGGCGCCACCTCCGGCGCACGTACCACCTCCGGCGCAGGCGCCACCTCCGGGACGGGCGCCACCTCCGTCACCCCCGCGGCCCTCGGCTCCACCGTGGGCGCCGGCCCCCTCACGGGCGGTGCCTCCTGCGCGGCTCCCCGCTTCCGCATCCCCCGCATGGGCGGGATCCGCGGGGCCGAAGGCGGCGCGGGTGGGGTCTGCCACCCGGCCGGGGCCTCCTCGCCGACGAGGGCCGGCAGGTCCGGGACCTGGCGCGCGAGCGCGTCGGTCACGGCGTCGCGATAGCGCGGGTGGAGGACGGTGATCGTGCCGCTGCCCCGGTCCGCCCATCCGATCGCGGTGCCGTCCGGCAGGTTCACATAGAGCCGGTCGTGCCCGAAGAGCTGCCATGACGTGACCTTGAGATCCTGCATCGTGCCCCCTCTGTTCACCCCGCCGACGTCCTTGCTCCCCCAGCCTGTACGGCGGGTCGGCCCCCGCACAGGGCGCAGAGCGGGCGCGCGGAGTCGGGAGCACGGCGTTCCGGAGCAGTCCGGGCCCTGTGTGCCCCGGACTGCTCCGGCGCCCCGGTCAGGCCAGGGGGAGACCCGGCGCCGGATAGGCCTCCATCATGGTCCTCACTTCGTCCCTGACCTTGGAAACGGTCGTTTCATCACCTGTACGAGCGGCATCGACCACAAGATCGATCCACTGCGCGACCACTCCCATCTCGGAGGCCGGGATGGACCGGGACGTCAGGGCGGGGGTGCCGATACGGATGCCGGACGGGTCGAAGGGCTTACGGGGGTCGTACGGAACGGTGTTGTAATTGACGACGATCCCGGCCCGGTCGAGCGCCTTGGCCGCGATCTTCCCGGAGACGCCCTTGCCCGTGAGGTCGGCCAGCAGCAGATGGTTGTCCGTACCGCCGGAGACGAGGTCGAAGCCGCGTGCCGCGAGTTCCTCGCCCAGCGCACGGGCGTTGGCGACGACCTGGTGGGCGTAGGCCGCGAAGCCGGCCCCGGCCGCCTCCTTCAGCGCGACGGCGATGGCGGCGGTCGTCTGGTTGTGCGGGCCACCCTGGAGGCCGGGGAAGACGGCGCGGTCGACGGCCTTGGCGTGCTCGGCGCGGGTCAGCAGCATCGCCCCGCGCGGCCCGCGGAGGGTCTTGTGGGTGGTCGTCGACACCACGTCGGCGTACGGGGCGGGCGAGGGGTGCGCGCCTCCGGCGATCAGTCCCGCGATATGGGCGACATCGGCCACCAGCACCGCGCCGACCTCACGGGCGATCTCCGCGAAGCCGGCGAAGTCGATCACCCGGGGCACGGCGGTGCCACCGCAGAAGATCAGCCTGGGACGTTCGGCGCGCGCCAGGTCGCGCACCTCGTCCAGGTCGATGCGCCCGGTGTCGCGCCGCACGCCGTAGCGCACGCCCCGGAACCACGTACCGGTGGCCGAGACGCCCCAGCCGTGGGTGAGGTGGCCGCCCATCGGCAGCGACATCCCGAGGACGGTGTCGCCGGGCTCCAGGAACGCCAGGTAGACGGCGAGGTTGGCCGGGGAACCGGAGTAGGGCTGGACGTTGGCGTGGTCCATCCCGAACAGCGCCTTGGCCCGCTCGACGGCGAGGGTCTCCACCTGGTCGATGACCTGCTGGCCCTCGTAGTACCGCTTGCCCGGGTAGCCCTCGGAGTACTTGTTCTGCAGGACGGTGCCGGAGGCCTCCAGCACGGCGGCCGACACGTAGTTCTCGCTGGGGATCAGGCGCAGGGTGTCCGCCTGGAGCCGCTCCTCGGCGTCCACCAGGGCGGCGAGTTCCGGATCGGTTGCCGTCAGGGCGGGGCGTGTCGGAGCGGGACGGCGTACATCGGACGGCTGTACGGCCACGGGTTTCCTCCCGGGTCGGTCGCACGGGGCGACGTGGACCCGGACTGCCCAGGCGGACGGCCTCCGGCGATGACTCCCCGGGACGTGCCCGGGGTGTGCCGCTCCCTCGTGGTCGATTCCACGGAGCACCCTTACGGGTACGCGCCAGTCGCGGCTCTCCGCACCTTACTGCGGGGCGGTCCGTTCCGACAGCGTGCGCGCCGGTCGCGGCATCCCGCACCATACCGGCGCCAACGTCCGCAAGAACGCGTGAACGGGCACGAAACTGGGCAGCTTCCCGGGGACCTGACGGGGTTCGACGGTGGGGGGCCGTGATGGAGTCACGTGATCAGTCGGGCATGTCCGAGCCAAGACCCGGGGCCGGGCCGGAGCCGGGACCGGAGCCGGGACCGGAGCAGAAATGGGGGGCCGACCGGCCTCCCGCCCGGCCTCCGGCAGCCGGCCCGCCGCCCCCGGGGGCGGCGATGCGGGCCGTCGCCGCCGGACTGCTCAGCCTCTCCGGCCTGGGACTCGGCCACGTCCTGCTGCGCCGCTGGGGCCGGGCGGCGGTGAGCTGGGCCGCGACGGGTGTCCTCCTGCTCGTCGCGCTGCCCGCGGACCCGGGCGGGGTGCCCGCCGCCCTCGTCGCCGCCCATCTCGTGCTGCTCGTCCTCGCCGGAGCCGACGCGGCCCGGCTCGCCCTGTGCGCGGACTTCGGCCGGTGGCCCCGGCCCGTCCTGGCAGCGGTGCTCGGGCTGCTCCTGCTGGCCGTCCCGCTCACCGGCACGGTGGCCTACGGCTCCGCGCGGGACGAGGCCGTGGAGCAGGAGCTGCTCGACCGTCTGGAGGAGGGCGACGATCTGGTCGCGAAGGCGGCGAAGAGCTCGTTCCTCCTCTCCGCGCCCGACTACCGCTACGCGCTCACGCTCTACCGGGAACTGGGCGAGGACCACCCCGGATCGCGCGCCGGCGCCCTCGTGCCCGGGCGTCTGAAGAGCTATTACGAGGCCGTCGCCACGCCGTACCGCGCGAAGAGGCACTGCGAGGCGGTCGAGCCGCTGACCTATCTGCGCACACTCCCCGACACGGTGGACCGGAAGCTGCTCGGCGGTCTCGCCGGCTGGCCCGACACCCCGCTCGCGGAGTCGCTGTACGGCTGCGGCGTCTCCCGTCTGGCCGGTACGGGGCCCGATTCCGGCAGCAAGGAGCTGGGCACACTGCTGCGCACGTTCCCCGAGTCCTCGCAGGCCGGACAGGTGGGCCCGGCCGTCAGCCGGACGATACGACAGCAGCTCTCCGGCTTGAAGGGCGCCGAGCCCTGCGCCGTGACCGATCAGCTGCGGCGGACGAGCACCATGGTCGCGGAGCTCCCCGAGACCTCCGTGCCCTCCCTGGGACGGCAGGCCGACGCGGGCGTACGGGACGGGGTGTACGCCTGCGGTGTGGACGAGTTCAAGGACAAGCGGTTCACCGAGGCCCGGCAGACCCTGACGGACTTCGCGGACACCTACGAGGAGGACCGGCGCGGGCGGCATGCCCGGGACATCGCCACGGCGGCCGAGATAGCCGAGGTCCGGCCCTCGGCCGGCAGAAGACTGCCCGGGAGCGGCAAGCCAGGTGGCGTCCGCATGGAACTCGTCATCAGCAACGGCGCCCCCAACGACGTCGATGTGCTCTACACGGGCCCGGTCACCGGCACGGTGAAGCTGAAGGCCTGCGGCAGCTGCGAGCGGTTCAGCAGCGAGGCCACCGGCGCCGCAGGCGCCTGCAGGGCGAGCGGCATGTCGTACCCGAAGACGCGGCTGCGGCTCCCGGCGGGCGACTACCACTTCCTGTACAAGCACGGCTCGGGGGCGACGGCGGCCGCCGACAGTTACGCCTCCGGATCCAGCGTCACGCCGGGCTACTCGTATACGAGTTGCACCTACGTGATCGAGAGGGACCCGTACGGACTGGACCTGCCCACGCTGCCGGAGCCGCTGAAGCCGGCGTCCGCGCGCTGAGGACAGCGAGCCTCGGCCGGCGCGATGACGCGTCAGGCCGAGGTGCGCTTCCGCGTGCCGGGGGACGTCTTCTTCGCCGCGGACCTCTTCGCCGCGGACTTCTTGGCGGCCGGCTTCTCCGCGGTCTTCTCGGCGGCCGTCTTCTTCGCGGCCGTCTTCTTCGCGGCCGCCTTCTTCGCCGACGGTTTCTCGGAGCTCTTCTTCGCCGCGGTCCTCTTCGCGGCCGTCTTCCTCGGTGCCGCCTTCTTCGCAGAGGCCCCCTTCGAGGACGCCCCGGTCTTCTTCGCGCCGCCGCCCCGGCCGGAGCCGATGTGGTGGACGTCCGCGACCTCGCCGCCGTCCTCCCCGTGGGACTCCTTCGCCGCCCGCACGCTGCTCTCCAGCGCCGCCATCAGGTCGATCACCTTGCCCTCGGGCTTCTCCGCCTCCTCCTCCGCCACGGGCTCGCCGGCAGCCTTCGCCGCGACCAGTTCCTCGACCGCCTCGCGGTAGTCGTCATGGAGCGTGTCCATGTCGGCGTCGCCGAGGGTGTTCATCAGCGCGTCCGCCAGGTCCAGTTCCGCGTCGCGGACCTTGACGCCGGTCTCCGGGGCGACGCCTTCCGGGGCGCGGATCTCGTCCGGCCACAGCAGGCCGTGCATCGCGATCACGTCGCCGGAGACCCGCAGCATGCCGAGCCGCTCCCGCCCGCGCAGGGCGTACTTCGCGACGGCGACCTTGCCGCTGCGCCTGAGGGCCTCGCGCAGCAGGGCGTACGGCTTGGCGGCGGGGACGCCGTTGGCCGAGAGGTAGTAGGCCGAGTCGAGCTGGAGGGGGTCGATGGCCGAGGACGGCACGAATCCTTCGATCTCGATCGTCTTGGCGGTGGGGAGCGGGAGCGAGGCCAGGTCCTCGTCGGTCACGGGGATCACCGTGCCGTCGGCGTCCTCGTACGCCTTGACGGTCTCGGAGGCCGGTACCTCCTCCTCGTCCAGCTCGCAGACCTTGCGGTAGCGGATCCGGCCGCCGTCCTCGACGTGGATCTGCCGGAAGGAGATCGCGTGGTTCTCCGTGGCGTTCATGAGCTTGACCGGGATGCTGACCAGACCGAACGAGATGGAGCCGTTCCAGATGGACCTCACCGTTCACCCCTTACGCCCGCCACGACCGCATTCATGCGATTTCATGTGATTCTTATCGTATGACGCCGATCACAGAGGTGGAGGGGCGGCGCCTGGCGCTCAGCAATCTCGACAAGGTGCTGTACCCGGCCACCGGTACGACCAAGGGCGAGGTGCTGCACTACTACGCGGCCACGGCGGCGGACGCGATGCTGCCGCACCTGCGCGACCGTCCGCTGTCCTTCCTCCGGTATCCGGACGGGCCCGAGGGGTTGCGCTTCTTCACCAAGAATCCGCCGCCCGGTACGCCCGACTGGGTGCGCACGGCCCCGGTCCCCCGCAGCGACGACCCCGGCGCCCGGCAGGTGCTCGCCCAGGACCTTCCGTCGCTGATGTGGGCGGCGAACCTGGTGGTGGAGTTCCACACCCATCAATGGCGGCAGGACGCGCCGGCCGTGGCCGACCGGATGGTGTTCGACCTGGACCCCGGACCGCCCGCGGGCGTCGTCGAGTGCTGCACGGTCGCCCTCTGGCTGCGGGAGCGGCTGGCGGAGGACGGGCTGTCCTCGTACGGGAAGACCTCCGGTTCGAAGGGGCTGCATCTGCTCGTCCCCCTGGAACCCACCCCCTCCGAGGAGGTGACGGCGTACGCGAAGAGACTGGCGGTGGAGGCGCAGGGGGCACTGCCCGACCTGGCTGTGTACCGGATGACGCGCGCGCTGCGCCCGGGGAAGGTGTTCGTGGATTTCAGCCAGAACGCCGCCGCGAAGACCACCGCGGCGCCGTACACCCTGCGGGCGAAGGGCAGCCCCACCGTCTCCGCACCCGTCACCTGGGACGAGATCGAGGCCTGCGGGGAGCCGGGCGATCTCGTCTTCCTCGCCGGCGACATGACCGAGCGGCTGGAAAGGCACGGGGATCTGCTCGCTCCGCTGACCGACCCCGGGCAGGCCCGGCCCCTGCCGGAGGACTGAGAGGAGCGGAGGGTACAGGGCGCGCACAGCGGTCCCACAGCTCCGGGCGGGCACGGCCAGGAAAGGCCGCAAGTGGAGGGTGGATTGTCCTGGGCGTGGTGCACACTCGGCGCAGACGCTGCTTCGCGGGCACGGCTCCGCCGCGTCCGGGGCGCAGAGGGAAGACACGGGGAGGGTGTGGCGTGTTCACGGGGATCGACGAGGTCGACTGGGCCTCGATGGAGCATGCCTACGGCCCGGCCGACGATGTGCCGGGGCTCCTGTACGGACTCGCCTCCGCCGATCCGGCGGAGCGGGAGAACGCGCTCGACGGTATGTACGGCGCGGTGCACCACCAGGGCGATGTGTACGCCTGCACGCTCGCGTGCATCCCGTTCCTCTTCGAGCTGGCCGTGGACCCGGGGATACGGGACCGGGGCGGCATCGTCGAGCTGCTCACCAGCATCGGCGGCATCGATCTGGACGAGGACGACGAGAACGAGCTGGACGAGGACGAGATCGAGGGCGTGGCCAACTACGCGATGGCCGCGGCCGCCGTGTCCGCCGGTTCCGCCGTGTTCTTCGAGCTGGTGGCCGACGAGGACCCGGGCGTGCGGCTCGCCGCGCCGCTCGCCCTGGCCACCCTGCACGGCCGGCCGGGCAGGGTGCTCGCGCTGCTGCGGGAGCGGCTGCCGGTGGAGGCGGACGACGAGGTGCGGCTCGCGCTCGTCGAGGCCGCGGGCCGGATCGCCCTGCGCCACCGGCCGCTGGCGGGACAGGCGGCCGACTGGCTGAGCCGGCTCGCCGCCGAGGCGTATCCGCCCGGGCTGCGGCTCGCGGCCCTCGCCCAGCTGGCCAGGTGCGCCCCGGACGGGCTGCCCGGTGATGTCGTACGGGTGGTGTCGGGTCTGCTGCGGGAGCTGCGCTCCCGGCCCCCTCGGCCGGAACAGCCGGCCGTGGTGGCGCCGGGCGGTGACGACGCCGGGGCGGACCGGGCCCCCTCACCGACGCTGGTGGGCCAGCTGCGGGAGCTGTCGGCCGAGGAGTCCGCCGGCCGCAGCACTCCGTGGGCCGCCGACCTGCTGCGGACGCTCCACGTCGGCCTGGACGACCGTGTCGACGACCGCACGGCGCTGCTGGCCGACCAGCTGTGCAGCCCGGATCCCTGGCAGCGCATCGACGCCGTACGGATGAGCGGCGGGCTGATCCGGGCCTGGCGCGGTTCGTACGAGGGCCTGGTGCGGCTCGTCGGCGTACAGCTCACGGATCCGGAGCCGCGGCTCGCCGAGGCGGCCTCGCACGTGCTGGAGGAGCTGTTCGGACTGGCGGCGCCGGCGGCCGACGCCCTGGCCGCGCGGGTGGCGGCGGATCCGGGGGCGTGGGTCAAGGAGTGGGCGAGCGGGCCGCCCGGTCTGGGCTCGGCGGTGAAGGCGCTGGCCCGGCTGGGCGACGTCCGGGTGCTGCCCGCCCTTGCGACGGCCCTGGAGCGGCCGGAGGTCCCGCACGACGTGGGGTTCGCGATCCGGTGCCTCGGTGACGCGGCGGCCCCCCTCGCGGGGGCGCTGCGGCGCAGGCTCGGACAGGTCGGCCTGGACGAGGGGGCGTACGACCGGGCGAGCCCGCTGCTCGCCGGGCTGACGGCGCTGCGCGCGGGTGAGGCCGCTCCGGAGGTGCTGCGGGTGCTGCGGGGGGCGCCCGAGTACCGGGGCGAGTGGCTGCGTACGGCGGCTCTGCGGGCGCTGAGGTCGTTCGGGCCGGCGGCCCACTGTGCCGTACCGGAGCTGCGGCGGCTGATCCGCCGGCCCGGGACCGCGGCGGCGACGGAGGCGGCGGACGCCCTGTGGGCGGTGACGGGCGACGCGGGCACGGTCCTGCCGGTGCTGGCCGAGGGGCTGCGGGCGGAGCAGGTACGCGACTGCCGGGCGGCGGCGAGCGCGCTGGGCGGGCTGGGGAGGCCGGCCGAGTCGGTGGCGCCGAGGCTGCGGGGCCTGCTGGCGCACGAGGAGCTGTGGCTCCGGGTCGACGCCGCGATCGCCCTCTGGGAGGTGTCGGGGCGCACCGGTGAATCCGTGCCGGTGCTCCTCTCGGCGTGGGAGAGGAACCGGCACGTCAGAGTCCGGGTGGCGGAATGTCTGGCGCGGATGGGCCCGGCTGGTGCAGGGTCGGACGCGGCACAGGTGCTGCGTGCCGAGCTCCTCTCCGTACGCCGTCACAACGCGATGGACGGCGGCTACGGCAGTCACGACACTTATGAGGACGAGAGGCTGCTGGCGCTCTGCCGGCGGGCACTCCTGGGAGACACGGGGAAAGGAACCACATCATGATCATTTTCGGTACCAAGGGGTATCTCTACCAGCTGGCGGTCCTGACGATGGTGTGCGGCTGGTGCGGCAATCCCGCGGCGCACACCCTGCGCAAGCGGGTCACCAAGTTCACGCTGTTCTTCGTGCCACTGTTCCCGTTCTCGACGAAGTACGCGACGCAGTGCACCTTCTGCGGCGGCGAGCGGCAGATACCGAAGGAGCAGGCCGACCAGCTGCTGGCGCAGGCCCAGGGCGGCCAGGACGGCAGTCCGTACGGCACCGCGCAGCAGCAGCCCGGCTACGCGCCTCCCGGCGGCCAGAACCCGTACCAGCGCTGAAGTGCGCCGGGAGCAGCCGAGGAATGCCACGAAGCTGACATAAGGGAAATAACACCCGCCTCTTGCTACGTTGCGGGGCATGACCGCAACGACGGCGGAGGCACGCCCGCCCGAGCTACGCCTGCCCAAGCGGCGCGGGGTCGAGCTCTCGCTCCTGATCGGGGCCGTGCTCATCTCCGTCTACGGCTACGCCGCCGTCGGCCTCGCCCGGAACGACGCCGTGCCGCCCGATGTCGCCGGGTACGGCGCCGGTCTCGGCCTCCTCGCCCTGCTCGCCCACCTCGCGGTCCGCTTCCGCGCCCCGTTCGCCGATCCGCTGCTGCTGCCCATCGCCGTGCTGCTCAACGGACTGGGCCTGGTGCTGATCTACCGGCTGGACCTGGAGACCCCGAGCGACCGGGCGGCGACGACGCAGCTGATCTGGTCCACGCTCGGGGTCGCGTTCTTCATCGCGGTGGTGGTGTTCCTCCGCGACCACCGAGTGCTCCAGCGGTACGCCTATCTGTCGGTCGCGACCGCCCTCGTCCTCATGATCGTGCCGATCTTCTTCCCGGCGGTGAACGGGGCCAAGATCTGGATCAGGATCGGCGGACTCTCCTTCCAGCCCGGCGAGTTCGCCAAGATCCTGCTCGCCGTCTTCTTCGCCGCGTACCTCGCGGCGAACCGCAACGCGCTCGCCTACACCGGCCGCAGGATCTGGAAGCTCCAGTTCCCCACCGGCCGGGTGCTGGGCCCGATCGTCGCGATCTGGCTGCTCAGCGTCGGCGTCCTCGTCCTCGAACGGGACCTGGGCACCTCGCTGCTCTTCTTCGGCCTCTTCGTGATCCTGCTCTACGTGGCCACCGGCAGGACCGGGTGGATCGCGGTCGGGCTGCTCCTCGCGGCGGCCGGCGCCTTCGCCGTCGGCTCGTTCGAACCCCATGTGCACAGCAGGGTGGAGGACTGGCTGGACCCGTACGCCACGATCAACGCGGGCCAGGGACCCAGCCAGCTCGCGCAGTCCCTCTTCGCGTTCGCGGCGGGCGGCATGCTCGGCACCGGTCTCGGGCTCGGCCACTCCATCCTCATCGGTTTCGCCGCCAAGTCCGACTTCATCCTGGCCACCGCCGGCGAGGAGCTCGGCCTGGCCGGGCTCACCGCGATCTTCCTGCTGTACGCCCTGCTCGTCGCCCGCGGCTTCCGTGCGGGCCTCGCCCTGCGGGACCCCTTCGGACGGCTCCTGTCGGTCGGCCTCGCCTCGATCCTGGCGCTCCAGGTCTTCGTGATCGCGGGCGGGGTGATGGGGCTGATCCCGCTGACCGGCATGGCGATGCCCTTCCTGGCCCAGGGCGGATCGTCCGTGGTCACCAACTGGATCATCGTGGCGCTGCTCATCCGGGTCAGCGACGTGGCCCGCACACCTGACCCCGATACGGAGACCGTGCCGGCCGGGGAGGGACGATGATCCGCCACATCCGGCACGCCGCCGGATTCTGCCTGCTCCTGCTCCTCGCCCTGCTGGCCAACGCCGCACGTGTCCAGCTCTTCGAGGCCGACGAACTCACCACCAACTCCGCCAACCGCCGCACCACCATCGACCGTTACGACCAGCCGCGCGGCAACATCCTGGTGGGCGACGAGCCCGTCACCGGGTCGAAGAACACCGGCGAGCAGCTCGCGTACGAGCGCACCTACCGGCACGGTCCGCTGTACGCGCCGGTGACGGGCTACGCCTCGCAGACGTACGGCACCACGCTGCTGGAGAACGCGGAGGACGGTGTCCTCTCCGGCACCGATCCGATCCTGGCCCCGCTGCCGCTGTGGGGGGACATCACCCGCAGCCGGCAGCCCGGCGGCAACGTCGTCACCACGATCGAGGACTCGGTGCAACGCGCGGCGTACGAGGGCCTGGACGGCCGGCGCGGCGCGGTAGCCGCCCTCGACCCGTCCACCGGCCGGATCCTGGCGCTGGTCTCCTCCCCCTCCTACGACCCCGAGGTCCTCTCCGGCACCGGCTCCGCCGTCACGGACGCCTGGGCGCGGCTCAACCGCGCGCAGAGCCGGCCGATGCTCAACCGGGCCATCCGGCAGACCTATCCGCCCGGTTCGGCCTTCAAGATCGTGACCGCGGCCGCGGCGCTGGACGCGGAGGTGGTCACCGATCCGGACGCGGAGACCGACACGCCGTCCCCGTACGTCCTGCCCGGCACCTCGACCGTGCTGCCCAACGAGGCGCGCGGCTGCGAGAAGGCGTCCCTGGCGGAGGCGATCCGGGTCTCCTGCAACACGGTGATGGCGCATCTCGGCGTCGAGGTGGGGCTTGACGGGATGCTGGAGGCGGTGGACAGGTTCGGCTTCAACGACGACGACCTGAAGATCCCCTCCCGGGTGGCCCGCAGCAATTTCGACTCGGACATGAGCGACGACCAGCTGGCCCAGTCCTCGATCGGCCAGTTCGACACGACGGCGACCCCGCTCCAGATGGCCATGGTGGCCTCGGCGGTCGCGAACGGCGGCGACCTGAGACGCCCCCACCTGGTGGACCGGGTGACCACCGACGACGGGGACACGGTCCGGCAGCAGGGCTCGGACTCGTACCACCAGGCGATGAGCCCGACGACGGCCCAGCAGCTCCAGCGGATGATGGTCGATGTCGTGGAGGACGGCACCGGCACGAACGCGGCGATCGACGGGGTGACGGTCGGCGGCAAGACGGGCACGGCGCAGCACGGGGTCGACAACTCCGGTACGCCATATGCCTGGTTCATCGCCTGGGCGCAGGCACCGGACTCCGGCCGCCCGGCGGTCGCCGTGGCGGTGGTGGTGGAGGACGCGGCGGCCGACCGGGCCGACGTCAGCGGGGGCGGCAACGCGGCTCCGATCGCCCGGGCGGTGATGGAGGCGGCGCTGGAGGACTGAGGGCGGGGCCCGGGGGCGACCGCCCCCGGACGCTGAGGGCTGCGGTCCCGGGGGCGGCCGCCCCCGGGACACTGGTGCCATGACAGCGGCTCTCGAAGCGTCTCTCGCCCTGATCGACCGGCTCGACCCGGAACTGTGCGCGTTCACGGAGGTCTGGCACGAGGAGGCACGGGCCAGGTCGGAGGCAGCGGCCCGTCTCCCGCTCGCCGGGCTGCCGTTCGCCGTGAAGGGCCACGCGGGCATCCGCTCGTACGCCGCCCGCCGGCTGACCGCCGCGGGCGGCGTACCGGTCGGATCGACCTCCGTACCGGGCCCCGGCACCCGGTGGCAGACATGGGGTCAGGGGGCGCACGGCCGTACGGTCAACCCGTGGCGCCCCGACCGGACTCCCGGCGGATCGTCGGCGGGGTCCGCCGTGGCGGTCGCCGCGGGCATGGTGGAGCTGGCGACGGGCAGCGACGGAGCGGGCTCGGTACGGATCCCCGCCGCGTGGTGCGGAGTGTTCGGTCTGAAGACGACGCAGGGCCTGCTGCCCTCCCCCGACCGCACGGGTCTGGCATCCCCCGGTGTCCTCGCGAGCTCAGCGGTACGGGCGGAGGACTATCTGCGCCACGTGACGGACGGGTACGTGCCGCAGCCCGCGCGGCTCCCCGTTCCAGCGGTCTACAGTCCCGACCTGGGCTTCGTCCGGGTCGACCCGGTGGTCGCGGACGTGACACGGCGGGCGGTCGGCCGGCTGGTGGCGGCGGGAGTGGTCCGCCTCCTGCCGGGCTCCTGCGAACTGCTCGACCCTGCGGAGGCGTGGTCCGCGGTGCGCGCGGGGCGCCCGACACCCTCCACCGAGCGGCTCCGCGCCGTCAACAACCGGGCGCTCGACGCCCTTTTCGCCCGGGCACCCTTGCTGCTCACCCCGGTCGCGCCCACGCCGCCGCACGGCCACGAGGGCCCGGGGGACATATACTCCACGGCGCTCACCTGGGCCTTCAACCTCAGCGGCCATCCGGCGGCGAGCCTGCCCGCCGGTTTCACGCCGGACGGCTGCCCGGCCGGTCTCCAGCTGGTGACCGGCCGTGGGACCGAAGCGGCGCTGCTCGGCATGGCCCGCGCCCTGGAGAGCACGCTCGGCTGACCGCCCCTCAGCCGATCGGCTTGCGGATCTCCGCCCGGATCCTGGCCGTCTCCCCGGCGGCCTTCGCCAGGTCGACGGACGTCCCGTCCTGAGCCACCTCGTCGGAGCGGATCACGGCGATCATGGCCGCGGTGTTCCCGTCACCCCAGGCGCACATCGGGGCGTCGGCCGTCACGCCCATGTCGGTGGACCGCACGACCTGGCACTCCACCGTGACGCCGTAGCCGTCGGGCTCGAACTCCTCGGGGGGCACGACCACGGTCGCGCCGTCCGCCTCGGCCGCTCCCTTCAGGATCGAGCCCCGCGTGGACGCGGGGCTCGCCAGCCGCCCGTACAGCCCCGAGAGGACCAGGACACCGCCCTCGTCCGACATGTACTGCGCGATGGCGGCCTTCCCGCCTCGGATGCTGGGGTCGGGCGCGTCCTCGATCTCCTTCCCCTCCGTGTCCGACAGGTCCTGGCTGAGGGTGAACTCCTCGTCCAGCAGCGTCTTCGGAACCACGAGCTCGTGCGTGGCCGCGGGGAACGCCGCGTCGGCGCCCTTGCCGATCAGCGTGAACGCGCCGAAGCCGATCCCCAGGACGAGGACGCACACCCCGAGGACGAGGCCGACGATGAGCCCGGTGCGCGTCTTGCGCGGCTGCTGCGGCTGCCACCCGGGCGTTCCCGGCGGCATGCCGGGCCCACCCCACGGGCCGGGGGCGCCGGGCGGGCCCTGCGGCGGGTACGCCGGGGCCGGCTGCTGCGGCGGGTAGGCGTAGGCAGGCTGCTGCGGCGGGTACGGGGCGCCGGCCGGGGGCTGTTGCCCGTACGGACCGTGCTGGGGCGGGGGCGGCCCGTACGGGCCCGGCGGTGGCTGCGGCGGCATGCTCATGCGCTCACGTTACGTCACTACGGCGAACAGGAATTCGACGTACAGACTGTCGGAACGGCCTGAGTGTCACGCCCCGTCAGCTCAGCGGTTCCCGCCGGCGGCGCCACTCGGCGGGGACGTCCTCCACCCCGGTCGCCGCCCCGACGACGCCTCCGGTGATGGCACACGTGGTGTCCACGTCCCCGAAGCCCTCCGCCGTCGACCACAGGGCGGCCTCCAGGTCACCGGGGTGCCGGGCGGCGGTCCACAGTGCGAACGGCACGGTGTCGTCGGCCCTGATCCGGCTCCCGTTGCCCAGGAGGTCGGCGGCCTTCCACGGCTCGGCGGCGAACGGCACCTCCGCCGCACGGAGCACGCCGTCGCGCACCAGCCCCTCCGGTGTGCGGCCGGCGACCGCCTCCAGCGTGAACTCCCCACGCGCCGACAGCGCCGCGGCTACCGCGACCGCCACCGCGCCGGCGACGCCCTCCGGGTGGGCGTGGGTGACGACCGCCGAGAGCACGGCCTGCTCGGCGGCGTGCCCGAGGTCCGCGTGGAAGCGGGCCCCGAGCGGCGCGACCCGCATCGCCGCTCCGTTGCCGAGGCTGCCGCCCTCGAAGAGCCCCGGCGCGAGGGTGCGCCAGTCGCCCGGTGAGGTCAGCAGCTCCGGCAGCAGCACGTGCATGCCGTGGCCGTAACCGCGGGCCTGGTCCGCGTCGAAGGCCAGGGCGTAGTACAGGGCGAGCCGGTCCTGCTCGACCTGCCCGTACTCGTCGAGGACCCGCTGCAGGGCCAGCGCCAGCGCGGTGTCGTCGGTCCAGTGCCACACGGGCTCGTGCGGGGTACGGCGCGCCCGGACCTCGGCGTAGGCCTGCCGGGGCGGCCGGAAGAGCGGGAACCACCGCTCCCCGAAGGCGTCGCCGAGGGCGAGTGCTTCGAGGCTGCGGCAGGCCGCTGCGGAATCACCATGGCCGGGAGGCGTGTTCATGGCGCCATCCTCCGCCCGCGCACCCGGTACGTACACCGGATATGAGTACGGAGGCTCACGCTTCTCCTCTCCGGCCAAGGCAGGCTGGGCACCGTCAGTCACCCACCAGAGGGAGCCCCGCCATGCGCACGGCCAACCGACTCCACGCCCCGTCCCGCACCACGCTCGGGCTCGCCCTGGCCGGCGTGACGGTCGCCCTGCTCACCACCGCCTGCTCGATGCAGGACGCCGTGTGCGGGGGCGGCGAATACCCGGTCCTGGCGGTGGGAAGCGCCGGCAGTGCGTGCGTGTCCGACGACGAGGAGCCGCCCAAGGGCTACGCCCGCTACCCGGAGGGCAAGGTCCCGGAGCGCGTGGACGACAAGTGGTACACGTACTGGGAGACCCGGACCATCGACGAGAACGGCAGGACCATCGAGATCCCCGAGGAGGGCTGAGGCTGCGCCACGGCCTCCGTTCAGTCCGTCCCGCCCTCCGCGATCGCCTCCGCGACCTCCGCGACCCGCTCCTGCTCCTCCACCGCGAAGCGCTCCCGGTCGAGCTGCTCGGCTATCTCCTCGTCCTGGGCCATCAGGAGGTCCAGATTCGAGTCACCCAGCTCGAAGACACCCATGTCGACGTAGGCCTTCTGGAGCCGCTCACCCCAGAGGCCGATGTCCTTCACGCAGGGGACGATCCGGCTGAAGAGCAGCTTGCGGAAGAGCTGGAGATACTCCGAGTGCTCGGAGAGATCCTTGGCCTCCTGCTTGCCGATGCCGAAGTTCTCCAGGACCTCGACACCGCTGAGCCGGTCGCGCATGAGGTAGCAGCCCTCGATGACGAACTCCTCGCGCTCGCGCAGTTCGGCGTCGCTCAGCTGCTTGTAGTAGTCGCGCAGCGCCATCCGCCCGAAGGCCACGTGCCGGGCCTCGTCCTGCATCACGTAGGCGAGGATCTGCTTGGGCAGCGGCCTGGTCGTGGTGTCCCGGATCATGCCGAACGCGGCGAGCGCGAGCCCTTCGATGAGGACCTGCATGCCGAGGTAGGGCATGTCCCAGCGGGAGTCGCGCAGGGTGTCGCCGAGCAGCCCCTGGAGGTTGTCGTTGACCGGGTAGAGCATCCCGATCTTCTCGTGCAGGAAGCGGCCGTAGATCTCCGCGTGGCGCGCCTCGTCCATGGTCTGGGTCGCGGAGTAGAACTTCGCGTCCAGGTCGGGGACCGACTCCACGATCCGCGCGGCGCAGACCATGGCGCCCTGCTCACCGTGGAGGAACTGGCTGAACTGCCAGGAGGTGTAGTGCTTGCGCAGTTCGCCTCGGTCCCTCTCGGTCATCTTCGCCCAGTGCGGGGTGCCGTAGAGGGTGAGGGCCTCGTCGGGGGTGCCGAGCGGGTCGGCGGGGTCGACCTCCAGGCTCCAGTCGATGCGCTTGTTGCCGTCCCACTGCTTGTCCTTGCCCTTCTGGTAGAGGGCGAGGAGGCGTTCGCGGCCGTCGTCGTAGTCCCAGCTGAACCGGGCCGCACCCGTGGCAGGCACCTGCCATGTCGGCGCGGGGGGTGGGGTGGTGTAGAGGTCGTGTGTCGACACGGACAGCTCCTTCGCCCGGCGAGGATCGTGCATTCCGTGGTGCTGACGTCAGTTGGCAGGTTCACACGTTGGTAGACGCGCGGTCAACAAGTCGGGCGCGAGGGATTGACTCCCTTGCTGACAGGCAGTCTCATAATTCATGAGCGGAAACTTGACCGCCGGTAACCCCTCTGCGAGGTGTCTTCAGCCGTGACGACAGTGACCGACGAGGACTTTCAGGCGCTGCGCGATGCGCTCGGTCCCCTCAAGGACCGCGAACAGGTGGCGGCCCGCCTGCTCGAGGCCTCGGCCAAGCACTCCTTCGACCCGGACACCGAGCTCGACTGGGATTCGGCCGTCGAGGACGGCAAGTGGTTCTGGCCGCCCGAGCTGGTCTCCCTCTACGACACCCCGCTGTGGCACAAGATGTCCGAGGAGCAGCGGATGGACCTGGCCCGCCACGAGGCGGCGTCGCTGGCCTCGCTGGGGATCTGGTTCGAGATCATCCTGATGCAGCTGCTCGTCCGGCACATCTACGACAAGTCCGTGACCAGCAAACACGTCCGCTACGCCCTCACGGAGATAGCCGACGAGTGCCGGCACTCCATGATGTTCGCCCGCATGATCGAGTGGGGCGGCGCTCCCGCCTACCCGGTCCCCCGGCGCTACCACAACCTGGCGCGGGTGCTGAAGACCGTCTCCACCACCCCCGGTTCGTTCGCCGCGACCCTGCTCGGCGAGGAGATCCTGGACTGGATGCAGCGGCTGACCTTCCCCGACGACCGCGTCCAGTCGCTCGTACGCGGCGTGACCCGCATCCATGTGGTCGAGGAGGCGCGGCACGTGCGCTACGCACGCGAGGAGCTGCGCCGCCAGATGGTCACCGCGCCGCCCTGGCAGCGCAGGCTCACCCGGCTCAACTGTGGTGAGGCGGCACGCGTGTTCTCCGTCTGCTTCGTCAACCCGCAGGTGTACGAGAACGTCGGCCTGGACCGCCACGAGGCCGTCGCCCAGGTGAAGGCGAGCGGCCACCGGGCGGAGGTCATGCAGACGGGAGCGAAGCGGCTCACGGACTTCTTCGACGACATCGGCGTCCTCAACGGGGTGGGTCGCAGGCTGTGGAAGAGCTCGGGTCTGCTGGCCTGAGGCCGGCCCCCCTACTGGGGGTAGCGCTTAGGCTTCGGAGTATGACCTCCGCACCCGCAGCACCGCCGGCCCGCGCATACCGACGGCTCGGTGTCGAGGAGCGCCGCGCCCAACTGCTGGGCGCGGCGCTCACGCTCTTCGCCCACCGGGCGCCGGACGACGTGTCGATCGACGAGGTGGCGGCAGCGGCCGGGGTCTCCCGCCCACTGGTCTACCGCTACTTCCCCGGCGGCAGGCAGCAGTTGTACGAGGCGGCCCTCGGGTCCGCCGCCGACCAGCTGACGCTCTGCTTCGCGGAACCCGCCGTCGGGCCGCCGACCGAGCGCGTCAGCCGGGTCCTCGACCGCTACCTCGGCTTCGTCGACCAGCACGACGCCGGCTTCAGCGCCTTGCTGCGCGGGGGCAGTGTGGCCGAGACCTCGCGCACCTCCACGATCGTGGACGGTGTGCGCCGGTCGGCGGCCGAGCAGATCCTGCTCCACCTGGGCCGGGGCGGCGGCCCGGGCCAGGAACCCGCCGGGCCACGCCTGCGGATGATGGTGCGCACCTGGATCGCGGCCGTGGAGGCGGCGTCCCTGATCTGGCTGGACGAGGAGAAGCAGCCGGCCGCCTCGGACCTGCGGGGCTGGCTGGTCGACCACCTGATGGCCCTGCTCGCGGCCACGGCGGCCTCGGACCAGGAGACGGAGGCGGTGGTGGCGGACCTGCTGGGCCAGGAGACCGCCGACGGCCCCGCCGGGCGGCTGGCGACACTGATCATCCCGGTGGCCGGCCGGGCCGCACACCTGCTGTCCCCTGAGGACGCGGCACCCGGGGCCGGGCCGGTGGACTGATCCCCGGGGGTAACCCGCATGCCGGCGGTCGCTAGTCTGCCCGGATGCGTGACGGGGGAAGCAACGACGACAGTGGCGGCTTGGACGACGCGGCAGCCGACGGCACAGGACCCGGCGGCCGGCTGCGCCGGCTGAGGGCGCACCGGTCGGCCGTCTTCGCGGCGGCGTTCCTGGTCCTCGCGGCCGGGGTGACGATTCCCCTGGTCCTCTCCGGCTCCGACGACTCCTCCGAAGGGGCCTGCCACCGCCTGCCCGCCTCGGCCCGCGCGCTCGCGGACGACCCCGGGGCAGCCACCGAGGCACTCGATCCCGGGGACGATCTCGCGGGCATCGGAGCGGCGAGGAAGCTCCTGAGGCACGAGCACGTGTGCGGTGACGGCGCGCAGGTGCTCGGGCACATCGTGGACGGCGCCACGCGTGCCACGGGCCCCGGCAGGCCGCACACCGTGGCGCAGGCCCGGGCGGCCTACGCGGTGGCGTCCGCCGTGAACGACATCGAACTCCCGGAGGGCCTGGCGCCGGGCATGGCCCGCATGGTGGCCGAGTACGTGGTGGACGCCGGACGGGACCACTCGTGGGCCTGGACCAAGGCCCGCGGCCCCGCCGCCGGGCCGGAGAAGGCACGGCCCGACGCCGACGGCTATGCGAAGCTCGGCCGCTTCCTCGCCCCGGGCGAGGCGCACGCCGTCTTCGAGTACGCCGACAGCAGCGTGGACGCGGACCCGGACATCGAGGACCTGGTCGAGGAACTCAGCAAGGACCCGGAGGCATTCGCGATCCTCTACGACGCCGAGCGGGCCGGCCTCGCGCACTACCTGGAGCGTCTCACCGACGACGGCGGTGACCCGGACTTCCGTCCCCCGTCGCGCCCGGACAGCTCCACCCCGACGGGCTGGCCCGACAACGACCTCGAGGCCATCGCCGACCGCGTAGGCACGCTCATGAAGTACCGGGCCGAGTACGCCAGGAACCGCACCATCCCCGATCTCGCCGCGTTCGACCGCGCCGTACGCCGCCACACCCGCGGCACCTTCCGGCCCGCCGGGAAGCAGCTGGACTCGCGTCCGGCGATGGGCGACATCGCCGACCGGCCGGTGGCCGGGCCGATGGAGGGTGACCTCACCGACGGCCGGCACCAGCTGTTCACCGTGCTGGACGACTGGGCGAAGGAGCGTGGCGTGCCGGTGCGGCGTGCCACGGCCATGAAGCAGCAGATGGACAACTCCTATGTCCGGGCCCTGTGGCTGCGGCTCTTCTGAGGCCCGCCCGCGCTCCTGCTCGGCCGGCGGCCCGTCAGAAGTGGAAGCGCAGGCCGGAGCAGCCGCGCCGCCGTACCTCGTCCTCGGCGAACAGTTTCAGCATCCGCTGTCTGTCCGTTGCCCCGACCCCCGGGATGTCATCGGACGCCACAAGCGCGTAGTTGGCGGCCTCGCCCTGGCACTGCGCGGTGGCGGTCATGGACGAGGGCACCCCCGCTTGCTCGTGGGTGGCGACGCGGTTGCTCCAGTCGCCGTACCAGGAGGCGAGGAGGAGCCTGGGGAAATCCTGCGTATCCTTCCCGTCCTCCGCGGGAACCAGATCGCAACGACCGCTGGGTGCAGCGTTGTTGGCTCCCACGGCGATCTGCCAGTCACCGTCCGTGGGCAGCCCCGCCTTGGTCGCCCAGCCGCAGGCCGTCCCCTCGGCCCGCGCCACCGGCACCCGCTTCCGATCGTCTTCCGGGTCGGCCAGCGGTGCCGCCGGCTCCGGGACCTTCAGGGGCTTTGCACCACAGCCGAGTCGGTCCGAGGCCGCGCCGGTGAGCGCTGCGGCCGTCCGGTGGGCGGCTCCGGGGATTCCGGTGAGTACGTCCCGCCCCATGCTGACACGGACCAGAAGCTTGCGCTTCCTGCCGTCGTCGTCCGCGGGCAGGTCCGGGCAGGGCACGAGAAGGAGAACGGCCCCGTAGTGGTCCACGAACCCCGGCATCCCGTCCGGCAGCGGTGCCTGCAGTTGGAATCCGCGCTCGAAAGCGGACTTGAACTCACGGTCCTGGTCGTCACGCCGGGTGTACGCGGCCACCGAGACGAACCGGTCACCGTCCGACTCCCCGCCCGCGAGGGTGACCTCGCAGGTGTAGGAACCAACCCCCTCTGTGGTCGTCGACTCCTCGGAATCCAGGAAGGAGTCCTCCGGCGTCAACTGCTTCGCGGCGTCCCGGGGAAGCCCTCCGCCGCAAGCGTCGCCGATCAACGCCCACTCCTTCACGTAGGGCTGCGCCGCATAGCCGCCCACGCACAGGACCACAGCAGCCGCCACCGACACCTTCACCCAGCGCCGCATCCGTCCCCGCCCCCGTCGCACCGATCGGATTTCGGCCCCACCAGGGCCGTACGTACTGGCCGCACCCTACGGGCCGAGGGGCCACGCCCCGCCGCCTGGGTCAGACTGGCACCGTGAAAAGCGAGAACACGCCCTTCCGCGGCGGTCCCCTGGACGGCCGGGTGCTGCCCGTCCTGCTCGGGCCGACCGGCCATCCGCCCAAGTGGTACGAGGTCCCGGTGCCGGACGCCGACGGCGGGCCCGCCACCGTGTACGCCTACCGGCGCGCTCCGGCGGGCTATTCGAAGCGGCTCGGGCTGCAGCGTGGCTGGGTGTACGAGTACGCCCCGGAGGGCCGTGAGCGCTTCGCCCCCAAGTGGCCCTGGACCAGGCCCCGCAGCGGGTCCTGAGCGGTATCGCGGCCCCCGCCCGTAAGATCTGCGCTCAGGTGCCGAGGGCACGGTCACAAGGGGGGTGCGCCATGGAGGCGCTGCGTCAGGACGATCCACGCCACTTCGGCCCGTACACCACGCTGGCGCGCCTCCGCGAGAGCGCGAGCGCCGTGCACTTCCTGACCCGGGGCGAGGACCGCGACGATCTCGCCGTAGTGACGGCGGCCCGGCCCGCCCTCGCCTCCGTGCCCGCCTTCCGGCGCCGCTTCCGGTCCGAGGCACGTACCGCCGAGCGGCTGGCCGGCGGCTGGGTGCAGCCGCCGCTCACCACGCCGGACGACGACAACCTGTGGACGGCCACGGCCTACGTGCCCGCGGTGACGCTCGCCGAGGCGATCGGCCTCGCGGGCCCGCTGCCCGAGCGTGCCGTACGGATACTGGGCGCGGGTCTGGCCGAGACCCTCTCCCGGGTCCACGCCACCGGGGCCGTGCTCCAGGGGCTCGCGCCGGAGACGGTGCTGCTGGCCGAGGACGGCCCCCGGCTGACCGCGTTCGGGCCTCTGGGGGCCGCCGCCTCCGCCGAGGCCCGGGAGGGCGGGCAGCTGTCCGTACGGCTGGGCTACCTCACCCCCGAGCAGGTCGAGGGCAGGGACGTGGGCCCGGCGTCCGACCTGTTCGTCCTGGGCCTGCTGCTGGCGTACGCGGCGACAGGGACGACCCCGCTCGCCGAGGGCCCCGCGGAGGAGGCAGCGGAGCGGATCGCACACGGGTCCGCCGAACTCGGCGACGTACCCGACGATTTGCGCGCGCTGATCGCACGCTGCCTGGCGAAGGACCCGGACGACCGGCCCGGGGCCGGAGCGGCCGCCGCCGAACTGGCACTGGAGGGCGCGGCGGGCCTCGCCAAGGGCGGCTGGCTTCCCGCGCCGGTGTCGGCTGCCGTGACGGACCAGGCGGCGCGGGTGCGTGCGCTGGAGGCGCCGGTCCGCGCAGAGGCGGCCGGGGCCCCCGGGCAGGACGACGGCGAGCCCACCGACGCGGTGCCCACGGACAGCGGCGACATCGGCGAGGACAGCCGGACCACCCGTTTCCTGGGGACCGGGGCGGGCGCACCGCGCTCCGACCGGGCCACGACACAGCTCGCAGTCCCGCAGGAGGCGGCCGCGCCCGTACCCCCGCACTCCCCGCCGCCCGCGTCCGCCCAGCCGTACCCGTACGCCTATCCGTCCGCCGCACCGCAGGGCGCCCCCGCCGTATCCGCGCCGTTCCCCCAGGCACTGCCCGCCGCTCTGCCCGCCGCCGCGCCGGCGGCCGCACCGCGCCCCGCGGCCGCCCCGGCCACCAACCGGCGCGCACTGCTCACCACCGTCGCCGCCGGTGCGGCCGGGCTGGTCCTGGGCGGGGCGGCCGTGTCCGTCCTCGGGTCCGACGAGCCCGCCTCGGCGGCCGACGACAAGCCGGCCGCCGAGCCCCGCCCCTCGGTCCCGGGCCGGGCGCCGGATCCCCGGTGGATGTACAGCCACCCGGCCGCCGCGCCGGCGCCGCTCACCGCGGGCGTCTGGCGGGACGAGCTGCTGGTGCTGACGGACACGGCCGGGGCGACCGCCGTGGACCTCCGGACCGGGCGGAAGATCTGGGAGCGCGCCGACGCCGCGGGTGCCCAGGGGGTCCTGGCGGCCGGGGACGGCCTCTGCTTCCTGGCGAGCCCCACCGAGTTCCTCTGGCTGTCGCCGAAGGACGGGCGGATCGCGCACCGGGTGCGCTTCGTGGACCAGTTCACCGGCGTACCGAACATGAAGGTGGCTCCGCTCACCGGACTGTCCGGCTCGGTCCTCTGGTTCACCGGCTCCCACACCGTCACCGAGAAGGCGCCGAAGCCGAAGAAGGGCAAGAAACCCGGCAAGGACAAGCAGGTCGTCAAGGCGTACTTCTTCGCGTACGACATCGTGCGGCGTGAGGAGCTCTGGCGCGTCGCCGTCCCCGCCGGCCGGGCGCCCGGCACCCCGGCCTACCGGCTGACCGCCGTCAGGGACGCCGACATCGTCGTACGCCAGGAGTCGGGCACGCTCACCGCCGCCGACGCGGCGGCGGCCAAGGGCAAGGCGTCGTTCCGCTGCTTCGACCGCACCACGGGCAAGCAGCTGTGGACCCGTCAGTTCGGCAACCTCGCACCCGGCGGCGCGGCGGCCGGTGACGGGGAGGGGCGGCTGTACGGCGCGGTCGGCGACGATCTCCAGTCCTTCGAGACGGGCACGGGGAAGCCCGTCTGGACTCTGAACGGCACCGAGTCGTCCGTCTTCGGCACGCCCGTCCCGGCCGGGACACTGCTCCACACCACCAATCGCAACCAGGAGGTCGGCGCGGTGGAGCGGACGACCGGAAAGCAGGTCTGGCGGCGGTCCACCGAGGTTCCGCTCGGTGGCGACGCCCCGCTGCTCACGCTGAGCGGTGGCGGGAAGACGCTCCTTGCCGCGGACGCCTCCCAGGTGACCGCGTTCGCCGCGGCGGACGGGCGCCGGCTGTGGAAGTTCCAGGACATCGGGGCCCAGGACCCGAAGGGCGCCACGGTCAGCGCGCCTTACAGGGTGCTGGCCACCGGGAAAACGGCTGTCGTGCAGCGCGAGCGGGCTTTCTACGCGTTCCCCGTGGCGTGACTTCCAGGCGTCCACCGTTCGGGGCATCCCCCCGGCGGCACGCCGGGCGGTGCTTGCATCACCCGGGACCGAGTGACCGGATGGACGAGATCCGAGCACTTGTGGGGTAGTCCGATTAATCGGCCTCACCCCTGTCACCGGAGGTGATGTCGTGTCACGCAGGTTCGCGCGCACCCTCTGCACCGCGGCCCTGGCCGCGGTCTTCGCCGCCTCCCCCGCCGTCGCCGAGCCATCGGGACCGAAGCCGGCGCCCGCACCGGCCCCCGGAGCACCGGGGAGCGTCGCCGGCCTCCTGAAGCAGCTGCAGACGCTCTACCGGAAGGCCGAGGAGGCCGGTGAGCTCTACAACGGCACCGAGGAGGAGCTGAGGAAGCGGACCGCCGAGGCCAGGAAGCTCCGCACCGAGCTGGCCGAGGCCCGGAGCGCGCTGAACGCCGGGCGCCGGGACGCCGGACGCCTGGCGCGCGACCAGTACCAGGGGAGCACCGACTTCTCCGTGTACATGAGGCTGCTGCTGGCCGACGACCCGGCCCGCGCCCTGGAGCAGAGCCATGTCATCGAGCGCGCCCAGGCCGGCCGGTCGGCCGTGGTCGACCGGCTCACCGGCGCGGAGAAGCGCGCCGAGGTCCTGGCGGCCAAGTCCCGGGCGGCGCAGGAGCGGCAGCGGGTGCTGGCCGGGCGGCAGAAGAAGCAGCGCAACACCGTGCGGTCACGGCTGAAGGGCATCGAGGCGATGCTGGCCTCGCTCTCCGCGGAGCAGCTCACGGCTGTGGCGAAACTGGAGGAGAAGAACATCGGAGCGGCCCAGGACGCGCTGACCGCGTCGGGAGCGCTCAGCTCCGTCCGCCCGCCGTCCGAGGAGGGCGGCGAGGCGGTCCGCTACGCCGTCGAACAGATCGGCAAGCCCTACGTGTGGGGTGCGGAGGGGCCGGAGTCGTACGACTGCTCCGGGCTCACCTCGCAGGCCTGGTCCACGGCGGGCAGGGCCATCCCGCGCACGTCGCAGGAACAGTGGCGGCAGCTCCCGAAGGTGCCGGTCGGCTCGCTGCGCCCCGGCGACCTGGTGGTCTACTTCCCGGAGGCGACCCACGTCGCTCTCTACATCGGCGACGGCCTCGTGGTGCAGGCACCCAGGCCCGGCGCCACGGTGAAGGTCTCGCCACTGGCGTCGAACCCCCTGCTGGGGGCCGTACGCCCCGACCCGGGCGGCGAACCGCTCAGCACGTACACGCTCCCCGAACTGCCCGAGGGCGCCACCTCGGGGGCGGACACGGGGTACGACGCCCAAGGCGCCCCGGACTCCCCGGACACCCCGGAAGCCTGAGAACCGGGCCTTCACGCCCTCGTGACGGACGTGAGGGCCCGGTTCCCCGCGCGGGCGTCAGCCCTGCGCACCCGTGAGCGAGCCCAGGTACGCGTTCGTCTTCTCCGGCTCGAAGAAGAAGTTGTCGAAGTCCGCCGGGTCGTTGAACCCGTTGGCGAACCGGTCGGCGGCCGGCTGGAGCTGACCGGACGCGCCGATCAGGTTCAGCACGTGCTCCGGCGGCGGGGCGAGCATCGCGTTCGTCCACTTCACGACGTGCTGGGTGTTCTCCCAGTGCCGCTCGAACGTGGCCTCCATCCACTCCTCGTCGAACGGCCGGTCGCCGTGGTCCAGGATCGAGTGCAGGTAGGAGTGCGCGCACTTGGACGCGGTGTTGGAGCCCTGGCCGGTGATCGGGTCGTTGGCGACGACCACGTCCCCCACACCGAGGACGAGGCCGCCTCCGGGCAGCCGGCCGACGGGCTTGCGCACGGTCGGGGCGTAACGGCCCGCCAGTGTGGCGTTGGCGTCGGTCAGCTCGACCTTGGTGGCGCGTGCGTACTCCCACGGGGTGAACCGCTCCATCAGCTCCAGGGTCTTGGCCAGGTGCTCCGAGGGGTCCTTGATGCCCTGGAAGGCGTCGAGGGGGCCGCCGGGGATGCCCTCCCAGAACAGGATGTCCGCGCGGCCCGACGTCGTCAGGGTCGGCATGATGAAGAGCTCGCCGACGCCCGGGACCAGGTTGCACCGCACCGCGTCGAACTCCGGGTGCTCCGGGCGCGGGCCCAGGCCGTGCACGTAGGCGACGGCCAGTGCCCTCTGCGGGGCGTCGTACGGCGAACGGGAGGCGTCCCGGCCGAACATGGAGACGAGCTCCCCCTTGCCGGCCGAGACCATCACCAGGTCGTAGGTGCGGGAGAAGTAGTCCAGGTCGGAGACCGCGGCACCGTGGATGACGAGCTGGCCACCGCGCTGGGCGAACGTCTCCATCCAGCCGGCCATCTTCACGCGCTGGTCGACGGACTGGGCGAAGCCGTCCAGCTTGCCGACCCAGTCGATGACACGCGAGGAATCCGGCCCTGCGACCGAGACGCCGACACCCTCGATCTTCGGAGCCTGTGACTCCCAGAAGTTGAGCTGGAGATCGCGCTCGTGCTGGAGAGCCGTGTGGAACATGCACTGCGTCGACATGACCCGGCCCGACCGGATCTCGTCGGCGGTGCGGTTGGACATAAGGGTGACTTCGTACCCGTTGGACTGCAGTCCGAGGGCGAGCTGGAGACCGGACTGGCCGGCTCCGACTATGAGTATCTTCCGCATCGCGGTTCTCCGTTACGTGTACTGGGCGCGTCTGTCGTTACTCGGGGGCGGCATCGAGTGCGTGGCCCACCAGGGCGAGCAGCGACTCGACGACGGTGATCCTCTTACGCGCATCCATGATCACAACAGGCACGTGCGGGGCTATTGTCAGGGCCTCCCTGACGTCGTCCTCCTCGTAGCCGGTCGTTCCCTCGAAGTGGTTGACGGCCACGATGTAGGGAAGGCCGCAGCTCTCGAAGTAGTCGAGCGCGGCGAAGCAGTCGGCGAGGCGCCGTGTGTCGGCCAGGACGACGGCGCCGATCGCGCCGCGCACCAGGTCGTCCCACATGAACCAGAAGCGCTGCTGGCCGGGTGTTCCGAAGACGTACAGGACGAGGTCGTCGTCCAGTGTGAGGCGGCCGAAGTCCATCGCGACGGTCGTGGTGACCTTGTCGGGCGTGGCCGAGAGATCGTCGGTCTCCTCGCTGGCCTGCGTCATCAGCGCTTCGGTCTGCAGCGGGGTTATCTCGGAGACCGAGCCGACGAAGGTCGTCTTGCCCACGCCGAACCCGCCGGCGACCACGATCTTGGTCGCGATCGGCGCGCGGGTGTGGTCGAGCTGCCAGGTCTGCACCGGCTCGTCGGGCCGCTCCTGCGGCCCTCGCTGACGCGGAGTGAAGAGCGGCGCCTCAGAGACGGCGGAGTCCATTGAGCACCCTTTCGAGCAGCGCGCGGTCGGGCTGGCCGGTGCCGTGACCGGTTCCGTAGACGCGGATCTTTCCCTGGTCGGCCAAGTCGCTGAGCAGCACACGGACCACGCCGAGCGGCATCTTCAGCAGGGCGGAGATCTCCGCGACCGTACGCATACGGCGGCAGAGTTCGACGATGGCGTGCAGCTCGGGCATGACGCGCGAGGCGAGGTTGCCGTTCGTGAGCTCGCGGCGCTCCTCGGGGGCGTCCAGCGCCGCGACGAACGTCTCGACCAGCAGGACGTGGCCGAAGCGGGTGCGGCCTCCGGTGAGGGAGTACGGACGGACCCGTGCGGCCTTGCGGTCGGCACCGCGGACCGGGAGTTTTCGTACGGGTTCAGCAGCTGACGTCACTGGGTGCTCTCCATCGATTTGCGCAGCTCACTGCGGAGTTCGGGGGTGAGTACGTGTCCGGCGCGGCCGACGAAGAGCGCCATGTGGTAGGCGATGACGCTCATGTCGCAGTCGGGGGTGGCGTGCACACCGAGCAGGGAACCGTCACTGACCGACATGACGAAGACGCTGCCCTCGTCCATGGCGACCATCGTCTGCTTGACGCCACCGCCGTCCATCAGCTTGGCGGCGCCGATCGTGAGGGACCCGATGCCGGAGACGATGGTGGCGAGGTCGGCGCTGGAACCCTTGGGGCCCGTCCGCCGTCCTCCGGCCTCGGCCGTCGCGAGACCGGGGTCCGAGGAGAGCAGCATCAGTCCGTCGGACGAGACGACGGTGACCGAGTGGACCCCTGGCACCTCCTCCACGAGATTGCTCAGCAACCAGTGAAGGTTCCGGGCCTCGGCGCTCAGCCCGAATGTGCTGGGTGCAGTCAACTGCGTGCCTCCTCGACTGTGTCCCCCGTCTCATCGATGCGACCGTCGGTACGGTCGTGGTCGGTCTGTGGGCCGGTGTCGGCGATCTCCGCCTCGACATCGCGGCGGCCGTCCTTCGCGCCCTGGTGGAACCCGCCGAGCCTGCGGCGCAGGGCCTCCTTGTCCAGGGTCCCCTTGCGCTCGGTGGCCGGGGCCGTCGGCGGTGCCGCGATCTTCGGGGTGCGCTTGGGCAGCCCCTTGTCCGTGAGGCGTTCGGGCAGCGGCGCCGGGTCGGGCACCTCCTCGCCCAGTCCGGTCAACGGCTGCCGGGGGCCGGGAAGGGCGTCGGCGGCGGGCTGGGCGGCCGGCGCCGCGGGCGCGGGGGCAGGAGCGGGGCTCGTGTCGGCGGCGCGCTCGTGGCGGTCGGGGCCGATGGCGTACGGGCTCGGCGCGTCCTGCTGCGCGGGCAGCCGGACCTGCATCGTGGTCTCGGACTCGGACTCGGGCTCGGGCTCGGACTCAGTCTCGGTCTCGGGCTCGGACTCCTCGCCGGCGCCGGGTCCGGTCGCGGGTCCGGCCTCCGGCACGGGCGCGGACGCCGGCTCCGCCACGGGCTCGGCCGCGGCGGGCGCGGTCGGCTCCGGGGCGGTCGGCTCCGGGGCGGTCGGCTCCGGGGCGGTCGGCTCCGGGGCCGCGGGCTGCGGAGTCGCCGTCTGCAGGGTCCGCTCGGCGGCCGCGATCAGCGGGTCGTCGACGGGGTGGGGCGAACGGGGCGGCAGCGCGTTGGAGTTGGCCTCGGCGACCGACCCCGGGAGGTTCAGCGTGGGGGCGTCCCCGGGCAGCGGCACGGGCGGCGGGGAAGCCGCGGGCGGCGTCTTGGGCAGCAGCGCCTGCGGAAGGACGACGACCGCGGTCACCCCGCTCCCCTTCTGTTCGCGCAACTGCACCCGCACGCCGTGGCGGGCCGCCAGCAGCGAGGTCACCTGAAGACCGAGCCCGGCCCCGTCCGCGGCCTGTTCGCCCGCTTCGAAGGACGCCGGGTCGGCCAGCCTGGCATTGAGTTCGCTCATCCGGACCGCCGACATGCCGATGCCCTCGTCCTGCACGGAGAGCATCACCTCCCCGGTCTCCAGCAGCCAGCCGGACAGCTCGACATGGGAGTCCGGCGGCGAGAAGGAGGTCGCGTTCTCCAGGAGTTCGGCGACGAGGTGGCTCAGGTCGTCGGCGGCGAAGCCCGCGATCTGGGCGTGCGGCGGCAGGGACTGGATGGTGACCCGCTCGTACCGCTCGATCTCGCTGACCGCCGCGCGCAGTACGTCGACGAGCGGGATCGGGCCCGCGTGCCCCTGGTTGTGGTCGGTTCCGGCGAGGACCAGCATGTTCTCGCTGTGGCGCCGCATGACGGTGGCCATGTGGTCCAGCTTGAAGAGGGTCGCGAGGCGTTCCGGGTCCTGCTCGCGCTCCTCCAGGCCCTCGATGACGCCGAGCTGGCGCTCGACGAGACCGAGCGTGCGCAGCGACAGGTTGACGAAGGTGTGGTGGACGGTGTTCCGCAGCCGTTCGAGCTGCCTTCCGAGCTCCGCGACCTTGACCTGGAGTTCGGCCCGCTGGAGCGTGAGGGCCTCGCGGCCGGCGATGAGTTCGCCGCGCTCGGTCTGCAGGCCCTCCAGCCGGCCGGTGACGTCGTGGTGCAGTGCGTGCAGCTTGCCGTGGAGGGCGTTGATGGACCGTACGACCTGGGCGAACTCGTCGTTGCGTCCGGTGTAGCGGACCGGTTCGGCGGTCTCGGGCTCGGCGGCGATGCGGCCGGCCCCGATCCGCAGGACGGCGAGCGGCTGGGTGAGGGTGCGGGCCACGGCGGTGGAGACACCGATGGCGATCAGGAGGCAGCCGCCGAGCAGGGCGAGGCGGAGTTCCAGCGCCGTGACGTCGTCGTCGCGCAGCCCTTCCAGGCGCTCGACCTGCGCGGTGCCCAGCGCGGACTCGACTCCGCGCATGCGGTCGATCCGGGCGGAGAGCGCCGCTCCGACCTTCTTGGGGTCGGCTTCCCGGTCGGAGTCGGAGAGCTCGGGCCGGTCGGTGAACCGGGTGAGGTACTTCTCCGCGCTGGTGACCTCGGGTCCGGTCACCGTGGAGGCGAGCCGGTCCCGGGCGGACGGGCCGGCCGCCTGGTCGAAATCGGCGAGCGAGGCGAGCTCGCGCACCCGTGCCTGCTGGGCGGCGGCGCTCAGCTCGTCGCGGTCGCGGTCGTCCTCGCTGCCGCCCTCGTCCTGGGTCTGCACGGGCAGACCGGTGAAGGGGTCGATCTGCTGCTGCGGCTCGGTGCCGGGCACGGCGAGCGCGGCCAGGAGCAGTCCCCTGGTGGCGGAGGCCTGCTCCACGGCACCGCCGAGGGCGAGCGGGGCCCGAGTCGCGTCGGCGGCACGCGGCGGGGTCTTCTCGGCGAGCTCGTCGGCGACGCCGTGGAGCTTGGCGATGACCTCGGAGTACGCCTGGTACGCCTCCATCGCCGAGCCCTTGCCGGTGAGGGCGGTCCTGCGGAGTGAGGGGACGGCGGCGAGGTCCCGGCGCAGCGACGCCGGGGCCGCCTCCCGGATCTCGTCCACCTGCTGGTCGACGCGGGCCGCGGTGCTCGTTGCGCCGGAGGTGCTGTCCTCGTCCTCACGGCCGCCCGCGATGTGGGCGGTGACCTCGTCGCGTTCGTCCGCGAGGGAGTGCGCGAGGGTGATCGCCTGCTGGTTCAACTCGGCGAGCGTGACCAGCCGCTGGGACTCGTTGAGATCGGAGGATGCGCCGAGGGCCGCCGGGGCGCCCGCCGCGATGACGGTGATCCCTACGACGGCGACGCCGGCGACGAGCCGGCTGCGTACCCGCACGGTCCGCTTGGAGGCACCCGCTGCCGGAGGCATCGCCCCGGACTCCTCGCGCGCGCTGTCCTTGCTCCGAGGCCGCTTCTTCTGCACCGGTGCTCGCAATCTTGACTCGTCCGCCTTGAAGCAGAGGTGACGCACGGTCACGTGAATGGGCGCCCCGCCCTGGTGTGCGCCGTACGGCTTCCGACCATTCCAGCGCTTTTGGGAGGGGGCCGTGCATCAACCGCTCCGCCACTCGAACGAGTGAACATCACTCCGGAGTTGGCGAACAAGTCTCCCCACAGGCGCCGCGGGCCATGCATCGGCCGCCGGGTGGAACTTCGGGCCAGGCTTTGGCAGTATGCCCGCCCGCATATGCACGGAGCACGGGATTCCGTGGATGAGGGTCATCTGACCTGCCGGTACGGTCCAACCGCGGTATTGCGGGGGGCCCGTGAAGACATCGTGCAGACTGGCCGGATGCGCATCGAACTCGCCACCGAGCCCGGCAGCCCCGAACGCCCCAACGAGGACTGGGCGTCGGCCACCGTGCCTGCGGCAGGCCAGGGCGGCACCCTCGTCCTGCTCGACGGCGTCACGCCCCCCTCGGGCAGTGACGGCTGCACGCACTCGGTTCCGTGGTTCACCGCGCGGCTCGGGGGGTCCCTGGCCGAACTGTCCGCTTCGCGGCGGGATCTGACACTGTCCGAGATCCTCTCGATGTCCATCCGGCGCACCGCCGACACACACCGTTCCCTGTGTGACCTTTCTCACCCGCGCACACCTCAGGCAACGGTGGTCCTGGCGCGTTGGGACGACGAGCGGGTCGAGCACCTGGTGCTCTCCGACTCGGCACTGCTCGTGGAGGCGCCCGACGGCACGGTCCGGCCGCTCCTCGACGACCGGATCGACCGGCTGCCGCCGGGCTCGCTCGCCTCGGAGGAGATCGCGGACGCGCGAGTGCGGAACAAGGAGGGCGGTTTCTTCACGGCTGCCGCGGACCCCTCGGTGTCGTCACGCGCGGTGACGGGTGAGACCCCGCGGGCCGAGGTCCGGGCACTGGCGGCGCTGACGGACGGGGCGAGCCGCTGGACGGAGAAGTTCCGGGAGGGCGACTGGACCGACACCCTGGGTGTGCTCCGCAAGGCGGGGCCGCAGGGGCTGATCGACCGGGTCAGGGAGCTGGAGCGGGCCGACACCGGCCGGGTGCATCTGCGCCGCGGCAAGACGCATGACGACGCGACAGCGGTTCTTGTGGAGCTGTGACGGCCGCCGCCGGGGCGCTCCGCGACCCGGCGGCTCAGTCCTCGGCGCGCTCGTTGAAGTGGTGCAGCAGCCGTGCCAACTCCGCGACCTCGGCCCGGTCCCAGTCGGCGAGCTTGAGGGCGTAACGGCTCCGGCGTGCGTCACGGACGCTGCGGAAGCGTGCGAGTCCTTCCTCGGTGAGGTGGACGAGCGAGGCACGGCCGTCCGCCGGGTCGGTCTCCCGCGCCACCAGGCCGAGGCCCTCCAGGGCGCGCAGCTGACGGCTCACCGTCGCCTTGCCCACGCCGAAGTAGGCGGCGAGATCGGTGGCGCGCTGCCGCCCCGCGGACTCCAGCCGTACGAGAAGTCCGTAGGCCGAGGCTTCCAGATCCGGATGGACCTCGCGGGCCATCTCCCCCGAATTGGCCCGCGCCCGGCGCAGAAAGACAGCCAACTCACGCTCCAAGGCGAGGAATTCATGGTCCACACCACTCCCGGCCGTCGCACCGGGTTCACCGCCGCTTCCGCTCCCGTGCACGTCAGCACCCCTCATACGCTTTCCCGCCGATGAAAGTTTCTTTCAACTCCGGCCATCGCCGCAGTTGGGCCAGTATTTCGCAGGCGTAGACCTCCGGCACCGGCCAGGCCCCCTTCCGGAGGGCGGGTCTACGTGCGTAGCTTCGTGAGTGCCACGGGTGGCATGTCCACACCATGGCGCACGCACCGCAGGAGCGTCCCGCACCCGCTCCTGGGCCATGAGCTCCCCCACCGAGCCCTCGGAGGCACGCAATGCCCGTGCTCAGATCCGGATCCGCAGCTTCAGCCGGCCGCCCCCGCCTCTTCGCGGCAGGCACACTCCTCGCCACCCTCGCCCTTCTGGTCACGCTGCCCGGCGCGGCGTCCGCCGCCGACACCGCGACCGTCCCCGAACGGGGTACGGCCAGGATGGGCCAGGGCGTCATAGCCCATGACGGCCAGGGCGGCGGCGCCCCCACGGGGACGAACGCCGTCCAGACCGAGGGTGTGGACGTCAGCAGCCACCAGGGCAACGTCGCCTGGTCGACCCTGTGGAACAGCGGAGTGAAGTGGGCCTACGTCAAGGCCACCGAGGGGACGTACTACAAGAACACGTACTTCACACAGCAGTACACCGGCTCCTACGACGTCGGCATGATCCGGGGCACTTACCACTTCGCCACTCCGGACACGACCAGCGGCGCGGCCCAGGCGAACTACTTCGTGGACAACGGCGGCGGCTGGTCCAAGGACGGCAGGACCCTGCCCGGCGTGCTGGACATCGAGTGGAATCCGTACGGCGCGCAGTGCTACGGCAAGACCCAGGCCGGCATGGTCGCCTGGATCCGCGACTTCGTGAACACCTACAAGGCGCGGACCGGGCGGGACGCGGTGATCTACACCGCCACCAGCTGGTGGAAGGACTGCACGGGCAACAACGCGGGCTTCGGCGCCACCAACCCGCTCTGGGTGGCCCGCTACAACACCACGGTGGGCGAACTCCCGGCCGGGTGGGGTTACTACACGATGTGGCAGTACACGTCGTCGGGCCCGACGGTCGGCGACCACAACCACTTCAACGGCGCGCTCGACCGCGTGGTGGCACTCGCGAACGGCTGAGCCGGCACAACGCAGGCCCCGGGCCCCGGTGACGAAGCTCCAGGTCACCGGGGCTCCACGCTGCCTCGCAACCCACTACACACTGCGCGTATACACACTATGTATAGTCCTGGCGTGCCGCACCACCGGCGTGCGGTCGAGCCATGGGGAAGTGACGCGCTGTGTCTGTTGTGCCCGGAAAGATGACTCCGTGGGGTACGGGGTTGGCCGCCGCTCTTGTGACGGTGCTCACGCTGACACTCGGCGGCTGCTCGATGGAGACGACGGCTCCCGGGTCGGCGCGCGCCGACGCCGCCTCCGACGCCAAGGGCTCCTTCGGGCAGGCGGACTGCCGCAAGGCCAAGTGCATAGCCCTGACCTTCGACGCCGGGCCCGGGGAGGACACCCCGCGCCTCCTGGACGTCCTCAAGGAGAAGAAGGTGCCGGCCACGTTCTTCCTGCTCGGCAAGAACCACGTGCTCGAACACCCCGACACCGTGCGGCGCATCGAGGCCGAGGGCCACGAGGTCGCCAACCACACCTGGTCGCACGAGATCCTGACCGGGAAGAAGCCCGACGAGATACGCGCCGAACTGGGGAAGACCCAGGACGCGATAGCGAGGATCACGGGCAGGAAGCCGCGGCTGATGCGTCCGCCGCAGGGCCGCACCGACGACACGGTCTCCGAGGTCAGCAAGGAGCTGGGGCTCTCCCAGATCCTCTGGAGCACGACGGCCAAGGACTACTCGACGGACGACTCCGCGCTGATCAGGAAGCGGACTCTCGACCAGGCGGGCAGGGACGGGATCATCCTGTTGCACGACATCTACAAGGGCACGGTGCCCGCGGTGCCGGGCATCATCGACGCTCTGCACAAGGACGGCTACACCTTTGTGACGGTCCCCCAGCTGATGGCCCCCGCCGAGCCCGTTCCCGGCACGGTCTACCGCCCCTGAACCAGCTGGCACGCGGAACGGCCCGCCTTCCGGGGGAAGACGGGCCGTCCGACCGGCCGTCGGCGTGATGCCACGCCCGTCACAGCATGACGCCTACGCGGCGGCCGGGATCCTCTCCGGCGCCTTGGCCGAGGCCGGGGCGAGCGCGATCTCCAGCACCTGGCGGACGTCGGTGACCGGGTGGACGGCCAGCTTCTCCAGCACCTCGGCCGGGACGTCGTCCAGGTCGGCCTCGTTGCGCTGGGGGATCACCACGGTGGTGATGCCCGCGCGGTGTGCCGCCAGCAGCTTCTGCTTGAGGCCGCCGATCGGCAGCACCCGACCGGTCAGCGACACCTCACCGGTCATCGCCACATCCGTACGGACGAGCCGTCCGGAGAGCAGCGAGGCCAGCGCCGTCGTCAGGGTGATACCGGCGCTCGGGCCGTCCTTGGGGACCGCGCCCGCCGGGAAGTGGATGTGCACACCCCGGTCCTTGAGGTCGGCGACCGGCAGCTCCAGCTCCGCGCCGTGCGACCGCAGGAAGCTGAGGGCGATCTGCGCGGACTCCTTCATCACGTCGCCGAGCTGACCGGTCAGGGTCAGTCCGGACGCCCCGGTCTCCGGGTCGGCCAGCGACGCCTCGACGAACAGCACGTCGCCACCCGCTCCGGTCACCGCGAGCCCGGTGGCCACACCCGGCACCGCCGTGCGGCGCTCGGCGGGGTCCTGGGCGGACTCGGGCACGTGGTGCGGCCGGCCGATCAGACCCCGCAGGTCCTCCTCGGCCACCGTGAACGGGAGGTCCCGCTCGCCCAGTTCGTGCTGGGCCGCGACCTTGCGGAGCAGCCGCGCGACGGCCCGCTCCAGATTGCGCACCCCGGCCTCCCGGGTGTACTCGCCGGCCAGCTTGCGCAGCGCGGACTCGTCGAGCCCGACCTCGTCCTTCTCCAGACCGGCCCGCTCCAGCTGGCGCGGGAGCAGGTGGTCCCGTGCGATGACGACCTTCTCGTCCTCGGTGTAACCGTCCAGCGTGACGAGCTCCATGCGGTCGAGCAGGGCCTCCGGAATGGCATCGAGGACGTTGGCCGTGGCCAGGAACACGACATCGCTGAGGTCGAGTTCGACCTCCAGGTAGTGGTCGCGGAAGGTGTGGTTCTGCGCCGGGTCGAGCACTTCGAGCAGGGCGGCCGCCGGGTCGCCCCGGAAGTCCGAACCGACCTTGTCGATCTCGTCGAGCAGGACGACCGGGTTCATCGAGCCGGCCTCCTTGATCGCCCGCACGATGCGTCCGGGAAGCGCGCCGACGTACGTACGCCGATGGCCCCGGATCTCGGCCTCGTCGCGGACACCGCCGAGCGCGACCCGGACGAACTTGCGGCCCATGGCGTGCGCGACGCTCTCGCCGAGCGACGTCTTTCCGACGCCGGGCGGGCCGACCAGCGCCAGCACGGCGCCGCCGCGCCGGCCGCCGACCACGCCCAGTCCGCGTCCGGCACGCCGCTTGCGTACCGCGAGGTACTCGGTGATGCGTTCCTTCACGTCCTGGAGCCCGGCGTGCTCGGCGTCCAGGATCTCCTGGGCGCCCTTGATGTCGTAGGCGTCCTCGGTCCGCTCGGTCCAGGGGAGTTCGAGGACGGTGTCCAGCCAGGTCCGGATCCAGGAGCCCTCGGGGCTCTGGTCGGAGGCGCGCTCCAGCTTCTCGACCTCCTTGAGCGCGGCCTCGCGGACGTGCTCGGGCAGGTCGGCGGCCTCGACGCGGGCCCGGTAGTCGTCGGACTCGTCCTCCGGGTCGCCGTTGAGCTCGGAGAGCTCCTTGCGTACGGCGTCGAGCTGGCGCCGCAGCAGGAATTCGCGCTGCTGCTTGTCGACGCCCTCCTGGACGTCCTTCGCGATGGACTCCGCGACATCCTGCTCGGCGAGGTGTTCGCCGAGCCACTGGATGGCCAGCTTCAGACGGGCGACCGCGTCGACGGTCTCCAGCAGCTGGACCTTCTGATCGGTGGTCAGGAACGGCGAGTACCCGGAGTTGTCGGCGAGCGCGGAGATGTCCTCGATCTGCTGGACCCGGTCGACGACCTGCCAGGCACCGCGCTTCTTCAGCCAGCTGGTGGCGAGCGCCTTGTACTCCTTGGCGAGCTCGGCGGCGGAGCCGGGCAGGGGGACAGGCACGGATACGTCGATCCTGGTGCCCTCCACCCACAGCGCGCTCCCGGGACCACTGGTCCCGGCGCCGATCCGCACACGGTCACGCGCCCTGATGAGGGCGCCCGGGTCACCGTCCGAGAGCCGGCCGACCTGCTCGACCGTGCCCAGGACGCCGGTCCCGGTGTAATTCCCGTCGATGCGCGGCACGAGCAGCACCTCGGGCTTACCGCCTCCGGGCCGCGCGACCGCCTGCGCGGCCTCCACGGCGGCGCGCACCTCCGCGTCAGACAGGTCGAGCGGCACCACCATTCCGGGCAGCACGACCTCGTCGTCGAGCGGCAGCACGGGCAGGTCGATCGGTGTGAACTCCGTCGACGCATTCGACTCAGCAGTCATGATCTCCCCTTCGGCAGGCAAGTTGAGCTATGTGGGCTCAATGCTTGTGAGTCTGCGAATGTTCCCGGGGGCCTGTTCGCTCTCAGCGATCACTCCTGTCCCCCGCTTCCCACCTGCGAGGATCCAGGCATGCACGAAGAGGACAAGGGGCTCGCGACGGACGGGACGATCCGTCGCGAGGGGTCCATCGGCCTCGTGGCCGCACCGTTCGCCCCGGTGGTCGAGGCGGTCCGCGTGCGCGTCCCCGAGGCGTTCGGCCCCTCGCGGCTGCACAGCGCCTACCTCTACGGCAGCATCCCGAGGGGCACGGCCATTCCCGGCGTGTCCGACCTGGACCTGCAGGTGGTCCTGCGCGACGAACCCACCGACGCGGACCGGGCGGCAGCCGAGGAGACCGCCGCCGCCCTGGACGCCGCCTTCCCCGTGATCGACGGGGTCGGCCTGCTCCTCTCCCCCGTCGGTGCCGTGCTCAGCGAAGCGGAGCGCCATGACTTCGGCTTCTTCGTCGCCTGCCTCTGCACCCCGCTGCTGGGCGAGGATCTGGCCGCGCGCCTGCCGCGCTACCGGCCGACCTCGCTGCTCGCCCGTGAGACCAACGGCGATCTGGCGCTCGTGCTCCCCCGGTGGCGCGCCCAGGCCGCCGAAGCCGCCGCCGACGAGGCGCGCCTCAGACTGAGCCGGCGCGTCGCCCGCCGCCTCGTCCGGTCCGCGTTCACGCTGGTCATGCCGGTCTGGGGCGGCTGGACGAGCGACCTGCGGCGGTCCGCCGGAGTGTTCGCGCGCTTCCGCCCGGACGCCCCGGAACGCGCCGCGCAGGTCCGCACGGCCGCCGTCACGGCACGCACCCCCTCGCCCGATCCGGCCGTCCTGGCGATGCTCATCGAGGACCTGGGCCCCTGGCTGGCCGCCGAGTACACCGCGGCGCACGGGACGAAGGCACCGCGCCACGAAGGGTGAGGCCGGGCGAATCCGCTGGTCCGCAGGGCCCGCGACGAGGAAAGATGGACGCCCGGAGAACCAACCGCCGCCGACCGGAGACCGGAGACCGCACCATGCACGCCCCAGACACCCACCGCCCCGTCGTCCTCGACCGGCGCGAAGGGCCGTTCGGCGAGGTCGTCCTGCGCGAGCACGGCGACAACTTCGAGATCATCGCCAACGGATGCTTCCTGATGGACACCTCCGACGGGCGTTCCGAGCGGCTGCTGATCGACGCGGCGCTCTCCGCGCTGCCGCCCGGCCGGCCGGGCCCCTCGGTGCTGATCGGCGGACTCGGCGTCGGCTTCTCGCTGGTGCGGGCCTCCGCCGAGCCGCGCTGGGGCCGGATCGTGGTCGTCGAGCGGGAACAGGCCATCGTGGACTGGCACTGCGACGGACCGCTCGGCAGGATCTCCGGGGCGGCGCTCTCCGATCCGCGCACCGAGATCCTCCGTACGGACCTTGTGGCCCATCTCCGCACGACCACGGAGCGTTACGACGCACTGTGCCTGGACATCGACAACGGCCCCGACTGGACCGTCACCCAGGACAACGGAAACCTCTATTCGCCCGTTGGTCTCGCGTCCTGCCGCGCTCGTCTGACGCCCGGTGGAGTCCTCGCCGTCTGGTCCGCACAGCCATCCGGCGAGTTCGGCGAAGCCTTGCGGAATGCCGGATTCCACGCGGTAAGGACCGAAGAAGTAGCCGTTGCCCGAGGTGTGCCGGACGTGGTCCATCTCGCACTCCGGGACGACTGAACCCCCACCCGGTACCCATGGCCCCGCCCCACCCGCGGATCAGAGGCGCAAGTCCGCCGATCCGTCTCCTTTCCCGTGGGTAACACCTTCACGACGGACAACACCCTGCGTAGCCGAGAGGCACCTTGTGCCTTTACGCTGCTGACCGGCACAAGGGATCACCGACGAAATCCACAAGCGATAACCGTGCCTCCGGGGGAATGGCCTCCGCGAGAACGGGCAGGGGCGGGGCGATGGAACAGACACACACCACCCACAACGGCGTCGCGGCCACCCCCGGGGCTCAGCGCCGGGTGCTGGTGGTAGAGGACGACGCAACAATCGTCGACGCCATTTCCGCCCGGCTGCGGGCCGAGGGCTTCCTGGTGCAGACCGCACTGGACGGGCCCGCAGCCGTGGACGCGGCCGAGGCATGGCAGCCCGACCTGATGGTGCTCGACATCATGCTTCCCGGCTTCGACGGCCTGGAGGTCTGCCGTCGTGTGCAGGCTCAGCGCCCCGTACCGGTGCTGATGCTGACCGCGCGCGACGACGAGACCGACATGCTGGTCGGGCTCGGGGTCGGCGCCGACGACTACATGACCAAGCCGTTTTCGATGCGGGAGCTGGCGGCGCGGGTCCACGTCCTGCTGCGCCGGGTCGAGCGTGCCGCGCTGGCCGCGGTGACGCCGCGCAGCGGCATCCTGCGCCTCGGCGAGCTGGAGATCGACCACGCGCAGCGCCGCGTCAGGGTGCGCGCCGACGACGTCCACCTCACTCCGACCGAGTTCGACCTGCTGGTCTGCCTGGCCAACACACCGCGCGCGGTGCTGTCCCGGGAGCAGCTGCTGGCCGAGGTCTGGGACTGGGCGGACGCCTCCGGGACCCGTACGGTCGACAGCCACATCAAGGCTCTGCGCCGGAAGATCGGCGCCGAGCGGATCCGTACCGTGCACGGCGTCGGCTACGCCCTGGAGACACCAGCGCCATGACGCCGCCCGGCTCGGGACTGCGGCCCTTCTCGATCAAGGCCAAGCTGGGCACGCTCGTGGTGGTCTCCGTGTTCATCACGACCGGACTGCTGATCGTCGCCCTGCGGACCAGGACCGAATTCCGGTTCATCACGGTCTTCTCGGTGATCGCCACTCTGCTGATCACCCAGTTCGTGGCGCACGGTCTGACCGCGCCGCTGGACGAGATGCGCGCCGTCGCCCGGTCGATCTCGCACGGCGACTACACGAGACGGGTGAGCGGCGCCGGGCGGCGTGACGAGCTCGGCGACCTGGCGCAGACGATCAACCGTATGGCGGACGATCTGGAGGCGGAGGACCGGCACCGCAAGGAGCTGGTGGCGAACGTCTCCCATGAGCTGCGCACACCGATCGCGGCACTCAGAGCCGTCCTGGAGAACGTGGTGGACGGGGTGTCCGCCGCCGATCCCGAGACGATGCGTACGGCGCTGAAACAGACCGAACGCCTGGGCAGGCTGGTGGAGACCCTGCTGGACCTCTCCCGGCTGGACAACGGCGTGGTGGCGATCAAGGCGCGCCGCTTCGAGGTCTGGCCGTATCTGTCGGGCGTGCTGAAGGAAGCCAATCTCGCCGCTTCGCAGCGCCGGCTCTCCTCGGGCTCGGGCAACCACTCCCGCACGGACGTCCATCTGCACCTCGACGTGTCGCCGCCCGAGCTGACGGCGTACGCGGACGCGGAACGCCTGCACCAGGTGGTCGCCAACCTCATCGACAACGCCGTCAAGCACAGCCCGCCGCACGGGCGGGTCACCGTGCTGGCGCGGCGCGGGGAACACCCCGAGTCGCTGGAGCTGGAGGTCGTCGACGAGGGGCCCGGCATCCCGGAGGCGGAGCGCCACCGGGTCTTCGAACGCTTCAACCGCGGCCAGGCGCCCTCCCCGCACGGGCCGGGCTCCGACGGCGGTACGGGGCTCGGGCTGGCGATCGCCCGCTGGGCGGTGGATCTGCACGGCGGCCGCATCGGCGTGGCCGAATCCGCCCGTGGCTGCCGAATCCAGGTCACCCTTCCGGGGAACGCCCAGGCGCACGGTTGACCACGTGTTCGAAGCGGAGGGCCCCGTTCTCCCTGCCGTCCGGGAAAGAGATACGGTCCAGGGGGCCTGAGCGCAGGCCTCGCGTACCCGAAGGGCAGCGGAACCCTGCTTGTTTCCCGCCATTTCATGCGCCGAAACCCGCCTTCAGATGTGATGTGCACGACGAAGACCGGCCCGGCCTGCACGTAACGGCTCGGGAGGCGTAGCCTTGATTTCCGCTGTCCATCACCTTGTGAAGCGGAAGAGGGCGGTTGCCGCCGTGTCGTCTCAGTCCCCCAGTAACTCGAGCATCTCGACCGATCAAGAAGCAGGCTCCGGGTCCAACCCGGCGGCAGCTTTCGGCCCCAATGAGTGGCTCGTCGACGAGATCTACCAGCAGTACCTCCAGGACCCGAATTCGGTCGACCGCGCCTGGTGGGACTTCTTCGCCGACTACAAGCCGGGTACGACCGGCACGGCGGACAAGCCTGTCCCCGCACCTGCGGGAGCGGTGACCCCGGCCCCGGCCGCGAGCACCGTGAACAACACCGCTCCGGCACAGGCCGCGCCGCCGGCTCCGGCCGCGCCGGCCAAGCCCGCGGCCGCCGCTCCGGCGGCCCCGGCGAAGGCACCGGCCGCTCCCGCCGCTCCCGCGAAGGCAGCGCCCGCGAAGGCGGCCCCGGCACCTGCGAAGACGGATGCCCCCGCCGAGGCCCCCGCCGGCCCGGAGTACGTGACGCTGCGCGGCCCGTCGGCCGCCGTCGCGAAGAACATGAACGCCTCCCTGGAGCTGCCGACGGCCACGTCGGTCCGCGCCGTGCCGGTGAAGCTGCTCTTCGACAACCGCATCGTCATCAACAACCACCTGAAGCGCGCCCGGGGCGGGAAGATCTCCTTCACGCACCTCATCGGGTACGCGATGGTGCAGGCCCTCAAGGCCATGCCGTCGATGAACTACTCCTTCGCGGTGAAGGACGGCAAGCCGACCCTGGTCAAGCCCGAGCACGTCAACCTCGGCCTGGCCATCGACCTGGTGAAGCCGAACGGCGACCGCCAGCTGGTCGTCGCGGCCATCAAGAAGGCCGAGACGCTCAACTTCTTCGAGTTCTGGCAGGCCTACGAGGACATCGTCCGCAGGGCCCGCGTCGGCAAGCTCGGCATGGACGACTTCTCCGGGGTCACCGCCTCGCTGACGAACCCCGGCGGCATCGGCACGGTCCACTCGGTGCCCCGCCTGATGCCCGGACAGGGCCTCATCATGGGCGTCGGCGCGATGGACTACCCGGCGGAGTTCCAGGGCACCTCGCAGGACACCCTGAACAAGCTGGGCATCTCGAAGGTCATGACCCTGACCTCGACGTACGACCACCGGGTCATCCAGGGCGCCGCGTCCGGCGAGTTCCTCCGCGTCCTGTCCCAGCTGCTGCTCGGCGAGAACGACTTCTACGACGAGATCTTCAAGGCGCTGCGCATCCCCTACGAGCCGGTCCGCTGGCTCAAGGACATCGACGCCTCGCACGACGACGACGTCACCAAGGCCGCGCGGGTCTTCGAGCTGATCCACTCCTACCGGGTCCGCGGTCACGTGATGGCCGACACCGACCCGCTGGAGTACCGCCAGCGTAAGCACCCCGACCTGGACATCACCGAGCACGGCCTCACCCTGTGGGACCTTGAGCGGGACTTCGCGGTCGGCGGTTTCGCCGGCAAGACGATGATGAAGCTCCGCGACATCCTCGGCGTCCTGCGTGAGTCGTACTGCCGCACCACCGGCATCGAGTTCATGCACATCCAGGAGCCGAAGGAGCGCAAGTGGCTCCAGGACCGGGTGGAGCGTCCGCGCCCGGCTCCGGAGCGCGAGGAGCAGCTGCGGATCCTGCGCCGTCTCAACGCCGCCGAGGCGTTCGAGACGTTCCTGCAGACCAAGTACGTCGGCCAGAAGCGGTTCTCGCTGGAGGGCGGCGAGTCCGTCATCCCGCTCCTCGACGCGGTCATCGACTCCGCCGCCGAGGCGCGCCTCGACGAGGTCGTCATCGGCATGGCCCACCGCGGCCGGCTGAACGTCCTGGCGAACATCGTCGGCAAGTCGTACGCGCAGATCTTCCGGGAGTTCGAGGGCAACCTCGACCCGCGGTCGATGCACGGCTCCGGTGACGTCAAGTACCACCTGGGCGCCGAGGGCACCTTCACCGGTCTGGACGGCGAGCAGATCAAGGTCTCGCTGGCCGCCAACCCCTCGCACCTGGAGGCCGTCGACCCGGTCCTCGAGGGCATCGCCCGCGCCAAGCAGGACATCATCAACAAGGGCGGCACGGACTTCACGGTCCTGCCCGTCGCGCTCCACGGCGACGCGGCCTTCGCGGGCCAGGGCGTCGTCGCCGAGACGCTCAACATGTCGCAGCTGCGCGGTTACCGCACCGGCGGCACCGTGCACGTGGTGATCAACAACCAGGTCGGCTTCACCGCCGCCCCGGAGTCCTCGCGCTCCTCGATGTACGCCACGGACGTGGCGCGCATGATCGAGGCGCCGATCATCCACGTCAACGGTGACGACCCGGAGGCCGTGGTGCGTGTCGCGCGCCTCGCCTTCGAGTACCGGCAGACGTTCAACAAGGACGTCGTCATCGACCTCATCTGCTACCGCCGCCGCGGTCACAACGAGGGCGACAACCCGGAGTTCACCAACCCGCAGATGTACACCCTGATCGACAAGAAGCGCTCGGTGCGCAAGCTCTACACCGAGTCCCTCATCGGTCGCGGTGACATCACGCTGGAAGAGGCCGAGCAGGCTCTCCAGGACTTCCAGGGCCAGCTCGAGAAGGTCTTCGCGGAGGTCCGCGAAGCCACCTCGGCGCCGTCCCAGCCCCACGTCCCGGACGTGCAGGCCGAGTTCCCGGTCGCCGTGACCACCGCGGTGTCCTCGGAGGTCGTGAAGCTGGTCGCCGAGTCGCAGGTGAACATCCCCGACGGGATCACCGTGCACCCGCGCCTCCTGCCGCAGATGCAGCGCCGTGCGGCATCCGTGGAGAACGGCACGATCGACTGGGGCATGGGCGAGACCCTGGCCATCGGCTCGCTGCTCATGGAGGGCACCCCGGTCCGGCTCGCAGGCCAGGACACCCGCCGCGGCACGTTCGGCCAGCGCCATGCCGTCCTCGTCGACCAGAAGACCGGCGAGGACTACACCCCGCTGCTCTACCTCTCCGACGACCAGGCCCGTTACAACGTCTACGACTCGCTGCTCAGCGAGTACGCGGCGATGGGCTTCGAGTACGGCTACTCTCTGGCCCGACCGGAGTCCCTGGTCATCTGGGAGGCCCAGTTCGGTGACTTCGTCAACGGCGCGCAGACCGTCGTGGACGAGTTCATCTCCTCGGCCGAGCAGAAGTGGGGCCAGACGTCCGGCGTCACCCTGCTGCTCCCGCACGGTTACGAGGGCCAGGGCCCGGACCACTCGTCCGCCCGCCCGGAGCGTTTCCTGCAGATGTGCGCGCAGGACAACATGACGGTCGCGATGCCCACGCTGCCGTCGAACTACTTCCACCTCCTGCGGTGGCAGGTGCACAACCCGCACCACAAGCCGCTGATCGTCTTCACCCCGAAGTCGATGCTCCGTCTGAAGGCGGCCGCGTCGACGGTGGAGGAGTTCACCACCGGCGGCTTCCGTCCGGTCATCGGTGACGAGTCGGTCAAGGCCGAAGCGGTCCGCAAGGTCGTCTTCGTCTCCGGCAAGCTCTACTACGACCTGGACGCCGAGCGCGAGAAGCGCGGTGACACGGAGACGGCGATCATCCGGCTGGAGCGCCTGTACCCGCTGCCGGGTGCGGAGATCCAGGCCGAGATCGCCAAGTACCCGAACGCCGAGAAGTACCTCTGGGCCCAGGAGGAGCCGGCGAACCAGGGCGCGTGGCCGTTCATCGCGCTCAACCTGATCGACCACCTGGACCTGGCCGTCGGCGCCGACGTCCCGCACGGTGAGCGCCTGCGCCGCATCTCGCGTCCGCACGGCTCGTCCCCGGCGGTCGGCTCGGCCAAGCGCCACCAGGCCGAGCAGGCACAGCTGGTCGCCGAGGTCTTCGAGGCCTGATCAGCGGCTGTACGCCATCGAAGGGCCCGGTCCCGCGCGCATCTCGCGGGGCCGGGCCCTCGGGCTGTCCGGCCTCGTTATTCTGGTCGTATGTACTTCACGGACCGTGGCATCGAGGAACTGGAGAAGCGGCGCGGCGAGGAGGAGGTCACCTTCGAGTGGCTCGCCGAGCAGCTCCGTACGTTCGTCGACCTCAACCCCGACTTCGAGGTCCCCGTCGAGCGCCTCGCGACCTGGCTGGCCCGGCTGGACGACGAGGACGAGGACGAGTAGTCACCGTCCGGGGCTCACGCCGCCCGCACTCCTGAAGCGGTTGTACGCGAGCCCCAGAAGGCCCTGTACGAGAAGGACGAGGCCCGCGGCGATCCAGCCGCCGCTGCGCCGGCGGGCGCCCCACACGGTCAGCGGCAGACCGGCGGCGACCTGTCCCGCCGCCACGGCGCGTGCCCGCGGGCCGAGCACCCAGGGGCCGAGGCTGCCGCTCTCGACGGCGTCGAGTTCCAGGCGCACGGCGTCGCGCCAGCCGGCCCATTCGATCTGTTCCGCCTCCGGGAGGATCCCGGCGACCGAACGCAGCCGGTCGGCGGGCTCGCCGGGCGTGAGACCGGGCGGCAGGCGGACCCCGGCCCGGGCGAGTACGGCGAGCAGTCCGCGGAGCCGGGCATCGGCGTCGGTCCCCGGGTCCTCGCGGGTGAGGGCTTCCAGCGCCTGGACGTCCGTGACGGGGTCGAGGCCCAGCCGGAGTGCGGACGTACGCATGGCTTCCTCCTCGGCGGCCGGGGTGCCGTCGGCGAGCCAGGTGTAGCCGACCGGGCGGCGGAATCCCGAGGCGAGGGTGTAGCCGGAGCGGTCGTCGTCCCACCACAGGGCCAGCACCGGCCAGGTGGAGCCCACGGCGAGGGCGGTGGCCCAGCCACCGACGACGCGGTCGACGGGCTCGGTGCCTGCGTCGGCCGCCGTGGGCCCGTCGGCCGGTGCGCCTCCCTGGGTGTCCTTCCGCCAGGGCTTCCCTTCGGGGACGAGCACGCTCCAGCCGTCCCCGGCGGGCACGAGCAGCAGGCGTTCCCGCAGGAGATGGGCCACGGGCCGTACGGTCTCGGGGTCGGCGCGGCACAGAAGCAGGGCGCCCACGGATGTCGCGGTCATGCCCCACACGCTAGGTCAAATTGCCCGCGTATGAACCATTTACAGCCTCCTCTCACTCTCCCACCAGCACCCGTTCCGGCTGTCTCTTGACTTCTCCGATCCGCGATATATCGTGTTCTCAAGAAGACGCGATATGTTGCGTCGCACCACCCAGTGGGAGGTCAGATCCATGCCTGAGTCGACGTGGACCGTCGCCGAGCCCGAGAAGCTCACCTTCGAGGACCCCGTGACAGCACTCAACGTGCGCATCGTCGACGGCATGATCAATGTCGTCGGCACCGACGAGCCGACCGCCCGGCTGGAGGTCTCCGAGATCGACGGACCCCCACTGGTCGTGACCCTGGAGGGCGGGACCCTCACCGTCACCTACGAGGACCTGCCGTGGCAGGGCATTCTGACCTGGCTCGACCGCAGGGGCCCGCGCCGCAGCGCCGCGATCTCGCTCGCCGTGCCGGCCGGTGCGACGGTGGAGGTCGGTGTCATCGGAGCCGAGGCGGTCGTCTCGGGTATCCAGGGCCGCACGGAGCTGCGCGGCATCTCGGGGGACAGCACCCTGGTGGGTCTCTCCGGGGTCGTCCGGGCCGAGACGGTGTCCGGCAGCCTGGAGGCCCAGACCGTCACCGGAGACCTCCGCTTCCAGTCCGTGTCGGGCGATCTGACGATCGTCGAGGGCGCCGGCACCTCGGTCCGGGCGGAGACCGTCACCGGCCACATGGTGCTCGATCTCGACACCTCCCCGAAGCCGACGGACATCAGACTGACCTCGGTGTCCGGCGAGATCGCCATCCGGCTTCCGCACCCGGCGGACGCGAAGGTCGAGGCGAACACCGCCAGCGGGACCGTCTCCAACGCCTTCGAGGACCTGCGCGTGGGTGGCCAGTGGGGTGCGAAGAAGATCACCGGCACGCTGGGCGCGGGCACGGGGAAGCTGAAGGCGACCACCGTCTCGGGTTCGATCGCCCTGTTGCGCCGTCCACCCGCCCAGGACTCCCCGCAGGACGCCGAGCCGACCGGAAAGGTGCTCTGACATGCCTCCCGTATTCGCCCACGGCCGTCTGCGCCTGTACCTCCTCAAGTTGCTGGACGAGGCCCCCCGCCATGGTTACGAGGTGATCCGGCTCCTGGAGGAGCGCTTCCAGGGGCTGTACGCCCCGTCGGCGGGCACCGTGTATCCGCGGCTGGCCAAGCTGGAGGCCGAGGGCCTGGTCACCCACGCCACCGAGGGCGGCCGCAAGGTCTACTCCATCACCGACGCCGGGCGGGCCGAGCTGGCCGGCCGCGGCGGCGAACTGGCCGATCTGGAGCTGGAGATCCGCGAGTCCGTCTCCGAACTGGCTGCCGAGATCCGTGACGACGTGCGGGGAGCGGCAGGCCAGCTCCGCAGCGAGATGCGCGCGGCGGCTTCCGAGTCCCGCCACACCTCCGGCGGTGGCAAGAGCGGCTGGGACCCCGGTTTCGGGGACAAGGAGGCGTGGCGCACGGCGAAGGAGGAGCTGAGCAAGGCCAAGCAGGAGTGGAAGGAACAGGCCCGCAGGGCGAAGGACGAGTCCCGCAAGGCCCGTGAGGACGCGGACCAGGCCCGTCGCCAGGCCCAGGAGGCGCACGAGAAGGCGCGGGAGCAGATGCAGAACGCCGCGCGCCAGGTCCAGGAGCACTTCGCGCGGGGCGACTGGCCCGCGGGGGTGCGGGACGGACTGGCCGAGATCACCGGTCAGCTGGGCAATTTCGCCAGGACCGGCGCCTGGCCGGTGTACAGCCGTCCGGCAACCGAGGAGCCGGACGTCGAGTGGGCCGCCGACGCGACCACCACCGGTGACCCGGCCCGTGACCTGGACCGCCTGCTGGACCGGTTCCGCGACGACATCCGTGACGCGGCCCGGGACCACGGCGTCACCGAGGTCCAGCTGTCGGAGGCACGCGGTCATCTGGCCTCGGCCGCGACACGCATCGGCTCCCTGCTGCGGTCCTCTGCCGGCGAGGAGAAGGGCGCCCCCGGCACGCCCTGACCCCGCGCACGGCCCGGCCTGAGGATGCCCCGGCCGGGCCGTGCCGCCCGGTCAGCCCGCCCGGGCCCGGCCCTGCCCGCCGTCGCCGTACAGCGCGCGCTCCACTGTCGCGTAGGTGGCCCCATGGTCGGCGAGCACATCGGCGACGACGCCCGGGCAGGCTGTCAGGGCCAGCAGCAGGTGCTCCTCCCCGATGAAGCGGTCACGTCGCCCGAGGGCGACACGCAGGGACTTCTCCAGGATGCCCTTGGCGCCGCTCGTGAAGGGCCGGCGTCCGGACCACCATCGGCGGTTCCGGTGATCGCCCGCCAGGACCCCCTCGCCGTGGGCGCCCTCGACCCGGGCCACGATCTCGGTGACATCGATACCGATACCGGCGAGCGCCTCGGTGTCGGCCTTGGTGAGCCCTCCGCGACGGCGGGCCTCGCCGAGCGCCGCCTCCACCGAGGCGCGCCGGTCGGTGAGTCCGAGGGCGGTGACGGCGAAGGACGCCCGGCTGCCCTCCTGGTCCAGCAAGGAGAGCAGGAGGTGCTCCTCGGTGACGGAGTCCGCTCCGGCCTGCTCGGCGTGGGTCACCGCGCCGGTCACGGTGGCCCGGGCTCCCACGGTGAATCGCTCGAACATCAATGCCTCCCGTACTTCTTGTGCACGGCCTGCCTGCTGACACCCAGCTCGGCAGCGATCTCCTGCCACGACCAGCCCTGGACGCGGGCGCTTCTCACCTGGACGGCTTCGAGTTGTTCGAGCAGCCTTCGCAGCGCCGCCACCGCCCGCAGCCCGACGCGGGGGTCATGGTCGCCGGCACGCGCGGCGAGATCCGTTGCTTCGGTCATGGCGTCAACCTACGTTGACACCAGGGCCTTGTCAACCTTCATTGACATCGTCGGTGGCGAGGCGGGCGTGACGCTCGACGTCGTACCGGACGTCCCCGTAGCGGAGCTTCTGCCGGTCGATGCCCTCCGGGACGAAGCCGGCCCGCAGGGCGACGGCGCAGGAGGCGGGATTGTTCGTCCTGTGCCCGAGCTCAAGCCGGTGGAGGCCCAGTTCACCGAAGGCCCAGCGGGCCAGCGCCCGTACGCCCGCAAGCGCGACGCCCCTCCCCCGAGCTGTTTCGACGGTCCAGTACGAGACCCAGCCGGTGTCGTGGACGTGGTTCACCGCCGCCACGGCCACCGAGCCGAGCGCGACTCCGTCGCGGACGACGGCCCATGTGTACGCGCTGCCCGCCGACCGCTCGCTCTCACGGGCGTCGATCCATTCCAGCGCCTCGGCGGCGTCCGTGACGGGCCGGCCAGCCTGTCGCGCCATCTCCTCGGGCACGAAGGCGCGGAGTACCGCCGGGGCGTCCTCGGGTCGCCAGGGCCGCAGCAACAGCCCTTCGGGCGTCGACAGTTCCGTGACCTGCCGCCTCACGACGCGGTGAGCACGATCTTCCCGAACAGGTCTCCGGCGGCGAGCCGCTCGAAGCCTTCGCGGGCCCGGTCCAGCGGCAGGGTCTCGTCGATCACGGGCCGTACACCGGTGGCCGCGCAGAACGACAACAGGTCCTCCAGCTCGTCCTTGGAGCCCATCGTGGAGCCGACGATCTTGAGTTCCAGGAAGAAGATCCGGGTCAGCTCCGCGTGCGAGGGCCGGTCGCCGCTGGTGGCGCCCGAGATGACCAGGGTGCCGCCGGGCCGCAGCGACTTGACCGAGTGGGACCAGGTCGCCGCTCCGACGGTCTCGATGACGGCGTCGACACGCTTCGGCAGCCGGGCGCCGGGCATGTAGGCCTCGACGGCTCCCAGTTCGACAGCCCGCTTGCGCTTGGCCTCGTCACGGCTGGTGGCGAACATCCGGAGCCCGGCGGCCTTGCCGAGCACGATCGCGGCGGTGGCCACACCGCCGCCCGCCCCCTGCACGAGGACGGAGTCCCCGGGCCGTACGCCGGCGTTCGTGAACAGCATCCGGTACGCCGTCAGCCAGGCGGTCGGCAGGCAGGCGGCCTGCTCGAAGGTGAGCTCCTTGGGCTTGGGCAGCACGTTCCAGCTGGGCACGGTGACCTGCTCGGCGAACGTGCCCTGGTAGCGCTCGGTGAGGATGGAGCGCGGTTCGTCCGGGCCGACGCCGTGGCCCGTCTGGCCGATGACGGAGTGCAGGACGACCTCGTTGCCGTCCTGGTCGATGCCGGCGGCGTCGCAGCCGAGGATCATGGGCAGCTTGTCCTCGGCGAGGCCCACACCTCGCAGGGACCAGAGGTCGTGATGGTTGAGCGATGCGGCTCTGACCTGGACGGTGGTCCAGCCGGGGCGGCTCTCGGGTGAGGGGCGTTCGCCCAGCTCAAGGCCGTCGAGCGGCTGGTCACGGTCGATGCGTGCGGCGTAGGCGGCGAACATGGCCATGACGATAGGCCGTGACGCGTCGTGACGTAACCGTCCGAGAGTGTGACACGCGCCGCGCCGCAGGCGAGCCTGGGCGAAACCCGGCCCGCCCTGCGTTCGAGGGCCGTGGTCCGGGGCGGAGCCCCGGTTCCGGGAAGGGGCGGGGCGGGGCACAGGCCCCGCCCCGCGGACCCCGCACCCCACCCCGTACGGCGTCAGCGCCGCGCGACACCTTCCGCGCGGGCGGCCGCAGCCACCGCGGTGGTGACGGCGGGAGCGACCCGCTCGTCGAACGGCGACGGAATCACGTAGTCGGCGGCCAGCTCGTCACCGACCACATCCGCCAGGGCGTTCGCCGCGGCGATCTTCATGCCCTCGGTGATCCGGGAGGCACGCACCTGCAGCGCGCCCGCGAAGATCCCGGGGAACGCCAGCACGTTGTTGATCTGGTTCGGGTAGTCCGACCGCCCGGTGGCCACCACGGCCGCGTACTTGTGCGCGACGTCGGGGTGGACCTCGGGGTTCGGGTTGGCCATGGCGAACACGAACGCGCCGGGCGCCATCGAGGCCACGGCCGGCTCGGGGATCGTACCGCCGGAGACCCCGATGAAGACGTCGGCGCCGGCCAGCGCCGTCTCCAGGGAGCCGGTGATGCCGGCGCGGTTCGTGAGCTCCGCCAGCTCGCGCTTGACGTCGGTGAGGTCCTCGCGGTCGGCGCTGACGATGCCCTTGCGGTCGGCCACGGCGACATCGCCGATGCCCGCCTCCAGCAGGAACTTCGCGATGGCGACACCCGCCGCGCCGGCGCCGGAGATGACGGCGCGCAGATCACCGAGCGTCCGGCCGGACAGCTTCGCCGCGTTGCGCAGAGCCGCGAGGGTCACCACGGCGGTGCCGTGCTGGTCGTCGTGGAAGACCGGGATGTCGAGACGCTCCTGGAGCTTGCGCTCGATCTCGAAGCACCGGGGCGCCGAGATGTCCTCCAGGTTCACGCCGCCGAAGGAGGGCGCGAGGCGCACGACGGTGTCGACGATCTCGTCCGCGTCGGTCGTGGCGAGCGCGATCGGCACCGCGTCGACCCCGCCGAACTGCTTGAAGAGAATCGCTTTGCCCTCCATCACCGGGAGGGAGGCCTCGGGACCGATGTCCCCCAGGCCGAGGACGGCCGTGCCGTCCGTCACCACGGCCACGACCTGCGACTTCCACGTGTAGTCGTGGACGAGCTCGGGATTCTCGGCGATGGCGCTGCACACCTTCGCGACGCCGGGCGTGTACGCGAGGGACAGGTCGTCCTTGTCGCGGATCGGGACGGTGGCCTGCACGGCCATCTTCCCGCCGCGGTGGAGGGCGAAGGCCGGGTCGAAGGGCTCGTCCGCACTGCTGAGCCCTGCCGCACCGGCCGCGCCGTGTGTCTTGCTGTCGCTGCGAGGATTGACGATCTCCGCTGCCATTGTGTTGACCCCTTAAGTCTTCATCAGTTGAGGGTGGCCACTCCTGGTTGAGGAGGGGTGGGCGGGCACCGCGTACGTTCCCGGCACTGAGCGGTTGGACCGCTCCGGCAGGGGAGACACATACGCGCGGGCGCGCCGCACACGCGCCCTGAGCCCCGGATGAGGGGTGTAAAGGTCTTTCTTACCGGACGGACCGGGCCTCTTACGAGTCGGTATCGACTCGGTGACATGACTCATAGCCGAATATCTGGACAAGTCCACTAAGGCCCACAAAGGCCGTCCGTAGGTCGAGACGCACCGGAGATTCTCCGGAGGGGCACGCACTTTCCAGCAGATGGTCCGGCCTTGCCGTATCGGCCCGTTGAGGTTCGGGGGTCGCCCGTTACCCGATTTTGACATGACCGGCCCCCTGATTGGGTGAGTCCGAATGGCAAGATGCCCTAATCACACGAGGTGGCGGCACTCGAAGGTGCGTGCGTACCCACCCCCACCAGCATTCCCTCACTGCCGGAGGATTCCGATCATGACCGCAAGCACCCTCTGCCGTACGGCCGCGAAGTCCCGGATTGCCGCGGTCTGCGCAGTCGCGGTCGCCGGCACCCTGCTGCTGACCGCCTGTGGCGACCAGACCGACAGCGCGAGCAAGAAGGAGTCGGGGGCGACCGCCACCGAGGAGGCGCCGCTCGCCGACCTCCTCCCCCAGTCCGTCAAGGACAAGGGCGAGATCAAGGTCGGATCCGACATCGCCTACCCGCCGGTCGAGTTCAAGGACGAGTCCGGCAAGACGGTCGGCATCGACCCCGACCTCGGGGACGCCCTCGGCAAGCAGCTCGGCGTGAAGTTCGTCTTCGAGAACGGCACCTTCGACACGCTGCTCACGGGCCTGCGCTCGAAGCGCTACGACCTCGCGATGTCGGCCATGACCGACACGAAGGACCGCCAGGAAGGCGTCGACTCCGAGACGAAGAAGAAGGTCGGCGAGGGCGTCGACTTCATCGACTACTTCACCGCCGGTGTCTCGATCTACACCAAGAAGGGCGACGACAAGGGCATCAGCACCTGGTCGGACCTCTGCGGCAAGAAGCTGGTCGTGCAGCGGGGCACGGTCTCCCACGACCTCGCCAAGGCCGAGAGCGCCAAGTGCGGCAGCAAGGGCAAGATCGCCGTCCAGGCGTTCGACAACGACCTGGAGGCCCAGACCCGGCTGCGCGGCGGCGGCGCCGACGCGGGCTCCTCCGACTTCCCGGTCGCCGCGTACGCGGTGAAGACCTCGGGCGGCGGCAAGGACTTCCAGCTGGTCGGCGAGCAGGTCGAGGCGGCCCCGTACGGCATCGCCGTGGCCAAGGGCAACGACGAGCTCACCAAGGCCGTCGAGGCGGCCCTGAACGCGGTCATCAAGAACGGCGAGTACGGGAAGATCATCGACAAGTGGGGCGTCCAGGCCGGCGCGGTCACCGAGGCGAAGATCAACGGCGGGTCCTGACCGGAGACCGGCGCTGAAAGGCAACATCTGTGACTGACATCAAGAAGGCGGACCCGGCGGACACCCCGCCCACCCCGTCGGCGGGGCCGGAGGCGATCAAGGCCATCCCGGTACGTCACTACGGCCGGTACATATCCGCGGTCGTCGCGCTCGGCCTGCTGGCCTCGCTCGTCTACGCGTTCGCCCAGGGCGACATCAACTGGGACGCGATCCCGGACTACTTCTTCGACGACCAGATCCTCGAAGGGGTCAAGAACACCGTCATCATCACGGTCCTCTCGATGATCATAGGTGTCGTGCTGGGCATCGTGCTCGCCGTGATGCGGCTCTCCAAGAACCCGGTCACGACGTCCATAGCCTGGGGCTACATCTGGTTCTTCCGCGGGACCCCGGTCTACGTACAGCTGCTGGTCTGGTTCAACCTCGGCATCGTCTTCGAGTACATCAACCTCGGGCCGATCTACAAGGACGAGTGGTCGTCCTTCATGACGCCGTTCCTCTGCGCGCTGCTCGGTCTCGGGCTCAACGAGGCCGCGTACATGGCGGAGATCTGCCGGGCCGGCCTCCAGTCGGTCGACGAGGGCCAGACGGAGGCGGCGCACGCCCTGGGCATGAGCCACGGGAAGACGCTGCGCCGGATCGTCGTACCTCAGGCGATGCGCGTCATCGTCCCGCCCACGGGCAACGAGGTCATCAACATGCTGAAGACCTCGTCCCTGGCGGTCGCCGTCCAGTACACCGAACTGCTGCGTTCGACCCAGAACGTCTCGCAGACCTCCGGTGCCACCGTGGAGATGCTGTTCCTGGCCGCGGCCTGGTACATGATCCTCACCTCGATGCTCAGCATCGGCCAGTACTACCTGGAGCGGTACTACGCGCGCGGCTCCAGCCGCAGCCTGCCGGACACCCCGTTCCAGAGGATCAGGGCCAACATGCTCTCGCTGGGTCGCCCGAAGGGAGGCGCCGCATGAGCGCCATGGTGAAGGCCGAAGGCGTACACAAGTCCTTCGGCCCCGCGCACATCCTCAAGGGCATCGACCTGGAGGTCGCCCCGCGTGAGGTCTTCTGCCTGATCGGCCCCTCCGGCTCCGGCAAGTCGACGTTCCTGCGGTGCATCAACCACCTGGAGCAGATCAACGCCGGGCGGCTGTACGTAGACGGCGACCTGGTCGGCTACCGCCAGAAGGGCGACAAGCTCTACGAACTCAAGGACAGCGAAGTCGCTCTGAAGCGCCGGGACATCGGCATGGTCTTCCAGCGCTTCAACCTGTTCCCTCACATGACGGCCATCGAGAACGTCATGGAGGCGCCGATCCAGGTCAAGGGCGAGGCCAAGGCCGTCGCCCGCGCCCGTGCGGAGCGGCTGCTGGACCGGGTCGGGCTGTCCGACAAGGCGAAGAACTACCCGTCCCAGCTCTCCGGCGGACAGCAGCAGCGGGTGGCCATCGCCCGCGCCCTGGCCATGGAACCGAAGCTGATGCTCTTCGACGAGCCGACGTCGGCGCTCGACCCCGAGCTGGTCGGCGACGTGCTGGACGTCATGCGCGGCCTGGCCGAGGAAGGCATGACGATGATCGTCGTCACGCACGAGATGGGATTCGCCCGCGAGGTCGGCGATGCGCTGGTCTTCATGGACGACGGCGTCGTGGTCGAGTCCGGCCACCCGCGCGACGTCCTGACGAACCCGCAGCACGACCGGACGAAGTCCTTCCTGTCGAAGGTGCTGTAACCCGTCACGCAGTGCGCGGAGGGCGGTACGGACCTGGTCCGTACCGCCCTCTCCGCCGTCCTGGCCGGCCGTGCACGCCCTACTTCACCGCGAGGACCAGGCTGTCCGACGGGGAGGCCCAGACCGCGCGTGCTTCGCCGAAGCCGGACTCCCGGAGGGTGCGGGCGTGCCAGTGGACGGAAGGCATGTCGCCGTCGGCGTGGTCGCCGTAGATCTCGAACCGCTCGGCGGTGGGCCCCGCGAGGACCGGGTCCTTCGCCATCAGGGCCCACCACTCGCGCCAGTCCACGGCTCCCTCGGCCTTGGCACGGTCCATGGCAGCGTGCCGGTGGGCGCGTTCGGCGGCGTTGATGCGGGGGGTGTCGGTGTCGATCATGTGGTCGGCGTTCATGAAGACCCCGCCTTCCCTGACCAGTCCGCCGATCTGCCCGTACAGGGCGGCGAGGGGCTCGCTGTGCAGCCAGTGCAGGGCGGTGGCGGTGAGCACGGCGTCGTACGACGTGTGCGGAAGCCGCTCGGTCCAGGCGGCGTCCTTCAGGTCGGCGGTCACGAAGGTGACCCGGTCGTCCCCCTCGAAGGTGCCGCGCGCGATGGCGAGCAATGCGGGGTCGAGGTCGACACCGGTGCTGGTGGCCTCGGGGAACCGCTTGAGGAGCCGGTCCGTGATACTGCCCGTACCGCATGCCAGGTCGAGCACTCTCGGTTCGGGCCCCACGACGGCCTCGACCATGTCCAGCATCACCCGGAACCGCTCCTCGCGGTCCGGCATGTACCACTCCTGCTGCCGGTCCCAGCTCGCCTGCCAGGACTGCCAGTCGGCGCCCGTAGCCGTCTCCGTCATCCCATCCTCCGCGTAATACTCAGTGTTCACCCTCGACCATTACACTGGTCGACACAGTGACCATAGACCGACGCCGTAAGGACTACAAGTGGAACTGGCCTATTACTCGGATTACGCCGTGCGTCTGGTCAACACCGAGGAGCCGGCCCGCAACAAGGACTCCCTCACCACCGTCGACTGCATCCGCGAGCTGTTCGGCCCCAGCGCCCAGGCCGCCCGGCGCGCCACGGACGCCGATGTGACGCGCTTCCGCTCCGTGCGGGCCCGGCTGCGCGCGGTGTTCGAGGCGGCCGACGGCGGCGACGAGACGCTCGCGGTCGATCTGCTCAACTCATTGCTGCTGGAGTTCCCGGTCAACCCGCAGATCTCCGGCCACGACACCCGTGACGAGGACGGCAAGCCGCACTGGCACATGCACCTGGCCGATCACCCGTCGAACGCGACGGCCGGCTTCGCCGCCATCGCCGCGATGGGCCTCGCGTTCCACCTCACCACACACGGCGTGGACCGGCTCGGCCTCTGCGAGGCGGCTCCGTGCCGCAACGCCTACCTCGACACCTCGACCAACCGCTCCCGGCGCTACTGCTCCGACCGCTGCGCGACCCGCGCCAACGTGGCGGCCTACCGGGCCCGCAAGCGGCTGGAGGCGGACCGCTCGGGCGAGACCCGCCGCACCGCGGAGAGCGCCCAGCCCAGCAGCCCGAACACCGACCGCTGATCCTTCCTCAGCGGCCGGTAGCGGGCCCGGACGCGGGCCAGTACGAGCTCTTCGGGCACCGCCCCGTAGTCCGTGCTGTCCCCGCCCGCGTACGAGTTGTCGCCCAGCACCCACCAGCCGCTGCCGCGTCGCTCGGTGGCCCGCTTGACGACCAGCAGGTCCTGCTGCAGCGGGTGCCGCAGGATCACCACGTCCCCCGGGCGCACCGGCGCACCGCGCTGCACGAGCAGCCGGTCGCCGTGGTAGAGCGTGGGCACCATCGACGGCCCCGTCACCTCCACCACCTGGAACGGCTTACGCGCCGCCCGCCCGCTCCATGGTTCCTGTGCCGGTTCCGGCATCTGTGGCACCTCCCGGTCCATCCTCCAGTACACGGCAGCGCGCACCGCTCCGTTTCGGCCGCCGGTCTCATCCTCACCCCGGACTTTTGGCCTAAGCCCTAGGGGGCAGCCGCAAAAACAGGCTCCCTACGGAGTAATGTCCCACCTGAGAAGACGATCACGAGGAAGGACAGCTCCATGCTTTCCCGCCTGTTTGCCCCCAAGGTGAAGGTCAGCGCCCACTGCGACCTGCCCTGCGGCGTGTACGACCCGGCCCAGGCCCGCATCGAGGCGGAGTCCGTCAAGGCCGTCCAGGAGAAGTACCAGGCCAATGAGGACGCGGACTTCCGCACGCGCGCCGTTCTGATCAAGGAACAGCGTGCCGAGCTCGCGAAGCACCACGTCTCGGTGCTCTGGAGCGACTACTTCAAGCCCCCGCACTTCGAGAAGTACCCGGAGCTGCACCAGCTGGTCAACGACACCCTGAAGGCGCTTTCCGCGGCCAAGGGTTCGAACGACCCGGCCACGGGCCAGAAGGCTCTGGACCTGATCGCCCAGATCGACAAGATCTTCTGGGAGACCAAGAAGGCCTGACTTTCGGTCCTCTTCCGCGAGGCCGACAACGACCGCACCCGGTCCGCCGCTTCCCCTCCAGGGGTGGGGCGGGCCGGGTGCGGTCGTTGTCGGTGGGGCCGAACCGTGTCAGGCGCCCGGCAGGAGGTGGCTGAAGCTGTCCGGGTTCTCCTGGAGATAGGCCGCCAGGCTCTGGGCGGGCCGGCCGGTGAGGGTGGGGACGGCGTCCGAGACGGTCTCCAGCTCACCCGCAGCGATCGCCTCGTACGACGTGACCCAGCCGGCCATTTCCCACTCGGGGGCTCCGTAGTGGGCGCGGGAGGCATAGGCCTCCTCCCTGGTCTCCGCCACGTACCGGATGGTCCTGCCGGTGCGCCGGCTCAGCTCGCCGGCCGCGTCCGCCAGGCTGAACGCCTCGGGGCCCGTGAGGTCGTACGTCGCGCCGTCGTGGGCGGTCCCCTCGTCCAGCAGGACGGCTGACGCCGAGTCCGCGATGTCGTCGTGCGAGACGGCCGACACCCGCCCCTCGCCGCCGGGACCGCGCAGGACCCGGTCGGCCCCCGTCATCGCGGGGATCGCCGCGAGATACCAGCTGTCCCGCAGGAAGGTGTGGCGCACACCGGTCATCCGGATGTGCGCCTCGGTGTGCCAGTGGTCGCGCGCGAACGTGAACGTCGCGTCCGGTGCCGCTCCGAGGAACGACACGTACACGACGCGCTCGACGCCCGCGGCCAGGGCCGCGTCCACCGCGGTGGTGTGCTCCGGCACCCGGCCGGGACTCTCGTGCGCCGAGACGAGGAACAGGGTGTGCGCGCCGTCGAGCGCGCGGCGCATCGCCTCACCGTCGCCGTACGCCGCGGCGGGCGCGGCGACCGTGCCGGGCAGCCGGGGCAGCCGTGAGGGGTCCCTGCCGAGGAGACGCACGGGGACGCCGGTCCGGGCCAGCCGGGCGGCGACGCGGCCCCCGACTGCCCCGGTCGCGCCGGTCACCGCTACGAGAGGGCTGATCATCCCGCCTCACCCTCCTCCGCCGTCAGGGGCTCGGCCCAGCGGCGCACCTCCACGACCGCGCTCGCCGGCAGCGGTCCGTAGATGTGCGGAAACTTCTCGCCGCCGGGCTCCACGGCCTCGTAACGGACGGGCGCCGGGAGCCGGCCGGTGTCGATGACCAGCACCACGAGGCCGCCGTCGTCGGATCCGTACAACGCCCGTGCCACGGCGGGGAGCTGATGGGGCAGCGAGCAGTGGATGAACCCTTCCTCGCGCAGAGTGCGGCCCCGGGTGGACATCTCGTACGTCCCCGCTCTGCGGGCGGCCTCCCACAAGGGCTCTTCCGTGAGGTGCAGCAGCTGTTCGGTCATGGGGGTCACGCTAAGGGCTGCCGGGCGCGGCCAGGAGCTTCGCCTCCGTTCGCGCGTCGAGACCGACGGCGGGCCGGTCCGGCCGGTGCGGGGCGGTTCCTCCGAGCTCGCGCAGCCAGGCCCATGTGTCGGCGACCGTCTCGCCTACGGGTCTGCAGCGCAGGCCGGCGGCGTGCGCCTTGGTGACGTCCCCCTGGTGCAGGGTGTCGTAGAGCTCTCCGGCGGGAAGCCAGACCGGCAAATCCGTCCACGGCTCCACGCCCGCCGCGAGGAGCACCCCGGGGTCCGTCCAGCGCAGTCGGGCGCGGGAGCCGGTGACACGGACGCAGGTGTCCAGGAGCTCGCCCATGGTCGTGTGCCCCGGGTGGCTCACGGTGTTGTACGGCCCGGACAGGCCTTCCGCGGCGGCGTCCAGCAGCCAGTCGGCCAGGTCGCGGGCGTCGATGTACTGGAGCGCGGCGTCCGGCGGCCCCGGCGCGATGACCTCTCCGCCCCGGGCGGTCCGCGTGAGCCACCACGGCAGACGGCCGATGTTCTCCCCCGGGCCGAGGATCAGCCCGGCCCTGGCGAGCAGCGCCCGGTCGCCGAAGGCTTCGAGTGCCGCGAGCTCCCCGCCGCGTTTGGCCAGGGCGTACGGGACGTCCGCTCCTGCGTCCGGAGACGCCCCGTCCACCAGCGGCCCGTCCTCCGTCAGCCCGGCCGGGGCGGGGTAGGCGTGCACGGACCTGCTGGAGACGTAGGTGAAGTGGCCGGCCCTGTCCGACAGCAGCCGGGCGGCGTCCCGCACGGCCGAGGGGGCGCCGCTCCAGGTGTCGACCACCAGGTCCCAGGCGCCGTCGGCGAGTGCCGCGAGGCCCGCCTCTCCCGTCGTCCGGTCACCGGTCAGGGTCCGGGCCCCGGCCGGTGCCGCGTGGAGTCCGCGGTGGAGGACGGTGACCTCCCAACCGCGGTCGAGGGCCGCGACGGTGACGGCGCGTCCCACGAATTCCGTGCCGCCCAGCATCAAGAGCTTCATGAGGTGATCGTGCCAGTCGGAGGACCGGGGGAAACGGGACGTCGCTGTCGGCAGAACGGGGAACTCTCCGGCTCAGGGCGTGTACGCGAGGGGGCTGCGGTGGCGCAGCAGCCACCGGTGGTACTCCTCGGCCCTCAGTGCCGCGTCGCGGTAGGCCGCCTCCAGCTCCTCGTACACGGCGTCGATGTCCGCGCCCGGCCGCGAGACCAGCAGCAGACGCACCGCCAGAGGGTCACCACGCAGGGGGCGGATCGCCATGTCCTCGCGGGGGCCGGAGGTCGGCTGGCAGGGGGCGACCGCCTCGCCGAGGACGACGAGGGAGGCCGCGGTGAGGTAGTCGCCGTGCAGGACGGGCGGGTCGAGGCCCGCGGCGCCGAGGACCCGGCGCACACCGTCCCACTCACCGTCCACCGACGGGTCCACCATCCACCGGTCGCCCGCCAGGTCGTCGAGGTCCACCACCGGCCGGCCGGCCGCCGGGTGGTCCCGGGCCAGGGAGATGAACTGCGGTTCGCGCTCCAGGAGTACGCGCTGGACCAGTCCGTCCGGAACGGCGAGCGGGCAGCCCTCCACCTCGTGCACGAAGGCCACGTCGAGCCGGCCGGCCGCCACCGCCCCGAGCAGCGCCCGGGCCGACACATCGACCCGGAGCGATATGTCGGTGCCGGGCAGCCGCACCCGCAGTCCGCGCAGCCAGCCGCCGATGACCCGGCTCGCGGTGGATCCGATCCGCAGACCGGGACCGCCGGCCCGCGCGGCCGCGGCCTCCGCCGTCGCGGCGCCGACCAGGGCGGACATGCCGTCCACCAGAGGGCGGGCGCGGCTGAGGACGGCGCGCCCCAGGAGGGTCGGCCGGCAGCCTGTCCTCCCGCGGCGGAACAGCTCCGCGCCCAAGGTCTTCTCGATCCGCTGGAGCTGGGTGGTCAACGAGGGCTGGCTGACGCCCAGCCGCCGTGCGGCCTGGTGCAGGCTGCCCGTGTCGGCGATGGCGCAGAGCGCCCTGAGGTGCCTCACCTCGAGCTCCATGACGGGGAGGGTATGGCTGTTCGCACGCCGAGCACCAGATGCCCCAACCGCCACCAACCGGGCCGATTCAGGGGGTGTCGGGGCGACCGGCACGTGCTGATTCTGTGTGCTCCCTGTCCCGGGGATAGGGCGGTGCTATCCCCGGTTGACATCATCCGCCGCGGGCCCGGCTGCCCCGACACTCTTGCCGTACCCCCCACCCGTTCCCCGTCCGTCTCCGGACGGGGTTCTTCGGACAGGCAGGAGAACACCCCCCATGAGACACCCCAGGACAGCCGTCATGTCGGCCGTGGCCGGTCTCGGACTCGGCCTCGCCACCGCGCTCGGCACCACCCCCGCGGTCGCCGCCGCTCCCTCCCCCACGTCCACGGCCACCGTGCCCGCGGCTCAGTCCGGCTACGCCGCGTACGCCGGTTCGAGCGAGAACGCCGCCGCGAACAGGGCGTTCTTCGACGCCGTCATGAAGTCGGTCGCCGAGAAGCGGGCCGCGAACCCGGGCGCCCAGGCGGTCACCGTGGTCTACAGCACCACGAACGCCCCCAGCTTCCGCAGCCAGATAGCCAGCAGCACCAGCATCTGGAACAGCTCGGTCAGCAACGTCAAGCTGCAGGAGGGCTCGAACGCCGACTTCGCCTACCGCGAGGGCAACGACTCCCGGGGTTCGTACGCGAGCACGGACGGCCACGGCAGCGGCTACATCTTCCTCGACTACGCCCAGAACCAGCAGTACGACTCGACCCGGGTCACCGCTCATGAGACCGGGCACGTACTGGGGCTTCCGGACCACTACACCGGGCCGTGCAGCGAACTCATGTCGGGCGGCGGTCCCGGCACGTCCTGCACGAACGCCTACCCGAACGCCACGGAGCGCTCGCGGGTGAACTCCCTCTGGCAGAACGGTCTCGCGGCTCTCGCCCGCGCCACGTCCTGACACCGGGCTGCCCGGCAGGGGGGCCGTTCCGCGGGAGCGGGGCGGCCTCCACTTCGGCAGCGGGTCAGGCGAGTTCGAGCGGGAAGGCGCCCCGGTGGCCGGTGCCGGCGCCGTGCGCCGGACGCGGTTCGAACTCCCGGCAGCTCCATATCTCCTGGACGAATCCCGTACGCCGGTCCCAGAGGCCCGCGACGTCGTCCCCGCCCGCCACGTCGCGGTAGGCGTCCTTCGCCCCGCGGAAGCAGGCGAGCCCGCCGGAGAGACCGCGGACCGGGGCCGGGAAGTAGTCCGAGAAGGCGCAGGCTATGCACGTCTGCAGATGCATGCCCGACGGCAGGATCCGCTGGACCGTGGCCAGCGCGGCCGCGAAGTCACCCTCGGCGCGGTTCGACTCGTAGACCGCCCCGTCCAGATGGAGGGCGAGATACAGATCCGGGTCCGCCCTGCGCAGGGACAGCAGACAGCTGAGCGTCGCCTGGCGGACCGCCCCGGAGACGAGGACCGGGAGCGGGAGGTCCCACTCCAGGACGCAGTCGTCGAGCACGCCGTCCACCAGGCCGAACAGCCCTTCCGGAACCGGCACACCGGCCACGGGCCCCAGGCCGTCGAAGCTCTCGCCCTCGAAGTCCGTGCCCCGGATGCGAATACGGAGCTGCTGTCCGTCCGTGGTGAGAATGACGGCCTCGGAACCATGACGGTCCCGGTACCAGCCTGCCCACGACTCATCTGTCATGAGCAGGGACTGTAGCCCGTGCCCCGGCGCACCCCCTGTGGCACCCTCCCCTTCCGCGCTTCCGGTGACGGGGCCACGGTCATCCGGCCTGCGGCTCACGCCACATGGGCCACATCGACGGTCCCTGGGGGAGGTCTACGGCCCTCCCCATGAAGGTGAAGCCGAGCCGCTCGTAGAGACCGCGGCTGCGCTCGCTGCTCGCCTCCAGATAGGCGGGGGTCCCCTCCAGGTCGCACCGCTCCAGGACCCCTCTCATCAGCGCCTCACCGATCCCCTCCCCCTGGCGCTCCGGGGAGACACCGATCATCAGCAGGTACTCGTGCGCGCGGTCGTGAGGGTGGACGGCGCCGGTCAGCCTCCCCACCAGTTCGGCCCGTTCGTTGTCGGGATCAGCGGTCTCCCGCATGAGCGCGGGGGTGTCGTCGTCCTCCTCCGGCGCCCCCGCCGGCACGGAGAGCCAGAGGGCCGCCGCCGTGCCGTCCTCCAGCAGGTCGACGCGCCCCCCTTCCAGCGTGATGTCGGCGAAGACGCCGAGGAACTTCCCGTGCACCGCGCGCCGGTGCTCCTCGTCGGGAAAGACCCAGCTGCTCACCGGATCGTGGTGGAACGCCTCCTCCAGGATCCGTACGACCTGGTCCCTGTCCCGCTGGTCCGCCCGCCGTACTCCTACGCCCATGACCGGCCCCGCTCCCCTCGTCCCGTGGTTGATCCCAACCGACGCACGGAATACTAGAGTTGACTCTCAGGGCCGGTCACGGGCGGCCTGGTTCAGTGCGTTCTGCGGGTGACGAATTCGGCCAGGGCGAGCAGGTCTCCGGCGCCGTCCGGCGCGGGCACCGCGCGGGACAGGTGGTGGACCGCTCTGGCCATCCGGTCGGCCGCGGCGGTCTGTGCCCAGTCGCGCCCGCCGGCCCTGTCGACCGCGTCGGCGGCACTCCTCACCTCCCCCGGTGTGTTCATGGCACCCAGGTAGAGCGCCGCGAGCTCGGCGGCGGCCGGGGTGTCCGAGGTGAGCGCAGCGACCACCGGAAGGGACTTCTTGTGTGCGGCCAGGTCCGCCCCGACCGGTTTGCCCGTGCGGTCCGTGTCCCCCCAGATCCCGATCAGGTCGTCGATGAGCTGGAAGGCGAGACCGGCTTCCCGGCCGAAGCCGTCCATGGCGCGGACCGCCCGCTCCCCCGCCCCGGCGTAGAGCGCGCCGAGGGCACAGGCGCAGCCGAGCAGAGCGCCCGTCTTGGCCATGGCCATGGCGAGGCACTCGTCCAGCGTGACGTCGTCGGGGCCGCGGACCTCCAGGGCGCAGTCGGCCTGCTGTCCCGCGCAGAGCTCGATGACGCAGGTGGAGAGCCGCACCGCGGCGTGCGCGGACGCCGGATGCGGGTCGTCCGCCAGGAGTCTCAGAGCGAGGGAGAGCATGGCGTCCCCCGTGATGACGGCGTCCGGCACACCGAACACCGCCCAGGCCGTGGGCCGGTGTCGCCGGGTGGTGTCCTCGTCGATGACGTCGTCGTGGAGCAGGGTGAAGTTGTGAGCGAGCTCGACGGCGACGGCCGCCCGCATCGCCGCATCCGGGTCCCCTCCCAGCGCACGGGCGGCGGCCAGGACGAGCGCCGGCCTGATCGCTTTGCCTGCCTGCCCGGAGGCGGGCGTCCCGTCGGCGTTCTGCCAGCCGAAGTGATACATGGCGACGCGGCGCATCGCCCCGGGCAGCGTCTCGACGGCCGCCCGGAGGTGTGGGTCGACGGCGTGGCGGGTGTGTTCCAGGAGCGCGGCGGCCTTGTGCCCCTCCATCGCGGCATCCGTACTGGTCATGGTCACGGTCACTCCTTCCGGGCGCCACGGGGCGCCTTTGATCGCGGCCTCGGGCCTGCCGTGGCCCGGACGGTCCCGCCGCCCGGGCCCGGAGGAGCGTCACTTCCAGCGGCTCACCTCGACGTTCTCCAGGACGCCGAGGGCGTCCGGCACGAGGACGGCGGCGGAGTAGTACGCGGTCACGAGGTACGAGATGATCGCCTGCTCGTCGATGCCCATGAAGCGGACCGAGAGGCTCGGTTCGATCTCGTCCGGGATGCCGCTCTGCTGGAGCCCGATGACGCCCTGGTCCGCCTCACCGGTCCTCATGCAGATGATCGATGTGGTGCGGGCGTCGGTGACCGGGATCTTGTTGCACGGGAAGATCGGCACCCCTCGCCACGCCGGCACGTGGTGCCCGCCGACCTCGACGCTCTCCGGCACCAGGCCGCGCTTGTTGCACTCCCGGCCGAACGCGGCGATGGCGCGCGGATGGGCGAGGAACAGCTTCGATCCGCGCCGCCGCGACAGGAGTTCGTCCATGTCGTCGGGGCCGGGCGCTCCGTCATGGGGCTGAAGACGCTGCCCGTAGTCGCAGTTGTTGAGCAGGCCGAACTCCCGGTTGTTGATCAGCTCGTGTTCCTGGCGCTCGCGCAGCGCCTCGACCGTGAGCCGCAGCTGCTGCTCGGTCTGGTTCATCGGCTGGTTGTAGAGGTCGGCCACCCTGCTGTGGACCTTCAGCACGGTCTGGGCGACGCTCAGTTCGTATTCACGGGGCGCCGACTCGTAGTCGACGAAGGTGTGCGGGACGACCGTCTCCCCCACATGTCCCGCGGACAGGTCGATCTCCGCCTCGCCGTAGCGGTTGGTTCGCTGGTGCGGGATGGCGAGCAGCCCCGCGAGGTGGTCACGGAGTGAGTCCGCCCGTGCCGCGAGGTTGAGCACGTCCGACCGGCGAAGGGTCAGCAGCGTGCAGGCGGTCACGGCACGGGCCGTGTACTCCCAGGTGGCGTCGCCGTCGAGCAGGACATGGTCGCCGAAGTAGGCGCCGTCGGCGAGGACTCCGAGCACCGTCTCGTCGCCGTACGGCCCGGCCCCGATCTTCTCGATCTTGCCGTGGGCCAGCAGATGGACCCGGTCCGCCGCTTCGCCCGACGTGACAAGCACTTCGCCGGCCGCGACGTCGCGCTGTTCGCACCGGCGCGATAGCTCGGCCAGCACCTCCTCGTCACCGAAATCGCGCAGGGCCGGAAGTTCGCCGAGCTCGGCGGGGATGACCGTGACCCGGTCGCCCGTCTGGACGAAGGTCACCCTGCCGTCCCCGACGGAGTAGCTCAGTCGCCGGTTCACCCGGTACGTGCCGCCCTGCACCTGCACCCACGGCAGCATGCGCAGCAGCCACCGTGAGGTGATCTCCTGCATCTGCGGGGCGGACTTGGTCGTCGTCGCGAGGTTCCGCGCAGCCGCTGTACCGAGACTCTGCTGCGGCGGCTGCGTGTCGCGAACCTCTTCACCAACGGACATCCGACATCCTCTCGATCATGGGCTGACCTGCGAGAAGAAGACTTGCAGCCGGGGACACAGCGCGCTATTACACAAAAGAGTGTGACTATTCCGGCCTGGGGCGGGAACGTTGCCCACACCCGGGCACCGGCATTCACCCGGACCGAGCCGAGCCGGACCGAACGGAGCCGGACCGAACCGAGCCGACCGAGCCCGGCCGGTTGTAGGGCGACCAGGGCCCTGGTCCTAGGACTTCGGCCCGCTCCACGCCCGGACCTCCGCCCGTTACGGCGCCGTGCACAGGCGCCTAGCGTTTCCGTCATGGATACGACAGGCACTCTCGACGAGGCTCTCCAGCGGCTGCACATCTCGGGTCCCGAGCGGCTCGGGCGGCTCACCAACCACGCGCCGATGGCTGTGGAGGCCCTCGCCACCAACGGTCGGTCGTCCGCCGTGCACCGTTGGCTCGACCTGTACGCCTCCAGGCTGGAGGAGTTCCCGGCCGGCGTGGAGCCGGTCACGGACGCCGACTGGCGTTCCGCGCTGGGCGACCCGCGCCGCGCCGCCGACTGGATCGGCTACTTCGGCCGCGAGCTCGCCGACCACCCGTGGCGCGACGTGCTCACGCTGTGGTGGCCCCGCCTCCTGCCGGGCATGTACGGCGGAGCGACGCATCCGGTGATCCGCGTGGGCCACGCCGTGCGCACGCTCCTGGCGGGCGAGGAGACCGGACCGCGTGTGACCGAGCTGGCCCATGGCCTGGGTTACTGGGCGGCCCGCCACCACCCCGTCACCGGCCTCGTCCCCGCGCCCGGCGCCGGCAGCGCCGCCGCGGCCCTCGACGCGGTGGCGCCCGTCGACGAGCGGGAGGGCGGGTTCCCCGCCCGGCTCGGCCGGGTCAGGAGCCTGCCCGTGTGGGCCGCCGGGGTGACGGACCCGGCCGAGGCGCGCCGCCGGCTCACCGAACTGGTCCGGGCGGCCACCCACCGGTACGCCACCCACGGCCACGGCGAGGAGACGATGCTGGTCCACGCGGCCACGGCTCCCAACGCCGTCCTGCGGACCCTCCCCGCACTCCCGGAAGCCCTGTGGGTGCCGAGCCTCCAGGCGGCCTGGGCCGCGTCCGCGGCGGTGACCGCCATGTACGCGCCGGACGCCCCGGTGGCCTACGTACCGCCGGGCCGGATCGCGCCCGAGGAGGTCATGGAACGTGCCCTGGCCCACGGCGACGAGCACGTCATCAAGCTGACCGACACGGCCATGGACTTCGGCGACGAGCGGTCGCTCGCGGCGGCCCTGCGCGCCGTCGAGCTCAGCGAACCTCTGCGGTAGGGCCGGCCGTTCAGTGCGCCAGCGGTGCTCCCGATACGACGACCTTGCCCGGGTTGAGGATGCCGTGGGGGTCCAGGGCCGCTTTCACCGCTCGCTGCATGGCGAGGTTGACAGGCCCCACCTCGCGGTCCATGCCGCCCATCTTCAGCAGGCCCACGCCGTGTTCACCGGTGACCGTGCCGCCGAAGGAGATCGCCGCGTCGAGGATGTCCTCGAAGGCGAGCTGGGCGCGGGCCCTCGCGGCGTCGTCGCCCGGTTCGGTGATGATCAGGGGGTGGAGGTTCCCGTCGCCGGCGTGGGCGATGTTGGCGATGAGGACGTCGTGCGCGCCGGCGATCTCCTCGATGCGGGCGAGCATCTGCGGCACCCGGGACCGCGGCACGACGACGTCCTCGGTGAGCACCGGGCCCAGCCGTTCCAGCGCCGGGTAGGCGAGCCGGCGGGCCTGGAACAGGGCGTCCGCCTCGGCCTGGTCGGTTGAGACCTCGGCCCAGGCCGCGCCGGCCTCCGCGAAGCAGGCCCGCACGGCTTCGGCCTCGGCGTCGCCCGCGGCTCCCGGGGTGTCCACGCGGCCGAGCAGGATCGCGTTCGCGTCCGCCGACAGGCCCATGTTCTTCCACTCGTCGACGGCCTTGAGGCAGTGCCGGTCGAGGAGTTCGAGCGCCGAGGGCACGATGCCCGCCGCCGTCACCCGGCTGACCGCGTCGCCGGCCGCCACGACGGACTCGAAGAAGCCCGCCACGGTGCGCTCCGCAGGCCGCGCGCCGCGCAGCTTCACGGTGATCTCGGTGATCACGCCGAGGGTGCCCTCGGAGCCGACGAACAGACCGCAGAGGTCGTACCCGGCGACCCCCTTCGCGGTCTGCCGGCCCACCCGCACGGTCTCGCCGAGGCCGTTGACCACCTCGAGGCCGAGCACGTAGTCGCGGGTCACGCCGTACTTGACGCAGCACATGCCGCCCGCGTTGGTGGCGGCGTTGCCGCCGATCGTCGACCAGGGCGAGCTCGCCGGGTCCGGCGGGTACCAGAGGCCCTGCTCGGCGCACGCGGCGCGCAGATCGTCGTTGACGACGCCAGGCTGGACGACGGCGATGCGCTCCACCGGGTCGATGCGCAGGATCCGGTTCATGTCCTCGAAGGAGAGGACGACTGCGCCGTCCACCGCGTTGGCCCCGCCCGACAGGCCCGTGCCCGCGCCGCGCGGGATCACCGGGATCCGGTGTTCGACGCAGTACGCGACGACGGCCCGTACCTCTTCGGTGTCCTGGGGCCGCACGACGGCCAGGGGCTGCCCCGCCGGGGCCCACTCCGCCTCGTCGTGCGCGTAACGGCCCAGGCTGTCCGGGTCGGTGATGACCTTGTCCGCCGGTATCCCGTCGGCTGCGTTCGGCTTCGGCACTGCCGCTGACCACCTCTCTTGCCCACGCGCACCCCGCATCCGTCACGGGGCCGCACCTCCCATGATGACGCGGTCCCTCCCACGGCGGACGGGCACCCTAAGTTGCATCTCTCATGCCACTTATCTATGCTGCCGCCCATGCGGCTGACGCGATTCACCGATGTGGCGCTGCGGGTTCTCATGCGCCTGACCGTCACGGCGGAGGGCGAGGACCCGCCGACCACCCGCGAGGTGGCGGCCACCATGCAGGTGCCGTACACCCACGCGGCGAAGGTCGTCGCCCGCCTCCAGCACCTCGGCCTGGTCGAAGCGCGGCGCGGCCGTGGCGGGGGCCTCTCCCTCACCACCGCCGGCCGGGCGGCCTCGATCGGCGCCCTGGTGAGGCAGCTGGAAGGGCCGGGTGAGGTCGTCGAATGCGAGGGCGGCACACCGTGCCCCCTGCGCTCCGCCTGCCTGCTCCGCTCCGCACTACGCCGGGCCGAGGAGGCGTTCTACGCCTCGCTCGACCCGCTCACGGTCGGCGATCTCGTCTCCTCCCCCACCGGCCCACTGCTGATGGGTATCAGCCGCGGCCGCCCCTCGCCCGGCTGATCCGCCGGACACCCGCCCCCACTCACCCCATCTGCGCGCGACAGGCGGTCACGCCGCTCAAATACGCATCTCATATACCAGTTACCTGCCCGGCCGCGATCCGGCGGGCCCTCACACCCAGGAGTCCCCGATGCTCTCCGAGACGTCGACCGCCACCGTCCGAGCGACACTTCCCGCCGTGGGGGCGGCCATCGGGGACATCGCGGACCTCTTCTACCGAAAGCTGTTCGACGCCCACCCGGAGCTTCTCCGGGACCTGTTCAACCGGGGCAACCAGGCTTCGGGCACCCAGCGCCAGGCGCTCGCCGGGTCGATCGCCGCCTTCGCCACCCAGCTCGTCGAGCACCCGGACACCCGGCCCGATGTGATGCTGAGCCGTATAGCCAACAAGCACGCCTCGCTCGGCATCACCGCCCCGCAGTACGAGATCGTGCACACGCACCTCTTCGCCGCGATCGCCAAGGTGCTCGGCGACGCCGTCACCCCCGAGGTCGCCGCGGCCTGGGACGAGGTCTACTGGCTGATGGCCAACGCCCTGATCGCGATCGAGGAGCGGCTCTACGCGCAGCGGGGCGTGACTGCGGGCGACGTCTGGCGCGAGTGGACGGTGGTCTCCCGCGTCGAGGACACCCCTGACGTGGCCACCTTCCGGCTCACCCCCACCGACGGCGCTCCGGCCCCCGCCTTCCGGCCGGGCCAGTACGTCTCCGTCCAGGTGGAACTGTCCGACGGCGCCCGGCAGATACGCCAGTACAGCCTCACGGGAGCGCCCGGTGCCGCCCTGCGCTCCTTCTCGGTCAAGCGGGTACGGGGCACGGACGGCCCGGAGGGCGAGGTCTCCGCACACCTGCACGCCCGGCTGGGCGCCGGCGACCGGCTGCGCGTCTCGGCGCCGTACGGAGACCTCGTGCTCGACGGCTCCGACGCCCCGCTGCTCCTCGCCTCGGCCGGCATCGGCTGCACGCCGATCATGTCGATGCTGGAGCACCTCGCGGAGGAGGGTCACCGTTCGCCCGTCACCGTGGTGCACGGCGACCGGTCCCCGGCCGACCACGCGCTCCGCACGGACCACGAGGCGCTCACCGCCGAACTCCCCGGAGCCTCCGCCCACTTCTGGTACGAGAACCCGGAGCCCGGCCGGGCCGCCGAACGCACCGGCACCGTGGACCTGAGCGGTCTCCCGGTCGCCCCGGGCACCCGTGCCTACCTCTGCGGTCCGCTGCCCTTCATGCGCGCCGTCCGCTCGCAACTCCTCGCGAAGGGAGTGGCGTCGGCAGACATCCACTACGAGGTGTTCGGCCCCGATCTCTGGCTCGCCCAGGACTGAGCACGGCTCGCCCGGGGCACTCGCGGACTGTCCGGATCGAATCGCACACGACGCGAACAGTGCTCGAACAGGTTTGCCGGAGCCTCGTGTTCCGGTACAAGCGCTGTACGGACACGCTCCCCCGCTAACGAAGGAGTCGGCCATGTCCTCACCGATGTCCGCCAGCAACTTCCTCAAGGCCCTCAAGGACGAGGGGCTCACCGTCGTCCAGGTGGGCGACTGGCGTACGCACAACCGCAACCACAAGGGCCCCTGGGGGCCGGTGCACGGCGTGATGATCCACCACACCGTCACGAAGGGGACCGCCCGCACCGTCGAGATCTGCCGTGACGGCTACTCGGGGCTTCCGGGCCCTCTCTGCCACGGCGTGATCGCCAAGGACGGCCGGGTCCACCTGGTCGGCTACGGCCGTGCCAACCACGCCGGGCTCGGCGACGACGACGTCCTGCGCGCCGTCATCGCCGAGAAGCGCCTGCCGTCGGACAACGAGTCCAACACCGACGGGAACCGGCACTTCTACGGCTTCGAGTGCGAGAACCTCGGCGACGGGAAGGACCCGTGGCCCGCCGTCCAGCTCGAGGCCATCGAGAAGGCCGCGGCGGCCGTCTGCCGCTTCCACGGCTGGGACGCCCCCTCGGTCATAGGGCACCTCGAGTGGCAGCCCGGCAAGGTCGACCCGCGCGGCTTCTCGATGACGGGGATGCGCAACCGCATCCACGACCGGCTGAAGTAGGAGATCCCCGGGCGGCGGACAATGAGGGAATGACCGACGAAAAGCTCGACCTCTCCCGGCTGCAGCCGGTGCTCCCCTCACCCCTGCAGCCGGCCGAGGACGAGCGCTTCGCGCGGCACGGCGTGACGCTGCTCCTCAAGCGCGACGACCTGATCCACCCGGACCTTCCGGGCAACAAGTGGCGCAAACTGGCCCTCAACCTCCGGGCCGCCGCCGGCCGTACCGTGCTGACCTTCGGCGGCGCCTACTCGAACCACCTCCGGGCGACGGCCGCCGCCGGACGCCTGCTGGGCTTCCCCACCGTCGGCGTCGTACGGGGCGACGAACTGGCCGGCCGTCCGCTGAACGCCTCACTCGCGCGATGTGCGGCCGACGGCATGCGTCTGCACTTCGTGGACCGGGCGACCTACCGCGCGAAGGCCTCCACGGACGTCCTGGAAGGCCTGCTGAGCCTCTTCGGGGAGTGTGTGGTCATCCCGGAGGGCGGCAGCAACGCGCTCGCCGCACAGGGCTGCACAGAGCTCGGCCGGGAGCTGCTCGGCCGGACCGGCACGGTGGCCGTCGCCTGCGGCACCGGCGGCACCCTCGCGGGGCTGGCCGCCGGACTCGGCCACGGACAGCGCGCCCTGGGCATCCCCGTCCTGCGTGGCGGTTTCCTGGGAGCGGCGGTGCGCGATCTGCAGCGGGAGGCCTTCGGCGCCCCGACCGGACAGTGGTCCCTGGACGAACGCTTCCACTTCGGCGGGTACGCCCGCACCACTCCGGAACTGCACGCCTTCGCGGACGACTTCGAGGACCGCCACGGCCTGCCCGTCGAGCGGCTCTACGTGGCCAAACTCCTGTACGGGCTGACGGTGCTGGCCGGGGAGGGTGCCTTCGCTCCCGGTTCCACGGTCACCGCGGTCGTCACCGGGCGGCCGTGAACGGCCCTGGTCGCGGTCACGCGCCGTCCGACTCCCGGTAGGCGGCGGCCTCCTCCAGGTCCAGCCGCCGCAGCAGGACGCGCAGCATCTCGTCGTCGATCCGGCGCTCGTCCCTGAGGCGCACGAAGACCTCGCGCTCGGCGGCGATCACGCTCCTCGCCAGCCGCCGGTAGGTGTCGTCCGCCGACTCGCCGGTGACCGGATTGGCCGCACCGAGCCGCTCCCAGACCGCGTTGCGGCGCCGTTCCATGACGGCGCGCAGCCGCTGGAGGAGGGGGTCGGGCAGTGCGTTGCGCGGTTCGGCCAGCAGCGCCTCCAGCGAGGCGTCGGCGGCCGTGGAGGCCTCGCTCTGGGCCTGCGCCTCGGCCAGCGTCTCGGCCCGTGCGCTGCGCCTCGGCAGCTTCAGTACGCGTACCAGGAGGGGCAGACTGAGCCCCTGGACGACCAGCGTCCCGATGACGGTCGTGAAGGTCAGGAAGAGCACCAGGTTGCGCGCGGGGAAGTCCTCCCCGTCATGCGTGACCATGGGGATGGAGAAGGCGATGGCGAGCGAGACGACGCCCCGCATCCCGGCCCACCCGACGATCAGGGGCGAGCTCCAGGAGAGCTCCCCCTCGCGCTCCCTGATACGTCTGGAGAGCCAGTGCGGCAGGTAGGTCGCCGGGTACACCCAGACGAAGCGCACCACGACCACGGCCACGAACACGAGGACCGCGTATCCGAAGGCCTCGGACACGCCGTACGAGCCGAGCCCCCGGAGCACGAAGGGCAGCTGCAGCCCGATGAGCGCGAAGACCGCGGACTCCAGGACGAACGCGACCATCTTCCAGACCGCCGCCTCCTGGAGCCGCGTCGCGAAGTCGACCTGCCAGGAGCGGTGCCCCAGGTAGAGCGCGACGACCACGACGGCGAGCACCCCGGAGGCGTGCACCCGCTCCGCGGCCGCGTAGGCGACGAAAGGGATCAGCAGCGACAGCGTGTTCTGGAGCAACGCCTCCTTGAGGTGCGTACGCAGCCAGTGCAGCGGCACCATCAGCAGCAGGCCGACACCGATGCCCCCGACCGACGCCAGCACGAATTCACCGATCCCGGCGCCCCAGCTCATGCCCTCGCCGACGGCCGCCGCGAGGGCCACCTTGAACGCGGTGATCGCGGTGGCGTCGTTCACCAGGGACTCGCCCTGCAGGATCGTGGTGACCCGGGCGGGCAGACCCACCCTGCGCGCGATCGCCGCGGCCGTGACGGCGTCCGGCGGGGCGACCACCGCGCCGAGCACCAGGGCGGCGGTGAGCGGCAGGTCCGGGACGAGGAGATAGGCCAGCCAGCCCACCGCGACCGTCGCGAAGAGCACGTACCCCACGGAGAGCAGGGCGACCGGCCGCAGATTGGCCCGCAGGTCGAGGTACGAGCTGTCGACCGCCGCCGTGTACAGCAACGGCGGCAGGAGGAGCGGCAGCACGATGTGCGCGTCCAGCGTGTAGCTCGGCACTCCCGGCAGGTACGAGGCCAGCAGACCGGCGGCCACCAGCAGCAGCGGTGCGGGCACCGGTGTCCGGCGGGCGGCCCCCGCTACCGCCGCGCTTGCCGCGACCAGTGCCACCAGCGGCAATGCGTCCATCTCACTGTCCTCACATCCGACGTAACGACCTCACCCGTCGTAACGTGGCCATCATGAGTGAGTGCCTCCACGTATCCGAACTGCCGCGCCCCGAACCCGCCCCGCTCAGCGACACCTGCCCCGAGTGTCTGGCGGCCGGCACCCATCCCGTGCAACTGCGGCTCTGCCTCGTCTGCGGTCACGTCGGGTGCTGTGATTCCTCGCCGCTGAAGCACGCGACGGCACACTTCGAGGCGACCGGTCACCCGGTGATGCGCAGCTTCGAATGCGCGGAGAGCTGGCGCTGGTGCTTCGTGGACGGTTCGATCGTCTGACGTCTGGGTACGTCAAACCGGCGCCGGTTCTTCGCAATTGACCGCCGCAGACCCCTAGCCACTGTGTGTACTCATATGCCTACCATGAGTAATCAGCGGGTTGCGGTCTCGGCGACACGGCATCATGGGTCGCGACAGCGTCGCCGAACCACAGAACCGACGACGGACCGCATGGCCCCGGGCACCCGTCCCGGGGCCTCGAACGAGTTTGTGCCACCTTGGAGGTGAGGGTGTCCCAGATCGCAGGCGAGCCCGGGAACCAGGACTTCGTAGAGGTCCGGCTGCCCGCTGCGGGTGCCTACCTGTCGGTGCTGCGTACGGCCACGGCCGGCCTCGCAGCCCGCTTGGACTTCACTCTCGACGAGATCGAGGATCTTCGCATCGCGGTCGACGAGGCCTGCGCGATCCTGCTCCAGCAGGCCGTGCCCGGCTCCGTCCTCAGTTGCGTCTTCCGACTCGTCGGCGATTCCCTCGAGGTGACCGTCTCGGCCCCCACGACGGACGGCCGCGCCCCTGAGCGCGACACCTTCGCCTGGACGGTGCTCTCCGCACTGGCCGGCAAGGTCGACTCCACGGTCGCCGACGACCGTACGGTCAGCATCAGCCTCTACAAACAGCGCGGCGCGGGACCCGGGCCGGCGTGAGCGACGGGAACGGGGACGGTCCTGTGCGGGACGAGACGATCCGGTCGGAGCCGGTGCGCCCGGCCGCCCTTCCGGAGCAGCAGGCCCGGCCGCATCCGGAAGGCGGGGCGGACGGCACGCAGGACCGTCCGGCCGCGGCGGAGCAGTCGCAGACGGAGCGGGCGGGCCGGATGAGCGAGCACGGGCACCACGATCCGCACGACCGCAGTGGGGCACGGGCGCTCTTCATCGAGCTCCGGGAGCTTCCCGACGGGTCGGTGGAGAAGGCCGAGCTGCGCAACCGGCTGGTGCGGATGCATCTGCCGCTCGTGGAGCACCTGGCCCGCAGATTCCGCAACCGCGGCGAGCCGCTGGACGACCTGACGCAGGTCGCCACGATCGGGCTGATCAAGTCGGTCGACCGGTTCGACCCGGACCGCGGCGTCGAGTTCTCGACGTACGCGACCCCCACGGTCGTCGGCGAGATCAAGCGCCACTTCCGGGACAAGGGCTGGGCGGTGCGGGTCCCGCGGCGCCTCCAGGAGCTGCGTCTGTCGCTGACCACGGCAACCGCCGAGCTCTCGCAGCAGCACGGCCGCTCCCCCACCGTGCACGAGCTGGCGGAGCGTCTGGGTATCTCCGAGGAGGAGGTCCTGGAGGGGCTGGAATCGGCCAATGCCTACAGCACCCTCTCGCTCGACGTCCCGGACACGGACGACGAGTCGCCGGCGGTCGCTGACACGCTGGGCTCCGAGGACGAGGCGCTGGAGGGCGTCGAGTACCGCGAGTCGCTGAAGCCGCTGCTGGAGGATCTCCCGCCGCGCGAGAAGCGGATCCTGCTGCTGCGTTTCTTCGGCAACATGACCCAGTCGCAGATCGCGCAGGAGGTCGGCATCTCCCAGATGCACGTCTCCCGCCTGCTGGCCCGCACACTGGCGCAGCTGCGCGAGCGGCTCCTCGTGGAGGAGTAGCCGCCCCTGGGCGGACAGAGCCGTGGCCCGGCCGGGCAGGACCGGTCGCGCTGCGGAAGATCAGGCGTCGGGGGTCGTCCGCGGCCCCCGACGGATACCCAGCGCCTCCGTCGTCGCGGGGTCGAACAGCAGCACGAGCGACGTCACGGCTACCGCCGCGAGGGCGATGCCCGCGGGGATCATGGCCCCCTGGGCCCGCAGAAGCGTCCAGGCCACCGGCAGCGCCATGAGCTGGGTGATGAGAGCGGGGCCCCGGCTCCAGCTGCGGCGCCGCAGCAGGCCACGGGCGGCGAACAGCGGGATCAGGCCGAGCGCCACCAGCGTGAGCCCGCCCATCTCGGCCTGCTGGATGCTGTCGGGCCGGCCGAACAGCCCGACGGCCAGCATGTAGATCCCGCCGACGGCGAGCGCGGCGCCTTCGAGCGCGTTGAGTCCGGCCAGTGCGGCGATCCGCCCCGGCTTCTCCTGGCCGGCCGAGGGCGACGGAGAGGGCGTGTTCTGCTGAGTGCTCACGCCTTTCAGATTCGCATCCCGGCCCCTCGAACGCGAAGCCGGGGCGCCGGCGCACACGGCATGGTGGACGGATCACGCTGCGTGACCCTCTGCGGACCCGGCGGATCGGGACTTCAGGGCGGTACCGCGCGGTAGGTACCCTGGCGGGCATGCGCGCACTTCTCGTGGTCAACCCAGCTGCCACCACTACCAGCGCGCGTACGCGCGACGTGCTGATCCACGCTCTGGCGAGCGAGATGAAGATCGAGGCCGTGACCACGGAGTACCGCGGGCACGCCCGGGACCTGGGGCGACGCGCAGCCGACTCCGACGACATCGACCTGGTGGTCGCGCTCGGAGGCGACGGCACGGTCAACGAGGTGGTCAACGGGCTGCTGCACGACGGTCCGGACCCCGAGGGGCTGCCGAGCCTCGCCGTGGTCCCCGGCGGCTCCACCAACGTCTTCGCCCGGGCCCTGGGCATCCCGAACGACGCCGTGGAGGCGACGGGCGCCATCCTCGACGCCCTTGAGGCCCGCAGCGAGCGCACGGTGGGGCTCGGCCTGGCGGCCGGCACCCCGGGCACGGCGGACGAGGCCGTCCCCGGCCGGTGGTTCACCTTCTGCGCGGGGCTCGGTTTCGACGCCGGCGTCATCGGCCGGGTCGAACAGAAACGCGAGCGGGGCAAGCGCTCGACCCATGCGCTGTACGTGCGCCAGGTGCTCCGGCAGTTCATGGACGACCCGCACCGGCGCAACGGCATGATCACACTGGAGGTCCCCGGCCAGGACCCGGTAACCGACCTCGCGCTGTCGATAATCTGCAACACCGCACCCTGGACCTACCTGGGGAACCGTCCGATATACGCCTCCCCGAAGGCATCCTTCGACAGCGCCCTGGACGTCCTCGGCCTGAAGCGTCTCTCCACCCCCGCCGTGACCCGGTACGCCACCCAGCTGCTCACTTCGAGCCCGGAGAAGGGACCGCACGGCAAGCACGCCGTGTCCCTGCACGACCTCACGGACTTCACCTTGCATTCCAAGGCCCCACTGCCCTTCCAGATGGACGGTGACCACCTGGGACTGCGTACGAGCGTGACGTTCACAGGCGTACGCCGTGCACTGCGTGTGATTGTGTGAGTAGAAGGGGCGAAAGTCCTTTAACTCGAACGTTTGGGCTGGCCCCCACCCCTTAGAAGTACGGCTGTGACCTAGTCGACACCGAGGAATCAAAAAAAACTTTCCAGAAGGGGTTGTATCCGCCGCCGAGGTTTGCGAATCTCTACATGGCGATCGGGACGGCCCGCAACATCGGCCTCCACTGAGAGCCAGAACCCCTCCTCACCACAACAGGACCACATCCAGTTCATCTGGACGTCGGACCTTCGTCTGCGGGGGGATTCGTGAAAGCGTTCACATTCACAAGCACCAGCATGTAATACCAAGGAGAGGTAGCAGCCATGGACTGGCGTCACAACGCCGTTTGTCGTGAGGAAGACCCCGAGCTGTTCTTCCCCATCGGCAACACCGGTCCTGCGCTGCTGCAGATCGAGGAAGCCAAGGCCGTCTGCCGTCGCTGCCCCGTCATGGAGCAGTGCCTGCAGTGGGCGCTCGAGTCCGGCCAGGACTCCGGCGTCTGGGGTGGCCTCAGCGAGGACGAGCGCCGCGCAATGAAGCGCCGCGCCGCTCGCAACCGGGCGCGTAACGCCAGCGCCTGACCGACGCCCCCCACACGAGCCTCAGCCAGGCGGCGCGTACAGAGCGTACGCACAGCCCCGCCTTCGAGTCGCAGCGCGCAGTACCCCCGAAGCGCATCGCACCGTGAGCACCACGCAGTGGGCCCGGACCGTTACAACGGTCCGGGCCCACTGTTGTGCGGTGGCCTCCGCCGCGCTACTTGTCGTTCTCCACGGGGATGTCGAGCACCACCTGCGTACCGCGCACCGGGGCCGGGACCATGCCGAAGGTGCCGCCCAGCTCGCCCTCCACCAGCGTCCGCACGATCTGCAGTCCCAGATTGCCGGCCCGCTGCGGGTCGAACCCCTCGGGCAGCCCGCGCCCGTCGTCCGTCACGGTGATCAGCAGCCGGCCCTCGGCCGGTGAGCCGCCGCGCACCGCGGACACCTCCACCGTGCCCTGCTCGGCCACGGTGAACGCGTGCTCCAGGGCGTTCTGCAGCACCTCGGTCAGCACCATCGAGAGCGGGGTGGCCACCTCCGCGTCGAGAATCCCGAAGCGCCCCGTGCGTCGGCAGGTGACCTTCCCGGGCGAGATCTCCGCGACCATCGCGATCACCCGGTCGGCGATCTCGTCGAACTCGACCCGCTCGTCCAGATTCTGGGACAGCGTCTCATGGACGATGGCGATCGAACCGACGCGCCGCACCGCCTCGTTGAGCGCCTCCCGGCCCCGCTCGGAGTCCATCCGGCGCGCCTGGAGCCGCAACAGGGCGGCCACGGTCTGGAGGTTGTTCTTCACCCGGTGGTGGATCTCCCGGATGGTGGCGTCCTTGGTGATCAACTCCCGCTCGCGGCGACGCAGTTCCGTGACGTCGCGGAGGAGCACCAACGAACCGATGCGCACCCCCTTGGGCTTGAGGGGGATCGCGCGCAGCTGGATGACCCCGCCGGCGCCCTCGACCTCGAACTCCCGGGGCGCGTATCCGCTCGCCACCTTGACCAGGGCCTCGTCCACCGGGCCGCGCGACGGAGCGAGTTCGGCGGTGGTGGCGCCGAGGTTGTGACCGACGAGGTCCGAGGCCAGGCCGAGCCGGTGGTAGGCGGAGAGGCCGTTGGGGCTGGCGTACTGCACGACGCCGTCGGCGTCGAGCCTGATCAGCCCGTCGCCGACGCGCGGCGACGCGTCCATGTCGACCTGCTGGCCGGGGAACGGGAAGGAGCCCGCGGCGATCATCTGGGCCAGGTCGGAGGCGGACTGGAGGTAGGTGAGCTCCAGCCGCGACGGCGTGCGCACGGTGAGCAGGTTGGTGTTGCGGGCGATGACCCCGAGGATGCGGCCCTCTCTCCGTACGGGGATCGACTCGACCCGGACGGGCACTTCCTCCCGCCACTCCGGATCCCCCTCGCGCACGATGCGGCCCTCGTCCAGGGCTGCGTCGAGCAGCGGCCGGCGGCCGCGCGGCACGAGGTGGCCGACCATGTCGTCCTGGTAGGAGGTGGGGCCGGTGTTGGGCCGCATCTGCGCGACGGACACATAGCGGGTCCCGTCGCGGGTGGGCACCCACAGGACGAGGTCGGCGAAGGACAGGTCGGAGAGCAGCTGCCACTCCGAGACCAGCAGATGGAGCCACTCGAGGTCGGTGTCACTCAGGGCTGTGTGCTGGCGGACGAGGTCGTTCATGGAGGGCACAGGGCGAGCGTACCTGTGCGGACGAAGAGGTTCCGAACCGTTCGGTCCCCGGATACGTGACACTGTGAGGGCGCGTGTGCGGGCGGGAAATTGTCCGCGCGCACGGATGGACAGAGACTATTGGTCTAGTCCACAATGCACCACGTAGGGGTGGCACGGTCAGGACGTGTCCCCTGCGAGACAGACATCCGCTCTCCCCGCACAGGAGAGCGGATCGAGGTAACCGGCGCTCTCTGCCCTGACTGCGCCGGTGCCTCCAGTGGCCGGAGGCACCGCACACCGCCGGCCAGGCAGGGCCTGCCGAGAGGCGGGCCCCTAGCTCCGGGCTGCGGTGCCGGACGGGCTGAGGGTCCCGTCCTGGCGCCGCGGCCCGCGGGTGTTTCCGGGCACTCCCCCGCGGCTGTTTCCAGGCACTCCCCCGCGGCCGGGGCGGTCCGCCGACAGGGCGACAACCGATGACCTACAGGCGGACGGTTCACCTCACGGCCGCGCCGTTCTGCTAGATTGGCTTCCAGATTGGTCTATACCACATGACGCCACTCTCCAGATCGGCAGGCACAGCGTGGAAGTTGTCATCGTCCCGGACGCCACAGCAGGCGGCGAACTGATCGCGGAGGCCATCGCGTCCCTGCTGAGCAGCAAGCCCGACGCCCTGCTCGGCGTGGCCACCGGCTCGACCCCGCTGCCCATCTACCAGGCCCTCACCGCGAAGGTCCGCTCCGGCGCCGTGGACGCCTCGCGCGCCCGCATCTGCCAGCTCGACGAGTACGTCGGGCTGCCGGCGGGCCACCCCGAGTCGTACCGCTCGGTCGTGCTGCGCGAGGTCGTCGAACCGCTCGGCCTGTCCGAGAAGTCCTTCATGGGCCCGGACGGCACCGCCGAGGACGTCCAGGCGGCCTGCGACGAGTACGACAAGGCGCTCGCCGAGGCGGGCGGCGTCGACCTCCAGCTGCTCGGCATCGGCACCGACGGGCACATCGGCTTCAACGAGCCGTGCTCCTCGCTCGCCTCCCGCACCCGCATCAAGACGCTGACCGAGCAGACGCGGATCGACAACGCGCGCTTCTTCGACGACGACATCGAGCAGGTGCCTCGGCACGTCATCACCCAGGGCATCGGCACGATCCTGGAGTCGCGCCACCCGATCCTGCTCGCCACCGGCGCGGGCAAGGCCGACGCGGTCGCCCGGACGGTCGAGGGCCCGGTCGCCTCGGTCGTGCCGGCCTCGGCGCTCCAGCTGCATCGGCACGCCACGGTGGTGGTGGACGAGGCCGCGGCGTCCAAGCTGAAGCTGGCGGACTACTTCCGCGCCACGTACGCGGCGAAACCGCGGTGGCAGGGCCTGTAGAGCCCCGCACGCGTGAGGGCCGGGCACCTGTGACGGTGGCCCGGCCCTCGCGCGTCACTCCCCCGGGCTCAGGAGCCCGTGCCCGTGAGCGCCTCAGCGGCCGCGACCCCGCAGACGCGCGCCGCGCCGTGCGTGGCGATGTGCAGGGCGCCTCGGGGCGGCGCGTAGGGCAGGCCCATCTCGACCACGACCGTGTCGGGACGGGCGGCGAGCACGGCGTCCAGGGCCTCACGCATCCACGCGTGGCGGTGCACGTCACGGACGACGGCGACGATGCGCCGCTCCCCCGCCACCCTCAGCACCTCGGCGGCCGGCGGGGTGCTCGCGGTGCTGTAGGTGTCCGTCTCCGTGCCGGGCAGGATCCGGGTCAGCTCGGCCGCGACCCCCCACGGGGTCTCGTCGCCGACCGCGATGTTGGCGACCGGGGTGAAGGCCGCGACGTAGGCCGGCTCGCGCAGGGGCTCGGCGGTGCCCGTGACCGTCACGGCCCGTCGGGCCGCGACCAGCCCGATATCGGCTCCGGGGCCGGGCGCGGTCCCCTCCTGCGTGTCCGCGCCCGGCTCCGGGGCAGCCCCCCTGGCCCCCTGCGTCCAGGACGCGAGGGCCCGTACACGTGCGGCCGCGTCGGCCAGCCGCTCCTCGGGCAGTTCGCCGGTCCGCACCGCCGTCACCAGCGCGTCGCGCAGCCGCAGCACGGTGCCCTCGTCGGCCAGCCCGCCGCCGACACAGATGGCGTCGGCGCCCGCGGCGATGGCGAGGACGGAACCGCGCTCGATGCCGTACGTGCCGGCGATGGCGTCCATCTCCATGCCGTCGGTGACGATCAGCCCGTCGTAGCCCAGCTCCTCGCGCAGCAGACCGGTGAGGATCTGGGGGCTCAGAGTCGCGGGCCGGGTCGGGTCGAGTGCGGGGAGCAGGATATGGGCACTCATCACACATTTGGAACCCGCTGCGATGGCCGCCCGGAAAGGCACCAGCTCACGGGCGTGCAGGGTGTCCAGGTCCACATCGATGCGGGGTAGCGAGTGGTGCGAGTCGACCGCGGTGTCGCCGTGTCCCGGGAAGTGCTTGGTGCACGCGGCGACACCGGCGGACTGGAGACCCTCGACGTACGCGGCGGTGTGGCGGGCGACGAGCCCTGTGCCGGCGCCGAAGGAGCGTACGCCGATGACCGGGTTGCCCGGATTGGAGTTGACGTCGGCGGACGGCGCCCAGTTGAGGTTGACCCCGCACTCGGCCAGCCGACGGCCGAGCTCCCGGGCGACGGCCCTGGTCAGGTCGGTGTCGTCCACCGCGCCGAGAGCGAGGTTGCCGGGGAAGGACGAGCCGTTGCGGACCTCCAGCCGGGTGACGTCGCCGCCCTCCTCGTCGATCGCGACGAGTACGTCGTCGCGCTCGGCACGCAGCCGGGCGGTGAGCCCGGAGAGCTGCTCGGGCGAATGGATGTTCCGGCCGAACAGCCCGACGGAGGCCAGGCCTTCCCCGACCCTGCGCAGGAGCCAGTCCGGGGCGGTCGTCCCGGTGAAGCCGGGCTGGAGCACGGCGAGCGCGTCGCGGGTGACGGTGTCCATGGTGGATACGAGGGTGGTCATGGGGCTGCGTTATCCCTTCACGGCGCCTGAGGTGAGCCCCGTGGCCATCTTCCCCTGGATGATCATGAAGAAGATGACGACCGGGATGGAGATGAGTGTGGAGGCCGCCATCAGCGCGCCGTAGTCCGTACCGCGTTCCGTCGTGAAGGTCATCAGCCACACGTTGAGCGTGTACTTGGAGTTGTCGTTGATCAGGATGTACGCGAACAGGTACTCGTTCCACGCGTTGACCAGGGCGAAGATGGACGCGGCAGCGAGACCCGGCGCCAGCAGCGGGAAGATGACCCGGCGGAAGGCCTGCATGCGGGTGCAGCCGTCCACCATCGCGGACTCCTCGAGCTCCACGGGGATGTTGATCACGAATCCGCGGATCATGATGGTCGCGAAGGGCAGCGTGGAGACCAGGTAGACGACGATGAGTCCCCAGTACTCGTCGATGCCTCCCATCGCGTTGAGCTGGAGGTAGATCGGGATCAGCATCGCGGTCGGGGGCAGCATCTGGACCAGGATCATGACCATCATCAGCGCCTTCCGTCCGAAGAAGCGGAAGCGTCCGATGGCGAGCGCCGCGAGGGTCGCGATGATCATGCCGCCGACGACCGCCGTGACCGAGACGATGAGACTCGACTGGATGGCGGTGGAGAAGTTGTCCTGCTTCACCGCGCGCGCGAAGTTGTCGAAGGTGAGGGAGGACGGCCACAGGGTCTGGTCGTAGGACCGGATCTCGTGGTTGGGGCGCAGCGAACTGACGATCAGCCAGTACACGGGGAAGGCCATGACCCCGGCCGTGACCAGCGCCAGGATGTTGTAGCCGAGGCGGTTCCTCTTACGGTCGGGCCGCAGGACCTGGGCCGGCGTGTTCGTGGGCGTGGAGGTGCTCATTCGACCTCTCCCGTCTTGATCAGCTGGCGCAGGTAGTACACGGCGACGCCGGAGAGCATCAGGACGGTGATCAGTGCGATCGCGCTGCCCTGGCTGAAGGAGGTGGACTCGAACGCCTTGGAGAAGGAGTAGAGGCCGAGGGTCTCGTACTCGGGCTCGGGCTTGTTGCCGCGCAGCAGCCAGATCTGGCCGAACACGTTGAAGTCCCAGATGACCGAGAGCGTGGCGACCATGGTGAAGACCGGCTTGATGACGGGCCAGGTCACGTAACGGTAGACGCCGAACGCGGTGGCTCCGTCGAGGGCGGCCGCCTCCTCCAGCTCCCTGGGGACCTGGGTGAGGGCCGCGTACATCGTGATCACGACGAACGGGATGGCGCCCCAGACGACCAGGAGCGTGATGATGCCGAAGCCCTGCCAGGGGTCGAGGAACCAGTTGTGGCCGAGCCACCGGTCCTCGTTGCCCGTGATGTCGGCGAGCAGCGTGTTGATCAGGCCGTAGTCGGAGTCGGAGAGCCAGCGGAAGACCGACGCGGCGACCATGAGCGGCATGGACCAGGCGGCGATCAGCGCCACCGTGAGGACGAGCCGCACCCAGGTGGAGACCTTCAGCATCATCAGGGCGATGAGCAGGCCGAGGCCCATGGTCAGCACGACGCAGACGGTCATGAAGACGACGGTTCTCCCGACGACCGACCAGAACTCCGGGTCGCCGAGGATGTTGGTGAACTGCTCGAAGCCGACCCACGGGGCCTCGCCGTTGCCCCAGAGGGCCGCCCGTCCCAGGTCCTGGAAGGACATGATCACGGTCTTGACCAGCGGGTAGACGTAGACGGCGGCGATCGCCAGGATCGCCGGCAGGATCAGGAGGTAGGGGAGGAGTTCACCCTTCTTCCGCCGCTTCTTCGGGCGCGGCCCGGCGGTTCCCTGCTCGGAGGACGAGGTCCCGGTCTTCTCCGGGACACTCGGTACGGGGACCGGTGGACCGGCGGCCTTGGTGTCGGCAGCAGTCACGTGACTGACCTTCCATCGGGATTCCGGGGATCTGCACCCGGGAATCACGGCGTTCTACCTGAGAAAAAAGGGGGCGGGGGCCCGGTGTTCGCCGGACCCCCGCCTGGAGAGCCGAAGGCCCGGGGACTACTTGTTGATCAGTTCGTTGATCTTGTCGTCGGCCTTCTTGGCCGCGTCGGCCACCGAACCGCCCTTGAGGATCTCCAGAAGCATGTTCTCCAGGACCTCCTCCTTCTCGATGGAGGTCCAGCCCGGCGCGATCGGCGTGAACCAGGCGTCCGGCACCGCGTTGGCGACGGCGGCCGTCTCCGGCTTGGACTTCAGCGGCTCGAGCTGCTTCTCGTTGTTCGGGAGGATGTTCTTGGAGGTGAGCACCTCCTGCGACTTCTCACTGGTGAAGAGGGAGACCCACTCCTCGCCCAGGTCGGTGACCTTGGACTTGGCGGTCACCGCGAGGTCCGAACCACCGATGAAGGACGGGAGAGCCTTGCCGTTCGGGCCGGGCATGCCGGCCGTGCCGATCTTGCCTTCGAGCTTCGGGTTGCCGTTGTTGGCGCCGTCGACGACGGAGCCGGCCTCCCAGCCGTTGCCGTAGATCAGGGCCGCCTTCTCGTTGGCCATGACGTTGGCGTGGTCCTGCTCGTCCTTGGTCTGGTCGGCCTTGTTGTACTTCTTGACCAGGTTGACGAAGTGCTCGATGCCCTTCTGGGACTCGGGCGAGGAGAGGTTGCCCTTCCACTCCTTCGCGCCCTCGTCGTACTCGGCGATGGAGCCGCCGTAGCCCGCGACGTAGGACATGGCCGCGTACCAGTAACGGCCCGGCAGGTAGAGGGACGAGAAGCGCTTGTCCTTCTTGCCGTACTCGGCCGAGACCTTGTCGAGTGCGGCGAGCATCTCGTCCTCGGTCTGCGGGAGGGCGTCGCTGCCGGTGCCCTTCTTGAGCATGTCCTTGTTGTAGATCGCGACACGGGCGCCCGCGTAGTAAGGCACGCAGAACTGCTTGCCCTCGAAGGTGCAGGTGTCCTTCAGACCCTTGATCCAGGTATCCGAGTTGTCGTACTTCTTGGGGTCGATCTCGGCCAGCGCGCCGTTGAGGATGTACTGCATCGTCTCGGTGTTGCCGAGCTCGACGACGTCCGGGAACTTGTCACCACCGAGCGCGGTGTCGAGCTTCTTGGCCTTGTCCGCCCACTGCTGGTACTGGACGTCGACCTTGACCTTCGGGTACTTCTTCTTGAACTGCGCGTTGACGTCCTTGACCAGTTCCGGCCAGGTGCTCTGCGCGTCGACCATGAGCCAGACCGTCAGGCTCTCGGTACGGTCCTTCGGGTCCTTCGAAGCGTTGTCGCCACTGTCCCCACCACACGCCGCGATTCCGGTCATCATCGCTGCGACGCCTACTGCCGCTATGAGCTTGCGCTTCATGCCACACCCTCCTCAGGGATACCAGCAACCCCCCGCCCACCGCGAAGACGTACGCCTGGCGCTACCTGTGGGTCTGGGACCTGGTCTTTAATGGTTTAGACCAGTACCGGGAGCTTGGCCTAGACCTTTAGGGGTGTCAAGGGTGTATAAGAAGTGCACTCGCGTCCGTTATCGGACCGACACCTGAGGGAGGGCGACGACCCGTGACCGGACCGTGCCACCATGTGAGCCGCGACAGACGGAGGAGCCGGTGACGGCAGCAACGCAGCAGTCGGGAAGGCGGGCCATGGGTGCCGACGGGGGCAGCAGTACGAGCGAGACCGGTGCGGGAGCGCGCACGGCACGCGTCCCGAAGTACTACCGGCTCAAGCGCCATCTCCTCGAAATGACGGACACCATGCCGCCCGGCACCCCGGTGCCGCCCGAACGGACCCTGGCGGCGGAGTTCGACACCTCTCGCACCACGGTGCGTCAGGCCCTCCAGGAGCTGGTGGTCGAGGGCCGGCTGGAGCGCATCCAGGGCAAGGGCACCTTCGTCGCCAAGCCGAAGGTCTCCCAGGCCCTGCAACTCACCTCGTACACCGAGGACATGCGTGCCCAGGGCCTGGAACCCACCTCCCAGCTGCTGGACATCGGCTACGTCACGGCGGACGACACGCTCGCCGGGCTGCTGGACATCACGACGGGCGGCCGGGTGCTGCGGATCGAGCGGCTCCGGCTCGCCAGCGGTGAGCCGATGGCCATCGAGACCACCCACCTCTCGGCCAAGCGCTTTCCCGCGCTGCGCCGTTCACTGGTGAAGTACACCTCGCTCTACACCGCGCTGGCCGAGGTGTACGACGTCCGGCTCGCCGAGGCGGAGGAGACCATCGAGACCTCGCTCGCGACGCCGCGCGAGGCGGGACTGCTCGGCACGGACGTCGGTCTCCCGATGCTCATGCTGTCCCGGCATTCGATCGACGGAGGGGGCGAACCGGTGGAGTGGGTGCGCTCGGTGTACCGGGGCGACCGGTACAAGTTCGTCGCCCGTCTGAAGCGTCCCACGGACTGAGCACTTTCGGTGCCCCGAAATGCCTGATCCCCCTGCACACACAGGGGGATCAGGCATTTCGGGCGACACCGGACCGTTGCAGGACCGCAATGCGGACAGGGGTGACGGTGGACGGGGCATTCGCTTAGATTTCCTGCGCATTACACCAGGTGATCAGCGAGGGGACGGAGTCGCCACATGCCAGAAGATACCGATGCGAACCCACCGACAGCACCGACAGTGACACCCATGAGGGTGGTCATCGGGCTCTGCCTGATCGCTCCGTTCGTGGCGATGCTCTGGGTCGGGTCGTACGCGAAGGTCGATCCGACCTTCATAGGCATCCCGTTCTTCTACTGGTACCAGATGCTGTGGGTGCTCATCTCGACCGCTCTCACCATGATCGCGTACAAGCTGTGGCAGCGTGACCAGCGCGCCCGCAAGGGGGGTGCGTCAGCATGAAGGACGGCGTGAACGGCGTCGCACTCGCCGTATTCATCTTCTTCTTCCTGGCCGTCACGGTCATCGGCTTCATGGCCGCGCGCTGGCGCAAGGCCGAGAACGAGGCCAGCCTCGACGAATGGGGCCTGGGCGGGCGGTCGTTCGGCACCTGGGTCACCTGGTTCCTGCTCGGCGGCGACCTCTACACGGCGTACACCTTCGTCGCGGTGCCCGCGGCGGTCTACGCGGCGGGCGCGGCCGGCTTCTTCGCCGTCCCGTACACGATCCTCGTGTACCCCCTGATCTTCACCTTCCTGCCGCGTCTGTGGTCGGTGTCGCACAAGCACGGCTACGTCACCACCTCGGACTTCGTCCGTGGCCGCTTCGGCTCGAAGGGGCTCTCGCTGGCGGTCGCCGTCACCGGCATCCTCGCCACGATGCCGTACATCGCGCTCCAGCTGGTCGGCATCCAGGCCGTCCTGGACGTCATGGGCGTCGGCGGCGGCGAGAACACGCACTGGTTCATCAAGGACCTGCCGCTGCTCATCGCCTTCGCCGTCCTCGCCGCGTACACCTACTCCTCGGGGCTGCGCGCGCCGGCACTGATCGCGTTCGTCAAGGACGGCCTGATCTACCTCGTCATCGCCGTGGCGATCATCTACATCCCGATCAAGCTGGGCGGGTTCGACAACATCTTCGCCGCGGCCGGCGAGAAGTTCTCCGCCGCCAACGAGGCGGCCGGCAAACCGGTGGCCGGACTCGCCCCCGGCGCCTCCGGCCAGTGGGTGTACGCCACGCTGGCTCTGGGCTCGGCGCTGGCCCTCTTCATGTACCCGCACTCGATCACGGCGACGCTCTCCAGCCGCAGCCGTGAGGTGATCCGGCGCAACACCACGATCCTCCCGCTGTATTCGCTGATGCTGGGTCTGCTGGCCCTGCTCGGATTCATGGCGATCGCCGCCGGGATCAAGGTGGACAACGGGCAGCTCGCGATCCCCCAGCTGTTCGAGAACATGTTCCCCGACTGGTTCGCGGGCGTGGCCTTCGCCGCGATCGGAATCGGTGCCCTCGTGCCGGCCGCGATCATGTCGATCGCCGCGGCGAACCTCTTCACGCGCAACATCTACAAGGACTTCATCAAACCCGACGCGACCCCGGCGCAGGAGACCAAGGTCTCCAAGCTGGTCTCGCTGCTGGTCAAGGTCGGCGCACTCGCCTTCGTCCTCACCATGGACAAGACGGTCGCGATCAACTTCCAGCTGCTGGGCGGTATCTGGATCCTCCAGACGATGCCGGCCCTGGTGGGCGGTCTGTTCACCCGGTGGTTCCACCGCTGGGCACTGATCGCGGGCTGGGCGGTCGGCATGATCTACGGCACGGTGGCCGCGTACGGCGTCGCCAGCCCGACCCAGAAGCACTTCGGCGGGTCCTCGAAGGAGATCCCGGGCATCGGCGAGATAGGTTACATCGGTCTCACCGCGTTCGTGCTGAACGTCGTCGTCGTGCTCGTGCTGACCGTCGTCCTCAACGCGGTGAAGGCGCCGGCCGGTGTGGACGAGACCTCCCCGTCCGACTACACGGCGGACGCGGGCGACCCCGGCGTCAAGGTCGAGCTCCCGCCGGCCACGGCGGGCGCCCCTGGCGGCCACTGATCCCACAGCGGTCGCTCCGACCGCAGGACGTCCGTCCCGGCAGGGTCCACCTGCCGGGACGGAGTCGTATCAGGACCCGCCCCGGCCGTCGGCCCTCCGAAACCGGGGCGCGCCGCACCCGCGGCCTGGTGCAGACTGCCGCCCATGGACGTATCGATCAGGCCGGCCCTGCCCGCTCAGTTCGAGGAGCTGGGCGAGATCACCGCGCAGGCGTATCTGGGCGACGGACTCCTGGACTTCGGCGCCGACGACCCCTATCTGGAACAGCTCCGCGCGGTCGGTCGGCGAGCTGCCGAGGCCGAGGTGCTGGTCGCGCTGGACGCCGACGGCCGCTTGCTGGGTGGTGTCACCTACGTCGAGCCCGGCAGTCCGTGGGCGGACATCGCCGGGGAGGACGAGGCCGAGTTCCGGATGCTGGCCGTCTCGCCGGAGGCCCGTGGGCGGGGCGCGGGCGAGGCGCTCGTACGGGCCTGTATCGAGCGGGCGCGGGCCGCCGGAGGGCTCTCCGGGATCGTCCTGTCGACGCAGTCCGCCATGCTGGGCGCCCATCGGATATATCGCCGCCTCGGCTTCGTACGGACTCCGGAGCGGGACTGGTACCCCCTGCCGGGGCTCGCGCTCCTGACATTCCGCCTGGAGCTCTGACCCTTCACGACACAAGATGTGGGGGCTTCTTCAATCAGCAGCCCCCACATGTATGCTCGACCTCGCTGTCGCCGCAGGGGAATCCGGTGAGAATCCGGAACTGTCCCGCAACGGTGTGATCGGTGTGCTTATCCGCACCCCGAAGTCCGAAGACCTGTCGACAGTGCGTCCGGCTCGACCGAACCGGACGCCGAGACGTCCGGGCCCCGCGGAGGGCCGGTGGACGCCGTGCGCCGTGCTGCCCTTCCCCGGGTGCCGCCGTGCCCGGCTGCCCCGCTCCCGCAGGCCCTGAGCCGAGCGAGGGATAGCCCCCAGTGACCATCGCGCCAGCCGACCCGGTTTCAGCCACGGAATCCGAAGGCCGCACGACCGACGCGCCCGGGACCGCACTGCTGCGGACCCTGACCGGTCTCACCGCCGATCTGCCCGACACCGACCCCGGACGGGTGGCCGCCGCCGCACTGCGCGGCCGCAACGCCCGGTCGGACGAGGCCGAGCTGCGCTCGCTGGCCACCGAGGCCGCCGCCGGCCTGATCTCCGAGGACCCCGCCTACTCCCGGCTCGCCGCCCGGCTCCTCACCCGGGCCATCGCGGACGAGGCCGCCGGACAGGGCGCTGTCTCCTTCTCCGCGTCGGTCGCCGTCGGACATCGCGAGGGCCTGATCGCGGACCGTACGGCCGAGTTCGTCACCCTGCACGCCGCCGCACTCGACGCGCTCGTCGACCAGGCGCTCGCCGACGGCGCGGACGACCGCTTCGGCTACTTCGGGCTGCGGACGCTGCACAGCCGGTACCTGCTGCGCCACCCGCTCACCCGCGACGTCGTCGAGACCCCGCAGCACTTCATGCTGCGCGTCGCCGCCGGTCTCGCCGAGGACACCTCCGAGCGGGCTCTGGAGGAAGTGGCCGCGCTGTACGGCCTGATGAACCGGCTCGACTACCTGCCCTCCTCCCCCACCCTCTTCAACTCCGGCACACGCCACCCGCAGATGTCGTCCTGCTACCTGCTGGACTCGCCGCTGGACGAGCTGGACTCGATCTACGACCGCTACCACCAGGTGGCGCGCCTCTCCAAGCACGCGGGCGGTATCGGGCTCTCGTACTCCCGCATCCGCGCCCGGGGTTCACTCATCCGTGGCACGAACGGGCACTCCAACGGCATCGTGCCGTTCCTGAAGACGCTCGACGCCTCGGTCGCCGCGGTGAACCAGGGGGGCCGCCGCAAGGGTGCCGCAGCGGTCTACCTGGAGACGTGGCACGCGGACATCGAGGAGTTCCTCGAGCTGCGCGACAACACCGGTGAGGACCAGCGGCGTACGCACAACCTCAACCTGGCGCACTGGATCCCGGACGAGTTCATGCGCCGCGTCGACGCGGACACGGAGTGGTCGCTGTTCTCCCCCGCCGACGCCCCCGAGCTCGTGGACCTGTGGGGCGACGAGTTCGACGCCGCGTACCGTGCCGCCGAGGCCAGGGGGCTGGCCCGCAAGACCATGCCGGCCCGTGAGCTGTACGGCAGGATGATGCGGACCCTCGCGCAGACCGGACAGGGCTGGATGACGTTCAAGGACGCCTCCAACCGCACGGCGAACCAGACCGCCGAACCGGGCCGCGTCGTCCACTCCTCGAACCTCTGCACCGAGATCCTGGAGGTCACCGACGACGGCGAGACGGCCGTCTGCAACCTCGGGTCGGTCAACCTCGGCTCGTTCGTCGCCGACGGCACCATCGACTGGGAGCGGCTGGACGCCACCGTCCGTACGGCGGTGACCTTCCTCGACCGCGTGGTGGACATCAACTTCTACCCGACCGGGCAGGCGGGCCGCTCCAACGCCCGCTGGCGCCCGGTGGGCCTGGGCGCGATGGGTCTCCAGGACGTCTTCTTCCAGCTGCGCCTGCCCTTCGACTCCCCCGAGGCCCGCGCGCTGTCCACGAAGATCTCCGAGCGGATCATGCTCGCCGCGTACGAGTCCTCGTGCGACCTGGCCGAGCGGTCGGGCCCACTGCCCGCCTGGTCCGAGACGCGCGCGGCGCGCGGTGTGCTGCACCCCGACCACTACGACACCGAGCTGAACTGGCCCGAGCGCTGGGACGCGCTGCGCTCCCGGATCGCGAAGACCGGCATGCGCAACTCCCTGCTGCTCGCCATCGCGCCGACAGCGACGATCGCCTCGATCGCCGGGGTGTACGAGTGCATCGAGCCGCAGGTCTCCAACCTCTTCAAGCGCGAGACGCTCAGCGGGGAGTTCCTCCAGGTCAACGCCTACCTGGTGGACGAGCTGAAGAGGCTCGGCGTCTGGGACGCGCGGACCCGGGAGGCGCTGCGCGAGGCGAGCGGCTCCGTGCAGGGCTTCGCCTGGATCCCCGAGGACGTACGGGCGCTGTACCGCACCGCGTGGGAGATCCCGCAGCGCGGCCTGATCGACATGGCGGCGGCCCGTACGCCGTTCCTCGACCAGAGCCAGTCGCTCAACCTGTTCCTGGAGACGCCGACGATCGGCAAGCTCTCCTCGATGTACGCGTACGCCTGGAAGCAGGGGCTGAAGACGACGTACTACCTGCGGTCGCGCCCGGCGACCCGGATCGCCCGCGCGGCATCCGGGACGGCCGCCACCGCCGCCCCGATTCCCGTACAGCAGGCCTCCGCCCCCGACGCGGACGCGATCGCCTGCTCCCTCGAAAACCCCGAGTCCTGCGAGGCCTGTCAGTAATGACCACGTCCGAGAACAAGAACCTGCTCGACCCGGGCTTCGAACTGACCCTGCGCCCCATGCGCTACCCGGACTTCTACGAGCGCTACCGGGACGCGATCAAGAACACCTGGACGGTGGAGGAGGTCGACCTGCACTCCGACGTCGCCGACCTCGCCAAGCTCTCACCCGGTGAGCAGCACATGATCGGCCGGCTGGTCGCGTTCTTCGCGACGGGTGACTCGATCGTCTCCAACAACCTGGTGCTGACGCTCTACAAGCACATCAACTCGCCCGAGGCGCGGCTCTACCTGTCGCGTCAGCTGTTCGAGGAGGCCGTGCACGTCCAGTTCTATCTGACGGTGCTCGACACCTATCTGCCCGACCCGGAGGACCGCGCGGCGGCCTTCGACGCGGTCGAGGAGATCCCCTCGATCCGCGAGAAGGCGCAGTTCTGCTTCCGCTGGATGGACTCGGTCGAGAAGATCGAGCGGCTGGAGACGAGGGCGGACCGCCGGCGCTTCCTGCTCAACCTGATCTGCTTCGCCGCCTGCATCGAGGGGCTGTTCTTCTACGGCGCGTTCGCCTACGTCTACTGGTTCCGCTCGCGCGGTCTGCTGCACGGGCTCGCCACGGGCACCAACTGGGTGTTCCGTGACGAGACGATGCACATGAACTTCGCCTTCGAGGTCGTGGACACCGTCCGCAAGGAGGAGCCGGACCTCTTCGACGACGAACTCCAGCAGCAGGTCACCGACATGCTGAAGGAGGCCGTCGAGGCGGAGCTGCAGTTCGGCCGCGATCTGTGCGGCGAGGGCCTGCCGGGGATGAACACCGAGTCGATGCGCCAGTACCTGGAGTGCGTCGCCGACCAGCGGCTCACCCGGCTCGGCTTCCCCGCGCTCTACGGTTCCGAGAACCCGTTCTCGTTCATGGAGCTCCAGGGGGTACAGGAGCTGACGAACTTCTTCGAACGGCGTCCCTCCGCGTACCAGGTGGCGGTGGAGGGGTCCGTCGGCTTCGACGACGACTTCTAGATCCGCGCCCAGGACCTGATGTACGGGCGCCGCGTGGCCGTGAGCGGCTGCGCGGCGCCTGCCGTTTCCGGGGGTGTGTCCCCTCGGCCCCGTTGCGCGTCCCTCAGTTCGCGGTCGATCCGGCGCTCCCGTGCGAGGCCGAGAAGGGCGGGCAGCAGGACGAGGGCGAAAAGTGCGGCTGTGGCCAGGTAGCTCAGGAATGTGTTCATGGCTCTACTGTCGTCCGCGCGCCAGGATTTGGTCAGTGGCAGGACTGTCACACACCATCGAATTGCTGCCACACTGCCGTCATGCTGAACAATGTCGCCGTCCTGCTGATGGACGAGGTCCATCCCTTCGAACTCGGCGTCCTGTGCGAGGTGTTCGGCCTCGACCGCTCCGAGGACGGCCTCCCTGTGCACGACTTCGCCGTCGTGTCCGCGGAAGGCCCGGTCCTGCGGACCCACGCAGGGTTCACCCTCGGCATCCCCCACGGACCGGAGCGCCTGGAGGAGGCCGACCTCATCGCCGTCCCCGCCGGGGGTCACTTCATCGACCGGGAGTACCCCGAGGAGGTCCTCGATGCCCTGCGCCGGGCCGTGGAGCGTGGCGCCCGGGTGCTGAGCGTCTGCTCCGGCGCCTTCGTCCTCGGCGCCGCCGGACTGCTCGACGGCCGCCGCTGCACCACGCACTGGCGGCACTCCGACGAACTGGCCCGCCGCTTCCCCGAGGCCCATGTGGAGCCGGACGTGCTCTACGTGGACGAGGGCCCGGTCATCACGTCGGCCGGCACGGCCGCCGGGATCGACGCCGCCCTGCACCTGGTGCGCCAGGCGCACGGGCCCGCCGTCGCGAACGCCCTGGCGCGCCGCATGGTGGTCCCCCCGCACCGGGACGGCGGCCAGGCGCAGTACATCAAGCGTCCGCTGCCCCGCACCCGGTGCGACACCGTCGGCGAGACGCTCGCCTGGATGGAGCGCCACCTCGACCAGGAGATGACCGTCGAACAGCTGGCCGCCCAGACCCATATGTCTCCCCGGACCTTCGCCCGCCGCTTCCAGCAGGAGACCGGCACCACGCCGTACCGCTGGCTGCTCCGGCAGCGCGTGCTGCTGGCACAGCACCTGCTGGAGACCTCGGACGAGACCATGGACACGATCGCGGGACAGACCGGATTCGGAACCGCGGCGGCGCTGCGCCACCAGTTCGTACGGTCGCTGGGCACGACCCCCAACGCCTACCGCCGCACCTTCCGCGGCCCGGCCCTGATGCGGGAAGTCGCCTGATCCGTACGTGATCCGGCGTCCGGCCGATTGTCCAAGCACCGCCCGGGCCCGTCCATGGACTGCTGCCCGGGCGGCGGACGATGGTCTGGCGCATGGACATACACAAGGCAGGACGAAGGACCGCCGTGGCGGTGGTGGCCGCGCTCGCCGCCGCACTGCTGCCCTGGCAGAGTGCGGGAGCCGATGAGGCCCCGGCCGCCGCTCCTCCGCCCCAGGTGCTGCCCACCCTGCGTGACTGGCAGGGCGGCGAGGGGGAGTTCACCCTCACGGGCCGGGCCCGGATCGTCACGCAGGGCAGAGCCGACGCCCGCACGGCCGCCGACGCCCGCCGCTTCGCGGGTGAGCTGACGGCCCGGCCGCCGGTCTCCGACGGCGGTGCGGACCGCCGCGGCGACATCGTGCTCCGCCAGGAACCGTCCCTGAAGGACGAACTGGGACCGGAGGGCTACCGGTTGGTCGTGGGCGACCGGGTCACCGTCACGGGCGCGACCTCGACCGGTGTGTTCTACGGGACCCGGACCGTCCTCCAGCTGCTCGACGACGACGGCCGCGCCACCCGGGGCTCGGCGACCGACGTGCCCGCCTACCGGGAGCGCGGGGTCGGTGTCTGCGCCTGCTACGTCAACGTCTCCATCCCGTGGTTCGAGCGGCTGATGAAGGACATGGCGTCCCAGAAGCTCAACCAGCTCTGGATCGAGGCCAAGGTCAGGAGCGACGTCGACCCGGAATCGGCGTTCTGGGGCTACTACACCAAGGACCAGGTCCGCACCCTGGTCGCGATGGCGAAGAAGTACCACATCGAGCTGATCCCGGAGATCAACTCCCCGGGCCACATGGACACCTACCTGGAGAACCACCCTGAGCTCCAGCTCAAGGACAGGTCCGGTACCTCCTCCCCGCCCAGGCTCGACATCTCCCGGCCCGAGGCCCTGGAGTACTACACCTCGCTGGTCGACGAGGCGCTCGAGGTGTGGGGCGGCGACGTCTGGCACATGGGCGCGGACGAGTACATGATCGGCTCCTCCTACCCCGACCATCCGCAGCTCGGGGCCGCGGCGGTCGCGAGGTTCGGTGAGGACGCCACCCCCGACGACCTGTTCGTCGACTTCATCAACCAGGTCAACGCCCATGTGAAGGCCGACGGCCGGTCCCTGCGCATCTGGAACGACGGGCTGCTGGGCAGGAACACCGTCGTCCCGCTGGACCGTGACATCACCGTGGAGCACTGGCTCGGCGGCGGCGCCGTCCAGCAGCCGTCCGCCCTGCTCGCCGAGGGCCGCCCGGTCATGAACTCCGCCTACGCGCTCTACCTGGTGCGCGGCGGGTACACCATGCAGACCCAGAAGCTGTACGAGAGCGACTGGACGCCGCTGCGCTTCGAGGGGCAGACGCTGCCCGCCGGCGCCGACAACCTCACCGGTGCCAAGATCAGCCTGTGGCCGGACACCGCGTCCGCCGAGACGGAGAACGAGGTCGAGGAGAAGACCTTCATGCCGTTGCGCTTCATCGCCCAGGCCACCTGGGGCGGCCCGAAACCCAGCGGGACGTACGCCGGTTTCGAAGCCCTGGCGCGGAAGGCGGGCCACGCCCCCGGCTGGTCGAACACCGACCGCACCCCTCTCCCCGACGGTACCTACCGGCTGACCGCGGGCCCGAAGTCGCTGGCCCCGACGGCGGACGCGGGAGCCGGGCTGGCCAGGGGCGGCGCCGCCACCTGGACGCTGACGGCGACCGCCGACGGCTATTACACGGTCCGCTCCGCGGGGAACGGCCTGTGCCTGGACGCCACGCGCGGGAAGAAGTACCTGGGCGCGCCGCTGGAGGTGGGGGCGGAGCTCTCGCTCGGGGCCTGCTCGGCGACCGCACGCACCCAGCGCTGGCAGCTGGACTCCACGGCGGGGTCGCTGGTCCTGCGCAACGCCGTCTCGCAGCTGAGCCTCACGGAGCGGGCGTCCGACGGCGCCGCGGTCCAGACGGTGCGGGGGACCTCCTTGCGGGCTCGCACCGCCTGACGCCCCCCGGCTTCCCCGTCGCGACGGAGCCCCGTCCGGATGCGTATCCCGGACGGGGCTCCGTCGCGCGAGGTGCGGTCACCGCGTGCGTACGCTCAGATGCCGCACTGCGAGGCGGACCAGAAGTGGCTGGGCCCCTGGTTCACGTGGATGTGGTCGCTGTGCCCGGCGTAGCCCGGGCCGAGGATCCCGTTGAAGCCGTGGTTACGGGCCTGCTGGGCGATGGTGCACAGCGAGTGCGGTCCGGAACCGAGGTCGACGGCGTCACCGTACAGATGACGGCTGTTCGTGGCTCCGCCGACCGCCGAGTTGCAGGAGGTCGACCTGAAGCCGCTGGTGACCCGGAGGGGCTGGTCGCCCAGCGCGTGCCGAAGGGCCTGCAGCTTCCACATGCTGCTCAGGGCGTTGGCCTTGGCCGTTCCCGCGGCGACCGCACCGCCCGCCCAGGTGCTGTTGCACGTGTTGAGCTCGGGGTAGGTGAAGTTGACGGGGGTGCAGTCGTCGTCCTGGAGGGCGTAGAGCTTGTTCTGCGTGGCCGGCCCGGCGACCCCGTCGGCGGCGAGGCCGTACGCGGACTGGAAGCGCTTGACCGCGGCCGTGGTGGCGGGGCCGTAGGAGCCGTCGATGGCGAGCACGGAGTTGTATCCCGGATAGCCGGCCACCCGGATCTGGAGCTGGGTGACGTCGTTGCCGGTGGCGCCGGACGACAGGGTGCGGGTCCAGGTGAAACAGCCGTCGGCCTGCGCGGTGCCCGCGGTGACGACGGCGCCGCCGATGGCGAAAGCCATGGTCATGACAAGGCCGAGCAGCAGATGTGCGGTACGTCTGAGCATGGGGGTCTCCCTGCACGGTGAGGCGTAGAGGCGTGGCGTGGGGACGAGCCTGGCGGACGGGTCGACGCGCGTCAACTACGCGACGGAGAACGCTGGTTGACGAAGCCTTTCGTCCGCCCACGCCCCCGGCCACGGGAAAGGGCCCCGCCTGCGGCGGGGCCCTCCTCCGAACAGGAAGGGGAATCAGTCGTTCGGGACGACCTCGTAGCGCGGGGTGCCTTCGGCCATCTCCTTCAGCGCCGCCTTGCGGTCGCGCTTCGAGAGCCGGTCGATGTACAGGTAGCCGTACAGGTGGTCCGTCTCGTGCTGGAGGCAGCGCGCGAAGTAGCCGCTTCCCCGGACCTTCACCGCGTTGCCCTGGGCGTCCTGACCGCGCACGACCGCGTAGTCGGGGCGCGCGAGCGCGGCGTACGCCGTGGGCACGGAGAGGCAGCCCTCGTTGGAGTCGTCGAGGTTGCGCTGCTCGGGGGCGAGATCCTCCAGCACCGGGTTACAGATCGCGCCGACGTGGCGGACGCCGTCGTCGTCCGGGCAGTCGTAGACGAAGACCTTGCGGTCCACGCCGATCTGGTTCGCTGCGAGGCCCACGCCCTGCGCGGTCCGCTGGCTGGCGAACATGTCGTCGATCAGCCGCGCCAGCTCGTCGTCGAACTCGGTGACGTCGGCGCACTCCTTGTGCAGAACCGGGTTGCCGACCACCGTGATGGGGCGGGACGTGCCGCGCTCTCGGTGCGCCGCCTCGCGCGCCTCGCAGTCCTCGGTGTCCACGAGGAATCCCTCGTCGTCCACACCGGTCTGCTCGTCCGTCTCCTGCTGCGACATGTCCGCCGTTCGCCTTCCTGCAACCCTGAGCCGTGAGTACCCGCACCGGAATCGGTGCCCGTACAGCCTACGGGCACGGATCAGCAGACTTCTTCCAGATCCCGCCACTCGCGGCTGTCCGGGCTGTCAGCCACCCAGCCGTCCAGCAGACCGCGCACCAGCCCGGCCGGGGCCGCTATGCCGCACTCACGCTCCGGCACCCAGAGGTCACCGGCGGTACGGTGGCCCAGGGGCCCGGGGTGGCCAGGCTCACTGTGGTCGTGCGGGTCCTGGTGTTCGCCGTCGCCCTCGTCGCTCTCCATCCGGCTCTCCGAACACGCGCGGCAGAGCAGCCGCACGGAGGACGACCAGTCCTCGGCGGCGAAACCGGCGTCCGAGGCGAGCTTCTCCAGCGCGTCCCGGTCGGCCTCGGTGGCGGCCTCCAGGAGGACCACCCAGGTGGGGACGGGTGACGGCGCCCACAGCTCGATCTCGTCGAAGACCGGGTACGAGGGCCCGGCCGCCGTGATCCGCTCGCCGTTCGGCACACCGTCGTGCAGGACGACCTCGCCCCAGCGGCGTCCCGAGGACGGCAGCGGGATCGACAGCACCTCCAGCCGGGCGGGGTCCAGCCTGCGGCCCCAGACGACCTCGGCCTCCCCCTCGGGCGAGAGCCGCACGGCAGCGCTGCCCAGCTCCATGCCCGTGGGCTCGCTGTTGGCCGCCGCGTTGTGCTGACCGCTGCCCGGCACCCGCAGCCCGTAGGCCTGCCAGGCACGGCGCGCCAGCGGCCAGTCCTGCAGCGCGGTGGCGGCGATCCCGACGTTCCACCAGTCCGGGGCCCCGGACTCCCGGTCGAGCAGGGCGACGGCGCGCAGGCCCGCGGCCCTCGCCTGTTCCCAGTCGTGCCGGAACTTGTGCAGCAGCGCCAGATTGAACCAGGACTCGGAGAGCCAGGGCTCCAGGTCCGCCGCGCGCGTCAGCAGCGCCCCCGCGTCCTCGTACCGGCCGTCGCCGATCAGCGTGAACGCGCGGTCCGTGGCCTGCCGCCAAGAGGCGGACGGCCGATGCCGTACCTTCCCGAAGATCCTCACGATTCCCGCCTGTCCCGACTGGACACCCTCGTTTTCCGCTCTCTTCGCATCCAACCATGCCCGGCAGGACGCCCGCTCATTACCCATGGGTTACCCCGCCCCGGCAGGGGCGGGACCGCCCCGCGCCAGGACTCTGGCCAGTGCTTCCACCACCTGTGGCTGGTAGTCGCGCCCGGTGCCGAGCCTGAGCTGCTCCAGGGCCCGCAGGGACCCCTTGACGCCTTCCCCGCACAGGTCGTCGTACGCGTTGACCGCACGGACGATCCTCGCGGAGGTCTGCTGTTCCCTGTACGGATCCGCCTGCTGCTCCACCACCACGGCGACCGCGGGGTCCACACCGGTCTGCCGGACCACCGCCCCGCCGAGCAGCGCGATCCTGCGCTGCTCGGCGGCCGGGAGGACGGCCGTCGCCCCGGCCGCCACCGGGTCGACCAGCGAGAGCTGCCCGATGTCGTGCATCAGCGCCGCGTACTCCAGCACGGTCAGCTCGGGGCCGGTGAGCCCGAGCTCACGCCCGACGGCCGTCGAGAGCCCGGCCACCCTGCGGGCGTGCCCGTGCGGGGTGTAGCCCGCGATCTCGGTGGACCGGGCCAGCGACGCGATGGTCTGCCGGTAGGTCGTACGGACGGCGGCGTACCTGCGGAACGAGACCTGGGTGAGCAGCAGCGGCACGCACAGGACGGGCAGGGCCCACAGCCCCGCGACGGCGACCCCGAGCGCCATCACCGCACCGGTCGCGCAGACCGCGGAGCCGATACCGCTGAGCGCGCGGAGTTCGTCGCGGAGCTGCGGCCCGTACGGGCGGGAGGTCCCGGCCGTGAGAGCCGCGAGGACGGCGTCGCAGAGGGCGGTGAGCACCAGCAGCACGAGCAGGAACAGCGCGAAGTACGGCCCCTCGCCGAACCAGCGCCCCGACAGGCCGGCGTGGTGGAGCGGCTGGAAACACACGGCGGCGAAGGCCACGGCCAGCACACGGCGGGCCGCCTGGTCGGGCCCCGGGCCGCTGCCCCGCGCCATGTGGGGCACGGAGGCGAGCAGCTGCGCCGCCACGACGACGGTGATCACCTGGAGCACGCCGTGCGCCGTCTCCTGTCCCGCGCTGCGCCCGAGCAGCGCGTACGCCAGTGCCCCTGCCGCTCCCAGCGGCGCGGGCTCCCGCTCACCGGGCAGGGCGCCCCAGCGGGCCAGCTCACCCACGGTGACCAGGACTCCGAAGGCGAGGGCGTGGCCGGGCTCGACGACGCCGTTCCACAGGGTGTGCCCGAGCGCGACGGCCGCGAGGACCAGGGCGGCGCCACGGACCGCGCGGACGGCCGGCGACGGGCGGAGCGGGTTCACCGGGGCCGCCCGGGCCGGTCCGGCGACCCCGTGGCGGGCGGCCGCGCCGCCCGCTGCCGCGGCAGCCCGGCCGGCTCCTCCTCCGAGGTGACCGTGTTGGCCGCTGCGGACCAGCCGTGGCGCTCCAGGGCACGCGCCAGCGCGCGGACCATGCGCGGGTCGAACTGGCTCCCCGCGCAGCGCCTCAGCTCCTCCACGGCCACGGGGACGGGACGCCCGCGCCGGTAGGAGCGCGTCGAGGTCATCGCGTCGAAGGCGTCCGCGACGGCGACGACCCGGGCGAACTCGGGGATCCGGTCCCCGGCGAGGCCGTACGGATAGCCGCTGCCGTCGAGCCGCTCGTGGTGGTGCAGGATCGCGGCGCGCGCCTCGTCCAGGAAGCCGATGCCCCGGACGATCTCGTGGCCGTACTCCGGGTGCAGCTCGATGACACGGCGCTCCTCCGGGGTGAGCGGCCCGTCCTTGCGCAGGACCCGGGTGGGGACTCCGAGCTTGCCGACGTCGTGCAGGATGCCGGCGAAGCGTAGCGCTTCCATCCGGTCCTCCTCCATGCCCAGTTCGCGGGCGATCAGCTCGGAGGCGCGGCCGACCCGCTCGCTGTGTCCTCGGGTGTAGCCGTCCTTGATGTCGACGGCCTGGACGAGCGCCCTGATGGTGGCGCGGTGAGCGGCGTGCTGGCGGTGGTACTGCGCGAAGACCCAGCAGGAGATGTACATCGGCAGCAGGACGACCAGCGCGGACAGCGGACCGTAGGAGCTGTGCCACAGGACGGCCATCATCAGCCCCGCGAGCGCGTGCACCAGGTGCGGCCCCACGGAGCGGGCCGGCAGTCCGCGCCAGGCGTGCCTGCCGGCCACGCGCTCGGCCGTGACGAGGATCGAACCGTCCAGCGCGGCCAGCACCAGACTGAACACGAGAGCCGCCGCACAGGCCGGGAGGAGGGCGTACGGAAGATCGGGCGCTGCACCTCCCGACGCCCCGCCGAGCGTGGCGGGACCGCCCAGGCGCGCGTACGCCCATGAGGCGGCCCCCACGGTCAGCGCGAGCTGGGCGGCCCGCCAGACGCGGCGGGCCGCGGCGGGAGGGCGCTCCACCCGGCCCGCGAGCGCGCCGGGTACGGCGACGAGCGCGGCGGCGGACGGAGGCAGCAGGAACGCCGCGGCGAGCAGCAGGGGGAAGAACGATCCGGCACCGATCGGCACGGAGCTGCCGAAGAAGGGGCAGCGGCCCGGAAGTTCACAGGCCAGGTAGAGCGCCGCGAGGAGCGCGAGGGTGCCCCAGGGCGTGGAAGCCCCCGGGGACAGCGCGGGAAGGACGCAGAATACGGCGCCGACCGCCGCGCACAGGATGTGGACGCGTGCCGCCCCCGGTGTGCCCCTCACCCGAACCGCCCGCCCCCAGCCTGGTCAATGGAGGCGCCAGGCTAGCGAGTTGGGGGTCGACCGTGGCCCGAACGGACCGGATTAGCACATTCGGGTGACACGACCGGGGTTCAGCGCGCGGCGCGCCGACGGAGAGCCGTCACTCGGCGGTGGCCGGACGGTCGGCGCCCACGGACACGTCCTGCTCGGGCACGGCGTGCCCGGAACGGATCAGGTCGATCCGCCCCATCACCTTCGAGCGCAGGTCGGCCGGGACGTCGTCCTGTCCGCAGCAGCGCTTGACCAGCTTCTTCACGGCCTGCTCCAGGCCGTACTTCTCCAGGCACGGGGAGCACTCCTCGAAGTGCACCTCGAACTTGGTGCAGTCGCCCTCGGGCATCTCATGGTCGAGAAACTCGTAGAGATGATCGAGAACCTCTGAGCAGTCCGTCTCGTGCGGCTCTCCGCAGCTCATGAGGCCGAGCCTTTCCTGTCGTCCGACTCACCGGCTCCGGCCGGGACGAGCCCGCGCTCACGCGCGTAGTCCTCCAGCATGCCGCGCAGCTGACGGCGTCCCCGGTGCAGCCGTGACATCACCGTACCGATGGGGGTCCCCATGATGTCCGCGATCTCCTTGTAGGCAAAGCCCTCTACATCGGCGAGATACACGGCGATGCGGAACTCTTCGGGGATCGACTGCAGCGCGGACTTCACATCGGAGTCCGGCAGGTGGTCGAGCGCCTGGGACTCGGCCGAGCGCAGGCCGGTCGACATGTGCGACTCCGCACGTGCCAGCTGCCAGTCCTCGATCTCCTCGGCGGCGCTCCGCTGGGGTTCGCGCTGCTTCTTGCGGTACGAGTTGATGAAGGTGTTGGTGAGAATGCGGTACATCCACGCCTTGAGGTTCGTGCCCTCACGGAACTGGTGGAAGGAGCCGTACGCCTTCGCGTACGTCTCCTGCACCAGGTCCTCGGCGTCCGCGGGGTTGCGCGTCATGCGCAGCGCGGCCGAGTACATCTGGTCCAGATATCCGAGGGCGTCCCGCTCGAAGCGCGCGTTGCGCTCGGCAGTCGTCTCCTGCGCACGGCCGTCGTCGGTCCCTGTGTCGGTCCCAGTGACCGGACCCACCTCCTCCAACGATGTGGCGGAGCCGAAACCGGACCCGCTCGCATCGGAGAATAGTCGACCTTGCTTCTGGGCGGGCTGTCGATCGGCTCCGCCCGGGGCGCGCGCCGGAGTGCTCTTGGCCGCGTGAAGCACCGTCCACTCCAGTTCTGCGGCGTTCGAGCGGCTCGGGCAGATGGTCGAACCCATGCGACGGACTCCCTCTCCACGTACGACGTTGCTGTACCGACACCAGCCACAACAGCCGCCCCTCATGGCGCATTCCCGGGGGCTGGGCGCGCTCCGGGAGTGTGAGGGGAACAACGTCGTCAGGAGAGTCCGTCGAGCCACCCGGCAACCGCACCGGCGAGGTCGTCCATCGCCTGATCCTGGGTCAGCGGTGCCTTCTTCGGTACGGCGAAGCCATGATCCGCGTACGGCACCTCGACGAGCCCGTGCTCCCCCGGGGGGAACTCCTCCGGGCGTCCGAAGGGGTCACGGCCGCCCTGCACCACGAGGGTGGGGACGCCCGCGCCGAGCAGCTCGTCCGCGCGGGACTTCTCCGGCTTGCCCGGAGGGTGCAGCGGGAAGCTGAGGGCGAGGACCGCGCGGGCGCCGAGCTCCGCCGCCGTACGACAGGCCACCCGGGCCCCCGCGCTGCGTCCCCCGGAGACGACGGGAAGCCCCGGGGCCCTCAGGGCCGGCCACAGGCCCCGCCAGCCGGTGTCCAGGGTCCGGGGGGCGGGCGCCAGCTTCTTCCCGGCCACCCGCCAGGGCTGCTCCACCAGGGCCACGGTCACCCGGTGGTCCGGCAGCACGGCGGCCAGGGCCTGGAGGTCACGGGCCTCGATGCCACCGCCGGCGCCATGGCTGACGGCGAGCACCAACCGGGCCCTCTTCGCGGGGAGCCAGGTGATCCTGGCCTCACCGGCGTCCGTGCCGACGCTCTCGGTCTTCCGCTCTGTCGCTGTAGTACGGCTCACAGCACCCATCCTGCCGGGTCAGAAGAGCGTGCTCTCCTCCGGCGCGGCCAGCTCCTCCAGGAGCTCCGGGCCGTTGTTGCGGACGTTGCTGACGGCGGTGGCGACCGGGTAGGCCCGCATCAGCCCGCCGGGCGGCGGCTCCAGCAGCGGCTTCAGCTCCTCGACGCCGGTGAGCGAGGGGTCGAGCCAGTCGTCCCAGCGGTCCGGGGTCAGCATCAGCGGCATCCGGGGGTGGATGTCGGAGAGCGACGCGGGCCCCTCGACGGGGGCGACGGCGAGCGGCGCCGTCTCGGCCTCTGTGGTGATCACCGAGCAGGTCACCCACCAGGCCCCCGGGTGGTCGTCGGGGAGAGTCCGGTCGCGCCAGAACTCGTACAGGCCCGCCATGGCGAAGACGGAGCCGTCGGCGGGCGTCACGAAGTACGGCTGCTTGCGGGGCCGCTTCTTCCTGCCCTTCTCCTCCAGCTGACGCTCGTCGGCGCCCGTGACCCACTCGTAGTAGCCGTCGGCGGGCAGGATGCAGCGCCTCGACACGAAGGGTCGGCGGAAGGACGGCTTCTCGTGGACGGTCTCCGCGCGGGCGTTGATCATGCGGGCGCCGCCCTCCGGTGACTTCGACCAGGACGGCACGAGTCCCCATTTCAGGGCACGCAGCTGGCGAACCGGCCGCTGGTCGTCCGCGTCCTTAACAGGACGGTCCAGAACCGCGTAGACCTCCTTGGTCGGCGCGACGTTCCAGTCGGGCTCCAAGGTCTCCGTGGGTTCCCATTTCTCCACGCCGAAGAGCCCGGCCAGATCCTCCGGCCGCCGGCTCGCTGCATACCGTCCGCACATAAGTGCCAGACTGCCACGACCCGCCAGCCGAGTGGATGCCGATTCCCTCCAGCACCTCAAGGAGCCGCCCTCACCATGGACAGCACCGAGCTCGGCGATCTGTGGGATCGCGTCTTCGGAACCCAGCCCGCGCCCGAGCAGTGGCTGGTGGTCGTCACGGCCACGGCGGCGCTCGTCGCGGTGGTCCCGAACCTCATATGGCGGCTCTCACGCAACGCGATCACCATCGCGCACGAGGGAGGGCACGGCCTGGTCGCCCTCCTCACCGGGCGCCAGCTGTCGGGCATCCGGCTGCACTCGGACACCAGCGGCCTCACCGTCAGCCGCGGCAAGCCCACCGGCATCGGCATGATCCTCACCGCGGCGGCCGGCTACACGGCGCCACCGCTGCTCGGCCTCGGCGGTGCCTGGCTGCTGACCAACGGCCGGATCACGCTGCTCCTGTGGCTGGCGACGGCGCTGTTGGCGGTGATGCTGGTGATGATCCGCAATCTGTACGGGGCGCTGACGGTCATCCTCACGGGTACGACCTTCCTGCTGGTGTCCTGGCTGACCTCGGCCGACGTCCAGTCGGCCTTCGCGTACACCGTGGTCTGGTTCCTGCTGCTCGGCGGCGTACGCCCGGCGTTCGAGCTGCAGTCCAAGCGCAGGTACGGCGGCGCCCCCGACTCCGACGCCGACCAGCTCGCACGGCTGACGCACGCGCCGGCCGCGATCTGGCTCTTCCTCTTCCACGCCGTGTCGCTCTGCTCGCTGATCGGCGGCGGACGCTGGCTCCTCGGACTGTGAGGACCGCCTGATCGGGTGCGGTCGGGAACCCGCCTCTATCACCCTTGTATTACCCCCCGGTTTCGTCCCTTTTGTTCAGGATCTGGGATTGCGCTGAGCCACTAAAGTGAGGGGCATGACCGAAAGTTCCGTGCACCCCGCCCTCTGGCCCGCCCCTCGAGCGACCGGGGCCGTCGACGCGACCGTCACCGTGCCCGGATCGAAGTCGGTCACCAATCGCGCCCTCGTCCTCGCCTCGCTCTCCTCCGAGCCGGGCTGGCTGCGCCGCCCGCTGCGCTCCCGCGACACCCTCCTGATGGCGCAGGCGCTCCGCGCGATGGGCGTCGGCATCGAGGAGGGTGTGGGCCCGGACGGCTCGGGCGAGGCCTGGCGGGTCATCCCCGCCGGTCTGCACGGCCCGGCGCAGGTGGACGTCGGCAACGCGGGAACGGTGATGCGTTTCCTGCCGCCCGTGGCCTGCCTCGCGGACGGCCCCGTCCGCTTCGACGGGGACCCGCGGTCGTACGAGCGCCCCCTGCACGGCGTGATCGGCGCGCTGAAGTCCCTGGGCGCCCGGATCGACGACGACGGCCGGGGGACACTGCCTCTGACCGTGCACGGGGCGGGCTCGCTGGACGGCGGACCGGTGTCCATCGACGCCTCCTCGTCCTCCCAGTTCGTCTCCGCGCTGCTGCTGTCCGCACCCCGGTTCAACCAGGGCGTGGAGGTGCGCCACACGGGCTCGACGCTGCCCTCGATGCCCCACATCCGGATGACCGTCGACATGTTGCGCTCGGTCGGCGCCCAGGTCGACGAGCCGGAGTCGGGCGGCGAGCCGAACGTCTGGCGGGTCTCCCCCTCCGCCCTGCTGGGCCGCGATCTGACCGTCGAGCCCGACCTCTCGAACGCCCAGCCGTTCCTGGCCGCCGCGCTGGTGACCGGAGGCCGCGTCACCATCCCCGACTGGCCGCTGCGGACCACCCAGCCGGGTGACGCGCTGCGCGAGATCTTCACCGCAATGGGTGGCGCGTGCGAGCTGACCGAGCGCGGTCTCACCTTCACGGGCTCGGGCTCGGTCCACGGCATCGACGTCGACCTGGGCGAGGTCGGTGAGCTGACCCCGGGCATCGCGGCCCTCGCCGCCCTCGCGGACTCCCCGTCCACCCTGAGCGGCGTGGCCCACCTGCGGCTGCACGAGACGGACCGGCTGGCGGCGCTCACCAAGGAGATCAACGAACTCGGCGGCGACGTCACGGAGACCGCCGACGGCCTGCGGATCAACCCCCGCCCGCTGCACGGCGGCACCTTCCACACGTATGACGACCACCGCATGGCGACCGCCGGCGCGATCATCGGCCTCGCCGTCGCCGGGGTGGAGATCGAGAACGTCGGCACGACGGCCAAGACCCTGCCGGACTTCCCGGACATGTGGACCGGCATGCTCGGGGAACCCTCCGGCGCCGTCGGCGTCTCGTCCGGGGCGCTCGGCGCTCCGGCCGGCAGGCGCGGGGTCTGAGGACATGCGCCGCTACGGGAAGAACCCCGACGAGGACGACATCCGCGTCCGCCCCAACCCCAAGGGCAACCGGCCCCGTACGCACACACGCCCGAAGCACGAGGACGCCCAGGACGGCATGGTCCTCACCGTCGACCGGGGCAGGCTCACCTGCCTGGTCGAGGACCGTACGGTGACGGCCATGAAGGCCCGCGAACTGGGCCGCAAGGCCGCAGTGGTGGGCGACCGGGTCTCCCTGGTGGGTGACCTCTCCGGCGCCAAGGACACCCTGGCGCGCATCGTGCGGATCGGTGCACGCACGTCGGTGCTCCGCCGCACGGCGGACGACGACGACCCGTTCGAGCGAGTGGTCGTCGCCAACGCCGACCAGCTGGCGATCGTCACCGCGCTCGCCGACCCGGAGCCCCGCCCGCGCATGATCGACCGCTGTCTGGTGGCGGCGTACGACGGCGGGCTCACCCCGCTCCTGGTGCTGACCAAGTCCGACCTGGCCTCGGCGGACAAGCTCCTGGAGGCGTACACCCCGCTGGGTGTCCCGTACGTCGTGACCAGCCGCGAGGAGCTGGAGAACGGGGACGCCGCCGAGGGGGTTCGGGAGCTGCTGAACGACCGGGTGACCGCCTTCGTCGGTCACTCCGGGGTCGGCAAGACGACGCTCGTCAACGCGCTGGTACCGAAGGACCGGCGGCGGACGACCGGAGTGGTCAACGCGGTCACGGGGCGCGGCAGGCACACCACCACGTCGGCGCTCGCCCTGCCGCTGCCGGACGGCCGCGGCTGGGTGGTCGACACCCCGGGCGTACGGTCGTTCGGGTTGCACCACGTCGACCCCTCCCGGGTGATCAACGCCTTCCCCGACCTCCAGCCGGGCACGGAGAACTGCCCGCGTGGCTGCACCCACGACGGCCACGAGCCGGAGTGCGCCCTGGACGCGTGGGTCGCGGAGGGCCACGCCGACCCGGCACGGCTCGACTCCCTGCGGAGGCTGCTGGCGACCCGGGAGCGGCGCGAGGGCGACTGAGCCACGGCGCCGCCCGACTCGCGCACGTTTGCGGGCTCCCACGGTTGGTAAGGGCATAATCGCGCAAGCGAGACGAAGCATCACCTACGTGGGAGGCACCTGACGATGGCGTGGTTGCTGGTCGTGGTCGCTGGACTGCTCGAGACCGGCTTCGCCGTGTGCCTGAAGCTCTCGCACGGATTCACCCGGCTCTGGCCGACGATCGCGTTCTGCGCGTTCGCCCTCGGCAGCTTCGGCCTGCTGACGCTGGCCCTCAAGAAGCTCGACGTCGGCCCGGCGTACGCGGTGTGGACGGGCATCGGAGCGGCGGGGACGGCCATCTACGGGATGATCTTCCTCGACGACGTGGTCTCGGCCCTCAAGCTGGTGTCGATCTCGCTGGTGATCATCGGTGTGATCGGTCTGCAGCTGTCCGGTTCCGCGCACTGAGCGCCGGCGCCGGCACCAGCGTGTAGGAGACGGCGAGCCGGAGCGCGATCTCGCAGCTCAGCTCCAGCGCCGCGGGGTCGCGCGGCGAAGATCCTCCCTCGAGCGCGGCCACGGCACGGTCCCTGACGAGCGTGAGCAGCTCGGTGGCCGTGGGCAGTGGCGTGTCGGTGCGCCTGTCCGCGGGCGGGTTCCCCGGTCTGGGTAAGTGCTCCCCCCAGACACCGGTGAGCAGAGCCTTGACCAGGACGTTCGCGCGGGCCGCCCGGACCGTCCAGCGAGCGAGTTCCGCCGGCCCCTCCCCTCGCGCTCGGGCGGAGCCGAGCGCCTGTTCCACGCCGGCCAGATAGCTGTCGGCCGCCCGATGGATCAGCGCGCGGGCCAGACCGTCCTTGCTGCCGAACTCGTTGTAGAGGGTCTGCCGGGAGACCCCCGCCCGGGCCGCCACGTCGACCATGCGCACGGCCGTCCAGGGCACGGTCGAGAGCACCGAGTGTGCGGATTCCAGCAGTGCTTCTCGCGCCGATGGCATCGTCGCCTCCCACGCCGGGGACCTGCGCATCAGAGTTGACGCGCCCGGGGGCACTGTCAAGGGTCCGCGCACCGCGGGCACGGCCGGGACGGGACCGCCACCCCGCACGGGGCCGTGTAGCCCGGGCGGGTGGCTGTGGATACTGTGACGGCATGCCCGACTACCACGATGATCTGCGCCTGGCCCACGTACTGGCGGACGCCGCCGACGCGGCGACGATGGACCGGTTCAAGGCTCTGGACCTCAAGGTCGAGACGAAGCCGGACATGACCCCGGTGAGCGAGGCCGACAAACACGCGGAGGAGCTGATCCGCGGGCACCTGCACCGGGCGCGTCCGCGCGACGCGATCCTCGGCGAGGAGTACGGGATCGAGGGCACCGGTCCGCGGCGCTGGGTCGTCGACCCGATCGACGGCACGAAGAACTACGTACGGGGTGTCCCCGTCTGGGCGACGCTGATCTCCTTGATGGAGGCGGGCGAGGACGGCTTCCAGCCGGTGGTCGGTGTGGTGTCGGCTCCCGCGCTGAACCGCCGCTGGTGGGCGGCGAAGGGCGCCGGCGCGTTCTCCGGCCGCAGCCTGACGTCGGCGACCCGGCTGCATGTGTCGAAGGTCGAGCGGATCGCGGACTCCTCGTTCGCGTACGCCTCGATGACCGGCTGGGAGGAGCAGGGCCGCCTTGACGGCTTCATGGATCTGACGCGGGCCGTCTGGCGCACGCGCGGGTACGGGGACTTCTGGCCGTACATGATGGTCGCCGAGGGTTCGGTGGACATCTGCGCCGAGCCGGAGCTCTCCCTGTGGGACATGGCGGCGAACGCGATCATCGTCCAGGAGGCGGGCGGACAGTTCACCAGCCTGGACGGGGTCTCGGGCCCGGGCGGCGGCAACGCGGCGGCGTCCAACGGCCTGCTCCACCACGAACTGCTCGGCTACCTCAACCAGCGCTACTGAGCGCTGCCGAGCGCCGCTGAGGAACGTCCCGCAATCCCCTGCGGGCGCCCCCCTTGTTGAGTCTCCTCCTGGGTGCGACTCTGAGAGTCCCCCTACTTGTGAACTTGTGAATCGTCTCACGAAGGCCTTCGCAGGTCGCTTCTCGAAGGAGGTGGCTCCCCGCATGCTTGTCCGCGACGCCATGAGCACCCTGGTCCTCACCATCGGCCCGGCCCACACGCTCCGGCAGGCGGCCCGGCTGATGTCGGCCCGCCGTATCGGAGCAGCTGTCGTCCACGATCCGGACACCTGCGGTCTCGGCATCATCACCGAGCGCGACATCCTCGACGCCGTCGGCGCCGGACTGGATCCCGATGTCGAGACCGCGTCCACCCACACCACCACCGACGTGGTCTTCGCCTCTCCCGCCTGGACCCTCGAGGAGGCGGCCGAGGCCATGACGCACGGCGGATTCCGGCACCTGATCGTGCTGGACGGCGACGGCCCCGTCGGCATCGTCTCGGTACGCGACATCATCAGGTGCTGGGTGCCGGCCCGGCGGCCCCGGGCCGAGATGGCCCTCTGACCGGCACGCCCCGGCCCGCGGACCCCTTCCCGCCGACGACAGCGGGCCGGACCCCCGGGAGCACCTCCCGGGAATCCGGCCCACCACCTACGGCAAGCGCCCTGTGTCAGCCGCGCAGGGCCTGGACCGCGGCCTCGAGCCGCTTGCCGAAGTCTCCGTCCGCCTGACGGAAGTTGCCGATCGCGCGCTCGGCGATGTCGTCGCGCGAGACCTTGGATATGAAGCCGGCGAGGTTGTCGATCAGCCGGGCCTTCTCGTCCTCGGACAGCAGCCGGTAGAGGTTGCCGGCCTGCACGAAGTCGTCGTCCTCGGCGTGGAGCGGCGTCTCGTGGTTGCCCGTGCCGCCCGTGACAGGGACGGGCTGCCAGAGCGGCCGGTCCGTCTGGGCGGGGCCGCCGAAGCTGTTGGGCTCGTAGTTCTTCGCACCCTTGTGACGGCCGTCGTACAGGTAGCCGTCACGGCTGTTGGTGCGCGCCTCTGTGGCGTGCGGGCGGTTCACCGGCAGGTGGTCCGCGTTGATGCCGACGCGGTAACGGTGCGCGTCGCCGTACGCGAAGAGGCGGCCCTGGAGCATCTTGTCGGGGGACGGGCCGATGCCGGGCACGAAGTGCGCCGGACTGAAGACCGACTGCTCGACCTCGGCGAAGACGTTCTCCGGGTTGCGGTTGAGCTCCAGCTTGCCGATCTCGATCGGCGGGTAGTCGGCGTGCGGCCAGACCTTGGTCAGGTCGAACGGGTTGAAGCGGTACGTGGCCGCCTCCGCCGCCGGCATGATCTGGACCTGCACCGTCCAGGACGGGAAGTCGCCGCGCTCGATGGACTCACGCAGGTCGCGCTGGTGGCTGTCCGGGTCGACGCCGGAGAGGCGGACGGCCTCCTCGGTGGTGAGGTTCTTGATCCCCTGGTCGGTCTTGAAGTGGTACTTGACCCAGAAGACCTCGCCGGCCTCGTTGTTCCACTGGAACGTGTGCGAGCCGAAGCCGTCCATGTGGCGGTACGACGCGGGGATGCCGCGGTCACCGAAGAGCCAGGTCACCTGGTGCGTGGACTCGGGCGACAGACCCCAGAAGTCCCAGACGTTGTCCGCCTCCTGCGAGCCGGTGTAGGGGTCGCGCTTCTGGGTGTGGATGAAGTCGGGGAACTTGATGGCGTCCCTGATGAAGAACACCGGGGTGTTGTTGCCGACGAGGTCGTAGTTGCCCTCTTCGGTGTAGAACTTCAGCGCCCAGCCTCGGGGGTCACGTGCCGCGTCGGCGGAGCCGAGGTTGCCCGCCACGGTGGAGAAGCGCAGGAAGGTCTCGGTCTCCTTGCCGACCTCCGAGAGGAACTTCGCCCTGGTCCACTCCGAGACGTCCCGGGTCAGCGTGAAGGTGCCGTACGCGCCGGCCCCGCGGGCGTGCACCACGCGCTCCGGGATGCGCTCGCGGTTGAAGTGGGCGAGCTTCTCGAGAAGCGCCTGGTCCTGGACGAGGACCGGTCCACCCGGACCGGCGGTCTCACTGTTCTGGTTGTCGGCCACCGGAGCGCCGGCCTCCGTGGTGAGCGGTCCCTGAGTCACGCGCGCCTCCTGCGTCATGTCCCGCACAGCGTCGTTCCCTGTGCGGTGTGTTTCCCGGCCGCAGCCTGTCCTTGGCCAGTACGTAAACGATCCTACAATAGACTTTGTCCAAGTCAATCAACCATCTAAAGTCACACCTACTCGGGACTCGGGCTCTTCCACTGTTACGCTGGGCTCCATGAGTGACCTCCTGGAACGACTTCGTGGACGCGGCTGGCGCATGACGGCACAGCGGCGCGTGGTGGCCGAGGTTCTCGAGGGGGACCATGTGCATCTGACGGCGGACGAGGTCCACGCGAAGGCCGTCGACCGGCTCCCCGAGATCTCCCGGGCCACCGTGTACAACACGCTGGGCGAGATGGTGTCCCTCGGGGAGGTCATCGAGGTCACCACAGACCGCCGGGCGAAGCGGTACGACCCCAACGCCCACCGCCCCCACCACCATCTGGTGTGCGGGCGCTGCGGCACGATCCGGGACGTGCACCCGTCGGGCAACCCGATGGCCGACCTGCCCGACGACGAGCGGTTCGGCTTCACCGTCTCGGACGTCGAGGTGACCTACCGCGGCATCTGCCCGAACTGCTCCGCCACGGCCTGAGTCCCCGGCGCCCGGCGGAGCTTCCCCTGGGCGCGGACGGACTTTGCGCGGGCATACGACAGAGGCCCGGATCCTTGGAAGGATCCGGGCCTCTGTCTTCAGTAGCGGGGACAGGATTTGAACCTGCGACCTCTGGGTTATGAGCCCAGCGAGCTACCGAGCTGCTCCACCCCGCGCCGTTGTGAGTGCAACAGTACGGCACCCGCACCGGCCGGAGCAAATTCATTCGCCGGACACCCGTGCGCCCCCATGAGCCGGCCGCCCGGCGTCATGCGGTGAGCTCCTGGTGCAGCGCCTCCAGCAGACGCGCTGCCCGCTCGGTCACCTCCGCCGGCCCCAGCTCGACCGCCCGGGCACACCAGCGCTGCCCCTCGGTCAGCTCGCCCCGGCGGGCGGCGAGCAGCGCGAGACGCAGGGCGGCGCGGCCGTGGCCGTCGTTGGCGGCACGGCTCCACCACAGGGCCGCCTCGCGCTCACTGCCCTCACGGGCGAGCAGCAGGCCGAGGTTGAAGGCGCCGTTGCGGCTGCCCGACTCGGCGGCCTCGCGGTACCAGCGCGCGGCGCTCGCCATGTCGCCGCGAGCGGCCGCGAGCATCCCGGCCCTGACCTGGGCACGGCGGTGGCCCTGCTCGGCCGCCCTCTCGTACCACTCCTCGCACTCGGTCTTCTCCGGCATCTGCTCCCCGAGCGCGGGAGGCCCCGGTGCCGGCTGGCGCAGGTCGAGGACGCCCGCCAGCCGGAAGGCGGCCTCGGCGCTGCCGCCGCCCGCTGCGCAGCGCAGGTGTCGCTCCGCCTGCCGCTCGTCGCCGTCCCGCAACAAGGCCATGCCCACCTGGAGCGCGGCATCGGTGTGCCCGGCCGCCGCCGCCCGCTGGTACCAGCCGAGTGCCGTGCGGTCCTCGTCCCGTCCGGCGTGCAGGATGCCGAGGTTGAACGCGGCGTCCACGCTGCCGGCCTCCGCCGCCTTGGAGAACCAGGGCTCGGCCCCGGTCGCGTCCCCGGCCTGGAGTAGCAGCACGGCCAGTGCGTTCGCGGCCTCCCGGTGCCCGGCGTAGGCGGCCCGGCGGTACCACTGCTCGGCCTGGGGGATCCGGTCCTGGGCGGCACAGAGCAGGCCGAGGTTGTACGCGCCGTTGACGTCCCCCGCGTCCATGGCGGCGCGGTACCAGCGCTCCGCGGTCTGCTGCTCGCCCCTGGCCGCGTGCAGGGCGCCCAGGGCGTTGGCGGCGTTGCCGTCGCCGTCCTGAGCGGCACGCAGCCACCACACGGCCGCACTCTCCTCGTCGCCCGCGTCACGCAGCAGGAAACCGAGGGCGCAGGCGGCCCGGGGCTCACCGTCCTTGGCGGCGGTGAGGTACCAGCGGCCCGCCTCCTTCAGCTCACCGCGCTGCTCGAGGATGGCGCCGAGGTGCAGGGCGGCACGGCGGTGACCACGCGCCGCGGCCTGGCGGTACCACTGCTCGGCCTCGCCGACGCGTCCCGTATCAGGGCCCGCGACGGGGCTGTCCCGCTTCACCGGCGCGCCGGCGTCCAGCCCCCGGCGGCCCTCGCCCACGACGCGGCCCAGACCGAAGGCGTCGTGGGCGTCGCCGACGGCGTTGCGCTCGATCGTCCGCGCCAGGCGGTACGCGGCCTCCCTGTGCCCCTGCTCCGCGGCGGCGCGCAGCCAGCGCTCGGCGCCGGCGTCGCCGCGGTGCTCCAGCAGGTCCGCCAGGGCGTACGCGCCCAGCGCGTGGCCCTGCTCGGCGGACTGGCACAGCCAGTACTCGGCGCCGGGCTCGTCCCCGCGCTCCCGGAAGTGGCGCCCGAGGGCGTGCGCCGCGGCGGCGGAGCCGGCGACAGCGGCGATGCGCCACCACCCGGCCGCCTCGTCGGCGTATCCCCTCTGATGCAGGAGCACACCGAGGTTGTTGGCCGCGGCCCGGTCGCCCTCGGCGGTAGCCGCGCGCAGGTAGACCTCGGCGCCGTCCAGGTCACCACGGCGCAGCAGGAGAGCGCCCAGGACGCTCATCGACGCCGTGTCACCGGCCTCTGCGGCACGCCGGTGCCGGGCCTCGGTCTCGTCGGCGTGATCCGCGCCGTCCGCGGTGTCCGCGCTCCCGGTGGTGTCCGCGCCCCCGACCGTCTCGGTGCTCTCGACGGCATCGGCCGTGGCGGTGAAGGCGGCTTCCTCGCGGACGCCGTCGGCGATGTCAGCGGTCCCGGCCAGGGCAGCGGCGAATGCCGCATCTGCGGTGTTTTCCGTCGTCCGGCCGCGTCGCTGCACAAACCGCCCTGTCTCCAACAGAGTTGCCCTGTCCCCCATAAATACCATCGTCGCACCACCTGCTACCCGCGTACACCTGGTATACCGCGGCCAGTGAAGTCACTTCGGCGTTTTGTCGACATGCCCACAGAGAGACAAGTGAAACACGACTGGCTCCAACTCATGCCCCGTGAACCGCACTTCACTCCGACAACTTGAGAAAAGGCCCGTGACATGGCGAAGGCCCGGATCCCAAAGGATCCGGGCCTGCGCCTTTCAGTAGCGGGGACAGGATTTGAACCTGCGACCTCTGGGTTATGAGCCCAGCGAGCTACCGAGCTGCTCCACCCCGCGTCGTTGTGTTCAAACCGTACCACGACGCGGGGTGGACATTTCTCAACTGCCCTGGTCGTCGCCCTCCGGCTTCTTGGCGCCCTCGGTCGACGAAGCACCGCCGGCTCCGTCTGGCTGAGCCGCGGCCGCCCGCTCGAGAGCCTCCTGGAGGTCCGCCTGGGCCTTGCCGTAGGCCTCCCAGTCCTGCTCCTTGAGAGCCGTCTCGCCGGCCGTGTACGCCTTCTGCGCGTCCGCGATGGCCTTCTTCAGGGCCGCGTCCCCGGTGGCCGGGGGCTCCGTGGTGTCACCCGGTGGCTCGTCCGGCTCGGTCGGCGGTGTCGTCGTGTCGGAGCCCTCGACCCCGAACACCGCGTTCAGAGCTTCGCCAAGACTGTTCTCGAACACGATCTTCGACCCGTACGAAGCGGCGACCTTGCGCAGCAGCGGATAGTTCTGCGTACCACCGCGCGTATACACCGGTTCGATGTAGAGGAAGCCTCCGTCGAGCGGCACCGTCAGCAGGTTGCCGTACTCGATGTCCGAGTCGGTGCCCTTCAGGTTTCTCACGAACTCGGCGACGTCGTCGTTGCCGTTGAGCTCACTCTGTACCTGGCCTGGGCCCTTGATCGTGCTGGTGACTCTCAGGAGTCTGATCGTGCCGTAGTCCTTGCTGGCCGCGTCCGCGTCCACCGCCATGAACGCCCCTAGGTTGGGGCGCCCCTTCGGGGTGAAGGTCGTGGTCAGGGAGAACTTCTGCGCGTCCTGGTCCGGCATCTTCATGCTCAGGTAGTACGGCGGAACGGACCCGGGTTCCTTGTTGGTGGGGTCGTCCGGCACCTGCCACGCGTCACTGCCGCTGTAGAACTGCGCGGGGTTCTCCACGTGGTACCGCGTCAGCAGCTCACGCTGGACCTTGAACAGGTCCTGCGGGTAGCGCAGGTGGTCCATGAGCTCCTGCGGGATGTCCGCCCGGGGTTCCACCGTGCCGGGGAACGCCTTGCGCCACGTCTTGAGCACCGGGTCCTCGGTGTCCCACTCGTAGAGCTTGACCTTGCCGTCGTACGCGTCGACGGTGGCCTTCACCGAATTCCGGATGTAGTTGACCTGGTTCTGCTGGGCGACGACCGCACGCTGGTTGGTGGTCAGCGAGTCGGCCGTGGTGTCACCGAGCGTCGTACGCGAGGCGTACGGATAACCGTTGGTCGTGGTGTACGCGTCGACGATCCACTGGATCCGGCCGTCGACGACCGCCGGGTAGGCGTCGCCGTCGATCGTCAGCCAGGGGGCTACCGCCTCGACGCGCTCCTTGGGGGTGCGGTTGTAGAGGATCCGCGAGCCCTCGCCGATGGCTCCCGAGTACAGGATCTGCGGCTCGCTGAACGACACGGCGTAGGCCGCCCGGTTGAAGGCGTTGGAGAGACTGATCCCGCTGTCGCCCTCGTAACTGGTGGTCTTCTCGCCGTCCTCCTCGTAGTCGAGCTCCTTCTGGGGCCCGCCGACGATGGAGTACTGCTCGGTCTTCTCGCCGTAGTAGATCCGCTGCTCGTACTTGCCCAGCTCGCCCGTGGTGGGCAGGCCCGACTCCGTGAAGTCCGGGGATCCCGCCGGGTTGGTGCCCGTCGTGGTGCCCCGCGCCGCGATGACGCCGTAGCCGTGGGTGTACGTGAAGTGGTCGTTGATCCAGTTCCTCTTGGGGAGGCCCTGGAGGTTCAGCTCGCGCAGGCCGACGACGGTGTCCTGCTCCTTGCCGTCCTCACCCTTGTAGCGGTCGACGTCCAGCGTCTTGGGGAACTGGTAGTAGTTCCTCTTCTGCTGGAGCTGCTGGAAGGCGGGCGAGACGACGTTCGGGTCCATGACGCGGTAGCTGGCGGCGGCGTCGGCGCTCGCCCTCAGCTTGGTGCTGTCGTCGGTCGTGCTGGTGCCCGTGTAGTCGTCGACCTTCGCGTCGTCGATGTCGTAGGCGTCGCGCGTCGCATCGATGTTCTTCTGGATGAACGGCGCTTCCTTGGCCTGCTCGTTGGGCTGGACCTGGAACTTCTGCACGATCGCCGGGTAGAGCCCGCCGATCAGGATCGCCGAGAGCACCATCAGGCCGAAGCCGATCACCGGCAGCTGCCAGGTGCGGCGCCAGAGCGTCGCGAAGAACAGCACGGCGCAGATGACCGCGATACAGAAGAGGATCGTCTTCGCCGGCAGGTAGGCGTTGGCGTCGACGTACCGCAGACCGGTCCAGTTGTCCGTGGCCTTGAAGTCACTGGACTTCACCGCCAGGCCGTACCGGTCGAGCCAGTACGCCACGGCCTTCAGCGCGACGAAGACGCCGAGCAGCACGGAGAGATGACCCGTCGCGGCACCCGTGGCACGCGCGCCGGGGCTGGTGACCCGCAGTCCGCCGTAGAGGTAGTGGGTCAGCGCCGCCGCGATCAGCGACAGCACCACCGCGGCGAAGCCGAATCCGAGCAGGAAGCGGTACCACGGCAGGTCGAAGGCGTAGAAGGCGACGTCCAGCTTGAACTGGGGGTCCTTCTGCCCGAACGGCACACCGTTGACGTACATCAGCCAGGTGCGCCACTGGCCGGACGCGGAGGCGCCGGCGATCAGACCGACGAGAGCGGTGACCGCGAGCAGCACCCACTTCTTGTACGGTGCGACGCTCATCCTGTAGCGGTCCAGGCTCTGCTGCTCCAGCGACATCGCGCTCAGCGGCGGCCGGAGCCGGTGCGCGAGCCAGATGTTCACACCGATGGCGATGGCCATCAGCAGTCCGAAGACGAGGAACAGCCCGATCTTGGTCCACAGAGTGGTGGTGAAAACAGACGAATACGCGACCGACCTGTACCAGAGCCAGTCCGTCCAGAACCCGGCGAACATGACGAAGGCCATGGCGAGAACCGCCAGGACGCCCAATGTCATGAGCAGGGTACGGACGCGCCGGGACGGGCGGCCGACTCTGATCCGTGGCCCGGTCGGGCCTCCGCCGCGGTCCGGCATCTGGAAAGCCAACGTGCGCACCTCGAAGTTCGCGGTCGTGTGAAGCAGGCCCAGCGATCGTAGAGCCCACCTATGCAACTTACTGAGGCTTTACCTAGTTCCCGTTCCCGGGGCAGAAGGAGGCAGGATGTTGGGTATGCCCAACGTTTCCCCCTCAGGCCCTCCGATGGCCGCGAGCCCCCTCACCGTCGCCGTCCTCGAAATCGACGCCTACGCCGCAGGTCTCGGCTGGGACCAGCCGGCCCGGCTGTTCGCCCTCGTCGACACCGCCCGGCTGCGCGCCCACGAGCCCGGCCTCGCCGCCCAGCTCGGTCTCGACGACACCGCATCCACGACCGCCACCCTCACCCCCGTCGAGCAGGAGGAGCTGCCCGACGGCACCGCGCTGGACGAATTCCTCGCCACGATCGCCTGGCCCGACGCCGTGGTCGGCTGCGCCATGACCGTCGAACGGCTGATGCTGCCGCCCTCGGCGGAGGCGTCCGTACCGGAAGGGCTGTCCGACGCCCAGTTGACCAAGTGGGTCGCCGAGCACCCCGACCGGCAGGAGGTGCGGATGACCGTCGCGGTCCTGCGGGACGGTGCCCGGGACTCCGCCGTGCGCCTGCGGGAGAAGGACTCCCCGACCGAGGTCCTGACCGGCGCGGGACTGGTTCCGGGGCTCGCCGAGGCACTCGCGGCCACCTTCGAGTCCTGACCACCGGCGGGGGCGGCCCCGGAGACTGCCGGGTGGCTTCCGCCCTGTCCGGGCCACCCGGCGGCCTCTCAGCCCTTCGAGCAGCTCGGCAGGCCGGCCGTGTCCCCCGCCCGGATCTTCTCCAGGGACTTCTTGGCGTCGTCGAGGGTCTTCACCCTCACCAGGGTGAGGCCGCCCGGGGTGTCGGAGGCCGCGGCGGAGCAGTTGTCGTCCGGCGTCAGGAAGTACCGGGCGCCCGCGTCGCGCGCGCCGACCAGCTTCATGTTGATCCCGCCGATGGGGCCGACCTTGCCGTCGTCGTCGATGGTGCCGGTGCCGGCGACGAACTTGCCGCCCGTCAGCTTGTCGGGCGTCAGCTTGTCGATGATGCCGAGCGAGAACATCAGTCCGGCGCTCGGGCCGCCGACGTCGGCCAGCTTGATGTCGATCTCGAACGGGAACGTGTGGTCCGTCCCTGCCTGGATCCCCACGATCGCCCGGTCCTCCGAGGGGTTCGAGGGGTCCTCGGGTGCCTTCCGTGTGGTCAGGGTGACGTCACGGGAGCCTTCGGGCTCCTTGCCCGCCTTCTCCGCCGCGGCGGCGGTCCTGGCCGGGATCACCGTGAAGACGACGTCCTCGCCGGGCTTGTGCTTCGTGACGAGCTTCGCGACGTCCTCCGGCTGTTCGACCGCTTTGCCGTCGACCGCCTTGATCACGTCGCCCGCGTGCAGCACACCCTCGGCGGCGCTGTCCTTGACGACCGTGGAGACCACCACGCGGGAGGTGACGGGGATCTTCAGCTCTTCAAGGGCGGCGACCTTCGCGCTCTCCTGGGACTGGCTGAACTCCTCGGCGTTCTCCTGCGTCGACTGCTCCTCGGTCTTCCCGTCCGGGTAGAGGGTGTCGTGCGGCACGACCACGCTGTCGTGGGCCAGCCAGCCGTAGACGGCCTCGACGATGTTCATGTCGTAGTCCGCACCGGTGACGCGCACCGTCGTCATGTTGAGGTTTCCGGACGTCGGATACGTCTTGTGCCCGCTGATGTGCAGCACCGGCTCGCCACGCGCGTCGCCGAGCGTGTTCACGGTCGGGCCGGGGGACATCTCCGAGTACGGCACACGAATCAGCACGCCTGCGCAGAGCAGCGCGATGAGGATGAGGGTGGAGGCGAGCATCGTCGCGGTGCGGCGTGGCATGGAACGACAGTACGGGAACGGCCTGTCAGTGCACCGTCGGGGCCGGTCCGTACGAGGCGGACGGCGGAGGAGATCCGGAGGGACCGAGGGGCATCGCGTATTCGCTCGCTGCGCGGACTGCGCCTACGGGGAGCGGGTGCGGTGCGGAATTGGCAACTGCGTACAGCTGCGGAGTGTCAGACGGCCTCGGAACCGGAATGCGATTTCTCCATCGCCTCACGGAACCTGGCGTAGCCGGCGAGTTCGGTGACGTCGCCGGTCGTTCGATTACGGGCTGCCCACCCTCCCCATATCGCCGCGCCAAGAGCAGCTATAAGCGGAATCAAGAGCCAAGCGAGTGCTGCCATCACGACCTCCCTACCCCATGAGCGACCGCAACTGACGATCAGAAGATTAACCACCTGCAGGACCAACGCTCACGGCAGGGGTGCGGTTACGCAAATCGGGGCTGATGCCCCCTGGGGCGGTTTGCGCTCAGCAGGCGCCGACCCACTCCTCCGTGCCGTCGGAGAAACGCTGGTGCTTCCAGATCGGGACCTCGTGCTTGAGGTCGTCGATCAGCTTGCGGCAGGCCTCGAAGGCCTCACCCCGATGGGCGCAGGACACGGCGACGACCACCGCCAGATCGCCCACACCCAGTTCACCCACCCGGTGGACGGCGGCCAGAGCCCGTACCGGGAACTCCGCCACCACCTTCTCGGCCACTCTGCGGAGCTCGTCGCCGGCCGTCGGGTGGCAGGAGTATCCGAGGGAGCCGACGTCCTGCCCGTCGTCGTGGTTGCGCACCGTGCCGACGAAGAGCGCCATGCCTCCCGCGGCGTCGTCCCCCACCGCGCGGTAGATCTCGTCGACGGACAGCGGTGTGTCACGGATGTCCAGGAGCCGGATGGGGTCCTGAGCAGCCTGCTCGCCGGGGTGGTCGTGGGTGCGTGCCATGGGGCCATCGTGCCGCACGGCGGGCACATCCCGGAATAGCGTTTTCGACCGGTGGCCTGCCGGTCGGCTTGGAGCCTCCTACCAGGCGGGGCGACCGGGGGCTTCCGCCCGGCCGCCTAGAAGCGCCGGCGCGCCTTGCGGGCCCGCCGGACCAGTGCCGCCGTGCCGAGCAGCGCGACGGTCGCTCCCGCGGCACCGGCTGCGGTGGCGTCCTTGCGGCCGAGCCGCCGTCCGGCGACGGTGTGGCGTCCCTCGACCTCTTCCAGGAGCGCTGCCAGGACCTCCTCGTTGGTCCACCTCGGGCGCCATCCCGTGTCGTGGAGCCGGCTCACACTGACCACCCAGGGGTGCATGGTGTAGGCGAGATCCCCCGCGGGGGACGGGGTGAGACCGATCCGGTGGAGGCGGGCCGCCGCGCCGAGGGCGACGGCGGACGGCAGCTCCATACGGCGCACTCCGGAGAGCTCCTCCACCTCTTCCTGTTCGAGCCAGCCGTCGCAGCCGACCGCGAACTCTCCCTCGATCTTTTCGAGAGCCGCGTACTCCAGGGCGCTGACCAGGTCGTCGACGTGGCAGAACTGCCAGGCCGGGCGTGAGCCGGCGACGACGAGGAGCCTGGGGGACTCGAAGTACCGGGTGAGCGCCGTGTCCGTACCGCCGACCAGGACCGTGGGCCGTACGACCGTCACGTTGAGGCCGGGGTGGGCACGGGGTGCGCGCCGGCCGAGCCGCTCGATCTCCAGCAGGTCGCCGACACCGGTGGCCTCCGCCGTGGCCCGCAGTTCCGCGTCCTCGGAGAGGGGGATGTCGTTGTCTGGCAGAGCGCCGTAGACCATCGCCGAGGTGCACAGCACCACCCGGTGGACGCCCACGGCTGCCGCCGCCGTCAGCACGGTCTGGGTGCCGCGGACGTTGTACGCGGTGCGGGCGGCGGGATCGGTCTCCAGGTCGAGGTCGAGCGCCATGTGCACGACGACGTCCGCGCCGCGCAGCTTCTCGGCGATGGCGGGGTCCCGTACGTCCAGGATGTGCCACGTCGCCTCCGAGACGTCCCCCCGGCGCTCGTCGATGGCGATGACCTGCTTGATCTCGTCCGATGCGGCGAGATGGGCGGTGAGCAGCTCACCGACGCCGGTCGCGGCACCGGTGACCGCGACGACGGGGCCGCGGTTCCGGGAAAGATTTTTCGTGGGCTTGCTCTCGGTCGTGGGGTCGGCCAGGTTTCGCGCTGCGCGAACCTGCGGATCTGGGGAACTCACCGGGCGTCTCCAGCGGTTGTCTTCAGTACGTACCCGAATGACGCGTACGTACCAGGTGGCGTCCATCCTGCCGCAGGCCGGGAGCCGGCGGAGCACTGAGGGCCCAAGCGGTCTTCGGTGTCTACGCTGGATGGTGATGTCGGGCAGTCGCCGTCGGTTCGAGCCGGCGGCCCTACGAGCCGAGGAAACCCGTGAGTGACACCCCATTCGGATTCGGCCTTCCGCCGGAGGAGCCGGAAGACGGCGACGAAGGCAAGAAGAAGGACCCCACCGGTGCTGGGCAGGGCTCGGGCGGGCCGGCGAACCCGTTCGGCTTCCCGCCCGGCGCGGGTGGCGACAACCCGTTCGCCGCGATGTTCGGCTCGATGAATCCGAACGACCTGGGTGCGGCCTTCCAGCAGCTCGGCCAGATGCTGAGTTACGAGGGCGGCCCGGTCAACTGGGACATGGCCAAGCAGATCGCACGACAGACGGTGTCGCAGGGCACCACCGACGGCAGCAAGGACGCGAGCGTCGGACCCGCGGAGCGGGCCTCCGTCGACGAGGCTCTGCGTCTCGCCGACCTCTGGCTCGACGGTGTGACGTCGCTGCCCTCGGGTTCCGTCTCGACGGTGGCGTGGAGCCGCGCCGAGTGGGTCGAGGCCTCGCTTCCCGCCTGGCAGCAGCTGGTGGACCCGGTGGCCGAGCGCGTCGGCCTGGCCATGGGCGATGTCCTGCCGGAGGAGATGCAGGCCATGGCCGGCCCGCTGATCGGCATGATGCGGTCCATGGGCGGCGCCATGTTCGGCCAGCAGATCGGGCAGGCCGTCGGCGTGCTCGCGGGCGAGGTCGTCGGCTCGACCGACATCGGCCTGCCGCTGGCGCCCGCCGGCAAGGCGGCGCTGCTTCCGCTGAACGTCGAGCGGTTCGGCAAGGACCTGAGCGTGCCCCAGGACGAGGTGCGGCTGTATCTGGCGCTGCGCGAGGCGGCCCACCAGCGGCTCTTCGCCCACGTTCCGTGGCTGCGCTCGCATCTGTTCGGGGCGGTCGAGGCCTATGCGCGCGGCATCAAGGTCGACACCAGCAAGCTGGAGGACGTCGTCGGCCAGTTCGACCCGTCCCAGCCCGAGCAGCTGCAGGACGCTCTTCAGCAGGGCATGTTCCAGCCTGAGGACACCCCGGAGCAGAAGGCGTCGCTGGCCCGTCTGGAGACCGCTCTCGCCCTCGTCGAGGGCTGGGTGGACGCGGTGGTGCACGAGGCCGCGAAGTCACGGCTGACCTCGGCGGACGCGCTGCGCGAGACGATGCGCAGGCGCCGGGCCTCCGGCGGTCCAGCCGAGCAGACCTTCGCCACGCTCATCGGGCTCCAGCTGCGCCCGCGCCGGCTGCGTGACGCCTCGCGGCTGTGGGCCTCGCTCACGGACGCCCGGGGCGTCGACGGGCGTGACGGCCTCTGGGAGCACCCGGACATGCTGCCGACGGCCCAGGACCTGGACGACCCGGACGGCTTCGTCCACCACGAGCAACTGGACTTCTCCGAGCTCGACAAGATGCTCGGCGAAGCTGCGAAGGGCCCGCAGAAGTCCGCATCCGACGAGAAGGGCAAGGACGAGCCCGGCGACGACGAGCCCGGCGAAGACGACCCGAAGAGCGACGGCAAGGACGACTCCGGCCGGTGAGCCTGCACGACGACGCGGTTTCGGTACTCAAGGGCTACGACGACGGCGACACGGGGCAGGCCGGCCTGCGCCGGACGTACCTGGAGCATCTGGCCGGGCATCCCGACGGCATGTGGAAGGCGTGCGGAGCGGGGCATCTGACGGCCAGCGCGCTGGTCATCGACCCGGAGCGCGGCAGGGTCCTGCTGACCCTGCACAGGAAGCTGCGGATGTGGCTGCAGATGGGCGGGCACTGCGAGCCCCAGGACACCACTCTGGAGGCGGCGGCCCTGCGCGAGGCCACGGAGGAGTCGGGGATCCCCGGGCTCACCCTGCTGCCCGGCGGGCCTGTGCGGCTGGACCGGCATCCCATCCCGGCGCCCTGCCACTGGCACCTCGACGTGCAGTACGCGGCGACGGCGTCGGCGGGGGCGGTGGAGCGGATCAGCGAGGAATCCCTGGATCTGCGCTGGTTCCCCTACGACGAGGTGGCGCGGGTGGCGGACGCCTCGGTCGAGCGGCTGCTGGCGAGCACCCGCACACGGCTGGCGCAAGGTTGCTAGACCACGGGTGAGGGGCGGCTTCCGCGGGAAGCCGCCCCTCACCCGTCGCGCCCGGCGCGGCTCAGTTCCAGGAGTTGTTCTGGTTCTGTCCGTGCGAGCCCTGCTGCCCCATACCGAACTGCGCCGCGGCCCCCTGGCCGATCTGGGCGTTCTGCGGCGGCAGCACCTCACTCGGCTGGACGAGGGCGAAACCCTGACCCAGGAAGCTCAGCTCCCAGCCCTCCCCCGTGTTGCCACGGCGCCGGAAGACCCCTGAGGAGTGCGTCTGGGCCTGCATCTGCACCCGCAGGCCGCTCGACCAGGCGACGATCGCGTCGGCGTCGGCATTGACGTACTTGTCGGGGGTGACCTGCATCATCAGCGGCTGGCCGGAGGTCATCAGGGCGACCTTGCCGCTCCCGGAGATGTTGAGCTGGTACTTGCCGGTGCCGGAGATCCCGTACTGGCTGTCCACCGCGATGACCTCGGTGTGCAGCGAGGAGTCCAGCGCCAGGACGTAGGCGCTGTCGACGGTCATGCCCTCGTGGTCGACGTCGACCACATGGATGTACTGCGCGAGGTTGGCCAGGTAGACCGTGCCCTGACCGGAGCAGCGCATGAGGTCGAGGCCCTCACCCGTGTTCCTGCGGGCGCGGCGCTGGCCGTGCGACTGGTACTCACCGTCGAACTCCATGAGCCCCTGGTAGGCGACCATGGCGCCCTTACGGGCGAGGACGTCGTCGTGGCCGGTCAGCGCGACCCGCAGGAGCTGCGGGTTCTGGACCGTGTAGCGGTCCTGCGACTGCTGTTCCGTGTAGCTGAAAAGCGGACTCTGCATGATGTGTTCCTCCCCCGCTCAGTTCCGGATCCGCAGACGGTCGGTACTGTCCTCGCTCGGCTGGACGACGACGATGCCCTGACCGGAGAAGGCCATCTGGTACGCCTCTCCGCTGCCCCGCCCGATGAGCGAGCTCGCCTTGAAGCTGCGCTTGCCCTTCACCTTGAGGTTCGGGGACCACGCGACGAGGGCGTCGGGGTCGACGTACGTCTCGTCCTCGCCACGCCCGCAGTCGACGACGATCGGTGTGCCGCGCGAGGTGATGGCGACCCATCCTGTGCCCTGGATCCCGACGTTCCACAGGCCCTGGCCGGCGAACTTGGCCAGCCCCTTGACCCGCTCCACGCCCCAGGTGAGGTGACCGTCGAAGGCCAGGAGGTTGGTGCCGTTGACCGAGAGCGAGTCGTTGTTGAGATTGATGACGACCACGTCGGCGCCGTAGTCGGCGAGGTAGAGCAGTCCGTCGCCGGCGCACTTCATCAGGGGTGCGCCCTCGCCGGTGATCCACTGGGACGCGATCTGCCGGACGGCCGGCGGGTTGGGCTCGTACTGGATGAAGCCCTCGTAGGCCACCATCGAGCCGGTGCGGGCGTAGAGGTCCTGGCCGGTGGCCATGGCGACCTTGAGCATCGTACGGCCGTGGTTCTCCATGCGGGCCGTGACGGGGGTCGGGGCGAAGCCCGCGAGCTGCTGATTCATGACGGGCTCCCTCAGACCTCGTAGGGCTGGACGACGATGAAGTTGCCGGGTGCTCCCCGGAACTGGAGGTTCACGGTCTCCCCGCTGTGCCCCGGGTACGCGTTGCGACGCAGCCGGACCTGGCTGGAGATGATCACCTGGGACGCGGACGACCAGGCCACCACGGCGTTGCAGTCGGCGAAGGTGGTCGGGGTGACCGGCAGGACGACCGGCACACCGTGGGTCTTGACGACGACGGTGCCGGTGCCCTGGAACTGCATGGTGAAGAGGGCACCGCCGGGAATCCCGTGCCCCTCGATCCTGCGGACCTCGTACTGCAGGGACTCGTCGAAGGCGAGCACGCTCTCGGCGGAGACGCAGATGCCGTCGCCCTGCAGCTCGATGGGATGCAGATGCGATCCTTCCTCGGCGAGGAAGACCTGGCCACGGCCGCTGCAGCGCATCAGCTGCATTTCCTGGCCCGTCGCGTTGCCGACCATGCGGCCCGCGAAGCCGGCCCCCTTGTAGCCGAAGTCGACCTTGCCCTGATACATCACCATGCTGCCCTGACGGGCCAGCACCGGGGTGCCGCCCATCGTGAGGTCGACGCGCATGAGCTGCTGGTTCTGCGAGGTCCAGCGCTGCCCGGTAGCCGTTTCCTTGTACGGCTGCAGTGCGGCCTGGAGGCCTGCGCCACCCGCGGGAACACCCTGGGGTACGCCTTGCGGCATACCGGGCTGCATGCCCGGGGGCTGCTGGCCGAACGGACCGGGAGCCTGCTGACCGAACTGCGGTGCGGCCGGGGGCTGCTGTCCGTAGGGCGGGGCGGCGGGCGGAGCACCCTGCCCCGGGACCTGTCCGAACTGCGGCTGCTGGGGCGGCTGCCCGTAAGGCGCGGGCGCTTGCGGCGCGGGTGCCTGCGGTGCCGGCGCCATAGGGGCCGCGATGGTCGGCGCGGCGTGCATCGGCTGCTGCTGCGGTGCGGGAGCCGGTGCTGCCGGAGCACCGAAGGCCGGTGCGGGCTGCGGTGCCTGGGGTACGGCCGGAGCACCGAAGGCAGGGGGCGTGGAGGCCTGGGCGGGCGGTGCGAACGAGGGGGCGGCCCCCTGGGGCGGCGCGGCGGGGGCCTCCTCCGCGACCTCCCCGCCGAAGTTCTTGAGCAGCGCGTCGAGTCCGCCGTCGAAGCCCTGGCCGACCGCGGCGAACCGCCAGACGTCCTTGAGATAGAAGTCGCCGAGCATGACCGCGCGCTCGGTGGTGAACTCGGAGCCGGTGAAGGCGTACTTCACCACTTCCTCGCCGCCCGCGACGATCCGGATGTATCCGGGGCCGACCTGCGACATCTGCCCGGCGCCGTCGAGTGTCGCGGTGAAGGACAGCTTGTGGATGTTCGCCGGAATTCGGTCGAGGGTGACGCGGAACGATTCGGTGTCACCGGCCTGGGCACCGAGAAGCTGAATGGACTCCTCCGGCGATTTCGGCTGATTGAAGAAGATGAAATACCGGTCGTCGGAGAGCTGCTCATTGGCGTCGAGACCGAAGCAGCTGATGTCGAACGTCAGGCCGGGGCCCGCGATCTGCACACCTACGTACAGATCCGTCCCTGACGTGAGATCACTGATCTTGGCCTTGTGGCCGCGCTGAAATTCCCTGGCCATGCGTAACGACCGTCCCCCATCCCGAAGGTGAATGCGTCGCGTCAGGCTAACCGCAAACCACGACATCGGGCCAAGCCGGTACAGACCCGGTACAGAATCGGCGACGTCACTCTTCGCGGGCGGCGGGCAGATGCGGGAGCCGGTCGGCCGCCACGACTCCTTCGAGATAGCCCCGTGCTCGCTCGGTCCGGGGGTACGCCTCCAGGAGCCGCCAGAAACGCGGCCCGTGGCCCGGAACCAGCAGATGGGCCAGTTCGTGGAGGAGGACGTAGTCGAGGACGTACTCCGGCATCCCCTGCAGGCGGTGCGAGAGGCGGATGCTGCCCTCGGCCGGGGTGCAGGAGCCCCAGCGGGTGTTCTGGTTGGTCACCCATCGCACGGAGGCCGGGCGCGCCCGGCCGTCGAGGTACTGGCCGGAGAGCCGCTCGGCCCGGCCGGCGAGCTCGCTGTCGCCGATGACGCGTCTGCTCTCCTGCGCGGCGAGCTTGTCCAGCATCACACCGACCCAGCGCTGCTCCTCCGCCTCCGACATCCGGGCCGGGATGAGCACGATGGTGCGGTCGCCCTCGCGGTACGCGGAGACCGTTCTGCTGCGCCGGGTGCTCCTGCGGACCTCGACCGCGCTCGTCACCGATGCGCGGGGCTGCTGGGTGACTGCGCTGCGCTGCTGGCGTCCGGCGCTGCGCGCAGGGGTCTCCCCGGCGAGACCGGGAGAGGGGTCGGCGGGCACGACTCGACGTTACCCGCTGGCGGTGCGGGAAGTCCCGCCTCCTCGACGGTCCGACGTTGATCCACTTCTCGGCTTGCACCATTTGAACGACTAATGCCCCAGCCTGTGGATAACTTTCCGCCCGTTTCGCCGCCATGTTGCATTCTGGCAACGGATCCCGACACCGACCTGGGAGAAGTCATGCATCCGATGCTGAAGCCCGCACTCCGCCGCGCCTGGCGTGGACGGAACACCGTGCAATTCGGTGTGACGCCCGCACACGCGGTAACGCTGGGGCCGATGGATATCGCCACCGGAAGCTTTCTGGAACTCCTCGACGGAACACGCGGACTTCCTCTGCTCCGCGAAGAGGCCAGGGCTCTGGATCTGTCGGACCGTCACGTGGACATTCTCGTATCGCGCCTCACGGAGGCCGGTCTGCTGGACGATCCGGATGCGGGCGGCCCCGAGGCCGACGCCTTACGCCGACGGGCCGAGACCCTCGAGCGGCAGCGCCCCGACGCCGCGGCGCTCTCCGTTGTCCATCCGACGCCCGGCGGCGGGCTGCGCACGCTCGCGGCCCGGCGCGCGATGCGGGTGCAGGTGCGCGGAGCGGGCAGGGTCGGCGCGGCGGTCGCCGCGGTGCTCTCCGGGTCAGGGGTGGGCCACGTCGAGGTGCTCGACGGGGGCCGCGCCGAACCCTGGGACGTGGCGCCGGGCGGCCTCCCGGCGTCGTCGGTCGGCGAGCGCCGTGACACGGCGGCACGGCAGCTGGTGCGCAGGTCCGCGGTCGGTGGCCCTCCGCGGCCGGGCGGGGCGTCCGAGGCCCCGGAGCGGGGCGAACCCCCGCTGTCCCTGATCGTGGTGGCGCCAAGGGACGGCCTCTCCGTGTACGCCCCCGATCCGAATACCGCCGCACCGTGGATCGCTTCGGGTACGCCGCACCTCTATGCGGGAGTGATCGAAGCCACCGGAGTGGTCGGGCCGTTGGTGCTGCCCGGAGGCACCGGCTGCGCGGGCTGTCTGGCGCTGCGCCGCGCGGAGGCGGATCCCCAGTGGCCGCGGATGCTCGCGCAGTGGAGGTCCGGGCGGCGCACATGCGTGCAGGCCTGCGATCTGGGTTTGGCGACCGCGGTGGCCGGCCTCGCCGCGGCCCACGCCCTCTCCTTTCTCGACGGAGAGCTGCCCGCCAGCACGGGGGCGCGGTGGGAGGCCGCCATGCCGATGCTGGACTGGCGGTCGGAGCGGCTGGGCCCCCACCCCGACTGCGACTGCGGTGCCGCCGGGCACACTGAGGTGGAGCTCACCTCCGCGGCCGGCGCCACGCAGGACACAATGGCCGGGTGACCGCCGCCGCCGGAGCGGAGCCGGATACGCACGCCGCACGGCAGTCTGGGAAATGGAGGGGCACATGTCTGATCTTCCCCGGAAGGCGGTCACCCGTACCGCGAAGCTGGCAGCTCTGCCGCTCGGCTTCGCCGGCCGTGCCACATGGGGTCTGGGCAAACGGATCGGCGGGAAGTCCGCCGAGATAGTGGCCCGCGAGGTCCAGCAGCGCACGGCGGACCAGCTCTTCAAAGTCCTCGGCGAGCTGAAGGGCGGTGCGATGAAGCTCGGACAGGCGCTGTCCGTCTTCGAATCCGCGCTGCCCGAAGATGTCGCGGGGCCCTACCGGGCGGCGCTGACCAAGCTGCAGGAGGCGGCACCGCCCATGCCGACCCGCACGGTCCACGGGGTCCTGGCGGAGCGGCTCGGCGAGGACTGGCGGGAGCTGTTCACCGAGTTCGAGGACCTGCCCTCCGCCGCTGCCTCGATCGGGCAGGTCCACCGCGCCGTCTGGCACGACGGGCGGGACGTCGCCGTGAAGGTGCAGTACCCGGGCGCCGGGGAGGCGTTGCTGTCGGATCTCACCCAACTCAGCCGCTTCGCGCGGCTGCTCGGCCCACTCGTCCCCGGGATGGACATCAAGCCGCTCATCACGGAGCTCCGCGACCGGGTGTCCGAGGAACTGGACTACGAGCTCGAGGCCCGAGCCCAGCAGGAGCACGCCGCGGAGTTCGAGGACGATCCTGATGTGGTGATCCCGGGCGTGGTCCACCAGTCCGAGCAGGTGCTGGTCACGGAGTGGATCGACGGAATTCCGTTGTCGGAGGTGATCGCTGACGGCACGACGGAACAGCGGGACCGGGCGGGCCAGCTCCTGGCTCGCTTCCTCTTCTCGGGGCCGGCGCGCACCGGTCTGCTCCACGCGGACCCGCATCCGGGCAACTTCCGGCTGCTGCCACCGCCGGAGGCGGCCGACGGGGACGCGGGCAAGCACGACGGGGACGCGGACCTGTGGCGCCTGGGGGTGTTGGACTTCGGCACGGTGGACAGGCTTCCGGGGGGTCTGCCGCAGACCATCGGCGATGCCCTGCGGATGACGCTGGACGGGGACGCCGACGCCGTCTACACCATGCTGCGTGAGGCCGGCTTCGTGAAGGAGTCGATCGATCTCGAACCGGACGCCGTGCTCGACTACCTGATCCCCATCATCGAGCCGGCCCAGGCGGACGAGTTCACCTTCACCCGCTCCTGGCTGCGCAGCCAGGCCGCTCGAATCGCCGATCCGCGCTCCCCGGCACACCAGTTGGGGAAGCAGCTGAACCTTCCGCCCGCGTACCTGCTGATACACCGAGTGACGCTGAGCACGATCGGAGTGCTCTGCCAGCTGGGGGCGACGGTCCGTCTCCGCGACGAACTGGAGTCCTGGCTGCCGGGATTCCTCCCGGAGTACGAACCGGACGAGGACAGCGCCGAGGAGGAGGCGGTCGAGGTGTAGGCGGCCGAGGTGCAGCGGGTCACCACCAGGCTGAGTCGAGCCTGCTCTCGATCGCCCTGATGTGGGTGCGCGCGCAGTCCTCACAGAAGTACTGGCGCGCGCCGTTCTCCATGGAGCAGAGCCACGTCGGAGGCGGTGGGTCCGACTCGGCGACGGTGCCGCAGCGGGCACACGCCACGTGGCCGTCGGCCGGGTCCGCGGGGTCCGCGGGGTGATGAGTCTCCTCGTCCACCTCGCGACGATAGCGCCGCGGGCCGCACGGCGCGCGCCGCAACGCACTGCGGGGCCGGCCTGTTCGGGCCGGCCCCGCTGATGGGGAGGGTGGCTGCCTCAGGGGCCGAGCGGTGGCCCGGCAGCCGTGGTGCGCCGTACTGCTGGTGCGGCTGTCAGTGCATGACGGCCATGGCGAGCGCGCGGCGGGCGCGCATCGAGGCACGCTCCGCACGGCGCTGCATCCGCCGGGCGGCCACCAGGCGCACTGCCTGACGTCCCTCCTCGGCTTCCCTCAGGCGGTCGTGCATATGCGCACGAGCCAGGGCTTCTGGGATGAGTTGCATCTCGCGGGTCCTGTTCTGACGCGAGTCGTTCGCGCCGATGATGGTGACGTCCGGGGTGGCGGAGCCGACGGGCTCCCTCGTCGTGGTGGTCATTGGTGCCTGATTCCGGGGGTCATGGGTCTGGGGACGGTCGATGGTTCCGATGCGCTTCGTTCGTGTGGGGGTCATGACCCCCAGGCCGGGAGTCACGCCGCGACCGGGTTCTTGCGCGGACGGCCACGCGGCCGCTTGCGGGCCACGACGACGCCCTGGACGAAGAGCTCGCCGCCCCAGACGCCCCACGGCTCGCGCCGCTCCTTGGCGCCGGCGAGGCAGGCCTCGATCAGCGGGCAGGTCCGGCACAGGGACTTGGCGTACTCGACGTCGGCCGGGGACTCGGCGAAGAAGACCTCCGGGTCGTAGGAGCGACACGGGACGGGCACGCCGAGGTTCTCGATGGCGTCGTCGAGCGCGGTGAGCGCGGTGAGGGGGATCAAGGTGGAGTCCTCCGTGAGGCCGGGCGGGGAGATCGTGTCGGAAGGCGGTACGGACGGGGCGTGCGTCTCGAGTTGCACGGTGGCGTTGTCCTCGTCTGGTCGTGCCGGCCTGTTGGCCGGTTGGCGGCTGGTACCAGGTCCTGCTGTCCCGAGGTTCCTTCGTCTCGTCTCATCCGTTCGGACAAAACAAAAGGGCCGCGGATCCCGAGTGGGGTTCCGCGGCCCTGAAGGCGCCGGCCTGATTATTCTCAGGCTGGATCACTCCAGGGTTCAGGCCCACGGAAGGCCCACATCGTGTGGTGCTGCGTCGTCTGCTTCTTGGCTCCGGCACCGGCTGCGGCTGCCGCAAAGGCATAGGCCGAGGCCTGTCCCTTCACTACTGCTGCTTCCGGTGCCTCGGTCGGTCGCTCATTGCGCTCTCGCACGGGCAGGCTCGCCAGGGACAGAGGGCTGACCACGGAGATGCCGGACACACCGGTGCCACGAAGCGAGAGCTCCGAAGAGCGCGTGAGGCCGAGCGAGCAGGTGGAGACGACCGACGGATCGGTCATTTTGATGGTGTTGATGATGCTGATCACGACAATCGCCTCCTCTCGGCGTCTCAAGGGACCGGCCGGGGCCGATCCTGCGGTATTCGGATAAGTACAGCACGGAGTCAGGGCTTCAGAGAAGTCGCTGTTCCCGTGGTTAAGAACCTATGGTGATGACTGCTGTGGGCGCAAACTATTTTTTCGACGAGTTTTCCTCACACGTCGCCGTCTCCCTCGCCTAGCTCCTGACCCACCGTCCGACCTGCGCAGATGTCCAGCACGTCGGCCCCGAACCTGGTCAACTTCCGGTTGCCGACTCCGGCGATGACGACGAGCTCCCCCTCGCTGACCGGCGCGGCCTCGGCGATCGCCATCAGCGTCTTGTCGGTGAAGACGCAGTACGCGGGCTGGCTGATCTCCTTCGCCCGGTCCGCGCGCCACTCCCGCAGCCGCTCGTACAGTCCCTCGTCCATGTCCGAGGGACAGTCCTCGCAGCGCATCAGTTTCATCTCGCCGGCCTCGGTGAGCGTCTTGCCGCAGACCCGGCACCGGACCGGGCCCCTCCGGCCGGCCCGGGCCGGCCTCTCCGTGCCGACGGCGGCCGTGCCCGCGCGGGAGCCGCGGTCGATGCCGCCTCCTCCCCCGGCGGCGCCCCGTGCGCCGAGCGGGGCCGAGCCGGGCCGCAGCCCGTTGAGGAAGCGGGTCGCCCGGCGGTTCCCCCGGCCGCCCGGCGACCGGGACAGCGCCCAGGACAGCGAGAGGTGGAAGCGGGCCCGGGTGACACCGACGTACAGCAGGCGGCGTTCCTCCTCGACCTGTTCGTCCGTCTTGGCGTAGGCGATGGGCATCATGCCCTCGGTCAGCCCGACGAGGAACGCGGCATCCCACTCCAGGCCCTTCGCCGAGTGCAGCGACGCCAGGGTGACGCCCTGGACCGTGGGTGCGTGCTGGGCGGCGGCCCGCTCGTCGAGTTCAGCCACCAGATCGGAGAGCGTCGCCCCCGGCTTGGCCTGTTCGAAGTCCTCGGCCAGGCGCACCAGGGCGGCGAGGGACTCCCAGCGGTCCCGCACCGCTCCTGAGCCGGCCGGCGGCTTGGAGGTCCATCCCTTGGTGGAGAGGACCGCCCGCACCTCGGAAGGCAGGTCGTCGGCGCCGTCGAGCAGTGCGTCGTTGCCTCCCGCGCGGGCGGCACCGCGCAGGGCGACGCCCGCCTCCCGCACCTCGGGCCGGTCGAAGAAGCGCTCGGCGCCACGCAGCTGGTAGGGCACGCCCGCGTCCGCGAGTGCCTGCTCGTAGACCTCGGACTGGGAATTGACCCGGTACAGCACGGCGATCTCACCGGCCGGGACGCCGGCGGCGATCAGATCACGGATCCGGCGTGCGGTGCCCTCGGCCTCGGCGGGCTCGTCCGCGTACTCCGTGTAGACCGGTTCGGGGCCCTTGTCCCGCTGGGAGACCAGCTCCAGGCGGTGTTCGGCCGCCCGGCCCCGGGCCTGGCTCAGCAGGCCGTTGGCCAAGTTGACGACCTGGGGCGTGGAGCGGTAGTCGCGCACCAGCTTGACCACCGTCGCGTCCGGATGACGGGTGCGGAAGTTCAGCAGGTGGTCAGGGGTGGCACCGGTGAAGGAGTAGATCGTCTGACCGGCGTCGCCGACGACGCAGAGATCGTCCCGGTCGCCGAGCCAGAGATCGAGGAGCCGCTGCTGGAGCGGGCTGACGTCCTGGTACTCGTCGACGACGAAGTGCTGGTACTGACGGCGCACATGCTCGGCGATGTCGTGGCGGTCCTGGAGGATGCCGACGGTGAGCAGCAGCACGTCCTCGAAGTCGATCACCGACCTGTCGCGCTTCAGCTGCTCGTACATCGCGTAGATCTGGGAGAGCTCGGCCGGGTCGCGCGGGACGTCCCGCTGGGTCTTGGCCACCGCGGCCGGGTAGTCGGCGGGGACGGTCTGGGTGACCTTGGCCCACTCGATCTCGCTGGTGGTGTCCCGCAGTTCGTTGCGGTCGAGCCGGACCCCGCAGCGGGCCGCGGCCTCGGCGACCAGCTGGACCTTGCGCTCCACGAGGCGTGGAAGATCGCCACCGACCGCTTTCGGCCAGAAGTACTGGAGCTGGCGCAAGGCCGCGGAGTGGAACGTACGGGCCTGGACACCCGTGGCTCCGAGCTGGCGGAGCCGTCCCCGCATCTCCCCGGCCGCCCGGTTGGTGAAGGTGACGGCGAGCACGGTGGTCGGCTGGAGAATCCCGGCACGCACCCCGTAGGCGATGCGGTGCGTGATCGCCCGCGTCTTGCCCGTCCCGGCCCCGGCCAGCACGCACACGGGTCCGCCGAGGGCCAGCGCGACCTCGCGCTGCTCGGGGTCGAGCCCGTCCAGCACGGCGTCCGCGGAGTCGGGGACCTGTGGGAAGAGGGTGGAATGCGTTGCTGCTGTCACCCTGCCATGCTGCCAGGTCGTGAGGGGCAGCCGCGGCGGTTGTCCACAGGGGGTGCCGTTCGTCATACCGGCCGGGGCCGGCGCGGGAATGGTGGTCAGGTCCCGTGCGTTCCCTCCATGCGGGAGCGTGCGCGTGCGGACGGTCCCGCATTCAGACGGACAAGACGAAGGAGCGCCGACGACATGCCGGGCACTGTGACGATGTACAGCACCACGTGGTGCGGCTACTGCCGCCGGCTCAAGGGGCAGATGGACCGCGAAGGCATCGCGTACACCGAGGTCAACATCGAGCAGGACGCGGACTCGGCAGCCTTCGTCGAGAAGGCGAACGGCGGAAACCAGACGGTTCCGACGGTTCTGGTGGTTCCCGCGCAGGGAGGCTCCGAGGTCGTCATGACGAACCCGAGCCTCGCGCAGGTGAAGCAGGCGCTCGGCGTCTGACCGTCGTGACGCACGCACAACCCCTGATCGGCCTGGAGCTGATCGGGGGTTTCGTGTACCCCGGCCCGTACCCGGGAGTTTCAGCGGGCCGAGAACGAGGCGGACGCACAGCGGAACCGCCCGAAGGGGGCCACATGACACGGCAAGGGGCCGTCACGGTACAGCGCATGGGCGGATCTGCCGCGGTGCGGGCCGAGGAAGCGTTCAGAACGGTCTACGCCGAGGCGTTCGCCGAGCCTCCTTACGACGAGGGCGAGGACGACGTCGCCGCCGCCTTCCGCCGCTTCCCCGTCCAGGCTCGCGACCGCACCTTCCGCGCCGTCCTGGCCCGCTGCGAGGACGGCGAGCCCGTCGGCATGGCGTACGGCTTCACGCTCGGACCCGGCACGGGATGGTGGGACGAACTGACCGAGCCCGTGCCCGAGGACATGCGGCGAGAGGACGGGCACCGCACCTTCGGGCTCATGGAGCTCGCCGTGCGGGGGCCGTGGCGTGGACAGGGCGTCGCGCGTCGTCTGCACGGGACGCTGCTCGACGGCGTAGATGCCGAGCGGGTGCTGCTGAACGTCCACCCGGGCAGCGCGGCGGCGTCGGCCGCCTACCGGGCGTGGGGATACCGCAAGGTCGGCGAGGCGCGGCCGTGGGGGGAGAGCGCGGATCTCCACGACGTGATGCTGCTGGCTCTGCGCTGAAGCGGCCCCGGGCGGACTCCCCCCGGGGCCGTAGCCGTGTCCGTCCGCCCTCAGCCGGTGGCGCCCGGCCTGGGGAGCGGCTTGCCGTACCAGAGCTCGATCAGACGAGCCGCGATCGAGACGCCGAACGGGGGCAGCACTTCACCCGAGTCGAAAGCGGCGGTCAGCTCCTCGCGGGAGAACCAGCGGGCCTCCTCGATCTCCTCGCCGTCCACGTCGATCTCGAACGAGGTGGCACGCGCCATGAAGCCGAGCATCAGGCTGGAGGGGAACGGCCAGGGCTGGCTGGCGATGTACTCGACCTCGCCGACGACGACCCCGGCCTCCTCGAACACCTCGCGGGCCACGGACTGCTCGATCGACTCCCCCGGCTCGACGAAGCCGGCGAGGGTCGAGAAGCGGCCCTCGGGCCAGTGCACCTGGCGTCCCAGCAGAGCACGGTCCTGGTCGTCCGTGACCAGCATGATCACGGCGGGGTCGGTACGCGGGTAGTGCTCCGCCCCGCAGGCCTGGCAGCGGCGGATGTGCCCGGCCGCCGCGATGACGGTGCGCTCGCCGCAGCGTGAGCAGAAGCGGTGCAGCCGCTGCCAGTTCTCCAGAGCCACCGCGTGCACCATCAGCCCGGCGTCACGCGGGCCGAGGAGCATCCCGGCCTCACGGAGACCGGCGGGCCGTGCGGACTGGTCCATGCGGCCCGGAAGGGAGTCCTTCTGAAGCGCGAAGTAGCTTACGCCGTTCTCGTCGGTGCCCAGGAAGTAGCGGTGGGTCTCGGTGACGGGCGCCTCGAAGGCGGGTGTCATGACGAGCTCGGTGCCGCCCTCGGGGGTGTCGTCGATGAGCGCCTGGCCCCCGGAGACGACGAAGACTCTGGTCGTCGGGTGGCTCCAGGCCGCGGCGAGCCAGGCCTCGTCGAGCCGGTGGTGCGCCGCGCGGTCGATGCCACTGGGCGCGGTGAGACCGATCGGGCGGTCTGCGGTGGCGTTGTCGAAGGTGCTCACAGGTGCTTCCTACTCCCCCGGGGGTGGATCGGGCGTTCAGAGATTCAGCGGAGTGCGTCGGCCAGCTCGCTCCACAGATGGGCGGTGGTCTCCACACCCTTGAGGAGGAGGTCGAGCTCGACCTTCTCGTCGGGGCCGTGCCAGCCGTCGGACGGTACGGAGACACCCAGGAAGAGGACGGGTGCGCCGAGCACGTCCCGCAGGTCGGCGGCAGGGCCCGAACCCCCCTCACGGGTGAAAAGGATCTTCGTCCCGAAGGCCCGGCCCATCGCGCGGGTCACCGCCCGGAGGGCGGGGTGGTCAAGAGGCGTCAGACAGGGACGGGTGGCGGGGGCGAACGTGATCCGGTGGCGGACGCCGGCCGGGACGCGGTCCTCGGCCCAGGTCCGGACCGCTTCCTGGATCCGCTCCGGGTCCTGGCCCGCGACCAGCCGGAAGCTCAGCTTCGCAAGGGCGGACGAGGGGATGACGGTCTTGCTGCCCGCCCCCTGGTAGCCGCCGCCGATGCCGTTGACCTCGGCGGTGGGACGGGCCCAGACGCGTTCCAGGGTGGAGTAGCCGGCCTCACCCGCGGCGGCGTGGGAGGCGGCCGTGCGTAGCCAGACGTCCTCGTCGAAGGGCAGCTCGGCGAAGAGGGCGCGTTCGGTCTCGGTGAGCTCGGCGACGCCGTCGTAGAACCCGGGGACCGCGACCCTGCCCTCCGTGTCGTGGAGGGCGGCGACGAGGCGGGCGAGTGCGGTCGCGGGGTTGGGCACCGCACCGCCGAAGGAACCGGAGTGGATGTCCTGGTCCGGGCCGTACAGCTCGATCTCGCACTCCGCGAGGCCGCGCATGCCGGTGCAGACGGTGGGGGTGTTCTCGTCCCACATGCCGGTGTCGGAGACGATCACGGCGTCGGCCGCGAGGCGGGCGGACCGCTCTTCGGCCAGCGCGCGGAAGTGCGGGGAGCCCGACTCCTCCTCGCCCTCGACCAGGAGCTTGAGGTGCACGGCGGGGGTCGTGCGGCCGGTCGCGGCGAGGTGGGCGCGGACACCGAGTGCGTGGAAGAACACCTGGCCCTTGTCGTCGGCCGCACCGCGTCCGTACATCCTGCCGTCGCGGATCACCGGGTCGAACGGGTCGCTGCTCCAGCCGTCCTCGCGGGCCGCGGGCTGCACGTCGTGGTGGCCGTAGACGAGGACGACGGGTGCGTCCGGGTCCTGGGAGGGCCACTCGGCGAAGACCGCCGGAGCGCCGGGCGTCTCCCAGATCTCGGTGACCGGGAACCCGGTCTCCGCAAGCTTGTCGGACAGCCACTCGGCACTGCGCCGTACGTCCCCGTCGTGCTCCGGCTGGGCGGACACGGACGGGATGCGCAGCCACTCGGCGAGGTCGTCGAGGAAGGCCGCGCGGTGCTGCTCGGTGTACGTACGGACGGCGCTGTCCGGGGTGTCGCTCATGCTTATGAGCCTATCGGCCCTGGGGAGGTGGCTCGTCCAGCAGGAGCTTCTCCAGCTCCTCCCGGCCCGGCAGCCCGGCGGGGCGGGACGTCTCGCCGGTACGCACGTACAGGAAGGTCGCCTCGACCGCTTCCAGGGGCAGACCGTGCAGTTCGGCCCAGGCCAGACGGTAGACGGCGAGCTGGAGCGGGTCGGCCGTGCGGTGCCGGCTGGTCTTCCAGTCGACGATCTCGTACGTGTCTCCCGTGCGGTAGACCGCGTCGATCCGGCCGCGGATCACCCGGCCTCCGAGCGTGATCTGGAACGGTGTCTCGACGCGGTACGGAGTGCGCCGGGCGTACGCGGTGCGCTCGAAGGCCTCCTTGAGCTCGGCGAGGTCACGCTCGTCCGCGATCTCCGTGTCGCTCGCGTCGCCCCCGGGGAGTTCGTCCGGGCCCAGCATGGGCAGTGGCAGCTCCTCGAACCGGGACTCCACCCAGGCGTGGAAGCGGGTCCCCCGGCGGGCGGCGAGCTGCGGGGGGCGGGGCATGGGGCGGGCGAGCTCCCGCGCGAAGCCGTCGGGGTCGTCGGCGAGGTGCAGGAGCTGGGTGGCGGAGAGCGTGGCCGGTACGACGACGTCGCGCACCGCCGCACGGGCGCGGCGCAGCTCACCGGCGAGGGCGTCGAGATCCCGGTCCCAGGAGGCGAGGGCGCGGGACTCCTCCGGGGTGAGGGCCTCGTCCGCCGGGGCACGGGCGGCCGGTACGTGCGGAGCGGGGGCCGCTCCGCGCCCGGACGGGGCGCCCTCGGGGCCCTGGCCACCGTCCGGGGGCGGGCCCTCCTCGCCGGCCGCGACGGGCCCGCCGTCCGGGAACGGGTCGTCGTACGGGGCGTCCGCCTCGTCGTACGGCGGCACCTCGTCGTCGTACGGGGGCTCGTCGTCGTACGGGGGCTCGTCGTCGTGGGGCGGTTCCTGTGCCTCGTACACATCCGGTACGGGCGTGGCCGCCAGGGCCTCCAGGTGTGCCAGCACCGTGTCCCGGGCGGCGCGGCGACGGGCCATGGCGGCGTCGTCGAGCGGGAGCGGCCATGCCTGGTCGGCGTCCTTCTCCTGGAGCGCCGGGTTCTCCTCGTCCTCCCCGGGCTCGTCCGCCCAGGCCTCGATCTCGCCGTAGCCGGCCGCGCAGTGCTCGTACAGCGCGTCGAGGAACGCGGACGGGCCGCGGGGCTTCTTCTGGGACGGGCCCCACCAGTGGCCGGAACCGAGCAGCAGGCTGCGGGGGCGGGTGAAGGTGACGTAGCCGAGGCGGAGCTCCTCGGTGTGCTGATGGCCCTTCAGCTCCTCCTTGAACGCCTTGAGGCCCTTGGCGTCGAAGGAGTGGAGGGCGGGGAGCGTGGCCGCGTCGCCGCGCAGGGCGTGCGGGAGGACCTGGGACTGCGAGGTCCACGCGTCCCGGGACTGTGTGCTGGGGAACTGGCCGCCGACGAGGCCGGGGACGGCGACGACGTCCCATTCCAGTCCCTTCGACTTGTGGGCGGTGAGGACCTTCACGGTGTTCTCGCCGCCGGGCAGGGCGTTGTCCAGGCCCTTCTCGTACTGCGCGGCGGTGCGCAGGAAGCCGAGGAAGGCGAGCAGGGTCGCCTCCCCGTCCACCGCGGCGAAGCCGGCCGCGACGTCCAGGAAGTTGGCGAGGGTCTCGCGGCGGCGCGCGGCCAGGGCCTGCGGCGACGCGGAGAGCTCCACTTCGAGGCCGGTGGTCGCGAGGACCCGGTGCAGTACGTCCATGAGGGGGTCGGCCAGCGAGCGGCGGAGGTCGCGGAGCTCGGTGGCGAGGCGGGCGAAGCGGACACGGGCCTCGGCGGAGAAGGGCAGCTGGTCGTCCTCGGCACCCCCGGACTCCAGGAAGGTGTCGAGGGCGTCGGCGAGCGAGATCACCTCGGCGGGGTCGATGCCCTCGACGGCCTCGGCCAGGCGCTGGTCCGGGTCGGCGTCGTCACCGGCGGTGGAGCGGTGGACGAGGAGGCGGGCGCGGCGCCCCAGGAGCGCGAGGTCCCGGGGTCCGATGCGCCAGCGCGGTCCGGTGAGCAGCCGGACCAGGGAGGCGTTGGCCCCGGGGTCCTGGAGGACCTCGCAGACGGCGACGAGGTCGGCGACCTCGGGGAGGTGCAGCAGCCCGGACAGGCCGACGACCTCGACCGGGATGTCCCGGGCGGCGAGGGCGGCCTGGATGCGGGGGAAGTCTCCCGCGGTCCGGCACAGGACGGCGATCTCCCCGGGTGCCGTCCCCGTCCGCACGAGGTGGGCGAGCGAGTCGCCGAGCCAGTCGATCTCCTCGGCGTGGGTCCGCAGGAGGGCGCACCGGACCGTGCCGTCCCTCTCGGCTCCGGGTGCGGGGCGCAGCGCCTCGACGCCCTCGTGCATGGCGCGCAGGGGTTCGGCGAGGCCGTTGGCGAGATGGAGGAGACGGCCGCCGCTGCGGCGGTTCTCGCTGAGGGAGTAGCGGGTGGCCGGGGTGCCGTCGGCGTGCGGGAAGTGGTGCGGGAAGTCGTCGAGGTTGGCCACGGAGGCGCCGCGCCAGCCGTAGATCGCCTGGCAGGGGTCGCCGACGGCGGTGACCGCGTGGCCCGCTGTGCCGCTCCCGCCGCCCCCGCCGAACAGCGCGGCCAGGAGCAGCCGCTGGGCCACGGAGGTGTCCTGGTACTCGTCGAGCAGGACCACCCGGAATTCGTCGCGGAGGATGGCACCGACCTCGGGCCGGGTGAGTGCCAGCTCGGCGGAGAGGGCGATCTGGTCCCCGAAGTCGAGGAGGTCCCGGCTGCGCTTGGCCGCCCGGTAGCGCCGGGTCAGCTGGAGGAGCTCGCGGCGGGCCTCCGCCGTCTCGGGGAGCTTGCGCAGCTCGGCGTTGGTGAGCCTGGCCGTCTCCAGGGTGTGGAGCAGCTCGGTGTCGTGCTCGGCGAGCTGTTCGGGCCGTACGAGGTGCTCGGCGAGCTCGGCGTCCAGGGCCAGCAGGTCGCTCACGAGAGTGGGGAAGGACCGGGTGAGAGCCGGGTACGGGCCGGGGGCCTCGCGCAGCACCCGGGCGGCGAGCTGGTAGCGGGTGGCGTCGGCGAGGAGCCTGGTGGTGGGTTCGAGCCCTATCCGCAGGCCGTGGTCGGTGAGGAGCCGTCCGGCGAACGCGTGGTAGGTGGAGATGCTGGGTTCGCCCGGGGGGTTGTCCGGGTCGATGACGTCCGGGTCGGTGACCCCGGCAGCGACGAGGGCCCGGCGGACCCGCTCGGCGAGCTCACCGGCGGCCTTGTTCGTGAAGGTCAGGCCGAGGACCTGCTCCGGGGCGACCTGCCCGGTTCCCACCAGCCAGACGACCCGGGCGGCCATCACCGTGGTCTTCCCCGAGCCGGCTCCGGCCACGATCACCTGCGGGGCGGGCGGCGCGGTGATGCAGGCCGTCTGCTCCGGGGTGAAGGGGATCCCCAGGAGCTCCTTGAGCTGCTCGGGATCGGTGATACGGGAGGACACTCCAGAGAGGCTAACCGGACGCACCGACAACGCGGTCCCACACGGATCCGGCCGGGACGGTCATTCGATGATCTGCCGGCCTTCGGGCTGCGCGCTGCAGGACGCCTTGAACGCGCAGTGGGTGCAGTGCTGGCCGGTCGTGGGGGTGAACCGTTCGTCCAGGACCCGGCCGGCGGCCGTGGCCAGCAGGTCGGAGACCCATTCCCCGGAGAGGGGTTCCTGCGCCTGCACCTTGGGAAGGGCGTCGCCGCCCTCCTTCTTGGGGGCCGGCTGGCGCAGCTGGACGAGCTCGGCGCCGCCTGCGTCGGGACGGCGGCCGTCGAAGACCTCGTCGACGGCGCCTTCCCTGACCGCCAGCTGGTACACGGCCAGCTGGGGGTGGGACGCCACCTCGTCCTTGGTCGGCGCCCCCTTGCCGGTCTTGAAGTCGACGACGTACGCCCGGCCCTCACTGTCCTGCTCGACCCGGTCCATGGAGCCCCGGATGCGCACGGCGTACTCGCCCGCTTCGAGGGTGACGTCGAAGTCGTGTTCGCTCGCGGTGGGGGTACGGCCCCCGCGGTCCATGACGTGCCAGCGCAGGAAGCGTTCCAGGGCGTCGCGCGCCTGGTCCTTCTCCTGCTGCGACTTCCAGGGCGCGTCGAAGACCAGGCCGTCCCACACGGAGTCCAGGCGCTCCATCAGGACGTCCAGGTCGGCGCCCGTACGTCCGGAGGCCACCTCGTCCGCGAGCACGTGGACCACGTTGCCGAAGCCCTGGGCCGCAGTCGCCGGGGCGTCGGCCTTGACCTCCCGGCCCAGGAACCACTGGAGGGCACAGGTGTTGGCCAGCTGGTCGAGCGCGCTCCCGGAGAGCGCGACGGGGTGGTCCCGGTCGCGCAGCGGGACCTCGGAGCGGGTCGGCTCGTCGAGTCCCCACCAGCGGTACGGGTGGGCCGCGGGCACGAGCGGCTGGCCCTCGTCGTCGGTGAGCGCCGCGAGCCGGGCGAGCCGTTGCGCGGCGGCATCACGCAGGACTTCCGAGGCGGCGGGGTCGACGGTCGTCGCCCTCAGCTCGGCGACGAGCGAGGCCACCGCGAGCGGGCGGCGGGGGCGTCCGGTGACGTCCCGGGGCTCGGTGCCGAGCTCGGTGAGGAAGCGGGAGGGCTGGTCACCGTCGTCGGCGGGGGCCTTGACGGCGGTGACGATCAGGCGTTCACGGGCCCGGGTCGCGGCCACGTAGAAGAGGCGGCGCTCCTCGGCCAGGAGCGCCCCCGGGGTGAGCGGTTCGGCCAGACCGTCGCGCCCGATGCGGTCCGCCTCCAGAAGCGATCCCCGGCGGCGCAGGTCGGGCCAGAGCCCCTCCTGAACACCGGCGACGACCACCAGGCGCCACTCCAGGCCCTTGGAGCGGTGCGCGGTCATCAGACGTACGGCGTCGGGCCGCACGGACCGCCGGGACAGGGTGTCGGCGGCGATGTCCTGGGCGTCGACCTCCTCCAGGAAGTTGAGCGCGCCGCGTCCGCCGGTGCGCTCCTCGGCGCGTGCCGCGGTGTCGAAGAGGGCGCATACGGCGTCGAGGTCCCGGTCGGCGTTCCGGCCGCCCGCACCGCCGCGCAGCGCCGCCCGCTCGAGACGGCCGGGCCAGGGGGTGCCGTTCCACAGGGTCCACAGGGCCTCCTCGGCGGTGCCGCCGCTCTCCAGGAGTTCACGTGCCGTGTGCAGGAGCGCGCCGAGCCGCTGCGCTCCGCGGGCGTACGCCGGATCGTGTGTGGCCAGGCGCTCGGGCTCGGCGAGCGCCCGGGCGAGCAGCTCCCCGGACGGCGGCGGTACGCGGTTCCCTGCGGCCCGCTCCTCGTCGCGCAGGGCCCGGCCGAGACGGCGCAGGTCGGCGGCGTCCATGGAGCCGAGGGGCGAGGTGAGAAGGGTGAGGGCGGTCTCGGTGTCGAGCGGGCCGCGCGCTTCCCCGCCGGCTCCGGCCCCGTCGTCCGGGTCCTCGGGCGCGGCGGGGTGCATGGCCGCCGTGGCGACGGTGCGCAGGGCGGTCAGGAGCGGGGCGACCGCAGGCTCGTGACGGAGCGGGAGATCGTCGCCGTCCACCTCCAGAGGGACCCCCGCGGAGGTGAGCGCCCGGCGCACGGCCGGGATCGAACGCCCGCCGGCGCGTACGAGGACCGCCATGTCCCTCCAGGGCACGCCCTCTTCCAGGTGCGCGCGCCGGAGCAGGTCGGCGATGTTCTCCAGCTCGGTCGAGGGCGTCGGGTAGGTGTACGTCTCGACACGGCCGCCTCCGCGCACGGCGGACAGCTCGCGGTGGGCGCGGACCTTGGCCGAGGGCAGGCGGGTGAGCGGCATCCGGCGGGTGAGCAGCCGGGTGGCCTCGAGCAGCTTCGCGCCGGAGCGGCGGGAGGTCGTGAGGACCCCGACGGGCGCGGGAGCGCCGTCGGCACGGCGGAAGGTGTCCGGGAAGTCGAGGATGCCGTTCACATCGGCGCCCCGGAAGGCGTAGATCGACTGGTCGGGGTCGCCGAAGGCGATCAGTGTCCGGCCGCCGCCGGTGCCCGGCGCGGCGCCGCCCTGGTTCCCGGCCAGCGCGTGCAGCAGCCGCACCTGGGCGGGGTCCGTGTCCTGGTACTCGTCGACGAGGACCACGTCGTAGCTCCGGGCCAGCTCCGCCGCCACCTCCGGCCGTTCGGCGAGCAGGACCGCCCGGTGGACCAGTTCCGCGTAGTCGAGGACACCCTGGGCGTCGAGGACGTCCAGGTACTCGGCGAGGAACTGGGCGGCGGCGCTCCAGTCCGGGCGGCCCGTGCGGCGGGCGAAGGCGGCCAGTGCGTCCGGGCCCAGGCCCAGCTCGCGGCTGCGGGCCAGCACCGCGCGCACCTCGTCGGCGAAGCCCCGGGTGGTCAGGCACGCGCGCAGCTCGTCCGGCCAGCGGACATGGGCGAGCCCCGCCTGCTCCAGGCCGAGTTGTCCGGCGAGGAGTTCACGGACGGTGACGTCCTGCTCCGGCCCGGAGAGCAGGCGCAGCGGATCGGCGAACAGGTCGGCGTCCTGGTGGGCACGGACCAGGGCGTAGCAGTACGAGTGGAAGGTGGTGGCCTGCGGGCCCCGGGTGGAGCCGAGCCGGGCGGCCATCCGGTCGCGGAGTTCGACCGCCGCCTTGCGGCTGAAGGTGAGGACGAGGATGCGCGCGGGGTCGGTCCCACGGGCCACACGCCGGGCCACCGTCTCGACCAGCGTCGTGGTCTTGCCCGTGCCGGGACCGGCGAGGACCAGCAGCGGGCCGTCCCGGTGGTCAACCACGGCCCGCTGCGGTGCGTCCAGGAGAGGGGGGCCCACGGATCCCGGCGGCGTGCGCACCAGCCGGTACGCGCCCGGGGCCCGCCGCCGTGCCTGACGGTGCGGGCTGTTCCGGGTGGTGAAGGAGGAGCTCACGTGGATCGCCGGTCCTGGTGGGTGTACTGGGTCTGCGCGGTGGCCGGCCATGGGGTGACGGCCCGGGTGTGACGCCTGCTGGTGTCCGACGGGTCCCCGGTGCGGGCGGCCCGGTCGTGACGGAAACGGACGGACGGATGAGGGAGCGGAGCGTGCCGCGTGTGGACGACGCTACGCCAGCGGCGAGGCGGACAGCGGGCGGTGGGGCGCGTCGCCCGTCACATACGGACCCACCGGTGAGCCCCTCTCACCGGCCAGCCGCCTGTCCCGGCGGGGCACGATGGCGGAAGCTGTCAGATGTGAGCTTCGTCGCCCGGACCACCGGCCACGCCGTCCCATCTGGCGCGCTTCATGTCGAGGCGCGGGACATGCCCTCCCGCGGCGCGCGGGGCCCCTCTCATCGGCGTGCCCTCCTCGCGGTAGTGGCCGAGCGCCCGCAGTTCATGGCCCGGCAGCAGCAGTCCGTCGGCGCGCACGACACGCCACCAGGGCGCCGCGGAGCCGTACAGGGCCATCACCCGGCCGACCTGTCTCGGCCCGCCGTCACCGAGCCACTCCGCGACATCGCCGTACGTCATGACCCGGCCGGGCGGGATCAGGTCCGCCACGTCCAGGACCCGCTCGGCGTAGACGGGCAGCTCGGCGGTCACGGGGAGGGGCGGCACGTCCCCGGTCCGGCCGCTGCCTCTCGTCCGGTCTTCGCTCATCCGCCCCATCCTGCCGTACGCCACCGACAACCGGGGCTGTGCCGGGCCGCTCCGGTCGGACACCGCGCGCGCGGCGGCGAAGCCGCGTATGTTGCGCATCGCGCCCGCGCAATGCACCCTGATGCCCCCCTCTGTCTGCAGGCCGTGCCACCATCATGCGGGCGGTGACCGGTGATACGAGAACACGAAGATTCGTCAGAGGCTAAGGAGCAGGGCGTGCAGCCACCGAAGGCGGCGGGCGCCTCTGACGCCGAGCCGCGCCCGGACGCGCCCGACGTCCCTGGTTCCGGCGGCCCCGGTGCACCCGATTCCGGGAAGATCCCCAGGGCGTCGGAGAAGACTCCCGGGACGTCCGAAGAGACCCCTGGAGCGTCCGCGGAGCACCTCGCGGGCTCGACACTCGCGTCGGCCGGCACGGGACTGACGGACCGCGTATCCGGCGACGAGCCCCTGCTGCCCGCCCGGGTCCACCGCCCCTCCGATCTGCTGCGGCTCCTCATCGGGGTCCTCGCGATCGCTCTGCTGTTCTCCGTCGCCGCGTTCGCCCAGGGGACCACCACCGGCCTCGAGGACGACATCTCCAAGGGCACCGACCAGGCCCCCGATCTGCTGATCAAGATCGCGGGCCTGGTGTCCAGCATCGCCGTGCTCCTCGTGCCGGTCGCCTTCGCGATCGAGCGTCTGGTGAAACGCGACGGGCTGCGGATCGCGGACGGGGTGCTCGCCGCCGTACTGGCGCACGGGGTGACCCTGGCCACCGACCTGTGGGTCGCCAGGTCGGCGTCCGGGACGATCCGGGACGCCCTGACCCAGCCCCAGCCCGGTGACGCGCTCACCGACCCCGTGCACGGATATCTCGCTCCCGTCATCGCCTATATGACGGCGGTCGGGATGGCCCGCAGACCTCGCTGGCGGGTCGTCCTGTGGGTGGTGCTGCTCCTGGACGCCTTCGCGATGCTGGTCGGCGGTTACACCACCCCGTTCTCGATCGTCCTCACCGTGCTGATCGGCTGGACCGTGGCGTACGGCACGCTGTACGCGGTCGGCTCGCCGAACGTCCGTCCGACCGGCCAGCATCTGATGGCCGGTCTGCGCCACGTCGGCTTCCGTCCGGTCGCCGCGATGCGCACGGAGGACGCTCCCGACAACATCGACCAGAGCGACCGGGGCCGCCGCTATCTGGTGACCCTGGAGGACGGGCCACCGCTGGACGTCACGGTCGTCGACCGTGAACAGCAGGCCCAGGGGTTCTTCTACCGGGTGTGGCGCAGGCTCACCCTGCGCAGCATCACCCAGCGACGCTCCATCCTGTCCCTGCGCCAGGCCCTGGAGCAGGAGGCACTCCTCGCGTACGCGGCGATCGCCGCCGGAGCCAACGCGCCCAAGCTGATCGCCACGTCCGAGCTCGGCCCCGACGCCGTGATGCTCGTGTACGAGCACATCGGCGGGCGCTCGCTGGACGCGATGGAGGACGAGGAGATCACCGACGACCTGGTGCGGGGCGCCTGGCGCCAGGTGCGGGCGCTCCAGTCGCGGCGGATCGCGCATCGCAGGCTCACCGGGGACGCCATTCTGGTGGACGGTTCCGGCACGGTGTTCGTCACGGACCTGCGGGGCGGCGAGATCGCCGCCGGCGACCTGGTCCTGCGCATGGACGTCGCCCAGCTGCTCACCACCACCGGTCTGCGTGTGGGCGCCGAACGGGCCGTCGAGGGGGCGCTCGCCGTGCTCGGTCCCGACGCCGTCGCCGACTGCCTGCCGCTGCTCCAGCCGATCGCGCTGAGCCGCTCCACCCGGGCGACGCTGCGCAGGATCGCCCGGGAGCGTTCGCAGCGCGAGCGTGAGGCGGTGCTGGAGGCCTCGCAGGCGGCGAAGCAGACCAAGGCGGAGGAACACGGCTCGGAGACCAGCGACCGCAAGGCCGTCCGCAAGTCGCTGCGCACGGAGAAGCAGGCCGAGAAGCGGGCGATAGACGACGCTCTGGAAGAGGCCCGCGAGGAGGACATGCTGGCCCAGATCCGCCGCCAGGTGCTGCTGATCAGGCCGCAGGCGCCGGTCGAACCGGTCCGCCTGGAGCGCATCAAGCCGCGCACCCTCTTCAGCTTCATCGCGGGTTCCATCGCCGCGTACTTCCTGATCTCCCAGGTCACCGAGGCCGATTTCGGCACGGTGGTGGAGCAGGCGGAGTGGGGCTGGGTGGCGGCCGCGCTGGGCTTCTCGGCTCTGAGCTATGTCGCCGCGGCCATGAGCCTGCTCGGCTTCGTGCCCGAGCGGGTGCCCTTCGGGAAGACCGTGCTGGCACAGGTGGCCGGGTCGTTCGTGAAGATCGTGGCACCGGCGGCGGTCGGCGGTGTGGCGCTGAACACGCGCTTCCTGCAGCGCGCCGGGGTGCGCCCGGGACTCGCCGTCGCGAGCGTGGGCGCCTCCCAGCTGTTCGGCCTCGGCTGCCACATCCTGCTGCTCGCCCTGTTCGGTTATCTGACCGGCACGGAGAAGACCCCCGACTCGCTCACCCCGTCGAGGACGGTCATCGCGGGACTGCTCACGGTCGCCGTGCTCGTGCTGGTGGTGACCGCGATCCCGTTCCTGCGGAAGTTCGTCGTCACCCGGGTACGGTCGCTGTTCGCCGGCGTGGTCCCCCGCATGCTCGACGTGGTGCAGCGCCCGCAGAAGCTGATCACCGGCATCGGCGGCATGCTGTTGCTGACCGGGCTGTTCGTCCTCTGCCTCGACGCGTCGATCCGCGCGTTCAGCGGTCCGGACGTCCCCCAGCTCAGTTACGCCAGCATCGCCGTGGTCTTCCTCGCGGGCAACGCCATCGGGTCCGCGGCGCCCACCCCGGGCGGTATGGGCGCCGTCGAGGGCGCGCTGACCCTGGGTCTGATCGCGGTGGGGCTGCCGAAGGAGGTCGCGGCGCCGGCCGTGCTGCTGTACCGCGTGATGACGCTCTGGCTGCCGGTCCTTCCCGGCTGGATCTGCTTCAACCAGCTGACCCGTAAGGAAGAGCTCTAGAACGTACGCGCGAGGGCGTGCCACCCGCATGGACGACGCCCCGCGCGGACCACCGCGCCCCGCCGCACGATGGGGTCATGAGGACCTCCCCCGCTCTGCGTGCCGCCGCCCTCGCCGCCACCGCCACCGTGCTGCTGCCACTGGCGGCGTGTTCGGACGACGGGGACGACGGAGGTACGGGAAGTGCGAGGCCGTCGGCCGCGTCGACGGCCTCCCCGACGGCGACGGCGGAGGAGCTGTCCTCCCAGAAACTCGACTGGAAGCCGTGCACGGCCCCCGACCGGGCCCAGGGCAGCGGCACGTCCCCCTCGCCACTACCGGGCGGGACGTCGTGGGAGTGCTCCTTCATGGACGTACCCCTCGACTACGCGGACCCGGAGGGCCGGACCATCGAACTGGCGCTCATCCGCGCGGCCGCACGGAACAAGGACCGGCGGATCGGTTCGCTGATCTTCAACTTCGGCGGCCCCGGGGGCTCCGGTGTCGCCACGCTGCCGTCGTTCGGCACCGCGTACGACGCGCTCCGCACCCGCTACGACCTGGTGAGCTTCGACCCGCGCGGGGTCGGCCGCAGCGAGGGCGTCGAGTGCTCGGACGACAGCACGCTGGACGAGCGTTACGAGCAGGACGGGACCCCGGACGACGCCGAGGAGGAGAAGGCGTTCGTCGAGGACCAGAAGTCCTACATCGCGGACTGCGAGGAGAACTCCGGGGACGAGCTGCCCTATGTCGGCACGACGAACGCGGCCCGGGACATGGATCTGCTGCGCCAGGTGCTCGGTGACGACAAGTTGTACTACTTCGGGATCTCGTACGGCACCGAACTGGGCGGCGTCTACGCCCACCTGTATCCCAAAAGGGTCGGCCGGGCCGTCCTGGACGCGGTGGTCGATCCGACGGAGGACTCCCTGAAGTCCTCACTCGGCCAGGCGGAGGGTTTCCAGCTCGCCCTGGACAACTTCACCGCCGACTGCGCCGAGCGCGACGACTGCAGGCTCCCGGGTGCCACCTCCAAGGAGGTCCAGGACTGGATCGCCGCTCTCCTGGCCAAGCTGGAGAAGACGCCCGTCCCGGGGCTCGGCGACCGGAAGCTGACCGAGACCCAGGCCACCACCGGCATCGCCTCGGCCCTCTACTCCAAGGAGACCTGGCCGTTGCTCGAACAAGGCCTCGACGAGGCGGACGGCAGGAACGGCGGACTACTGCTCGCGCTCGCCGACTCGCTGAACGGCCGCTCCGAGGACGGGCACTACGACAACTCGAACGCCGCCAACGCCGCCATCAACTGCGCGGACTCCGAGCAGCGGTTCACCCTGGAGCAGACCAGGAAGGCGCTCCCCGCATTCCGTAAGGCCTCCCCCGTGTTCGGCGACTACCTCGGCTGGGGGCTGATGGCCTGCACCGGCTGGCCCGTCGCGGGCGCCTGGGACACCCCGGACGTCAGCGCGCCCGGTTCGGCCCCGATCCTGGTGATCGGCAACACCGGGGACCCGGCGACGCCGTACGCCGGAGCGAAGGCGATGGCCGCCGAGCTCGGCAAGGGAGTCGGGGTCGAGCTGACGTACAAGGGCGAGGGGCACGGGGCGTACAACGGCGGCAGCACCTGCGTGCAGCGGGCCGTGGACGGCTATCTGCTCGAAGGGAAGGTCCCGAAGTCGGGAACGGTCTGCGAGTGACCGCTCGTTGAACGGCCGGACACCGGTGACAGCCCGGCCGCCGCCGGGCGGCCTTCGGGCACGGGGCCTTCGGGCACGGGGCCTTCGGGCACGGGGGAGGAAGCGCGCATGCGCGTACGTGGACGGGCGCGTGGAAGCGCGGCGCTCGCCGGGGCGGCTCTGCTGCTGACGACGGCGGTCCTGACGGGGTGTGACGACGGCCCGGCACCACCGCAGTCGTCCAAGGGCGCCTCTCCGGGGGCCTCAGGGGCTTCGTCCCGGGCACCCGGCCCGTCCCGGCCCCTGGACTGGAAGCGCTGCGACGCCCCGGAGGGCGGCACCGCGCCGGGCCCCGCCTGGCGGTGCGCCACGCTCGACGTCCCCCTGGACCACGCACGGCCGGACGGGAGGACGATCGGCATCGCGCTGATCCGCAAGGCGGCCACGAGGAAGAGCGAGCGGCTCGGTTCGATGCTGTTCAACTTCGGCGGCCCCGGAGGCTCAGGAGTCGGCATCCTGCCGCGCGCCGCAGCTTCGTACAAGGAGCTCAACACCCGCTACGACCTGGTGGGCTTCGACCCCCGCGGGGTCGCGGCCAGTGCGGGGGTCCGCTGCCGCGGCGACAAGGAGCAGGAGACGGCCTACCGGGAGATCGACATGACCCCGGACACCCCGGCTGAGGAGTCCGCGTTCATCGGGGACGGCAGGGACTTCGGCGCCGGCTGCGAGCGTCTCTCCGCCGCGGTGCTCCCCCACGTCGGCACGGTGAACGCCGCCCGGGACATGGACGCGATCCGCCGGGCACTCGGCGACGAGAAGCTGTCGTACTTCGGCATCTCTTACGGTACGGAGCTCGGCGGGACCTACGCGCACCTCTTCCCCGGGACCGTGGGGAGGGTCGTGCTGGACGCCGTGGTCGACCCGACGGCCGACTCGGTGGGACACGCCCGTAATCAGGCGACGGGATTCCAGCGGGCCCTGGAGAACTATCTGAAGGACCGCGGCCAGGACCCGACAGCCGGCACCCGTCGGATAGCGGAGCTGCTGGAGCGGATCGACCAGGACCCGCTGCCGACCTCCTCCGGGCGCGAACTCAACGAATCGCTCGCCGTCACCGGCATCGTGGCCCCCCTCTACTCGAAGAGCGGCTGGCCCACCCTGACAGCCGCGCTCGACGAGGCGGAGGACAGGGGCACGGGCGACGGACTCCTCCAACTGGCCGACTCGTACAACGGCCGCGACGGGAAGGGGCACTACGACACCCAGAGCCACTCCCAGCGGGCGATCTCGTGCGCCGACGCCAAGGCGAGGCCGACGGCTGCCGAGGCCCGGGCGCTGCTCCCCGAATTCCGGGAGCTGTCACCGGTCTTCGGCCCGTTCCTGGCCTGGGACACGGCCGGCTGGTGTGCGGGGTGGCCGGTCGAAGGGGAGCACGACACCCCGGAGGCGAGCGCTCCGGGTGCCGCCCCGATCCTGGTCATCGGCACGACCGGCGACCCGGCGACCCCGTACGAGGGCGCGCAGCGGATGGCGGACGAACTGGGCGAGGGGGTCGGCGTCACGCTGACCAACAAGGGCGAGGGACACGGATCCTACGGCGAGAGCGCCTGCGTGACCTCGCTCGTCGACGCCTACTTCCTCGAGGGGAAGGTCCCGGCGGACGGACGCACCTGCTCCTGAGCCCCGGATACGCGAAGGGACCGGCTCCCCTCGGAGCCGGCCCCTTCGTACGTCACGTTCGCAGGTCTAGTAGACCGGCTTCTCGGGCTCGACCTGGTTGACCCAGCCGATGACGCCGCCGCCGACGTGCACCGCGTCGGCGAAGCCCGCCGACTTGAGGACCGCGAGGACCTCGGCGCTGCGGACGCCGGTCTTGCAGTTCAGGACGATGCGCCTGTCCTGCGGAAGGTCCTGGAGGGCGGTGCCCATCAGGAACTCGTTCTTCGGGACCAGCCGGGAGCCCGGGATCGAGACGATCTCGTACTCGTTCGGCTCGCGGACGTCGATGATCTCGATCTTCTCGTCGCCGTCGATCCACTCCTTGAGCTGCTTGGGAGTGATCGTGGAACCGGCCGCCGCCTCCTGGGCCTCCTCGGACACGACGCCGCAGAAGGCCTCGTAGTCGATGAGCTCCGTGACGGTGGCGTTCGGGCCGCAGACCGCGCAGTCGGGGTCCTTGCGGACCTTGACCTGGCGGTACTGCATCTCCAGCGCGTCGTAGATCATCAGACGGCCGACCAGCGGGTCACCGATACCGGCGAGCAGCTTGATGGCCTCGTTGACCTGGATGGAGCCGATGGACGCGCAGAGCACGCCCAGGACACCGCCCTCGGCGCAGGACGGAACCATGCCGGGGGGCGGCGGCTCCGGGTAGAGGCAGCGGTAGCAGGGGCCGTGCTCGGACCAGAACACGGACGCCTGGCCGTCGAAGCGGTAGATCGAGCCCCAGACGTACGGCTTGTTCAGCAGGACCGCGGCGTCGTTGACGAGATAGCGGGTGGCGAAGTTGTCCGTGCCGTCCACGATCAGGTCGTACTGCGCGAAGATGTCCATCACGTTCTCGGCTTCGAGCCGCTCCTCGTGAAGGACGACGTTCACCAGCGGGTTGATACCCAGCACCGAGTCCTTGGCCGACTGGGCCTTGGACCGGCCGATGTCGGCCTGACTGTGGATGATCTGGCGCTGCAGGTTCGACTCGTCGACCTCGTCGAACTCCACGATGCCGAGCGTGCCGACACCGGCCGCGGCCAGGTACATCAGGGCCGGCGAGCCGAGGCCGCCGGCGCCGACACAGAGCACCTTCGCGTTCTTCAGCCGCTTCTGTCCGTCCATCCCGACATCCGGGATGATCAGGTGGCGGGAGTACCTGCGGACCTCATCGACGGTGAGCTCAGCAGCTGGCTCGACCAGGGGTGGCAGCGACACAGGAACCTCAACAATGCAGGTGGTCGGTTTCTACGTACTTCATCTACGTACGGTTGTTCTCCCGTAACACTGCCACGCCGCTCCTCATTCCGAGATACCAGGTCCGATCCGCGAGACGAATTCGTCCCAGTAGCTGGGCAGTGCCGCAAATGGATCGGTTTGCCCCTTCGCGCCGTCCCGGTCCGTGAAGAAGATCGTGCCCGCGCCCTGCCATCGGGCGATGCGCAGGGCCTCCTCCAGATGTGTGCGCGGGACCCCGTGGACGAAGTGCGCGAACCGGCCTGGTTCGTACGCGGCGGTCCACTCGGCCACCTGGGACCAGCGGTAGTCGGCCCACGGCCCCCGGAAGGTGACCAGTTGATCGGCGGCCTCGGCGTAGCCGGGGTGCGGGTGGGTGCCGTGGCCCAGGACCAGCCGCCCGCCCTCCTCGTCCGCGCTGTCACTGTCGGCCAGCAGCGCGGAGAGGGTACTTGTCAGCCGGCGGACCGCTTGGAGCCCGTCACGTCCCTCCGGGCAGCGGTCCAGATAGAAGCCGCCGACGCGGTACCAGTCCAGGTAGGACTGGGCGTCGGCGATCAGCTCACCGAAGGGACGGCCGCCGAAGGCCAGGTCGAGCTGGCCCAGCAGCCGGCCCCCCGAGGCCCGGACGGCGTCCTCGGGCGCCTCTCCGTGCAGAGCCCGCTCTCGGGCGTTGCGCAGTCGCCCGGCGGCCTCCAGACAGTGCGGGTCGGGCCGGGCGCCCGGCCCGTTGTCGATGTTGAGGACGGCCCAGTGCAGCGGCGTGCCCGGCCGGTTGAGCCCGGCCCATTCGGCGGGCGCGAGCAGCGGGTGCGCGTATCCGGGCACGCCGACGCCGAGCTGTTCCGCCCCGCCGGTCCGCAGTGTGGAGCCGGTGCTGGTCAGATGCGGCACGCCGCCTCCATCCAGATGTCCGCGAGGGACTCCTCCAGATTGATACGGGGGCGCCAGCCGAGCCGGTCCCGGGCGGTGCGCACATCGGCCTGCTGCCAGGCGCCGCAGCCGTCGGGATAGGGGGACGGGGTCGCGGCGAGGTGCTCCACGACCGATTCCGAGGAAGCACGGGGGGCGCCGATGGGGAGCCGGCCGGGGGGTGTGTCGAGCTCGTGGAGCGCGCCGGCGTAACCGGCGACCCTGGCGAGGACCGCCGCCGCGTCACGCAGCCGTACGGCCCGGCCGGTGCCGATGTTGACGACGCCCTGGGCAGCGGAGAGCGAGGCGGCGTGCACGGCACGCGCCACATCGCGTACGTCGACGAAGTCGCGCTGCACGCCGAGGCCGCTGAGCTTGAGCTCGGGGTCACCGGTCTGCATGGCGCGCCGCATGGTCTCGGCGAGCCGGCCGAGCGGGGAGCCGGCCGGGGTCCCGGGGCCCACCGGCGAGAAGACCCGCAGGACGACCGCGTCCAGGCCGGAGCCGAGGACCAGCTCGGTGGCGGCGAGCTTGCTGACGCCGTACGGACCTCCCGGACGGGGTACGGCGTCCTCGGCGGTGGACGAGCCGGGCTGCGAGGGCCCGTACTCGGACGCGCAGCCGACCTGGACGAGCCGTGCGCTGCAGCCGCTGCGGCGCATGGCCTCGCAGACGGTGGCCACGGCGACGGTGTTGTGGCGGGTCAGGTCCCGGGCCCCACCGCGGGTGGCACCCGCGCAGTTGACGACGACCCCGGGGTGGACGGCGTCCAGGAAGCGGGTGAGCGCTCCTGGGCTGCCGCCCGCGAGGTCGAAGCGCACGTCGGCGTCGTCGCCGCGGCCGAGCGCCGTGAGGTGCACGGCCGGGTCGGCGAGCAGCCGGTCGGCGACGAAGCGCCCGAGGAACCCGTTCGCTCCGAGCAGCAGAACCCTCATCGCGCGCCCCTTCGGTGCCGACGGCGAGCTGCCGGTGCGGGGGATTGGGGGGTCATGTCCGGTGTCTCCTTGAGGAAGGTGTGTGCGGTACGGGAGACCCGCGGCGTCGGCTCCGCGGGGTGGGGATAGGGGGCCCGGCTAGGCCGTGGCGTGGGCGGATGCCCGTGTGAGGGTGACCGATGCGTGGACCAGCAGCCCGAACGCGGCGATGCCGCAGGCGAGCACGGGTACGCCGCCGGGTCCGGCCGCGACGACGACGGCGTCGACGGGCCGGGCGAGGAGGCCGAGGCCGGGCAGCCGCCCGGCCAGGACCAGGAAGGGGGCCGCCACTTCCACGGCGCAGGCGGCGGCGAGTCCGGTGGCCGCGGGCTCGGGGAAACCGTGGACGGCCAGCAGCCGGGCCAGGAAGAGCAGGGCACCGAGGGCGGCAGGGCCCACGAGGGGGCCTCCCGCGCCGGGGTGGCCGAGGTCGGCGAGGAACAGCAGCGCGGTCAGCGCGCAGAGGAAGAGCGCGAGGACGCCGAAGAGCAGGGGGCGCACGCCGGCGCCGAAGTCCGACAGCCCGTGGGATCCGGCGAGCCGGCGGCGCGCGTGCGCCGCGAACAGGTGGGCGCACCAGGCCGCGGGGGCCAGGGCGAGTGCGAGCCCGAGCAGGGGGGCGGGTGCGGCGGTCCAGTGGCCGTCGGGCCCACCGCTGATGACCTGGGCGAGCAGGTCGTCGCCGTACACGACGTAGCCGAGGAGCCAGCAGACGTACAGCGTGACGCCGCCGGTGCCGTCCGGGGCGCGCAGCGGGCCGCCTCGCAGAGCGAGCCGGAGCCCGAGGAGGACGAGCACCGCCCCGGCGGCGGTCACCGCGAGCCGGGCTTCGCCGCCGAGCACTCCCTCGGTCACCCTGAGCGCCCCGGCGGTCGCGAGGCAGGCGGCGCCGGGGAGCAGCGCCGGGAGCGCCCATCCGGCCCGCGCCTCCTTGCCGGGGTCCTGCTGCGGCCCGGGGGTTCGGGGGACGGACCTGCCGGCGCCGGGGACGCGGGCGTAGAGCTCCTCCGCGAGCGAGAAGACGTCACGGTGCCGGTAGCGCGCGGCGGTCCGGTCGGTGAGCCCGTGCGCCTCCAGACCGGCGGCGATCTCCAGGGGGTCGACGGCGTGCTCGCAGAGGTCCCGGTGCCGGTGCATGAGTGCCTTCACGGGGTCCGCGGGGCCGCGCCGGACCACTGACCTGCGGGCGGGGTGGTAGGCGATCTCGGGTGCCCGGACAGCGGCACGGACCGCACCCGGGCTCTCGTCCGCCGGCTCGTCCCCGGCGTCCTGGCCCGGGGTGTCGTTCGGTCTGCCCATCGGGGCTCCTCCGTGATCGCGTCCGCTCATGCCGTCACGCATCGCCGTCACCCGCCCCGCGTGCGCCCGCGCACACGCCTTCCTCGCCGAGCGCCCAGCTCGGCACCCTGGAGGCACCGGCGGCGACCCCGGCGGGCAGGGCCACCGGCGTCCGGTCGGAGGGCAGAACACCCAGCACATGGGCCTCCGGAGGGGTGGCGAAGGGGCGCGGCGGGCCGGCCGGATCCTGCGGATCCGGCGGCGTCACCCAACGGGCCGGGGCGTGGCCCACCAGGTCGAGGTAAATGCCGCGAAATGCCGTGAGGTTCTGCTCGACGGTGAAGAGTTCGAGCGCCCTGGCGCGCGCCGCCGCGCCCAGGCGTGCGCGGCGCTCGGGGTCACGCAGGAGCGCGACGCAGGCGTCGGCGAGCGCCCGCGGATTGCGCGGGGGCACCACCAGCCCTGTACCGCCGACGACTTCGACGACGGCGCCGACGTCCGTCGATACGGTGGCCCGGGCGCAGAACATCGCTTCGACCAGGCTGATGGGAAAGCCCTCGACGACGCTGGAGAGCACGACGACGCCACCCGCGGCGTAGGCCTCCGCGAGGTCGGGCACCTCGGGGCCGCCGATCTCCTCGAAGGTGACCGGGTTGTCGCCGACGGCGTGTGCGTCCGTGGCCTCGTCGGGGAAGAGCTGGGCGGCCAGCGCCCTGCAGTGGGCGAGGTAGGTGTCAGCCTCACTCCCCTGGACGGGCGCGCCGAAGATGCGCAGCCGCGCGTCGGGCTCGGCCCTGCGCACCTCGGCGAAGGCGTGGAGCAGGGCGATCAGGTCCTTGGCGGGTTCGATCCGCCCGATCCACACCAGGGTGCCGGGGCCGCCGTCGTCGTCGCCCTCCCCCACGGCCCCGAACCGCTCCGCCTCCATGCCCGGGTAGACCGTGCGCAGCTTGCCGCGGTCGGCGCCGAACCGCTCCTGCCAGCGGCGGACATGGGTGTTGCCGGGGGTGATCAGCGCGGCCTGCCGGTAGACCTCCGAGGCGAGCAGCCCGTGGAAGTTGGCCAGCAGGGCGCGCACCGGCGCACCGAGCGGGGCTTGGGGCGCCGCGAGGTAGTGGGCCCGCAGCGGCACGCCGTGCTCCGTCACCAGCAGCGGCACCCCGAAGAAGCGTTTGGCCAGCAGTCCCGGCAGTGCGGCCGCGCCGCCGGAGGCCGCATGACAGAGATCGACCGCGCCGAGGCTGTCCTCGTCGTACCAGTCGAGGGAGAGGGGGCGCAGGGTGCGCTCCAGCTCGGCCACGAAGGCGAGGTAGTCGGGGACGGTGGCGCTGTGGACGGTCCGCCCGGTGCCCGGCGCGCGGCAGGCCGCCTCCACGATGCGTACGGCCGTCTCGGAGCGCAGGGCGTGGTGCAGACCACCGCGTTCCCGGGCCAGTTCGGCCAGGCCGTAGAGGCCTTCCGTGAAGAGGCCGGCGGCCGTCCCGACGTCCGCGCCCTCGGATTCCGGCCCCGTCTCCGTGCCGGCGCACACCGCGCCGACGAGCACCGTCATGTGCGCCGTGAAGCGCCGTCGGTCCCGTCGCCCGTAGGAGCGCCCCAGGCCGGTGGCGATCCTGCCCGTCAGGCCCCGGGGGCGGTCGGTGTGCCGGGGATCCTCCTCATGCGTCCACATCGGCGCCGTCCGCACTCTGCCGACCCGGTCGGGGAGTCTGACCCAGCCCTGTTGTTCCTGGTCAGCGGAGCGGCTGAGCGCGAAGAGGTCGAACTCGTGCTGGGGAAGGCCGCGCACCAGGCGGTCGCACCAGAGTCTGGACTCACCGGTCGCATACGGATAACCACCGTCCGTGAGGAGTCCGATCCGCACGAGCACACCCCCGATCTCCCTTGTGGGCAGCCGCCGTTGCTCGGCGACTCGCAGCGGGACGACCGTATGCGGATACATAGGCGGTGCGACGGACGGTTGTCCGTCGCACCACCGAAAGGGGTGAACCGGCGTAACTTTCCCGCCTCAGTCGCGTTCTGTTGCGATATGCGGGCGCCTGGTGACACAGAGTCAGGCTGCGGCCAGCTCCGAGCGGATCGCACGGCGGGCCGCCGCGTGTGCGGGATCGAGCGCGGGGACCGCCGCCAGGAGCTGTTTCGTGTACGGGTCCCGCGGCGATCCGTACACCTCGTCGACGACGCCCTGCTCGACGATCCGGCCCTGGCGCATCACCGCCACCCGGTCGCTGACCTGCCGCACGACGGCCAGATCGTGGGCGATGAAGACGAGTCCGATGGAGAGCTCCCGCTGGAGCTCCGCGAGGAGTGCGATCACCTGGGCCTGCGTCGTGACGTCGAGCGCGGAGACCGGCTCGTCGCACACGATCAGCTTCGGCTCGGCGGCGAGGGCGCGCGCGATGCCGATCCGCTGTCGCTGACCGCCGCTGAACTCGTGCGGATAGCGCTCGTACCGGCCGGCGTCGAGGCCGACCCTCTCCAGCAGTTCGCGCACGCGGTCCCGGATCCGGGTCTCGTCGGTCTCCCCCGCGGCCCGGAGCGGATCGGCCACGGACTCACCGATCGAGCGGCGCGGGTTGAGCGAGGCGACGGGGTCCTGGAAGACCATCTGGAGCTCGCGGCGGAACGGACGGAGGTCCCTCTCCGGCAGCGAGCCGATGTCCCTGCCGCCGTACCGCAGCCGGCCCGCCGTCGGGTCGGTCAGCCGCACCAGCATGCGTCCGAGCGTCGTCTTGCCGCTCCCGCTCTCCCCCACGATGCCGAGGGTCTCACCGGCGTGGACGGTGAGCGAGACACCGTCCACGGCGGTGACACGGCCGGAGCCCCGGCCGAACTCACGCCGCAGACCGTCCGCTTCGAGGAGCGGCACGGCGTCCTGGGTCACGGTCCTCGGGCCGGGGACGCCGGCCCGCTTCTCGTCGATCCTCGGTACGGACGCCAGGAGCTCGCGGGTGTACGGCTGCCAGGGGGCGCCCAGCACCTCGGCGACCGGGCCGCGCTCCACCGCACGGCCGTGCCGCATGACCAGGATGTCGTCCACGCTCTCCGCCGCGACGCCCACGTCGTGGGTGACCAGCAGCAGCCCCATGCCCGTCTCGCGGCGCAGGTCGTGCAGCAGGTCCAGGATCTGGGCCTGCACGGTGACGTCGAGGGCGGTGGTCGGCTCGTCCGCGACGATCAGCCGGGGTTCGCAGGCCAGGGCCATCGCGATGAGAGCGCGCTGCCGCATCCCGCCGGAGAACTCGTGCGGCCGGGACCGCGCGCGCCGGGCGGCGTCCGGGATGCCGACCCGGTCCAGCACCTCGACGGCCCGGGCCCGGGCGGCGCGCCGGGAGACGGAGTTGTGCACCCGGTACACCTCGGCGATCTGGTCGCCGACCGTGTAGTACGGGTCCAGCGAGGAGAGCGGGTCCTGGAAGACCATCGCGGCCTTCGCGCCCCGCAGCGCCCGCAGGCCGGCCTCGTCCGCCGCGCCCACGTCCGTACCGGCGACCCGGACGGTCCCGGTGACCCGGGCGCCGGTGCCCCGGTGCAGCCCGAGCAGCGCGGAGGCGGAGGCGCTCTTGCCTGAGCCGGACTCGCCGACGACGCCGAGGGCGGCGCCCGCCTCCAGGGTGAAGGAGAGCCCGTCCACGGCGCGGACGGTGCCGAAGTCGATGGTGAGGTCCTCGACCTGGACCAGCGGCGTTGTCATGACAGGACCACCCGTCGGTCGGCCGTCGCGTACAGCATGTCCGCGACGGCATTGGCGAGCACCACGAAGAAGCCGGTCACCAGCACCATGCCGACGACCACGGGCAGGTCGACGACCTTGACGGCGTGGACCAGTTCCCGCCCGATGCCCGGGATCCCGAAGAGGGACTCGGTGAGCACCGCGCCGCCGAACATGGAGCCGAAGTCCAGGGCACTGAGCGCGATCACGGGGGCGAGCGCACCACGCAGCGCGTGCCGCCCGATGATGGCGCGCTCGCTGACGCCGTAGGCGCGGAAGGTGCGCACATGATCCTCGGCGAGCGTCTCCAGCATGGAGCTGCGGGTCAGCCGGGCGTATTTGGCGGACTCGATGAGCGCCAGGGACACCCAGGGCAGCAGGAGACCCCAGGCCCACTGCTCGGGGTTCTCGCCGAAGGGCACATAGGTGGGCGACGGCAGCCACTGCAGCGTGGAGCAGAAGATGATGATGAGCAGCAGCCCGATGACGAAGACCGGGGTGGCGGTCCCGGCCAGGGTCAGCCCTGTGAGGACCCGCTCGGTGATCCGGCCCCGCCGCCAGGCGGACAGTACGCCCGTACCGACGCCGAGCAGGATCCACAGGGCGAAGGCGCCGATGACGAGCGAGCCGGTGACCGGCAGCTTGGTCAGGATCAGCCGCATGACCTGCTGGTCACTCTGGTACGAGACCCCGAGGCAGGGTGCGGAGCAGTGCTCCACGCCCGTGCCGGTGGAGAAGTCGCGCCCGGCGACGATGCCCTGGAGGAAGTGCCAGTACTGCGTGTACACGGGGTCGTCGAGCCGGAGTTGCTCCGTGACCTGGGCTACCTGGGCGGGTGAGCAGCGCGGACCGCAGGCGATCTGGGCGACGTCGCCCGGGGCGACGTAGAAGACCGCGTACAGGATGACGGTGAGGGAGAGCAGCACGAAGACGGCGCCGCCGAGCCGCCGCAGCAGGAATCCGGTCACGAGGCCTGCTCCTTCGTACGTTCCTTGCGCTCCTTGCGCTCCTTGCGTCCGGTGCCGATCCGCAGCCGGGACGCGGCCCGTGGGTCGAGTGCCGTACGGACGCCCTCGCCGAGGACGGTCAGCGCGAGCACGGTGACGAAGAGCAGCCCGGCGGGCAGCAGGAGATAGGTGGGGGCCGACTGGTACCAGGTGTCGGCCTCGGTGAGCATCTGCCCCCAGGAGGGTGTGGGCGGCTTGATGCCGACGCCGAGGAAGGACAGGGCCGCCTCGACGGTGATGTTGACGGGGAAGAGCAGCGCGGCGTACGTGATGACGGGCGCGGCGAGCGACGGCAGCAGTTCGCGCCGGGCGATGCTCCACCGCCCGCGGCCGCTGAGCCGTGCGGCGGAGACGAAGTCGAGCGACTTCAGGGCGAGCGCCTGGGCGCGCACGATCTTCGACGTACCCGCCCAGTTGATGCCGCCGATGACCAGCGCGATCAGGACGGGCCTGGGGAAGGAGGACGGCACGATCGCGAGCAGGCCCAGGGCGATGACCATGAGCGGCAGGGCGACGTTGATGTCGGTGATCCGGCTGAGGACCTGGTCGACCAGACGGTTGCCGAGGGCGGCCGCGAGCCCCACCACCACGCCGATGGCGACCTGGAGGACGGTGGCCGCGACGGCCACGCCGAGCGAGACCCGGGCCCCGTAGACGACGCGGGCGAAGAGGTCGCGGCCGGTCTGCGGTTCGACGCCGAACCAGTGGTCCGCGCCGATGCCGCCGAAGGAGCCGATGGGGACCCCGCCGGCCGCCGAGTCGACGAGGCCGGGGTGGTAGGTGTCGGGGTCCTGGCCCGCGAGCGCGGCGAGCAGGGGCGCACCGATCGCGGTCAGGAAGAGCAGGAGGACCACGGCCGCCGCGACGGTGGCCGCGCGCTGGGCGCGCAGCCTCCGCCAGAACTGCCGGGCCCCCGAGGCGGGGGCGGCGACCTGCGCCGCTCCCGCCTCCTGGACCAGAAGTGCTTCCGACATGGTTACTTGACCGCGGTCTGCGAGATGTCGAGGACGCCGGTCCAGTCACTGATGACCACGTTCTTGACGTCCTGGCCGAAGAGCCGCTTGTAGACCGGGTGGAAGAGCGGCACCGTCAGCGCCTTCTCGCCGATCTTCTTGTCGAGCGCGCCCCAGCGCACCGCGGCGGCGTCCAGGTCGGTGAGCTTGTTGATCTCGTCGATCTCCTTGTTGACCGACGCGTCGTCCAGGAAGCCGGTGTTGAAGTTGGCACCGTCCTTCACGATCTGGCGGCCGTCGAAGATCGGCGCGAGGAACGGACCGCCGGAGGGCCAGTCGGCACCCCAGTGGGCGAGGAAGAAGCCCGGCTCCTTGGACGCGCTGTGGATGGTGTCGGAGTAGTCGTTGCCCTCCAGCCCCTTCAGCTCGACGGTGATGCCCGCCTTCTTGAGGGCCGCCTGGAGCGCCGTGGCGATCTCCGGGCTGGTCTCGAAGTCCTTGTCGTTGGAGTGCGTGAGGGTGACCTTCAGGCCCTTCGGGTGACCGGCCTCCTTCAGCAGCTCCTTGGCCTTCGCCGCGTTGCCGGTCTCGCCCGCCGGGAAGTGGTCGTAGGCCGTGTAGCCGAAGGACTTCTGGTTCGGCAGGTAGGTGGTGGCGGGCTCGGCGAGCGAGGAGCCGCCCGCCGCGTTGATCACGGAGGAGCGGTCGACGGCGTAGGCGATCGCCTGACGCACCTTCGGGTCGTCGAACGGCTTCACCTTCGGGTTGAAGGCGATGTAGTTCGTGTAGCCGAAGTGGCCGGTGCCGACGCGGGCGGCGAGCTTCTTGTCGCCCGACACCTTGGCGAGCTCGGCCGGGCCGAGGTTGGTGTCGGTGGTGACGGCCGCGGCGTCGGCGCCCTGCGAGGCGGAGAGCCGCTGGTTGATGACGGCGGAGTCCAGGCCGGAGCGTACGTCGATCTTGTCCGGGTAGGCCTTGCGCTCCTCGTCGGTGCCGGCCGACCAGTGCTCGTTGCGCTCCAGGACGAGCCGCTCGCCGTCGTTCTCGTTCGAGACGACCTTGTACGGCCCCGAGGAGACGGGGTGCTCCTCGTACTTGGTGCCCGTGTCCCTGGCCTGGGGCACCGGGGTGGTCTGGGTCTGCGTGGCGAGGTACGGGAACTCACCCTCGGGCTTGTTCAGGTGGAAGACGATGGTCTTCTCGTCCGGCACCTCGATCGAGTCGAGGCCCTTCTTGTCCTTGTACGGGCCCTGGTAGTCGGCCCCGCCGATCAGCCAGTCGCGCAGGTAGGGCGCGCCGCCGGAGAGTTCGGCGGCGAAGGACCGCTCGATGCCGTACTTGATGTCCGCGCTGGTGATCGCGGTGCCGTCCTCGTACTTCAGCCCGTCCTTGAGGGTGTACGTCCAGACGGTGGCGTTCTTGCTGGGCGTGCCCAGGTCGGTTGCCAGGTCGGGGACGACCTCGGCGCCCGCCGCACCGTTCTCCCGGTTGCGGGTGGTGAGCGTGCGGAAGACCAGGGAGGGGACGTTGCCGCCGCCGGAGGTGTAGAGCCGCGCCGGGTCGAAGTCCTCCTGCGGGTTGCTGTTGAGGACCGTGAGCGTGCCGCCCTTCTGCGGCTTGCCCGAGGTGCCGGAGCCGCCGCTCCCCCCGTTGTCCTGGGGCCCCGCGCAGGCCGCGAGGCCGGCGACCAGGGCAAGGCTGACAGCGGCGGTGGTCGCCACGCGGCGCGATATGACGGACGGCTGACTCATCGGAAGATGACCTCTCGGTGTGCTGCGGCAGGGAGGAGGAGACATGTCCCGCGGGCGCAGCGGGTCCCGCCCCGATGACGGGAAGGGAACCGGATACCGGAATGCCGCGCCTGCGGACGGAATACGCCCGGGCGCGGCAGAGAAGGGGCCGAGGAGTCCGGAAAGGGCTCGTCAGGGGGCCGACGCGCGCTCGAGCAGGCGTCAGCGACAGAGAATGTCGGCTACGCAGTGCCCGGCCACGCCGAGGAGCGCCAGCTCAAGGGCGGCGCGCTCGGAGAATGCGGGGCTGCGTGACATGCGGAGAAATATGGACCGACCCCTCTCCCGATGTCAACGCGCACTGAGACAGCCGTCCCGCCATACGGACAGGACGGCCTCCGAGGCGGCTCAACTCCCCGGATAAACCCAGGGGTTGGGGCGACATTTGATGCCGTCCAGGTTCAGGGTCTTGGTCTGCTGCTGCATCACGGGCGCCAGAGCGCCGGGGGTGCGGCAGCTCACGTGGTTGTGTCCCAGCCGGTGGCCGACCTCGTGGTTGATCAGCATCTGACGGTAGGGCAGGAGCTTGTCCGCCCCGAAGGTCGAGGCGCCCTGCGCCCAGCGGTAGGCGTTGATCATCACGCGGTCGGTGGCGGCGGAGTCGCAGGAGACGTTGTCCTCGGTGGTGTCGAGGCCGGACTTCGCGCACCAGACGCCCGTGGTCCCCGGACTCGCGAGAGTGATGACGAAATCGGGTTCGCCGGAGGAGATCCGCTCGAAGGTCATGGTGCCGTTGTGCGCCCAACTGCGGTCGTCGTTCAGCGTCTTCTGCACCGCTTCGGCGAACAGCCCCGCGTCGAGACCCATCCCCTGTTCGACATCGATCCGGTACTGGTACTTGTCTCCCTTGCCGGGAGCCTTCGCCAGCCCCGGTACCGCCTCGAACTTTCCGGACGCCTTCAGGTCCGGCGCCAGCGGGAAGGCGGTGGCCATCTTCTGCGCGTACGACAGGGGCTTGACCTCCTGCCTCTGCACCTCGGGGGTCGCCCGGTCCACCGAACGGGAGGCGTCCTCGGAGTCCTGCCGGTCGACGCCCGTGGTCTGCGGGCCGTCCCCGGCGCTCCCGGAGTCCTGTGCCACCTGTCCGGCGACCACGACCGCGAGCACCGTGGTCACGGCGGCTGCCGCGATCCCTGTGAAAGCGCGGCCCCTGCCCCCCTTGGCCGGCGGGGTGGCCTCGTCGTCCGGAGCCTCGTCTGGTCCGCCGGGCTCCATGGGGGTCCGGGCCGTGTCCTCGGGCGGAGCCGGGGGTGCGGGACGCGAGGGTGCGGTGTCGAAGGCCTCCAGGAACTCCCTGCGCGGGCCCGGTATCAGCGCGGCGCTGCCGGTCTGCGGCCCGGCCGTGCGCCGCCCTGCCGCCTGCTGCGCCGCCCGCTGCCGCGCGATGGCGTCCTGCCTGGCCCGGAAGAGCTCTTGGGCGCCGGGGCCCTCCGGGTTCCTCCGGCCGTCGTCACCCGGTTGCGGGCCGGTCCCCCAGCCGCCGCCCGGTTCACGCTGTTCGGGGTGGCCGCCGCGCACCTGCGGGGCGTCGCGGAACGGGCTGTGGCCGTCCCGCGGAGGCGGTGTGACGGGGTCCCGCCCGCGTCGGCCGGTGCCGCGTTCCGCACCGGTGCCTGCCGCGGTCCCGGTGTCGAGCCGGGTGGCCTCGGGGCCCTTTCGACTGTGTCGTCCCACGCCCCGGATCAGCTCCTGCCACGTTCGTCGAGCAGTTCCCGGAACGCCTGGGCGACCGCCTCCGGGTACTCCATCATCGCCACGTGCCCCGCCTCGGGCAGTGTCAGCAGGCGCGACTCGCGGAAGGCCGCGGACGCCCTGCGTGCCATCCGGTACGAGACCAGCTGGTCCCGTCCGCCGTACACCAGCAGGGTCGGTGCGAGCACCCGCTCGGCCTGGCGCCACAGCCCGTGCTGTCCGCCCAGCGTGTAGGCATCGACGATGCCCCGTGCCGAGCGCGTCATGGCGTCCCAGAAGTACGGCAGTTCAAGCCGGCGCTCCATCTCGGCCACCGCGTGACGGAAGGCTTCGTCGGAGATACGTGCCGGATCGCCGTAACAGAGTGCCATGGCACCGCGGGTGCGCTGCTCCGCGGTCCAGTCCCGGGTGAGCCGGACGAACAGGGATGCGACGCCCGGGAGTGCGAGCAGTGCGGTCGGCACGGCGGGCCGCTGGACCCGGATCTCGGGCAGGGCCGGGGAGATCAGCGTCAGGGTGCGCACCAGATCGGGCCGGGCGGCCGCGACCCGGGTGGCAACAGCGCCACCCAAAGAGTTACCGAAAAGGTGAACGGGACCGCGCCCGCCGGCGTCCAGCAGCCGGATCACCGCCCGGGCGTGTCCGGTGACGGAGTAGTTGCCGTCGTCCGGCGGCGGAGAGTCCCCGAAGCCGGGCAGATCGACCGCCTCGCTGTCGAGCGTGTCCGCCAGCAGCGGCATCAGGGCCGACCAGTTCTGGGAGGAGCCGCCAAGCCCGTGCACGAAGAGGGCGGGATCCTGCCCCTCCGCCTCCGGCGGGCGCGAACGGACGGTCAGGGTGAGGCCGGGCAGCGCGACGGAGCGCAGCTCCTCACCCTCCGCGACCCGGACGGGACTGACCGTGGGCGCCACCGCGGCGGCGGCGGCATTGATACCGGGCAGCTCGGTCGAAGACATGGGGGCAATGTTACGAGACGATCACGCGGTGGTTCATGTGTTCGCGGTCACAGGCCGCATCGCGCCCCTGGAGGCTTGCTCCTAGGCTGCAAGGGAAGGAAGGGAGTCATCATGACGGTCGACCCGAGCGACCCGGAGACGTTCGAGGATCCGCAGCCGGACGAACCGGACCCCGAAGCCCCCGAAGCCGACACCGCCGAGCAGCGGGCCACCGTCCGGCCGGAGCGCGACGAACCGCTCACCGGAATCGACCGGTCCACCGCGAACGAGGCGGATGCGGCGGAGCAGGCCCGCGTTGTCACACAAGATGAGGACGATTACCGGTAAAACGCACCGCTTTGCGGCATGGGCCGACGTTTCTGCGGCTTCCGCAGCCGTCCGGTCCGTGAAATTCTGCGTCCGCGCCGCGCGCACCCGGGTTACTCAAAAGTACGATGGCCCCACGGCGCAGCGTTCACGGTACGGCTGTGTTCGATCACGAATTTGGGAGGCGGCGTGACAGCCATCGAGCAGACAGAGGCGGCGCGCCCGCGGGGCACCCGGCTGCCCCGCCGTGCCCGACGCAATCAGCTGCTGGGCGCCGCCCAGGAGGTCTTCGTCGCCCAGGGCTACCACGCCGCGGCGATGGACGACATCGCCGAGCGGGCCGGCGTCAGCAAGCCGGTGCTCTACCAGCACTTCCCCGGAAAGCTGGAGCTCTACCTCGCCCTGCTCGACCAGCACTGCGAGTCACTGCTCCAGGCGGTCCGTACGGCGCTCGCCTCGACCACGGACAACAAGCTGCGCGTCGAAGCGACGATGGACGCCTACTTCGCGTACGTGGAGGACGAGGGCGGTGCCTTCCGTCTGGTCTTCGAGTCCGACCTGACCAACGAGCCGGCGGTCCGCGAGAGGGTCGACCGGGTCTCGCTGCAGTGCGCGGAGGCCATCTCCGACGTCATCGCCGGTGACACGGGCCTGTCCAAGGACGAATCGATGCTGCTCGCGGTCGGCCTCGGCGGCGTCTCCCAGGTCGTGGCGCGCTACTGGCTCTCCAGCCCGTCCGGCATTCCGCGCGACTCCGCCGTACAACTGCTGACGTCGCTGGCCTGGCGCGGCATCGCCGGATTCCCGCTGCACGGCGCCGATCAGCACTGAACACGGCGTGAGCCGCGGCCGGTGTTCGCTGCGGGCGTTGCCGGTCGACCCGTGGTCCGTCCCTTCACCGGGCTAATGTGTGCTGCGTACGGCGCGGTTCACCGCGCAGAGACGGACCGTCGGAGGGACATAGCCGTGGAGGTCAAGATCGGGGTCCAGCACACGCCCCGCGAGATCGTTCTGGAGAGCGGACTTTCCGCCGAAGAGGTCGAGAGCGCGGTCGGTGAGGCGCTCAGCGGCAAGGCGCAGCTGCTCAGCCTCACGGACGACAAGGGCCGCAAGGTCCTGGTGCCTGCCGACCGGATCGCCTACGTGGAGATCGGCGAGCCCAGCACCCGACGGGTGGGATTCGGCGCGCTGTAGCCCGCGCGACACGGCAGCAGAGGTGGAGGCCCGGCGGAATCGTCCGCCGGGCCTCCACCTTTCTCCTCCGGATCGGCTCGGTGTTCTTCCCTCGGTGGGGTTCACAGCGGCCGGGGAGGGTTGTATTCCGCGAGCCCCGGGTAAGACGGCCTACGACCGACCGATCGTCGCGCAATCAGTAGCGAGGTGACCCCTGTGCTCTGGGAATCCATCAGCGCCGTCGTGCTCGGACTCGCCCTGTCCTGGGTCGTGCTCCGCTTGCTCCCCGGCCGGCTCCCGTCCTCCCGCGTGGTGTTCGTCACGGGCGGGCTGGGTGCCCTCTTCGGCGCGTATCTGACGCATTCGACACTGGGCTCCGGCCATGTCCTGGCCACGCTCGTCGGCGCCGTGCTGGTCGGGGCGGTGACCCTGTCCCTGCTGATCCGCCCGCGCTCCGGCCGGCCGGTGCGATCAGCGGCGGCCCAGTAGGGCCCACCGTCCGGATCAGGCCGCGAGGCCGAGCGCGGCCATCCGCTTGGTGTGCGCCTCGGTGATCCGGGAGAACATCCTGCCGACCTCGGCCAGGTCGAAGCCGTCCGCCACGCCGCCCACGAGCATCATGGACAGGGCGTCGCGGTCCGCGACCACCCGCTGGGCCTGCGAGAGAGCCTCGCCCATCAGCCGGCGCGCCCACAGGGCGAGCCTGCCGCCGACGCGGGGCTCCGCCTCGATCGCGGCCCGCACCTTCTCGACCGCGAAGTTCCCGTGGCCCGTGTCGTCGAGCACGGAGAGGACGAGGGAGCGGGTGTCCGTGTCGAGGCGGGCGGCGATCTCCCGGTAGAAGTCGCTGGCGATCGAGTCGCCGACGTACGCCTTGACCAGGCCTTCCAGCCAGTCCGACGGGGCCGTCTGGCGGTGGAAGTCGTCCAGTGCCTTGGCGAACGGCTCCATGGCGGCGGTCGGTACCTCGTCGACCGCCGCGAGCCGGTCGGTCAGCTGCTCGAAATGGTGGAACTCGGCGGACGCCATCTTCGCCAGTGCCGCCTTGTCGCCGAGTGTCGGGGCGAGTTTCGCGTCCTCGGCGAGCCGCTCGAAGGCCGCGAGTTCCCCGTAGGCGAGCGCGCCGAGCAGATCCACGACCGCGGCGCGGTACTGCGGGTCGGCGGACGCGGTGGCCCAGTCCTGGGCGGCGATACCGGTCGGTGCGGGTGCTTCGTCGGATGCTGCAGTGGCGTTGTCAGGCGTCTCCATGGAGCGCAGAATAGCCCGCCCCGCCAGGGACCGAAGGGCCCGCTCAGCGAGAGGCATCACACCGATCCGATGAATTCGCCCAACACGCATGCGCGAATCCGGGGTACAGTGGTATTGCGCTTACTGAGCATTTGCTGTGCCAGAAGCGCGACATTGAATGAGGATGCCCGGTCGGTGGCCCGATCGGCTCCGACCCGACAGCCCTCCACGCGGGGCGTACACCACGTACGACCGCAGATGAGGGGCCCCCTCAGCGGCACGAGCGCTCGAGCGACGGCAGTGGTCCCGCGCCACCCGGCCCATCCACGGCCGGATGACCAACCCCGGCACGGTACGACCCCCAGCGTTCGCCTCGGGCCGCGTCTCACAGAAGAGGCAGCACCCTGACTACGTTCCGCGACCTCGGAATCCTTACCGAGACGGCCGAAGCCCTTGAGGCGGTCGGCATCATGTCCCCCTTCCCCATCCAGGAGATGACGCTCCCCGTAGCGCTCTCCGGGTCCGACGTCATCGGCCAGGCCAAGACCGGCACCGGCAAGACGCTCGGCTTCGGCCTTCCGCTCCTGGAGCGTGTGACCGTCCCCGCCGACGTAGAGGCCGGCCGCGCCGCGCCCGAGAAGCTGACGGACGCGCCGCAGGCCCTGATCGTCGTTCCCACCCGTGAGCTGTGCCAGCAGGTCACCAACGACCTGCTGACCGCCGGCAAGGTCCGTAACGTCCGCGTTCTCGCGATCTACGGCGGCCGGGCGTACGAGCCCCAGGTGGAGGCCCTCAAGAAGGGCGTCGATGTGGTCGTCGGCACCCCGGGCCGACTGCTCGACCTGGCGGGTCAGCGCAAGCTCGACCTGTCGCACATCCGCGTCCTGGTCCTCGACGAGGCCGACGAGATGCTGGACCTGGGCTTCCTGCCCGACGTCGAGCGCATCATCACGATGCTGCCGCCCAAGCGCCAGACGATGCTGTTCTCGGCCACCATGCCCGGTGCCGTCATCAGTCTCGCGCGCCGCTACATGTCGCAGCCGACGCACATCAACGCCACGTCGCCCGACGACGAGGGCACGACCGTCAAGAACACCGCGCAGTTCGTCTACCGCGCGCACAACATGGACAAGCCGGAGATGGTCTCGCGCATCCTGCAGGCCGATGGCCGCGGGCTGGCGATGATCTTCTGCCGCACCAAGCGGACGGCCGCCGACATCGCGGAGCAGCTGGAGAAGCGGGGCTTCGCGTCCGGCGCGGTCCACGGCGACCTCGGCCAGGGCGCCCGCGAGCAGGCGCTGCGCGCCTTCCGTAACGGCAAGGTGGACGTCCTCGTCTGCACCGACGTCGCCGCGCGCGGCATCGACGTCGAGGGTGTGACCCATGTCATCAACTACCAGTCGCCGGAGGACGAGAAGACGTACCTCCACCGCATCGGCCGTACCGGCCGCGCGGGTGCCAAGGGCATCGCGATCACGCTGGTGGACTGGGACGACATCCCGCGCTGGCAGCTGATCAACAAGGCCCTGGACCTGAAGTTCCCGGACCCGCCCGAGACGTACTCCACGTCTCCGCACCTGTACGAGGAGCTCGGGATCCCCGCGGGCACCAAGGGTGTCCTGCCGCGCACCGAGCGGACCCGTGCGGGTCTGCGCGCGGAGGAGATCGAGGATCTCGGCGAGACGGGTGGCCGCGGCCGCAAGTCCGCCGCCTCCGCCCCGGCACCCCGCGAGGAGCGTCCGCCGCGCACGCCGCGTCAGCGTCGTCGCACGAGGGGCGGCAGCGTCACCGACGAGGCCGCCGCCGTCACCGTGCCCGCCCCTGCCGCCGAGGCGACCGGTGAGGACACGTCGGAGCCGCGCACCCCGCGCCGTCGCCGCCGTACCCGTGCGGCCGCTCCCGAGGTCGTGACCGAGGCCGCGGTGGCCGTGGCCGAGGCCCCGGTCGTCGAGCCCGCGCCCGTCGCCGAGGCCGAGCCGGCCCCGGAGGCGAAGCCTCGCCGTCGCCGTGCGCGTGCCACGACCGCCGCCACCGAACCGGCCCTCGCCCCGGCGCCGGCCGCCGAGCCCGTGGTCGACTTCCAGACCGTGGCCATCGCCGCGCCCGCGGAGGAGCCCGTGGCCACCAAGCCGCGCCGCCGTACCCGGGTCGTGAAGCCGGCCGACGAGGTCGACTTCCAGATCGCTCCGGCCTCCGAGCCGGTGACCGAGACCAAGTCGCGCCGCCGTCCGCGTGCCGCCGCCAAGCCGAAGGCCGAGGTCGTGGCCTCCACGGCCACCGCCGAGGACGCGGCGGAGACCAAGCCGCGCCGTCGCCGGCCGCGTGCCACGGCCGGTGAGAAGGCGGAGACCGCCGCGGTCACCGAGACCGTGACGGACGGCGATGCGCCCGCGAAGCCTCGCAGGCGCCGGTCCCGCGCGGCGGCAGCCGCCGAGTCGACCGAGGGCTGATCTCCGGCCACCGCTTCATCTGCGTACGGCCCCGGTTCCCGCTCCGCGGGGTCCGGGGCCGTACGTCTGCCCGGGCACGGCCGCGCGCCCGGCGATACCCTCGGCCCCATGAGCCGGCCGCCCACCTTCACCCCGCCCCCCTGTGCCCGTGCCCGCGTACTGCGCACCGAGCGCGGGGACTTCGCCGTGCTGGACGCCGCACCGCCCGCGGGCGCGCACTCCACCGCCCTCCTGCTGCCCGGGTACACCGGCAGCAAGGAGGACTTCATCGCACTGCTCGAACCCCTGGCCGACGCCGGGTTCCGCGTGCTGTCCGTCGACGGGCGAGGACAGTACGAGACCGAACGGACAGGCCGTCAGAATCCTTACGCACAAGTCGAGTTGGCCCGTGATGTGCTGGCTCAGGCGGCCGCCGCCGACGACGCCGCGCTGCCCGGTGCCATCCATCTGCTCGGGCACTCCCTCGGCGGCCAGATCGCCCGCGCGGCGGTGCTGCTCGACGCGACGCCCTTCCGTTCGCTGACCCTGATGTCGTCGGGCCCCGCCGAGATCGACCCCGCGCAGCAGCAGAAGGCTCGGCTGCTCAGTGAAGCGCTGAGCCGGTGGAGCATGGCCCAGGTCTGGCAGATGATGCGCGCGATGGATCCGCCCGAGGACGCGGACACAGGTGACGGCGAGGATCTGCGCCGCCGCTGGATGCTTCACGACCCGGCCCAGCTGATCGCCACCGGCGCGCAGCTGTCGTCCGAGCCCGACCGGGTGGACGAGCTCGCCGCTCTCCCCCTCCCCGTACACGTGGTCTCGGGCGAGCGCGACGACGTCTGGCCGGTGCCTCTGCTCGACCGGATGGCGGAGCGGCTCGGAGCCCACCGCACCGTGATCGAGGGCGCCGAGCACTCCCCCAACACGGCCCGGCCCCAGGAGACCGCGGCGGCCCTCGTCTCGTTCTGGAAGAACGTCTGAGCTTCACCCGAGGGCCCGGCCGCCGCGGCAGCCGGTGTCAGTACTGCGCCTGGAGGTGCTGCCAGAAGCCGTCGCGCAGCGCCCTGCGCAGATGGGCGTGGCCGCGCAGCGAGTGCTGGAGCAGCCGTTCGGCCTCGACGAGCAGGTCCTGGTCGACGGAGCCCGGCAGGTAGGGGTGCCCGGGCAGCAGGTCCGCGAGGGCGTCGCGGCCGCGCGAGGAGAGCCATCCGGCGGCGATCTGCGCACCGACGAAGCGGACGTCCTCGCGCGCGGGCGCCGGGCTGTCGTCGTCGTACATCGTGACGGAGCGCCGGGTCACGTACGGGCGGCAGAAGTCGAGGTCGAAGGTGCGCTGGCTGTCGACCTCCCAGAGCAGCGGCTCGGCCTGGTTGCGGCCTTCGCCCGCCTCGATGCCCCAGAGATGGACGCGGGCACCGTAGCCCTGGGCGGCCTCGACGGCCGAGACGAGGTCCTCGTCGCCTCCGACGAGCGCCGCGTCGCTGATGGCGCGGTGGCGGGCGAGCGACTCGAGGTCGGTGCGGATGAGTGAGTCGACGCCCTTCTGCTGGTTGTTGGCGTTGAGGTTGCCCAGCCTGACCTTGACGTCGGGGAGTTCGGCGATGGACTGCTGCTCGACGGTGTGGATCCGGCGCCTGGCCCCGTCGTACCAGTACACGCGCAGCAGCCTGCTGTCCGCGAAGATCGTGCGGGCCTTGTCGATGAAGGCCTCGATCAGCCCTTCCGCGTCCAGGTCGAAGGACCGGCGGTCCTCGGTGCCGGTGACGAGCAGCCCGGCCGCCGCGTAGACGTAACCCGCGTCGACGAAGATCGCGTGGGTCGAGGGCGTCTTCGACACCTCGGCGAGTACGCGCTGGAGCAGCTCGTTGGTGCGGTCCAGCTGTTCGCGGATGCCCGGCCCTTCGTCCGTCCGCGTGTCCGGGTGGCTCATACGGGCCTCATTGTCTGCGCATGCCTGATTACCGACGGGTACTTAGTCATCCAAAAAATTTCCTTAGCGTAGGGAATGTTTGCAGTAGGCAAGTCGTTGTACCCCCTGTGGAGCGCGAGACGCAGACGCCTTGCGCTCCCCATCCTTGCGGACGGCAAGCCCGTCCTCCCAGTAGTTCTCCAGCAGGAGGATCAGACGAAGGGAAGCCATATGCGCTTCGAGATCATGCGACTCGACGATGTCGACGGTACCGCCGTGGACAGCAACGTCGTGGACGCCGCCTCCGTCAACCGGATCGTGCAGCAGGCCGCGGCAATGGGCCAGCGCATCTACATCCGGCCGGCCGACACGTCGGCTTCGTAACACCTTGCTTTGCTCGGCGTCGCTGGTTTCGAGCGGATGACATGAGCTGAAGACGAAGCGCCCCCGCACGGAAGGCCCGTGCGGGGGCGCTGTGGTGTCCGGACCGTGCGGGCCTCAGGAGGTCTGGATGACCTGGGTGACGCCGTTGATGATCTGCTGTACGGCGATGGCCGAGAGCATCATCCCGGCGAGACGGGTCACCAGGACCACACCGCCGTCCTTGATCACACGGATGATCAGCAGCGAGTACCGCATGGTCACCCAGAGCACCACATGCATGGCGACGATCGCCGCCCAGACCGAGATCTGACCGGCCGTCCCGTCGGCGTTCTGCACCGCGAGGATCACGGAGACGATCGCACCGGGTCCGGCGAGCAGCGGCATGCCGAGCGGCACGAGGGCGACGTTGACGTCCTTGGTCTGCGTCGGCTCGTCCGTCTTGCCGGTGAGCAGGTCCAGCGCGATGAGCAGCAGGAGCAGCCCGCCCGCGATCATCAGCGCCGGCACGGAGACATGCAGATAGTCGAGGATCTGCTGGCCGAGCAGACCGAAGACGGCGATCACGCCGAAGGCGACGGCGACGGCCTGCAGGGCCATCCTGCGCTGCACCTTGGCGGGGCGTCCGGCGGTGAGGGCCAGGAAGATCGGGGTGATTCCGGGCGGATCCATGATCACGAAAAGGGTGAGGAAGAGGGATCCGAAGACAGCGATGTCGAACACGGTGAGCCTTGCGAGAGATGAGCGGGCCGAACAGGAGGACGTACGCGCCGGCACGCCACGAGACGCCCGGACGCACGGGGTGCGACGGAGGGGAGGAGGAGAGAGGCCCCGTTACGCGGGGGCCGGTCCACCGGCGCCCGGCACGGGGAACGCTCCCGTGGCGCGCCGGGTGATCTCGCCGTAGATCTCGGGGTCGGTGGTGTATTCACCGAGCCGGACGGTCTTACGGGTGCCGTGGTAGTCGCTGGACCCGGTGGGCAGCAGCCCCAGCTCGGCGGCGAGCCCCCGCAGCCGGGCCCTGGTGGGCTCGTCGTGGTCCATGTGGTCGACCTCGATGCCGTCGAGCCCTGCGTCGGCCAGCTGCGCGATCACGGCTTCCGGGACCACCTGGCCGCGCTTGACGGCGAGTGGGTGGGCGAAGACGGTGACGCCGCCGGCGGCCTTGACCAGCCGGATCGCGTCGAACGGGTCGAGTTCGTGCTTGTCGGCGTACGCCCGTCCGCCGTTGCCCAGCCAGGCCGAGGTGAAGGCGTCGGAGACGGTGTCGACGACGCCGAGCTCCACGAGCGCGGTCGCGACGTGCGGCCGGCCGACCGAGCCGTCCCCGGCGATCCGCGCGACCTGCTCCCAGCTGACCGGGACGCCCAGCTCCTGGAGCTTGCGCACCATGGCCTGCGCGCGCGGCACCCGGTCGTCCCGGACGAGCTCGCGCTCACGGGACAGCTCGGGCTCGGAGGGGTCGAAGAGGTAGGCCAGCATGTGCAGGCCGATGCCGTCGACGCGGCAGGAGAGTTCGGCGCCCGTGACGAGCGTGAGCCCTTCGGGGAGGGCGGCCAGCGCCTCCGCGTGGCCTCCCACCGTGTCGTGGTCGGTCAGTGCGACGACGTCGAGGCCGGCCGCCGCCGCGTCGGCCACCAGCTCGGCGGGGGTGTCCGTACCGTCCGAAGCGGTGGAGTGGGTGTGCAGATCGATGCGCACGACGCGTACTCCAGAGCTGGCGGGCGGACAGGGGAAGCTCAAGGATAACCGCCGGGCGTCACCCGTCCGGCCCGCTCGAACCACCGGGTCAGGGCCGTGTGAGCAGCCGGGGGGTGAGCGCCCCGCACGGCAGGAGGTCCACTTCCCCTCCGGCGTCGCGCAGGTCGGTCAGCACCAGTTCGTCGTACATCAGGAGCCCGGACTGTTCGGGCCAGACGATCGCCCAGAGCCACAGGCCACGCGCCTCGCCCGCGAAGACCGCACGGTCGGCGGGGGCGTCCTTGACGTGCCAGAGCGGAGTGGGTCGTCCCGCCGCGAGCACCTTGGCGTCGGGGGCGGCCTCGACGGCCAGTCCGGAGCCGGGGTCGGGGCCGTCGATGCCCGCGTAACGCGCACCGAGCCCGACGCCGAGCTCCTCGGCGACGAGCAGCAGCTCCCCCATACCTCCGAGCGGGCCGGGGCCCGAGCACGCGACGGCGGTGGCCCGGCCGCCGCTGCGGTCGTCGCCCGCGTACGCCGCGCCCGTGAACAGCCAGCCCACCGGGAGCGGCCAGGGCATCCACACCGGCACCTGGGCCCGGTGCACCACCACGCCCAGCGCCTCGACGCTGGGCGGGACCACCGGCTGCATCGGGTGCACCTGGCCGTGCGCGGAGCACTGCCAGGCATCGGCGAAAAGGCCGGGCGCCCTGACCCGGCCACCGCACTTCGGGCAACTGGGTTCGCCCCTCATAACGCCCAACGGTCCTCTCCGGTCGTCGCCGCGTCAAGGACGATCACCCGTCCGCAGCGTGGCTTTGACCGGTGGAGATAGATGTGGGTTGCACTTGTTAGCTTGTCTAACTTATTCTGTGTATAACGCAACGGCCTAGTGGAGAGCGAGAGAACCCATGCCGGCAGAGGATCCGTTCGACGAGGGGGCGACCAGCATCCTGCGTCAGCCGAAGGCCGTCTGGGCCACGGCGGGCGCCTCGGTCGTCGCCTTCATGGGGATCGGTCTGGTGGACCCGATCCTGCCGTCCATCGCCAAGGGACTCGAGGCGACACCCAGCCAGGTGTCGCTGCTGTTCACGTCGTACTTCCTGATCACCGCCATCGCGATGCTCGTGACCGGCTTCGTCTCCAGCCGCATCGGTGGACGCAAGACACTGCTGGCCGGCCTGGCGCTGGTCGTCGTCTTCGCCGCGCTCTCCGGGACGTCCTCGTCGGTCTCCGAACTGGTCGGCTTCCGGGCGGGCTGGGGCCTGGGCAACGCCCTGTTCGTCTCCACCGCCCTCGCGGTGATCGTCGGCGCCGCCGCCGGCGGCAGTGCGGCGGCAATCCTCCTGTACGAGTCGGCGCTCGGCCTCGGCATGGCGTGCGGGCCGCTGGTCGGCGCCCTGCTCGGCGACGCCAGCTGGCGCTATCCGTTCTTCGGTACCGCGGTCCTGATGGCGATCGGGTTCCTCTGCATCACCGCCTTCCTCAAGGAACAGCCCAAGCCGGCCCGGAAGACCTCGCTGCTCGATCCGGTGAGGGCACTCGGCCACGGCGGACTGGCCTCGGTCGCCACCTCGGCGTTCTTCTACAACTACGCGTTCTTCACGATCCTGGCCTTCACGCCGTTCGTGCTGAACATGTCGCCGTACAGGTCGGGGGCGGTGTTCTTCGCCTGGGGCCTGCTGCTCGCCGTCTTCTCGGTGCTCGTCGCGCCGCGTCTGCAGCGGCGCTTCGGCTCCCTGAAGGTGGTCGGCGGCTCCCTGGTGCTGCTCGCCGCGGATCTGGTGATCCTCGGATACGGCAGCCACACGACGGCCATCGTCTGCACCATCGTCTCGGGCGCCTTCATCGGCATGAACAACACCGTCTACACGGAACTGGCCCTCGGTGTGTCGGACGCGCCGCGCCCGGTGGCGAGCGCCGGATACAACTTCGTCCGCTGGTTCGCCGCGGCCGCGGCGCCCTACCTCGCCCCGAAGATCGAGGAGTGGAGCGACATCCACATCCCGTTCGTGGTCGCCGCCGTCGCGGCCCTCGTCGGCGCGGTGGTGGTCTGGGTCCGGCGCGCGGCGCTGACCCACGAGGCGCAGGAACTCGAGCCGCGCCACGCGACCGAGGACAGCGTCACCGTCTTCGCCGACTGACGGCCTGGTCTCCCCTTGCCGGCCCCGCCCGCGGTTGCTCTTCCTGGCCGCGCGGCGGGGTTTCCCTTGCCCGGGGCGTCAGTCCAGCGGTACGGACGCGCGCAGCGGGTCCCGCAGGTCGGTCCCCTGCGAGAGCCAGCGCTCCTGGAGCTCCTGCGCGCCCCTCACCCGCTTCCAGGCCGCCTCGTTGTGGGTCATCGGCAGCAGCGGCAGGAAGCGCACCGGGTCCATCGGGGCGTCGAGCTCGAGGTCCTCGACCAGGCCGCCCGGCTCGGCGACCAGGACGGAGCTGAAGGGCGCCCCTGTCCACAGCGGCTGCCCGAGGTCCAGTGACGCCCCGGGGGCCACGATCAGCCCCTCGACCTGCGGGGAGGCCGCCAGTACCGCGAGGGGCCGCAGCACCTGGTCGGTGTCGGCGAGCCCCACCCGTACGGACAGGACCAGTTCGGCGCGCGGGCCCTTCACGGGGTCGGCGAGCGGCGCGGTCGGGTCGGCCATCGGCTGGGCGGACATGCCGAGCGTGGCGTAGCGCACCACGTCGCCGTCGATGAAGCGGAGCACCTCGATGCGGTCCGTGCCGAGGAACGTCACATCGGCGCGTGCGTCCGGCTCCCCCAGCGCCGTACGGAGCCGGGCCTCGACCAGATCAAGAATTTCTCCCATGCCGCGAGCATAGATCGCGTAAGGAATGGGAACAGAAAGGGATTGGCTCCTCGACCGGCTGATAGCCTGAGGCGTCGGTCGGGACAGCACGCAGAGCGCGCTCTCAGTCCTGACAACACGTGATCCCCCACGGGGGACCGGCCGGAGGAGGTGGGGCTGCGGTGGATCCAAGTCGACCGTGCAGTACCAACCGCCCTTCCGCACGACGCCTTCCTTCTGTGATCTGACGCCCTTCCCGGACGTCACCACGGCAGTTCGCGCACCGGAAGAGCCCCGCGTTTTTGCCTGTCTGTAGCGAACGCCGTCATCGTGCCCACGCGGTGCCGCCCGCTTTGCGGACGTGAGCGCACGTCCCCATTCCGGGCAGTTCCACGTGCCCACCGACGGCCCTCCGTGAAGAGGAGCCAGCCATGTCGATGATCCGTGACCTGCGCGCCGCCGTGCGCCCGTCCCTGCGCAAGAGCAACACCCCGTACAACAGCTACGACGCCACCCGTGACCCGTCCGCCTCCAGCGCCGTCGTCGACTGCGCGGTCTACCGGGACGGGCGCCGGATCACCGAGGTCTCCTGCCTCACACCGCGCGAGGCGATTCTGCGCGTGCGGGAGGAGGGCGGCTTCGCCTGGATCGGTCTGCACGAGCCGACCGAGGAGGAATTCGCGGGTATCGCACGGGAGTTCGGCCTCCACCCGCTCGCCGTCGAGGACGCGGTCCACGCCCACCAGCGGCCCAAGCTGGAGCGTTACGACGACACGCTGTTCACCGTCTTCAAGACGATCCACTACGTCGAGCACGCCGAACTGACCGCGACCAGCGAGGTCGTCGAGACCGGTGAGGTGATGTGTTTCACCGGGCGGGACTTCGTGATCACCGTCCGGCACGGCGGGCAGGGTTCGCTGCGCGCCCTGCGCCACCGGCTCCAGGAGGACACCGAGCTGCTCTCCAAGGGCCCGTCCGCCGTGCTGCACTCCATCGCCGACCACGTCGTCGACGGCTACATCGCGGTGGCGGCCTCGGTGCAGGACGACATCGACGAGGTGGAGATCGACGTGTTCTCCACCCCCGCCAAGGGAACCCCGCGCGGGTCGGACGCGGGCCGGATCTACCAGCTGAAGCGCGAGGTGCTGGAGTTCAAGCGCGCCGTGTCGCCCCTGCTGCGGCCCATGCAGCTGCTGAGCGAGCGCCCGATGAGGCTGATCGACCCCGACATCCAGAACTACTTCCGCGATGTGGCCGACCACCTGGCCCGCGTGCACGAAGAGGTCATCGGCTTCGACGAGCTGCTCAACTCGATCCTCCAGGCCAACCTGGCGCAGGCGACCGTCACGCAGAACGAGGACATGCGCAAGATCACCTCCTGGGCGGCGATCATCGCCGTACCGACGATGATCTGCGGCGTGTACGGCATGAACTTCAAGCACATGCCCGAACTGCGGTGGACGTACGGCTATCCGATGGTGCTCGCGCTCATCGGCGTCGTCTGCTTCTCCATCCACCGCACCCTCAAGCGCAACGGCTGGCTCTGACGGAGTCTCCAATAGAGTTCGGGCATGACTGCTGCTGACGTGTTGCTTGCCCGGGCTCTCGTCGAGGAGGCCACCAAGAAGTCCGGCCTGATCTGGGTGCGGGGCACCGGCCCCTCTCGGGCGCTGTGGCACGTGTGGCACGAGGGTGCGGCCGTGCTCGTCGGGGACGGCCCCGGGGAGCAGCCGCTCCCCGAGGGGGTTGTCGCCGGCGCCACCGCCGAGGTGTCCGTGCGCAGCAAGGACAAGGGCGGCAGGCTCGTGGCCTGGACCGCCGCCGTCACGGTGCTGGAGCCGCGCTCCGAGGAGTGGGAGGCGGCGGTCGGCGAGCTCAAGGGCAAGCGGCTGAACGCGCCGGACGCGGAACAGATGACGGAGCGCTGGGCCCGTGAGTGCCGGGTCGTGCGGCTGACACCCGGTGAGTCCCGCACGGACCTTCCGGACTCCTCGCTGGCCGCACCGCCGCTGCCCACCGGGGCGACGACGCGGCGTACGGCGCCGGCGGCGCTCCCCCGGCTGCTGCTGAAGCGCCGCGGGAAGCGCTGACCGGCTCCTCAGCCGGAGGACCTGGGCAGCTCGCCGCCGTAGTCGACGGTGTCGTCCTCGGGCGGTGCCTCCAGAGTGAAGGACTTGCCCCAGTCGGCGAGGGTGACGGTCCCGCCGCCGCCGCCACGGGCCACACGCAGGGGATACGGGGTGCCCTTGAGGGAGACGTCCAGTGCGCCCCCCTCGCCCTTTCCACCCATGATCTGCACGGTGCGCACGCCGCCGACCGTGTCCCGGTCGCCCTTGTTGATCTTCCCGTGCAGGGACAGCATCCCGTCGAGGAGCGTCTTCTTCTCCGTGAAGCCGCGCAGCTGCTGGTAGGTGGGGTCGTCCTCCGGCACCTTCACGTACTTGCCGCCGAGCTTGTCGGCGGCCTGGTCGCTCTCGTCGTCGGCCTTCTCGTCCTTCCAGAAGCCGGCGTCCGCCTTGAGGAAGAGCTCGTCACCGATGCGCAGCAGCGCGAACGTGTTCTGCTTCGAGGTGACCGATCCCGTGCCGCCCACGCCGCTGAGCTGCATGTTCAGGGTGTACGTCCCGCCCTTGCTGACCAGCTTGCCCGTCAGCCGCACCGCGTCCGCGGCCCCGGCCGCGGCCAGCGCCTTCTTCTCGATCTGCGAGGCCGTCAGTTTGCCGACGCCGTTGGTCCCCTTGTCCGGGTCCTCTCCCGCACAGGCCGTGAGCGCGACGGTCAGCCCCGCGCAGAGCACCACGGCGAGAGCGGTCCGGCGGTGGGCCGGGACGGCCGGGGCGGCCGGGGCGGCCGGGGCGGCCGGGGCGGCCGGGGCGGAAGAGGTCACAGGCGCACTGCCTCTCATCTGTGTGTCTGGGGGTGGCAGACGGCAGCGTACCCGTGCCGCGTACGCCATTCGGCAGAGCGCCGTACGGACGGCCCGCCAGCGCGTGACGGACCGGTACGGGCTAGCCTGATCACGGCGAAGGAGGATGTGAGGGACAGAGGGAGGCGCACAGGATGGCGGCAGTCACTCCCAGGGTTTTCGTCTCGCACCTCGCCGGCGTACCGGTGTTCGACCCGAATGGTGATCAGGTCGGCCGGGTCCGGGATCTGGTGGCGATGCTCCGGGTCGGCGGCAAGCCGCCACGGCTGCTCGGCATGGTCGTCGAGGTCGTGAGCCGGCGGCGCATCTTCCTGCCCATGACCCGGGTGACGGGGGTCGAGTCGGGCCAGGTCATCACCACCGGCGTGGTCAACATGAGGCGCTTCGAGCAGCGCCCGACCGAGCGACTCGTCCTCGGCGAGTTCCTTGACCGGCGGGTGCGCCTCAAGGAGACGGACGAGGAGGTGACCGTCCTCGACGTCGCCATCCAGCAGCTCCCCGCCCGCCGCGACTGGGAGATCGACAAGTTCTTCGTACGCAAGGGACGCGGCGGCGCCCTCCGTCGCAAGGGCGAGACGCTGACCGTGGAGTGGTCGGCGATCAGCGGCTTCTCGCTGGAGGAGCACGGCCAGGGCGCCGAGAACCTGGTGGCGACCTTCGAACGGCTGCGCCCCACCGATGTCGCCAACGCCCTGCACCACCTGACGCCCAAGCGCCGTGCCGAGGTCGCCGCCGCCCTGGACGACGACCGGCTCGCTGACGTCCTGGAGGAGCTCCCCGGTGACGACCAGGTGGAGATCCTGGGCAAGCTGGCGGAGGACCGCGCCGCGGACGTCCTGGAGGCGATGGACCCTGACGACGCGGCCGACCTGCTCTCGGAGCTGCCGGAGGCGGACAAGGAACGGCTCCTCGCCCTGATGCGCCCGGACGACGCGGCCGACGTACGGCGCCTGCTGGCGTACGAGGAGCGGACGGCGGGCGGGCTGATGACGACCGAGCCGATCATCCTGCGGCCCGACGCGACGGTCGCGGACGCGCTGGCCAGGGTCCGCCAGCAGGACCTCTCCCCCGCGCTCGCCGCCCAGGTGTACGTCTGCCGGTCGCCGGACGAGACCCCGACCGGCAAATACCTGGGCACCGTGCATTTCCAGCGGCTGCTGCGGGACCCGCCGTTCACCCTGGTCAGCTCGATCGTCGACAGCGATCTGGTCCCCCTGGCGCCGGACACCCCGCTGCCCGCCGTGACCAGCTATCTGGCCGCGTACAACATGGTCTCGGTGCCTGTGGTGGACGAGAGCGGCTCGCTGCTGGGCGCGGTGACCGTCGACGACGTGCTGGACCACCTGCTGCCCGACGACTGGCGCGAGACGGATTTCCTGGGCGAGGAGGAGATCACCGGTGGCCGCTGAGGACCGCGCGAGGGCCGTGCCGACGGGCGCCTCGGGCATCGTGCGCCCGCCGCGTCCCCGGCTCGACCAGCCGAAGGCACCGCGGCGCCGGCTGCTGCCCGAGTACGACCCCGAGGCGTTCGGCCGGTTCTCCGAGCGCATCGCCCGCTTCCTGGGCACCGGGCGGTTCATCGTCTGGATGACCCTGATCATCATCCTGTGGGTGGTGTGGAACATCTTCGCGCCGAAGGAACTGCGGTTCGACGAGTACCCGTTCATCTTCCTGACCCTGATGCTGTCCCTCCAGGCCTCCTACGCGGCCCCTCTGATCCTCCTCGCGCAGAACCGCCAGGACGACCGCGACCGGGTCACCCACGAGCAGGACCGCAAGCAGAACGAGCGCTCGATCGCGGACACGGAATTCCTCAGCCGGGAGATCGCCGCGCTGCGGATGGGCCTCGGTGAGGTCGCCACGCGGGACTGGATCCGCTCGGAGCTGGAGGCCATGATGAAGGACATGGAGGAACGCCGGATCCTCTCGCAGGTCGAGAGTGACGAAGGCGACCGCTGACGCGTTACCCACGCGTAGCCCCCGGCGCCGTACCATCGTCCGTATGGCTACGGAAGACGCGGTGCGCGAAGCGCTGGCGACAGTGAACGACCCGGAGATCCACCGACCGATCACCGAGCTGGGCATGGTGAAGTCGGTCGAGATCGATCCTGACGGTGTAGTCGCTGTCACCGTGTATCTCACGGTTTCCGGCTGCCCGATGCGCGAGACGATCACGAAGAACGTCACCGACGCGGTGGCCCGCGTCGAGGGCGTGTCGCGGGTCGAGGTCACGCTCGACGTGATGAGCGACGAGCAGCGCAAGGAGCTCGCCTCTTCGCTGCGCGGGGGCACGGCGGAGCGGGAGGTGCCGTTCGCCAAGCCCGGCTCGCTGACCCGGGTCTACGCGGTCGCGTCCGGCAAGGGCGGCGTCGGCAAGTCCTCGGTGACGGTGAACCTCGCGGCGGCGATGGCCGCCGACGGGCTGAAGGTCGGCGTGGTGGACGCGGACATCTACGGGCACAGCGTGCCCCGGATGCTCGGCGCGGACGGCAAGCCCACCCAGGTCGAGAACATGATCATGCCGCCGTCCGCGCACGGTGTGAAGGTGATCTCCATCGGCATGTTCACCCCGGGCAACGCCCCGGTGGTGTGGCGCGGGCCCATGCTGCACCGCGCGCTGCAGCAGTTCCTCGCCGATGTGTACTGGGGCGACCTCGACGTCCTGCTGCTCGACCTGCCGCCGGGCACCGGTGACATCGCGATCTCCGTGGCGCAGCTCGTCCCGAACGCCGAGATCCTGGTCGTCACGACCCCGCAGCAGGCCGCCGCCGAGGTGGCCGAGCGGGCCGGCTCCATCGCCGTACAGACCCACCAGAAGATCGTCGGAGTCGTCGAGAACATGTCGGGCATGCCGTGCCCGCACTGCGACGAGATCGTCGACGTGTTCGGTTCGGGCGGCGGGCAGCGGGTCGCCGAAGGGCTGACGAAGACGGTCGGCGCCGAGGTCCCGGTGCTCGGGTCCATCCCGATCGACGTACGGCTGCGTGAGGGCGGCGACGAGGGCAAGCCCGTCGTCCTGTCCGACCCGGACTCCGCCGCGGGCTCCGCGCTGCGCTCCATCGCGGACAAGCTGAGCGGCCGTCAGCGCGGCCTGTCGGGCATGTCCCTGGGGCTCACCCCGCGCAACAAGTTCTGAGCGGCGTACGGGTGGGGGCGGTCTCCTGAGGAGGCCGCCCCCACCCGTTCGCTCAGTTCTCGTACGAGGCGATGTCGCCGATCACCGCGAATCCCAGGCCGTAGGCGCTCATGCCGCGTCCGTAGGCGCCGATGTGCACCCCGTCGGGGGCCGAGCCCGCGAGCACCCAGCCGAACTCCGACTCGCGGTAGTGGAAGTCCACGGGCACGCCGTCCACGGGAAGGGACAGCGTCGACCAGGGCTCCCGGCCCAGGTCGTCCGCGAGCTCGAACGCGGTGTCGGTCTGCTGGTTCAGCCATTCGCCACGCAGGGTGTGGTCCATCTGCGGGGGCCAGGTGCAGTCCAGCAGGCCGGAGCCCGCCAGCCAGGCCGCCGACGAGACCGTGGTGGCGTCCAGGACCCCCGTACCGTCGTCGCTGTCCCGTACGGGGCTGCTGCCCACGGTCACGACCACCGCGAAGCGCGCCTTCTCCGCCCCCGCGTCGGCCCGCACGACGGGCTCCTCGCCGTGCCCGGTGGAACCGTGCTGCACCGTCTCGTCCGCCGCGGCGGTGACGGTCATCAGCCAGCGCGGACCCGTGAAGGCCTCGTCCAGCCCGTACCAGGGGAACGGCGCCTTGAGATAGCCGTCGACAGTACGCCGGGTCGCCGGCACCCCCTCTGCGGTGACTGTGCTGGGCGCACCATCCGCCCCTACCCGACTCGTCGTCTCCATCTGCCCGGCCGCCTCCTCGATCTTTCACTGATCCGGAGCGGCCCTCCCCCCGTGGGCATGGGCAACCTCGCTACCGGACAGATGGAGAATAGCCATACGGTCCGGACGAGTCGGGATTGACGGTCTCAGGTGGCGTCTGCGTCGAAGGGCGGGCGCTCGTCCTTGGCCGGCTGCGCGGGCTTCTTCAGGAGGTCAGGCGTGGCGGCGGCACCGGCCGCGGCCGCCGTGCCGGACGCCGCCGCGGCGGTGCCGGTGGACGAGGCGCTCTCGCGGCCGTTCACCGCGTCGGTGACCTCGGCCATCTCCTTGCGCAGGTCGAAGCTCTCGCGGATCTCCTTGAGCCCCAGGTCGTCGTTCCCGTCCATGAGCTGCTTGCGGACGAACGTCTTGGGGTTGAGGTCCTCGAACTCGAAGTCCTTGAACTGAGGTCCGAGCTCCGAGCGGATGTCCTCCTTGGCGCTGTCCGAGAACTCACGGATCTTGCGGATGGTGCGCGTGACGTCCTGGATGACCTTCGGCAGCTTCTCCGGACCGAATACGAGCACGGCGAGAACCACGAGCGTCAGCAGCTCGAGTGCGCCTATGTCATTGAACACCTTGCTGCTCCTCGTGTTCTCTGCGTGGTCTCCGCGTGTTCTCCGCCGCCAGGTCAGGGGGCCCGGACCGCTCCACGGTACCCGGCGAAGCTGTCCGTGCGGTACCTGCCGGTGGCCGTCAGGTGCCGCTCGCCGAACCCAGCGTCAAAGTCATGGACAGGTCTTTACCACCGCGGGTCAGGACGAGCTCGAGCCGGTCACCCGGCCGGTGGGCGCGGATCTTGACGATCAGTTCCTCACCGCTGTGCACGCGCTGGCCCTCCACCTCGGTGATGATGTCGCCCGAGCGGATGCCCGCCTTGTCGGCCGGGCCGCCCTCGGTCACCTCCGCTCCGCCCGCGGCCACCTTGCCGCCGACCTTGGCTCCGTCGCCGGTGAACTCCATGTCCAGCGTGACGCCGATCACGGGATGGGTGGCCTTGCCTGTGCTGATCAGCTCCTCGGCGACGCGCTTGCCCTGGTTGATCGGTATCGCGAAGCCGAGGCCGATGGAGCCGGACTGGCCACCGTCGAGACCGGATCCGCTGTCGGCGGCGCGGATGGCGCTGTTGATGCCGATGACCCGGGCCTCGGCGTCGACCAGAGGGCCGCCGGAGTTGCCCGGGTTGATCGGGGCGTCGGTCTGCAGCGCGTCCACGTAGCTGACGTCGGTGCCGTCGCCCTTCTCGCCGCCCGCGGTGATGGGGCGCTGCTTGGCGCTGATGATGCCGGAGGTGACCGTGTTGGACAGGTCGAAGGGGGCGCCGATGGCCACCACGGGATCGCCCACCTGCACGTTGTCGGAGTTCCCGAGGGGCAGCGGCTTGAGGCCCGAGACACCGGTGACCTTGACGACGGCCAGGTCGTAGCCGCTGTCCTTGCCGACGAGCTCGGCCGGGGCGCTCTCCCCACCGCTGAACGTGACGGTGATGTCGCCGGTGGAGCCCGCGGGGGCGACCACATGGTTGTTGGTCAGGATGTGGCCCTTGTCGTCGAGGACGAAGCCGGTGCCGGTGCCGGACTCGGCGGAGCCGTTGACGTGCAGGGTGACCACGCTGGGCAGCGCGCTGGAGGCGATCCCGGCGACGCTGTCGGGTGCCCGGCCTCCGTTGTCCCGGCCGGCCTGGGGCAGTTCGACGGTGGTCAGGCCGCCGTTGCGCTCGACGTAGGCACCGATTCCGCCGCCGATCCCACCGGCCACGAGGGCGAGCAGTGCCGCCCCGACGAGGACGGCCCCCCGGCGGCTCCTGCGCGGCCGGGGGGCCGGCCCCTCGGCGGGGCCGGGGTGGCTCAGCGGCTGCTGCGCGGGCGTGCCCCAGGGGTCGTACCGCAGCCACTGCGAGGGCTGCTGCTGGGTCTGCACCGGGGGCTGCTGCTGCGGCACGGTGTGCGGCGGGGGCGGGGGTGCCCAGCCCTCGGAGTGCCCCTGGCCGCCCGCCACCGGGGCGGGGACGGGGACGGCCGCGGGCACGGGGGCGGGCGCGGCCACGCCGTGCCCGTTCGTGCCGGCGTACGGCGGCGGTACGGGGGTCCCGTGGGCCGGGGTCGGCACCGGACGCTGCACGGGCGGCGCGGGCGCCCACGGCCCCGGACCGCCGTAGGGCGGGGTGCTGTACTCGTCGGGCGCGTGCAGCGGCTGCGTACGATGCGCCGCAGGCTCGGCGGCGGGGGGTGCGGGCGTGAAGTCACGGGGCTCGCCGTCCGAGGGCGCGGACGGCTCGGCGGCCGACGGCGGGAGCGGCTGGGCGGCCGACGGCGGGAGCGGCTGGGCGGCCGACGGCGGGAGCGGCTGGGTGGCCGACGGCGGGAGCGGCTGGGTGGCCGGTGGCGAGGTCGGCCGGGCTGCCGGTGGCGCGGGCATGAAGTCGCCGTCCGTCGCGGGCGCGGGCGGCTCTCCGGCGGTGGTTGCGGCGGCCTCGTCGGCCGGCGGCTCCCTGCGCGGGGGCGGCATCGTCCCTTCCATGTCGAAGACGGTCACCGCGTCCTCCGGAGCGGCCGGACGGGCCCGTTCCGCAGAGGGACGGCTCCACCACTTCGTCTTCGGCCCGCTGGGCTTCCCGTCGTCCATGCTCTCCCCGCCACTGGCCCTTGCACGCCTCACAGAGGCGTCCCTCCCGGAATTCAACCAGGTTTGCGAATCCGTGCGCAGGGTCCCGGTCAGCGCAGCGGTGTGAGCGGCATCGCGCGGTCCTGCAGCGGCGGGGCGGAAGCCGTCGTGGACGGCTTCGGCTCCACTCCCGCGCGGAGCGCGGACGAGTACAGCGGGCCGGCGTCGGTCGGGCGTATGAGCGGCGGCACGGTCACGTTCAGCACCGGGAAGGCGAACGTGCCCCCGGTGAGCGCCGAGGTGCTCAGCAGCGAGGGCGCGGAGGCCGGCTGGGCGGACGAGGACGGGACGGCACCCGGCCGGAGGTCCTGGCCCTGGCCGACGGCGAGGGCGCCGCCGCCGCTGCGGCTGGCCGCCGCACTGGCGCTGCCGGTCCGCTCCTCGGCGTCGAGCGGGGTCGCGTTGCTGCCCGCGCCTTCGGCGCTGAGCGGGGCCTCCGGGTTGTGGTCGAGCGGGAGCGAGCCCCCCAGCGCGATGGCCGCGAGGGAGACCGCGCTGGCCGCGACGAACGCGAAGCGCCGGGCGCGCCAGGGGGAGCGGTCGGAGTCCCGGGCGACGTCATGGATGCGGAAGCCGGAACCGGACGCGCCGCCGGGCAGCACGGCCGTCGAGCCGTGAGCGGTGGGGAGGTAACCGAAGCCGTCCAGCGGGGGACGGCCTGATTCCGGGGAACCGGGCTGCAGCACGGGGAGGATTCCGTCCGCGAAGCGCCGTCGGCCGGTCGAACCGTCGTCCGGACCGCCACCGCTGCCGCTGGGGCCCCCGGGGAGGCCCTGCAGGCGGGCGAGGAAGCCCTCGGAGGGCGAGGGGTCGGCGGAGGTCGCGAAGGCGCTTTTCAGCCGTCGCTGGGCGTCGGCCTCGGCCTTGCACCGGGCGCAGGTCGCCAGATGGGCCAGGACCCGCTCCCGGGCATCGTGTTTGAGCTCGCCGTCGACAAGCGCGGCGAGCCGGTCCCCCAGATGCTGCTCCGCAGGGGTCGGACCTGTGCCACTCACGCCGTTCCGCCCTCCCCTGCCAGGACCGCGTCCGCGAGGGAACGCTGCTCGGCGCGGGCCTCGGGCGAACGGTGCTTGAGCGCCTTGCGCAGGTGCGAGCGGCCACGGTGGATGCGGCTGCGCACCGTGCCGAGCTTGACGCCGAGCGTGGCGGCGATCTCCTCGTACGAGAGGCCCTCGATGTCGCAGAGCACGACCGCGGCACGGAACTCGGGCGCGAGGGTGTCCAGCGCCTGCTGCACGTCCGCGTCGAAGTGGGTGTCGTTGAAGACCTGCTGCGGGGACGGCTCACGGCTCGGCAGCCGCTCGGCCGCGTCGTCGCCGAGGGAGTCGAAACGGATCCGCTGCTTGCGGCGGACCATGTCCAGGAAGAGATTCGTCGTGATCCTGTGCAGCCAGCCCTCGAAAGTGCCGGGCGTGTAGGTCGACAGCGACCGGAAGACGCGGACGAAGACTTCCTGGGTGAGGTCCTCGGCGTCGTGCTGGTTGCCCGTCAGCCGGTAGGCGAGGCGGTACACCCGGGCGCTGTGGGTGCTGACGATCTCTTCCCATGAGGGCGGGGTCCACGCCTGGGAATCCGCATCTGAGGCGAAGGTCGCGGTCGGTGCGGAATCGTTGGAAGAACGGTCAGCGATGTCGGTCACGGATTTCGGCTCACCCGCCGACCTGAGAAAGCGCCGCAGCGCACCTCTCCGATCCACAGGCGCAGCCGCACCTCCCCTATCGGCTCTGGTGGTGTCCAGTGGAGCCCCTACCATAGCCACCTCGCCCGTTAGCTCCGGATAAGCCTTTTTACCTGCTGGTGTCCCGGTGTCCCCGGGAGCAAGAGGCACATTCCGGACCCCGCCGCGGGGCCCGGTCCACGTGTTCTCCTCCGTCCTCTCATAACGCCCGGTCCCATCTGCGGGTTCCCGGGTCCAGCGGATACAGTCACCGTTGCGCCAACTACGGGGACAGGAGAGGGTCATTACCGCCAACCGGCAGACGAGCTGGGCATTCGCCGACGCCTTTGTCGCCGAGGAAGAAGCTCTGCTCTGGGCCCGGGACCGGGCCCACGAGGCAGGGCTCCGCCCGGTGTCCTCAGGCACCGGCGCGGCGTTGCGCCTGCTCGCTGCCACCGCGGACGCCAAGGCGGTGGCCGAGATCGGCACCGGAACCGGCGTGTCCGGCATCTATCTGCTGCAGGGCATGCGCCCGGACGGCGTTCTGACCACCGTCGACCCGGAGCCCGAGCGCCAGCAGTTCGCCCGCGAGGCCTTCCGGGCCGCGGGCTTCGCCACGAACCGTGCCCGGTTCATCCCGGGGCGCGCCCTCGACGTACTGCCGCGGCTGGCGGACGGCGGTTACGACCTCGTTTTCTGCGACGGCGACCGGCTCGAGAGCCTGGACTGCCTCGCTGAATCGTTGCGCCTGCTGCGACCTGGCGGACTGGTCTGTTTCGAGGGCGTCTTCGCCGACGGCCGCACGATCGACTCGGCGGCGCAGCCGGCCGAGGTGCTGCGCCTGCGCGAGCTCCTGCGGGCCGTGCGCGAGAGCCAGGAGCTCATGGCGACGCTGCTGCCGGTGGGCGACGGCCTGCTGTGCGCGGTACGGCGCGGCTGAGCCGGCCGTCCCGGGCCCGACCGCCGGGCCTCCCCCGACGCACTGCTGCCCCGGCACGGAATCCGTGCCGGGGCAGCAGTGAAGTGTGGGCGCCTCCGCCTCAGCCGACGACCTTCTTCAGCGCGTCACCGAGTGCATCGGCCTCGTCCGGAGTCAGCTCGACGACAAGCCGACCGCCGCCTTCGAGCGGAACGCGCATGACGATGCCCCGCCCCTCCTTTGTCACCTCGAGCGGGCCGTCGCCCGTCCGCGGCTTCATGGCCGCCATGCTCGTTCCCCTTCCTGAAACCAGCTCATCGCAGCCGGCGGCCCCATGACAGGCGCTGCCTCACCGGCGTCGAACACAATGCTTCCTCCGCATTATCCCGCATCAGAGACCCCGATGACCAACATCGGTCGGCATCGCTTGCGCAACGCGCTCTCGCAAAACCACTCAATTCGGCGATCCGGCTGCGATACTGCGCCGCCGTCGGCCCCCAGCCGAAGTCCAATCGTTAGACGCAGGTCACATGTCCGGCCCGCCCGAAGTCCGCCATGCTTGCCTGGACAGGCACGACGCCGGACCCGCAAGGAGACCCCGCAATGGCTGACACGGTGCTCACAGACGTGAGCGACGGGCTCGCGACGATCACGATCAATCGCCCCGACGCGATGAACGCCATGAACACCGCCGCCAAGGTCGCACTCCGCGACGCCCTTCTGGCGGTCGCGGACGACCCCGCCGTGCGCGCGGTTCTGCTCACGGCCACCGGGCGCGCCTTCTGCGTCGGCCAGGACCTCAAGGAGCACGTCGCCAAGCTCTCCGAGGCCCGTGAGACGGACGGCGGCAACGCGCTGAGCACGGTGCAGGAGCACTACAACCCCATCGTCCGCGCCATCACGGAGATGGAGAAGCCCGTGGTCGCGGGCGTCAACGGGGTCGCCGCGGGGGCGGGTTTCGGATTCGCTCTCGCCGCCGACTACCGCGTGGTCGCCGACACCGCGGCCTTCAACACGTCCTTCGCGGGTGTCGCGCTGACCGCCGACTCGGGCGTCTCCTGGACCCTCCCCCGGCTGATCGGCGCGAGCCGCGCCGCCGACCTGCTGTTCTTCCCCCGTTCGATCTCCGCCCAGGAGGCGTACGAGCTGGGCATCGTGAACAAGGTGGTGCCCGCGGCCGACCTGGCGAAGGAGGCACACGCGGTGGCCCGCGCCCTGGCGGACGGGCCGACCGTGGCCTACGCGGCCCTGAAGGCGTCCGTGGCGTACGGCGCCGGGCACACGCTCGCCGAGACCCTGGAGAAAGAGGACGAACTCCAGACGAAGGCGGGCGCGTCGCAGGACCACACGATCGCGGTCGAGGCGTTCCTCGCCAAGCAGCCGCCGAAATATCTCGGCAGGTAGGAGGGCCGGGGGCCTCCTGTCCCGATCATCCTCATCCGGACAGGAAGGCCCTACCGGCCGCCGCCCCGGGCCACGCAGTCGGCAAGATGGTCGTCGACGAGGCCGCAGGCCTGCATCAGCGCGTACGCCGTCGTGGGCCCGACGAAGCGGATGGAGCGCTTCTTCAGGTCCTTGGCCAGCGCGGTGGACTCCGGGGTGACCGCCGGGACGTCTGCGAGTGCGCGCGGGGCCGGCCGCGAGGCGGGGTCCGGTGCGTGGGACCAGATGAGCGCGTCCAGCTCGCCCTCGTCCCAGCCGGCCAGCACCTTGGCGTTGGCGAGCGTGGCGTCGATCTTCGCGCGGTTGCGGATGATTCCGGCGTCGGCGAGGAGGCGCTCCCTGTCGGCGTCGGTGAACCCCGCCACGGCGGAGATCTTGAATCCGGCGAACGCGCTGCGGAAGCCCTCGCGGCGGCGCAGGATCGTCAGCCACGACAGCCCCGACTGGAACGCCTCCAGACAGAGCCGCTCGAAGAGCGCGTCGTCGCCGTGGACCGGGCGGCCCCACTCGGTGTCGTGGTAGGCGAGGTAGTCCTCCGTGGACAGGCCCCACGGGCAGCGCGGCCGCCCGTCCGCCGCCGGCTCCGCGCCGCTCATCGCCCGCCCTCCCCGTCCTGCGGGCCGTCACCGGCGGCGGGCGGTTCGCCCGGCCGCTTGAAGAGGTCGGGGCCGTTCACCGCGGTCGCCTGGGCCCCGGCGAGCGCCGACTCCAGCTCGGCGATGTGGGCGTCGCGCTCGGCGAGCTCCGCCCCCAGCCGTCCGAGGGCCTCGTCCACGTCCGTCATGCGGTAGCCGCGCACGGCCATGGGCAGCCGCATGGCTTCGACATCGGCGCGGCCGACGGGGCGGTCGGCGGGCAGCGGGTCGGTGAGCCGCTCGGGCTCGACGTCCTGCAGCACCGCGCTTCCGCCTCCGCCGACCACCGCCAGGGTGACCGCGGCCACGACCACGGCCATCGTGAGCAGCAAGAACCAGAACACGTGCATCTCCCCGGGAGCGGAATACCTGTCCGGGTCAGATCGTGCCATGCGCCGCTGACAGTCAGGGCCTCACCGCGGAACAGCCGGACCCAGCGCCTCACGCAGGAGCGTGACGGCCGGAGGGATCTCCGTCTCGCTGATGTTGCCGTAACCGAGGACGAGCGCGCGCTGCCCCGGCCGCTCCGCGCGGTAGTCGCGCTGCTCCGGCCGCTCCGCGCGGTAGTCGTCGAGATCCACCAGTCGCAGCCCGGCGGCGGCCGCGGACCGGACCGCCTCGCCGAGGACGTCCCCGTCCGGCAGGTGGAGCAGGATGTGCAGCCCGGCGGCGGTGCCGGAGACCCGGCCCTCCGGCACCTGGTCGCCGAGCGTCCGGACCAGCAGGTCGCGGCGGGAGCGGAACCGCCGTCGCGAGGCGCGCAGGTGGGCGTCGTACCATCCGCGGTCGAGGAAGGTGGCGAGCGCGAGCTGGTCGAGTACCGGTGGTGCCGCGGCGACGGGGTTCGCCGCCCGGAGCGCCGGGGTCATTCCGGCGGGCGCGACCAGCCAGCCCAGGCCGAGGGCGGGCGACAGCGTCTTGCTGACGGATCCGAGCAGGACGACACGGCTCGGATCCATCCCCTGCATGACGGCGACCGGGTGGTGGTCGTAGCGGAACTCGGAGTCGTAGTCGTCCTCGATGACGAAGCCGTGCACCTCGCGGGCCCAGCGCACCAGACCGGCCCGGCGCTCCGGGGACAGCACCGTGCCGGTGGGGAACTGGTGTGCCGCCCCGACGACGACGGCCCTGGCGGGCGTACGCGCGAGCTCCTCGACGCGGAGGCCGTCGTGGTCGACGGGCACCGGGTGCACACGCAGGCCGGCGCTCGTCGCGGCGTCCCGCAGCCGCCCCCAGCCCGGGTCCTCCACGGCCAGGTCGGCGATCCCTCCGGCCCGCAGCGCCCGGCACGTGCGGAACAGGCCGTCGATGGCGCCCGCGCACACGGACACGGACCCGGCGTGCGCGTCCGCGCCGCGTGAGCGCCGCAGGTACTCCGCCACGGTGGTCCGCAGCACCACGTGTCCGGCGGGGTCGGGCCGGCCGAGGTCGTAGTGGACCGCCGAGCCCGTGACCGCCCGGACGGCCTCCGCCCATCGGCGGCGCGGAAAGGCCCGCAGGTCGGGAAGGCCGGGCGCGAGGTCGTACCGGATGGGCGGCCGCTCGGGTGCGCGCCGCTCGCGGGGGCGCGGCGGCGCGGTCTCCGGTGACCAGGAGACGCGCGTGGCGGAGCCGACCCGGGCGGAGAGATATCCCTCCGCGACGAGCTGCCCGTACGCCTCCGTCACGACCCAGCGGGAGCAGCCGAGTTCCTCGGCGAGCGCGCGGCTCGGGGGCACGGCGGCGCCCTCCACGAGCCTGCCGTTCCGTATCTCGGTGCGCAGGGCGTGAGCCAGGCGGTCGTGCAGGCGGCGCCGGCCGCGTTCCGGGGGGCCGACGTCCAGCAGCGTCGCCCAGGCGTGATTGGTCCGGGAAAAGTCCACGGTATTGGAGCGTAGCGGCGAGCCGAATCCGCCTACCGTCAAGGACATGATCAAGAACCTGATTCTCGGGGCCATGCTCTTCGGCACGGCCCAGGACGAACGCCGGTCGTTCGAGCTCCTGGACCACTTCGTGGACGCCGGAGGCGTCTGGATCGACACCGCCGACTGCTACGCGTTCTGGGCCGACCCGGCAGGCTTCGGCGGCCACAGCGAGACCTTGCTCGGACGCTGGATGGCACGCCGCCCGGGCGTCCGTGACCGCGTCAGGATCAGCACGAAGGTGGGCTGCGAGCCGACCGTGGCCGGGCGGTTCCCGGAGACGGCCGAGGGCCTGTCGGCCAAGGCCGTGAAGAGCGCGTTCGAGGCCGGCCTGCGACGGCTCGGTACGGACCGCGTCGACCTGTACTGGGCCCACATGCCCGATCCGTCCACGCCGCTGGAGGAGACGGTCGCCGCCTTCGACGAGCTGGTGTCCGCGGGCACGGTCGACCGCCTCGGCTGCTCCAACTACCCCGTCTGGCAGGTCGCGCGGGCCAGGCAGATCGCGCGGGACCAGGGCGGCACCGGCTTCACCGCCGTGCAGCAGCAGCACTCCTACCTGCAACCGCGCCCCGGGACCCGGCCCAACGTGTCGCACCGGTTCGGCAGGGTCACCGACGAGGTGCTCCATTACGTGGAGCACCAGCCGGACCTGGAGCTGTGGGCGTACACGCCTCTGCTGAGCGGCGGCTACACCCGCGAGGACAAGCCGCTGCCGGCGGAGTACGACCATCCCGGCACCGCCCGCCGCCTCGCCGCGCTCGACGAGATCGCCGCCGAGACCGGCACGAACCGCAACCGCGTGGTGCTGGCGTGGCTGACCGGAGGGAGTCCGGCGGCCATGCCGATCGTCGGTGTGAGCACGGTCGAGCAGCTGGACGAGGCGCTCGCGGGGGTGTCGCTCGAGCTGACCGCCGAGCAGCGCGAACGCCTGGACTCCACTGTGTGACCTGGTGCCGCCTCCCACTCGCCGGGTGAGATCGTAAAGTCGCAGGCGGGCTACAGGGAGGAAGCAGGAATGCGAAGCGGGACGCTCAGGCTGGGACGGCGGGAGTTCGGGCCGCACGAGCCGGTGATCATGGCGATCGTGAACCGGACTCCCGACTCCTTCTACGACCAGGGGGCGACCTTCCGCGACGAACCCGCGCTCTCCCGGGTCGAGCAGGCCGTCGCGGACGGCGCCGCGATCGTCGACATCGGCGGGGTGAAGGCCGGCCCCGGCGAGGAGGTCACTGCGCAGGAGGAGGCGCGCCGTACGGTCGGCTTCGTCGCCGAGGTGCGCCGCCGCCACCCGGACGTCGTGATCAGTGTGGACACCTGGCGGCACGACGTGGGCGAGGCCGTCTGCGAGGCGGGGGCCGACCTGCTGAACGACGCGTGGGGCGGCGTGGACCCGAAGCTGGCGGAGGTGGCCGCGCGGTTCGGAGCGGGGCTGGTGTGCACGCACGCGGGCGGCGCCGAGCCCCGTACACGTCCGCACCGGACCGCCTACGACGATGTGATGGCGGACATCCTGCGCGTGACCCTGGGTCTCGCCGAGCGGGCCGTGGAGCTCGGGGTGAGGCCGGACGGGATCATGATCGACCCGGGGCACGACTTCGGGAAGAACACCCGGCACTCGCTGGAGGCGACGCGCCGGCTGGAGGAGATGACGGCCACGGGCTGGCCGGTGCTGGTCTCCCTCTCCAACAAGGACTTCGTCGGGGAGACGCTCGACAGGCCGGTCAAGGAGCGCGTCATCGGCACGCTCGCGACGACGGCCGTGTCGGCCTGGCTGGGGGCGCAGGTCTACCGGGTGCACGAGGTGGCCGAGACCCGGCAGGTCCTCGACATGGTGGCCTCCATCGCGGGCCACCGGCCGCCGGCGGTCGCGCGGCGGGGCCTCGCGTAGGCCGCACCCCTCTCCCGTGGACGGGCGGGGAGAGGGGTGGACGCGGCGGCTCCGCCAGGGTCTTTCGTCTGGATCAGGCTGGAGCCCGGCATGATCCGAACGAGAGGCCCTAGCGGCCGACTTCCTTCGTGACCAGCCGGACAGCCTCGTCCACGTCGTCCGTGACGTGGAACAGCATCAGGTCCCGCTCGGAGGCCTTGCCGCCCGCGACCACGGTGTCCCGCAGCCAGTCGACCAGGCCGCCCCAGTACGCCGTACCGAACAGGACGATCGGGAAGCGCGTCACCTTGCCCGTCTGCACCAGGGTCAGCGCCTCGAAGAGCTCGTCCAGCGTGCCCAGGCCGCCGGGCAGGACGACGAAGCCCTGCGCGTACTTCACGAACATCGTCTTGCGGACGAAGAAGTAGCGGAAGTTGACGCCGATGTCGACATGTGGATTCAGCCCGGACTCGAAGGGCAGCTCGATGCCGAGTCCGACGGAGACGCCGTTCGCCTCCCGCGCCCCCTTGTTCGCCGCCTCCATGGCGCCGGGGCCGCCGCCCGTGATGACGGCGAATCCCGCCTCGACGAGCGCCTTGCCGATCTGTACGCCCGCCTCGTAGTCCGGTCCGCCCGCCGGGGTGCGGGCCGAACCGAAGACGCTGATGGCGCTGGGAAGTTCCGCCAGCGCGCCGAATCCCTCCACGAACTCGGACTGGATCCGCATGACCCGCCAGGGGTCGGTGTGGACCCATTCCGAGTCGCCCTCGGAATCCAGCAGCCGCTGATCGGTCGTGCCCGGCTGGACCTGGTCCCTGCGGCGCAGTACCGGCCCCAGTCGCTGTTCCTCGGGCTTCACCGCACCCTCGGGAATCTGCGCGCCCTCGGGGATCCGTGCGTCCTCCGGGTTGCCCATGACCTGCTCCCTCCGCCGACCTGCGATGTGCGTGTGTCGCTTCAGCGTAGATCGGCGGAGGTTACGCGCAGGGGAATGCCATGAGTCAGCTGGTGAGCCAGGAGCGGAGGCGGTCCTCGCAGTGCGTGATCCTCTCGACACGCACGTGCTCGTCCCGCTTGTGCGCGAAGAGCGGATCACCCGGACCGTAGTTCACCGCGGGGACGCCCAGGGAGCCGAACCGGGACACGTCCGTCCAGCCGAACTTGGGCCGCGCGACGCCGCCGACCGCTTCCATGAACGCCTTGGCGGCGGGGTGCGAGAGACCGGGCATCGCGGCTCCGGTGTGGTCGTCCACGACGAACTCGTCGACACCGCAGTCCGCGAAGACCTCCTGGACGTGCGCCTCGGCCTCCTCGGCAGTGATGTCGGGGGCGTAGCGGTAGTTGACGACCAGGGTGCAGGCGTCCGGGATGACGTTGGTGGCGACACCGCCCTCGATGCCGACCGCGTTGAGCCCTTCGCGGTACTCCAGCCCGTCGATCACCGGGCGGCGAGGCTCGTACGCGGCCAGCCGGGCCAGCGCCGGGGCGGCCGCGTGGATCGCGTTGGACCCCATCCAGCCGCGCGCGGAGTGGGACCGCTCGCCCTTGAACCGCAGATGGACGCGGAGCGTGCCCTGGCAGCCGCCCTCGACCTCGCCGTTGGAGCCCTCGAGGAGGACGGCGAAGTCCGCGTGGAGCCATTCGGGGTGCGCCTCGGCCACGTGACCGAGGCCGTTGAGGTGGGCGGCGACCTCTTCGTTGTCGTAGAAGATGAACGTGAGGTCGCGGTTGGGCTCCGGCACCGTCGCCGCGATGCGCAGCTGGACGGCCACGCCCGACTTCATGTCGGAGGTCCCGCAGCCCCACAGCACGCCGTCGTCGTCGAGCCTGGACGGCACGTTGTCCGCGATCGGGACGGTGTCGATGTGCCCCGCCAGCACGACCCGCTCGGCACGGCCCAGCCGCGTCCTGGCCACGATGTTGTTGCCGTGGCGGTCGACGGTCAGGTGCGGCAGTGGGCGCAGGGCCGCCTCGATGGCGTCGGCGAGGTCCTTCTCCTGCCCGCTGACCGACGGGAAATCGACCAGCCGTGCGGTGAGCGCCGGGCCGTCCAGGGCGAGGTCGAGCGTGTGTCCATCCATGGCCACGACCCTAGAGGACTTGTGTCCCGGCCCCGGTCCTACCCTCCAGTACGGTGGGCCCCGTGCCCCGGACCAGCTCTCCTCCCCGCCGCCGTCGCGCCCTCCGTGTCGCGGCCTCCTTCGCCGTGATCATGGCGCTGGCCGGCTACCTGGCCGTGCAGTACATCTCCGGTGAGCAGAGCGTGCCCCGCTGCACCGTCGGCCCCGCGGACGGGGGTGAGGGGCGTACGTACGAGCTGAGCCCGGACCAGGCCGCCAACGCCGCCACGATCTCCGCCGTGGGCACCACGCGGGGGCTGCCTGAGCGCGCGGTGACCATCGCGCTGGCGACCGCGCTGCAGGAGTCCACGCTGCGCAACCTCGACCACGGCGACCGGGACTCGCTCGGCCTCTTCCAGCAGCGCCCCTCGCAGGGGTGGGGCACGCCCGGGCAGATCATGGACCCGGTCTATTCGGCCGGGAAGTTCTACGAGCACCTCGTCGAGGTCCCGCGCTATCTGGATCTGAAGCTGACCGTCGCGGCCCAGTGGGTGCAGAAGAGCGCCTTCCCGGACGCGTACGCCAAGCACGAGCCGGACGCCCGGCTGCTGGCCGACGCGCTGACCGGACGCGCCCCCGCCTCGCTGACCTGCACGGTGCCGCCGCCGGCCGCCGGGGAGTCCGGGGACGCGGCGGAGGTCCGGTCCGATCTGGTGCGCGCCTTCGGGAAGGACGTCCTGCCGTCCGCCGGGTCGGCGGGCGCCTCCGCGGCGGGCACGGTGTCGGTGCCCGTACGGGCCGCGGACGACGCCGGGCCCCGGCGGGGCTGGGAGCTCGCCCACTGGGCGGTCGCGCGGGCCGGGACCCTGCGGATCGCGGAGGTCTCGTACGCGGGCCGGACGTGGACCGCCGAGTCGGGCTGGGGGACGGAACGCGGGGAATCGGGCGCCACAGCGGTCCGAATGCGGCTCGCTCAGTAGTACGACCCGTCATCCGTACGGGCCGTTCGGTGACCGCCGGCCCCCCACTGCCGGAACCGTTTCCGCGACCCTGCGCACCGGGCTGATTCCCGTGCCCGCACTCGGAAGTGACGGTTCATCGGGCGCTCGCCGAATGCGCCGTTCGCCCGGGTTCCTCCGTTGCGGATTATCCGACGCATTACCCAGTCTTTACCTCGGTGCCCCGCAACCTTCCCCGCCCCCGGACCGGTTGTTCAGTGCGTCCGATCACCGGACAGGCGGATTCCACATCCGCCGCGTAACCGTTGACGTCCCGTCGAAGGAGCATCATGTCCCTCCCCCTGACCCGCCGGATCGCCCGTGCCGCACTGCTGATCGCCGCGGGTGCGGCCCCTGTGGTCGGCGCGGCCGGTGCCGCGGGTGCCGCGGGGCTCCCGCAGACCCCCGCGCTCGGCGGCCTCACCTCGCTCGACGGCGCCGGACTCAGCAGCACGCTGGACTCCACCTCGAAGCAGGGCTCCGAGGTGGCGAACGAGACCGGCGGCAAGGTGGTCGGCACGACCCTTCCCGCCGCGGGCAAGACCCTTGAGAAGGCCGGCACCGTGGCGGACGGCGAGCTGACGGAGGACACCCTCCCGACCAAGAGCCTGCCGACCAAGGGCCTGCCGATCGGCTGATCCGCCGGAACACTCGCCGTCACGGGCGCACGGAGGGGCCTCGGGAGTGCGCACTCCCGAGGCCCCTCGGCGTACTGAGTCCCTAGGAAAGCCTCTTGACCGCGGCGTCCACACGCTCGTCCGAGGCCGTCAGGGCCACCCGTACGAAGCGGTCGCCGGCCGGCCCGTAGAAGTCGCCCGGCGCCACGAGGATGCCGAGCTCCGCCAGACGCGCCACGGTCTCCCAGCAGGGCTCGTCGCGCGTGGCCCAGAGGTAGAGGCTCGCCTCACTGTGCTCGATCCGGAAGCCATGGGCCTCCAGCGCGGCCCGCAGCACCGTGCGCCGCCGCGCGTAGCGCTCCCGCTGCTCCGCCACGTGCGTGTCGTCGCCCAGCGCCGCGACGGTCGCCGCCTGGACCGGGGCCGGGGTCATCATCCCGCCGTGCTTGCGGATCTGGAGCAGCTCGCCGAGGACGGCCGCGTCGCCCGCGACGAAGGCCGCGCGGTAACCGGCCAGGTTGGAACGCTTGGAGAGCGAGTGCACGGCGACGACACCCTCGTACGTGCCGCCGCAGACGTCCGCGTGGAGCACGGAGACGGGCTCGGCCTCCCAGCCGAGCTCGAGGTAGCACTCGTCGCTGAAGACCAGCACCCCGTGCTCGCGCGCCCAGGCGACGATCCGGATCAGCTCGTCCTTCGGCAGGACGCGGCCGGTCGGGTTGGACGGGGAGTTGAGCCAGAGCAGCTTCAGGCCCTCCGGGTCCAGCTCCGTCGGGTCGTCGTAGACGACGGGCTCGGCGCCGCAGAGCCGCGCGCCGACCTCGTACGTCGGGTAGGCGAGCCGAGGGTAGGCGACCTTGTCGCCCGCGCCGAGACCGAGCTGGGTCGGCAGCCAGGCGACCAGCTCCTTGGAGCCTACGACCGGCAGCACGTTCTCGTGTGTCACACCGGCCGCCGCGCCGAGCCTGCGCTCCACCCAGCCGGTCAGCGCGTCACGCAGCGCCTCGGTCCCCCACACCGTCGGATAGCCGGGGCTGTCCGCCGCGGCGATCAGCGCCCGCTGGATCAGCTCGGGCACCGGGTCGACCGGCGTACCGACCGACAGGTCCACGAGGCCGTCCGGATGGGCCACGGCCGTGGCCTTGTAGGGCGCCAGCTTGTCCCAGGGGAAGACCGGGAGACGGGAGGAGACGGGAACTGCTGCGGACACGGAGCTCTGCTTTCTCGTACGGGGGCGTGGCGGCCGGGAAACGCCTCGGCCCCGCACGGTGACAAGCCGTACGGGACCGGGCGGCGCTCGTGCCGCCGGCGGCTTACCCGCGGCAGGGAGCCGGCTCACTCCCTGCCGCGGGTGAGGCCGTTACTGGTTCTGCGGCGGCAGCGCGGCGATGAACGCGTGGTCGCGCTCGATGAGCCCCAGCTTGGAGGCGCCACCCGGCGAGCCGAGGTCGTCGAAGAACTCGACGTTCGCCTTGTAGTAGTCCTTCCACTCCTCCGGGGTGTCGTCCTCGTAGAAGATGGCCTCGACCGGGCAGACCGGCTCACAGGCTCCACAGTCGACACACTCGTCCGGATGGATGTACAAGGACCTGGAGCCCTCGTAGATGCAGTCGACGGGGCACTCTTCGATGCAGGCCTTGTCCTTCACGTCGACACAAGGCTGCGCGATGACGTAGGTCACGCTGTCGTTCCTCCTCGGTAGGGCGTTGGCTCTCGCGCGGGAGCGCGGCGTCGTCGATGCCCGCCCCTAGTATCTCCGTTCCGGGGCACGATCCGAACAGGAGGGGCAGACAGAGCTGTGGAATTCACCATGGGCGGACGGCTCGAGGTTCGCATAACCCCTGCTGACGTGGGCAAACGCGTATCCCTGCGGCGCGCCGCCGGCGTGCGGGGGGAGGGCGCGAAGTTCACCGACACGGTCGGGGTTCTCACATCGTGGGACGGCGGAGTGCTGTCGGTCACGACGAAGAACGGCGAGAGTATCCGCATCGCGGAATCGACGCTGGTGGCGGGCAAGGTGGTGCCCCCGGCCCCGGCTCGCCGCCGCGGCCCCGCCGCGTCGTTCGGCGAACTCGCCCGGGCTACCGCGCGCGCCTGGGAGCCCGTCGAGAGCGAACTCCTGGGCGACTGGCGGCTGCGCGCCGCAGGCGGATTCACCCGCCGCGCCAACTCCGTGCTGCCGCTCGGCGATCCGGGTCTCCCGATCGGCGAGGCGCTCGGGCGTGTCCGCCGCTGGTACGGGGAACGGGGCCTGCCCGCCTACGTCCAGACCGCCACGGGCGCCGAGGGCACGCAGGAGACGCTCTGCGCGGACCTGGAGGAGCACGGGTGGCGGCGCGAGGTGACCGCCGAGGTGCGGATCGCGGCGCTCGCCCCCGTCGGGGACCTGGACGCGGACATCTCCGCCGTACGGATGGCCCGTGAGCCGGACGAGGCGTGGCTCTCCCGGTACCAGCGTTTCGAGACCCCGGGGCCCCATGTGCTGGAAGTGCTGGGCAGCGGGCCTTCGGTGTGGTTCGCCTCCGTCCCGGGCGAGGGTCCGGCGGGGGTGCCCGCCGCGATCGGGCGCTGCGTGGTGGACGGCCGCTGGGCGGGGTTCATGGCCGTCGAGGTGGGCCCGGAGCACCGGCGCCGCGGTCTCGCGACGGCCGTCATGACGGCGCTGGCCCGCACGGCGCTGGACGAGGGCGCCTCGGCCGCGTGGCTACAGGTGGAGGCGGACAATGAAGGTGCCCGTGCGCTGTACGACGGCATGGGCTTCGCCACCCACCACAGCTACCACCACTTCCGGCCCGCGTAGCGGGGAGAGCAGCAAGGGGGACGTGCACACATGAGCGCCGAGGATCCCGGCACGGCCGAACGACGACGGCGGTTCGCCGAGGAGGCGCGCGCCGAACGGCCCGACCTCGCGCTGCTCTGCCTGCTGCTCGGTGCGGAGGCCGCACCTCCGTCACCCGGGGACGCCGATCCCCACGGCATCGACGCGGCGCAGATCGAGCTGGACCGGCTGGCCGGCCTCCTGCCGTACGGAGCCCGCGACGCCCGCTCGTGGGCGTCCGCACTGGCCGGACTGCTCGGCGAGCGCCGCGGTTTCGCGGGCTCGTCCCAGGACTACCAGCGGCTGGACTCGTCGGTGCTCCAGCAGGTGCTGCGGCGCCGCAGGGGGCTGCCCATCCTGCTGTCCGTGGTCTGGATCGAGGTCGCGCGGAGGGCCGGGGCGCCCGTCTACGGGCTGGCCCTCCCCGGCCATTACGTGGTTGGTTTCGGCGACCCGGCCGAGCGGGTGCTGGCCGACCCCTTCGCCGGCGGTGCGCCCCTGAGCGGCGAGGACGCGGATCTGATGGTGACGGGGATGACCGGGGAGCCGGCGGCGGCGATGCCGGTGCCCGCCAGGCCCCTGGAGACGGTGCTGCGGATCCTGAACAACGTCCGGGCCTGGGCGGCGGCACGCCCCGAGCGTACGGACGTGGCGCTGTGGGCCCTCGAACTCTCCCTGCTGCTGCCCTCGCACCCGGCCAGACTCCGCTACGAGCGGGCCCAGCTCCTCGTGCAGCGCGGGGAGTTCCTGCGGGGGGCGGCGGAGATGGACGAGTACGCCGAGATCGTCGACGGCATCGAGCCGACGGCGGCCGAGGCCATCCGCCACCGCGCCCAGGCCGCCAGAGCGCTGTTGAACTAGGCCTTCCCCCTGCGGTCACCCTGTGAACTCACAGGGAGCGCCGTCTGCACGCAAAGCGCCTCAATTGCCGTACAGCTCAGGCCATTTGTTGCCCGTTCGGCGATCGGCCGAGGCTCCTGACGCACACCTCTTGACGTGTCCAGGGCGACAGCGGTTACATCGGCGACACGAGAGAGCGCTCTCTCGCCTCTCTCGAGGTTCCGTCGTGCACCCGTACCACGACCCAGGAGACGTCATCCATGCAAGCTCCCCCCACGAGTTCCGCGCCCCCCACCGCCCCTCGCCGACCCCACCGGTCCAGGGCGCTCGGCTTCGCCGCGCTCGCCGTTTCGCTGCTCATGGCCTTCCCCACAGCCCAGTCGGCGTTCGGTGAAGAGGCCCAGGAGGTCCCCGGCGGTGGTGACCTCGGCCCCAACGTGCTGGTCTTCGACCCCTCGACCCCGGACATCCAGGGCAAGGTCGACGAGGTCTTCAAGAAGCAGGAGTCGAACCAGTTCGGCACCGACCGCTACGCGCTGATGTTCAAGCCGGGCACGTACGACAACATCAACGCCCAGATCGGTTTCTACACCTCGATCGCCGGACTCGGCCTGAACCCCGACGACACCACCTTCAACGGCGATGTCACCGTGGACGCCGGCTGGTTCAACGGCAACGCCACCCAGAACTTCTGGCGTTCGGCCGAGAACCTCGCCCTCAACCCGGTCAGCGGCACCAACCGCTGGGCCGTCTCCCAGGCCGCCCCCTTCCGCCGTATGCACGTCAAGGGCGGCCTCAACCTCGCCCCGAACGGCTACGGCTGGGCCAGCGGCGGCTACATCGCCGACAGCAAGATCGACGGCCAGGTAGGCCCCTACTCGCAGCAGCAGTGGTACACCCGCGACAGCTCCATCGGCAGCTGGGGCAACGGCGTCTGGAACATGACGTTCTCCGGCGTCGAGGGCGCCCCCGCCCAGAGCTTCCCCGAGCCGCCGTACACCACGCTGGACACCACCCCGGTCTCCCGCGAGAAGCCCTTCCTCTACCTCGACGGCAACGCCTACAAGGTCTTCGTCCCCGCAAAGCGCACCAACGCACGGGGCACTACCTGGGCCGACGGAACCCCCGAGGGTGAGTCCATCCCCCTCGACCAGTTCTACGTGGTGAAGCCGGGCGCGACCGCCCAGACGATCAACGCGGCCGTGGACCAGGGCCTGCACCTGCTGTTCACGCCCGGTGTCTACCACGTCGACGAGCCCATCGAGATCGACCGCGCCGACACGGTCGCCCTCGGCCTGGGGCTCGCCACGATCATCCCGGACAACGGGGTGACCGCGATCAAGGTCGGCGACGTCGACGGCGTCAAGCTCGCAGGACTCCTGGTCGACGCGGGACAGACCAACTCCGAGACGCTCATCGAGGTCGGCCCCGAGGGCGCGGCGGCCGACCACTCGGCGAACCCGACCAGCCTCCAGGACGTCTTCGTCCGGGTCGGTGGGGCGGGCGCCGGCAAGGCGACCACCGGAATGGTGGTCAACAGCGACGACACGATCATCGACCACACCTGGCTGTGGCGCGCCGACCACGGCGACGGGGTCGGCTGGGAGACCAACCGCTCCGACTACGGCCTCCGGGTCAACGGCGACGACGTACTGGCCACCGGGCTGTTCGTCGAACACTTCAACAAGTACGACGTCCAGTGGTACGGCGAGAACGGGAAGACGATCTTCTTCCAGAACGAGAAGGCCTACGACGCCCCCAACCAGGCCGCCATCCAGAACGGCGACATCAAGGGCTACGCCGCCTACAAGGTGGCCGACTCCGTCACCACCCACGAGGGCTGGGGCATGGGCAGCTACTGCTACTTCAACGTCGACCCGACCATCCGCCAGCAGCACGGCTTCCAGGCCCCGGTGAAACCCGGAGTCAAGTTCCACGACCTGCTCGTCGTCTCCCTCGGCGGCCAGGGACAGTACGACCACGTCATCAACGACACCGGATCCCCCACATCCGGTACGGACACCATCCCGTCCCAGGTGGTGTCCTTCCCGTAGACCGGGGGGAGGCAGGGCCCGGCCGCGAGTGCGGCCGGGCCCTGTCCCGTCCGGTCACGCGTCCCGTTCAGACCACGCAGAACTCATGGCCCTCCGGGTCGGCCATCTCCACATGATCCGGACGCCCCTGGAACTCGTGCACCCGGATCACCGTGCCGCCGGCGGCCGTCAGCCGCTCCACGGCCTCGGCCACCCGCGGCCACCTGGTCTCCCACGGTGTCTCGCGGCCACCGCCCGCCTGCACGTCGAGATGCAGGCGGTTCTTCGCCGTCTTGGGCTCCGGGACCTTCAGGAAGGACAGGCTCGGGCCCGTGCCGTCCGGGTCCGACAGATAGGCACCGTCGTCCCACTCCTCCTCCGGGACGTCGTGGTGGGCGAACCACTCCTCCCAGCTGCCGAATCCGGCGGGCGGCGGCTTCTCCACGTACCCGAGCGCCGACGCCCAGAATCCCGCCAGTACTTTCGGGTGCGCGCAGTCGATCGTCAGACTCCACGGGGTGGACATGATTCCGTCTCCTCTGCGTGCCGGGACGTACGACGGCCGCCCCCGCCCGGAGATCCGGGCGGGGGCGGGTCGTGCGGGTGTGTCGCGTCCGGTCAGCCCGCGCCGGTCAGGTCGATCGCGACGGTGCGCTCCGCGGGGGTCTTGCCGAGCAGCGCGCCCTGCATGGCCTGGGCCACGTCGGTCGAGCTGACCTGGTGCTTCTTCCCGTCCCCCTTGGTGATCATGATGCCGTCGAAGACGCCGTCCAGCAGGGTGTCGATCGCTTCCCTGTCGTAGACGGGGACCAGCTTGCCGTCGACCGGCTTCATGGACAGGATCTGCGGCAGGGACCTCGCGGGGCCGAAGTCGATCTGCTTGGGCCCTGCCTTGATGGTGACCAGACCGGACATCGCAGGCTCGGCGAAGTCCTTCATCGCCCGGTCCAGTTCGGCCTGGGTGATCGTGGGTTCGGTGGCGGCCACCGGCAGTTCGACGACGGCCGGCTCACCGGTCTGGACCTGCGCGCGATAGGCGTCGCGGACGGAGATCATCGACCGGTTGACGTCCAGCGACTTCCCCGACTTGCCGGGGACGGCCACGGCCTTGTTCGGCTCGAACTTGATCGTGCCGTCGTTGGCGGAGCCGGAGACGCCCGCCAGGTCGGTCAGCGCGACCCCGAGCTTCTCCTCGTCGACCGGGATCACCGGGTCGGCGGGACGTGCCCCGCCGAAGAGGGAGCCGATCACCGAGACCGGGTTGTAGTCGCTGCCCGCGGCGCCACGGACGGTCTCCTGGCTGTCCAGGGTGAGGCCGGCCTTGTCGGGGGCGAGCTTCTCCTCCTTGCCGTCCACGGACAACTGCAGAGGCGCCTGAGCGCGCTTGCCGAGGGCGGCCTCGAGCTTGGTGACCGCCTCCTCCTTCGTGCCGCCGCCGATGTCGACGCCGAGCACGGTGGTGCCCTTGGGGACCTCGGAGTGGTTCATCAACAGGCCGGCGCCGTAGGCGATGCCGAGCAGCACGACGACTGCCACGCACAGCAGGACCAGCTTGGAGCGGCCCTTCCTTGCGGGCGCCGCGGCCTTCGGAGCGGGCCGGGGAGCGGGCGCCGGGGCGCCCTCGTCCACCGGTCCGCCGCCCATGGGGCCCTCGGGCGGCCGGACCCCGCCGGGCCCGCCCGGGAACGCCGAACGGGGCTCCGCGGGGATGACGGGGATACCGCTGGTGAGCGTGTCGCCGGAGACATGGCCGCCGGAGCCGGACCCGGGAACCGGGGCGGGAGCCTGCGGCGTCAGGATCGCGGTGTCGTCCGACATCCGCGGGGGTACGCCGCCGGGGCCGCCGGGCCGGGGGCCGGACGGGCCGCCAGGTGCCTGGCCGGGTCCGCCGGGTCCGCCAGGAAGACGGTCGAGGTTCGGCGTCAGGGACGAAGTCCCGGTGACCGGGCCGGTGGTGGGCCCGGAGGGACCCGGCCCGGCGGGCGGCCGCATGCCGGGGTTCGGCGTGGACCGAGGACCGGAGTCGAGGTCGTCGAGGGCGCTGCGGCCCGGACGGGGCGCGCCGCCCCGGTCGCCGGGCTGCTGCGGACCGTCGGGGAAGTACGGCGCGTCCGGGCGGGGCGGCGTAGGGCCACGGCCCGCGCCGGAGGGACCGCCGGCGGATCCACCACCGGGGCCCTGGCCCGGGCCCTGCCCAGCGCCGGGACCCGGGCCCTGACCGGGGCCGGAACCCTGGCCGGGCGCGCCCGAAGCCGAGGCCGCGGGTGCGGCGCCCGCACCCGGGGCCTTGCGCGGGGCGAACCAGTCGCTGCCGCTCTTCTCCCTGGCCGGCTTCTCGGCCGGGACGTCGGCAGTCGGGCGGCCGTCACGCGCGTCCGGGCCGGGAGCGGGCGCTCCACCGGACGACGGCACGGGTGCGCCGGGCCTCGGGGCGGAGCCCGTGCGCTCGGGGTCCGGGCGGTCGGCGGACGCGTCACTCATCGGCGTACGCATGACGACAGGCGGGATCGGACGCGAGCCCGGGATGTTGATCCGGATACGCGTCGTCAGCGTCGTCTCTGTTCTGGGCTCCTCGGGCTGAGGCGGATCCGCAGGCTCCGGAGTCTCCTCCGGCCCGTCCTGGGACGGGTGCAGCGACGGATACTGGCGTGATCCGTACGGCGGCGTACCCGACGGGTACGCGGCTCCTCCGCGCCCCTGGGGCCCGGAGGACGAACTGTCAGTTTCACGACTCAAAGCAGGTTCTCCCGATTGGCTCCGCCGCCCGTACTTCCCCCATGCCGCAGGCCAGGGGACGGCTCGGCGCGCGCACCACCATACTGGCCGCCACCGTAAGACTCTCCGCGCCCGGGGGGAACAAGGATGCACCCATCACCGCGCGGAGGGGCAATCCGGGAGCGGACATACCACATCACGTGCCGGTTCGGCCGGGGTCGCCGGCCGGATACGGCAGCCGCGACATCGTGGCACACATCACAGCGACGGCCGTCCCTCCGAGCATGAAGAGCGCCAGGCCGAGCTCCTGGCCGAAGACGTAGTCGCCCTCGGGCCGCCCGCCGAGAAGGACCACGACGGCGATGAACCAGCCCACCGCCGGTGCCAGTGCGCCGAGCTGTGTCCCTGTCAGCACCCGGCCGCCGTAGAACAGACCCGCCGACGCCGCGAGGGCGAGCAGCAACCCGCCCGGGAACAGGGCCGCCTGGACGAGGGTGCCCGCGATCCCGACGACCGCGCCGAGCACCGCGAGCCCCACGTACAGGGGGATCCGCGCGGGGTTCGGGGGCGCGGCGAGACCCGTGGGCGCGGGGCTCCTCGGCGGGGCGTTGGTGCGCGGTGCCTCCGACGAGGCGCGTGGCCTCTGCCTGCTGCTCATGCCTGTGCTCCTGGTGCGAGGGCCGCGTCCGGCACGCCCGCGAAGAGGTCGTGCTCGCGGGAACCGTCGTCCCCGCCCGGGGCGCCCCGCACCAACTCGTAGTACTCGGTGGTGAAAAGGGGCTGCCCCAAGTCGTTCGAAAGAGCGAAGAACGGTCCGTCCACGGCGATCTGGGTGGCGTGCGCCCGCATGGCCTCGGTCTTCGCCGCGGCGTACGCCGAACCGTCGATCTCCGCCGTGATCCCCGCGTCGTCCACGACACCGGGCACGTCGTCGACCGCGGCGATCCCCGGGAAGGCGTCGGGGGCGGTCTCCCGCAGCCGCGTGAAGGCCGCCTCGGCCACGGAGCGGGGTACCCGGTTCCAGTAGATCTTGGCGACGGTGTGCGGGGCTCCGGCGTCGGCGTCGTACGCGGGATCCGCGGCCAGGTCCGCCGCGCGCATCGCGACGCGGTGCGCCTGGATGTGGTCCGGGTGGCCGTAGCCGCCGTCGGGGTCGTACGTGATGAGGACCTGGGGGCGCAGCGAGCGGATCACCTCGACGAGGTGGCCGGCCGCCTCGTCGAGGTCGGCGGCCCAGAAGGCACCGGGCCGGTGATTCTGCTCGGTGCCCATCATGCCGGAGTCACGGAACCGGCCGGGGCCTCCCAGGAACCGGTGGTCGCCGACCCCGAGCGCCCGCATCGCGGCGGCGAGTTCGCCGATGCGGTGGTCGCCCAGTCCGCCCTCCCGGTCGGCGGCGAGATGCGCGAGGTCCGCCGGGATGACCTCGCCCTCCTCGCCGAGGGTGCACGTCACGAGGGCGACGTGGGCGCCCTCGGCCGCGTACCTGGCCATGGTGGCGCCGTTGTTGATCGACTCGTCGTCGGGGTGCGCGTGCACCAGGAGCAGACGGCGGGCGGGGAGGTCCTTCATGGGGCCACCCTACGAGCAGGCCGGCCCACCCGCCGAACGCCCCACGGTGTCGGGGGCGCCCGGCGGGGTACACGTTCAGAACTTGATGCCCCCGATCATGCCTGCCACGTTCGACGTCACCTCCGAGATGGTCGGGGCGATCGACGAGCTCGCGAGGTAGAAGCCGAGCAACATGCAGACCACCGCGTGTCCGCCCTTCAGTCCGGATTTCCGGATCAGCAGGAAGACGACGATCGCCAGCAGCACCACCGCCGAAATCGAGAGTGCCACGGCGGTTCACCTCCATCAGTACGGTCGGGACAGGCAGCACACATGGAGCCAGCAGGTTCATACCCACCGAGCGCTACGGATCATAACTATCCGTGCCGACGCATTGATCGGGGCACAGCAGCACGAGGGGCGCACGGACCGGCCGTCGGGAGCTAGGTTCGGGGCCATGACCTCGCAGAAGTTGACCTTTCCCCGCCAGCACGCCCGGACCCAGCGGTTCACCCTCGGCGCACCTCGCGCCTTCACCGTCTCACCGGATGGGACGCGGGTGCTGTTCCTCCGGTCTGCCTCCGGCACCGACCGGACGAACCGGCTGATGGTGCTGGACACCGGGACGGGCGAGGAGCGGATCGCGGCCGATCCCGACACCCTGCTGGGCGGTTCGGCGGAGAAGCTGTCGCCCCAGGAGAGGGCACGGCGCGAGCGGACCCGGGAGGGCTCGGCGGGCATCGTGGGCTACGCGGTGGACGGCGCGGCCGAGTTGGCGGCCTTCGCGCTCTCCGGGAAGGCGTACGTCGCCGAGTTGAGGGCGGGCACGGCACGCGCCCTGCCCGTACCGGGTCCGGTGATCGACCCGCGCCCCTCCCCCGACGGCCGGCACATCGCCTACGTGACACGGGGCGCGCTGCGCGTGGTGGGGGCGGAGGGCGACGGTGACCGGCCGGTCGCGGAGCCGGAGGACGCGCACACCTCGTACGGCCTCGCGGAGTTCGTCGCGGCCGAGGAGATGAGCCGCTACCGCGGTTTCTGGTGGTCGCCGGACTCGGACCGCCTGCTGGTCGCCCGGGCCGACGACAGCGCCGTACAGCGGTGGTGGATCGCCGATCCGGCACACCCCGGGAGCAAGCCGGCCGAGGTGGCCTATCCGGCGGCGGGGACGGCCAACGCCGAGGTGCGGCTCTTCGTGATGGGCCTGGACGGGACCCGCACGGAGGTTGTCTGGGACCGGTCCCGCTTCCCCTATCTGGCGCGGGTGCACTGGTCCTCGCACGGCGCCCCGCTGCTTCTGGTGCAGGCCCGTGACCAGCGTAGTCAGCTGTATCTGGCCGTCGACACGGAGAGCGGCGCGACCCGCACGGTGCACGTCGACGAGGACGGCGTGTGGCTTGATCTTTTCGCCGGGGTGCCCGCCTGGGCGCCCGACGGGCGGCTCGTGCGGGTCGCCGACGAGGGGGGCGCGCGGGTGCTCTCGGCCGGCGACCGGCCGCTGACCGGCGACCAGCTGCACATCCAGGCGGTGCTGGACATCGGGGAGTCCGACATCCTGGTGCAGGCGACCGCGGGTGAGGGCGCGGCGGATCCGGAGACGGGGCAGAGCCATGTGTACCGGGTCAACGAGCTGGGCGTGGAACGCGTCAGCGAGGGCTCCGGGGTGCACTCCGCGGTGCGCGCGGGCGGTGTGACGGTGCTGGTGTCGGCGTCCCTGGAGCACCCCGGCACGGCCGTGCGGGTGCTGCGGGACGGCAAGCGGATCGCCGATGTGGCGAATCTCGCCCAGGAGCCGGTCCTGACCGCGAACGTCCGGCTGACGGAGGGGGGCGCACGGCGGATCCCGTGCGCCGTGCTGCTCCCCACCGGATACAAGGAATCGGACGGACCGCTCCCGGTCCTGATGGATCCCTACGGCGGCCCGCACGGCCGGCGGGTGGTCGCGGCCCACAATCCGCACCTCACGTCCCAGTGGTTCGCGGACCACGGTTTCGCCGTGATCGTCGCGGACGGCCGGGGCGCGCCCGGCCGTTCGCCGGGCTGGGAGAAGGCGGTGCGGGACGATCTCACGCTCACCCTCGACGATCAGGTCGAGGCGCTGCACGCCCTGGCCGGGCGCTTCCCGCTGGATCTCTCCAAGGTGGCCATGCGCGGCTGGTCGTACGGCGGCTACCTCTCGGCGCTCGCGGTGCTGCGGCGCCCCGATGTCTTCCACGCGGCCGTCGTCGGCGCTCCGGTGACGGACTGGCGGCTGTACGACACCCACTACACCGAGCGCTATCTCGGCGACCCCGCGACCCGGCCCGAGGTGTACGCCCGCAACTCCCTGGTCACGGACGAGGGACTCTCCGAGCCCGCTGACACGGTGCGGCCGATGATGATCGTCCACGGTCTGGCCGACGACAACGTGGTGGTCGCCCACGCGCTGCGACTCTCGTCCGCGCTGCTGTCCGCCGGACGCCCGCACGAGGTGCTGCCGCTGAGCGGGGTGACGCACATGACCCCGCAGGAGCAGGTGGCCGAGAACCTTCTGCTGCTCCAGGTGGACTTCCTCCGGCGGTCCCTGGGGCTGCTCCGGGCGTAGGCCCCGGCCGTCACCAGCCGGGCGGCGGGGACGCGGGCGGCGGCGGACTGCCCGGCCCGCCGCCGCTCTGCGGGTAGCCGTAAGGAGGCGTGCCGGTCTGCGGATAGCCGTAACCGGGCGCCCCGGCCTGCGGATAGCCGTAACCGGGCGCCCCCGCCTGCGGATAGCCGTAACCCGCCGCCCCGGACTGCGGATAGCCGTAGCCGCCGTACCCCTCGTTCTGTCCGTCGGGGCTATCGAGGCCCCTGCGCGCCAGGACGAGGAGTGCCGCGGCCCCGGCGAAGGCGAGGAGGAACGAGGTGCCCATGCTGAGCTGCTGCTCGACCGGCGCCCCGCCGAAGTCCTCCAGCCACCCGTTGTGGAGGACGCGGGCGATTCCGCAGGCGCCGGAGACCAGCAGGAACCCGGCGGCGATCATGCCGAGCGGACGGGCGTGGACGGCGCGGAGGAGCGCGGTCCAGGCCACCACCAGGCAGACCGTCCCGAGCGCGATGCTGCTCCAGCCGGGCGGGGTGGCGGTGAGCCCCAGCGTGAGGGCCTTTCCGCCGATGTACCAGGCGGGATAGACCGAGTCCGGCAGCGTGAAGAGCTGGCGGATCTCCCAGGCGATCAGGACCGCCCCCGAGGTGCCGAGCACCAGGAAGGCCGTGACCCCGGCGCCGCGTCCCGGCCGGGTGGGCAGTGGCTCGTGGGAGTCGTAGGAGTCGACGGGCTGTCTGCGGCCCGCGGCTCCGGTGACGACGAGGGCGAGGCCGGCGGCCAGGGCGACGAAGGTGCCGATGAGGGCGCGGGTGCGCAGTTCGTCGTCGAACCGCCCGTCCATCCAGGACGATCCGATGATCCAGACGCCCGGCAGCCGCAGGACGAGCGTGATCAGGCCGGTGGCGACCAGTGTGGACGCGGCGACCGAGGAGCGCAGCGCGGCGATCAGGGCGAGGACGTAGACGACGAGCAGCACCGGATCGGCCTGCAGGGTGGCGGGCAGTTCCTTCGGCCAGCCGTCCGTGTAACCGGCCCAGTAACGCAGCAGGACCGATACGTCGCCGACGGCCCGGAGATCCCGCACGATCCATCCCGCGACGACGGCCGCGAGCACGGCGCACAGCACCGCTCCGGTGATTCTGGCTCCCCGTGTGAGTATCACACCGGCGATACTCCACCGCGGTCCGCCGATGGACAAGGGGACCTGTGGGGCAGGGCGGGAAAGGGTAACCGGCCGGGGCGACGTGATGAACGCCCCGGCCGGTTCACGGCACCCGCACGGCCGTACGCTCTCTATGGTGGGAGGTCCGTATATCGGTGTGACGACGGTCAAGTTGCCTCTGTGTTAACGACATGAGGCTCATTTATCATCCTTTGTCACCCTCGGGAGTCTCCCGCAGGTCCTCCGGCGGCACCACCTGCTTCTCCTCGGCGAAGTGGCACGCCGAGTCGTGCCGGGCCGGTGTCCCCGTGTCCCGGAACACCGCCGGGACCGCGAGCAGCGGCACCTCCAGCTCGCACCGCTCCTGCGCCTTCCAGCACCGGGTGCGGAAGCGGCAGCCGGACGGGATGTTCGCCGGTGAGGGCACGTCACCGTGGAGGATGATCCGCTCGCGGTGATCACGGGCCGTCGGGTCGGGCACCGGGACGGCCGACAGCAGCGCCTGGGTGTACGGGTGTGTCGGGTGGTCGTAGATCTCCTCGTCCGTGCCGATCTCTACGATCCTGCCGAGGTACATGACGCCGACGCGGTCGGAGATGTGCCGGACGATCGACAGGTCGTGCGCGATGAAGAGGAAGCTCAGGTCGAATTCGGTCTGCAACCGGTCCAGCAGGTTGACGACCTGGGCCTGGACGGACACGTCGAGCGCGGAGACCGGTTCGTCGGCGACGATGATCTCGGGGTTCAGCGCGAGGCCCCGGGCGATCCCGATGCGCTGGCGTTGGCCGCCGGAGAACTGGTGCGGATACCGGTTGATGTACTCCGGGTTCAGACCGACGACGTCGAGCAGGTCCTGCACCTTCTGCCGGCGACTCCCCTTGGGCGCCACCTCGGGGTGGATCTCGTAGGGCTCCCCGATGATGTCGCCGACCGTCATACGCGGGTTCAGCGAGGTGTACGGGTCCTGGAACACCATCTGGATGTTGCGGCGGACGGCCTTCAGCGCACGCCCGGACAGCTTGGTGATGTCCTCGCCCTTGTAGCGGATCGCGCCCCCGGTCGGCGGCTCCAGGTGGACGAGCATCTTGGCGACGGTCGACTTGCCGCAGCCGGACTCCCCCACGATGCCGAGCGTCTCGCCCGCCGCGAGGTCGAAGTCCACACCGTCGACGGCCTTGACCGCGCCGACCTGCTTCTTGAAGAGGACGCCCCGGGTCAGCGGGTAGTGCTTGACCAGCCCGCGCACCTCCAGGATCGGGTCGCCCTCGGCGTACGGGCGTACGGGCGCCTCGGCCTGGAGCGTGGAACCGCCGCCCCCGCGGCCCGTCTCGTCAGCGTGCATCGAGCGTCTCCTTCCAGAAGTGGCAGGCGCTCCGGCGTTTCTCGTCCACGGTGTAGAGCGGCGGCACGTCCGTGCGGCAGACGGCCTGCGCCATGGGGCAGCGCGGGTGGAAGGCGCAGCCCGGGGGGATGTGCAGCAGGTTGGGCGGCAGCCCCTTGATCGCGTACAGCTCCTGGCCCTTCTGGTCCAGGCGCGGGATCGACCTCAGCAGGCCCTTGGTGTACGGGTGGGCCGGCGCCTTGTAGATCTCGTGGACGGGCGAGGTCTCGACGATCCGGCCCGCGTACATCACGGCGATCTTGTCGGCGACGTCGGCGACGACGCCGAGGTCGTGGGTGATGAGGATGAGCCCCATGTTGAGCTCACGCTGCAGCTCCGCGAGCAGGTCCATCACCTGGGCCTGGACGGTCACGTCGAGGGCGGTGGTCGGTTCGTCGGCGATGATCAGGTCGGGCTCCAGGGCGAGCGCCATCGCGATCATGATGCGCTGGCGCATACCGCCGGAGAACTGGTGGGGGAAGTCGCCCACCCGCTGCCGGGCCGCCGGGATGCGCACCCGGTCCATCAGCTCGATCGCCCTGGCCTTGGCGTCGCCGCGTGACATCCCCCGGTGCACGACGAACATCTCGCCGAGCTGCGCGCCCACGCTGAGGACCGGATTCAGCGAGGACAGCGCGTCCTGGAAGATCATGGCCATCTCCTGGCCGCGGATGCGCCGGCGCTCCTCGTTCCTGAGCTTCAGCAGGTCGCGGTCCTTGAAGAGGATCTCGCCTCCGCTGATCTTCCCGGGCGGCATGTCCAGGATGCCCATGATCGCCTGGGCGGTGACGGACTTGCCCGAGCCGGACTCGCCGAGGACGGCGAGCGTCTCCCCCTCGGACACCGAGTAGTTGACGCCATTGACGGCCTTGGCGACGCCGTCCCGGGTGTGGAACTCCACGTGCAGATCGCGCACTTCGAGCAACATGGCAGCGGACTCCTCAGCGCAGCTTGGGGTCGAGGGCGTCGCGCACCGCGTCGCCGAGCATGATGAAGGCGAGCACGGTGATCGCAAGCGCCCCGGCCGGCCAGAGCAGCATGTGCGGCGCGTTGCGGATGTACTGGGAGGCGGCGGAGATGTCGATCCCCCAGGAGACCGCCGGCGGCTTCAGCCCCACCCCGAGGAACGACAGGGTCGCCTCCAGCGAGATGTACGTGCCGAGGGCGATGGTCGCGACGACGATCACCGGGGCGATGGCGTTGGGGGTGATGTGCCGGAGCATCATCCGTGAGTTCGAGGCACCCAGCGCGCGGGCGGCCTGGACGTAGTCGTTCTGTTTGGCGGTGATGACGGAGCCCCGGGCGATGCGTGCGATCTGGGGCCAGCCCAGCAGCACGATGAAGCCGATCACGGGCCAGACGGTGGAGCTGGTGACGACGGACAGGAAGACCAGCCCGCCGAGGACCACGGGGATGCCGAAGAAGACGTCCGTGATGCGGGAGAGCACGGCGTCCCACGCCCCGCCGAAGAAGCCGGCGAGGCCGCCCAGGACGCCCCCGAGCAGCGAGACCCCGACGGTGGAGAGGACGCCGACGGCCACCGAGGTCCGCGCGCCGTAGACGGTGCGGGTGTAGACGTCGCAGCCCTGTCCGTCGAATCCGAAGGGGTGCCCGGGCTGGGAGCCCTCCTGGGCCTTGGCCAGGTCGCAGTCGAGGGGGTCCTGGTCGGCGATCAGCGACGGCCAGATCGAGATGATCACCAGGAACAGGATGACCAGCCCGGAGATGATGAAGACCGGGTTGCGGCGCAGGTCGCGCCAGGCGTCGGACCACAGGCTGCGCGGCTTGCCGGTGGGCCCGGTGCCTTCGGGGCCGCCGGGCGTCTTCTCCAGCGTGGTGCCCTCGTCCATGGCGAGGTCCATCGCCCCGCCCGCGCCGGCGCCCGAGATCGCGCCGCTGCCCGTCGTCTCGTCCCACGGCTTCTGCTCAGGCATAGCGGATCCTCGGGTCGAGTACGGCGTACAGGAGGTCGACGATCAGGTTGGCCGCCAGGAAGACGAGGACCAGGACGGTGACGAACCCGACGACGGTCTGGGAGTTCTGCCGCAGGATCCCCTGGTAGAGCTGGTAGCCGACCCCGTGGATGTTGAAGATGCGCTCGGTGACGATCGCCCCGCCCATCAGGGCGCCCACGTCCGTACCGATGAAGGTGACGACGGGGATCAGGGAGTTGCGCAGCAGGTGCCGCACGACCACCCGGCGCCTCGGGAGGCCTTTGGCCACGGCGGTACGGACGTAGTCGGCGCGGGAGTTCTCGGCGATCGACGTCCGGGTGAGCCGGGTGACGTAGGCCAGCGAGACGGAGGCCAGGACCAGCCCGGGCACGATGAGTTCGTCGACCGGGGCCTCCGAGGAGACGGACGGCTTGATGATCCCCCACTCCACGCCGAGGAGGAGCTGGAGCAGCAGGCCGGTGACGAACGTCGGTACGGCGATGACGACCAGGGTCAGGATGAGCACCACGGTGTCGACGGGCCGGCCGCGGCGCAGGCCGGTGACGACGCCGAGGCTGATGCCGATGACGATCTCGAACACGATCGCGACGATGGTGAGCCGGATGGTGATGGGGAAGGCGGTGGCCATCAGCTCCGTGACCTTCTGCCCGTTGAAGGCAGTGCCGAAGTCACCGGTGAAGATGTTGCCCATGTAGGTCAGGTATTGCTGCCAGACCGGCTTGTCGAGGCCGAACTCGGTACGCAGCTGGGCGGCGGTCGCGGGGTCGCACTGGCGGTCGCCGCAGAGGCCCGCGATGGGGTCGCCCATCACGTTCACCATGAGGAAGATCAGCAGCGTGGTGCCGAAGAAGACCGGGATCATCTGCAGCAGCCGCCGGATCACGTAACGTCCCATGAGGGGCTCCCGGGGGTCGGGGGGCGGAGGGACCGGAAAGCCGGGTGGCCGGTGCGGGCTGCCGCACCGGCCACCCGGCTTCAGCGGGTCACTTGACCTTGATCTGGTCGTACACCGGGACGCTGAAGGGGTTCAGCGAGACGTTCTCGACCCTGTCCGAGTAGCCGGCGCTGCCGTTCTGGTACCAGAGCGGGATGACCGGCATCTGCTCGACGAGCACCTTCTCCGCGTCCTGGAAGGTGGTGACGGCCTTGGCCTTGTCGCTCTCCGCGTTGGCCTTGTCGACCAGGTCGTCGAACTTCTGGTTGCTCCACTTGCCGTCGTTGGACGGGGCGTTGGTGTAGTAGAGCGGCTGGAGGAAGTTCTGGATCAGCGGGTAGTCCATCTGCCAGCCCGCGCGCCAGGCTCCGGTCAGCTTCTGTGTGGAGACCTGGCTGCGGAAGTCGGCGAAGGTGCCGACGGGCCCGCCGACACACGCCTTGTTGTTGCCCATGACGTTGTTGATGCTGTTGCAGACCGCGTCGACCCACTCCTTGTGGGATCCGGTGTCGGCGTTGTACGAGATCTTGAGCTGGCCGCCGGGGATGCCGCCGCCCTCCTCGACCAGCTTCTTGGCCTCCGCCTTGTCGTACTCGCACGCGGGGCCGCAGAGGCCCTTCTTGAAGCCGCCCTCCTCGCCGAGGACCGGCGAGGTCCAGTCGGAGGCGGGGGTGCGGGTCTTCTGGAAGATCTGGTCGGTGATCTGGGCCCGGTTGATCGCCATCGACAGGCCCTGGCGGACCTTGATCGCGCCCGGGGTGTTCCAGGCCTTCTCGTAGAACGGGAAGGCGAGCGTCTGGATGATGCCGGCGGGTGTGTTGATGTACCGGTCACCCAGGTCCGCCTGGACGTTCTTGAGCTGCGAGGCGGGCACGTCGTCGACCAGGTCGAGGTTGCCCGCGGTCAGGTCGGTGTAGGCGGTGTTGTTGTCGGTGTAGACCTTGAGGTCGATACCGCCGTTCTGCGCCTTGTCCGCGCCGGGGTAGTCGTCCCACCGGCGCAGGTTCATCGACGAGCCCTTGGCGTACTGGTCGATGGTGTAGGGACCGTTGCCGACGGGCTTGGAGAGCCAGGCGTCGTGGTCGGTGTAGAAGACCTTGGGCAGCGGCACGAACGCGGCGTAGCCGAGGGTGTCGGGCCAGAGCGAGAACTTCTGCGACAGCTTGGCCGTGAAGGTCGTGCCGTTGACCACCTTGAGGCCGGAGAGGGTGGTGGCGGACGCCTTGCCGGACTCCGGGTGCACCTTGTCGTAACCGTCGATGTACTGGAAGAAGTAGGCGTTCTTCTGGTTGTTCTTCAGAGCGGCGCCGTAGTTCCAGGCGTCGACGAACGACTTCGCGGTGATCTTCTCGCCGTTGCTGAAGGTCCAGTTGTCCTTGATCGTGATCGTGAAGTTCTGCGAGTCCGTCGACTCGATCTTCTGGGCGATCTCGTTCTGGGCCTCGCCCGTCTTGGGGTCGTAGCGCACGAGCCCGCGGAAGACCATGTCGAGGACCTTGCCGCCCTGCACCTCGTTCGTGTTCGCCGGCTCCAGCGGGTTCTGCGGGTCTCCCCAGGACGAGCTCACGATCCCGTCGGCGCCACCGCCGCCACCGCTGTCCCCGCCGCCGCAGGCCGTGGCCGCCAGGGCGACCGCGACGGCGCATGCGGCCCACCTGGCCTGTGTGGCTCCGCGCATGGAGTGCCTCCTAGGGTTCCCTTGAGTGGCTCAATGCCTCATACCACCCCATATGACACTCCGTCGCATGTCGGCATACGCCGTACGCCGTACGGGAACCACCGGAACGCCAGGACGCCCGGCCCCCCGCGGGGGGCCGGGCGTCCTGGTCTGGACCGATCGGGTGCTACGCCGCGTGCACGACGTCCTTCTCCTCTGCGAAGTGGCACGCCGACTCGTGCGCGGCGGGCGTGTCCGAGGCCTTGAAGCGCTCGGGGATCGCCAGCAGCGGCACCTCGGTGGCGCACTTGTCCTGCGCCTTCCAGCACCGCGTACGGAAGCGGCAGCCGGACGGCGGGTTCGCCGGCGACGGGACGTCACCGGAGAGGATGATCCGCTCGCGTCCGTCGCGGGCCTCGGGGTCCGGGACGGGGACCGCCGACAGCAGCGCCTGGGTGTAGGGGTGCGTCGGGTGGTCGTAGATCTGCTGGTCCGTACCGATCTCGGCCATCTTGCCGAGGTACATGACGCCGACCCGGTCCGAGATGTGCCGGACGATCGACAGGTCGTGCGCGATGAAGAGGTAGGAGAGGTTGAACTCGTCCTGGAGCTTCTCCATCAGGTTGATGACCTGCGCCTGCACCGACACGTCGAGCGCGGAGACAGGCTCGTCGCAGATGATGATCTCCGGGTTGAGCGCGAGGCCCCGGGCGATCCCGATGCGCTGGCGCTGACCGCCGGAGAACTGGTGCGGATACCGGTTGATGTACTCCGGGTTCAGACCGACGACGTCCAGGAGGTCCTGCACCTTGCGGCGCCGCTCACCCTTCGGGGCCGCCTCGGGGTGGATCTCGAAGGTCTCCCCGATGATGTCGCCGACCGTCATACGCGGGTTCAGCGAGGTGTACGGGTCCTGGAACACCATCTGGATGTTGCGGCGCACGGCCTTCAGCGCACGCCCGGACAGCTTGGTGATGTCCTGGCCCTTGTAGAAGACCTCACCGGCGGTGGCCCGCTCCAGCGTCATCAGGAGCTTGGCGACCGTGGACTTGCCACAGCCGGACTCGCCCACGATGCCGAGCGTCTCGCCCTGGTAGAGATCGAACGAGATCCCGTCCACGGCCTTGACCGCGCCGACCTGCTTCTTGAACAGGATGCCCTGGGTCAGCGGGAAGTGCTTGACCAGGTTGCGCACCTGGAGGATCGGCTCCCCCTGCGAGACCGGCGCCTCGATTGCCGCGACGGCCTCGGACTCGGTGCTCGCGTTGACCGTCGCCACTTCGGTGACGTTCGGGGTGGCGTCCACGGACCCCTTGTCGAGGTCAGCCATGGATCGTCTCCTTCCAGAAGTGGCAGGCGCTGCCGCGGCCGGCCAGCTCGGTGCCGTCCTGCTCGGTCACCGGGCGCAGCGCCGGGATGTCCGTACGGCAGATGTCCTGCGCCATCGTGCAGCGCGGGTTGAAGGCGCAGCCGGACGGCACGTGCAGCAGGTTGGGCGGCAGGCCCTTGATCGCGTAGAGCTCCTGGCCCTTCTGGTCCAGGCGCGGGATCGACTCCAGCAGGCCCTTGGTGTACGGGTGCGCGGGGCGCTTGTAGATCTCGTGGACCGGAGCGGTCTCGACGATCCGGCCCGCGTACATCACGGCGATCTTGTCGGCGACGTCGGCGACCACGCCGAGGTCGTGCGTGATCAGGATCAGGCCCATGTTGAAGTCGCGCTGGAGCTCCGCGAGCAGGTCCATGACCTGCGCCTGCACGGTCACGTCGAGCGCCGTGGTGGGCTCGTCCGCGATGATCAGGTCGGGCTCCAGGGCCAGCGCCATCGCGATCATGATGCGCTGGCGCATACCGCCGGAGAACATGTGCGGGTAGTCGTTGACCCGCTCCTTGGCCGCCGGGATGCGCACACGGTCCATCAGTGCGATGGCCTTGGCCTTGGCCTCCTTCTTGGAGAGGCCCTGGTGCACGCGGAACATCTCGCCGAGCTGGTAGCCCACGGAGAGGACCGGGTTCAGCGAGGAGAGCGCGTCCTGGAAGATCATGGCGATCTTCCGGCCGCGGATCTGCCGGCGCTCCTCGTTGGACATCTTGAGCATGTCCTGGCCGCGGAAGAAGATCTCCCCCTTGGGGATGCGACCCGGAGGCATGTCCAGGATGCCCATGATCGCCTGAGCGGTCACGGACTTGCCGGAGCCGGACTCGCCGAGCACGGCGAGGGTCTCGCCGGCGCTGACGCTGTAGTTGACTCCGTTGACGGCCTTGGCGACGCCGTCGCGGGTGTGGAACTCCACGTGCAGATCGCGGACTTCGAGCAGCGGGCCGCTCTCGTCGTTCGAACCACGCGGAGCAGGAACATCCGCCGTCTTGTCGATGATGGTCATGTACGCCTCCCTCAGCGCAGCTTGGGATCGAGGGCGTTGCGTACCGCATCGCCGAGCATGATGAACGCCAGAACGGTGATCGACACCATGACCGACGGGATGATCAGGACGAACGCGGCGTTACGCAGCTGCTCCTGGCCGGAGGAGATGTCGACACCCCACGACACGGTCGGTTCGGCGAGCCCGATGCCCAGGAAGGACAGGGTCGCCTCGGCCGAGATGTAGCCGCCGAGTGCGATGGTCGCGACGACGATCACCGGGGCGATCGCGTTGGGCAGGATGTGCCGGAGCAGGATGCGGGTGGTCGAGGCGCCGAGCGCCTTGGCCGCCATCACGTAGTCGGCCTGCTTGATCGTCAGCACCGAGCCGCGCGCGACACGGGCGATCTGGGTCCAGCCGAGGAAGGCCAGGGCAAGGATGACGACCCAGATCTTGCGCTCCTCGAACGAGGTCAGGACGACCATCGCGCCGAGGATGAAGGGCACGCCGAAGAAGATGTCGGTGACCCGGGACAGGATCGTGTCGATCCAGCCGCCGAAGTAACCGGCGAGCATGCCGACCACGGTGCCCAGGATCGTGACCAGGGCGGTGACGACGACGGCGACGGTGATCGAGGCACGGGCGCCGTAGACGACACGCGCGTAGATCGAGCGCCCCTGGATGTCGTACCCGAACCAGTCCTCCTGGAAGAAGTTCCCCCACTTGGGCTTCTGCAGGTAGTGGTGGGCCAGGTCCGCGTAGCGCGGGTCGGCGCCGGTGAACAGGCCGGGGAATACCGCCATCACCAGCAGGAAGAAGATCAGGACGGCGGAGACGACGAACAGCGGGCTGCGCCGCAGGTCGTGCCAGGCGTCCGACCACAGGCTGCGGGGCTTGCCGACCGGTGAGGCGGCGGCGGGTGCCGCCACGGCCCCGGGCGTGTCCGGGGTGGCTTCCTTGAGCGTCTCAGGCATAACGGATCCTCGGGTCCAGGACCGCGTAGAGCAGGTCGACGACCAGGCTGGCGATGAGATAGACGACGACGATCAGCGTCACGATGCCGACGACGGTGGCGCCTTCGCGGTGCCGGAGCGCGTCGAAGACGTTGTAGCCGACGCCCTTGATGTTGAAGATGCCCTCGGTGACGACGGCGCCGCCCAGCAGGGCACCGAGGTCGGTGCCGAGGAAGGTGACCACGGGGATCAGCGAGTTGCGCATCAGGTGGACGCCGATGATGCGACGGCGCGGCAGCCCCTTGGCCACGGCGGTGCGCATGTAGTCGGAACGCAGGTTCTCCGCGACCGAGGTGCGGGTCAGTCGCGCCACATAGGCGAGCGACAAGGACCCGAGGACGACCGCGGGCAGGATCAGCTCACTCGAACTCGCCTCGAGGCTCACGTTGGGTTCGACCCAGCCGAGCTGGAAGGCGAAGAAGTACTGGCCGAGGAAGCCCAGCACGAACGAGGGGACCGAGATGAGCAGGAGCGTCAGGACGAGCAGACCGCGGTCGCGAAGGGTATCGGCCTTCAGCCCCGCGAAGATGCCCATGGAGATACCGACGACGACCGTGAAGATGAAGGCAAACAAGGCCAGCCGGACGGTGATCGGGAACGCTTCCGAAATGATGTCGGCGACGGGTCGCCCACTGGCGATCTGTGTGCCGAAATCACCCTGGAACAGGTTCACGAGGTAGTTCCAGTACTGGTGCCAGAGCGGCAGGTCGAGCCCGAGCTCCTTCTTCATTTCCGCGATCTGCGTGGGGTCGACGGCCTGTTCGCCTGCGAGCGCGCGCACGGGGTCGCCGGGCAGCGCGTACATCATGGCGAAGACCAGCAAGGTTGACCCGAGGAAGACCGGGATCATCTGGAGCAGTCGCCGCGCGACGTAACGCCCCATGTTTGCCTCCGATTAGGGATAAAGCAGCCCAGGGGCCGCCCTCCGGTTACGGAGAGCGGCCCCCCGGGACCTACTGCCTGGTGTGGGCGGCTGATGGCCGAGTGGGGGCCCTCAGGCGTGTGTTACTTGTTGACCGTGACTTCGGTGATGTTGTAGTCACCGTGGAAGTCGATCGTCACGTTGTCGACAGCCTTCGAGTAGCCACCGTTGGTCTTGTACTCCCAGAGCGGGATCGCCGGCATCTTGTCCAGGAGGAGCTTCTCCGCGTCCTGGTAAGCCTTGATCGACTCGTCCAGGGTCTTCGCGTTGTCGCCCTTCTTGAAGGCCGCGTCGACCTCCTTGTCGGAGAACCGGCCGTTGTTGGCCTCGGCCGTGGTGCCGTACAGCTCCCGCATGAAGTTGACGTTCACCGGGTAGTCGGCGACCCAGCCACCGCGGTACATCGACTTGACCTGGTCGTTGTCACGCGCCTCCAGGTCGGTCTGGAAGTCCGGCTTGGCGTCCGGGACGCAGTCGACCCCGGTCGAGTTGCGGATGGACTCGCAGACCGCGGTCACCCACTCCTTGTGGCCACCGTCGGCGTTGTACTGGATCCAGATCTTGTTGTCCGGAACACCGCCGCCCTCGGTGACGAGCTGCTTCGCCTTGGCCGCGTCGAACTTGAACACGTCGGTGCCCAGGTCCTGGTTGCCGGCGACGCCCGGAGGCGTGAAGCTGGTGGCGGGCTTGCGGGTGCCGTTGAGCACGGTCTTGGTGATCGTGTCGCGGTCGATGCCCATCGACAGACCCTGGAGGACCTTCGGGTCGATGTCCTTGAAGGTCTTCGAGTAGAACGTCGGGACGATCGACTGGATGGCCGCGTACGGCTCGTCGATCGCGCGGTCACCGAGGTCCGTCTTGTACTTCGGCAGGTCCTTCGGGCCGACCTGGCGGATCATGTCCAGGTTGCCGGAGAGGAGGTCCTGGTACGCGGCCTCGACGGTCGCGTAGTTCTTGAAGAGGACACCCTTGTTCTTGGCCTTGTTCGGGCCCTGGTAGTCAGGGTTGGCCTTGACCTGGATGAGCTTCTTGTGGTCCCACTTCTCGAAGATGTAGGGACCGTTGCCGACCGGGGCCTGGCCGAACGCCTTGGTGTCCTTGTAGAACACCTCGGGCAGCGGGGCGAACGTGGTGTAGCCGAGCTTGTACTCGTAGTACGGCACCGCGTTGTTGAGCTCGATCGTGAAGGTCGTGTCGTCGACCGCCTTCAGACCGGACATCTCCGTGGCCTTGGGGTCACCCTTCTCGGGGTGCACGTCCGCGTAGCCCTTGATGTCCTCGAACCAGAACGCGTTCTGCTGGGCGTTCTTGCTGTTGGCGTACCAGTTCCAAGCCTTGATGTAGGACTCGGACGTGACCGGGGTGCCGTCGTGGAACTTCCAGCCGGACTTGAGCTTGACCGTCCACGTCTTGTTGTCCGTCGACTTCACGGACTCGGCGTTCGTGTAGACGATGTTGCCGTCCGCGTCGAAGTCCAGGAGCTGGGTGAACAGCGACTGGATGACGTAGCTGCCGAGCGACTCGTTGGTGTCGGCCGGGATCAGCGGCTTCTGCGGCTCACCGACGTCGATGGAGACGTAGCCCGCGGGCTTGCCCTTCTCCTTCGAGGCATTGCTGCTGTCGTCACTGTCGCCCCCGCCACAGGCAGTCGCGGCCAGGGCGATGATTGCCGCTCCCGCGACCCACTTGGCGCTCTTGGCACCGCGCATGGGTTTCCTCCTCATGAGTCCACTTTTGACTACAAGAGGGGCACTGGACAGATCCACCGACACCCCTGACGGCGATCGTTTGCAGTGCCCCGAGTGTGCTCGTGAGTCCGCACTCCCCACAGTGCGCCGACCCATTGACCCGAGCTCAATGGAGCCAACTATTAAGTAACACCGGGCTGTAAACCACACTTAAAGGGTCTCGGTTTGACAACATCGAGAAGCCATGGTTGCCCGAAATCCGGACAAAGTGATCCCAGACAGACACGCCCGAAACGGACCGTTAACACATGTTCCGGAGAGCGACGCACGATATCCGGACACCTCGGTCAGGAAAACGGGTTGACGAAAGGCCCGGACCCCCACAGTGTCTGCGGGGGTCCGGGCCCTGTGTCAATGGCTCGCACTGACGGTTCGTCGGCCGCAGCGGACGACGCCGGTCAGGTCAGCCGTTCTTCGCGCGCGAGGCCGTGCGGCCGCGCTGCTTCTGGTCCAGGACGACCTTGCGGATACGCACGGTCTCCGGGGTCACCTCGATGCACTCGTCGTCGCGGCAGAACTCCAGCGACTGCTCCAGCGAGAGCTTACGGGCGGGCACCACGTTCTCCGTGGTGTCCGCGGAAGCCGCACGCATGTTGGTGAGCTTCTTCTCCTTGGTGATGTTCACGTCCATGTCGTCGGCGCGCGAGTTCTCGCCGATGATCATGCCCTCGTAGACCTCGGTGGTGGCCTCGGTGAAGATGACACCGCGCTCCTGGAGGTTGACCATCGCGAACGGCGTCACGACGCCCGCGCGGTCCGCCACCAGCGAGCCGTTGTGGCGGGTGCGCAGCTCGCCGAACCACGGCTCGTGGCCCTCGAAGATGGAGTGCGCGATGCCCGTGCCACGGGTCTGGGTCAGGAACTCCGTACGGAAGCCGATGAGGCCGCGGGAGGGCACGATCCACTCCATGCGGACCCAGCCCGAGCCGTGGTTCGTCATCGTCTCCATGCGGCCCTTACGGGTCGCCATCAGCTGCGTGATGGCGCCGAGGTGCTCCTCGGGGGAGTCGATCGTCATGCGCTCGATCGGCTCGTGCGTCTTGCCGTCGACCTGCTTGGTGACGACCTCCGGCTTTCCGACCGTCAGCTCGAAGCCCTCACGGCGCATCTGCTCGACCAGGATGGCGAGCGCGAGCTCACCACGGCCCTGAACCTCCCAGGCATCGGGGCGCTCGGTGTCCAGGACGCGGAGCGAGACGTTACCGACCAGCTCCCGGTCCAGCCGGTCCTTGATCTGCCGGGCAGTGACCTTGTGGCCCTTGCCACCCTTGCCGACCAGGGGCGAGGTGTTCGCACCGATGGTCATCGAGATGGCCGGCTCGTCCACCGTGATCAGCGGCAGCGCGACCGGGTTCTCGGGATCGGCCAGGGTCTCGCCGATCATGATGTCCGGGATACCGGCGATCGCGCAGATGTCGCCCGGGCCCGCCTTCTCGGCCGGCTTGCGGGTGAGCGCCTCGGTCATCAGGAGCTCGGTGATGCGCACGTTGGAGATCGTGCCGTCGCGCTTGATCCACGCGACCGTCTGGCCCTTGCGCAGCTCGCCCTGCTCGACGCGGCACAGCGCGATACGGCCGAGGAAGTTGTCGGCGTCCAGGTTGGTGACGTGGGCCTGGAGGGGAGCGGCCTCGTCGTACTCCGGTGCCGGGACCGCGGAGAGGATGGTGCTGAAGAACGGCTCCAGGCTGTCGCTGTCCTGCGGGACGGTGCCGTCCTCGGGCTTGGTCAGCGAGGCGACGCCGTCACGGGCGCAGGCGTAGACGATCGGGAACTCGATCTGGTCCTCGTCGGCGTCGAGGTCCAGGAAGAGGTCGTAGGTCTCATCGACGATCTCGGCGATCCGGGAGTCCGGCCGGTCGGTCTTGTTGACGCAGAGGATGACCGGCAGCTTGGCGTCCAGCGCCTTGCGGAGCACGAAGCGGGTCTGCGGGAGCGGCCCCTCGGAGGCGTCCACGAGCAGCACGACCGCGTCCACCATCGACAGACCACGCTCGACCTCGCCGCCGAAGTCGGCGTGGCCGGGGGTGTCGATGATGTTGATGGTGATGACGTCGCCGCCATCCTTCGGGTGGTACTTCACGGCCGTGTTCTTGGCCAGGATCGTGATGCCCTTCTCACGCTCCAGGTCGTTCGAGTCCATCATGCGTTCGTCGAGGTTCTCGGCGGCGTGGGCGGCGAAGGCGCCGGCCTGCTTGAGCATGGCGTCGACCAGTGTGGTCTTGCCGTGGTCGACGTGGGCGACAATGGCTACGTTACGGATGTCGTGGCGCGTGGGCATGGGTGGCTTGCGCTTCTCTCGGATCGTGGGATCAGGCGTCTCAGTCGGTCTTCGAGTCCTCGTACGCCCGCCGGGCGGCACGCCACGGCTAGTCCAATGGTACGGGCCCGATCGGTCCGGGGCTTCCCGGCCCGATCCACAGGGCGGGACTACAGCCACTATTCAGCCGATATTCAGCCGGTATTACGTCATCGTCCAGCCGGTGCGTGGCCGGACGGCAAGGGGTGTGGGAAGACGAGCAGCCCGGGTCGGGGCGGACACCACCTTGCCCGCCGGGGGCTCCGGCGGGCAAGGGAATTGAGCTGTATCTGAGCTTCGAATGTGGCCTTGACCTGCTACTTCTTCCGATTCGCGGGGGAACCTGCCGCTTCACGCCCGGTGAATCCGATGTCCTCGTAACGAGGGGCGGCGAAGCCGAAGGCGCCGATGTTGGCCAGCTTCTTGTCGACGGCGACCAGCTGTGGCCTCTGATACAGCGGAATCGATCCCGCGGCGGCCCAGATCCGTGCGTCGGCCTGCTTCAGGAGGTCCCTCGACGCGTTGGCGTCGAGCTCGGAGACCGCGCGGTCGAAGAGCTGGTCGATGTGGTCCGAACCGACCCGCGTGTAGTTCTGCTCGACGAGGAGCGAGCCGTCGGTGGCGGGCTCCGGCTTGGCGAAGATCGGGCGGCCGTCGGTCGCCGGGTAGGCGGTGGCGGGCCAGGAGTACAGCGCCATGTCGTAGTCGCCGGAGGCGATGTGGTCCTTGAAGTAGCTGTCGTCGTCGACCTTGGTGACCTGTGTGCTGATGCCGATCGAGTCCAGCATCTCCACGATCTTCTCCCCGACGGTCCGCAGCGGCTGCGATCCGGGGCCCGAGGGCAGGACGAAGCGGAGGGTCAGCGGCTTGCCGCCCTTGCCGAGGCGGTCCTTGACGGCGGCCGGGGCCGGTGCGGCCGTGCCCGCGGGGGCGTAGGCGCCGGCGGCGCCGCCGGGGTGCTTGTCCTGCGCGGTGACCCCGGCGTCGCCGGCGGGGCGGTCGCCCGGCTTCTCGTCACCGACGATGTACGTCCCCTCCTCGCGCGAGGCCTTGTCGTCCTTCTCGGCCTTGTCGGCCTTGTCGGTGCCCTTCTCCTCGGCCTTCTTCTCGTCGGCCTTCTTCTTCTCGTCGGCCTTCTTCTCGGCCTCGCTGCCCGCCTTGGTGTCCTCGGTCTTGCGGACGGCCCCGCCCACGGTCCATCCCGCGTCGGCCAGCAGCGCCTGCGCCTCCTTGGTGTCCCGGTCGCCGAGCGCGCCGCTGCCGTCCTTGTAGCCGGGCTGCCCGGCCAGGGCCAGGTGGCTGCCGGGCGGCTTCGCGGGCAGGCCGAGCGGCTTCAGGACGGTGTCGGCGAGCTCCTGCCGGTCCAGGGTGCGGGCGATGGCGCGGCGCACCCGGTCGTCGGAGAGTGGCCCGGACTCGCCGTTCAGCGCGAGCTGCGTGTAGGCGGGCTCCAGTGACTTGCGTACGGCGAAGCCCTTCAGCGCCTTCTGCTCGGCGGCGTACACCGCCACGGCTTCCCGGCTCTTCTCGCGGGAGGCCTGCGCGGTCTCGGCGGCCTCCTCGTCCGAACCATGGGCCAGGGCCCAGGACCGCAGAGCGGCGGCCGGGGTGATGTCGGCTCCCGGGCCGTGGGCGGGCGGCTGGCCGTTCCCGCCCCGGTAGCGGGCCGCGAGGGCGATGCCGTTCGCCGTGACGGAGTCGATGTCGGCGACGTCCACCGTGCCCTCGGTCAGCGCGTCGGTGCGGTCCTCCGGCTCGACGGCGCGGAAGACCAGGGATTCGAGCTTGGCCTCGTCGCCCCACCAGCGGGGGTTCCGGTCGAGGACGACCGTGCCCTTGTCCTTGTTCACACTGCGCAGCCGGAACGGTCCGGCGGTGTTCTTCAGGGTGGCCCTGGCGCCGTCGTTGAAGGTGCCGGGCGCCCCGGTCACCTCCTTGGGGTACAGCGGCGAGAAGAGCGAGCGCCAGTCCGCGTACGGCTTCGAGAACGTGACCCGGACCTGCAGATCGTCCTTGCCGCGTTCGATCTTCTCGATCCGCTCGTACCCCGCGTTGCGCGCGGTCCAGAAGGCCGAGTCCTTGCCGCTCAGCGCGCGCCACTGGGCGACGAAGTCGGGGGCGCCGATCTCCCGGCCGTCGCTCCACACGGCCTGCTGGTTGAGCTTGTAGAGGACGACCTGCTTGGGCTCCTGCTCGATGACCTTCGCCGACTCCAGATAGTCGGGGTTCAGCTTGGGCTCGCCCCGCGCGTCCAGCGGGAAGAGCGAGGGGAGCAGGGCGCCGGTGATACGTGTGGTCGCGCTGTCGGCGTCGGCCTGGAAGGTGTTGAGGGTGGTGGGGACCGCGTCGATCGCCCACGTGAGGGTGGAGCCCTCGGTCACCCGCTCCCGGGAGGCCGGGGCGATGTCCTGCGGGACGGCCACCGAGGTGGGGCCCTCGCTGTCCGAGGTGCAGCCCGCCAGTACCGGGATCGTGAGCACACCTGTCGCCAGGAGCGCGACCGAGCGGCGCTTTCGGGCCGTCCCGCGTGGGACGCCGACGTGGGCCATGGCTGATACCTCCGGGGCCGGCCCGGCCCACCCCGTACCGGAATGGACCGGATGATGCGTTCTGGTGGCATTTGCAGTTGATCAGACTGATTCGCTGATCCACTGAAAGCACCTTCACGCGCGGGAGGCGGCAGGCGCGGCCGGTGGGGCCGCGGACGTCACCCGTGCGGCCCCGGTACCGGCCCGGCGGGGGTCAGCCCAGGAGCTTGACGATCGCGGCGGTGGTGTCGGTCTCGCCGAGCCTCGGGAAGATCTTCTCGACGCTGTTGCGGTGGGCCTCGGCGTCCATGTCGGTGACGGCGTCCGTCGCGACGGTGACGTGGTAGCCGTGTTCGTGCGCGGCGCGGGCGGTGGACTCGACGCCGATGCTCGTGGCGATGCCGGTGACCACGACCTGGGTGATGCCGCGGCGGCGCAGCTCGAGGTCGAGCGCCGTGCCGTGGAAGGCGCCCCACTGCTGCTTGGTGACGACGGTGTCGCCGTCGCGCGGGCCGAGCTCGGGCAGGATGTCGGCCCAGTCGGCGGCGGGCTTGCCGGCCGGGGCCCGGCCCTCGTTGCGGCCGGGGGCGCCGCCCGTCACGCGGACCAGGAAGACCGGGAGGTCCTTGGCGCGGAAGGCTTCGGCGAGGGTCACCGAGTTGGCTACGACGCCCTCCGCCGGGTGGGCCGTCGGGAGGGCGACGATGCCCTTCTGCAGGTCGACGACGACGAGTGCGGTCCGGGGGTCCAGGACGGTGGCGGTCATGTGCGTACTCCTTGATGTGCTGATGTGCGGGTTTTGCCGGGGGTCAGGTGCGGGCGCGCAGGGCGCGGTCGGTGAGGGTCAGGACGGCCAGCAGCACGGCCAGGACGACGGAGACCGCAGCCATGAGGTGCAGTCCCGCGTCGCTCGCCGCATCGGCGTACGCCAGGGCGATCAGGCTGGACGCGGTGATGGCGCCGATGTACTGGGCGGTGCGCTGGAGGCCGGCGGCGGCCCCGATGCTCTCGGGGGGCGCGTAGGTCTGGACGGCCGCCTGGTTGCTCGTGCCGATGAGCCCCTGCGGTGCGCCGAAGCACGCCCCGGCGAGCAGCAGGACGGCGAGCGGGGTGTCGCCGGAGAGGAACACGAGGATGCCCGCACCGGCGGTGAGCAGCAGGCAGGCCACGGTCAGCGGGGCGCGCAGCCCCTTCGTGCGGGCGCCGAGCAGCGAGCAGACGAGCGCGGTGACGGACATCGGCAGCATGAGCAGCCCGGTGTGCCCGGAGGAGAAGCCGCGGGCCTCCTCGAGCCACTGCGTGTAGCCGTACATGACGCAGTAGATCAGCAGGTAGCTGAGGCCGTGGCGCAGGTACGTACGTAGCAGGGGGCCGTTGCCGGCGAGCATCCGGATGTCTATGAACGGCTGCGGGGTGCGGAGCTGCCACCGGACGAGGACTGCCGTCAGGACGGCGAAGGGGGCGAGCAGCCACCACTGCGGGTGGGCGAGGTCGAGCAGGAAGAAGACGAGCACCGTCAGCGCGGTGGTGAACAGCCCGATGCCCAGGGGGTCCAGGGAGAGCTTCGGCGTGCCCCCGTCGGCGGCCCGCTCGCGCGGCGGGTCGGCCGGGACCCAGAGCAGCGCGGCACCGAAGGCGAGCAGGGCGATCGGCACGTTGACGGCGAAGATGCCGCGCCAGCCGACGGTCGACACGAGCAGCCCGCCGAGCGCGGGGCCGACGGCGGCGCTGCCCAGGGCCGCGAAGGAGAGCCTGGCGAGCACGGGGCGGGGAGTGGGCCGGCCGAGCCGGCGCGACTCGTCACGCAGGACGGCCATGGCGGCCGGGTAGGCGGCCGAGGTACCGATGCCGAGCAGCAGCCGGGAGACGATCAGGGTGCCGAAACCGGGGGCCAGCGCGCCGACCAGCCCGGACACGACCACGACGACGAGACCGGCCAGGAAGACCCGGCGCGGACCGAGGGTGTCGGCGAGCTTGCCGAGGACGGGCTGGGCGACGGCGCTGGCGAGGTAGAGGACGGAGATGAGCCAGGCGGTGTCGGCGGCTCCGATGCCGAAGGAGTGCCCGATGGCCACCAGGGCGGTGGAGATCATCGTGGTGTTCAGCGGGTTGAGCAGGGAGCCCATCAGCAGCGGCGCGGTGAGCCGTGCGCTGAACCCGGGGCCGTCCTCCCCGGGCGGGGCGGGCCGGGGCTCCGCCACCGGCGCACCGGGGGTCAGGTCCGTCCCGTACCGGGTCACTTGTCGACCAGACGGCCGATGAGCTCGACGGCCTCGGCGAGCGCCCGGCGCTCCGCCCCGTCCAGCTCGCCGGCGATCGCGTCGGCCAGCCAGCTCCGCTTGGCGGCCCGCACGCCGGCCAGGACGGCGCTCCCCTCCTCGGTCACCGACACGAGCGACTTGCGGCCGTCCGCCGGGTCGGGGGCGCGGGTGACGAACCCCTGGCTCTCCAGCGCGCCGAGGGTCAGCCGCATCGACTGGGGCCGCACGAGCTCCGCCCTGGCCAGCGCCGCAGTGGTGGCCGGTCCGCCGTCCTCCAGCCTGGCGAGGGCGGAGCGCTGGGAGGGGGTGAGCAGACTGTCGGCCGAGGAGCTGCGCAGCCGCCTGAGCAGCCGCCCGACCACGGCCGAGAGATCCGTCGCCACACTCTCGGCCGTGGGGTCGACGGGGGCCTGCGGCGCTGCGCCACCGGGGTTCTCGGGCGTTCCGGACATGTCTTCCACCGTAAAGATGGACAGGGCATCTTGCAAGGCAGCCTGTCTATTCTTGGGTAAAGGCCGGCGTACGCCGCACGGGCGGCACACCACCACACCCCACCGGCTGGCGCCCCCGGACACCCGGTGCCCCGGCGTCGGGTCGCGGGCGGCAGTGGGCGGACATAGCCTCCCAAATGTGACGCCGCCTGCGAGCCGTACCGGGATGCCCCGGCTTTCGATACCCGGCAGGGTCCTCATCGCCGCCCTGGCGGCGGTGCTCTGGACCGCCCTGCCTGGCGCTCCGGGAGCCCGGGCCGAGGACCCCGTGACGCTTTCCCGCGACGGGCAGATCACCGACAAGGTGGACGCACTCGGGGACCGGGAGCGACAGGTCGAGGCCTCACTCGACCGCCTGTTCGAAGAACAGCGGGTGCAGCTGTTCGTGGCGTACGTCCGTGACTTCTCCGGCCGGGATGCCCAGACCTGGACCGACGAGACCGCGAACCGCAACGGCCTGGGCCAGGAGGACGTGCTGCTGGCCGTGGCCACGCACGACCGGCGGTACGCCTACTCCGTCGACCAGGGATCTCGCCTCACCGACGCACAGCTGCGGGACGTGGCGAACACGGCGATCGAGCCGGCGCTCCGGCAGAACGACTGGGCCGGAGCCGCGATCGGCGCCGCCGACGGCTATGCCGCGGTGCTCGGGGGCGACCCCGTACCGGCCCCCGCCATCACGCCGGGCACCGCCGACCCCGGGGGCGACTCCGACAGCGGTGCCTCGGCGAACCTGATCGTGCCCGTCGCCGTACTCGTCGTCGTGTGCGCCGTCGCGGCCTTCGCCCTCACCCGCCGCAGACGGCGTACGAAGACCCGGACGACGCCGGCGGCGGGCGGCTGGGGCGGCGAGGCCGGGGCGGCGGCCGAACCGCTGGCCCCCCTGCCGGACCTGGACGCCCGGGCGAAGGCGGACCTGGTCGACACGGACGACGCCGTGCGCACCAGCGAGGAGGAGCTCGGCTTCGCGACGGCCCAGTTCGGCGAGGAGGCCGCGGCCCCCTTCGCCGAGGCGGTCCGGTACGCCAAGAACGAGCTGACCGCGGCCTTCCGGCTGCGGCAGCAGCTGGACGACGCCTTCCCCGAGGACGACGCGACACGGCGCCGCATGCTCGACGAGATCATCAGCCGCTGCACGGACGCCGACGGACGCCTGGACGCCATGTCGGAGGACTTCGACCGGCTGCGCTCCCTCGAACAGACAGCCCCGCAGGCCGTGACCACCGCCGAGACCGCCTACCGCGACCTGATCGCTCGCGTCTCCGCCGCGGAGACGGCCCTCGGCACGATGCGGGAGCGGTACGCCGAGTCCGCGACCGCTCCCGCCGTCGGGGACGTCGAACAGGCCAAGGACCGGCTGGTCTTCGTCACCTCCACCCTCAACCAGGCGCGCCAGGCCGTGGACGGCGAGGACAACTCCCGGGCCGCGGTGTACGTCCGTGCGGCGGAGGGCGCGATCAAGCAGGTGGCCACCCTCGTTGACGCGGTCGACCGGCGGGCCGGGGAGCTGGCCGAGGCCGCGGACAAGCTGCCGGGCGCGCTCACCGAGACGGAGACGGACCTGGCGGATGCCCGGGGGCTGCTGGACGGCACCCCGGAGGGTGTGCCGACCGCGGATCTGCGGGGCCGGGTGGCCCGCGCCGAGGCGGTGGCCGGCGATGTGAGGGGGGAGATGGGCTCCGGCCCGTACGACCCGATCGACGCGCTGCGCAGGGTGGAGGAGGCGGACGCCGCGCTGGACGAGGCGCTGGCAGGAGCCCGTGAGCAGGAGCACGGCGACCAGCGGGCCCGTTCGCTGCTCGATCAGGCGATGCTCACCGCGCGGGCGGCGATCGGTGCCGCCGCGGACTACATCACCACCAACAGGGGCGCGGTCGGCAGCCAGGCGCGCACCCGGCTGGCGGAGGCCCAGCGGCGGTGGGAGAGAGCCCGGGTGCTGTCGGAGGGGAACGACCCGCAGGCCGCCCTGACCGAGGCGCAGCAGGCGGACGCGCTGGCCGCGCAGGCGCGGAGCCTGGCCGAGCAGGACGTACGCGGCTATGGCGACGGGGGCGGCTACGGCGGGCCGCGTGGCGGAGGCGGGACCGGCGGTGCCGTGCTGGGCGGCATCCTCCTCGGCGGGCTGCTCGGCGGGCGGGGCGGAGGGTTCGGCGGCGGATTCGGGGGCGGGTTCGGCGGTTCCGGGGGCGGGTTCGGCGGCGGGCCGGGCAGCTTCGGCGGCGGGGGGACCCGTGGCCGGCGGGGCGGCGGAGGCCGCTTCTGACGGCGGCCGGGGCGCGCGGCGCCGGATGCCGCCACACGTACGACGGGATTTCGCACAAGGAGAGGTGCCATGACCAAGCAGACCGTCCTCGGCCGCGTCACTCAGCTGGCGCGGGCCAACATCAACGCCCTGATCGACCAGGCGGAGGATCCGCAGAAGATGCTGGACCAGCTGATCCGCGACTACACGAACAACATCGCGGAGGCCGAGCAGGCGGTGGCCACCACCATCGGCAACCTCAGGCTGCTGGAGGAGGACCACCGGGAGGATGTCGACGCGGCGAGGGAGTGGGGCCAGAAGGCGCTCGCCGCCAGCAGGAAGGCCGACGAGCTGCGGGCCGCGGGAGCGGGGGTGGACGCCGACAAGTTCGACAACCTCGCCAAGGTGGCGCTGGGCAGGCAGCTCCAGTCGGAGCAGGAGGCGAAGACGGCCGAGCCGACGATCGCCTCGCAGACGGTGGTGGTGGACAAGCTGAAGTCGGGTCTCGACCAGATGAAGAACAAGCTGACCCAGCTGAAGTCCAAGCGCGACGAGCTGGTCGCACGCGCCGCGTCCGCCCAGGCGCAGAACCGGATGATGGACGCCGTCAAGAGCATCGACGTCATGGACCCGACGAGCGAGCTCGGCCGCTTCGAGGACAAGGTGCGGCGCGAGGAGGCGAGGGCGGTGGGCAAGCAGGAACTCGCCGCGTCGTCCCTGGACGCCCAGTTCGAGCAGTTGGACGGCCTCGGGGACAGTGCGGAGGTCGAGGCCCGGCTCGCCGCCCTGAAGTCCGCTTCCTGAGCTGGACCAGCAGCGGCCGGGGTCCCGTCAGTACATGCTCAGCAACTGCTCCACGGAGAGTTCGGCGGCGGGCTCTCCGTCGGGCAGCGCCAGCTCGAACCACACCGTCTTGCCGCGCGGGGTGCGCCGCGAGCCCCAGGCCGCGCTGAGCAGCCCGACCAGCTGCAGCCCGCGCCCGCCCTCGTCGGTGTCGCGTGCGCGCCGGCGCCGCGGCTGGACGAGTCCGGCGTCCCACACCTCGCAGACGAGCGTGCGGTCGCGGAGCAGTCTGAGCCGGATCTCTCCCTCGCCGTAGCGCAGGGCGTTGGTGACGAGTTCACTGACGAGCAGTTCGGTGGTGTCCACCAGGTCGTCCAGGCCCCAGCTGATGAGCTGCGTGCGGGCCAGCTCACGGGCGCGGGCGACCGAGCGGAGCTCCCGCGGAAGCCGCCAGTCGCCCACCGCGTCCGGGGCGAGTCCCTGGATGCGGGCCATCAGCAGGGCGATGTCGTCCTCGCCGTGCCGGGTGTCGAGGGTCGTCAGCACGTGGTCGCAGACGTCCTCCAGGGGCTGTGACGGTTCGGCGAGGGCGTGCCGGAAGGCGTCGAGGCCCTCGTCGAGCGGGTGGTCGCGCGACTCGACGAGCCCGTCGGTGTACAGGGCGAGGAGGGCACCCTCCCTGAGCTCCACCTCCACCTCCTCGAAGGGCTCGCCGCCGACACCGAGCGGCATGCCCGGGGGTACGTCGAGCAGGAGGGCGGGCTCGCCCGGCTCGGCCACCACCGGGGGGAGGTGACCGGCGTTGGCGAAGGTGCACCGCCGGGTGACCGGGTCGTACACCGCGTACACACAGGTCGCCAGATACACCTCGGAGAGGTCTGCCTCGCGTGACTTGTGGGCGGCCCGCGAGGGCCACTGGGCGCCGCCGCCCGCGCCGAACCCTTCGCTCCGCTCGCCGCCTCCCGGGGTACCCAGCCCCCGGGCGACCTCGTCCAGGGCGGAGAGGACCTCGGCGGGCTCCAGGTCCAGGAGTGCCAGCGTGCGTACGGCGGTGCGGAGTTCACCCATGGCGACGGCTGCCCGCAGTCCACGGCCCATCACGTCGCCGACGACCAGGGCCGTGCGGTGGCCGGGGAGTTCGATCACGTCGAACCAGTCGCCGCCGACCTCCGTGGCCGTGTTGCCCGGGAGGTAGCGGCAGGCGATGTCCAGGCCCGCCGCCTCGGGGTCGCCCGGCGGCAGCAGGCTGCGCTGGAGGATGAGCGCCCGCTCGTGCTCCCGGCGGTAGAGGCGGGCGTTGTCGATACAGACGGCCGCGCGGGCGGCGAGCTCGGTGGCCAGCGCCCGGTCCCGCTCGCCGAAGGGCTCGCTGCCCTTGGTACGGGAGAACTGGACGAGGCCTACGACGACGTCGTGCGCGACCATCGGCACGGCGAGGGTGGAGTGGACGAAGCCGCGTTCGTCGCCGGGCACGGCCTCGACGCGGCCGGTGCGCAGGGCGACGGCACAGGGGGAGTGGAACGGGTAGCGGTGGACCGAACCGAGAGCGGGCGGCTCCGTTTCCCCGGCGGCATCCACCCCACCGCCCACGGCGGAGAAGGTTCCGGGGAGGGCGTCGGAGACGGCGCTGGCCTGGGCCACCCGGCGCAGCTCCGCGGAGCCGGTGCCGGACTCCTGGTGCCTGCCCCAGCTGGCGGGCGAGGCCTCCTCGCCGGTGAGCAGCCCCTGGTAGAGATCGACGGAGGCGAGGTCGCAGAAGACGGGCACCGCGACGTCCAGCAGTTCCCGGGCTGTCGTCTCCAGGTCGAGGGAGTTGCCGATGCGGGCGCTGGCCTCGTTGAGCAGGGCGAGATTGCGGCGGGCGCTGGCCGCCTCGCGGGCGGCGATGTGCCGTTGCGTGACGTCGGTGGCGAGCCCGGCGATACCCACGGGTCGCCCGGCGCCGCTGTGCACCCGGTAGAGGTTCATCGACCAGTGGCGTCGGCCCGTGGTGCCGGGCGGGGTGCCGACGAGCTGGAGGTCGGTGACGGCGTCACCGGTCTCCAGGACCCGCTTGAGCGTGCTGGAGAGGCGTTCCGCCTCCGGGCGGGGCAGGTAGTCGTCCACCGTGCGGCCGCGGTGGTCGTCGGCCTCGCCGCCGAAGACGGTCGCGAACCGCTTGTTGGCGCGCACGACGGTGAAGTCCGTGCCGAAGAGGACGAAACCGAAGGGAGATTGGCCGAATATCGCCTGCGAGGCGGCGAGGTCCGTCTCGATGCGCCGCAGCGCTCTGACGTCGACCACGATGCAGAGCGCGGCACGCTCGCCGGCCCCCGTCTCGCTCGGCATGACGTAGATCTCGGCAAGCCCGCCGACCCCGTTCTCGCCCGGGATCCGGAACGGGACGACGCCCGTCCACTCCTTGCCGTCAAGGATCTCGGCGACCCGCCTGTGGGCGTCCGGGCGCAGCTCGGCGGGCATGAAAGCCTCGACCGGGTCCTTGCCCACCACCTCGTCGGAGGCCATGCCGAAGAGACCGGCGGCCCGCCGGCTCCACTGCTCGATCAGCCCGTCGGGCCCGATCGAGAACGATGCGACCCTGATGTAGTCATAGATCGAGCCGGGCGGGCTGCTCTGCCACATGACGTCGCCCGCCGTTCCAGGTATCTCGCTCACGCGACCGTCCCCTCCAGCTCACACACCGGACCGGTCCTGCCCGCAGTATTCAGCACTACGGCCCTCACCGGCACGGCGTTCACGATCACAGCAAGGTCTCAGTCCCTTTCAGCCAGGTTCTGCCCGACCTCCGGTGATCGCTGTGCGTCCCTCCCCACTCCTAACCAGGCAGAGCGAGCTCGAACCACACGGTCTTGCCACTTTTCCCGCGCCGGGTCCCCCAGCGGCGCGCGGAACAAGCCACGAGCTGCAGTCCGCGACCGCCCTCGTCCTCGGGTCCGGCCGTGCGTTCGGTGGGCGGATCCGGAACCGGATCGGAGACTTCCACCAGAAGGCCCCGCCCCTCGGCACCTGCGTCGGGCGCCTCGCCGTCGGGATGCGGCCACCTCAGGCGGACGCCGATGGGACCGGAGGCATAGCGCAGGGAATTGGTCACGAGTTCGCTGACGAGGAGTACGGCGACGTCCCCGACCGCCGTGTCGAACCCCCATTGGTGCAGTGCGTCACGGACCGCATGCCTGGCGCTGCGCACGGAGCCCGGCACCGCCGGAAAGCTCCACTCGGCAGAATCGCCTTCGGTATCGGTCACGCCGATCACTTCCCAGAGCCGGCAGCGGGGGCGCACCCTGTTGAAAGGGCATAATCCGCACATACCCGATATTCGGCGCAACCTATCGCAGACGCTGCCCTATGGGGCGTACGGGTGTATGTCGCCGGGCTGGTCGGCAGGCGGAAACGGGGCGCCGCCCTCACGGTTCCCGGGGCTCGCGGCCGCGCCGCTCAGGCCCGCCTGGCCTCCCGCAGTCAGGCCCGCATGGTCTCCCGCAGCCGGCGAACGGCTTCCGCCACGGCGGGGCGGTCCTGGTCCAGCCAGTCGACGGTGTCCGTCTCCTCCGGCGCGAGCCAGCGCAGCTCGTCGTGGTCCTCCAGCGGGGTGGGCTCGCCCGACAGCAGCCGCACCGTCCACACCCGGAGCACGAGGCCGGGCTTCAGCGGCCACTCCCCCGGGATGCGCTCCAGAGGCTCCGCCTCCACGCCCAGCTCCTCGCGGAGTTCCCGTACGAGCGCCTGCTCTCCGCTCTCCCCGGGCTCCAGCTTGCCGCCCGGCAGCTCCCAGCGTCCGGCCAGCTCCGGCGGGGCGCTGCGGCGGGCGGCCAGGAGCCGTCCGCCGTGACAGACGGCCCCGGCCACCACCACGGAAACACTCATGTGCGGGAGCGTAACCGGTGACTCTCTCCCGCCGGTCGCGCTGGATGGTCACGGACTAAGGGCGTGCGCTCCGGCTCGTCCGCTCCACCCAGTAGAGCTGCTTGTGTCCATGACGGTCCAGGCCGTCGGCGATCTTCTGAGCCTCGTCCTGCGTCGCGTAACGCCCGACGCGGTATCTGCTGCCGTTGTCGTCCTGTCTGATCACCAGCCAGGGGAGCACGGCACCGCTGTCAGTCATGACTTCCCTCCCCAGCATCCCGCCCCTCTCCCCACCGGCGTGCACGTCTCTAAGGATCCCCAGGAAACCGCAGTACGCATATGCCCGAGCGTACGCCTGACCTTCACTCAGCGGATGCGTGTTTACACAAAGAGACACGCATCCGGCCATATCAAAGGGGGCGCACTCCATCGAATGCGCCCCCTTCCGGCCACGAGCCGGCGCCTCTACGACATCAGCCGGCGGGTGTCCGTACGACCGGCATCGGCATCAGCACCGGGCCGGCCGCTGGTTCCTTGCGGCAGACGTCTCCGCACTCCTCGTCCAACGAGCAGCACAGGGAGCAGACCGGCCCCGACCGGACCGGGCAGTCGGCGATGTCCGGGAGCTCGTAGGCGTTTTCGCACACCGCGCAGGTGTGCGTGGCGGTGATGTCGGCGATGTCGACGTCCGGGCCGTTCACCGGGTTCGGCCGGGCCAGGTAGTACTTCCCCTTCGTCAGCCAGGCGATCAACGGGCAGAGGACCAGCGACAGTCCGGCCGCGATGAAGGTCGAGAAGGCCTCCGCGTACCTGCCGAACAGGCCGAAGAAGGCGAGGATCGAGACGGTCGACGCGATCACCATCGCCCCGAAGCCGGCCGGATTGACCGCGTGGAGGTAAGCCCGCTTGAACTCGATGTAACGGGGGCTCAGCCCGATCCGCTTGTTGATGACCAGGTCGGCGGCGACGGCCGCGATCCAGGCGATGCCCACGTTGGAGTAGAAGCCCAGCAGCTTGTTGAGGGCCGCGAACATGTTCATCTCCATCAGCGTCAGCGCGATGGCGAGGTTGAGGAAGATGTACCAGACGCGGCCCGGGTGCTTGTGCGTGATCCGGGAGAAGAAGTTCGACCAGGACAGCGAGCCGCTGTAGGCGTTGGTCACGTTGATCTTGATCTGGGAGACGATCACGAAGAGGGCGGCGGCCGGGAGCGCGAACGAGCCGAGCCACGGTTTCAGGGCCTCGATCTGCGGTGCGATCGGCTCCAGCGCGTGCGTCTTGCCGACCGCCTCCAGGGCGACGAAGGCGAGGAAGGCGCCCCCGAGCTGCTTCGCGGCCCCGATGATGACCCAGCCGGGCCCGGCCGCGAGGACGGCGAGGTTCCACCGGCGCTTGTTGGCCTCGGTCTTGGCCGGCATGAAGCGCAGGTAGTCGGCCTGTTCACCGATCTGCGCGATGAGCGAGAGCGCGACGCCCGTACCGAGTCCGAAGGCGATCCAGGAGAAGCCCGGCTCCGCCCCCTCCGTGCCCGTGAAGGAGCTGAACGCGCCCCAGGAGCCGGGGGCTTCGACGGCGAGCACCACGAAGGGGAGCACCATGCCGATGATCCAGACCGGCTGGGTCCAGGCCTGCACCTTGGCCAGCGCGCCCATGCCCCGGAACACGATGGGGATGACGATCAGCGTGGTGATCAGATAGCCGGCCTCGACGGGGAGCCCGACTGCCTGGTGCATGGCCTGCGCCATGATCGAGCCTTCGAGCGCGAAGAAGATGAAGGTGAAGGACGCGTAGATCAGCGAGGTCAGCGTCGAGCCGAAGTAGCCGAAGCCCGCCCCGCGGGTCACCAGGTCCATGTCCAGGCCGTACTTCGCGCACGCCCGGGCGATCGGGATGCCGGTGAGGAAGATGATCGCCGCCGCGGCCAGGATCGAGGCGAGCCCGCTGGTGAAGCCGTAGGTGAAGACGATCGACGCGCCGATCGCGAAGTCGGCCAGATATGCGATGCCGCCGAGCGCCGTCCCCGCGACCGTCGAGGGCGACCAGCGCCGGAAGGAGTGCGGCGCGTAGCGGAGGGAGTAGTCCTCGCGGCTCTCGTCGGCCGCGAGGGCGGCGTAGCTGCGCCGGGGCGGCCGGGGGCCTTCCTGGGGCTCCTGCCGCGGCGCCTCGCCCGCCGTGGGCGTTGCGATGTCCGTCATCGGTGACTTCCCGTTCGTCGGTCCGGTGTGCGGGTGACGAACGGGAAGTTAGGACTTGGACATGACAAGGGGGCGCGGCGGACGATTGCCCGCCGGTTACGTGCGGCGCGGGTTCGTTAACTCCGCATCAACCGCTGCGGACAGGCTGTCGCTCCCAGCGGTCACCACAGCCGTCCCACCTTTCACCTCACGCGCCCCAGGGGCTACTTGACCGGCAGATGGTAGGCAATCCTGTAGCGGTCGGCGGGGACGACCACATCGGCCGTCTCCACCGCCCGCCCCGAGGCGTAGTACGTCCGCCCGATCACCATCACCACGTGGCCCGGCACCCCGCCGAGCGTCAGGAGCTCCTCCGCCAGCCCGGGGCGCGCGCCGACCTCCTCCGCCACGTTGTCCACGACGACGTCGATCGCCGCCATGCGGTCGACGACGCCGCAGCCGCCCAGCGGGCCCTCCTCCGGCAGCATCACCGGCGTGCGCCCCGTGACGGCCAGGGGCTCCCAGGAGGTGGACAGCATCATCGGCTCGCCCGCCTCCCGGAAGACGTACCTCGTGCGCATCACGCGGTCGCCCGGCTCGATCCCGAGCCGCTCGGCGATCTCGGCGCTCGCCCCCTCCTGCTCGCTGCGGGACTCCCAGGTCCCCCGCGCCCCTTCCGCCGTCTGTTCCTGACGGAACGGACCGGTCCCCGCTCCCGACCGGTAGCCGGAGCGGGCGATCCGGCGCGGGACCGGACGGGCGCGCACATAGGTGCCCGAACCCGACCGGCCCTCGACGAGCCCCTCGGCCATCAGCACCTTGCGGGCCTCCAGCGCCACGGTGTCCGAGACGCCGTACTCCTCACGGATACGGGCCTGCGACGGCAGGCGGGTATGGGGCGGCAGCGCGCCGTTGACGATCTTCTCCCTGAGATCGCTCGCCACGCGCAGATAGGCGGGCTGCTCACCGAAAGGCACAGGCCACTCCCAACAGGTTGACAGACAGCAACAGCGTCGCAACCGTGGGTTGAGTACCGCAAGCACAGGCCAGGGTTTCACTCGAAGTGATGATTCCCCACCCACCTGCGCATACCGAATAGACTCGCCCCATGGCGGACACCCCAGTGCCCTCGGCGACCTATCTCTGCCCGCGGGACGGGGCCAGGGCCGACTCCGCCACGACGGCCTGGTGCTGCCCTGTCTGCGGTGGCCCCTGGGACCTCGACACCGGCGTCCTGCCGCCGGTCCGCCTCGACGCACTGGGCGGACGCGTCAATTCGCTGTGGCGTTACGAGGAGGTTCTCCCCCTCGCCTCCCCGGCGGTCTCCCTGGGCGAGGGCCGGACCCCCCTCGTCCCCCTCACGGACCGGGTCTCGGCCAAGCTCGACTACATGATGCCCACGCTCTCCTTCAAGGACCGTGGCGCCGTCATGCTGGCCGAACTGGCCCGCAGGCTCTCCCCGGAGCGGGTCGTCGCGGACAGCAGCGGGAACGCGGGGACAGCCGTCGCCGCGTACTGCGCCCGGGCCGGGCTGCCGTGCACGGTCTACGTGCCCGAGGGGACCTCGCCCAAGAAGACGGAGCAGATCCGCGCCCACGGCGCCCGGCCGGAAACCGTGCCCGGCGGCCGCGAGGCCGCTGCGGCCGCCGCCCGGGCAGCCGCCGACGTACCCGGCAGCTTCTACGCCTCGCACGTCTTCAACCCGTACTTCCTGCACGGCACCAAGACGTACGTCTACGAGATCTGGGAAGAGCTCGGCGGCACCCTGCCCGACGCCATCGCCGTGCCGGTCGGCAACGGCACCCTGCTCCTGGGCGCGGCCCTCGCCACCGCGGAACTCCTCGCCCACGGCCTGATCGACCGCCGGCCGGCGCTGATCGCCGTACAGGCCGAGGCGGTGTCCCCGCTGGCCGCGGCGTTCCGGGCGGGGGCCGACGGGCTGTCCGGAGTCCCGGGAGTCCCGGACCGGGCGCGGGCCACCCTCGCCGAGGGGATCGCCATCCCCCGGCCGCCCCGCGCCCGGCAGATCCTCGCCGCCGTCCGGGAGTCGGGCGGCACCTTCCTGACCGTGACGGAGAAACAGATCCGCGAGGCGCAGAGGGATCTGGCCCGCCGCGGCTTCTTCGTCGAGACGACCGGCGTCGCGTGCTGGGCCGCCGTGGGCGGCATGACGGACCGAAGCGTGGTCGTCCCGCTCTGCGGCGCCGGCCTCAAGACGGGCCTCGCGCCGTAGGGCCCTCAGCCCGTCCAGTACGTGTCGTGCTTGATGAAGAACTCCGCCCGCTGCTTCTCGGGCCAGTCGGAGACCTGCCCGACCTTCTCGAAGTACTCCTCACGGGGCGCTCCGGGCGTGAAGAGCAGCAGCATGGAAGCGGGTTCCTCGGAGTCGTTGCGGAAGGCGTGCAGGCCGCCCTGGGGCACGTACAGGAAGTCGCCCTGGGTGGCGTCGACCCATCGCTCGCCGTCGTAGATCCGCACCGTCCCGTCGAGGATGAAGAACGACTCGGAGATCGACCGGTGGAAATGCTCGGCCGGGCCGCCCGCCTTGGGGCCCATGTTGATCCGGTACAGCCCGAATTCGCCGTGCGTCGACTCCGCCGTGGCCAGGTAGTGGGTGGATCCGCCGCTGCGTGTCAGCAGATTCGCGGCGGTGCCAGCCGGACGGTACGTCGCGCTGATCTCGCCCGCACCGTCCCTGTAGACGGGTTCCGGATAGGACATGCCGCTCTCCCTGCCTCCGGCCGTGGACCGGTCCGCTCGTCCCGCGCGCCGGTACCGCACCGGCGGCGTCGTCTTCCCTACCTTCGTGGGGTGAGCCTCAAGCGCATCTCTCTTCTCGCGCCGGTCGTCGCGGGCGCGTTGGTCCTCCCCCTGCCGCCGCTCTCGCATGCCGCCGGGTCCGCCCCGGATCAGGTGTGCGGGAGGACAGGTACGCACCCCGACGCCTCGTGGGCACCGACGTCCACCACCTTCGGCGAGGCCGCGGGATACGACCCCTATGTCGGCAACGGCTACCTGGGCCACCGCGTGCCCGCCACCGGCGCCGGATACGCCGCCACGGGCGAGAAGACGGGCTGGCCCCTCTACACCCCACGGTACGACGGAGCCTTCGTCTCCGGGCTCTACGCTCGCGACAAAGGCCTCGCCGAGGGCCGCGAGGTGATCGCCGCCCTGCCGTCCTGGACCACGCTCGACGTGCGCGTGGGCTCCGAGACGTACGGCTCCGCCACCCCCGCCGGCCGCGTCTCCCGCTACCGCCAGACCCTCCACCTGCGCTGCGGCGTCGTGGTCACCTCCCTGCGGTGGACCACGGCCGACGGCCGCGCGACCGACCTGACCTACGAGGTGCTGGCCGACCGCTCCGACGTGCACACCGGCGCCGTACGCCTGCGGATGACCCCGCACTGGAGCGGCACCGCCACGGTGACGGGCCGGCTGGACGAACGAGGGGCGCGCCGGGTCACGGTCGCCGATGACGGCACCTTCCGCACGCTCGGCACGGGCACGTCGGGGGCGATCGCCCAGCGGGGCACCGCCGGCGCCCGCACCGCCCGGGTGAGGGCCGGGCGCTCGTACACCTTCGAGAAGTACGTCGGCGTCGACACCGCCCTCACCTCCCGCACCCCGCCGGCATCCGCCGGGGCGGCGGCGGACCGCGCGGCCCGGCGCGGCTGGTCCGGGGTCCTCGCCTCCAACGCGGCGGCCTGGCGCCGGGCCTGGGCCTCGGACGTCAGGACACCGGGCAGCCCGGACCTGCAGGCCTGGCTGCGGGCCGCGCAGTACGGGCTCCTCGCCAACACCCGGCCCGGTTCCTCGGACAGCATCGCCCCGGCCGGGCTGACCAGCGACAACTACGCCGGCATGGTGTTCTGGGACGCCGAGACCTGGATGTATCCGGGGCTGCTCGCCACCCGCCCCGACCTGGCCCGCTCGGTCGTCGAGTACCGCTACCGCAGCCGGGACGCCGCCCGCGCCAACGCCGAGAAGCTGGGCCACGAAGGGCTGTTCTACCCCTGGACGAGCGCGAGCAAGGGGCGCCTGGACTCCGAGTGCCAGAGTTGGGACCCGCCGCACTGCCTCACCCAGAACCACCTCCAGGGCGACATCGCGCTCGCCGTCTGGCAGTACTACCTGGCCACCGGTGACCGGGCCTGGCTCGCCGGCCGGGGCTGGCCGCTGCTGAAGGGCATCGCCGACTACTGGCAGTCGCGCGCCACGGCCAACGCCGACGGCGGCTACTCGGTGAAGAACGTCGCGGGCCCCGACGAGTACAGCAACGGCGTCACGGACGGCGTCTTCACCAACGCGGTCGCGGCAACCGCCCTCCGCAACGCCACCCGCGCCGCGGAACTCCTCGGCCACCCGGCACCCGCCGGCTGGACCAGGGTGGCCGACGGACTGCGCATCCCGTACGACGCCGAGCGGAAGCTCTTCCTCCAGTACGCGGGCTACAACGGCTCGACCATCAAGCAGGCCGACACGGTGCTGCTGATGTACCCGCTGGAGTGGCCGATGGCGGAGGGCGCGGCAGCGGCGACGCTCGACTACTACGCCGCCCGCACCGACCCGGACGGCCCCGCCATGACCGACTCGGTGCACGCGATCGACGCCGCCACGATCGGGGAGCCGGGCTGCGCCACGTACACGTACCTCCAGCGCGCCGTACGTCCGTTCGTCCGTGGTCCCTACAACCTCTTCTCCGAGGCGCGGGGCGAGAAGTCCGGGGCCCAGGACCCGCTCTCGGGCTTCCCCGCCGAGGACTTCCTCACCGGCAAGGGCGGCTTCCTCCAGGTCTTCACGCACGGCCTGACCGGCCTCAGGCTCCGCGAGGACGGCGTACGCCTCGACCCGCTCCTGCCCCCGCAGCTCCGCGAGGGCGTGGCGCTGACCGGGCTGCACTACCGGGGCCGTACGTACGACATCACCATCGGCCCCCGGACGACCACGGTCCGGCTGACGGACGGCGCGCCCTTCACGGTCCACACCCCGGCCGGCCCGCGCCGCCTCTCCGGCACCCTCACGCTCCCCACCCGCCGCCCCGACCTCGCCCCGACGCCCGACGCGGCCCGCTGCCGCCCGGCGACGGCCACCTCGGAGGCCCCCGGTCTGTACGCCGAGGCGGCGGTGGACGGCAGCCCCTCGACGTCCTGGTCACCGGACCGCGCGACGGGCACGCTGACGGTGCCGCTGCGCCACGTGACCCGGCTCGCCTCGCTCACGCCCCGCTGGACGGACATCGCACCGGCCTCCCACACCCTGGAGACCTCCCTGGACGGCCACACCTGGCACCCGTACGAACCGGGAGCCACGGCCCGCCAGGTCAGGCTCACGGTCCGCTCGGCCGACGCGGAGAAGCCGACGGGGGTGGCCGAACTGACCGCCACGGCGCGCGAATAGCCGAAGGCGCGGGCTAGGATTCCGGGCGGCGGAGCCGTAGCGCAGAGGTCGTCGCGCCGGTCTCCAGAACCGCGAGGACGCCGGTTCGAATCCGGCCGGCTCCGCCCGGACCAGGGCCACCGAACGCAGCATCGAGGCCCACATGAGCGCGCAGCGCGAAAGCCTCAGGATGCCGTGACGTGCTCGCGCCGCATGTGGTCGTTGACCGTGTCGATGATCTCCTGGAGCCGGTCCCGGGTAGCCCACGGGAGCCGCTTCCCGAGCCCGTTCACGCCGGGGAAGAGGACGAGTGCGCGCTGCGCTTCGGTGGCGTAGGCGACTGCCCGTTCCGTGCAGTACGGATGCTCGGAGGTCAGGGATGACCGGACGAGGTCCGCGAAAGGGCGGTCCCCCTCGTCCATGAGGATGGCGCCGAAGCCGAAAAGGAAGGGAAAGCTCTGCAGGAATTCCGTGGAGCCCAGGGGCTTTTCCCCGTACTCGGGAACTCCGCCCCGGTCAGCCATGCGCACCAGTTCCGCCAGGATGCGCATGTACTCCGCCGGGTCCATGTCACCGGCCGCACGGGCGAGCTTCCTCTTGAATTCCGACGGGTACGCTTCGAGCGTCCCCGAGCGCTCGACGGCATCGGCAGCGAGGTCCAGCACCCCGGCGGAGAAATACACCGAGCAATTCCAGTGGGCAACCCAGTCGTTGCGGATCAGGCGGACGTAGCGCCCTATCTCGTCATCCAGAGAGAGCTTGCCGCCCGACTCCTGGACCGCGATGACGATGTCCAGAACCCTCTGCACCGGACCGTCGGACAGCAGTGACGGCGGAAACGACCGCACGGAACGCACCTCCTCAGGGGGCTCATGACGGAGTGACTTCCGCCATGAGTATCGCCGCATACCCTGCGTGCCGTCGTCCGTCAGCCGCGCGCGGCCATCCGCACGAAGGTCGCCCACCGGCCGGCCTCGACGTGCAGGACCGGCCCTTCGGCCTGCTTGGACTCGCGCACACACTGATGACCCGCGGGAGTCCGGCACGGCGCCGGCGCCCCCGGCACCGTGCCCGGCTCGGCCGGCCACGCCTCCTTCGCCGCCTGCGGCCGCCAGGCCCGGACCGCGGGTCATCTGCGGCGGATCTCCACACCGCGCACTCAGGTGGCCCGCCGCCTCCGGTGACTCTTCACGCATCGAGCGGACCACCGCCCCCGTCGCGGAGAATGTCCCGTTCGCGGCGTATTAAAGATTCGACCGGTGGAAAGTCCGTCGATCGGTCGAGTGAAGAAAACGTACCGGTCCATGAACCGATGTGATCGCCCTGGCGCTTCGATGTGGAAAGACCGGCGCAAGGGACGCCGGGTGGGTGGCCCCGCAAGGCGCTCCCGTGCTTTCATCCTCCACACCACGGAAGCCGCCACAGCCGTGAAATCGGCAAGGGCCCGCATTCCTGACGGAGTTGGCCCCCGCCATTCGGAATAACGTGAAAGGAATTCACCTCATGAGCACCGCCCCCCAGGTACAGACCCAGGAAATCTCCGACGCGGACCTGGACGGCGTGTCCGGCGGCGTCTCCGCCGGCCTGGCCGGCGAGGTCTCCCTCGAGACGCCGCTCTCCTCGCTCACCGCCGGTTTCTCGGGCGCCCTCGCCGCCGACGGACTGGGTGTGGCCGGGCTCGGCTCCGCCGCCACGCTGTCGGCCTGAGCCGACGCCGAGCCCGTGTGCCCCGATGCCGGCCAGGCCGCGGGGCATAGGGGCCGTGGGGCCGCGATCGACACGCATCGGGCTCCGAACCCACGGACCGGAGAGCTTTCGCACGTGAGGGACCATCCACGCACGGCTCATCGTCCGCCCGGCCCGGGCGATCGGTGGGAGCTCGTCTGGAGCCACCGGGACGAGCTGCTGGAGATCGCGCGCCGCCGTTCGTCGAGCGCCGAGGAGGCCGAGGACGCCGTCCACGAAGCGATGCTGCGCGCGGTGGAGGACCGGAGCGTCCAGTACGGCCGGGTGCGTTCGTGGCTCAGGCACGCGACCGTGCGCGTGTGCGCCGAACGGCACCGTCAGGTCGCCCGCGACGCGGAGTTGAGCAAGAGCCTCTCCGCCGCTCCGGCCGAGCCCCAGCCGGTCGAGGAAGCGGCATGCGACCGGGCAGAGGCCAGGTGGCTGGCCGCCCGCAGCGCGGAGTTGCTGCCCGCCCGCCAGGCCGAGGCGCTACGGCTCCGGTCCCAGGAGCTCGATGTCGGGCAGGTGGCCCTGGCCATGGGGCTGAGTTACCGAGGGGCCGAGTCGCTGCTCGCCAGGGCCAGACGGCAGTTGCGTGGCGCCCTCGCCGGGAGTGTCACCCTGGCCCTGACCGTCTGGGTGTTCGTGCGCAGGCTCCCGCGCACGGGTGTCACGCAGTCGGCGGTGGCGACATCGGCCGCGGTGACGGTCGCCACGGTGGGACTGTCCCTGCCTGCCGATCCCCCCGAGATTCCGGACGCCCCGCCTCCGAGGGCCGGCGCCGACACCCTGCGTACCGCCCCGGACACGGAGTTCCCGGTCCCTCGCCCGGCTCCGGAACGTCCGCACACTCCCCCGCCCCCTTCCCCGGCGACGCAACGCGCCGAAGGGGCGGAGCAGGACGCGTCGCGGATCGACTCGGGTGACGCGCCGGTGGCCTACGAGCCGCAGGTCTCGGCGGCGGTGAGGATACGGATCGAGCCCGTAGGCCTGACGGCGGAACTGCCCTCCGCGACCACGCCCACGTCCATACCGCCCCTTCCTGTGGACGCGTCAACCATCTCTCCCGCGAAGCCGCCTTCGATGACGTCCGGCATCGCCACCGACGGCTCGACCGAGCTCCTTCAGCTGCCCTCTGCTGTTGTCAGTGCCCGGTGACACCATCCGGTCATGAACAGTGAGACTTTCGACTGGCACACATTTCTCGGGCGTTGGCAGGAGGAGTGGGTTCCTCGCGAGGAGGAGGACGAGGAGGACGAGGACGGACAGACCCCCGTCAGCCAGGGCAGACCCGGGGCGGACGAGTCCGCGATCGCCGCAGCCGAGAAGCGACTGGGGCGGCGGCTGCCGCCCTCGTACCGTGAGTTCCTGGCCGTGAGCGACGGGTGGCACGTGGACCAGGTGGCCGGGGTCTATCAGCTCGGCGGCGCCGCGGACATCGACTGGTTCCAGGATCCGTTCGGCATGACCCCGCTGTACGAGGAGAGCCTGGGCGACAACCCGCGCGAGGAGGAAGTCCTGCTGGCCGGGATGTGGCGCCGCGCGCTACAGCTGGAAACGGACTCCGACATGTCGTACGCCCTGCTCGACCCGGGCGACAGCGACCAGGACGGCGAGTGGGCGCTCTACCTCTACAAGGGCTGGGGCGGTGAATACCCGGACCGCTACCCGTCGTTCCGCGCCTATATGGAGGCCATGTACCGCGGGTTCCACGGCGACCGGGCGGGGAGGCCCGACTTCGTCAACGCGACCACCCGCGCCCAGGACGCGCACGTCGAGGAGGCCCGTCTGCTGGCCCTGCGCGGACGGCACGAGGAGGCCCTGCCCCTGCTCGAGGAGGCTCTGGCCTTCGGACGGCCACGGAGCGCCGTCCTGCTGAACCAGCTCCGTCATCTGCTGGCGCCGCACGGTTCCCGGGATTACGGCATGCTCGTGGCCGACCCGTACTGTCTGTCCGAGCTCCTCCCCGTGCAGGCACTGGAACCGGCACGCGGCGAATGGCGGCTGGGCGGGGACGACCACTGGCTCGGCATGATGGCCGCCCGCGGGGTCGCCCGGGAGACCGCCGAGGCCGTACTGGGCGCGATGCGGGACGACACCCATCGTTACGCGCCGCCCGGCCCCTGGGGCAGTGCGGTCGCCGAGGCCCGGGAGCCGGCCCGCTGGGGGGCGACCGACGCCGCGTGGCGGGTGCTGCGGGACGCGCTCCCGCTGTGGGAGGCTCCCGGGCCCTCGCTGATCGCCCCGATCGGCCTGCTCGCCGATCCGGTCCTGGGCTCGCTGATCACCCCGGAGCGTGGGCGGGAGATCCTCGCGACACCACGGGCCGGGGAGACGGGCCCCGCTCCCGAGCCCGTACCCGATCTCGACCCGCCGGGACTCGCCTGGCTGACGGAGCCGGCGGCGAACCGGCGGCCGTCCGACGGGTTCCGCTGTGTCTGGGTCGAGGGCGCGGACCCCGCCCGCCTGCCCGCCCTGATCGGCGAGGAAGACGCCGGACTGGGCGCGCCCACGGATCAGCTCATGGCGCCCTGGCGGCGGCGCACGCAGGAAGCGGAGCACTCGGAGCCCTGGGAGGACCGGGCCGTGGTCGCGGTCGGCCGCGCCACCGACGAGTGGACCTTCGCCTTCGACGGCCACCCCAATCACTTGCACGAACGGTTCGTGTCCCCCGCTCCGGCCGCCTCCTGCGCCGGCCGCGCGGTGGTGGTGTGGCGCGACCCGGAGCGCTCGCACCCGGAGGGCCACCCCACCGCGTTCCATTTGTCGGTGGCCGAACAGGGAAAGGAGCTGTACGCGTTCACCGTGCGGGGTGCGGAGATCCAGCGCTCCGGCGCGATACCCGAGGCCCTGGACCCCGCCCGGCTGTTCCGCCCGGAGGACACCGAACCGGAGAACGAACTGCGTGTGCTGGAGACCCTCCACACCGAACTCGGCCTCGCACTCCCCCGCTTCGCGCTGACCAGCGGCCGTCTGCATACCTTCACCACCCGGTCCTGGACCCGGGCACCGCGCGAGGGGGAGTCGTACGCGTACATCCGCTTCGGGCGGCACCGTTCCTGAACGCCCCGGCGCATCAGCCGCGTTACGGCGTCGTCGTCGGGCGAGAAAGGGAGAATGAGCCGCATGACCATGGTGGAAGGCATCGACGCCCGCGGCATGCAGCACTGCGAGACGACGGCGCTGGGCGTGCTGCTGCGGCACGAGGGAGTCGACCTGTCCGAGCCCATGCTGTTCGGGCTCGGCTCCGGGCTGTCCTTCATCTACTGGGACAGCAAGGGCATGGGCTTCCCCTTCCTGGGAGGTCGCGTCAAGCCGTTCGAACTCACCAGGAACCTGGCCGCCACGCTCGGCCTCGAGCTGCTGGTCGGGGAGACCACCTCCGCACGCAAGGCGTGGGAGAACGTGGCGGCGCCCATCGACGCCGGCCGGCCGGTCGGCCTTCAGCTCGACAGCTACCACCTGAACTACTTCAGCACGAAGGTGCACTTCGGCGGGCACGTCGTGGCCATGTACGGCTACGACGAACAGGACGCCTACCTGGTGGACACCGAACCGCAGGGCGGAGCCGTCTCGACCGGCCTCGCTGCTCTGGCGATGGCCAGGGCCGAGCGCGGCCCCATGACCGCCAGGCACCGCTCCTTCACCCTCACGGCGCCCGGCGGGCCGGCGTCACCGCAGGACCGAATCGTCCCCGCGATCAGGGCATGTGCCGACGCCTTCCTGAACCCGCCCATCGCGAACCTGGGCCACCGGGGCATCGCGAAGGCGGCCACGCAGGTGCCCAAGTGGCTGCAGCGCACCGACAGTCCGGAGGAGGACCTGCCTCAGGCGGCCGCCCTCATGGAGAGGGCCGGCACCGGCGGCGCCCTGTTCCGCAATCTCTACCGGGACTTCCTCGCCGAGAGTGCCCAGCTGATCGACAGCGGCCGTCTGCGCACCGGCCAGGGCCTGTACACCGAGGCCGCCGCCCTCTGGACGGAGGTGGCCGCGCTCGTCGCTGCGGCAGGCGAGTCCGGCGACGCGACGCAGCTCACGCAGGCCGGCTCGATCCTCCACGACCTCTCGCGCATCGAACACGACGCGATGAAGGCACTCAGCACGCTCTAGGCGGGCGTCCCGGAAAACGGCCGTCCCGGAAACGGCCGTCTCGGAAAAGGCTGTCCCGGAAACGGCCGTCTCGGAAAAGGCTGTCCCGGAAAGGGCTGTCCGAAAAACAGCGGCCCCGGAAAACGGCGGCGATTACAGTGCCCTCCATGATCAGGACTGTGGTCAACGGCGTGTCCATCCACTACGACGACCAGGGGCCCTCGGACGGCATACCCGTGGTGCTCGTGCACGGCCATCCGTTCGACCGCACCCTGTGGGCACCGCAGGTCACAGCACTCACAGCAGCCGGATACCGCGTCGTGACACCGGACCTCCGCGGCTACGGCAGCAGCGAGGTCGTGCCGGGCACGTGCCTGCTCTCCGACTTCGCCGACGACATCGCCGGACTCCTGGACACGATCGGCCTGGAGTCCGTCGTCATCGGCGGGGTCTCCATGGGCGGCCAGATCACCATGGAGTTCCAGCGGACCCGTCCGGAACGGGTGCGCGGGATCGTCCTCTCCGACACCTCCCCGGTCGCCGAGACCGAGGAGGGCAAGGCCTTCCGCATCGCCCTGGCCGCCCGGCTCCTCTCGGAAGGCATGGGGCCTTACGCGGACGAGGTGATCGGCAGGATGATCGCCCCGTACAACGTCACGGCTCTCCCGGACGTCGCCGGCCACGTCCTGGCCATGATGCGCGCCACCGCCCCGGAAGGGGCAGCTGCCGCACTGCGCGGCAGGGCCGAACGGCCCGACTACCGCGACACCCTCGCCGGGACCTCCGTACCCGTCCTCATCCTGGTGGGGGCCGACGACGACTACACCCCGGTGAGCGAGGCCCAGGCCATGCGCCGCCTGATCCCCTCCGCCGATCTCGTCGTCATCGAGCAGGCCGGACACCTCCCGGGCGCCGAGCAGCCCGACGCCTTCAACGACGCGCTCCTGACCTTCCTCGGCACCCGCGTCACCGACCACGAACAGGGCCGACCCGCGCCGGGCCAGGGCCCCGGGCATCCCGCACCGCGCCACGATCACCGCTTGTAGCACACCACTGGGGCCCGACACGGCTCAATAGCGCTCAACCCGCCAGGCGGCGGGCAACCCGCCCGCCTGCCGCCGTGTCCCTTCCGTCGAAGGCCAGCAATCCTCGACGGAAGGATGTGCCAACTCATGAGAGCATCCCGTGGCCTGCGCCTCGGCCTGGTGGGAGCTGTCGCGCTCACCGCGACATCGCTCGCGGCCACCGCCCCGGCCGCCCCCGTCTCCGGCCCGGTCACCGGCGGCCACAGTGCGACATGGGAAGCGATGAACGCTGCCGTGGAGGACGGCGTTCCCGGTGTCGTGGGGCAAGCGCAGGACGCGTACGGCACCTGGAAGGGCGCTTCCGGCGTAGGCGACCTCAGGACGGGGCGGTCGCGCTCGGCCGACGAACACTTCCGGGTCGGCAGCATCACCAAGACCTTCGTCGCCACGGTGCTGCTCCAACTGGAAGCGGAGGGCGATCTGTCCCTGGACGACAAGGTCGGCAAGTGGCTGCCCGGCGTGGTCCGGGGCAATCTTCACGACGGCCGCCGGATCACTCTCCGCCAGCTCCTCAACCACACCAGTGGTGTCTTCAACTACCGCTACGACAAGGAGTTCATGAGGACTTACATGCTCAAGGACGCCTTCCAAAGGACCCGTTACGACACGGTCTCCCTCGACCAGCACGTGAAGTACGCCATGGCGAACAAGCGCGACTTCGCGCCGGGCAGCTCCTGGAAGTACTCGAACACCAACTACTCCCTGGCCGCGATGGTGATCGGGAAGGTCACCGGCAACCCGTACGGGGAGGAGATCCGCCACCGCATCATCGAACCGCTCCACCTGCATGCCACCTCCGTCCCCGGTACGGCCCCGCGGCTGCCCCGGCCGAGCAGCCGCGCCTACGCGAAGCTCGCCGGGTCCACGGCCGGCCCGAGCTTCGACGTCACGGAAATGAACCCGACGCGCGCCGGAGGCGGGGGCGACATGATCTCCGACGCCGCCGACCTGAACCGCTTCTACTCGTCCCTGCTGCGCGGCGATCTGCTGCCCCGGGAGCAGCTGGCCGAGATGAAGACGACTGTCGAGGCCAAGGGGCTCCCCGGAGCCCGTTACGGCCTGGGCCTCGCCGAGCGTGAGCTGAGCTGCGGCGTCAAGGTCTGGGGCCACCCCGGCAGCATCACCGGCTGGTTGTCGGAGGCGGTCACGACAGCCGACAGCCGCCACTCGCTGGCCTTCGATTTCAACGGGGACTGGTCCGGGGACAGCGACGCGGTGATCGAGGCGGAGTTCTGCGGCTAGCCGACGGCTCACGCGCATCCGTTCGCCGCTTGTCCACCGGTCCCGCGTGGGCATCCAGGGAGGGCCGCTCCTGGGCTCATCCCTCTCTGGATAGCTCCCGGCCGACCCGTCATGGTCGAGGCATGAACGAATCGCACAGCCCCTCCAGCAGTACGACCAACGTCCTGATCACCGGCGGCAACAAGGGCCTGGGTCTCGAGACGGCCCGCCGTCTCGGCGCACTCGGCTGGCGCGTCTTCCTCGGAGCGCGCGACGAGGCCCGCGGCCGCCAGGCGGCCGAGCGACTGGCGGCCGACGGCGCGCACGTGACCTTCGTCCCGCTGGACGTGACCTCCGACGACTCGGTCGCGGCGGCCGTCCGTACCGTGAGCGACAGCACCGACCGGCTGGACGTTCTGATCAACAACGCCGGGATCACCGGCGAGCTCGTCGGCCCCGCGGACACCCTGCCGCGGCACCTCGTCCCGGTACTGGAAGTCAACGTGGTCGGGCCGGTCCGCGTGACGCACGCGTTTCTGCCCCTGTTGCGCGCCGGGCACGACCCACGCGTCGTGATGATCTCCAGCGGTGCCGGGTCACTGACGATCACCTCCGACCCCGAGCGGAAGGAGTCGACCTTCCCCCATCTGCTGTACCCGCCCTCCAAGGCCGCCCTCAACATGATCACCACCCAGTACGCCAAGGCCCTCCCCGGGATCCGCTTCAACCTCGCCGACCCCGGCTTCACCGCCACCGACCTCAACGGCCACAAGGGCACCCAGACGGTCACCGAGGGCTCCGACGTCATCGTCGAGCTGGCGACCACCTCGCCCGGAGGGACAGGGCAGTACCGCGACCGCGACGGTTCACTCCCCTGGTGAGAACGGGGCAGGGGCGTGTCCGGCCCGCGCCGGCCGATGCCTCGTTCCACAGGCTCACCGACAACCTTGAGGGGAACGACATGAGTGACGCAGTGGTACCGGCCTTCTCGATGGCGGAGCGCGATCGCCGATGGGACCTGGCGCGCGCCTTCATGGACCGTGAAGGCCTCGACGCGCTCCTCGTCTTCGGGGAGCACGAGGACGCCGGCCCGGCGCCGTTCGCCTACGACACATGGTTCACGAACGGCAGGGCCGGGACGACGGTCATCTTCCCGCGGGGCGGCGACCCGGTCGTGCTCTTCCCCATGGAGATGTTCGCCAGGGACCACCTGGAGTCCACGCGCAGAGGCGACACCATGTGGGTTCCGCCCCGCGGCATCCGGTCACAGCGCCGCGACTCCCACGCGATCGCGGCCACGCTCGACGAACTGGGCCTGGCCGAGAAGACGATCGGCGTGGTCGGGTTGGACGTCTACCCGCCCTGGCACCCCGAGGGCATCGTGCCCTACGGGCTCTGGAACAACATCCTGGAGAGGTTCCCCGGCGCCGACTTCAGGCCGGTGGCCCTGGCCCTGTCGCGGGTCGTCATGCCGCTGGGTCCCGAGGAGATCGCCGTCGTACGTCACTCGGCGGGCATCGGCGACGCCATGGCGCGTGCCATGGTCGGGACCGCCGCTGCCGGTGTCTCCGAGAGCGAGGTGTACGCGGCGGGCATGCACGCGGGATACGCGCGCGGAACCGTTCCCGCGGCCATGCACTTCTGGTCGGGCCCCGCTCCGCTGGCATCCGGGCTGCCGCAGTGGGGCTACCGCCCGCAGGCCCCGCGCATCCTGCGGGACGGTGACGTCATCTCCGCCGAGGTGTTCTGCAACTTCGGCGGACGTCACACACAGCACCAGGTCACGATCACCATCGGCGAGCCGCACGTGAACCTCCTGCGCGCCGCCAAGGTCGCTCGCGCGGCGTACGACGCGGGCCTGGCCGCGCTGCGCCCGGGACGGACGTTCGGCGACGTCGTGGACGCCATGCGTGAGCCGCTGGACGCGGCCGACGGCTGGGAGTTCGGCCCGTCGGTGCACGCGCTCAATCCGGCGGTCACGCTCAGCGGCTTCCCGGCGGACGCCGGCCGGAACATCGCGGGATCCGAGGCCTACCCGCCCGAGGCGGACCACCCGACGATCAACGGAGATCTGGAACTCCGCCCTGGGATGACCTTCGCTTTCGAGCCCAACTACGCCTTCGGGCAACACCTGGCCTACATAGGAGGGACGGTCGTCGTCGGCGAGGAGGGAGCGGTCGAGCTCAATCCCTACACGGCGCGGATTCTGCGAGCTGCAGGGGCAGTGACTCCCGCGGCGTGAGTCGACGCCGTCCTCGCGGGCGCCGGTCGGCCCGATCGCCCTGCCTGGCCGGCCGGTACCCTTTCGGAATGAGCCAGCCCCTTCTTCCGGACGTGAGACGGCCCGCGAACGGCGGTCCGAAGGTCGCCGCCCGCAACCGTGCCGCTCTGATCGCCGCCGCCCGGGAGATCTACGCGGCACAGGGACTGGACGCCCCGCTCTCCGCGATCGCACGGCGGGCAGGGGTCGGGCAGGGCGTTCTGTACCGGCACTTCCCCGACCGGGACGCGGTGGCGACCGCGGTCCTGGAGGAGAACGTGCGGCAGATCGAACAGGCCGCCGCGGCCGAGGACATGCTGTTCGCCGACGTCCTCGGCGTACTGACCTGGCACCTGACGGAGTCGGCGGCCTTCCTCGGCCTGCTGCACGTGCGCGGGTCCGTCGCCCGCTCCGAAGCACTCGCACACGCCCTGACCCTTTCGGACCGGGTCGAGCGTGCCCTGCGGGAGCGCCTCCCGGACGGGCACCGGCTGAGCGCGCGGAACGATCTCATGCTCGCCGTGGCCATGGTCTCCGGCGCCGCCAGCGGTCCCGCACGTGAGGTGCGGGAGCGCCGGGCGGCGGCGGCCTGGGGGCTGCTCGGCGTCGAGGTGGGTCCGGTACGGCCCTTCGACGCCTGAGGGCGGGGCGTCAGCCGCCGTTGGACTGCCGCACACCCTCCGCCAGGGCGTCGAAGGTGTACAGGTAGCCGCCGGCGGGTCCGCTGACGGTCATGTACGCCTTCGTCCCGCCGGGGGTGATCGCCACGTTCGTCGCCGACTCGAGCCCCCGGGCGCCGGCCGGGATCTCGATCGTCGCGAGCCGCTCGCCGTTCCTGTCGTACACGGCCATGGCGGCGCGGCCGTGCAGCGCCTGGTAGAGGTTGCCGTCCGCGTCCACGGCGATCGAGTCGGTCTGGGCGATCCCGGCGTCCACGCGGATGGCGGTGTGCCGGGAAGCCAGCCCTCCCTTTCCGTCGAGACGGAGGTAGGAGATCCGGTTCTCCGTGAGTTCGCTGATCCACAGGCCCTGGTAGCCCGTGTCGAACGAGATCCCGTTCACCGAGGCCAGCCCCCCGGCCAGGACGGTGGCCTTCGCTCCGTCGCGCCCGATGCGCACCACCCGGGCGTGGGCGTCCCCGGCGGACAGACTGCGTGAGTCGCTGACGTACAGGTTGCCCTCCTCGTCGAACGCGATGTCGTCGGGGTTCATCCGCGCACCGTCCACCTCGCCGGTGAAGAAGGTCCGCTGGTCGCCGCCGCCCGGGGCCAGGCTGACGATCTCGCCGTGTGCGTAGTCGGTGAGGTAGAGCCGTCCGTCGTACGGGCTGAACTGGGCCGAGGTGTAAGCCCCCCGGCCGTCCGTGTGGAACGCGTGCGCCTTCTTCTTCCTCACGTCGACACGCATCACCTTGGGCTTCCCCTCGGGTGCGGTGACGTCGACGACCAACAGGTCGCCGTTCTCGTCGAAGGTCGGGCCCTCAGGCAGGGTCATCCCGGTCTCTTCGTGCACCTTCGTCAACTGCATGACCTGGTGTGCGCGGATGGTGCTGTCCGAGCCGGCGGGGCCTTCGCCGCCGGCGGAGGCACTCGTCTCCGTACCGCATCCGGTGAGGGCGAGGGCGCCGACGGTGGCGAGTACGGCAAGGGACCGGACCGGAGATCGTCGCATGGGGGGATCACTCTTCCTGTCTGCGGGGGGGGGAGGGGCGCCGGCGGCCGAGAGGCCGACGGGCCCGAGCAGGGGTGCCGACACGCCCCGTACGGGTGCTTCCGGCCACCCGCACAGGCAACCGGACATTGTTGTCCGGTCGTTGCTACGGTAGCTGATGGCCGTTCAGCCGAGGGCGGCTGACCGATTGGAGTGAGACCCCCACATGACCACCACTCAAACGCCGGCCCCCGACGGACTCGCGGCACTGAGGCAGCGCTACGACCTGGAGCGCGAACGGCGCGTACGGCCCGACGGAGCGCGCCAGTACCTCGGCACGGACGCCGAGTTCGGCTACTACGCCGCCGATCCGTACGCGGGGGAGCCGGCCGGGCGCGAGGCGCTCCACGACACCGTGGACGTCGCCGTGATCGGCGGCGGGTTCGGCGGGATCCTCGCCGGGGCGCGGTTGCGGCAGCAGGGCGTGGAGCGGGTCCGCATCGTCGAGGCGGGCGGGGACTTCGGGGGCACCTGGTACTGGAACCGCTACCCGGGCATCCACTGCGACATCGAGTCGCACGTCTATCTGCCGATGCTCGACGAGACCGGCTACGTACCGGAATGGAAGTACTCCCCCGGCGAGGAGATCCGCCGCCACGCCGTGCGCATCGCGCGGAAGTACGACCTCTATCCGGACGCCCTTTTCTCCACCGCGGTCACCTCGCTCACCTGGGACGCCGCGTCCGAGACGTGGATCGTGGCCACCGACCGCGGCGACGCGTTCCACGCCACGTACGTCGTCACCGCCACCGGCACGCTGACCGAGCCGAAACTGCCCGGGATACCCGGGATCGAGACCTTCCGGGGCCACACGTTCCACACGTCTCGCTGGGACTACGCCTACACCGGCGGCACCCCGGACGGCGGCCTGACCGGGCTCGCCGGCAAGCGCGTGGGTATCGTCGGCACCGGCGCCACCGGCGTCCAGGTCATTCCGATGCTGGCCGAGGACGCCCAGCACGTGTACGTCTTCCAGCGCACCCCCTCCAGCGTGGATGTGCGCGCCAACCGCCGTACCACCGCGGAGGACGTGGGCGCCGACCGTGACGGCTGGGCCCGTGAGCGCCGCGAGAACTTCCTGCGCATCGTCTCCGGCGAGGCGGCCGACCGGGACCTCGTCGCCGACGGCTGGACCTCCTCGGCCGGACTCCTGGAGAAGCTCGTACCGAGCTACCGCCGCAAGGGCGACGTGGCGGCCTTCGAAGCGGCGTACGAGGTGGCCGACGCCGCGAAGATGAACGAGCTGCGCACCCGTGTCGAGCAGACCGTCACCGATGCCGGTACGGCGGAGAAGCTCAAGCCCTGGTACCGGTACGCCTGCAAGCGCCCCACCTTCTCCGACAAGTACTACTCGGCGTTCAACCGCGACAACGTCTCCCTGGTCGACACCGCGGACACCCACGGCATCGAGCGCGTCACCGAACACGGTGTCGTCGTCGGCAGCGAGACGTACGAACTCGACTGCCTGATCTTCGCCACGGGATTCTCCGTCGGGGTCTCCGGCATCCACTCCGGCAAGCTCCCCGTCCACGGCCGGGACGGCACCCAGCTCCTGCACGCGATGGCGCAGGAGGGCCCGCGCACCCTGCACGGTTTCACCAGCAACAACTTCCCGAACCTGATCCGGATGGGGTCGCTGCACAACGCCAGCAGCGTCAACTTCACGCACGTCCTCGACGAGCAGGCCGTCCACGCCGCGGCCCTCGTGGCGGCGGCCGAGGCCGGGGACGCCCTGCTGGAACCCTCACGCGCGTCCGAGGACGCCTGGACCTCCGTCATGGCCCAGGGCGCGCCCGACCACGAGTGGTTCCACGCCGGGTGCACCCCCGGCTACTACAACCGTGAAGGCCTCGGCCGTCCGAACTCCCCGAGCGCCTACCCTCATGGCGCCGTCGCCTTCCACGAACTGCTGAAGCAGTGGCGCGAGGAGTCCGTCGACGAGGTTCTGCGGCCCAGGACCGCCCCCCGGCCGGTGACCCGCACCGAGAGCCTCGTCCCCGACGGGAGCAGCAGCTGACGGAATGAAGCCGGCTGCCGGGGCGGGAGGCCTGTCCCGCCCCGGCGGTCCGGGAGCAGGCGTTCTCAACTCCGGCGGTCACGCTCCTGCTCCAGCAGGGCGTCGAGATCGCGGAGCCTGTCCAGCCCCCGCACCGCCTGGGTCATCCGCGCGTTGCGTTCGAACCGGTCGCGGTGGCGGTGCAAGAGATTCCAGTACCCGGCGGTGAAGGGGCATGCGTCCTCACCGACCCGTACGGACGGCTTGTACCGGCAGGAGCCGCAGAAGTCGCTCATGCGGTCGATGTACACGCCTCCGGACGTGTACGGCTTGGTGGTCATGCGGCCCCCGTCCGCGTACTGCGACATGCCCACCACGTTCGGGACCATGACCCAGTCGTAGCCGTCGACGAAGCTGCGGTGGAACCAGTCGGTGACGGCCCCGGGCTCCCACCCTCGCTGCAGGGCGAAGCTGCCCAGGATCATCAGGCGTGGAATGTGGTGCGTCCAGCCGGTCGTCCTGACCTGCTCCAGGACGTGGGTGAGGCAGTTCGCCTCCGTGCCGTCCGGGGACAGTTCCGTGAACCAGTCCGGCAGCGGCTCGTGGTGGCGCAGGGCGTTGCTCGCGCGGTATCGCTCGCCGAAGTACCAGTAGAGGTGCCACACGAACTCGCGCCATCCGGCGATCTGTCGCACGAATCCCTCGGCGCTGTTGAGCGGCACATCGCCGGACCGCCACTGCGCCTCCGCCCGTTCGACGCATTCCGCGGGGTCCAGCAGGCCGAGGTTGAGCGACGAGGAGAGCAGGCTGTGGCTCATCGTCGCGTCCCCGGCGAGAACCGCGTCCTCGTACGCGCCGAACGTGGCGAGCCGGTGCTCCACGAAGCGGCGGAGTGCGGCCAGCGCCTCCCGGCGGGTGGCGGGGAACGTGCGGGGTGCGTCCTCACCGACGAACTCGACGTGCCCGTCGCGCGACCAGCGGTCGAGGTCGGACCGCACCTCGGCGTCGATGTCGCTCTCCCGGGGGCGGTAGGCAGCCGGCACGCCCAGGTCGCTGACGCCGCGCGGCGGGGGCTGCCGGTTGTCGTGGTCCAGGTTCCACCGGCCGCCGACGGGGCGGTCGCCCTCCATCAGCAGGTCGTGCGTCCTGCGGACCCACCGGTAGAAGTCCTCCTGTCGGAGGTGCTTCTCGCCATGGCCGTCCGCCCAGCCCTTGAACTCGTCGTGCGTCACGAGAAAGCCGCGCGCCGGCAGAACGCTCACGGAGGGCATCGCGCGCACGAAGGCGTGGGCCGCGTGGGACGTGGGATGGTGCACGGTCACCGGGCCCTCCCCCACTGCCTCACGCAGGCCCTGACGGTAGGTGTCCGCCTTGACGTACCGCACACGGTCACCGAGCTCGGCGGCCCGATGGCGCATCGCGGACAGCACCAGGTGGGCCTTCGCACGGTGGAACCGCCGCCGTCGGAAAACGCCGCGGGCCTCGATCATGAGCAGCGGCGCGTTCCGCTGCGGGCCGCCCCGCGCCGGATCGACGAAATGGGGACCGAGCTGGTCGCCGAACAGCCAGTGGGTGGCGCCGGACTCTTCCTCAGCCATTCCGAGCGCTCCCTCGACGAACTGTCGCCCGGCCGCGGGCGGCGCGACGCTTTCCCTCACAGATCAAAACGCACGCCGGCGCGGGTGGCGCCCGGCACACGCCGGGGCGCCGCACTTCGCCATGGCGAAATCCGGCAGCCGGCATCCCGATCGAGGTCATCATGAGGGAGACGCGGGCACGCAGTGAGGGAGTACCGCGCCGTCTTCCGGCCCGAAGCTCAGGCAGAGGCCGGGACGAGTGCGCTGCGTACCGCTCGGCTCACCGGGCCGGATCCTGACCACCTCAGGCGCGTCTCAGCGCCTGAGGATCACGGTCCGGCCGTCCGAACCTGACGCCGGAGTCTCCTGGGACCGCTTGCCCTGGCGGAACTGCTGCGGGCTGACGCCTCGTTCTCGCTTGAACGCGGTGCTCAGCGCGAACGGCCCCGAATATCCGACCCGCTGAGCGATGCCGGCGATCGACAGGCCGGGGTCGCGCAGCAACTCCGAGGCGAGCGTCAGCCTCCATCCCGTCAGGTAGGACATCGGCGGCTCGCCGACGAGTTCGGCGAAGCGCCGGGCCAGCACCGCCCGGGAGATCCCGACGGAAGCCGCGAGCGAGGCGACGGTCCACGACTCGCTGAACCGTTCGTGCAACAGCTGCAGCGCCCGGCCCACCACAGGGTCGCTCTGCGCTCGGAACCAGAGCGGCGCACCCGTGCCCGGCTCCATGAGCCAGGAGCGCAGTACGTTGATGAGCAACAGGTCGAGCAGCCGGTCGAGGACGACCTCCTGGCCGATGTCCTCCCTGTCCATCTCGACGGCCAACATGCCGATCAGCGGGGTACGCGCGGCGGACGCAGGCTGGACGAGCAGTGCGGGCAGACAGGCGAGCAGCCTGCGTCCGACCTCGTTGGGTGCCTGGTAGGTGCCGCTGAGCATCACGGTCGACCCGGCGCGACGTGGCTCGCCCCAGGTGCGCACGCCCAAGGACATCGTCTCGGTGACATCCTCGCCGGCAGTGGTGTTACAGCGCTGATCGCTGTCCACGGTGATGCCCGGGGAGGTGGACGGGTCATCGACGAGCGTGTACGGCTCAGGGCCGCGCAGGACCGCCACGTCCCCCGCAGCGATCCTCACCGGGTCGGCGCCCTCGCGGAGCACCCATGCCGAGCCGTGCAGCATGATGGCGAGCGACAGGGGAGCACGGTCCTCGATGCGCAGCCCCCATGGCGGGTTGAACACCGATCTCAGCAGAAACGCGCCCCGCGCCTTGGGACTTTCCAGCAGACCGCTGAGCGCATCCACAACCTTCTCCTCGCACCGTCTCGCCGAGTCTGTCGCGGGGCGCTCGGCCCCGGCCGGCCGTACCCCTCCCCGCCCGGGGCCGGGCCCAGTCTGTCAACGCTTCCTGCCGACGCGCGGGGCGGCCGGCCCGGTCGGCCTCCGTGCCATACGGGCGGTGCGGTGGTCCAACGTCCGGGTAGCCCGGTCCGGCGGACCACCGCTGCGGAACACCCTCTCGTCAGGCGTCCCAGACACCGGTGGGCGCGGTCTCCTTGACGTAGTCCGCGAAGTCCTTGGGCTCCCGTCCCAGCGCATCCTGGACGCCGCGCACCAGGTTGGCGTTTCGGCCGTCGACGATGAGCGTGAAGAGGTCCGCGAACTCCTCCGGCTCACCCAGCTCGCGCAGCCCCGCGCGGTAGTCGTCCACGCTGACCGGGACGTAGGTGATGGTCCGCCCGGTGACCGCCGACAGCTCACGGGCCACGTCGTGGAAGCTCAGCAGCCGCGGCCCGGCCAACTCGTACGTCTTGCCGATGTGCCGGTCGTCGGAGAGGGCGGCGACCACCACGTCGGCGATGTCGTCGGCGTCGACGAACGGCTCGACGGCGTCGCCGGTGGGGAGCGCCAGCTCGCCGGAGAGGACCGGGTCGCGGAAGAAGCTTTCGCTGAAGTTCTGGTTGAACCAGCTGGCGCGGACGACGGTCCAGTCGCAGCCGGACGCCTTGAGGGCGTCCTCACCGGCGACGGCACCCTCCTCGCCCCGGCCGGAGAGCAGCACCAGGCGGCGGACGCCCCGCTCCACGGCCAACGCGGCGAACCGTCCGACGACTTCCTTCGCGCCGGGGAAGCCGAGGTCCGGGTAGTAGGTCACGTACGCGGCGGAAACCCCGTCGAGCGCGGCCTCCCAGGTGCTCTCGTCCTCCCAGACGAAGGGGATCCCGCTGCTGCGCGAACCGCTCCGGACCGGACGGCCGAGCCCTTGCAGACGCTCGACGACGCGTCGCCCGGTCTTACCGGTGCCGCCGATGACGAGGATGGGTGCGATGTTCTGTCCCTGAGTGCTCATGACTTCATTGAAGTCTCTGCGCCGCAGACGGTACATGGCTCTCAGGCTCACTTTCATACGCGATCGTCTCGACCTGTGAGCGCGAGGCACAGGCCCGCACCACCCTTCCCGCTCGGCGGGCGGGGCAGAATAATCCATGGCGCACGGGCCGACCTGCAACGAGACTTCACAGGTGAGCGACTCGTTCGAGGGCCCGGCAGCCGAGGCCCGCGTCCCGTGGCCCGGCGACCACTTGGTGCTCAGCTGGTGGGTCCCCGCCCTCTGGCGCCGCGACCACTCGGCGCCATGACGGTTACCTTCGTCATGCCCACCTGGATCGGCCATACCGACCTGCACCCGGAGAGGTGACCCATGCCGTTCCAGCACCCCGAGGAGATCGGCTACGGCTACGTGATCGAGCGCTACGTGACGCGGAAGGACTCGGACCACGCGCGCTACCGCGACCTGAAGAGCGGTCGCGCCCTGCGGCCCGGGTGGCCGCACGCCGAGCGCTTCACGCGTCAACTCGTCGACGACGCAGGCACGATCACCGACGCCGAGCTGGAGGCCCTCCTCGGCTACGAGTGGCGCTCACGCCTCACCGCCGCCTGGCTGATCGGCGTAGGCCGACGCGCCACGTTCCGCGAACGCATCGGCGACCTCCTCCTGGCCAGCGAGTTCTGCTTCTCCGGCGGCGCCTACTGCTTCGCCCTGGCCCGCTTCGGCACCCACGCGGACGCCGAGATTCTCGCCTCGTACCTGGACCGCTACCTCCCCCGCACCGACCTCCGATACGACCAGCCCGCAGCCCTCGGTGCCCTCCTCCGCCTCGACGCCCACCTCGGCACCCGACACGCCGACCGCTTCACCCAGCCCGACGGCCTCTGGGACCAGTGGGTCAACGCCCTCACCCACCTCCGGGGCGACCCCGGACACACCCCCGGCGCGCAGCGCCGCCGGACCGATGTCCAGTGCGACTTCGCCGACGGCTGGGTGTCCGTGACCTGAGCCCATGCCCTGCTTCCGCATGCTCATGGGGCGGCTACGGCTGTGGCGAGTGTCGCGGCGGACAGGCCCAGGAACAGCAGCGCACCGCCGAGCTGATGGTCGCGCACGCGCAGGTGGGTGATCACCGCGCCGATGAAGTACAGGACCAGGCCGGCCGCAGCCGCGATCCCGAAGGGCCGTACGACCAGGCCGGCCAGCAGGCCCAGCGAGCCCGCAGCCAGACAGGCGCCGAGCGGGTACATCCAGGACACCGGCACCTGGAGCCGCTCCGCAATGGCAACGATCGCGGGATGTCGGGTGAAGTCCATACAGGCGCCGATGCCCGTCGCGATGGCGGTCAGCAGGGTCAGGACGAGATACGCGGGATACATGGTGGTCCTTTCCGAATCACCTCCACCCTCGTGGGCCCCAACCGTGGCGGTCCAATACCTGCGTCCATAGCCTGATGGCATGGATGTGGACACCCGCCTGCTGCGTTACTTCGCCACGGTGGCCGACGAAGGCAACATCACCCGTGCCGCAGAACGCCTGTTCATGGCGCAACCGTCGCTGACCAAGCAGATCAAGCAGCTCGAGACGAAGCTGGGCGTGCGGCTCTTCATCCGCTCCCGGGCGGGCATGACCCTCACCGAGCCGGGCCGGGCACTGGCCGACCGTGTGCCGGCCCTGCTCGACGCGCTGCACGAGGCGGTACGGGAGACCAAGGCTGCCGCGAGCCGGGCGGAGCGGATTCTGCGGGTCGGCATCATGGGCAGCGGGGCCAACGAGGCGACCCCCGCGATTATCGCCACGTTCGGCGACCGCCGGCCGGGCTGGCGGGTGGAGCTGCGGCAGGGCGTGTGGTCCGAGCCGACGGCAGGGCTGGCGGACGGCGGCGTCGATGCCGCGCTGCTGTATCTGCCCTTCCCCGGCCAGGAACGCTGGCGGGTGACCGAGCTGTTCACCGAGCCTCGCTGCGTGCTGCTGCCATCCGGTCATCGGCTGGCGGACCGGGCGTCGATCGCCTTCCGGGAGCTCTGGGACGAGCCGTTCGTAGCGACCCCGCCGGAGGCCGGCGAATGGCGCGACTGGTGGCTGGCGACCGACGCACGCGAGGGCCACCCGCCCCGCATCGGCGCAGAGACGCGCCACCCGGACAACTGGCTGAACGCCATCGCCAACGGCTACGGCATCGCACTCGCCCCATCGGCGGCCGCCCGCTACTACCCCCGCCCCGGCATCACCCAGCGCCCCGTCACGGGCGTCGCCCCCTGCACGGTCGCCGTGGTCCGGCCCCCGGCCGCCGACGACAACCCGCTTACCGAGGACTTCGTCGACTCATGCCTGACCGTGGTCCGCCCACAGTGACGACTCCGATCCGGGACGAGCCGCGGTTCCGGCCCTGCGGACTGGCTGCGGACTGGCCCCAAGTGCCGAGACAGAGAAATCCATGGCACACCGGCGGGACCTCCAACGAGACCGCGCGGGTGAGTGGTGTCCTCCGACGAGGTGAGTTCCTGATGAGCGTGCAGCGCAGGCACGGTCGGAGGGCCCGCGTGCGAGTGACGAGGGCGGTTCTCGTTTCCGCCGCCGCCGACCTCGTGACCTGGATCTCACTGAGTCGCTACGGTTGAGCCATGACCGCACTGCCCGACTGGATGCGCCCGCCCCGCGCGGAAGGCTGGTTCGCGGAGGACCTGGACCGCCTCCCGGAAGCACCGCGCCACACCGAGCTGATCGACGGCGCCCTCGTATTCACGATGTCTCCGCAGCGGTAGTGGCACGGCCATCTCGTCACGATGCTCACCGTGGCTCTCATGGAGCAGGCGCCGGCCGACGTAAGGGTTGGACGGGAAATGACCATCAAACTCGATCAACGCAATCGGCCCGAGCCGGATCTGCTGGTGACGACGGCCGACTTCGACGGTGACCGCACCTGGCTCGCCCCGGATGAAGTACGACTCGCCGTCGAGGTGGTCTCCCCCGAGTCCGCACACCGGGACCGCACGGTAAAGCTCCACAAATATGCAGAGGCCGGCATCCCGCACTACTGGCGCATCGAGGACGAGGCCGGAGCACCCATCGTCCACGTCTACGAACTCGATGAGCCAACCGCCACCTATGTGCCCGTTGGCATCTTCAGGGGCACGCTCAACCGCCCGGTGCCCTTCGAGATCAACCTCGACCTGGAGAAGCTCGCTCCGCCCCGTCGCGACTGAGTCATCACCAAGTCAGCACGGAAACGCAGTCGGGGCCGGACTCACCCAAGTCCGACCCCGCTGGCCAGCATTCTTGACGAGACTGTCCAGCTTGCAGTAACCAGCCCGCTACACGTTGAACCTGAACTCCACCACAACTACTCTGACCTGCGGTTATGCGGGCGCATCCCAGCACCATCCCAGCACGAGATTCACTGCAAAGTACAAGAAGATCCAGGAGCGTCAAGATACGCGTCGACGCCCGCCTCGGATACAGGCCGCGCAGCGCTCAAGACGCTGTAATAGTTTCTGTACTAGACTTGTGGCCATGAAGTCACCCCGCCCCGGCGGCACGGAGAACCTCTCCGTGTCAATGCCCTCCGAACTTCTCGGTGCTCTGCGTACCCGTACCGGTAAGCGCGGCGTGTCCGCATACGTGACGGCGGCGGTCCGGCATCAGCTCGCCATGGACGGCCTCGCCGAGATCGTGGCTGCCTACGAAGCCGAGCACGAGCCGCTGAGCGAGGCCGAGATCCAGGCCGCGCGGAGCGAACTGTTCGGTGACGCTCCGGCGCCCTACGCTTCGAACGACAGCGCCGCATGAAGGAGCCCGCGGCCAGGTCCCTGGTGCTCGACTCCCAGGCGCTGTCACTGCTGTTGCGCAACGACCGCCAGATGATCACCCGGATCGAGGCCGCTCGGCGCGTGGGCGTGCCCGTCCTCGTATCGGCCCTGACCGTAGTGGAGGCCGTCTACGGGAAGACAGATACCGCCCGGCTGCGCTGGGTGCTCTCCCGCCTTCAAGTCCAAGAAGTCACCCAGGCGGACAGTCTCACTGCGGTGCAGCTCCTGAGCGACGCCGGCGGCCTGCACGGCCACAAGTACGCCATCGACGCCCTCGTAGCCGCGATGGCGCTCCGCTCCCCGGCACCCGTCCTCGTAATGACCTCGGACCGCGACGACTGGTCGAAACTGTGCGGCGACGGAGTACAGATCAAGGATGTCTGACCTTGGCGTTCACTCAGCTTGACTCGCACTGTCTCGCCAGCCCCGTGGCTAGGCCCAACGAACCCCGTGGGGCCATTTCGAAGGGCCCGGGAGGGTCAAGGTTGAGTGAGCGGTGCCACGGTCGGCTGCCCTAGGAATAGCGGATGAGCGGTGGCGGCGTACACGGGTTGCGCGAGGGTGCAGTCCTCTGGCATTGAGGGCCTTGGACAGTCGCCTCAGCGCGAGTAGTCCGCGAGGGTGAGTAGCAGGTGTGCCGACTCAGCGCGCACGTGATCGGAATGGGCGCCTGCCGGATTGAGGTGGCGCCCGCGAACATACACGTGGGAGGCGTCGATGTTGACGAAACGGTGGTCGAGCGCGGAGTGCGGGTACCGCTCGGCGAGTGGCAACAGAGGTGTGGTGAACACGGGCGCTGGCACCGGACCAATTCCGGAGTGTCCCCCGCACCCCCGTCATCCCGCCGCTCACCGCCCGCCTGCGAGCCACCGCCGCGGACAACGCCCCTGGCTGGCCCTCGACCCACTTCACCCAGATCATCAACGACCTGGTCGATCACTCCCAGGTGATCCGCTACTCCCAGTTCTGGCGAGTGGACGCCGGCCGCACGTACGGCATCGCGGACAACGGCCTGGACTGGCAACTCGACTGGAGTGTGCCCTGGGAGCACTTGGTCGAAGAGTCCCGCACCTGGTCCCTGCTGGAAGCCTCCGAAGCCCCGGTCGGCGACAACATCGTCGTCGCCCCCACCTGGATCGACCGCACCGACCTGTACCCGGAGAGGTGACCGATGCCATTCCAGCACCCCGAGGAAATCGGCTACGGCTACGTAATCGAGCGCTACGCGGCAAGGAAGGACTCAGGCCACGCGCGCTATCTCGTCCTGCAAAGTGGTCGGTTCCTACGGCCCGAGTGGCCTCACGCCGAACGTTTCGCCCATCACCTCATCGACGACTCGGCCACGATCACCGATGCCGAGCTGGAAGCCCTCCTCGGCTATGAGTGGCGCTCACGACTTACCGCCGCCTGGCTGATCGGCGTAGGCCGACGCGCCACGTTCCGCGAACGCATCGGCGACCTGCTCATGGCCAGCGAGTTCTGTTTCTCCGGCAGCTCCTACTGCTTCGCGCTGGCCCGCTTCGGCACCCACGCAGACGCCGAGATCCTCACCGCCTACCTCGACCGCTATCTCCCCCGCACCGACCTCCGCTACGACCAACCCGCAGCCCTCGGTGCACTCCTCCGCCTCGACGCCCACCTCGGCACCCACCACGCCGACCGCTTCACCGAGCCCGACTGCCCATGGGACCAGCGGGTCAACACCCTGGCCCACCTCCGCGACCACCCCGCTTACACCCCCACCGAGCTTCGCCGCTGGACAGACCTCCACCTTGGCCTCGGCAATGGCTGGTCCCGCGCTTAGGAGACCCCTACGTAGCAGCTTGTGACCGGGTGCGATACGCACTGTCAGTGGTGTCCTCCATACTGGAGGGCGAAACCGAGGCCAAGGGGGAATCGCCATATGGGCGGAGTCGATACGGCACGGGGCATGAGCTTTCAGACGGCGTGCGCCATTCTGCAGCTCATTCGCACTCCGGAGGAGTACCCAGAGGCCGAGACCTTCCGGGCCGAGGGGGCCGATGAGGCCATCGACTTCGAAGTACGCGACGCGCAGGGACGGCCGCTGCTGCTCGCACAGGCGAAGACACGCGTCGAGCCGGGCTCATGGTCAGGTCTGGAACTGGTACGGCTGGCTCGACGCTGGGGCTCCGCAGATCCCGAAGGCACGGCGGTACTGCGGTTCCTCTCAGATGCACCCGTGCACGCATCAGGACATGCCCTGCGGAACGCAGTGACACGTGCCCGGGCCGTGCCGGACCCTGCCAAATGGCTGGCAGAGTGCAGGGACGAAGTGCCGACCTCGATCGGGCTATCCGTCAACGACCACGCGTTGCTCCGCCGACTGGAGGTCGATACCCGGATCGGGCCGTGGGAGCAGATCCTCGACCAGGCCCGGCTGGAGTTGCTTCGCCTGTCACCCGTCGCCATGGCTGCGGAGGACGTCGACAGCACGGTCGACTCGCTGTTTGTAAAGATGTTTCAGTGGTCCGGAGACCACTTGCTTGCCCGGCGCACGTTCCGATTGGCCGAGCTTCCGAGCCTCCTACGCAGACGCCGCGCCACGCCTCATGCCGAGGCGGTCAAGCTGCCCGGGCCCGGCCGCGCACTCTTCCGTGAGGTCCCTTCGGCTGCCGGTGTGCGCGGCCGGAGCAGGGAGCTGACAACGCTCAGAGATCGATTCAGCACGGAACGCGATGCAGGCCCACCCCCGGTGGTGGTGTCCGGACTCGGAGGGATCGGCAAATCGAGCATCGCACGGCTGTATGCCCACCGACACCGGGACCAATACGACTTTGTTTGGTGGATCCCGTCCGACACTCGCGAGGACGTCATCGCCGCGTATCGGCGGATGGTCGCCGAGGAGCGGCAAGACACCGAACCGGCCACCGACGTGGAGATCCTCACTCAGGTCGGCCTCCGCCTGTCGCACCTAGGCACCAGACTGCTGATCGTCTACGACAACGTCGCGGACCGGGAGCAGCTGCAAGGTCTACTACCGACCTGCGAAGGCGCGCATGTGTTGGTCACCACCCGCGACTCGGCCTGGGCTGCGGCAGACGGCGGGCTAGTCGTTGAACGGATGACGGCCGAAGAGGCCACGGCCTGGGCGGGAGAACGGCTGCCGGATGCGTCCGAGTCCGAGGTGTCCGCGCTGGTCAACGCGGTGGAGGGCATCCCGCTCGGCATCGCCCAGGCCATCGGCTACATTGCGGCGACCCAGTGCCCGGTCAGCGTCTATCTGACTGAACTCGCCGATTGCCGAGCCCAGTTGCTCGACGAACGCGGCTTCGTGCCGCTCGACTACCGGGAGGGAGCGACGTTGACCGCGGCGGTCACCCTTAGCGTGAAAGGAGTGCTCGATCAGACGCTGCACTCGTCCAACGACTCGGGACGGCATCTCGCCGCTGCGCTGCTCGCCCGCTGTGCCCTGCTCGCCCCAGACTTCATTCCACTCCACCTCGCGACACTCGACCTGCCGACCGGGCCCGCCGTCTACAGAGCTGTGGGGGAGCTACGCAAATTCTCTCTGGTCGACTCCCGAGACGGATTTCTCGCAATCCACCGCATCGTCCAGGATGTCATCCGGGCGATGATGGACAGCGAGGCTGTCAATGCGATGCAAGGACGCTTCCAGCACGAGTTGGTGAAACGACTGGTGGACTGCCAGAAGCAGCACACATGGGCCGAGGCCGCCACCCTGATCGAGCATGCGGTTCATGTGGCGCACCGCGTGACCAGTAGCGGTTATGCGGACGCCAACACAGTGGCATTGCTGGCCAATGTCGCGGGAGCGATCTCAAACATCCACGGTGATCTGGTGCGCAGCGAGGGGCTGTTACGTGAGGCACTGACGATCGTTGAGCACGCCGACGAAGGGGCAATTGACGATCCCGTCTACCGCCGAGCCGCCACGACGACCACACTGGCCCAGTGTCTGATGAATCAGTCGCGGTTCGATGAGGCCGCACAGGCGGCACAGATTGCCTGGACTTTACTGGAAGGCATGGATGCACTCGACGCTGAGGGCGTCGAGCACCTGTTGTTGGCACACGTCGCCGACATGCGCGCGGCAGTGGCAACGGACCGCTTCGCTGACATCGCCCGCGCCAACGCCAGGCTGGAGGCGGTTCTGCAGCGCGAGGATGTGGCTCCCTCGGCAGCCCTCAGAATCCGGTTGGAACAGGTGCAGTCGCTCGTGTGGATCCAGAACTGGGACGACGCGGCAATGGCCATCGACCAGGCTAAGGCGGCGGCTCCGGCAGACGCCGAGACGAGCGCGGAACTACACTTCCTGGACGCCATCGTCAAAGCATCCACGGGTCGGCTAGAGGAGGCCCTCGCCGTCACCGCGGAAATCCCCGAGCCCGCCGAGCGGGAAGCCGTGAACATCATGCGCCACCACGCAGACCATATGGTGGACGTGGCCCATGCCCTGACGACGGGCAGCCTCCGCAGGCAGAAGAAGGGGCTACCCACTGATGTCTGGATCCTGAATGCCGCAGGGCTGTTGATCGACCAGGCTGAGACGTGGCTCGTAGCACACACCGAAGCCGGGCCGGACGTACTGGCCCATGTCACGCACCGACGCGCTGTGCTCGCCTGGACCCGACATCTTCTGGGGCATCCAGACAGTGACCCGGAGCTGTGCCGCGCCCTGATGCGAGAGAGCCTTGAGCTGTTCGAGGCTGCGGGGCAGAGCCACGTACCGCTCGCGGTCACCGCGCGCCAATTCCTAGAGCTGCATAAACAGGACTCCCATGACGAACCTCCCGAAACGGTGAGCCTGGAGGGGCCTCCTCACGTTCCGCTGCCGCCGTCTGGCGGCAGCGGAACGTATCTGGTCTCCGAATACCCGTGGCGTAGTGCCGTGGCTCTCAACCGGGCTGTTCCGCGAGATGCGCACTCGCTTTACAGCCTGCTCGGAGCCACCCTGTATCACCTGAGTGGGCAAGCGGCGCCCTCTCCTGCCTTCCTCGTTCTGGCGTTCACCACAGCGCTACGCGCCTCGGGACTGAAGTGCCGATTGATCCCTACCGCATTGCGAGTAACCCGTGGTGATGGCGGATCACTTGACCTGCCGGGCTGGCAACTTCCGCCGATGGTCATGAAAGACGGACAGATCCGGGGGCACGTAACCGTCTGGTGCGAGGAAGCCGCACGGCTAGTGGACCCAGCCCTACTGCTCGGTCAGAGCCGGTTCGCTCCCGACGCCGCAGAACGCGAGATCTTCCGGGCCCCCGTTGTCATGCCGGCGCCCGACTTAAACTCTCTACTCGGAATCAGCCCAGCTACCCACCGAGAAGGGCACCTACTCGCTTACGAGTTCCGTCTCGACTGGGAGGAGCACCTACGTGGGGCGATTGAGCACCTGGACGACGCGGCTGTAGCCAGCTTTGCGCAAGTACTGGCCGCTTCCGCCGCCTTGGCCGCCGACACCGGCCTGTATGCCTGAGGACGACTCCCCCAGGCTGAAGTTCTGCGGACAGCACGACTGCCTGACCTACATCGTCGCAGGTCAGGCCGCCTCTAGGTACGCGATCAGACGTTGAAGCGGAATGTCTGCGGGCCGATCCTGACCTGCAGCGGAGCCCCACCCATCGCCCTGACCAGGCAGTTCCCGTTGGCCTGCGTTGGCCACCGACGGACGCTTACGGGTGTCCTGCAGACTGCGTGCGGACTGACGATGTCGATCACAAACCCGTGGCCGTCCAGGATGAGCTGGGGCGGCAGCCACCATCCTCCAGCGCTGACGGCAGCCTCGACGGGTGCAGTGCCAAGATCGCGCACCGCACCCGCTTATCGCTACGCCCCTCCACCTTGCCGGCGGCGAGGCACCCACGGGGCACGGCCGGGGACGGCTGGCAGCCGCTGATTGTCCGCGGGGTCCAGCGCGCGGCCAACCCGCCCCTCACACCGGCGTACGGCATCAGCGCTGGTGGAGTCCGGCAACGTGATCAGTGCCAGATGCGTCCAGCTCTCCCGGCGCGAGGAGTCCTCGCCGAGGTGAGTCCGAAGCCGAGGAGCCAGGGCGGCGCTGCGGCGGTGCACACTGCCGACGTAGAGCACCATCGCGGTGATGGTGCACGGGATATAGACGGCAGTGCGTATCTCCGGCCACTGCCGCCGAGCCAGGACATCAGCCATGGGCATGAGAAGCGGGCGTGACCATCCAAGCACCACTCCGTGCGAGTTCGCTCCGTGTACGCGCCCAATGCCCGGAACCTCGATGCTCAGGAGCGCATGGATGTGATCGACCAAGTCCGGGGCAAAACGCCTGGGCGGCCTCACTGGGCATCCACTGCGGGCCGACGGTCGCGGTTGAGCACCCGGTGCAGCGTCTCCCAGTCTTCGAGCCGCTCCGTGATCTTCTTCAAGGCAGGGATCGTCTTGTGCGGGTCATGCCACCCACGATCCTCGACGTACGCCAGCTCCTCCTTGTCGTCCTTGTGCTGGCTCATGTCCTCGACCAAGGTCCCGAGCTCCCGTACCCGATCGTTAACACGGTCAGTATCTTCAGCCACCAGCGCAGAAGCCGTCGGGTCCTCGATCTCGATCTTCTGCGACAGCGCTAGATCCCGCAGGCCCGTCTTGGTGAGCTGGTACTCATCGAGACAGAGGTCCGAGCGATCTTCAGCCCGCTGCCCCTCCGGTACCACACGGACCGGGAACCCGCGACGACCGTCGTAGATGGCCTGACCGAGCTGTTCCAGGCCATCCTTACTGCTGGCCAGTCGGCGCAGGATCTCAGCCGGCTCCTGCGATTCACCCTTACCCGCGCCGTGAGGACTGCGCTGGAGCAGAGGCCCCTTGTTCCCCGTCCCACACGTGAGGTGGAAGGCAGCCCGCGCCGCAATCTGTGCAATGCAAGATCCGAGATCGAGCTTCTGCCCCTTCGAGCGTGCCTCCACGGCGTCCCCCAGCTCGTTCCGGGCAGACTCAAGCAGCTCGCCGATGGGACGCATGTCAACCTGAAGGCTTCGTAGCTCCGTCATCTGCAGAGCGCGTTCCAGCGCCGACCGGCGGCTGTCGCGCGCGCTGTCATCGGCGATGGCACGGGCAATGACCTGGGCCGTCAGTTCGGGTCGGGCGTGCGTACGAAGCGTTCCGGTGACACCGCGGGTCTTGAGCGCAGCGCCAATGACGCAGTCAGCCGAATTGCCGGGGATATGGAGCAGGGACGCCATCCCAATGGCTGCGATGTCGTCGGCGTGGCATTCGCCCTCGCTGATGGCTGCCTGCGGCTTGTCCAACCAGCTCTTCACCCGCGATGCCTCGACGCCCGGCGGAACCGCAAGCTTCCCCTTCATGTGGAGGGCGTGCAGGACAGCCTCTGCCCGCGTCTGCCACTCCGTGTCGACGCTGAATGGTGTCGGGCGATCCAGGTGCTGCTGTGCCACGAGGCGCCGCCGGACCTCATCCATCGGCAGCAGGCCATCCACGCGCAGGACGAGTTTGGTGCGTGGCATTACGGCGCGCAGGAGCATCCGCTCCTCCGCCTCGCTAAGTGTTGTGTTGCCGGCGAGCACCTTGCCGGAGATGGACAGCAGCTCCGCACGACGCTGTTGAAGGGGGTGCAGACGGAGTTCCCGGGCATCTGTGGGTACCACCCGCAACCACTCCAAGACCTGGCTGGCGGTGATCTTCTCGGCCTCCTGGATGAAGTACGTACGGCCGTAGCAGTCCGCCGTCTCCCACCCGCCGAGCCAGGGCTGCTCTGGAAGCCCGACGAGCAGGGGGAACAGCAGGCCGCCGATGCGCACGCCATTAACAACGATGTCGCTGCCGTACTTGTTGTTGGCGTCGATCTCCGCGTCGACCTTGTCCAACTCGGTGAACAGGAAGCGTGCGGTGTCATCCAGAGACCCGCGTGCTCGGAGATCGAAGGTGAGAGCGGTGTTGGCCGGTGTGGTCTGATACTGGGGCAGCTCGAACGAACCGCTATACCGCTTGTGCGTCATCCGCAGGTTCTCCGGCGCACGGACCAGTGCGGCCATCATGACGTCGATGTACAGCGTGATGCCGGTGACCCCGGGCACGAGAACTTCGTGGCGCAGACGCTTGAGTTCATCAATCATGGCCTGCGGGTCAGCGGCCAGCCATGGGGTCGTCGAGGCGATCTCATCAGGGAGCCCAAGATCAATCAGTCGCTGACGGATCTCCTGATACTGCTTCGAAGTCAACTTGTTGATCTGACTCGCCCGCACGCGGAGATCACCGGCTCGCGTGAATGCTTCATCTTCTGGGCCCGCTTCGCCGACGAAGGTTGCCGGGATCTTTTCAGGCGCTGGAAGCTCGAGTTGGGGCTGATCGTTCATCTGCCGCGTTCTCCAGGATCACGGCGTGCGAGCACCGGCACGCCACGGCGTGCGATCAACGCGCGGGCAGGCCACCTCATGCCTGTGCCTCAGCATTTCCGGCCGCACGGTGCGAGATCTGCTCGAACCTGACGGACGGAGCGCGCACGGGTTGACACGAATGTTTGGCAGCCATGGATAACCATGCTGGTCTCGTCGCCCGTGAATGGTCTTCACGACCGGCGCACTCGGTAGATCCCGGCGAACTATCGCCGAGTCAGATAGTAGCTTCACCGCCAAGGCGTGAGGGGTAAGTCTCTGCAAATATCGCGGAGTTATTCACCGGCAGCGCGCATCTAGCCCACGATGCACCGCTGCTCCTGTTCAACGCCAGCCGTCGAGGGAGACCTGAGCACCACCCTCAAGGTAGCGGCGGAGGGCACTGGCGGTGGTGTCCACGAACGCATCGGGGATGGCGTTGGCATCGATCCAGCGGACCTGGGCGTGCTTGCGGGGTTCGCGGTTTTCGGGTCTGCCAGTCCATTCGTGCGTGGCGAAGACGACCGTGAGAAAGCCATTGGGGGACTCAACGCCCCAGGCACCGTGGATGATGTGGGCGACCTTGAGGGACTCCGGCTTCACCGTGAGGCCGGTCTCCTCGTAGAGCTCGCGGACGGCGGTTTCGGTGATGGGCTCACCTGGTTCGCTCTTGCCGACGGGGAGGTCCCACATGCCCTGGGCAAACTTGGCGTTCTCGCTGCGCTGGAGGAGGACGACGCGGTTAGTGGCCTTGTCATGGACGATGACTGCGGCGACCAGCAGGGTCATGGATTCGAGTGCCGGCTTGAGGGCCTTCGGCTGGTCGTCGGTTTGCTGGGCCACGGGGTTCCCTTCGTTGGGCGGGTTGTTGGGCATGTTAGGCGAGGGCTTCGCGGGCTCGGCGGGCGAGATCGGCCGCGCCGGGGACGCGGCGGCGCTGGTAGACCGCGAGGGTGGAGCGGATCGAGGAGATGGCCTTGCGGGTGCGGTCGGAGGTCATGCCCTCCATGAGGATCAGGGCCTGGGTCCAGGCGGCGACGGCTTCGTCGGCGCGGGCCTGGGCGGCGAGGCTGTCGCCGAGGTCGGCGTGGGTGAGGGCATGGACGCGCTTGTACTTCTCGGGGTCCCAGCGGGTGAGGGCGTCGCGGTGCTGTTGCTCGGTGCCGATGTGGTCGGCGAGGTCGGTCAACGTGCGTGCGGTGTGGCTGGCCACGGTGCCGGCGGCGGGGCCGCTCACGCGGGAGTAGCTGGGTTGCGGGACGTCGTCACGTAGGAGGGCGTCCTCGGCGGCGAGCAGGGCGCGTGCGGCTGACGAACTTTCCGCCGTGGCGGCGTAGGCGCGGGCGTGGGTGATGTGGAGGAGGGCTTCCGTCTGGCCGTCGGCGTGGCCAAGGCCCCGGCGGAGAGCGCCTTCGACGAGGTCGACACAGTGGTGGGGCTGCTTGAGGCTCAGCGCCTGGTGGGCGAGGGCGCGCATCATCCATGCGGCGTGGCCATGGGGGTCGGCTTCCCAGGCGAGTTGGTAACCGACCTGGTAATAGCGCTGGGCGGCACCCTCCTGCCCGAGGTCGTGGTGCTTCCACCCGGCCAGGTAGGCGAGCTCGGCGACGGCTCCGAAGGCTGCCCGGCGTAAGACTTCGCTGGGGAAGCGCCCGCGAAGCATGGGTGCGGCGGTGTCAGCGAGGTACGCGCAGACGGTGGTCAGACCGTGCCCGCCGCCGAGGCGTTCGTCGGCAGCGCTGAAGGCGGTGGTGATCTGGCGTACGACGTCCACGTCCTCCGCGCCGACCAGGGACGTGCCGGTGCGGGCGCGGAGCATGCGGGCTGTGGCCTCGTGGTCGTGGCTGAGGGGCATGGCGACGCCGGCGGTGGTGAAGGCTGCGATGGCGAGGAAGCGGCGGCGTTCGACGTCGGCGCGGCCCAGGTCGGTGACGGCGAGGACCGGATCGGCCTCCGTCGGCTCTTCGGCATCACCGGCATACAGACCGATCTCGGTCCGGGTGATCGGGCGTCCTGCTCGCCGGGACAGCGCCTCGGCCAGGTACTGACCCACCTGCCCTGACGGGGCTCGGCTGCCGTTCACCCAGTGCGAGACGGCCGACTTGTTGGTCTGGAGCATCTCGCCGTTCTCGGCAGCCACGCGACGCACGTCTCTTGCGAGCGCCTCGTAGGTGCATCCGGCCGCGTCGATGGCATCCCGCAGGCGGGAGTTGGCCTCTCTCTGCGCCGCCACGACCACCTCCGACCTGGAGCTGTAAACCGCGTATACCGCTTCAACTGCCTCCTACCGTACCCACTGAGCGTGACCACCGGTTCACTTATCAGCAGCCGCCCGGAATGGCGTGACCGTGATCCAGGCTCCCCCTTGGTCCGGGCGGCACCCCGAAGTTCCGTACGCCCATGCCGGGTTCTGGCACTCCTGTGTCCGGACCCGGCCGATCAGAGACGGAGACACGGTGACCACCATCGACACCACGGCCATCACGGTCGAGCTGCCCGAGGCGTTCGACCCGCGCTGGAGCCGCCTGCCCGGCATCCAGGTCGACGGCCGGCGCATCACCATCGAACCGGCCGAGTACTTCTTCCGCTTCGAGTCGAACACCTGGCTCGTCGCCGACTAGGAGCTGGTCAAGACCCAGCTCCTGGAGGTGAACGAGACGACCGAGAGCGCGGTCGAGCAGCTCGCGCTCGACTTCACCAAGCACCACGGCGAGTCCACCTCCGACGCGGCCCGCGTGCTGGCCACCGCGTACGAGGTGTACGCGTACCTGTTCCGTGACGAGCACCTCGCCGGCCTCGGTCTCCCGCAGATCACCGCCGACCACCTGCGGATGCTCCGTGAGGCGGCCACGCTGATGGCGCTCAACAAGGTCGAGCTGGACGGGCACATCTCCAACGTCGCTCCGTGCTGGTTCTTCCCCGCCGCCACCTCCGTCGTCTTCGACCTGGACGACGAGTTGGGCGGGATGCTCGACGAGGTCTATCACGGCGGCTGGTTCAACGAGCACCGGCGGATTGAGTCGATCAAGGCCCACGCCGCGCTCGGGGGACGGCTCGTGCACGGCTGCCAGTCCGTGCCGGACCAGTCCGGCGGCGTGGTCGCACCCTACGGTGCCTCGATGGCCAGGTTCCGTGACGACCTCGCCGCGTTCAAGGCGGGCTGGATCGAGCAGGTCTACGCCCACCGCGTGAACCCCGCCGCGTAGCCCACCCGACCAGGCTCCGGGGCGGGCCGGCCTCCCTCGCCCGCCCCGGACGCCACCATCCCCCGGAGCCCTCACATGCCCACTAACCCCAACGCCGAACTCCTCGACAACCTGCTCACCGCGACCGGCCAGCCCACTGTCCGACGGGAGGAGGTGCGGGTGTGGTCGATGTCCGGAGTCGAGCGCGTCACCTTCCCCGACGGCTCCACGGCCATCTTCAAATACGCCAAGAAGCCCTTCGACAGCGAGGACCAAGCCCTCCGCCTCGCCCACACGCTCGGCGTCCCCGTCCCCCAGATCCACGGTTCCGTCGTTCTCGACGGCTGGCTCGGCATGCTCATGGAGGACCTCGGGCCGTCCGCCCGCGAGGCCGATGACCTCGATGGCGTCGTTGCGGCGGTGGTCCTGCACAGCACCCGTAGGGCTCCCGGCCTGCCGGTCCTCGACCAGGAGCGGCTGCGCGCGCTGCCCATCCGAGCGCTGGAGCATCTCGAACGGCTGCGCAAGGCCGACCGGTGGCAGGACGCCGACGATGTCGAGAAGGCGCTCGACCGGATCGCTCAGGCCGCGGAAGCTCGCTCGGCCGGAGCAACGCTGGCGCCCTTCGGATGGGTGCACTCGGAGTTCCACCCCACCAGCCTGCATGTCGGCGAGCGCGAGTGGCGGCTGCTCGACTTCGCCCGCGCCTTCACCGGCCCCGGCCTGCTCGACCTCGCCAGCTGGCACGGGACCATCGAGCGCCCGCATCTCCTGCGGCTGCGCGTCTTCCTGGAGCAGTACGTCGTTGCCGGCGGCACCCCGGACGCTCTCGCCTCGCGGGGCGGGCTGACCGCCGAGAACTGGGCCCTGGGCTGGCACCGCATGTGGGCCGTCGAGTGGTTCATGGAGCAGGCGGTTCGCTGGATCAACGACCCGTCCACCGACCCCGGCTACATCAAGGTCGTCCGCCGCCACCTCACCGATGTGCTCCACCTCCTGGAGATCTGACGTGCTCGCCCAGTCCTCGCCATGGCACGCCCACGCCATCCAGCGCACCGCCGCCGGACTCGACGAACCTCTGACGGTACCCGCCCGGATGGAATGGACCACGAGACCCGGCCAAGGCCCCGCCGCCGAGATCCTCGGCCCGGACCTGCGCGGCAAGAGACTCCTGGAACTCGGCTGCGGCCCCGGCCACAACGTCGCCCACCTCGCCACGCGCCACGGTGCTCACGTCACCGGCGTCGACTTCGTCGGCCTCCAGGTCCGCCGCGCCCGCTCCCACTACGGACGGCTGAACAACCTCGGTTTCGTCGCCGGGCACGCTCTGCACTACCTGCATGCCTCCGACGAGCAGTTCGACGCGATCTACTCCGTCTTCGGCGCGGTGGGGCTCGTCGCTCCCGAGCTCCTGCTGGTAGCCAGCGCTCAACGCCTCAAGCCCGGTCGGGTGCTCGCCTTCTCCGTTCCGCACCCGCAGCGCGGCGACCGCAGCGTTTCTGGCGATGACCGGCCTCGCCGCGACTTCGTCACGCTGCCCGACCGCACCCGTCTCCCCATCGCCCGCTGGGAGTTCGACGCCGACCGCTGGGAGCGGCACCTCAGCCGGGCCGGCCTCCGCCTCACCTCCGCACAGGAATTCCACGACCTTCACATGGGCCGCTCGCCCGCCACCCTGCTGATCCGCGCCCACAAACTGTGACCGCTGGAGGTACCGATGCGCCCGCCCTACCTGCTCCTCGACGTCGACGGCGTCCTCATACCCTTCCCCGCCGCGGATGACTCGACCCCGGCCCCCCCCATGCTCGCCACGACGTAGTCCCCGAAGGCCGGAGCGCCGACAACCCGGTCACCGTCTGGCTCAATCCCGAGCACGGCCGCCTGCTCCTGGACGTCATCCGCACCGGGCTGTTCACCCCGGTCTGGTACACCAGCTGGCGGCAGGACGCCGCCACTCTCATCGGCCCCCTCCTGGGTCTGCCAGACCTGCCGTACGTCGACCTCCCACGCCCACAGATCACAAGTAGCCATCCCAACGGCTACCTCTGGAAACGCGACCACGTCGACGCATGGCTGGAGGACGCTCCCGCTGTCTGGATCGACGACGACTTCACCAGCCTCGACCGTGAATGGGCGACCGAGCGCACTGCGAAGGGAGCGACGACCCTCCTTGTTCAGCCCGACCCACACCTCGGGCTGCGGCCTGAGCACCTGACCGAGGTCACGGCATGGGCCTCGCAGTTGCCCAGCCCGCGCCGCCTGACGACTGATGCCCTCGCTGTCACGATCAACGAGAGCATCAGGGTGCGTCGTGGCGCCCGACTACCCTGGGCGCGGCCAGGGGCCGAGACTCAACTCATGCGGAGCCCAATGCCCTGTCGGACCTGAGGATCGGAGACAGCCGCCATCCGTCACACCGAACGGTCAGGCGGATCGTCGAGTTCCAGCGACCGGAGTAAGGCCACGACGGCTAGATAGAAGAGCGACATCCTTCGGGTTGAAGCTCCGCTGGAGCCCCTTGAGAACGGCTTGTTGCGTCTCTGGCGTCCAGAAGATCCGCAGACGCTCACGCGCCCGAGTGACGGCCGTATAGAAGATGCTATGTGTGATGTCATTCTCGTTGGCGTCGGTGATGACGATCTTGACGGAGTCGTACTCGAGACCCTGTGCCTTGTGGATCGAAACTGCATAGGCCACCTGAAACGGCACGGTGGTGTTCAGTGAGTCATCGTCCTCGTCGCTGATGTCGTAGTCGTAGACAGAGAATCGCACGGTCGCGTCCCCCATCCACTCCAGTTCCTCACCGTCAACGTCGAACTCGCTTACCGTTCGGTCGAGTTCGACGTCGAACTGGATCCGCCCAGGGAAGCGCTCGATATCGACAATTCGGCCCTTCAGGTTGTTGTAGATCAGAGGCCGGAATCGCTCAGTCTCGTTAAAGAGAACCGGATCGCCGACCTTATACGTGGAGACGCGCCAAGCGGTCGCTGCACCAGGGTTGCTGCTCTGGAGAAAGCGGTTGATGTTATTGATGCCGTACAAGCCATCATAGTTCAGACACAAGATGATCTCGTCGTCGCGCTGGGCTTCGAACAGTGTCTTGTCGAGCACGGTCGAGTATCCGTTGCGAGCCATCACCTCGGCGATGTCATCGTTAGTGTTCCGTACCTTATCCCAAAAGCCTAGGAGTGATTCGTTTTTTGTTCTGAAGGGTGTTGTTAGTTCGAATACTGACGCGACCGGGATGAAGGATCGAATGATGCCGAACCAATTTCCGAACTGGATCGACTCAATCTGGTAGACGTCGCCCACGAGCACGAGCAACTTGAAGGACGTCTTCTCCAGCACCTTGAGAAGGTCAGTGTTGCTGACTGTGCTGCACTCATCGATGACGAGGAGGTCGCACTCCGGATCCATGGCGCTTCTGTAGATCTGGCTACTGATCGTCCGGAAAGTTGAGTTCTGCGCATTCACCTTTCGCTTGAGGTTGTCGATCGCCGGGTTGGTGTGCGCGAGAAAGAGTTTCTCCTTGTCGTTGAAGTATTTCGCGATGTGGTCCACCATCGTTGACTTTCCAGTGCCGGCCGCGCCGTAGATCAACGCCACGCGCGACTGGCTGAACAACCTTCTGAGCGCATCCTTCTTACCCTCGTCGTCCATTCCGCGAAGTGTCTCATCGAGCCAATGATCGACGGCTTGGCTGTAACCGTCGATTCCGGACGATGCACGCTCCTGGAGCTTCTCGACGATGGCGACGGTATCGTCCTCGTACCCACAGATAAAGACGTGTCCTTTATCCAGGACGAGTCGGCGATCTCTGTGCTTATAGTAGAGCTTTTTGTTGTAGGTAGAGATCAATTCGTTGACATCTCCGAGCTCCACGAGATCGGCCTCAGGAGTGTAGAGAATTCCGTGACGATCCACGTTGTTTTTCACACGCCGAGCGAGTAGTTCATGGCTTCGCCCGGTCATGCCGACGCTCTCAACAAGATCCCAATACCTCGGATTGTGTCCCGGCAGTGAGGTGCAGAGCGGCATAGTGTCGAACGGAATGCAGCCAAACTGGAGTTTCATCCCGGAGAGACGGCCGCATTCTTGCCAGGAATACTGCGGCTTCAGAACCTGGTTGTACATCCGCAGCATTAGATAACGGATTACGTTGTGGCCCGGAGTTGCTGACCTCACGATGCGGCGTGCTTCATCCAGCATGGAGAAAATCTGCGGCTGGCTAGCGCCAGCCGTACCTGTTGTCTTCGCCCTCGCGTACTCGTCGTCGGGCATGTCAATCAAGTCGAGCAAGTTGCCCGAACTCGCGGTCAGCCCATGCATCAGGTAGCGGTACTCCGGAGAGTTAGTCCGAACAGTTATGTCGATATCCAGAAGGCGAGCGAAGTTCTTGAACTCGCACGGACGGATGGAAACTTCCCACTCACGGATGATCGTGATCGGCATCGACTGACCGAGCACCTCGATCGAGTCGCTTTGGAGCGAAAGCATCGCCGCGTACTCGTCGGTCATGTCGATTTCGGTGAAGGCGATGATGCGGTCAAACTTGCTCACCTTATTGACAGCTCGATAGAAGGTGACCTCATAGAAGATTCGACCTCCGACGAAGAATGGGCGTGTCTTGTGGATGTAGTACCGGCTTCGTGCCCCGGCGTCCGACGTAGGTGTCGGACGAACCAAATCGATCCTCGCGGCGATTTTCTCGTGATACTCTCGCAGTGATGGATCGAGGTCGACCGGGAATGCCTCGAGATTCGTCAATGCTGCGATCCCGCAGCTGTCCTTGAGTAGGCTGCGGATGCGATGGAGATACTCGTAGTACTTGAGCATCAGCCGCTCGGAGGCATCCCCGTCCAGGGTGTAGTGGGAGGCGCTCATCTGGATGAGCTTGTGGAATTTTCCGAGGAAATTGAGCTTTGCCTTGGATTTAGCGAAGGCGAGTCCGGGCTCTACGGCCGCGTAGTTGAACTCGGCGTCAGACCGGCCAGTATGAAGACGTACCGAAACCCCCTCGACTAGATTGCGGAGCTGGGCGAGGACATTCTGTGAGAGCAGTGCCCGCTGGTCGGTGAGCGACGCGATATTCCGGCAGATTGCCTCATCCGCACTCTTGATCTGTTCATCAACGGTGGTCACGAGCGATACCCCTGCCCGTTCGGTGCCCCAAACTGTCGAGGCACTGCTGGCTTTGGCAATTGACGTCACGCAGTTGGGTGCGAGGGCGGTCATCATAACCTCGAACTGCATAGTGTTGCGGCGGAATTGTGAATGCAGCAGCTCGTGGACGACGACCTGTCGTGAAGCCCTCCGCCTCCGCGGTGAGATCCTCCGCGGAGTCACCCCCTCGGGCGCGGGAGCCCCCTGGCAACGTCACGCGCTGGGGTGGTTGCGTCGGTCTCCCCCAAGCCAGTCCCTTCATCGGGCTTCTGGCTAGGAGAGGCCGGGGCAGCTGCTTACCATGCGGCCTGTTCCGCCCGTCCCTTCGAGCTAGGTCGAAGGAGCCTGGCGCGAGTCTGGGACAGAAGGTCAGATGCCCTCGCCGCGACGGACAGCGAGGGCATCTGACCGGAGTCAGCGGCGCTGACCGCGTTCGGCGGGCCTCATAGCCATCGGTATTGCCGGAGGGTGCAGTGTGGTGGAGACGCACGAGGCGCCGCTGATGGTGCGTCGCCCGCGGGCGGCTTGCGCCCGTTTGTTCGGCTGCGCGGTGATGCGCCAGTTGAGGACCTCGGCGGGGTTCTCGGCGCTGTCGAGGTCCCGCTGGGAACTCACTTCGGCTAGGAGGTGTCGGGAGTTGTGGCCGTCGGTCTCGGCGCGGGCGAGGGTGGTGGTCAGCGCAGGCCAGGAGGGGTCGGCCATGATGCGGTCGGCGTGGTCGGGGAGGGCCGCGCGGAGGTCCTGCTCGAAGCGGCGGGCGGTCCCGGCCCGTGGTGTGCGGCGGGTCAGGTCTGCCAGGACGAGTGCGGCGGCCTGCTGGTAGCCAGCCTGGAGGTGGCGGAAGGCTTCGTCGGCTGCTGCGGCTTGCTGTTGGTGGCCGCGCTGCTCGTGCCACTTGGCGGCGGCGCGGGCCAGGTGCACGGTGGCGAAGAGCAGGGCGATGGCGAGTCCGCCGGGTTCGTTGGAGGCGTAGGCAAGTTCCTTGGCGGCTTGGCGCAGGGCGTGGGCTGCTTGGTGGTCGGCGCGGGTAGCGGATCGGCGGGCGCGGTTGAAGGCCGAGGCGGCGGCGCGTAGCTCTGCGCGGTGTGGGCCGGGTGTGGCGCTGGCGATGTTGTAGAGGGCCTCGCCGAAGGCGGCGAGGTGGGCCTGGGCGGTGGCATCGTCGTCGGAGTCGAGGGCGGTGTGCGCCGTCTGAATCGCGGTGACGGCGTGCTCCCACGGCCCGGCAGGGTCTCCCGCGAACCTGGGGCGGTCGGCTATCTCCTGGTCGGGGAGGCGTTCGCGGAGGCGGTTGATCGATAGGTCAGGTGCGAGCTTCGAGCCGCCGTACCAGACCGGTTCGCCAGCACTGTTCGTGTCGCTGGGTGCGGCGACGCTGTAGCCGATCACGTCGCCGCTCTCGGGGCCGAGACGCGTCTTGACCTTGATGCCGAGGGACTGCAGAACGGTGAAGTAGTCGGCCTCGGTGTGTACGGCGGCTGCGACCGCGTACGCCCGCTCGCGCAGCCACTGCCGTGCCGTCACGGTCTGGCCCTGGCGCTCGGCCTTGGCGCGTTCGGCGCCGGTGGGGGTTCGAGGCGCGGTGAGGTCGCCGGACTTCAGGCGGCGCAGTCCGAACTCGGTCTCGATCCTGCGGCACTCCGCCTGGGCCCGTCGGCCGTCCTGGTGGGTGCGTGGGCGGCGTCCGTCGGCGCGGACGGTGGTGGCCATGATGTGGATGTGGTCGTCGGCGTGGCGTACCGCGATCCATCGGCATGCCTTCTCGTCGCCGTCGGGGGCGATGCCCGTGGCGTGCACGACGCGGCGGGCGACTTCAGCCCATTCGGTGTCGGTGAGGTAGCGGTCGCCGGGGGCGGTGCGGACCGGGCAGTGCCAGACGTGCTGTGGTGGCTTCTTGCCGCCGAGCTCGCGGGTGCGGAGGTCGACGTGGTGGTCGAGTCGCCTGGCGAGCTGGGAGTAGGTGGCTGCTGGGTCGCGGCCGGGGTCCGGGGCGCCGGCCATGTCCCAGGCGGCGACGATGTGAGGGTTGGTGTGCTCGTCGCGGCGGCCGGGGCCGAAGAGGTAGGCGATCAGTCCGCGGCTGTCGGAACCGGTGGAGACATCAGGAACCATGAGCCGTGCCGTCCGCCAAGAGCTGGTCCATGAGGTGGAAGCTGTTCTGTGCCGCTTGCTGGACGCGGTGCTCACCCCGCCGTCGGATCAACCTCGACGAGGCGCTCGCCTTCTCCCGCGTCTTCGAACTGCCCCTCGAAGAGCTCATGTCACCGCCCTTGGAAGGGCTCGACATCGACAGCCGACGACTCGTCCAGGAAGCCGTCGAAGCGTTCTACGAAACTCGCGACGCCCGCGACCGCCTGCACCGCGCCGTGGTCGCCGTCGCCGACCACATCAAGGCACACCCCGACAGCTCACGCGCGATCAACGAGCAGTGCCTCCGCCTCATGGGCGACGAGCGGGACGCTCGCACCCTCACCAGCGACATCGAGGACGGCGGCCACTACTGACAGCCAGCACGAAGGAGAAGCCACTTGGCGAACATCCAGAAGCGACCCAACGGCAAATGGCGTGCCCGCTACCGCGATCTCGACGGCAAGGAACACGCCCGCCACTTCGACCGCAAGATCGACGCCCAGCGCTGGCTCGACGAGGTCACGACCAGCGTGGTCACCGGGCAGTACGTCGACCCGCGTTCGGCGAAGAAGCCCTTCAAGGAGTACGCGGAGGAGTGGCGGGCCAGCCAGCCGCACCGGCCGTCGACGGCCAAGGCCGTAGCCCAGCACCTGCGTTGCTACGCCTTCCCCGTCTGGGAGAAGCGAGCACTCGGCGCGATCAAGCCCGGTGACGTGCAGAGTTGGATCACCAGCCTGACAACCACCCACAAGCTCGCCGCGAGCACCTCACGCACCGTCTTCAACACGGTCAACGCCGTCTTCCGGGCAGCAGTCCGCGACCGCATGATTCCGCACAACCCCTGCACCGACGCGAAGCTGCCCTCAGTCCCGAGGAAAAAGGTCGTACCCCTGGCCGTCGAGCAGGTGCGGACGCTGGCCGAGGAGATACCCGGCCGCTACAGGGGCCTGGTCCTGCTGGGCGCATGCACGGGGCTCCGCCCCGGCGAACTCTTCGGCCTCCAGCTCCGGCACGTGGACCTGCTGCACGCCACCGTCTCGGTCGAGCAGCAGGTCCAGCAGACCGCCAAGCACGGCGTGTACGTCTGCCCGCCCAAGACCGCTCGATCACACCGCACGGTCCCGCTCCCCCGCATAGCGGTGGATGCGATGAAGGCCCACCTGCGGGACTTCCCCGCCGATGGGCCCGAGAGCTGGATCTTCACGGCGCCGCAGGGCGGGCCCGTGGTCTACACGCACTTCATGGACGGATCCTGGCGGCCCGCCTGCGCGAAGGCCGGCATACCGAAGGGCACCGGACCCCACGACGCCCTCCGGCACCATTACGCCAGCCTGCTGATCAAGCACGGCGAGTCCGTGAAGACGGTCTCCGAGCGCCTCGGCCACACCAACGCGGCCATGACGCTGAACATCTACACCCACCTGTGGCCCGACTCCGAGGAGCGGACCCGGGCTGCCGTCGACAAGGCGTACGCGGACCAGTCCGCCGATACCCAGCCGCAGGTCGACGAAGCGGCATAGCCGCTCCCCCGCGCGCTGACCGAAGTCAGCACGCTGCGGACTCCGTGCGGACCGCAAAGGCCGCCCAACCCGCTCCGTCGCAGGTCAGACGGCCTTTGGCCGAACGTATTAGACGTTGAAGCGGAACTCCACGACGTCGCCGTCCTGCATCACGTAGTCCTTGCCCTCCATGCGCGCCTTGCCCTTGGAGCGGGCCTCCGCGACCGAGCCCGTCTCGACGAGGTCGTCGAAGGAGACGATCTCCGCCTTGATGAAGCCCTTCTGGAAGTCGGTGTGGATCACACCGGCCGCCTCCGGAGCCGTGGCGCCCTTCTTGATCGTCCAGGCGCGGGCTTCCTTCGGGCCTGCCGTGAGGTAGGTCTGGAGGCCCAGGGTGTCGAAGCCGACGCGGCCGAGGGTGGCCAGGCCGGGCTCCTCCTGGCCCATGGACTGGAGGAGTTCGAGGGCCTCGTCGTCGTCGAGCTCGATCAGCTCGGACTCGATCTTGGCGTTGAGGAAGATGGCCTCCGCCGGGGCGACCAGGGCGCGCTGCTCGTTCTTGAAGTCCTCGTCGACGAGCTCGTCCTCGTCGACGTTGAACACGTACAGGAAGGGCTTCGTCGTGAGCAGGTGCAGCTCGTGGAGCAGGCGGCCCTTCTCGGTGCCGGCCGTGATGCCCTGGGAGAAGAGCGTGTCGCCCGCCTCGAGGATCTTCTGGGCGTCCTCGACCGCGGCGAGGACCGCGACCTTGTCCTTCTGGAGGCGGGCCTCCTTCGTCAGGCGCGGGACGGCCTTCTCGACGGACTGGAGGTCGGCGAGGATCAGCTCGGTGTTGATCGTCTCGATGTCGTCCTTGGGCGAGACCTTGCCGTCGACGTGGACGACGTTCTCGTCCTTGAAGGCGCGGATGACCTGGCAGATCGCATCGGACTCGCGGATGTTCGCGAGGAACTTGTTGCCCAGGCCCTCGCCCTCGCTCGCGCCCCGCACGATGCCCGCGATGTCGACGAAGTCGACCGTGGCGGGGAGCAGCTTCTGCGAGCTGAAGATCTCGGCGAGCTTGTTCAGGCGCGGGTCGGGGACGCCCACGACGCCGACGTTCGGCTCGATGGTGGCGAACGGGTAGTTGGCCGCCAGCACGTCGTTCTTGGTCAGGGCGTTGAAAAGGGTCGACTTGCCGACATTCGGCAGGCCGACGATTCCGATCGTGAGCGACACTTTGGCGACTTCCTGAAGTGAGGAGAGGGGCTGTGCGGGCGGGCCGGGGGTGGACCGATTCTCCAGTTTACGGGCGGGGCCGGTCGGCCCGTCACGGGTGCGGGGACGGGGATCGGGGAAGGGCCCGCCGGGAGCCGGTCCAGGGCCGAACGGTCATGTTTCGGCCGTGCGGTATCGAACGCAACGCCAAGGTCACCCAAAGCGCGTGTCCAACGCCCGAAAGAGTGCACCCGGCGTCCTAGGTTGTCGGGGTGGAGCAGCACAGGACACGTACCCCGCAGCGCACCCAGTCCCCGCAGGGCCGGCCGGCACCGCCCGGCGGCCTCGGCGAGGTGACGGGTGCGGCCGGTTATCCGGTGGCGGTTGCGGTCGCCCCGGCGCCGGCGGCCGGCCCGGGCCCAGGGCCCCGGCGCGGGGCCCCGCCCGTGGTCCTGGCGCTGCGCAGATTCCCCAACCCCCGGCTGACCGGCATCGGCGCCGGTCTCTTCGCGGCCCTGACGATGTTCCTGCTGGCCTGCGTCGGCCGGCTGCTCTTCGGCGGTTCGGAGCTCGTGTACGGGCTGCTCTTCCTGCCCGTCAGCGCCCTGACCGCCCTCTGGGTGCGGCCCGCCGACCTGGTGACCGCCCCGATCATCGTGCCCATCGCCTTCGCGGTCGGCGTGGTCCCCGTCGCCGGGGGCACGGGCGGCTTCGGCGGACAGGCGATGGCCGTCGTGACCGCGCTCGCCGTCCAGGCGGGCTGGCTGTACGGGGGCACGCTCATCGCGGGTCTCATCGCCTCCGTACGGAAGATCCGGCAGATGCGGGAGCGGCAGCGGCACCTGGTCAGGGCCGACCGGGCGGCCCGCCGCCCCCGCGCCTAGAAGCTACTTGCCGGCGGCCGCCATGGCCGCTCCGACGATGCCCGCGTTGTTCTGCAGCTGGGCCGGGACCATCTCGGCCCGTACGTGTTCGATGAGCGGCAGGAACTTCTCCGCCTTACGGCTGACGCCCCCGCCGATGATGAAGAGCTCGGGCGAGAACAGCATCTCCACGTGGACCAGGTATTTCTGCACCCGGTGCGCCCAGTGGTGCCAGCTGAGGTCCTCGTCCTCCTTGGCCTTCGTGGATGCGCGCTTCTCCGCGTCGTGGCCGTGCAGTTCCAGGTGGCCGAGCTCCGTGTTGGGGACGAGCTGCCCGTCGGTGAAGACCGCGCTGCCGATGCCCGTACCGAGGGTCAGCATGATGACCGTGCCCTTGCGGTCGCGGCCCGCCCCGAACGTCATCTCGGCGACACCCGCCGCGTCGGCGTCGTTGAGGATCGTGACGGACTGCCCGATACGGTCACTGAGCAGCGCCCGGGCGTCCTTGTCGACCCAGCCCTTGTCCACGTTGGCCGCGGTCCTGGTGATGCCGCCGGTGACGACTCCGGGGAACGTGATGCCGACCGGCCCCCGCCAGTCGAAATGGCCGACGACCTCGGCCACACCGTCGGCCACGCTCTCGGGCGTGGCCGGGTGAGGTGTCAGTACCTTGTGGCGCTCCTGCGCCAGTTCTCCGCGGTCCAGGTCAACGGGCGCACCCTTGATCCCCGAACCGCCGATATCCACACCGAAGATCTCCATGTGATCCACGGTACGGGCAGGTGGCGAGGATCACTCCCCGGAAGGGCGATCCGGCGGGTGTACCCGGGGCGCCCGGCCTGCAGCCGGGCGCGCCCCGGTCACTTCGCGGAGAGCGCGGCTGCCTCGGCCCGCAGGTCGCGCCGGAGCTCCTTGGGCAGCGAGAAGGTGATCGACTCGTCGGCCGTCTTCACCGTCTCCACGTCCGCGTAACCCCGCTCGCCCAGCCACTCCAGCACGCCGTCGACGAGGACGTCGGGCACCGAGGCGCCGGAGGTGAGTCCGACGGTGGTGACGCCCTCCAGCCACGCCTCGTCGATCTCGGCGGCGAAGTCCACGAGGTGGGCGGCGGGGGCGCCGGCGTCCAGGGCGACCTCGACCATGCGGATCGAGTTGGAGGAGTTCTTCGAGCCGACGACGATGACCAGCTCGGCGTCCTCGGCCAGCTTCTTCACCGCGATCTGGCGGTTCTGCGTGGCGTAGCAGATGTCGTCGCTAGGCGGGGAGAGGAGGTTCGGGAACTTCTGCTTGAGCGCGCCGACGGTCTCCATCGTCTCGTCGACGGAGAGCGTGGTCTGGGAGAGCCAGACGACCTTCGACTCGTCGCGGACCTCGACGTTCGCCACGTCGTCGGGGCCGTCGACCAGCGTGATGTGGTCGGGGGCCTCGCCGCTCGTGCCGATGACTTCCTCGTGGCCCTCGTGGCCGATCAGGAGGATGTCGTAGTCCTCCTTGGCGTAGCGGACGGCTTCCTTGTGGACCTTGGTGACCAGCGGGCAGGTCGCGTCGATCGTGGCGAGCTTGCGCTCGGCGGCCTCGGCGTGGACGGTCGGGGCGACCCCGTGTGCGGAGAACATCACGATGGAGCCCTCGGGCACCTCCGCGGTCACGTCGACGAAGATCGCGCCCTTCTTCTCGAGGGTCTGCACGACGTACTTGTTGTGCACGATCTCGTGACGGACGTAGACCGGGGCACCGTACTGCTCCAGTGCTTTCTCGACGGCGATCACGGCGCGGTCCACGCCCGCGCAGTAGCCACGGGGCGCTGCGAGCAGGACACGGCGGGCAGGAGAAGCAGTCATGCGTCCCATCGTAAGGCCGTACCGAACAGGCGCCGGGTCGGTGGGGTCGCGAGACTGATGCGTACGCAACCAGCGACGGAGGGTTCATGGCGGGGAGCAGCGCGGAAGAGGGAAAGCTGCGGCGGACACTCGGGTTCCGGGACCTGGTGGTCTACGGGCTGCTGTTCATCGCACCCATGGCCCCGGTCGGAGTCTTCGGCACCCTGGACGCCAGGTCCGACGGTGCCGTGGCGCTGGTGTATCTCGTGGCGACGGTGGTGATGGCCTTCACCGCGTTCAGCTACGCCCAGATGGTGCGCGTGGCCCCGCTCGCCGGGTCGGTCTTCGCGTACGCCCGCAAGGGGCTCGGGGAGGGGCCGGGGTTCATCGCCGGCTGGATGGCGATGCTCGACTACCTGCTCATCCCGGCCGTCGCCTATCTCTTCTCCGGGATCGCGATGAACGCGCTGGTCCCCGAGGTGTCGCGGTGGGTGTGGACGGCGATCGCGGTCGTGGTGACGACGCTGCTCAACCTGTGGGGCGTACGGGCGGCGGCCCGGGTGGGCTTCGCGGTGCTCGCCATGGAGATCGTGGTGCTGCTGGTGTTCGTGGTGTCGGCGGTGGTGGTGCTGGCCAGGGACGGGGCGCAGCGCGGCTGGCTGACGCCGCTCACCGGGGACACCGGGTTCTCGATGACGGCGGTGCTGGGCGCGGTGTCCGTCGCGGTGCTGTCCTATCTGGGGTTCGACGCGATCGCCTCGTTCGCCGAGGAGGTGACGGGGGGTTCGGCGAAGGTGGCGCGGGCGGTCCTGTTCTGCCTGGTGCTCGCCGGGGCGCTGTTCGTGGCCCAGTCGTATCTGGCGGCGCTGCTGGAACCGGTGAGCTCGGCGGAGCTGGCCGCGGATCCGGTGAAGCAGGGGTCCGCGTTCTACGACGCGGTGGACGCCTCGGTCGGCTCCTGGCTGCATGATCTGGTGGCCGTCAGCAAGGCGATCGGCGCGGCTTTCGCGGCGCTGGCGGGGCAGGCGGCGGCCGGCCGGCTGGTGTTCGCGATGGGGCGGGAGGGGCGGCTGCCGTCGTTCCTGTCCCGGGTCGACAGCCGGTCCGGGGTGCCGCGTGTCGCGGTCGCGTGCGCCGCGGTCGTGACGCTGGTGGCGGCGGTGTGGGCGGCCCGGCGCGACGACGGCCTCGACCACCTGGTGTCGGTCGTGAACGTGGGCGCGCTCACCGCGTTCGTGCTGCTGCACGCGTCGGTGGTCGGCTGGTTCGCCGTACGCCGGATGGAAGGGCCGCCGAGCTGGTGGCGCCACATCGTGGTGCCGGTGGTGGGCGCGGGTGTGCTGGTCGCGGTGATCCTGGAGGCGACGACGAGCGCCCAGCTGGTGGGGGTGTGCTGGCTGGGGATCGGACTGGTGGTCCTCGCGGTGCAGTGGGGGCGGCGGGCGGCCTGATTGTCCGTACCGGCCGATACGCTCGCCCGTATGGCTCTCACTACGTCCCCGGAAGCCCCGCTGCCCGTCGGCGACGTGTCCCGGCTGATCGGCGGCTGGATCGACCGGCTCGGTGCCGTCTGGGTCGAGGGGCAGATCACCCAGCTGTCACGCCGGCCCGGCGCCGGGGTCGTGTTCCTGACGCTGCGCGACCCCTCCCACGACATCTCGGTGAGCGTGACCTGCTTCCGGCAGGTCTTCGACCGGATCGCCGATGTGGTGACGGAGGGCGCGCGGGTGGTCGTCCTCGCCAAGCCCGAGTGGTACGCCCCGCGCGGGCAGCTGTCCCTGCGGGCCACGGAGATACGGCCGGTGGGCATCGGCGAGCTGCTGGTGCGGCTGGAGCAGCTGAAGAAGTCGCTGGCCTCCGAGGGGCTCTTCGCCCTGGACCGGAAGAAGCCGCTGCCCTTCCTGCCGCAGCTGATCGGCCTGGTCTCAGGACGGGCGTCGGCGGCGGAGCGCGATGTGCTGGAGAACGCCAGGCGGCGCTGGCCGGCGGTGCGCTTCGAGGTGCGCAACACCGCGGTGCAGGGTGTGCACGCCGTGAACCAGGTGGTCCAGGCGGTCCATGAGCTGGACGGGCTGCCCGAGGTCGACGTGATCGTGGTCGCCCGTGGTGGCGGCAGCGTCGAGGACCTGCTGCCGTTCTCCGACGAGGCGCTGATCCGGGCGGTGGCGGCGTGCCGCACACCGGTGGTCTCCGCGATCGGTCACGAACCTGACTCCCCCCTGCTCGACCTGGTGGCCGATGTGCGGGCGTCGACGCCGACGGACGCGGCGAAGAAGGTCGTGCCGGACGTGGGTGAGGAGCTCGACCGTGTCCAGCAGCTCCGGGACCGGGCGCTGCGGACCGTGCGGGGGCTGATCGACCGGGAGGAGCGGGGGCTGGCGCATGCGCTGGGCAGGTCCTCCATGGAGCGGCCGCAGCGGATGGTGGACGAGCGGGAAGCGGAGGTCGACGCACTGGTGGGGCGGAGCCGCAGGGTCCTCGGGCACCTGCTGGACCGCGCCGACTCGGAGCTCGCGCACACCCGGGCCCGGGTCGTGGCGCTCTCGCCGGCGGCGACGCTGGAGCGGGGATACGCGGTGCTGCAGCGGCCGGACGGCCATGTGGTGCGCTCCCCCGCGGATGCCGGGGCGCCGGGCGAGGAGCTGCGGGCGCGGGTCTCCGAGGGCGAGTTCACCGTACGGGTCGCGGAGTGAGCGGCCGGGTTTGTCCGACCCCGCGCATAGGGTGGTCGGCATGACGGACGACGGGACGACGACGGCTGCCGCGACGGGCACGCTCGGGTACGAGCAGGCGCGGGACGAGCTGATCGAGGTCGTACGCCGCCTGGAGGCGGGCGGCACGACGCTGGAGGAGTCGCTGGCCCTGTGGGAGCGCGGCGAGGAGCTGGCGAAGGTGTGCCGGCACTGGCTGGAGGGTGCGCGGGCCCGGCTGGACGCGGCGCTGGCACGCCCCGAGGAGCCCTCGGAGGCCGGTGGCGACACGGAGTAGACGTTCCGGCAGCGCTTCGGGGGTCGCTGTGCGGTGGATCACTCCGGGACAGATTTAGTTGAACTTTAATCTATCCCTCGGTTACGGTGATCGTGTCGCTTGACCCGTACTGCCCGGAAGGTAACGCTCCAGATGTCCCTCGTTCTTGACCCCGCCGCCCAGGACCTCCTCTTCCGTGAGGCCCGCACTGCCAACACGTTCACCGACGAGCCGGTGACCGACGAGCAGGTCCAGGCGATCTACGACCTGGTCAAGTACGGCCCCACGGCCTTCAACCAGTCGCCGCTGCGCGTCGTCCTGGTCCGTACGCCGGAGGGCCGCGAGCGCCTCGTGAAGCACATGGCCGAGGGCAACCGGCCGAAGACCTCCGCCGCCCCGCTGGTCGCGCTGCTGGTGGCGGACCACGAGTTCCACGAGGAACTCCCGGCACTCCTGCCGCACTTCCCGCAGGCCAAGGACGCGTTCTTCTCCGAGCGCCCGGTCCGCGAGCAGTCGGCCGCGCTCAACGCCACGCTGCAGGCCGCCTACTTCATCATCGGCGTCCGCGCCGCCGGCCTGGCCGCCGGCCCGATGACCGGCTTCGACGCCGCGGGCATCGAGAAGGAGTTCCTGGACGGCGACCACAAGCTGATCATGGCCGTCAACATCGGCAAGCCGGGCGAGGACGCCTGGTTCCCGCGTCTGCCGCGTCTGTCCTACGACGAGGTCATCACGACTGTCTGATCCCCTCCCCGGAGGCGGCCGGCCTCCTGGGAACAGCGGACCGTACCACCGGAAGAGCCCCACGACGCTCGGCGTCGTGGGGCTCTTCCGGTGGTACGGGGCAGTCAGGAAGCGGCGGGAGCGCCGGAGGCGGCGGGGGCCGTCTTCAGCGCGGCGGCCATCTCCGCGAGCCGGTCCGCGGGGGCCGAGCCGGTGACCACCGTCGTCACACCCTCGGCGTGCAGCACCAGCGCGTCGTACTTCGGCCCGTCCCAGATCTCCCAGTCCCGGCCCGAGACCTCGCGCGTGCGCCCGGTGTTCTCGGCGTCCCGGCTGACCTCGGGGACGTACTTCTTCGCCGGGGTCGTCGACTGCTCGACGGCCACGTACTTCTCGTCCGGGTCGAGGAAACCGAGGTGCCATCCCGAGCCGTTCTGCCCCTCGTACGAGACGGAGGTCGGCTTCCAGTCTCCGGGCAGCCCTGCCGGGGCGGCCACGGGGTACGGCGCGGCGCGACGGGCCGTCGCGAGCTCGACCCGGTAGTCGACCGCCTTGAGGGGGTCGGCCTTGTCGTCGTGCGGGATGAAGATGTAGACGACGCCCGCCACTGCGGTGATCACGAGCATCGACAGGATCATGTCCCGGACGGTCTGCTTGCCTCGCTTGCTTGCCACGGACTCAATGGTGGCATGGGCCGCCGGGCGTCCGGCCAGCGGGCACCCGCTCATACGTGACCCGCTCTGCTCATTTTATCGACCTACCGATAGAGTCACAGCACCCTCTTTTCCGGTCGTCGTCGTACAGAAAGGTGCGCTCCGATGTCCGAGCATCATCTGCCGTCCCAGCTCGAGGTCTCCCCCGAGGCCCCCGACCGCAACCTGGCCCTGGAGTTGGTGCGGGTCACCGAGGCCGCCGCCATGGCCGCCGGGCGCTGGGTCGGCCGCGGCGACAAGATCGGCGCCGACGGCGCCGCGGTCAAAGCCATGCGCACGCTCGTCTCCACGGTGTCGATGAACGGCATCGTCGTCATCGGTGAAGGCGAGAAGGACGAAGCCCCCATGCTGTTCAACGGCGAGCGCGTCGGCGACGGCACCGGAGCCGAGGTCGACATCGCCGTCGACCCGATCGACGGCACCACGCTCAACGCGAAGGGCATGCCCAACGCGATCGCCGTACTGGCCGCCGCGGACCGCGGCGCGATGTTCGACCCTTCCGCCGTCTTCTACATGGACAAGCTGGTCACCGGCCCCGAGGCCGCCGACTTCGTCGACATCAACGCTCCCGTGTCCGTGAACATCCGGCGCGTCGCGAAGGCCAAGAGCTCGGCCCCGGAGGACGTCACCGTCGTCATCCTGGACCGGCCCCGGCACGAGAACGTGGTCAGGGAGATCCGGGAGACCGGCGCCCGGATCAAGTTCATCTCCGACGGCGACGTCGCCGGGTCGATCATGGCGGCCCGCGAGGGGACCGGCGTCGACCTGCTCATGGGCATCGGCGGCACCCCGGAGGGCATCATCTCGGCCTGCGCCATAAAGTGCCTGGGCGGTGTCATCCAGGGCAAGCTCTGGCCCAAGGACGAGGCCGAGCGGCAGCGGGCCCTGGACGCCGGCCACGACCTGGACCGGGTCCTGTCGACGGACGACCTCGTCAGCGGGGACAACGTCTTCTTCGTCGCCACGGGGATCACCGACGGCGAACTCCTGCGCGGTGTGCGGTACCGCGGAGAGACGGCCGGCACGGAGTCCCTGGTGATGCGGTCCAAGTCGGGCACGATCCGCAGGATCGACTCGACGCACCGGCTGTCGAAGCTGCGCGCCTACAGCGCGATCGACTTCGACCGCGCGAAGTAGCCCCGACGCGCACGGAGGGGGGCCGCCCGGCCGGGCGGCCCCCCTCCGTGCGCGCGGACCTCAGCCGGCTATGCGTCCCGTCGGGGCCGCGGCCTTGAGCTCCATGTCGCGCCTGCGGCGCCGGGCGAGCACCACGCGGCGTTCGGCGGCGGTGAGGCCGCCCCACACCCCGTAGGGCTCGGGCTGCAGGAGCGCGTGCTCCCGGCACTCCACCATCACCGGGCACCTCGCACAGACCTGTTTCGCGGCCTCCTCACGGGCGAGCCGGGCAGCGGTCGGCTCCTTCGACGGGGCGAAGAACAGCCCGGCTTCGTCCCGGCGGCACACAGCCTCCGAGTGCCAGGGCCCCGCCTGGTCCTCCCGCGCGGGTGTGCGCTGGGACGGCACGGCGGCGACCTGCAGGGGCTGATGCGGCATGTGCAGCACGGTCCACTCCTGACGACGGCTTCGACTTCGTGAGCGAGAGGCGATGCAGCTCTCCCTACCCGCTGTACGCACGCCTATGCACTGAGTGGCGCCGCCTTCCGGCCCCCCGCAACGCCATCACGTCGCCCGCTGGCCGGAATTCGCGGTGCTGCGGCCTCAGTGGCCGAGGTGTTTGCGCAACTGCCGTTGGAGGTTGGTGATGAGCTTGCCACGCTTGGGCTTTGCCTCGACGTTCCCGAATACGGAGTAGCCGTTCACGACGACCACCGGCGCCTCGGGGTCGGTGGATTCCAGCGTGTCGACCTCGAAATTGCCGAAAATGCCCGTTCCGCTGCCGCGCAGCGAGATGTTCTCGGGGACCTTGATCTCGACACTGCCGAAGATGGACGTCGCGTTGATGACCGTCAGACGCTGGCCGAACAGCGCCTCGGTCAGGTCGATCTCCACGCTGCCGAAGAGCGAGAAGGCGTTCGTACGCCCGCCGACACGCCAACGGCCCCTGCGGGTGGAGCTGCTGAAGACCGCCACCAGATTCTCGGCGGGCCCGGTCGCCGCCTCGGGGCCGTAACCGTAGGGCGAGGCGGCCGGGCGGGCGGCGCCGCCCGTCACCGGCAGGTCCTGGACCAGTGGCTCGAGCTCGCCGACGGTCTTGGCCCGGTAGACCAGGTCGACCCGCTCGGAGTGCTCCTCGGCCGTCAGCCGGCCCTCCGCCATGGCGTCCCGCAGGATGTCCGCGATCCGGTCGCGGTCCGCGTCGGATGCGCGGATCCCGGCGGGCGCGGGACCGGCCGGAGCGACGGGCTGCTGGGGCTGCTTCTCGAGGTCCACCGGGACAGCGTACCGAAACGCGATAGATCGCGACAGCACCTCTCCGGCCCCGCACGGCATCCGCCGCATGTGAATCCGCCGTGCGGGAGCAAGCGTTCCGGGGTGAGCCCTACCTCACAGGCTCGGCGCGCCGACGGCGTTCTACCCTGGTTGATGCGCTGCCCAAGGGTGGTCAGCCGCTGTCGCCGAGTGAGGAATGGCCGTAATGCCAGAGTTTGCGTACTCCGATCTGCTCCCCCTGGGAGAGGACACCACGCCGTACCGGCTGGTGACCGCCGACGGCGTCTCGACCTTCGAGGCCGACGGCCGTACGTTCCTCAAGGTGGCTCCGGAGGCCCTGCGCACCCTCGCCGCCGAGGCCATGCACGACATCTCGCACTATCTGCGGCCCGCCCACCTGGCGCAGCTGCGCCGCATCGTGGACGACCCCGAGGCGTCGTCGAACGACAAGTTCGTCGCGCTGGACCTCCTGAAGAACGCGAACATCGCCGCCGCGGGTGTCCTGCCGATGTGCCAGGACACCGGTACGGCGATCGTCATGGGCAAGCGCGGGCAGAACGTCCTGACCGAGGGCGGTGACGAGGAGGCCCTGTCGCACGGCATCTTCGACGCGTACACGAAGCTCAACCTGCGTTACTCGCAGATGGCCCCGCTGAACATGTGGGACGAGAAGAACACCGGCTCGAACCTCCCGGCCCAGATCGAGCTGTACGCGACGGACGGCGGCGCGTACAAGTTCCTCTTCATGGCCAAGGGCGGCGGCTCGGCCAACAAGTCGTTCCTCTTCCAGGAGACCAAGGCGGTCCTCAACGAGGCCTCCATGATGAAGTTCCTGGAGGAGAAGATCCGCTCCCTGGGCACGGCGGCCTGCCCGCCGTACCACCTGGCGATCGTCGTCGGCGGCACGTCCGCCGAGTTCGCGCTGAAGACCGCGAAGTACGCCTCCGCGCACTACCTCGACGAGCTGCCCGCCGAGGGCTCCCCGACCGGCCACGGCTTCCGGGACAAGGAGCTGGAGGAGAAGGTCTTCGAGCTGACGCAGAAGATCGGCATCGGCGCCCAGTTCGGCGGGAAGTACTTCTGCCACGACGTGCGCGTGGTCCGCCTCCCCCGGCACGGCGCCTCGCTGCCCGTCGCCATCGCCGTGTCGTGCTCGGCCGACCGCCAGGCCACCGCGAAGATCACCGCCGAGGGCGTCTTCCTGGAGCAGCTGGAGAAGGACCCGGCGCGCTTCCTCCCGGACACCACGGACGAGCACCTCGACGAGGCGGGTGACGTCGTACGGATCGACCTCAACCGGCCGATGGACGACATCCTCGCCGAGCTGACCAAGTACCCGGTCAAGACCCGGCTCTCGCTGACCGGCCCGCTGGTCGTGGCGCGCGACATCGCGCACGCCAAGATCAAGGAGCGGCTCGACGCGGGCGAGGAGATGCCGCAGTACCTCAAGGACCACCCGGTCTACTACGCGGGCCCGGCGAAGACCCCCGAGGGCTACGCCTCCGGCTCCTTCGGCCCGACGACGGCCGGCCGCATGGACAGCTACGTCGCGCAGTTCCAGGCGGCGGGCGGCTCCAAGGTGATGCTCGCCAAGGGCAACCGCTCCAAGCAGGTCACTGACGCCTGCGACGCGCACGGCGGCTTCTACCTCGGCTCGATCGGCGGCCCCGCCGCGCGCCTCGCGCAGGACTGCATCAAGAAGGTCGAGGTCGTCGAGTACGAGGAGCTCGGCATGGAGGCGGTCTGGCGCATCGAGGTCGAGGACTTCCCCGCGTTCGTCGTGGTCGACGACAAGGGCAACGACTTCTTCACCGAGCCCGCCCCGGCCCCGACCTTCACCAGCATCCCGGTCCGCGGCCCCGGCCTCGGCTGACCGCACACCCCGCCGAAGGGGCGCCCCGGCCACCGGGTGCGCCCCTTCGGCATGTGCGGGCGCACCGGCGGCGGCTCCGGTGGACGCGTGAACGTCGCGGCCGGGCGTGATCCGTCCGGCGGTCCGGGGCAGGAGTAGCGGAATACGGCGGGCGCCGACCGCGCTCGTTCCAGCAGGAGGTAACAACACCATGGGCGAACCGGCCGAGGACACGCAGTACCGCGTCGAGCACGACTCGATGGGCGAGGTGAAGGTGCCCGCCCACGCGAAGTGGCGGGCACAGACACAGCGCGCGGTGGAGAACTTCCCCATCTCCGGGCAGCGGCTGGAGCGGGCCCACATCGAGGCCCTGGCCCGGATCAAGGCAGCGGCGGCCAAGGTCAACGCCGAGCTGAAGGTGCTGGATCCGGACATCGCGGACGCGATCCAGGAAGCCGCGGCGGAGGTGGTGGCGGGGCGCTGGGACGAGCACTTCCCCGTCGACGTGTTCCAGACGGGTTCCGGCACCTCGTCCAACATGAACACCAACGAGGTCGTGGCCACACTCGCCACGGAGCGGCTCGGGCGCGAGGTCCACCCCAACGACCACGTCAACGCCTCCCAGTCGTCGAACGACGTGTTCCCATCGTCGATCCACATCGCCGCGACCGCCGCGGTCACCGCCGACCTGATCCCGGCGCTCGAACACCTGGCCACCGCCCTGGAGCGGAAATCGGCCGAATTCTCGGAGGTCGTGAAGTCGGGCCGTACGCATCTGATGGACGCCACCCCCGTCACCCTGGGGCAGGAGTTCGGCGGCTACGCGGCGCAGATCCGTCACGGCGTGGAGCGGCTGCACGCCTCGCTGCCCCGCCTCGCCGAACTCCCCCTGGGCGGCACGGCGGTGGGCACGGGGATCAACACCCCGCCCGGGTTCTCCGCCGCGGTGATCGCGGAGGTCGCCCGCACGACGGGTCTGCCGCTCACCGAGGCCCGCAACCACTTCGAGGCGCAGGGGGCCAGGGACGGGCTCGTCGAGGCGTCGGGCCAGCTCCGCACGGTCGGCGTGTCGCTCACCAAGATCTCCAACGACCTCCGCTGGATGGCCTCCGGGCCCCGCACCGGGCTGGCCGAGATCAACCTGCCCGACCTGCAGCCGGGCTCGTCGATCATGCCGGGGAAGGTCAATCCGGTCATCCCGGAGGCCGTGCTGATGGTCGCGGCCCAGGTGACGGGCAACGACGCCACGGTCGCCGCGGCGGGAGCGGCCGGCAACTTCGAGCTCAACGTCATGCTTCCGGTCATCGCGAAGAACCTGCTGGAGTCCGTGCGGCTCCTCGCCAACGCCTCCCGCCTGCTCGCCGACCGCACGGTCGACGGCATCACGGCGAACGTGGAGCGGGCCCGGCAGTACGCGGAGTCCTCGCCCTCGGTCGTGACCCCGCTGAACAAGTACATCGGCTACGAGCAGGCGGCGAAGGTCGCCAAGAAGTCCCTGGCCGACGGCACGACGATCCGGGAGACGGTGCTGGCCGGAGGCTACGTCGAGCGCGGTGACCTGACGACGGAACAGCTCGACGAGGCCCTGGACGTGCTGCGTATGACCCGGCCCTGACGCGTAACGCACTGTGCGGCCGGGGAGCCGTCCCTAAGATCTCTTCATGACAGCGACGGAAGCGGGCACGGGAGCGGGCACCGGGGCGGGTGCGGGGGACGGCGGGCGCTGGTCGCCGGGGGACCGGATCCTCTGGCGGTACCGGGACAACGGAAGACCGGGCGACGGTGAGGGACACGCGGTCCACATCTGCCGGCCGGTCACCGTCGTCCAGGACACCGACGAACTGCTCGCCGTGTGGATGGCGTCCGGCACCGAGTGTGTGAGGCCGGTCCTCGCCGACGGCACCCAGGTGCACGCCGAGCCGCTCGCCACCCGCTACACACGCCCACGCACCACGGTGCGGTCCCGGTGGTTCGGCTCGGGTGTGCTGAAGCTCGCCAGACCGGGCGACCCCTGGTCGGTCTGGCTGTTCTGGGACCGCGGCTGGCTGTTCCGCAACTGGTACGTCAACCTCGAGGAGCCGCGCTCACGCTGGTCGGGCGGGGTGGATTCGCAGGACCACTTCCTCGACATCTCGGTGCGTCCCGACCACAGCTGGGAGTGGCTCGACGAGGACGAGTTCGCGCAGGCGCAGGCGGTCGGGCTGATGGACGACGCCACCGCCCGGCGGGTGCGCGAGGCGGGGCTCGCGGCCGTCGAGGTGATCCAGCGCTGGGGAGCACCGTTCAGCGACGGATGGGAGCACTGGCGGCCCGACCCCAGGTGGCAGGTCCCCCCGCTGCCTGATGACTGGGACCGCACCACCGCCCCCACGCCGTCGTGAGACCCTTGATGCACCCCAGGGGGGCAAACGTAGGATCACCCTCCATGAACCGCTCCGCCGGACCGACGCGCCACAACCGGCGTGACCGGTCAGGGGCCTGACCACCAGTCACCGAACGCACCGCATGGGGCACACGGCTTACGGAGCCGGGTGGACCGTGCGGACGCACGAACCACTACGAGGGGTGGAGACGTGTTCGCTGTCCGCTGCCCGGCCACCGGAAGACCCCTTACCGGTCGCCCTGGTGGCCGTACGGTTTCGGCCCCTTTTCCAGGGGCATCCGGTGACAGCCGTTGTTCTCACCGCTCTTGCCGGGGCACAGTGGCGCCTCACAAGGTGATTGCCTCATACAACCGGCCCGGACGGACGGAATCCCACGCGTGACGGAGCACCCCACCTCCCACGAAGGCCGGCAGCCCCTCGCCGCCCGGCCGCAGGAACGCGCCCGGCCCCGGCAGGAGGAGGCCCCGCCGGGCGCCGCTGCCACCGCCGCGATCCCCGGCCCCTCCCCGGTGCCGCATCCGGCGAACGGCCCGGTGGCGAACGCCGTACCGACTCCCGCGCCCGGCGCGGACGCGGCCGCTCCCGTCGCCGACACCCAGACGGTCACCCGGCGCGAAGGGGACCGGCTGCGGTTCGTCGGTGCGGCGACCCGACGGATCGCGCGGGGCATAGACCTGGACGAGATCGTGCTGGGCCTCTGCCGGGCGAGCGTGCCCACGTTCTCCGACGCCATACTCGTCTACCTCCGGGACCCGCTCCCGGTGGGTGACGAGAGGCCCGTCAACCCCTTCGTGCTGCGGCTGCGGCGTACCGACAGGCTGCGGCTGGCCGACGAGGAGAGCGAGAGCGGGCCGGAGGGCGAGCGGCTGCGGCTGTCCGTCACCGACCCGCAGGCCGGGCTGCTGCCGGCCGCCGACCTGTGCGAGATCCGGGCGGGCGGCGCGCTCGCCGAGGTGCTCCGCGGGGTGCGGCCGGTCTTCGGGGACTCCGCCGCGGCCCGCGTCGCCCTGCCCGAGCTGCTGGGGGCCGGCCGGACCGTACCGACCGGGCACCGCGCGATCCTGGCTCCGCTGCGGGGCCGGCGCCGGGTGATCGGCGCCGCCGTCTTCCTGCGCGGCACGGACCGTCCGCCGTTCGAGGCGAACGACCTCCTGGTGGCGGCCCAGCTGGCCACGCACACCGCGCTCGGCATCGACAAGGCCGTGCTGTACGGCCGCGAGGCGTACATCGCCGACGAGCTCCAGCGCACGATGCTGCCCGACTCCCTGCCGCAGCCCACGGGCGTACGCCTGGCCTCGCGCTACCTCCCGGCCGCCGAGACGGCCCGGGTCGGCGGCGACTGGTACGACGCGATCCCGCTGCCCGGCAGCCGGGTCGCCCTGGTCGTCGGTGACGTGATGGGCCACTCCATGACGTCCGCGGCGATCATGGGCCAGCTGCGCACCACCGCGCAGACCCTGGCCGGCCTCGATCTGCCCCCGCAGGAGGTCCTGCACCATCTGGACGAGCAAGCGCAGCGGCTCGGCAGCGACCGCATGGCGACCTGCCTCTACGCGGTGTACGACCCCGTCGCGCACCGCATCACCATCGCCAACGCCGGCCATCCGCCGCCGGTGCTGCTCCACCTGGGCGGCCGGGCCGAGGTGCTGCGGGTGCCGCCGGGCGCGCCGATCGGTGTCGGCGGGGTCGACTTCGAGGCCGTCGAGCTGGACGCCCCGGCCGGGGCCACGCTGCTGCTGTACACGGACGGCCTGGTGGAGTCCCGGATACGGGACGTCTGGACGGGCATCGAGATCCTGCGGGAGCGGCTCGCCGCCACCGCCCAGCTGACGGGCCCTGACCATTCGCCGCCGCTGGAAGCGCTCTGCGACGACGTGCTGGACATGCTCGGTCCCGGCGACCGGGACGACGACATCGCCCTGCTGGCGGCGCGGTTCGACGGGATCGCGCCGAGCGATGTCGCGTACTGGTTCCTGGAGCCGGAGGACGCGGCGCCCGGCCGGGCCCGCAGGCTGGCCCGCAGGGCGCTGAGCCGGTGGGGTCTGGACGACCTGTCGGACGAGGTGGAGCTGCTGGTCAGCGAGGTGGTGACCAATGCTGTGCGCTATGCGGAGCGGCCGGTGACGCTGCGGCTGCTGCGCACGGACATCCTGCGCTGCGAGGTCGGCGACGACTCCCCGCAGCTGCCCCGGCAGCGGCGCGCACGGGAGACGGACGAGGGCGGCCGCGGACTGTTCCTGGTCAACCGTCTGGCCAGGCGGTGGGGGGCGACCCGGCTGTCGACGGGCAAGGTGGTCTGGTTCGAGATGGCCACCCCCTAGGGAACGGCCAGGGCAACCCGGGCCACCCCGGCCACGGTAGGCCGACGGCGGCCGGCGCCGGACGTGTGTGAGGGGCGGGTGCCGGCTCGGCACCCGCCCCTCACGCGTCACTACTGCCCCAGCACGCCCTCACTGCCTGGCCGCTCGCCCGGCGGCCAGTCACCGTCCTCGGGGTCCTCCGTCGTGCTGGGTGACCCGCTCGGCGACCCCGAGGGGGTCTCGCTCGGCGTCTCGGCCGGGGGCGACTCCTCGCTGGGGGTCTCGCTCGGCGTCTCGCTGGGCGTCTCGGGCTCCTCGGACGGGGTCTCCGACGGCTCCTCGGTCTCGGACGGGGTGGCCGAGGGGGTCTCGGTCACCGGCGTCTCGCCCTCTTCGACTCCTTGCAGGTCGAATGTGGCGTCGGAGCCTCCCCCGAGCGCGCCCAGGGTGTAGTCGGCCCAGATCTTGGCGGGGAACCCGCCACCGTTGGCCCGGCCGGAGTTGGCCGTGCCGGTGAGGCTGACCTGGCCGCCGCCCTCGGCGGTGGACTCACCGAAGAGAGCCACAGCCGTGGTGAGCTCCGGGGTGTAGGCCGTGAACCAGGCCGCCTTGTTGTCCTCGGAGGTGCCGGTCTTGCCGGCCGCGTCGTAGGCGGAGGTGTTGGCCTCCCGGCCCGAACCGATGTCGACGACCTCGGTCAGCGCCTTCGTCACGGTGTCGGCGGACGCCCGGCTGATCGCCTGGCCGCCCACGCCGTCCACGGGCTCCATGGCGCGGTCGCGGTGCTCGGCGGACTTCACGATGGTCGGGGTGACCTTCTTGCCGTGGTTGGCGAGCGTGGCGTACACCCCGGCCATGTCCCACGTCGAGGCGTTCATCGTGCCGAGCGTGATCGCGGGACGCTCCGGGAAGTTCTTGTCCGGTACGCCCATGTCCAGCGCGGTCTTCTTCACGGCGCTCGGGGAGACGTCGACGACCATCTGCGCGAAGACGGAGTTGATCGACTTGTCCATCGCCCTCTGGACGGTCGGACTGTCGTAGCTGATGTCGTCCTCGTTCTGCGGGGCGAACGGGGTGTCGCTGCCGACGACCGGGCGCTTGCTGGTGCCGTCGTAGACCGTGTTCAGGCCGATCAGGTTGCCGTCCTGGGTGACCGACTCGTTCTCCAGGGCGGAGGCGAGCACCAGCGGCTTGAAGGTGGAGGCCGGCTGGTAGTCCTGGCGGGTGGCGTTGGAGATGTAGTGCTCGGTCGCGCCGACACCGCCGTACATCGCGACCACCTTGCCCGTCTTCGGGTCCACGGAGGTGGCACCGGCCTGGACGGTGGCGTCGACCTTGCTGTTCTTGCGGTCGAGCTGGTTCTCCAGCTGGTCGGCGACCGACTTCTCGAGCTGCTTCTGCCGCTTCTTGTCGATGTTGAGGGTGACCGTCCAGCCGCCGGCGTCCAGCTCCTCCTCGGTGACGCCCTGCCGCTTCATCTCGTCGTTCGCGGCCTCGACGAGGTAGCCGGTCTGGCCCTCCATGCCGGGGGCCGCCTTGGGCGCGTCCGGGACGGGGAAGGTCATCTTGTCCCGCTCGGCCTTGTCCAGCCAGCCCTCGTCCACCATGTTGTTCAGGGTGTAGGCCCAGCGTTCCTTGACGAGCTTCTTGCCGCCGGGGGTGGCGTTCGCCCAGTCGTACTGGCTGGGGGCCTGGAGCAGGGCCGCGAGATAGGCGCCCTGGGCGGTGTCGAGATCCTTGGCGTCGACCCCGTAGTAGGCCTGCGCCGCCGCCTGGATGCCGCTCGCGCCGCGTCCGTAGTAGACCGTGTTGAGGTACCCGGCGAGGATGTCGTCCTTCTTCATGCGCTGGTCGACCTTGAGGGAGATCACCAGCTCCTTGAGCTTGCGGCTGACCGTCTGGTCCTGCGTGAGGTAGTAGTTCTTCACGTACTGCTGGGTGATCGTGGATCCACCCTGCTTGCCCTTGCCGGAGAGCGTGTTGAGCAGGCCGCGCGTGGTGCCCTTGAGGTCGACGCCCTGGTCCCGGTAGAAGGACTTGTTCTCGGCGGCGACGAAGGAGTGCTGGACCGCCTTCGGCACGACGTCCAGGTCGACTATCTCCCGGTTGACCTCGGAGTTGCTCCGGGCGAGGAGCGTGCCGTCGCTGTACTTGTAGACGTTGCTCTGCTTCTGGGCCTGGGCGTTGGCCTCAGGCACGTCCACGTACACGTAGAGGGCCGCGAAGGCGCCCATCACGAGCAGGCAGAGACCGAAGAAGGTGCCCAGGATCTTCTGCCAGGTGAAGAGCCGGCGTATGCCGCCGCTCCGGGCGGCCCGGCGCGCTCCCCGCCCCTGGGCTCGTCGCGCATCCGCTCGACCCATCGCTGTGGTGCTCCTGTTCGTCTGCTCGTACCGATCCGGTCAGACCTGCCAGCTAACACTGAAAGCCCGGACAAATGGCAAGCGATCCGGTCTTTTCCGGGCGTGAGAATCAGCACCCACTCCTGCAGGAACCGACTCGTGAGGGGTGCACAAGGTTGCGAGGAGCGTTAATGTGTAATCACATTGCTAGCGCGGCGCTATGCCGTACGAAACGGGGGACCCATGTCCGCACCACACGACCTGCCCGGCACCACCGGCCCCGGCGCCGACCTGACGCCCGACGCCCCTGAGATGCCCGCACCCCAGGTCAGGGAGGTGACCGCCCACTCCATCCCCGGCGGTCTCGGCCTGCTCCTGACCGTCCTCGGGGTGTTCCTCGGCGTGGCCCTGGCCATCATCGGCGGCGTCCTCGGCTCCGACGGCCACAACGGAGTCGGCATCCCGCTCTTCGTCCTCGGGCTGCTCCTGACCGTCACCTCCTTCTTCTGCATGAGCGGTGTGAAGATGGTCGCTCCGGGCGAGGCCCGGGTCATCCAGCTCTTCGGCCGTTACGTCGGCACGATCCGCGCGGACGGCCTGCGCTGGATCAACCCGCTGACGTCCAGCCGCAAGATCTCCACCCGGGTCCGCAACCACGAGACGGCCGTCCTGAAGGTCAACGACGCCTACGGCAACCCGATCGAACTCGCGGCGATTGTCGTCTGGAAGGTCGAGGACACCGCGCAGGCGCTCTTCGAGGTCGACGACTTCCTGGAGTTCGTCGCCACGCAGACCGAGGCAGCGGTCCGGCACATCGCGATCGAGTACCCGTACGACGCCCACGAGGAGGGCGGGCTCTCCCTGCGGGGCAACGCCGAGGAGATCACCGAGAAGCTCGCGGTCGAGCTCACCGCGCGGGTGCAGGCGGCGGGGGTACGCATCATCGAGTCCCGCTTCAGCCACCTCGCGTACGCCCCCGAGATCGCCTCGGCGATGCTCCAGCGGCAGCAGGCGGGTGCGGTCGTCGCGGCACGCCAGCAGATCGTCGAGGGCGCGGTGGGCATGGTCGAGATGGCGCTGACCCGGATCGCGGAGCAGGACATCGTCGAGCTCGACTCCGAGCGGAAGGCGGCGATGGTCAGCAACCTGATGGTCGTGCTGTGCGGCGACCGTGCGGCGCAGCCGGTCCTGAACACGGGCACGCTCTACCAGTGACCGACGACGCGGCCCCTCCCCCCGGCCGGCCGGCCCGGCGCGGCCCCGCCCGCAAGCAGATGCTGCTGCGGCTCGATCCGGCGGTGCACGACGCGCTGGCCCGCTGGGCGTCGGACGAGCTCCGCAGCGCGAACGCGCAGATCGAGTTCCTGCTGCGGCGGGCGCTGGCGGAGGCGGGCCGGCTCCCGGGCGGCGCGGCGCCGATCCCGCGCCGGGGCCGCCCCCCGAAGAGCCCGCCCCCGGAGCGGCCCGAACCACCGGAGTGACCCCGGCCGAGCTCGATTCGGCCCCCCGAGCCAGGGGGTGTCCGCCCCTGCACCCACCCGGCACAGGCCCGGCACACCTGAGCCCCGCCGGCGATTGAGGCGCGGGGGTTCGGGGGCGGAGCCCCTGAGGCGGCCCGCCTCGCGCCCTCGGAGTCGTATGCATGCCGCGTATACATGCCATGTATAGTGCGCGCCATGTCAATCGGTCACACCCTCCTCGGGCTCCTCGAGTCCGGCCCCCGCCACGGCTACGACCTCAAGCGCGCCTTCGACGAGAAGTTCGGGCACGATCGTCCCCTGCACTACGGCCAGGTCTACGCGACCATGTCCCGCCTGCTCAAGAACGGGCTCGTCGAGGTCGACGGCGTCGAGACGGACGGCGGGCCCGAGCGCAAGCGGTACGCCATCACCGACGCGGGCATCACCGACGTCAGCTCCTGGCTCGCGCAGCCCGAGAAGCCCGAGCCGTATCTGCAGTCGACCCTGTACACGAAGGTCGTCCTCGCGCTGCTCACCGGCCGCGACGCCGCCGACATCCTGGACGCCCAGCGCTCCGAGCACCTGCGCCTGATGCGCATCCTCACCGACCGCAAGCGCCAGGGCGACCTCGCCGACCAGCTGATCTGCGACCACGCCCTGTTCCACCTCGAAGCCGATCTGCGCTGGCTGGAACTGACCGCCGCCCGGCTCGGCAAGCTCGCCGAGGTGGTCGCCCCGTGACCCCCGCCGGCTCCCTGCTCGCCGCCCACGACCTCCACAAGGTCTACGGTTCGACCCCCGCGCTCGACGGCGCCTCCTTCTCCGTCCACCCCGGCGAGGTCGTCGCCGTCATGGGCCCCTCCGGCTCCGGCAAGTCGACGCTGCTGCACTGCCTCGCCGGGATCGTCACCCCCGACTCGGGCACCATCAGCTACGGCGGCCGTGAGCTGTCCGCGATGTCCGACGCCGAGCGCAGCGCCCTGCGCCGCAGCGACTTCGGCTTCGTCTTCCAGTTCGGTCAGCTCGTCCCCGAGCTGACCTGCGTGGAGAACGTCGCCCTGCCGCTCCGCCTCAACGGCGTCAAGCGCAAGGAGGCCGAACGCACCGCCCGGGGATGGCTGGAGCGCCTGGAGGTCGAAGACCTCGCCGCGCAGCGCCCCGGCCAGGTGTCCGGCGGCCAGGGCCAGCGCGTCGCCGTGGCCCGCGCCCTGGTCGCCTCCCCCAAGGTGATCTTCGCCGACGAGCCGACGGGGGCGCTGGACTCCCTCAACGGCGAGCGCGTGATGGAGCTGCTCACCGAGTCCGCGCGCCTGGCGAACACAGCCGTCGTGCTCGTCACGCACGAGGCGCGGGTCGCCGCGTACTCGGACCGCGACGTCGTCGTACGCGACGGCCGGTGCCGCGATCTGGAGTACGCCGTATGACCTGGCTGCGTGACCTCGGCCTCGGCATACGCTTCGCCGCCGCGGGCGGACGCGAGGGCTGGGCGCGGACCGCGCTCACGGCTGTCGGGGTCGGCCTCGGTGTGGCGCTGCTGCTGGTCGCCTCGTCGGTCCCCCATCTGCTGGACGAGCGCTCCGCACGCGACCGCGCCCGGGCGGAGGGCGCGGCCTCCTGGAACGGGAAGGTCGAGAAGTCCGACACCACCGTGCTGCGGATCGGCGCGGAGACCGAGTTCCGGGGACAGGTCGTCACCGGCTTCCTGATGCGGCCCGACGGCGCGCACCCGGTCACCCCTCCCGGAGTCGGGTCCCTCCCCGCCCCGGGCGAGATGGTCGCCTCACCCGCCCTGAAGGAGCTGCTGGCCTCGCCGGAGGGCAGCCTCCTCAAGGAACGCCTCCCGTACCGGATCTCCGCGACGATCGGTGACGCGGGCCTGCTCTCCCCGGGAGAGCTGTACTACTACGCGGGCAGCGACACCCTGACCCCGGCCACCGGCGGTCACCGGGTGGGCGGTTACGGGGACAGGGACTGGAGCGACGAGCTGCCGCCCGCCCTGGTCGTCCTGGTCATCATCATCTGCGTCGTGCTCCTCGTCCCCGTAGCGATCTTCATCGCCACCGCCGTACGGTTCGGCGGCGAACGCCGGGACCGCCGGCTGGCCGCCCTGCGCCTGGTCGGTACGGACATCCGGGCGACCCGCAGGATCGCGGCGGGTGAGGCCCTGTTCGGCTCGCTGCTCGGCCTGCTGGCGGGGGCGGTGTTCTTCCTGGCCGGCCGCAGGTTCGTGGGCGAGGTGGAACTGTGGGGCCACAGCGCCTTCCCGTCCGACCTGGTCCCCGCTGGGTGGCTGGCCGCGCTGATCGCGATGGCGGTCCCCCTCGCCGCGGTGCTCGTCACCCTCGCCGCCCTGCGCTCCGTGGTCATCGAACCGCTCGGCGTCGTGCGCAACGCCGTCGGCCGACGGCGCCGTCTCTGGTGGCGGCTGCTGGTACCGGCCACGGGAATCGCCGTGCTGGCACTGACCGGGCGGGTCGACGAGTTCACCCCCGTCAACCCGTACCCGATCGCGGCCGGCGCCGTGCTGATCCTGGTCGGGCTCGCGCTGCTGCTCCCCTGGCTGGTCGAGGCGGTCGTGGAACGGCTGCGCGGCGGGCCCCTCCCCTGGCAGCTCGCCGTCCGCAGGCTCCAGCTGACCAGCGGGGCCGCGTCGCGCGCGGTCAGCGGCATCACGGTCGCGGTGGCGGGCGCGGTCGCCCTGCAGATGCTGTTCGCCGCCGTGGGGGACGATTTCGAGCGGATGACCGGGCAGGACCCGTCACGGGCGCAGTTCACCACCTTCTCCGAGGACGTGAGCGGGGAGGCCGCCACCAGGACCATCGAGGACTTCCGGGCCACCGAAGGCGTCGAGACGGTCATCGGCACGGTCGAGACGTACGTGACCAGGCCGGGGACGTACGGGCAGGACGAGATCCAGCCCACCACCACCCTGACCGTCGGCGACTGCGCCACCCTGAAGGAGCTGGCGCCGATCGGCTCCTGCAAGGAGGGGGATGTCTTCGTCGCCCACCCGAAGGGCGACAAGGAGCAGGCCGACTGGGTCGACGAGACGGCCCGCAAGGGCAAGGAGATCGAGCTCAACTCCGGCCACGGCCTGGAGCCGGGCGCCAAGTCGATGCTCTGGACCCTGCCGGCCGGCGCCCGGACCGTGCGGACCGGGCTCGACCCGCTCGGCAAGGAGCACTGGGGCATCATGGCGACGCCCGGCGCGATCGACCCGGGCACCCTGCCCAACGCCCAGATCACGGCCCAGATCCGGGTCGACCAGGGCGTGGACGACGTCGCCGAGCACGTGCGGAACACGGCGGCCAGGATCGACCCCGCGATGCGGGTCGCCACCCTGACCTCCGTGGCGCGCGACCGCCAGTACTCCAGCGTGCAGACGGCGTTGCGGCTGGGCGCGGTGGCCACTCTGATGCTGATCGCCGCGTCCATGCTGGTCTCGCAGCTGGAACAGCTCCGGGAGCGCAAGCGGCTGCTGTCGGTGCTGGTCGCCTTCGGCACCAGGCGGGTCACCCTCGGCTGGTCGGTGCTCTGGCAGACCGCCCTCCCCGTGGTCGTCGGCCTGCTGGTCGCGACGGCCGGCGGCCTGGGGCTGGGGGCCGTGCTGACGTGGATGCTGGCCAAGTCGGTCACCCAGTGGTGGCTGTTCCTGCCGATGGCGGGCGCGGGCGGGGCCCTCATCGTGGCCGTGACCGCGCTCTCCCTGCCCTTGCTGTGGCGACTGATGCGCCCGGACGGGCTGCGTACGGAGTGATGGCGGGGGGTGGGGGGGCCGGGGGGGGGGCCCCCCCCCCCCCCGGGCCCCCCCCCCCGCCTGGCCCCCAGGCCCCCGGCCCCGCGGCCGCGCGCCGACGCCAAAACACCAGCCCCGCCGCCC
>NZ_JBIVVD010000001.1:0-773495 GCF_044757505.1 Streptomyces sp. NPDC091271 | reverse complement strand
GTGTGTGGGGGGGGGGGGGGTGTGGGGGGTGTGGGGGGGGGGGGGTGGGGGGGGGGGGGGGGGGGGGGGGTGGGGGTGGGGGGGGGGGGGGGGGGGGGGGTGGTGGGGGGGGGGGGGGGGGGGGGGGGGGGGGGGGGGGGGGGGTGGGGGTGGGGGGGGGGGGGGGGGGGGGGGGGGGGGCCCCCCCCACCCCTCCTCGGGTACCCGTACCGGCAGTGCCCCCATTGCCCCGCGCAGCGCGGCCGCGAGCTCCTCGAACTCCTCGTGCCTCGCCGAGCCCGTCCGCACCGCCAGCGCGACCCGCCGGGAGGGCGCGGGGTCCTCGAAGTACCCGGTGGCCAGCGCCTCGTTACGCCCGGTCTCCACCGTCACGGCCGTACGCGGAAGCAGCGTCACCCCGAGCCCGCCCGCGACGAGCTGCACCAGCGTGGAGAGCCCGGCCGCGGTCGTCGTCACCGGCGCCCCCTGGGTGCGCCCCGCCTCCCGGCAGATGTCCAGCGCCTGGTCGCGCAGGCAGTGCCCCTCGTCGAGCAGCAGCAGCGGCAGATCGCGCAGCGTGCCGCGCGGCAGGCCCGTACGCCCGGCGAGCTCGTGCTGCTTCTCCATGACGAGCACGAAGTCCTCGTCGAACAGCGGCAGTTCCGTGACGCCCGGGACCCCCAGCGGCACCGCGAGCAGCAGCAGGTCCAGCCGGCCGGCCGCCAGCCCCTCCAGCAGCGAGGAGGTCTGCTCCTCATGGACCTGGAGGTCCAGGTCCGGGTAGCGCTCGTGGACCAGCCTGAGCACGGCCGGCAGCAGATACGGCGCGACCGTCGGGATCACGCCGAGCCTGAGCACCCCGGTGAAGGGCGCGCGCACCGCCTCGGCCTCCTCCATCAACTCGCCGAGCGCCTCCAGCACCGCCCGGCTCCGCACCGCGAGGCGCTCCCCCGCGGGCGAGAGCAGCACCTTGCGCGTCGTACGCTCGATGAGCTGGACACCCAGTGCCACCTCCAGCGCGGACACCGCCCCGGAGAGCGCCGGCTGGCTCATCCCGATTGCTGCCGCCGCGTCCCGGAAGTGCAGATGCTCCGCCACGGCCGCGAAGGCGCGCAGCTGCGAGAGGCTGGGCTGCTTGACCCTAATAGCCTGATTTACATACGCCACTGATAGGCACCTCCGATCATCCAGACCGAGTGTAGCTATTTCCGTGATCAATGCACTCTGTGCCAAGGTGGGGACTGCCCAACCCCCAGGAACACCCTCAAAAGGGGATTTCCTATGCAACAAGGAGTGCGCGTGCTCACTGTCGGTGACCAGTTCCCCCAGTTCGATCTGACCGCTTGCGTGTCGTTGGAGACCGGCAAGGAGTTCGAGCAGATCAACCACAAGACCTACGAGGGTCAGTGGAAAGTGATCTTCGCGTGGCCGAAGGACTTCACCTTCGTGTGCCCCACCGAGATCGCCGCCTTCGGCAAGCTGAACGACGAGTTCGCCGACCGTGACGCGCAGATCCTCGGCTTCTCCGGTGACTCCGAGTTCGTGCACCACGCCTGGCGCAAGGACCACCCGGACCTGACCGACCTGCCCTTCCCGATGCTGGCCGACTCGAAGCACGAGCTCATGCGTGACCTCGGCATCGAGGGCGAGGACGGCTTCGCGCAGCGCGCCGTCTTCATCGTCGACCAGAACAACGAGATCCAGTTCACGATGGTGACCGCCGGTTCCGTGGGCCGTAACCCCAAGGAGGTCCTGCGGGTCCTCGACGCCCTGCAGACCGACGAGCTGTGCCCCTGCAACTGGACCAAGGGCGAGAACACCCTCGACCCGGTCGCCCTCCTCTCCGGCGAGTGAGCTGATACCGACATGGCACTCGATGAACTGAAGTCCGCCATACCGGACTTCGCCAAGGACCTGAAGCTGAACCTCGGCTCGGTCATCGGCAACAGCGAGCTCCCGCAGCAGCAGCTGTGGGGCACCGTCCTGGCCTGCGCGATCGCCTCGCGCTCACCGAAGGTGCTGCGCGAGCTGGAGCCGGAGGCCAAGGCCAACCTCTCCGCCGAGGCGTACACCGCGGCGAAGTCGGCCGCCGCCATCATGGCGATGAACAACGTCTTCTACCGCACCCGGCACCTGCTGTCGGACCCCGAGTACGGAAACCTCCGTGCGGGCCTGCGGATGAACGTCATCGGCAAGCCGGGCGTGGAGAAGGTCGACTTCGAGCTGTGGTCGCTCGCCGTCTCCGCGATCAACGGCTGCGGCCAGTGCCTGGACTCCCACGAGCAGGTGCTGCGCAAGGCCGGCGTGGACCGTGAGACCATTCAGGAAGCCGTCAAGATCGCTTCGGTGATCCAGGCGGTCGGCGTGACCCTCGATTCCGAGGCCGTGCTCGCCGAGTAGTACCCATGAACGAGAAGGGCCCCGAGGACGACCGACCGTCCCTGGGGCCCTTCTTTCATGTACGCCCGGCGGCGGGAGCCGGGGCGCGCCGCGGACGTGGAAGGTCAGCCCTTCCGGACGCCGGTCAGCGCTTCTGGTCGTCCGGCGGGCCGGCCCCCGTCTCGTCGGCGCGGTCGTCCGCTGCGACAGGGCCTGGCGCGTCCGCGGGCCGGGCCGGTTCCGTCGGCGGGAGGGCCGAGAGCGCCGTGGCGCCGTGCGGCCCTGCCCCGTGGAGCACCGCGGGGCTCTGCGCGTAGGAGCGCAGATAGCCGACCACCGTGTTGGTCACGGCGACCAGGGGCACGGCGACGACCGCACCGCCGATACCCGCGACCATGCCGCCCGCCGCGACCGACAGCACGACGGCCAGCGGGTGGACGCGTACGGCGCGGCCGAGGATGAAGGGCTGCAGGATGTGGCCCTCGATCTGCTGCACGGCGAGCACCACGATCAGCACCATCAGCGCGGTGAACACGCCCTGGGTGACGAGCGCGACGACCACGGCGAGGGCGCCGGAGACCACGGCACCCACCAGCGGGATGAAGGCGAAGAGGAAGATGAAGACGGCGAGCGGAACCGCCATCGGCACGTCGAGGAAGTAGATCCCGAGCCCGATGAAGATCGCGTCGATCAGGGCCACGATCACCGTGCCCCGCACATAGGCGGTCAGCGTCCGCCAGGCGCGCGGTCCGGCGCCGGCGACGCCCGGCCGTGCCTGGGAGGGCACCAGCTTGAGCACCCACTGCCAGATGCGCTTCCCGTCGTAGAGCAGGAAGAGCGTCGAGAACATCGCCAGCAGCAGCCCGGTGAGGACCTCCACCATCACGGTGACGCCCTGGAGCCCGGCGGAGGTGATCTCCTCCGTGTTGGTGCCGATGGTGTCGCTGAGGTTCTTCGCGATGTCGTTGATCTGCGACTCGGTGACATGGAACGGGCTGTCCAGGAGCCAGCGCTTCAGCTCGTCGATGCCGTCCCGGACCCGGTCCGAGAGGTCGTCCAGATTGTCCATCACCTGCCAGACGACGAACCAGCCGACCAGCCCCATGACGACGAAGCCGAGCACCGCAGTGACCGCGGTGGCCAGACCGCGCGGCAGCCCGAGCCGTCTCAGCCGTACGACGGTGGGCTGGAGCATCGCGGTCACCAGCAGGGCGGCGACGAACGCGAGGACGACCAGCTGGACGGCGCTGATGATCCGCATGAGCACCCAGAGGGTGCCGGCCAGGACCAGCAGCCGCCAGCCGGCCTCGGCCGCCACACGCATCCCCCAGGGGATCGCGGCCACGGGGTCGGGCTTGGCGGCGACGGAGGGGGCGTAGGAGGGCGGGGCGGGCACCTGTTCGGCGACCGCCGTGGAGAGCGTCGACGACGAGCCGCTCACGGCGTCCGCGTCGGCGCGGCGCTCGTCCTCGGCGCGGCGTTCTTCCAGGCGCGCCCCGATCTCGGTGAGTTCGGCACCCACCCGGCCGAGCCACCCCGGAAGTTTCGACATGGAATTTCCCTTTCCCCCGTCCGCTCCCCGCACGCCCCCCGGAGCTGTCCGGATCGACCGTACACGCGAGGAGCCCCGCACCGTAGGACGGTGCGGGGCGTCTCGAGGTTGAGCGCGGAACCTTGCGGGGCTCCTAGTACCAGTTGTTGGCCTGCCAGAAGGACCAGGCGCCGCACGGGCTGCCGTAGCGGCCGTCCATGTAGCTGAGGCCCCACTTGATCTGGGTGGCCGGGTTGGTCTGCCAGTCGGCACCGGCGGACGACATCTTGGAGCCGGGCAGCGCCTGCACGAGGCCGTACGCGCCCGAGGAGGGGTTGCTCGCCTGATAGTTCCAGGTCGACTCGTGGTTCACGATGTTGCTGAAGCACTGGAACTGGTCCGCGGGGACCATCTGGCGGGCCATCGCCTGCACTTCGGCCACGCTGTAGGAGCTCTGCGCGGAGAAGGAGGTGGCGTCGCGCACGGAGGAACGGCTCGCGCGGTCGGCTTCCTTCTTGGCCTCGCGCTGCGCCTCCAGCTTGTCCTCGGCCGCCTGCTTCTTCGACTTGGCGTCCTTGGCGGCCTGGATGCGGGCCGTCTCCTCGGCCGACTTCTTGGCCGCCGCGTCGGCCGCGGAGGCCTGTGCGTCGGCCTGCTGCGTCAGCGAAGCGGTCTGAACCTGGGCCTGCTGGCCCGCGGGGATGTCTGCGAGCAGCGTGGTGTCGGCTGCGGCCGCCTCGAAGTTGTTGTCATCGGCAGCGGGAGTGCTGCCCGACGCAACGCCTACGACGGCGCCTACGGTGGTTACGGCGGTGGCAGATGCCACGGCGAACCCCCGGACCGAGATCCGGCTCACACGGTGTCCTTCCAGCATCGCCCGCTTAGGTGACCTCGCGGGCGCAATCGTGCCCCTGACACTGGCCTCCCTACTGCTTGGGTCACGGGAGGCACGGGCCCGGTGGGCGCTCCCTTGCGGAAGCGCCGCGTGGTGCTCGCGGGCGGCATACGGACGGCGATTGTTGAGTTGTGTGGTGCGTGGCGCCTCTGGAGGTGCCCAAGTGCCGTATGCGGGGCCTGACGGAAGCAAGACTCTGCCGGAAGGACACGGCGCGTTGCAATTCTGTGCTGCGTGTTAAAGCTCACACCCCGTTTGGCCCACCGCTTTTTCGGAAATGACGGCGCAGCACAATGCCGCCCGGCTAAGCTCCTTGGCTCGCCGGGCGGCATCTATGGGGTGTTACGGGTCAGATGTGTCCGTCCTCCAGCATTTCGGTCACGAGCGCGGCGATCGGTGAACGCTCGGAGCGGGTGAGGGTGACATGCGCGAAGAGCGGATGCCCCTTCAGTTTCTCGACCACGGCGACGACTCCGTCGTACCGCCCGACCCTGAGGTTGTCCCGCTGTGCCACGTCGTGCGTGAGCACCACCCGCGAATTGGCCCCGATACGGGACAACACGGTCAGCAGGACGTTCCGCTCGAGTGACTGCGCCTCGTCCACGATCACGAACGCGTCGTGGAGCGAACGGCCCCGGATGTGGGTGAGCGGCAGGATCTCCAGCATCCCGCGCCCCAGCACCTCTTCGATGACCTCGCGCCCGGCGACCGCCGACAGCGTGTCGAAGACGGCCTGCGCCCAGGGGCTCATCTTCTCGGACTCGCTGCCGGGGAGATAGCCGAGCTCCTGCCCGCCGACCGCGTACAACGGCCGGAAGACCATCACCTTCTGGTGCTGACGGCGCTCCAGCACGGCCTCCAGGCCCGCGCAGAGCGCCAGGGCCGACTTGCCCGTGCCCGCCCGGCCGCCCATGGACACGATGCCGACGTCCTGGTCGAGGAGCAGATCGAGCGCGATCCGCTGCTCGGCGCTGCGGCCGTGGATCCCGAAGGCCTCCCGGTCGCCGCGCACGAGACGGACGTTGCCCTCGGCCGTGACCCTGCCCAGCGCCTTGCCACGCTCGGACTGAAGGACCAGCCCCGTGTGCACGGGGTATTCGGCAGCTTCGGGGATGTACAGGCTCTCCTCGCCGAAGAGCAGGTCGACCTGCTCCGCCGCGAGGGTGAGCTCCGCCATCCCGGTCCAGCCGGAGTCGGTGACGGCGAGTTCGGCGCGGTACTCCTCGGCGAGGAGACCGACCGAGGACGCCTTGATCCGAAGCGGCAGGTCCTTGGAGACGACCGTGACGTCATACCCCTCGGCCTGCAGATTGCGCGCGACCGCGAGGATCCGTGAGTCGTTGTCCCCCAACCGGTAGCCGGCCGGAAGGACGCCGGGGTCGGAGTGGTTGAGTTCGACACGGAGCGACCCACCGAGATCCCCGAGCGGGATCGGGGCGTCCAGCCGGCCGTACCGGACGCGGAAGTCGTCCAGCAGACGCAGGGCCTGCCTGGCGAAGTATCCGAGCTCGGGGTGGTGCCTTTTGGCCTCCAGCTCCGTGACCACGACGATCGGCAGCACTACTTCGTGCTCGTCGAACCGGGTCATGGCTTTGGGGTCGGCCAGCAGGACGCTGGTGTCGAGAACGTATGTGCGCCTGTCGGGCATGCGGCGCTTGGTGCTGGTCACCACGGAAGGACGTACCCCCTCGGACGAGGTCGGGGAGTGCGACGCAGGTCGCGGAACTTCCCGAAGGGAGAGGACGGACCGGGTTCGGACCCCGTGCGCGGGCCGAACACCGGCCCTCCGCGTCGGCCGCACGGTGTGCGGTCCTTCGTGTGCAAAGGGCCTCCCGGGCGAGCGGGCGGGCCGCTCACTTGGCTGTGACGTCCGCCTGGTTGCTGACCGGACGTCGACCTGAGAGCTGTATTCCCTCGAACACGCGAAGCCATGCCCCTGCCTGCGAGAAGGTCGCCCGGAGTGCCTGTCCGCCCCTCGGCCTTCCGGCGGGGCGCGCCGCCCCTCAGGCCCCGTAGCGCCGGTGCCGCGCCGCGTAGTCACGCAGGGCGCGCAGGAAGTCGACCTTGCGGAAGGCCGGCCAGAAGACCTCGCAGAAGTAGTACTCCGAATGGGCGCTCTGCCAGAGCATGAAGCCCGACAGCCGCTGCTCCCCGCTCGTACGGATCACGAGGTCCGGGTCGGGCTGTCCGCGGGTGTAGAGGTGCTCGGAGATCAGGTCCGTGGAGACGACCTCGGCGAGCTCCTCGAAGGTCGTGCCCCGGGAGGAGTGCTCCAGGAGCAGGGAGCGGACCGCGTCAGCGATCTCCTGGCGCCCGCCGTAGCCGACGGCGACGTTCACGATTATCCCGTCGATGCCCCCCGTGGCCTCCTCCGCCTCCTTGAGGACGGTCTGGGTCCTCGCGGGCAGCAGGTCGAGCGTGCCGACGTGGTGGACGCGCCACCGTCCGTCGGAGGCCAGCTGGCGCACGGTGTTCTCGATGATGCCGAGCAGCGGGATGAGCTCCGCCTCCGGCCGGTCGAAATTGTCCGTGGACAGCAGCCAGAGGGTGACGACCTCGACGTCCGTCTCGCTGCACCATCCGAGCAGCTCCGAGATCTTGTCCGCCCCGGCCTGGTGTCCCTGCACGGCCGAGCCGCCGGACGCCTTCGCCCACCGCCGGTTGCCGTCGAGGATGACTCCGATGTGCTTGGGCACCTGGTCGTGATCCAGGCGGCCTCCCACCCGGCGTGCGTAGAGCCCGTACACCAGGTCGCGCAAGTTCACTGAGTTCACCCTCTCGGTTCCGTACGGGCTCCAGGCCCGTCCTCCCCCTCGCGGGGGGTCCGGGGCCGCCCCCCGGGGGATCGCCGTGCGGTCCGCGCACCGCGCTTTCGCGCCGCGGATCGGCATGTCCCGAAGCCGCCACATTACTGCGGCGGGGGCACAGGGGCCCAACCCGGCCTGTCACAACTCCGTGATAAGCCCGGCCACGCCGGTCGGCCTTAGAGTGAAACGTGACTGATTCCCTTACCTACCTCGCCGACGCGTCGCGCTACGACTCCATGGAGTACCGCCGCACCGGCCGAAGCGGGCTCAAGCTGCCGGCCGTCTCGCTCGGCCTCTGGCACAACTTCGGCGACGACCGGGGCCTCGGATCCCAGCGGGCGATCCTGCGCCGCGCCTTCGACCTCGGTGTGACCCACTTCGACCTGGCCAACAACTACGGCCCGCCGCCCGGCTCCGCCGAGCTGAACTTCGGGAAGCTCTTCCGCCAGGACTTCGCCCCGTACAGGGACGAGCTCGTCATCTCCACCAAGGCCGGCTACCTGATGCACCCCGGCCCCTACGGGGAGTGGGGGTCCCGTAAGTACCTGCTGTCCTCGCTCGACGCCTCGCTGAAGCGGATGGGCCTGGAGTACGTCGACATCTTCTACTCCCACCGCTTCGACCCGCACACGCCGCTGGAGGAGACGATGGGGGCGCTCGCCTCCGCCGTGGCCCAGGGCAAGGCCCTGTACGTGGGTGTGTCCTCCTACAACGCGGAACAGACCGCCGAGGCGGCGCGGATCCTCAAGGAGATGGGCGTGCCCGCCCTGATCCACCAGCCCTCGTACTCCATGGTCAACCGCTGGATCGAGTCGGACGGGCTGCTCGACACGCTGGAGACGGCCGGTATGGGCTGCATCTCCTTCGCGCCGCTCGCGCAGGGGCTTCTCACCGGGAAGTACCTGACCGGCATCCCCGAGGGTTCGCGCGCGAGCCAGGGCAAGTCCCTGGACCCGGGGCTGCTCGACGAGGAGATGGTGCGGCGGCTGAACGGGCTGAACGACCTCGCCCGCGGCCGCGGGCAGTCCCTCGCCCAGCTGGCGCTGAACTGGGTCCTGCGCGACAGCCGTATGACGTCGGCCCTGATCGGCGCGTCGAGCGTGAAGCAGCTGGAGGAGAACGTGGCCGCGCTCGCCGCCCCGGCGCTGACCGCCGCCGAGCTGAAGGAGATCGACACCTTCGCCGTGGACACCGCCAGCACCAACATCTGGGCCAACCGGGGCTGAGCCGCGGCTCCCCGCCGCCGGAATTCCCGTAGGCGACCGGGGTCCGGCCGGAAGCCGCCGCCGGTCCCGCACACGGGCCGCACATCCGGCACACAGTCGGGGCACAAAAAAACGGGCCGGTCCGTGGGGGGGGGGTTACGGACCGGCCCGAGGGGGGGTTTCCACCATAACCCTTCGTAAGTGCTGCTGCGTGCCACGCCACGAAATAATCACTCTCCGAATTCGCCGGACTGCGCTGCGGGCATGCCCCCGGAGGGCTTCTCGGGGCGCGGATCACGCCCTACAGGACAGTTTCTGTCCTGTAGCGGTCCTACATTCGGCCCATGACGACACGAGCCCGCACGACGACCGTGAGCTGGTCCCAGGCGAACGCCCGGCGCCTGGACCGGCAGTTCCTCTCCGGGAGCCCGTCGCCGGCCGGTCGTCCCGCCCGGGAGGTCACCGGCGCCGTCGCCGCGATGCTCGGGGCGCACGCGCAGGTGCTGTCGGCCGCCGAACACTCGGTCGGCCTCCGCGCACCGGGGACGACGCGCACAGATGTGCGTACGGCTCTGTGGGCCGACCGCAGCCTGGTCAAGACGTTCGGCCCGCGCGGCACCGTGCATCTCCTGCCTGCCGAGGAGCTGCCGATGTGGACGGGGGCCCTGTCAGCCGTGCCGACGGGCACCAATCCGTTCTCGAAGGACGCCCGGATGACTCCCGATCAGGTCGAGGCGGTCGTCGCCGCGGTGGCCGCCGCCCTGACGGGTGCCGAGCTCACGATCGACGAGCTCTCCGACGAGGTCGTCGCACGCACCGGCCCCTGGGCGGGCGACCTGGTGATGCCCGCGTTCCAGGGCATGTGGCCGCGCTGGCGCCAGGTCCTGCATCTGGCGGGCCACCGGGGAGCCCTGTGCTACGCGCCGAACCGGGGCCGGAAAGCGACGTACACCAACCCCGCGGCCGTCCCGATGCCCGCCCAGGAGGCGACGGCCGCCCTCGTGCGGCGCTATCTGCGGGCCTACGGTCCCGCCAAGCCGGTCCACTTCGCCCAGTGGCTCGCGGCGCCGCGCGGCTGGGCCGGGCGGCTCTTCGAGGACCTGGCCGGGGCCGGTGCGATCGAGGAGGTGGCGTTCGAGAGCTGCGGGGCGGCCTGGGTGGCGGCGGGCGACACCCGGTTCCCGTCGACGGCGCCGCGTGGTGTGCGGCTGCTGCCCTACTTCGACGCGTTCACCATCGCCTCCCGGCCCCGTGAGCGGCTCTTCCCCGGCGCGGCGTACGAACGCGCGCTGGCCGGCGGCCAGGCGGGCAACTTCCCGGTGCTGCTGGTGGACGGCACGGTCGCCGGGGTGTGGCACCAGCGCCGCTCGGGGAAGCGGATCGCGGTCACCGTGGAGCCCTTGAGCCCGCTGGCCGGGCGGACGCGGGAGCTGGCGGAGCAGGTGGAACGGCTGGGCGAGGTCCTGGAAGGGACCCCGGAGCTGACAGTGGGAAAGGTGACCGTGGGCGGCCACGCGTAGTGCCTGCCGGGCTCAGCCGGCTACGAAGCGGATCGCCACCGTGTCACCGCCGACGATCACGAAGTCGCCGTTCTCGCACCGGAGTACGGCCTCGCGCACCTCGCCGTACTCGTCGCGCCGCTCCTGCGTGCCGACGACCGTCCAGGCCCCGCCGTACGGAGGGGGAGGCAGTCTGCTCAGCTGTTCGAACTGCCACTGGCCCGCGGGCACACACCAGTCGGGGAGCCCGGGCCAGGCCCCCGACGTGATGCTCAGCGTGTGGTCGGAGGCGCAGGTCAGCAGCACCGACTGCCCGCCCTCCAAAACGAATTCGACGGCTTCGGGCTCCCCCGCGCGGCCCTCGGGCCGGTAGAACAGGCCGTGGACGGCGATGATCCGCGCGCCCGTGAGCCAGTCGGCCTTTCCGTGGCGCGGCCGGCCGGCCGCCGGCGGGCTGATCTCTCCGCCCGGCATTTCCCTTCCCACCGACATGACCTGCTCCTTCGTTGTGCGCTCAACCACCAGGGTCGCACTACTCATGGGTAGGACGGAGGGGCAGGTGATGCCGTTGCATCCGTGGCCTGTGAAGCCGCCCTCAGCGTAGGGCCGTCGGGGTGTGCTCCGGTTTCCGGGCCTCGATCAGGAAGCGGGCACTGTGCGCCACGAACGGCCCTTCCTCCTCGATCCGCCGGTGGAGGGAGCGCAGTTGCGGCAGGTAGGCGTCCACGGTGAACCCGGGAACCATCCAGATGACCTTGCGCAGGAAGTAGACGACGGCGCCGATGTCGAGGAATTCGACGCGCAGCCGCTCGGAGCGCAGATCCGTCACCTCCAGCCCGGCGGCCTCCGCGTCCTCCCGCGCGCGCAGCGGGTCCCGGGCGCCGCGCTGCTCGGGCGAGAGCGGGCCGAGGAAGTACTCGACGAGCTCGAACACGCTCTCCTGGCCGACCTGCTGGGAGAAGTACGTGCCTCCGGGTGCCAGGACCCGGGCGATCTCGTCCCACCAGGTCTTCACCGGGTGCCGGCTGACGACCAGGTCGAAGGCCCGGTCGGCGAAGGGCAGCGGCGGCTCGTCGGGGTCCGCGACGACCGCGGCGCCGCGCGGATGGAGCAGGGCCGTGGCGCGGGCGACGTTCGGCGGCCAGGACTCGGTGGCCACGGTGAGCGGTGCCAGCACGGGCGCGGAGGCGAGGACCTCCCCTCCCCCGGTCTGGATGTCGAGCGCGGCCCCGGCCCGTGCCAGCCGGTCCGCCATGGCGCGCGCGTACCCCCAGGAGGGCCGCTGCTCCGTGGCCCGCCCGTCGAGCCAGGAGAAGTCCCAGCCGTCGACGGAGACGGCCTCGGCCTCCGCGACGAGGGTGTCGAAGCGCTCGTCGGAGGCGGAGGGGACGGAGGGTGCGGATGATCCGGTCATAAGGGAAGGGTGTCAGCCCGTCCCGGCCCGGCGCGACCGGATATCCCGTGCATCCGTGCAGCGGGTGAAGCTCGTACGGCCCGGTGCTAGGCAGCGAGTCCCCCGAACAGCAGGCCGGTCAGCGCGCCGGCGATCATGAACGGGCCGAACGGGATGCCTGTCCTGCGCCCGGCGCGCCGCACCAGCATCAGCCCCGCCCCGTACAGCGCGCCGAACAGGAACCCGGCGAAGCCGCCCAAGCAGAGGACCGCCCAGCCGTACCAGCCGAGTGCCACGCCCAGCGCGAGGGCGAGCTTCACGTCACCGAAGCCCATGCCGGCCGGGTTGATCAGGAAGAGCAGGAAGTAGAAGCCGCCGAGCACCGCTCCGCCGAGCAGCGCCGAGGTCCAGGACCCGCCGTGCTCGGGCAGCAGGGCCACACCGCCCAGGAGCACGGCGGCGGTACCGGCCAGCGGCAGCGTCAGCGTGTCGGGGAGCCGGTGGACGCGGCGGTCGATGACGGCGAGGAGCACGGCGACGGGCGCCAGCAGCAGCCAGACGGCGGCCTCGGGGCGGGTCCCGGTGGCCGCGGCGAGGGCCGCGCAGGCGAGCACGGTGACCACGGGCGCCAGCACGCCGGGAGCGTAGCGGCCCCGCACGGCCGGTGCCGGGGTTCGCGGGGCCCCGCCTCCCGGGAGCGAGGGGACGGCCACGGCGCACGCCGCGCATCTCGTCGAGCCGAGCCACCCCCGGGCGGGCCCCGTGAGCGCGTGCCCGGCGGGGCAGGCGTCCCTCCAGGGCTCCTCGGGCTCGACGGAGAAGCGGTACGCGGCGCGCGGGAGCAGCAGCCCGGCGGCGGCTCCCCAGAGCGCGGCGACCGCAATCAGAGTGGCTTCCACGGATCCGACCCTAATCCGGCCCGCGCGGCGGGGTCTTGGGCCCGGGGGCCCACTGCGGGCCGTTCCGGACCCACGCGCCGGACGCGGCGGCTACGGTCGGTTCCCATGGGGAAATGGCGTGACGGCAGCGGGACACTGACGGTCGGGGCGGACCCGGGGGCGCGGGAGGTGCCGCTGCGCGTCGCCGCCTCGTACCGGGCGCGGTCGCGTGGGCTGCTCGGCGTCGACGGGGTCGACGGCGCGCTGCTGATCACCCCGTGCGGGGGCGTGCACACCTTCCGGATGCGGTTCACCATCGATGTGGCGTACCTGGACCGGAAGTTCGGTGTGCTGGCGGTCCGCACGATGAAGCCCGGCCGGCTCGGTCTGCCCAGGCTCCGCGCCCGCCATGTGGTGGAGGCGGAGGCCGGGGCGATGGAGCGGTGGGGCGTGCGGCCCGGGACGCGGGTGCGGGTCTCCGTACCCGCTACGGAAGCTTCGCCGCCTGCGCGGTGACGAGTGCGGCCGGGACCTCCGGTGCGGTCTCGCCGAGGAAGTTCGCCGCGTAGAAGGTGACGACCGTCGACCCGGTGCGTACGAGGTGGAAGACGAGCGGGACCCTGACCCCCTCCAGGCTGCCCGTCACCTGGTAGGCGAACGACTCCTGGCCGGCCTCGGTCGCGGGCAGCGTCCTGACCTCGGTGTAGGTGGACGGCCCGTCCTCGCTCGTCGTGCGGAACCCCCCGGCGCACGCCCCGACGGCCTCGCGGACCGAGCGCAGCAGCTCCTCCGCACCGCCCTTCGGGTGCGAGGTGAGGATCTCGGTGACGACGGTCTGGTCGTCCTTCCCCTCCTCGGCGGTGTCCATCGCCGTACGGAAGACGGTGGCGGCCGGGGCCGGTTCGGGCGAGCCGTTGATGATCGCGGCGATCGGCCGGCAGGCCTCGGTCCCGGCCTTCTCCGTGCCACGCTCGTCGGTGCCCTCCAGGGGCGCGACCTCGTAGCCCTTCACCTCGCCCGTGGTGAGAGCCACCTTCGCGAGCTCGGCCTCGGTGAGGGTCCTGCCGTCACTGGCGGGCGTGGCGGATGAACCGGCTTCGGGCGTGTCGGTGGAGGCGGAGGCCGCCGGTGTCTGCGAGGCGGTGGGCTTCTTCCCGGCGTCCCTGTCCTCGCCGTCCTCCGGCCCGCAGCCGGCGGCCGCCAGGCAGAGGACCAGCGTGCTCGCCACCGCAGTGGTACGTACCCTCATCGCTCACCGCTCCTGGCCGCCGGACACCGGATCAGCACGCTAACAACCGGGGTGCCCCCGGCGCGTGGGCCCGTGGGCCCAACTCACGGCGGTCCCGGCCCCAGGAGCGTCCACGCCCCGTACGCGGCGGAGCCGACGGCGAGCACCGCGACGACCGTGCCCGTGCGCGCCGTCGTACGCAGTCCGGCCAGCGCGACGGCCGGCGGCAGGAGCAGGGGGAACGCGGGCATCATCAGGCGCGGCCGGGAGCCGAAGTAGCCGGAGCCGATGAGCGAGACGACGACGGTCGCGATGCCGTACACCAGCACGGGCAGCGGCTGCCGCTGCCGTACGCACAGGAACACCAGCCACCCGAGCAGTCCCAGGGCGGCGCAGAGCCCGAGCGCGGCGGGCAGGGGCAGTCCGGCGATGAACACGGCCAGCGCCCGGCCGCCGTCGATGCTGTTGCCCCACTGCGCCTGGACGTCGAAGTAGGCGAACGGGCTGCCCTCACGCACGGCGACGAACACCACATAGGCCAGCCACCCCAGCGGCGCCAGGCAGACCCCCAGCAGCATGCGCGCGTTCCGGCGCGCCAGGCCCCGCCGCTCCCCGGCCCGCCACTCCCGTACGAGGACGACGGCGGCGCTGATCGCGAGCGCCGCGATGAGCGCGGCGGCCGAGGGCCTGGTCAGCCCGGCGAGCACGCACAGCGCGCCGGCGACGATCCAGCGGCTTCTGAGCGCGGCGTACAGGGACCAGGCGGCGAGCGCGGTGAACAGGGTCTCGGTGTACGCCATGGACTGGACGAACGCCGTCGGGTACGCGCCCCAGAGCGCGGCCAGCACCACGCCGGCCCGGCGCCCGTACAGCCGTGCTCCGACGGCGTAGATCCCCCAGGCGGCGAGGAGCCCCGCCAGCCAGGCGACGGCGATCCCGGCACCCTGCACGGTGAACGGGGTGATCGCGGCGAGGCCTCGTTCCAGGGCCGGCAGGAGCGGGAAGAAGGCCAGGTCGGGGTGGACGCCGCCGTCGGGGAGGGTGACGGTGTAGCCGTATCCGTCCTCGGCGATCCGCTGGTACCAGACGGAGTCCCAACGCCCGCCCAGCAGGTGCAGGGCGTCCTTCCCGGCGGCCGAAGCCGACACCCAGAAGACGAGGAGCCCGACGGCCCTGACCGCCGCGTAGGCGCCCAGAGCGGGTGCGGCGGCGGTGAGCAGGGCCAGGGCGCGGTGCCGGGTGCTGCGGGGTCCGGGCGCGCCCGGGCGGGCGCGCGTCTGCTGATCGGGCATGCGGCCGATTATGAGCCCGCCGCCTCGGAGGTCACCAAGCCGGGCCCGGCGGCGGCCCTCCTCCGGCCCGCAGGACCTCCGCGTGCGGGGCCTGCCGGGTGCCGAGCCCCCGGCCGACCAGCGGGGCGACCGTGCGGATCAGCTTCAGCTGCGCCGAGCGCAGGACGCGCAACGTGTTGTCGTCGGGCCAGCCCGTCGTGGTGGACCACTCGTACCCCGAGCCGACCACGTCGCTGACGAACGCCAGCTCGGTCGCCAGCAGGGCACGCGCCCAGTCCATCGGGTCCAGCGCCTCCTTCGCCGCGAGGGCGCCGCGGATCGACATGCCGCGGCGGCTCAGGTCCTGGGTGCTGTCGAAGCCCATGGCCACGGCGAACTCCTCCGTGCAGCGGGCAGGGCCGCACCATTCCATCAGCCCCTGCTGGAGGAGGCGTGACTCCTCGTCGGTCAGGGTCAGCTGCTCAGCCGTGGGCACGTGCCGTCACCTTCCGGTTGCGGCCCGGCCCGGCGCCGTGGGGGTGCGCCGGGACGGGCGTCGATCACCTGCAGCGCAGACGCTATTGGTAGGACGGGCCGCCGTCTTGGGCCCAGGGGCCCAACTCGGTCTTTCGTTCGGATCGGGCAAGGGCATCCGGACGTGAGGCCCTCGGATCCTCAGCCGTCCTGGCCGGCTTCGAGGAAGCGCTCCACGCGGGCACGGGGCAGCCGGCCGACCGGCTCCTCGACGGCGTCCACGGTGAGGGACGGCGGGCCAGGTCACCGTTCAGGGCCGTGCAGTCGCAGAGGACCGGCGCCGTCCAGTCGCGGTGCGACACCCGGAGCCGCAACCAGTCCGACCAGGCCCTGACGGCGTCGGCGTCGTGGTCTACCAGGACCACGACGGCCGAGGCGAGCGGCCCATGGGTCTCCGCCCTCAGCGCGTCGAGCGGAAACGTGAGTGACGCGGGGTGTTCCGCGTCCAGAGAAGGATCTCCCCGAACAGCGGACTCCGCTTCGGGCGCGTGCGGTCGTGGGCCTACCTGACTTCCGTCACCTCGACGCCGTATTCCCGCCGCAGGTCCTCCACCAGACGCTTCCTCCCCGCTTTGACCACACCGCGGGCCCACCAGGTCTCCGCCGGAATCCTGGGGAACGCATCCGGGGTGAGAAGCGCACGGAACCTCTCGTCGACCGCTTCCACCTCCACGCGGAGATCGGCGAGTTCGGGAAACTTCTGCAGCTCCCCGGCGACCAGGGCCCGCTCCAGCGAATTCCTTGACGTCAGGTCGTTGAAGTAATCCTCGGCGTCACCTCGGTAACCCTGCTCGCACTGGTCGACGAACGTCGACCAGCGGGCCAGAAGTGCCTCGGGCTCGGTGTCACGCCACCGTCCCGACGCGGCGACGAAGCGCGAGAACTCGTCGCGAAAACCACTGTCACCTTGTGTCATCGAGCTGCCTCGTTCGCGAAGTATGCGGCCGGATCGTCCGGTCGGAAGTAGGTCGTGATGGTGTTCCCGTTTCTCATGCCTATCCTCCCCTGGGCGTCCAGTCGAATGACGACGCCGTCACTTCGGACGGCTTCGCGTGCACCGGCCGGCAGGCTCGCCGGGTCCATCAGCCTTTCGGCATCGGCCACGTACCTGTCGAACCCGTCAGGCGTGTCGTATTCCGGCATGTCGGGGGTGCGCGTGGGATTGCCCGCGTCGTCGAGCCCCATCACATGCTTGTCGTACTTCTCGTCAGCGACGCCGGGCCTGAAGCCGCAGTTGTTGTTGTGCACCAGCACGGGCGTGTCGCCCGCCAGCACGTAGTAGGTGTGGATGCTGGAGACGGTGAGGTCGTGTGTGGTCCGCCGCTGGGTGTAGCGGGAGACGGAGGCCACCGTCAGCGTGGTGCCGTTCGGGGTGCGGAGATCGTTGCCGGGGCGGATGTCTCCGGCGTCGAGCCAGCGCCGCCGGTCCACGGACCAGAACGGGTGCGTGTCGGTGGCGGTGACGACCGCTGGGCCCGTGGGCGTCCGGAACACGAGTCGCGTGAAGTGCTTGTCCTCATGCGTCGTGATCAGCCGCTCGACCTCACGCGATCCGTGGTGCCCCGTCGCCGGATCGGTCGCGGAGACCATGGACCCGGCTGTGACCTTCTCGATCCCGACGCGGCGGCCGTCCGCGAGCAGTACCGGAGTGCCCGGAAGGAAGCTGTGCTTCACCGGGCAGGTGACCGGCTTGTCGTCCTTCTTGGGCGGGTCCTTCTTCTCGGTGTCGAGCTTCTTCTTGGCGTCCGCGAGCTTCTTCTCCGCGTCCGTGACCTTCTTACGGTTCTTGACCAGGCCCTTCAGCCCGTCATACAGGTCCCCGCCATGCTTCTTGAGCTTCTTGATCAGCTCTGCGGCCTTCTTCCACTTCCACGGCGCCCCGTACTTCGCCGCGAGCTTCCCTACCGCGCCCCCGATCAGGCTCAGCAGGACATTGATCAACGTCTCCGTGCAGGCGCCCATGTCGCCCTTGGTGATGCAGTCCAAGGCATCGGTGATCCCCAGCTCCTCCGCCAGGATCTTCGCCAGCTCCTTCGCCGCCTCCAACGCCTTGTCCGAGCTGGTCTTCTCCGCCGCCTGCGCGTCCTGGAGCTCCTTCAGCGCAGCGTCGTAGTCAATCTGCGCCTGCGACTTCGGCGAACCGTCGTCGGAGACCGGCTGACCCTCACCCGGTGGATCCTGCGCCTCGGGATCACCGCCACCGCCGCAGTCACCGCCCCCGGTGACCCGGCACACCTGCGCACCGATCTTCTCCGACAGTTCGGCGCCGATCCCCGTCGCCACGAGGGCGCCGACGATCGCCGCCACCACCATGACCAGACCGAGGTACTCGATCGTTCCCTGGCCACGCTGTCCCCGGCGCAGCCCGAGCAGACGCACCCCGGTCCGCGGCACCTTCCCCCGCGACCAACGGCGTAACCGACGACGCACAACCCCCGGACGAGACATACAAGTGACGCTAGCCACCGCACAGGCCCCCGTCTTGGGCCCACGGACCCAACTACCCAGCCCCGGCGGCCACACAGGGGCACCTTCGGCGCGGTGTCAGGCGACGGCCACTCCGTCGACGAGCTGCCGGAGGAGTTCCCGGCCGTCCTGCCAGTCGCCGAGACCACTGCCGGAGTTGATGTGCCCCTGGTTCCCGACGGAGTGCCGTGGCGCGTGCCATCCCGATGCGAGCGCTGCCGACGCCGCCGCGTCGCAGTAGGGGTCGTCGTCACTGGCCACCACCAGGCTCCGGGCCGGCAACGGGCCGGCGGACAGGCCCAGGAACGTCGATGCCGCCTCCCGAGGAAACTCCGGCCCCCGGGGATCCGGCGGCGCGACCAGGAACGCCACGACTCCCTCCGGCCGTGCCCGGCCCAGCCACTGCGCGGCTGCCCAGCAGCCGAGGCTGTGCGCCACCAGCGCCACTCGCCCGACGCCCTGCTCCTCGCGCTGCCCGTGGCGCCGGGAAGCCAGCTCGTAGGCAGCTTGGACCGAGGTGACCCAGTCCCCCAGGTCCGGGGCGGCCCAGGAGGCAGGCGCGACGCGGACGGCCGAAGCCCCCCAGCGGCGCTCCCACAGGCTCTGCCAGTGGTGCTCGTCCGAGCCGCCGATCCCGGGGATGATGATGTACGCAACCATTGCTCGTCGCCGACCTCTCCGTCGTGTCCGCCTGTTCCGCCAGGAGGCGCCGAGGCCAGTCTCGACGGGCCGGTGGCAACCACCGGGCTCGACAAGTGATTTCGAAGAAGGCGGGGGCGACAACGATGGAATCACTCGACGAGATCGACCGCGCAATCCTGGATCTGCTCCAGACCGACGGCCGGCTCACCGGAGCCGAGGTCGGACGCCGGGTCGGGCTGTCCCAGCCGGCAGCGAGCGCACGGATCCAGCGCCTGGAGAGGAGGGGGGTCATCACCGGCTACCGGGCCGTGGTCGAGCCGGCTGCGGTGGGGCTGAACATCCATGCGGTCGTCCGGCTGCGCACCTCGCACGCCCGGTTGTCCCAGGCCCTCGACCTTGCCGCCCGGACCCCCGAGGTCGTCTCGACCCTCCGCGTGACCGGGGAGGACTGCCTCGTCCTCGACGTGCACTGCCCCCACGCCCGGCGCCTCGAACAGGTCGTGGACTCCCTCGCCTGCTACGGGCCGGTCACCACATCCCTCGTCCTGCGCAGCTACCCCTCCAAATCGCTGCCCGACGGCAGTTCACGGGCTCATGACCTCGTGGAGTAGTGCCCGGAAACGCACGGGGGGATTCCGCCGCCGGGAGTCATGGCGTCGTCCTCCGCGGTCCTGGCATGCCGGATCCAGGTCGCATGCGAGCTCGGCCCCGCCTGCGGGTGTCTGCGCCATCCGATGACCGTCAACTCGTCGGGCTCCGCGTCCAGCCTCGTGGAGATGTCCTCCGGCTGCAGGGACCGGCTGACCCCTCTGAGGTACATGCGGACGAAGTTGGGCCCGTCTTTGGGGCCTGGGGCCCAGGTCAGGCACGGCTCCCCGCCGTACATTCGGCCCTCAGGGACAACAGGGCAGGTGCCGGCGAGAGGGTGGAACGTGAGCGGCTGGGGAGACAGGAGTGCGGGCCACATACCGCCGGGCGTCACCGGACGAAGGGCCGGCAGGCTCCTCTCCTTGAGCCGTAGCTGGGCGGCAGGCGCCCTCGTCTACGTATTCACCGGGTTCCTGATGACGCGGGCGCTCGTCGAGACCCTCGCCACCGACGAACGGCTCGAACTGTTCGGCTGGCGCCTTGCGTTGCTGCACCTGCCCGGCGTCCTCGTGACCGTTCTGACGGTCCTGGCAGCCGCCCGCACCCTTCCCTCGCCCCACCGGGACTCGCGCCCGCTCCGCCTCCTCGGCGCGCTCGCCGTTCCCGTCGCCGGGCTCGCGTACGGCTACGCGGTGGCGTGGGACGTCGTGGGGGCCGAGGGCCTCCTGATGCCGGCCGTGGCCATGGTCACCGGGGCCGCCGTCGGGCTGGCCCTGGACCGGCTTCTCGACGACCGGGCCGCGCCCCCGTCGACGTACGGGCGCTCGTACGACTGGCGTGACAGCGGCGCCACGGCCACCGAGTACCTCGGCGTCATCGTCCTCGTCGTCGCACTGGTCGCCGCGCTCGCCCTGGCCGGGCTCGGAGGCCGGATCGGGGCGGGCATCCGCTGCGCCATCAGCACGCTCACCGGGGACGGCCAGGGCTGCACGCCGGGCGGGGACGGCACGGCGAAGCCGAAGACCGACGCCGACTACGAGCCCAAGCTCTGCCAGATCTCCAACATCTCCGACACCGCCGGTGGCAAGGTCAAGGTCGGCTGGTTCGAGTGGGGCGAGGAGTACGGCTTCCAGCAGAAGGTCTCCCAGGCCAACACCGACGTGAACGAGGACGGGAAGGTCGACGAGAACGACAAGCTCGTCTACATGACGTTCACCGACGCCGCGTCGGCGGGCCTCAACGCCTCCACACCCGGCGTCAAGCTCGGCAGCCTGGGCAAGGCGGACATCGACATCGGCGGCGGCATCAAGATCACCAACGGTGACACCTGGGTGTTCAAGAGCGAGGCGGACGCCCAGAAGATGAGGGACGACATCGAGGAGATGAAGATGTGGGAGACCTCGATGAAGCACAGCGGCGGCTACGGCGGCGGTTGGTACTCCGGCATGAAGTGGGCCGACAAGAAGGAGGACATCGAGAAGAAGATCGGCGACAAGAAGATCTCCTACTCGACCCTCGGCATCAACCTGTACGCGGACGGCGGCCTCGCCATCAAGGCCGGCGACGACACGAAGCTCGGGGCCAAGCTGGGCGGCAAGGCCAAGTTCTCGCCGGACGTGACGATCACCAAGGACGACGTCAACGGAAACGAGTCGTACACCTACACCGCCAAGCTCGAGATCGAGGGCAAGGTGGGCGGCACCGCCGGCCCGCTGGGCACCACCTCCGGCGCCAAGGACACCCGGACCGGGGCTCTCACCGTCACCCGCGACCAGGAGTCCGGGAAGATCGTACGGATCGACATGACGCAGACCGTGGAGAAGACCTCGACGTCCGACAAGGGCGAGGTGGGCGGCGACAACGGCCAGAAGGGCAAGGACAAGCGCGGCGGCAAGGGCAGCATCACCGACTCCTCCGGGGAGACGGGCGTCGAGGTGCAGACGAACTCGATCGTCTTCGGCAAGGAGACCGACAAGATCACCGAGGCCAAGCGCTCCATCGCCGAGGAATGGCTCGACGGATCCGGCAACAACACCGCCCCGTTCGAGTACATGTTCGGCGACCATTCCCTGCAGGAGAAGCCCGCCGGGACCGACGCCTTCGAGCAGCTGATGTACCAGGACGGCCTGTCCAGCACGATGCGGTACCACGGCGAGTCGGACGCCCAGGAGTTCGGCTTCGAGGTGTCGCTGGGCATGAGCCTCGGCTTCTCGATCTCCGACGAGCACAAGAAGGAGACGCTGACGGACGCGCGGTTCCTCGGGGCTCCTCAGGGCGACAAGCGGACGTATCTCCCGTACAGCTACTGCGCGCAGTGAACACACACGAAGAGGCGATGACGTTGACGAAGTCCAGGACGCTCGGTACGGCCGTCACCGCCGTTCTCGCGCTGACGCTGCTCGGCGGCTGCGGCGGCACGGACACCGCCGCGGTCCCGGACGGCTGGGCCACGCTGGACACGAAGAGCGTGTCCGTCGGCTACCCGGAGGACGAGGGGTACGCCCCCCAGCCGGCGGCCGAGCGCAGCAGGGCCAACGCCGCGGTCGCGCTCAAGAAGGAGAAGGGGCTGCGCACCGGTATGGTCTCGGTCCAGCTGGACTTCGCCACCGGTGTCAGCGACGCCGGCGAGGCCGCCGCCGCGGCGGGCGCCGGCATCGGGCTCGGGGCGACGCGCAAGGACACCCAGGACGTACGGCTCGCGGGCGAGGAGAGCGCCCGGGACGCGCGCAGGATCGACTACGAGTTCACGTCGACGGGCGAGGAGTCGACCCCGGCGAAGGGGACGCGGATGACGGGGGTCGTGGTGGCGGGCGTCGACTCGAAGGACGTGCCGTTCGCCATCCGGCTCAACGCGGTGAAGGGCGAACTGACCCCGAAGGACCTGAACGCATTCGTGAAGTCGATCACGGTGAAGTAACCCGCGACGGGCCCTGCCCCGGTCGATGGGAAGTTACGGATACCCATACCGGACATGCAGGGCACCCATCCGTCCTCAACCTCCCACCGACGCCCACTTTCACGCACTCAGTCGAGGCAGAACTCGTTGCCCTCGATGTCCTCCATCCAGAGGCACGACTCGTCGTACTCATCGGCGACCAGCAGGCGCACGCGCGTGGCGCCGAGCGGGATCAGGCGCGCGCACTCGGTCTCGAGTGCGGCCACGCGCTCTTCGCCCACGAGCCCGGTGCCCACCCGGACGTCGAGGTGCACCCGGTTCTTGACGACCTTGCCTTCGGGAACGCGCTGGAAGTACATGCGCGGGCCCACACCCGTGGGATCCATGCAGACGAACCCTGCCCCCTGACGCTCGGGCGGCAGCGTGCGGTCGTATGCGTCCCATGTCGCGAACCCCTCCGGGGGCGGCGGTACGACGTACCCCAACACCTCGCACCAGAAACGGGCGACGCGCTCGGGTTCCGCGCAGTCGAAGGTGATCTGGACCTGCTTGATCGACGGCATCGGACCACCATAGGGGCGAGGCCTTGCACAGTCACGGCCTTTTCCTGGCCACGGCCCGCCCCTGTCCGGGTTGCAGCGCGGCGGTCAGGCGGCCGCGTGTGGGCGCAGGACCATGAGGGGGCCTTCCGAGGTCGCCACCATGGCGAACGGGAACCGGTCGACCTCCAGGCAGAGCGCGACGTCGTCGGGGTGGACTCCTTGACGCACCCCGTTGGCCAGTTCGGCGGCGGCGCGCGACCCGGCGGCGCGGCGGACGTACTCGGCGGCATCCGCCCCGGCTTCGGTGGCTCTCCGGGCGATGTACTGGGCACATGCCAGATCTTCATCGGCCTGCCCGTCCTCGCCGGTGACCACGAACGTGACGCTGTCGCTCTTCCGCATCCGCAGGAGCTGAGCCGTCGCCTCCGCCACGACGAAGCCGGCGCACAGCACCAGCGGCGCCTCCTTCACCGCGAGGGCGCCGACCGTCCCTGCCGTGGTCTTCTGCACGACGGTCCGTCCGCCGAGGTCGATGGACCGCAGCAGGCCGGGCGAGTTGACGGCGTCGAAACCGGGCGCGGGCGGACCGTCCTTGATCGCCACCCAGTCCGGGTGGCGCGCCTTGAGCGCCAGGGCCTCGTCGAGCGACCCGGCGAGAACGATCTTCTCCGCTCCCTGGGCAAAGGCCCAGGCGGCCACGGTGTAGGCGCGCATGACGTCCACCACGACTGCGACGGCGGGGACTTCGGTCAGATCAGCGATGCCAAGGAATCGAGCGTCCATGCCGGTCATGATCGCGCATGCCCCGCCCCGGCCGCATGCTGCCCTGTTATCCACAGGCCCGCGCGGCATCCCGGTGTGCAAGGCATCCTCTCTCCTTGACGGTCCTCCCCTCCGGCGAGGGGGAGGACCGTGAACTGGACGGCGGAGTATCACGGAGCGGCCGGATGACGGGGAACCTGCAGTGCTTCACCCAGCGAGGCATCCTGCTCACCCGCGAGGTGATCGCGGCCGGCGTGGCCTCGCGGCAGTTGAGCCGGTCACTCGACGCGGAGGGCTGGCAGCGCGTCGTACGCGGGGCCTGGGCTGCGCCGGGTATCGTGCTGACGCCGTGGCGCAAGGCCCGCGCCGTGCAGATACTCCACCCCGAGCTCGTCCTCAGCCACCGCGCCGCCGCCTCGCTCCACCGGATCGAACTGCTGCGGGAGGCGATCGAGTTCACCGCCTCCGACAGTCCTGCCGGCCGGCGCCACGGGTTCATGGTGCACCGCATGCCCCTCGCCCCGGCCGAGATCTGCGTACGCCATGGGCTGCGGGCCACCACCCCGCTGCGTACGGTGCACGACCTGCTCCTGTGCGGCCCCAGGGATGAGGCACTGGTCGCCGTGGACTCCGCGCTGGGCCCTCGTGTGGTGAGCGGTGGGCGCAGGAGCGGCTTGGTCGGCACCGCCCAACTGACCGCCGCCTGCTCGACGCATCCCACGCGTCGCCACCGCACCCCACGGGCGGCAGGATGGCTCGCCCTGGCCGATCCGCGGAGCGGCTCACCCGCCGAGACGGTGGCGCGCTTACGGATGCACGACGCCGGTCTGCACCCGCTCAGCCAAGCGGAACTGCGGGCCTACACCGGCCGCCGGATCGTGGCCGACTTCCTCTTCGTCCGGGAGGGCGTGGTGGTGGAGATCGAGGGCTACGCGTACCACGGCAGCCGTGAGGCACACCGCCGCGACCTGGACCGCTTCAACGCGCTGAGCGCCTGTCCCGGAGTGCGGCTGATCCTCCGCTTCCCCGCCGCGACGGTGTTCCGGACACCCGACCGCATGCTCAGCGAAATCCGCGCGGCACTGGCGAATTCGGCGCCCCATCGTCCGGTCGGTGGGAAGTAGTGGACACCCGATCCGGACATTCAGGGCACCTATTCGTCCTCAACCTCCCATCGACAGCCCACGCCGGAAGCTGCGTGCCGGACAATGAGAGCCGTGCTGTCCTACGTCTATCGCGTCACGAAATACGACCCTGCCGACCGTGACGAGCACGGCCACTACATCGGGGCCGAGGACACCGTCAGCGACCACGGTCCGGTGGAGGATGCCTACCTTCGTGCAGTCGAGGCGTTCGCCGCAGTCGCCGGTGTCGAGTACCTGGCCGTGCGGGAGCCGCAGGTGCCGTGCCTCGCACGCTTCGGCGCCGAGCCGCCGAGGGACGGCTTCGGGCTGGACGATGTCCTCCCGGGCGGCCTGGCCGGCTTCCGCGACGACACGGAGGTGCCGCTCGGCGTCGCGCTGAAGCTGGTGCGGGTCATGCTGCGCGACGGTGGAGCCTGGTGCCGGCTCGAGGTGGATGGTGCGTTCACCGTGCACGTGGGGTGGGACCAGTACGTCTACATCAGCAGCGACCGGCCCTGCGAGCAGGCACTGGCCCGGACCCGGGTCCTCGGGCTGTTCGCGGAGCGCCTGGACGCCTCGCCGTACGACGTGGACGCCGGCGGGCATGACGTCCAGCGGCCGGGCGACGACGGCTTCTGGGACGGCGTGCACCGGGCGGTCGGCGCGGGTGGTGCCGGCCTCCTGGAGGAGACGTACGTCGAAGGCGCTTGCCGATGGCACCGCCTCAGCCTCGACACCGTCGAAACGGTGCGTGCGGGGCTCGCTCCCCGCGCGCGGCTCGCCGTATGGCCCGGCCTGTCCTCCGACGTCGGCGCGGTCCTCGACGCCCTGCCCTCCGAGGGCCTCGTCGAGTGCGTCTGGCAGGACAAGGACGGCCGGATCCACAGCGCGGTCGCCGACGAGGAGGGCTTCCCGGCGCTGGTCCACCGGGTCTCCGGGGCCGACGCGGCAGCGCTCCTGTCCGTGGATGCCGATGACCGGGTGCCGCTGTTCACGGCCGTCATGCCCGACGGCGACGGAGTGGTACGTGCCCGATGGCGGACCGAGCCGACTCCGAGTGACCGCCGGTGGGCCTTCCTCACGTCGCTCCACCGAGGTGACATCGCGACCGGCCGGGTGATCACCATCGCCAACTTCGGTATCTACGTGGACATCGGCGGCTTCGCGGCGCTGATCAACATCCCCGAGCTCTCCTGGCACCCCATCGGCCACCCCTCCGAGGTGGTTTCCCTCGGCCAGGAGATCAGCGCCCGGATTCTCGGCATCGACCTGACCCGCGACCGAGTGACGATGTCCCTCAGAGCCCTGCACGGCGACGTCGGAACCGCCCCCTGACGTGTGATGGACTCCATCACCCCATCCGGTACAACGTCGCCATGGGCTGGGTAGCGAACGTGAGCGGCCACGGATTTTGGTCGCTGGGAAGTTGCGGACAGCCAGAGCGGACATACAGGGCAGCCATCCGTCCGTAACCCCCCAACGACCGCACCCCTCATCGTGGGAGGAGAGCCCACGACTTGGTGCCCTGGTGCGGTGGTTGCCCCTCGGCGACGCCCCACTCACCGCCCCAGTCGTCGACGACCGCCGCCAGCAGCCAGAGGGCGCTGCGGCGTCGGGCCTCGCAGAGGGCGAGGGTGTCCGGGTCGGCGTGACCGGGGTGCTGGTCCCACAGGACGAGGCGGAGGGCGTCGTCGCGGTGGCGGAGGGAGAGGTAGAGGTCGCGGGCGGGGGTCAGCGCCGCGTTCACGGCGATGAGTTCGGCGACGGCAAGCGTGACCGGCCAGACGTACGAGTGGAGCTTGTACGTCGACAGCGAGGCGGCGACCGCGTGCCGCCCGACCGCCGCACTGCGCGGGTCACCGGGCAGGGTGAGGCTGAGGAGGAGCCCGGGGGCGGGGAGGGGTGCCCTGGCGGGACACGGGGCGGCGGGTTGGGGCGGTGGGGCGTACGGGTGCATGGCTGACTTCCTGGTCGAGATGCCGAGTTGACGGTCACCGCCGCTGCGGGTGAGCTGTGGCCTGTCTCCCTGGCGCGGACCTGCCCCTCCCAGGGCAGGAGGTGCGGGCAGGGCCGCGCGATGCACTTCGGCTCTACGCAGCGTGTGCGGTGCGTCACCTAAAGTAGACCCTACGTGGCACCTGTGTCTCTACTCCAGAGGCAATTGCCTCCTCGCGGGTGGACTCGGTCTCTACGTCAGCGGCAGACTGTGCCTACCGTTGGCGGAAGAAGAGGCCCATGCCGAGCAGTTCCACACCTACCGAACGGCAACGGCGTCTCGGCGCCGAGCTCCGAAAGATGCGCACAGCCGCCGAAGCGACGACTGCGTACGCAGCAGGTCTGCTGGGCGTCGACAGGACGAAGATCTCCAACATGGAGGTTGGCGTCCGGCCCGTAGCACCGGAGCGCGTTCGTACACTCGCCTGCAACTTCGCGTGCTCCGACGCCCGTTACGTTGACGCACTGGTCGATATGGCCGAGCAGCGCGAGCGGGGCTGGTGGGAGCAGTACCGGGGCACTCTGCCCTCGGGGCTGCTGGACATCGCCGAGCTGGAATGGAACGCCGTGCGAATCCGGACCGCGCAGACAGTCCATCTGCCAGGTCTTCTCCACACCGATGGATACGCGCGCGCGGTGTTCGGAGCCGTACTGCCCGCACTTTCACGGCTGGAGGTCGAGCTGCGCGTGACCCACCGCATGGACAGACAGCAGGTGCTGGACCGCGAAGCCCCGGTCGACTACATCGGCTTCGTGCACGAGGCCGCGCTCCGCATGCAGTTCGGCGGCCGTGCGGTCATGCGGGAACAGCTCGTACATCTCTGCGAGGCATCAGAGCGCAGGAACATCGAGCTCCGAGTCATCCCCGTGGACCGGGGAGCGTTTCCTGGCGCGGGACACGCGCTTCTCTACGCGCACGGCGTCGTGCCGCAACTGGACACGGTGCAGCTGGATTCCGCGCATGGTCCGGAGTTCATGCACGCCGAGGCGCAGCTCACCAAGTACCGGGCCCACCTGGACTGGATGGAGGAAGCGGCCCTGGGCGCAGCCGAGACACGCGACTTCATCCATGCCGTCGCACGTCAACTCTGAGGAGCCTCACCATGGTCGAGATCAATTGGGAAGAGCCTTACTGCGGTGAGGGAAACAACTGTTTCCGGCTCGGGACGGACACCGAAGGCAACGCCTTCATTGCCGTTCTCGGTCAGGAGGATCGTTACCTCACCGACAGCCGTGAGGCCCTCCAGCAGATGATCCGGGACATCAAGGCCGGCAAGGCCGATCACCTGCTGTAGACGACGCCCGGGTCCCCGTCGGCCGGGCGCCTGCGACGGCTCAGGAGCTGCCAGGCGCCCAGGCCCAGGACCAGCACGGTCCCGGCGCCGATCCCGGCGAACCCGATCGCTCGCATCGTGAGGTCCTCACCACTGCCGGGACCCGTGTCGCCGATACCGAAGCCCGCCGCTTCCGGATCACCGTCGTACGGCGGGCCCGGCTGTGCCTCTCCCTCGATGCCGACGTTCAGCGTCATGGGGACACCGCGCGGGACCTTCGGGTCGAGCGTCACCTGGACGTAGTACCAGCCCTGGAACCGCATCGCCGATTCCGCGGTCGACTCTCCCTCGAACCGGTTCGCGTAGGCGGCCGGGGCCGTACCGAGATCGACCCCTACGGGGGCGCCCCGGTAAGCGATGCTCTTGTCGGAGACCGGGCCACGTGCCGTGTTGTACAGCGCGAGGCGCAGCCCGTTGACGGAGAACGAGCCGTCCGTGGTGCCGTTGGCCAGCTGGGCCCGCAGGAAGAGCTGCTGGCCCCAGGCGACCGGCACCTTGTAGAAGCGGCTGTCTCCCGGCTGGAGGTCGTCCCGCCAGATGCCGTCGTCGACGGCTGCCGCGTCGTTGAACCCCGTGCCGCCGCTCACCTTCTGCGGCGTGCCGTCGGCCGGGGACGGCGCTTCCGAGCTCCAGGAGGTCGGCGCCTGGGGCTCGGCCGCACCGAGCTTGAGTCCCGGCTCCGCCATGTAGGTCAGCTCGATCGGCCACTCGGCTCCGCCGCCGGACTTCGCACCCATCCGTGTCACGGTGTAGAGGTAGTCCCCGGCCTCTTGGCAGGCACCGGCGTCGTCCTTGATGCGACGCGACGCGTAGCTCGCGACCGGACGTGTGGTGTCGCCCCCGAAGTACGCGGCCGGGCTCGAACCGCACGGTGTACCGCCTGTCGAGATCAGGTCGACCTGGATCCCGTCGAGGATGCCGCTCGTGGTGCCGGGAGGCGGGGCGAGCACCGTGGAGACGAACGCGTTGGACGTGTCGTCCAGCCGGACCCGGTAGTACTTCTTCTGGCCCGGCCCGATGGTGTCCGAGTAGACCTTCGCCCGCTCCAGTTGGGGCCCGTCCGCGCTCGACTCCGTACCGGTTACGGGTACGGAGCCTTGCGCAGGCCGGTAGGAGGCGGCGCCTCCCGGGGCATCGTCCGCGCGCGGGTCCGCCGCCGCGGTGCCCGTCAGCAGCAGCATGCAGAGTGCTGCCGCCGCCCCGGCGGCGGCACCGCCTACGGGCCTCGGCATCATTTCGCTCCTGTTCGTGCCTATGACGCGCCGGCGCGCTGGAAGGTGACCTCCACGCGGCGGTTCTTCTTACGGCCCTCTTCGGTCTCGTTGTCGGCGATCGGGTAGTCCTCCCCGTAGCCACGGATCTCGAAGGTGACGTTCGGCAGCCCCGGGGAGAGGACTCCCTGCACGGCGTCGGCCCGCTCCTTGGAGAGGACGTCACCGTGGGCGGCGGAGCCGAGGTTGTCGGTGAAGCCGAAGACACGGACCTTGGTCGCCTTCTGGTTCTTGATCTCCTGGGCGATCGCGGAGATACGGGCGTTGGCCTCACCGCTCAGCTTCGCGCTGTCCTTGCCGAAGAGGACCTCGGCCTGGAGGGCGAAGGTGATGTCCACGTTGGTGTCCTCGCGGCGCTCCTCACCGCCCAGGTCCTCGACGACGGACTTGATGTCGAGCACGCGGACATCACCGAGGGTCGCGCCGTCCCCGAGCATCAGACCGGGCGAGTTCGCGTCGACCTCTACGGGTGGCGAGGCGGAGGGGACGGCCGTGGGGTTGTCGTCAGCCGTCGCGGAGGCGGCTCCCCACAGGGTCGAGGTGCCGAGGACGACGGTTGCTGCGGCGCAGAGCGCGACGCGGCGGCGCAGTGCGCCTCGTGAGGCGCGTGGTGTGGGGGCGGGTGGCTGCATGGTGGTCATCACCCGGAAATCTTGATCGTCGCGGTGGGCATGGTCGGGACCTGGAAATCGACCTCGGTTGTGCCTGCCGGTGGTGCGGGGAACTGGGCGAAGAACGGGGTCTCTGCCCCTGGCAGGAAGCCTTCGAACTTGGTGCACAGGCAACGACCGTCGGTGTCCCGCAGGACGAGATAGCGCTTCTTGCCCGCCTGGTCGACCAGCGAAGCGCCGGCCATCGACGCTCCATTACCCGCCATTTCCTCCTCCAGCCCCTGCCATCCTGGGGCCGTCCAGATCTGATCGGATCCGTTCTTCACTCGGCCTTTGACCGTGACAAACCCCCCGGACTCCCGCTTGATCGAGTTGACGGTTACCTCAATACCGTCCTTACCCGTGATGGTGGCGAGCACCTGGGTCGAGTCCTCCTTGGGAGGTGTCTGTTCGTCGCTCTTCTTGCTCGCTGTGGCAGACGGTTCCTTCGTTTTGTTCTCCGGCTTGTCCGATGCCTCGTCACCGCCACATGCCGTCAGCACGACAGCCATGGCTACAGAGGCAACCGCTACAGCGGCCCCCTTGAAGCGAATCCGGGTCATGGCTGCACGCATCGGCGTGGTCCTCTCGATGTCGTTCATCTACTTGTCGGCCAGGTGGACGGAGAACAGGTCTGCCAGGTCCGGCAGGAGGTCGAGGTTCTTGGGGTCGATGTCGAAGTCCAAGTCTTCGTCATCGCACACGGCTTTGTACGCCTTCCGCTCTTCGGATTCGTCCGTGTCGCCGCCGTCGTCATCCGGCGGAGGGCTCGGCGCGGGACGTGTGTCCTCTTCGATACGGCAGCGCGGCTCGATCACCGCTCGTGCGGTGGCCGTGGCCTTCGTCGTCGTCGTACTGGCGATCACCGAGTCGCCGACGGGCTTGTTCGTCCCGACCGTGACGGTGTACGAGACCTCTGGCCAGTCGTCCGCATGGCACCCGGTCCCGCTCAGGTGGGCATCGTTCTCAGCAGCCAGCCAGCCTGCGGCGTCACAGGACCCCGAGAGAGCTCCGCGCCCGCTGAGCAGGTCGTCCCACTCGTCCAGATCGAAGACACCGGGCCAGCTCAGTTGGTCGCGCGCGTCCATCGCCGCCGCCAGCGCTGCTGCGTCCGCTGCTGTCTGGGCCTCGTTCTTCTTCATCGACGCCTGGCCGACCGCGAAGTACGCGAACGCAAGAAAGAGCAGGCCCGCCACCACCATGATGTAGATGGGGAAAGCCTGCCCTGCCTCGCGGGTCTGCTTGGCTACTACTTGGCCCCGGTGATCTTGTTGATCTGCCCGGTGATGGCAGTCCCGATCGCGCTGCCGATGTTCGTCAGCATCAGCGCCGCGATGATCGCCACGACCACCACGATGATGCCCAGGTACTCCACCGAGCCCTGCCCCCGGTCCCGGTCCGCCCGGGCCTTCATGCGCTCCACCGAGGTGTTCGCCCAGACCTTGGCGTTGACGGAAGCCTTCAGCATCAGCTTGCTCATGGTGTTCCCCTCCGGGTCCGGCCGACCGGAGGCCGGCCGACGCGTGTGTCTCTGCGGTGCCGCGTCCGGAACCGGCTTCCTCCTGGCCGGTGCCGTTGGCGACATGAGAAAGGTACGACGGTTCCGCCTGCCCCACGGAGGGCCCCAGGGCCCAAACCCGGGCCCAAAACGGCCGTTGGGCCCGTCCTCCCGCGCGCATCCCCCTGCCGGGGTCTCTCCCCCGTTCAGCCATGGCTGCCTGTCCCCCTCGCTCCAGGTCCCGAGCCCGGCGCCGTACCGAGCCATCGGGCTATGGCTTCACTGCGGCTGCCGCTGTGCAGCTTGGTGAAGATCCTGTTGATGTGGTTCTTGACGGTCTTTTCGCTGATGAAGCACGTGGCGGCGATCTGCTGGTTGCTCATGCCTGAAGAGATGAGCTCCATGACCTCCGCCTCCCTCGAACTCAGGTCGTACTGCTGCCGGTTGGGCGCATAGGGCCGACTGTGTTCACTGTCTGTCGAAGACTGTGCCACAACGGGTTGCAGTTGCGAAAGGGCTTCCGGATTTCCCGCCGGTCGCCCCGCCGGCGGCGAAGGCGCCCGCCCCGTGCGAGTGCTGCCGGAACCCGGGCCCGGGCCGTTGTCCGGCGCGCCGCTCGTCAGTGCCGTACCGAGCCCCTCCGGCAGCTGCCTCGGCTGATGGTCCGCCCCTTGGCGCATATGGGCGAGAAGCGCCTTGGCCGCGGTTGCGGTGAAGGGGGCGCGCCCGCTCTTCGTGTCGCGTACGGACTGCACGAGTTCGTCGGCCGTGAACTCGCCGTGCACCAGGTAGCCGCCCGCGCCAAGGCGCAGTGCCTCGTGCACGATGTCGCTCTCGCGGCTGTACGTCAGCATCATCACGGGTGCAACCTGCACCAGGTGCGGCAGGGCGGAGAGGCCGTCCACCCCGGGCATCCGTACGTCGAGCAGGATGACGTCCGGCCGGTGGTGTACAGCGGCTTCGTAGGCTGCGCGCCCGTCGGCGGCCTCGGCCACGACCTCGATGTCCGCCCGGCCGCTGAGCAGGACCCCGAGACCCGCCCGTACGACGGGGTTGTCGTCCGCCACGACGACCCGGAGGGGCCCGGGTGCCGGCCCGTCGGGGGCGGCGGGGAACGCGGGCATCTGCTCGGGCTCGCGGGGCTCGTCGGCGGGTCCCGGGGGCCGCTGGGGAGTCGGCGGGAGCTGGGTGGCCGGGAATGCGGGGGAGCTGAGTTCCGTGCTGAGCGGGGAGCCGTGCGAGGACGTGTGCTGGGAGGCGTGGTTCTGTGCCGCCCAGTCCTGGCCCGACGCACGCGAGACGTCGTCCGGCATTCTGCGACCTCCTCTCAGGTGTTGTGGGGACGAAGGTGCGGGAAGCGGTGGAGCGCGAGCGGTTACGGGTTCGGAGCGGGCGCCCGGGCCGCCGGGTCCGTCGCACCGGTCGGGGTGAGGGCGGCCGTCGGGAGTTCCACGCGGACCTCCGTGCCCTTGGCCGCCCGTCCCTTGCCGATGCGGATGCGCGCGCCGATGGAGGCCGCGCGTTCGACCATGCCGACGAGCCCGAAGTGGCCGGCCCGCCTCAGGTCGTCGAGTGTGGTGCCCGTGGGCAGGCCCTGGCCGTCGTCGTACACGCTGACGCGCAGGACGTCGCCCTTGATGCCGGCGAGGACGACGAGGTAGGTGGGGTGGGCGTGCCGGTTGGCGTTCTCCATCGCTTCGGAGGCGACGGTGAGCAGCTGCCGGGCGACGACCTGCGGGACGAGGGGTACGGGCGTGTCGCCGAGGGTCCGGAACACGGTGTTCATCCCGTGGCGCCGGGTGAAGTCCTCGGCCCTGGAGCGGAGTTCCGCGACGAGGTCGACGCCGTCGTCGAGGCCGGATTCGCGGCGCAGGTCGGACAGGAGTTCGCGGGATTCGGCGGCGGCTCGGCGGGCGGATCTGGCCACCAGTTCCGCCTGGTGCCGGACGGTGAGCGGGTCCATCCGGTCGGAGGAGCGGGCGAGGCCGTCGGCTGCGAGGGCGAGGCCGTGCAGGGTCTTGGCGACGGAGTCGTGCATCTCCCTTGCCAGCCGGGCGCGTTCGTCCTCGACGGCCACGCTGACGGCGAGACGGGCCCGGGTCTCGGTCAGCGCCTGGCTGGCCGCGCCGACGCGGAGCATCAGATTGCGCAGGGCGACGCCGACGGCTCCCGCGAGGACGCAGAAGCCGGGGAGGAGGAGCACGTCGGCCACGCTCGACTGGGGGCGGTTGTCGACGCTGAAGGCGGCGGCCAGGATCAGGCTCTGCACGACGGCGAAGACGCCGGCGACGCGCCAGCCGTAGAGCAGTCCGGCGAGCAGCGGGGTGCAGACGACCGCGTAACCGAGGGTGGACTCGGGGGTGGCGGTGAACAGGAGCAGCGCACCGAAGACCGTGTCCACCCCGAGGAGCAGCGGGTAGCGCACGAGGAGCGGCCCGAAGCGTTCCCAGTCGCGGTAGAGGGCGTACGAGCCGACGAACGTCACCAGGACGGCCGATCCCACGAGCCATCCTGCGAGTCCGGGGGCGCTGTTGTCGACGGCTTGGGGGGTGCCGATGGCGATCATGGCGAGCCGGAAGAGGAACACCTGGCGGGCCAGCGCCTGGAGGGCGTTGACCTGGATGGAGACCGTGGGCGCGGGGCCCACCGGGGTGGACAGCGTGTGGCGGGGGTCCGCGGGCTCCGGTCCCGGCTGCAGGGAGATCGTCATCGGCCCGTCGCTCACTCCCCCGTCAGGGAACCGAAGTTGGTGCCGGATCCGAGCAGCATGGCGGCGCCCATGAGGATCACGGTCGCGGGGATCATGAACGTGGTCACCATCAGGGTGGCCCTGGGGACCGCCTTGGCCGCCTTCCGCCGGGCGTTCTGCGCGTCGGTGCGGCGCATGTCGTTGGCGATGGCGATGAGGGTGTCGACGATGGGCGCGCCCAGTTCCTCACCCTGCTGGAGCGCGGTGACGAACATGGCGACCTGGTCGGAGTCGTTGCGTCTGCGCAGCTCGTCGAAGGCCTGGCGGCGGCTGACGCCCATGTCCATCTGGCGCAGGGTGATGCGCAGCTCGTCGGCCCAGGGGCCCTTGTACTTGTCCGACACCCGGTCCAGTGCCTGCCGGAAGCCGAGCCCGGCGGAGACGACGACGGCGAGGACGTCCAGGAAGTCGGGGAGCGTGCGGTCGATGTCGTCCCGGCGCTTGCGGACGGCGGCCCAGATGCCGACCTCGCCCCAGAAGAGGCCGAAGGCGACCATGAGGAGTGCCACGAAGAACTGGCCGCTGGTGAGCATGACGAAGGCGGCGGTGCCGCCGAGGAGGCTGTAGACGGCGCGGCGGGCGGCGTAGCGGTCGATGGTGAGGCCGCCGGGGTTGCCCGCCATGTCGATCTTGCGGCGCTTGTCGTTGACCTTCTTGGGCCCCATCAGGCGGAGCACGAGGGGCGCCCAGCGCATTCCGAGACGGTCGATGCCGGAGCCCACCGCGGTGGTGCGGGTCGAGCCCACCTCCAGGGCGAGCGCGAGGTCGCCGGGGAGGGTGGCCTCGGCGCGGTACATCCGTACGCCCTTGAAGACGCCGAACACACTGAGGCCGACGACGAGTGCGAGCAGCAGTTCCATATCGGTCCCCTCCTCAGATATCGATCTTGGAAATGCGGCGGATGGCGACGAAGCCGACGGTGTAGAGGCCGAGCGAGACGATCACGGCGACCTGGCCGGCGAACGACCCCGTCATACGGTCGAGTGCTCCCGGGAGCATCGTGTTGACGAGGAGCATCGCGCCGACGCCGATGGCGGGGACGGCGTACGCGGTGGCGTTGATCTGCGAGAGCTGGGTGCGGACCTCGCGCCGGGTCTCCTTGCGCTCCTCCAGGGTGACGGTGAGGTTGCGCAGCGAGGAGACGACCTGGCCGCCGGCCCGGTTGGAGAGGATGAGGGTGGCGACGAGGACGACCAGTTCGCGGGAGGGCAGGCGGCTGGCGAGCTCGTCCAGAGCGTCGTCGAGCGTGCGGCCCACACCCAGCTGGTCGGCGACGATGCGGAGTTCGTCGCCCGCGGGCGCTTCGAGTTCATCGGCGGCCATGGCGATGGAGGTGCGCAGGGAGAGTCCGGCCTGGGTGGCGTTGGCCAGCACCCTGGAGATCTCCGGCAGCTGGCTGATGAATGCCTCGGTGCGCTTGGTGCGGTGCCAGTTCAGGAAGGTGTTGGCGGCCCAGATCCCGGCGAGTCCGGCGAGCGGGCCGAAGAACGAGGCCAGGACGGAGGCCGCGATCAGCCAGATGGCCACCACCCCGGCCACGACGTAGAGGAAGTACTCGCCCGGAGTGACGTCGAGGCCGGTGGCCGCAAGCTTCAGCTCGATCCTCTTGCCCAGTTTCGTACGGCGCAGCCGGCGGTCGACGCCCCGGAAGCGGCGCTGCGGGCCCATGTCGATCTGGCCGGTCGAGGAGAGCCGGTCGACGAGGGCTTCGCGCTGGGCCTTGCCCGAGGTGTAGGCGTGCAGGCCCAGGACGCCGAGTACGCAGCACAGCAGCGTGACGCCGAGGGTGAGCGGTGCGAGGTTGTCCATGTCGGGGTACCTATCTGGCCTCTCGGGTGGCGAGGTATTCGTCTGAGGGGGCGACCCCGAAGGCCTGGGGGATCGGCTGTCCGGCCATGTAGAGCCGGTCGGCGATACGACGCGGGAGCGGGAGGGCCTGGAACTCACCGTGGATCAGGCCGTCGGTGTCCATCGGCCGGGCGTCGAACCGGGCGACGGTGACGATCTTGTACGGGTCGCGGCCGTGCGAGTCGAGCACCGCGATCTCGGTGACCCTCCTGCTGCCGTCGGCGTGCCGGGTCAGCTGGACGATCACGTCCACGGCACTGTTGATCTGGTCGTGCAGGGCCTCGAAAGGGATCTTGATCTCGGACATCGACGCGAGGGTCTGGAGTCGCATCAGCGCGTCCTCGGCGCTGTTGGCGTGGACGGTGGCCAGCGAACCGTCGTGGCCGGTCGACATCGCCTGGAGCATGTCGAGCGATTCGCCGCCTCGGACCTCACCGACGACGATCCGGTCGGGACGCATACGCAGGGAGTTGCGGACCAGGTCGCGGATGGTGATCTGGCCCTTCCCCTCGACGTTCGGGGGACGCGACTCCAGCCGGATCACGTGCTTCTGCTGGAGCTGGAGTTCGGCGGAGTCCTCGATGGTGACGATCCGCTCGCCCTCGGGGATGAGCCCGGAGAGCGCGTTGAGCAGCGTGGTCTTCCCGGTACCCGTGGCCCCGGAGACGATCACGTTGAACTTGGCCTGGACGAGCCCGGCGAGCAGCAGCAGCATCTGCTGGTCCAGCGAGCCGAAGCTGATCATCTCCTGGAGCGAGAAGGACCTGGGGAAGCGCCGGATGGTGAGCGTCGCACCGGTGAGCGAGAGCGGCGGGATGATGACGTTGACGCGCTCGCCGCTGGGGAGACGGGCGTCGACCATCGGATTGGCCTCGTCCACGCGCCGGTTGACGGTGGAGACGATGCGCTCGATGGTCTGCATCAGCTGCTCGTGGCTGGCGAAGCGCAGGGGGAGCTGCTCGACCCTGCCCGCCCGTTCGACGTAGATCTGGTCGGGGCCGTTGACCATGATCTCCGTGATGGAGGCGTCCTCCAGGAGCGGTTCGAGGACGCCGAGCCCGAGCGCCTCGTCGACGACGCGCCGGATGAGCTGGGAGCGTTCGACGGTGGAGAGGACCGGGCCCTCACGGCTGATGATGTGGCCCAGCACGCGTTCGAGCCGGGCACGGCGGTCCGCTGTGGCCAGCGAGGACATCTCCGCGAGGTCGATCTCCTCGAGGAGCTTCGCGCGGTACGTCGCGACCAGGTGGCCGTCCTCCCGTCCCCCTCCGCGCTCCTCGGGGGCGGTGATGCGTGCCCGCAGGCTCATGGGTGGTACTCCTCGGATGGGATGGGGGGTGCCTAGTCGCGGGGCATGGTGGCGGACTTCTCGACGGTCCGGTCACCGAGCAGGCCGAGCAGGATGTCCGGGATCTTGACGGTGACCGTCACCGTGACCGCGTCGCCCCCGGCGGGCGGCGAGATCTGGGACCGCTCGGCGACCCAGCCGGTCATGGAGGCTCTTCCGACCTGCGCGTAGGCCCCGGACACGTCCTCCTGCGCGGCGGTACGCGCGGCGGCCCTGGCCGCGGTCCCCGCCTGCTGGGCGGTGTAGGCGATCAGGCCGAGCTGGATGCCTGCGAGGCCGATGAGGATGAGGACGGGGAGGAAGCCGAGGTACTCGATGGCTGTGGACCCGCGGTCCCTGCCCCTGGCCTTGGCCCTGCCCGGTCTCCGTCCGGCCGCGCAGGGGATGCGTACAGGTGCCATGACGCGTCACTTCCCTTCCGCGGCCGCGCCGGCCGTTGCCGTGACGGGGATGGGGAGGCCGGCGAAGCCCGGGAAGAGCACGGGGGCCTCCAGCCTCACGGTGGCCTTGACCACGTCGCTCCCGGGCTCGCACCTGATGTCCGCGGAGCCCTCCCAGGCGCCGGGGAGCCGCTCGTGCACGGCCTCCTGACACCTGCTCCGCATGTCCCAGGCCCCCGCCGCGACCGCTTTGCGCACCCCTTCGTCCGCCGCTCCGCTCGCCAGCGTGAACGTGTAGCCCACCAGGACCGCCTGCCAGAGCAGCACCAGGGTCACCAGGATGATGGGCACCATCCCGGTGAACTCGACACTTATCTGCCCGCGGTCGCGTCTCAGCCGTGTCCGTATCCGGCCCGGTTCTCCCGTGTCCCTCGTCACTGTCGGCCTCCCCCGCTGGTCGTGCCGCCCTTGCGCTTGCGGCCCCCGATCGAGCCCCTGTCGCCGCGCAGCATGCCGCCGCGCGACTCCGCTCCCTGCGAAGGCTTCACGAGTCCGAGCTCTCCCGCCAGGGCCCAGAGGGCCTGTTTCACGGTGGAGCGTGGGTCCAGCTCGTGCATCCGGCCCGAATCCACGGCGCCCTGGAGCTCCTTGAAGTTCGCCGGGACCGCCGTGCCCGCCATCCGGGTCCCGGTGATCCGCTGGATCAGGGCGGGCTGGATCTCCGTGTTGCGGTTGAAGCGGTTGACGAGGATCACCGTCTCCTCGGCCTTGCGGACCTGGAGCCGGTCCCACATCCGCACGATGCGCTTGGCGCCCCGCACGGCGACGACGTCGGGTGTCGTCACCAGCACGGCGGTGTCGGCCATCTCGATCGCCGCGGCGTTGGCCCCGCTCATCTGGCTGCCGCAGTCGATGACGACGATCTCGTAGCGCGAGCGCAGCGCGCTGACGATCTGTCGGGCGGACCGGTCGCTGACCTCCTCGCCGCGTTCGCCCTCCCCCGGCGCCAGCAGCAGCGCAAGGCCGGTGGTGTGGGAGAAGACGGCGTCGGAGAGGACGCGTGGTGATATGTCGGCGATGGCCGCGAGGTCGACGACGGAACGCCGGAACTGCACGTCGAGGTAGGCGGCGATGTCCCCGGTCTGGAGGTCCAGGTCGACGAGGGCGGCCGTGCGCCCCGAGGCCTGCGCGGCCAGGGCCAGCTGTACGGCGGTGAGGGTCGTCCCGACCCCGCCCTTGGCGCCGGTGACCGTGACGACCGTGCCGCCGGGGCCGGTGAACACGTCGCCGCCCGCCCCGAGGTGGCGTCGTACGCCCGTGGACCACTGTGCGGCGGCCTGCACCCGGTTGGCGAGCTCCTCGTAGCTCAGGGGGAGGGTGACCAGGCCCCTTGCTCCCGCGTCCATGGCCGCGGCGAAGAGACCGGGGCTCGCGTCGGCGGTGATCAGCACGACCCCCACGGCGGGGAAGCGCAGGGACACCTCCCGGATGAGTTCCAGGGCGGGCACCGGGCCGATCCCCTCGTGGACCAGTACGACCTCGGGCAGTTCCTCGATGGACTCGCCGGCGAGGCGGGCGAGGGTGTCGATGAGCTGAGTCGAGTCGCCGACCGGAGCGGCCGGCTCCGCGTCGGGGAGCTGGCTGAGCAGGGTGGTCACGGACCTGGCCGCGTCGTGGTCACCGACCGCCGGGAGGATTCTGGTGGTCATCCGATCCTCACTTGTCCTTGTCGAGCGTGTAGGTCCGGTCGCCCGGGCGGATGGTGCCGTCGCTGCCGGGTGCGATCAGTGCGAGACGGACGTGCTGGGCGAAGGACTCCGCGTACGCGACGCGCTGGGTGTCGAGGGTGTTGAGCGCGAAGGTGATCGGCACGGCCTCGGTCGCCTGGTTCCTGTCGTCCTTCTTCGGCTCCAGGGCGGTCAGTTCGCCGACGTCGAGGACCTTGGCGTTGGAGACGATGACCTTGGACTGGGAGACCTCGCCGTCCTGCTCGCCCGCGAACGTGGCGTAGATGTTCACCTTGTCGTTCGGCCGGATCTTGCCCGCCACACCCGTCGCCGCGTCGATCATGATGGCGATCTCCTGCTCGCCCGGCCTCAGTTCCGGGCTCCTCACCATCATGTCGGACTGCATCAGGGAACCCTCCTGCAGCTCGGTGACGGCGATCTTGCCGTCGACCTCGTCGATATCCGTGACGGCGTTGTCCGACAGCCAGCGTTTGGGCATGGAGACCTTCTCGAACTGCCCGGCGGAGAGGTCCGAGTACGGGGCCACGTTCTTCTTGAGCCGGTAGGCGTCGACCTCGGGCCCGACCTTGGAGTTGACGTCGCTGATCACCGAGAGCACCCCGGCGAAGGCACCGAAGGCGCACAGGACCGACAGGAGCAGGAGTATCACGCCGCGGCGCTGGCGGGAGTTCATGGGCCGGACAACCTCGTTCGATTCGGATGCGTGGAGCAGCGGACAGAAAGGGATGCGCGGTGTCTGCGGAGAGCCCCGGGCACGCTAGGTGCTCGGTGGCGCGGACGCGCCAAGGCTCAGGACACCCGGGGAGTGCATTCGGTTCTCCGGTGGTGCCAGCGGGGAGGAACAGAACCCGCAGCGGTCGCCGATGAGCTCCATTCCGCACCAGTGGCAGCTTTCCCGGCGTACGGAGGAAACGAGCTGGTAGATCACGGAGATGTCCGGAAGGAAGGAGACGAATTCCACCAGCTTCCCGGTGCCCCACCAGCGCGGCGATCCGGAAGGCAGCGCACACTCCTGAATGGCCTGTACCCCCCATGCCGGGGCGAGGGTCTGCTGGACCCATTCGGATGTCAACTGACCTTTGGCGACCAGCAGTTGTGAGGCGAACGGCGGCCCGGCCGGCGGTTCGACCGCCGGGCCGATCCTGACCAGCTGCGGGCTGGGGCCGGCGAGCACGACGAACTGCGAACCCGGCAGCCAGGACTTGGCGTGGGTCTTGAGGCTGACGGGGACCATGTCGAGCCTGGCCACCGAGTTCAACAGGGCTCCGGCATGGATGTAGTGGGCGAGCAGCCGGGCCGCCGAGGCCACCACTCCCGGGCTGAAATCGCAGATGGAGAGCTGGCGCAGCTGCCGCACGAGGACGGCCACACCGAGCGGTGGCAGGTCCGTCTTCAGCAGGGCGATGCGGTCGCTCTCCAGGACCGACCGGATGGCGTGGAGTCTGCGCTCATGTGCGGGACTGATGCCCACGGGATAGACGGCGATCACATAACCGTGCTGCTCCAGGAGCAGGTGCATGTCACCGATCGCGAGGTCGAGGGGCTGGGCGTCGGGTGCCTGGAGCAGCGCCGCTGTGGGTGTCTGCTGATCGGTCGGCGGTAGCACGAGATCAGCACTGGTCACTGCTATTGCGGTCGGCACGCTCTTCCCCGTTCCGGCTCCGGCCGTCGTCGGGGGACTCCGGCCGCAATCGCTCCTGCTCCGCGCTTCTTCCCCAGCACTTTAGCCACGTCGGACCAGGCAGAGAACAGATATCGGCACCCAGTACGAAGACGGTACGGCACAGGCGTTCGCTACGCCTCCGTACGAAATCGGACGAAAAGCAATGTGGTTAACTCCTGCACCACTGCGCAGAGTTACCCCGATCGAGCGGGTTTGAAATCCACGGGAATTCATCCGCCCACGTCAGAACGGATTGCGGCCGCTTTCCCAGGCCCTCCGCGATATCCACTCCGTCACACTCGAGGCGTTCCGGCCGAACCACCCGTGCGAGTGGACCCGCGCGACCGGGAGCGCTCACTCGAAGGTGAGCGCGAACCCTGCCCGGCCCCCGGGCGCACCCACCGTACGCATCGGGGCCGCCAGAGGTCTTGACAACTTGATTGGTCTGGACCAGTTTATCGGCCAACGGTGGCCACCGTTCCCGCCAGCACCCCCAACTCCCCCACCGGAGGCAGCAAGTGGAACGCTCCGCAGGCAGCAGCAGGCACAGAAGACGCCGGGTCCGGCCGCTCCTCGGCGGGGCCGTCGTCGTGGTCGCGGCGGGGGCGCTGGGCGTCACCGGGCTCGTCAGCACCGCGCAGGCGGCCGATGTCAACGTGGCCAGGAACGCCGGTTTCGAGTCCGGGCTCGCCAACTGGACCTGTTCCGGGGGCAGCGGCGCCACCGTCACCTCCCCCGTGCACGGCGGCTCCTCCGCGCTCAAGGCCACTCCGGCCGGCCAGGACAACGCCAAGTGCACCCAGAGCGTGTCCGTGAAGCCCGGCTCCACCTACACGCTGAGCTCCTGGGTGCAGGGCGGTTACGCCTATCTCGGGGCGAGCGGCACGGGCACGACGGATGTCTCCACCTGGTCGCCCGGCTCCAGCGGCTGGACCCAGCTGCGGACCACCTTCACCACCGGTCCCTCCACCACCTCGGTGACCGTCTACACCCACGGCTGGTACGGCCAGGCCGCCTACGTCGCGGACGACGTCGAGGTGAGCGGGCCCGACGGCGGCGGTGGCACGGACCCGGAGCCCGCCGTCCCCGGAGCCCCAGCCGGACTGGCCGTCGCCACGGCGACCACCTCCTCCGTCACCCTGAACTGGAACGCCGTCTCCGGCGCCACCGGTTACACCGTCTACCGGGGCGGCGCGAAGGCGACCACCTCCACCGGCACGTCCGCGACGGTGACCGGTCTGGCCGCGGACACCGCGTACCAGTTCTCCGTCAGCGCGACGAACGCCGCCGGTGAGTCCGTCAGGTCCGCGACCGTCAGCGGACGCACGGCGAAGGCCACCGACCCGGGCCCCGGCCCGACGACCTCGGTTCCCAAGCACGCGGTGACCGGCTACTGGCAGAACTTCAACAACGGCGCCACCGTCCAGAAGCTCAGTGACGTCCCCGCCGACTACGACATCATCGCGGTCTCCTTCGCGGACGCCACTGCCACGCCCGGCGCCGTCACCTTCAACCTGGACTCGGCGGGGCTGAACGGCTACACCGTCGACCAGTTCAAGGCCGACATCAAGGCCAAGCAGGCCGCCGGCAAGAACGTCATCATCTCCGTCGGCGGCGAGAAGGGGGCCGTCGCCGTCAACAGCGACGCCTCCGCCACCGCCTTCGCGGACTCGGTGTACGCGCTCATCCAGGAGTACGGCTTCAACGGCGTCGACATCGACCTGGAGAACGGCCTCAACTCCACCTACATGACGAAGGCCTTGCGCTCCCTGTCGTCGAAGGCGGGCTCCGGTCTCGTCATCACGATGGCCCCGCAGACCATCGACATGCAGTCGACGTCCGGTGAGTACTTCAAGACGGCGCTCAACATCAAGGACATCCTGACCGTCGTCAACATGCAGTACTACAACAGCGGTTCGATGCTGGGCTGCGACGGCAAGGTCTACTCGCAGGGTTCGGTGGACTTCCTCACCGCGCTCGCCTGCATCCAGCTGGAGGGCGGCCTCGCCCCGTCCCAGGTCGGCCTCGGCGTCCCCGCGTCCACCCGCGGCGCGGGCAGCGGCTACGTCGCCCCGTCCGTCGTGAACGCGGCCCTGGACTGCCTGGCCAAGGGCACGGGCTGCGGCTCCTTCAAGCCGTCCAGGACCTACCCGGACCTGCGCGGTGCGATGACCTGGTCCACGAACTGGGACGCCACGGCGGGCAACGCCTGGTCCAAGGCGGTCGGCCCGCACGTCCACGGCCTTCCGTAACGCAAAGGCCCCAGGTCCAGCAGCGCCGCCGCTCCCCCGGCGGCGCTGCTGCGTACGCCGCCGTCACCAGGGCAGGTCGATCACCTGCTTGACGCACAGCACGATGAACAGCAGTCCCGCAGCGCCCAGCATCCCGTTGCTCAGCCAGCCGTTGCGCCATTCCCTGGGCGTACGCGAGGAGTTGAGCAGCCACAGCAGGGTCAGCGCCAGGAACGGCATGAAGAACGCGCCCAGGACCCCGTAGCCGATGACCAGCCCGAACGGCTCGTCCAGCCACAGCAGCGTCATCGGCGGGAACGTCAGCCAGAGCAGATACGCGCGGAAGGGCACGGACCGCTCCTGGCGGCTGACCGTCTCACCGGTCGCCTTCTCCTCGCCCGGGCCACCGCCGCGAGCGGCCCGGATCCGCTCCACGAAGTCGGCGAACATCAGGCTCACGCCGTGCCACACGCCGATGAGCGACGAGAACGAGGCGGCGAAGAACCCGACCAGGAAGAGCTTCGCGGTGCCCGCCCCGAAGCGGTCCTCCAGGATGTCGCCGAGGTCGATCAGCCCCTGGTCGCCCTTGGTCAGGGCGATCTGCGAGGAGTGCAGCAGTTCGGCGCCGATGATGAGCATCGCGACGACGAAGATGCCGGTCGTGATGTAGGCGACCCGGTTGTCGATCCGCATCACCTTCATCCAGGAGGTGTTCGACCACCCCTTGGCGTTCACCCAGTACCCGTACGCCGCCATGGTGATGGTGCCGCCGACCCCGCCGATCAGCCCGAGCGTGTAGACCAGCGAGCCGTCCGGGAGGACCGGGAGCAGCCCGGCGAACGAGGCGCCGATGTCCGGCGACACCCGGATCGCGACGTAGACCACGACGATGAACATCACGCCGATCAGGACGGTCATGACCTTCTCGAAGACGGCGTACTGGTTGAACCAGACGAAGACCAGGCCGATCAGCCCGGTGATGATCGCCCAGGTCTTCAGGCCCGGTCCGTCGGGGAAGAGCGCCACGATGGGCAGGGCGCTGGAGGACATGGCCGTCGCGCCGTACACGAAGCCCCAGATGACGACGTACACGGCGAAGTAGCCCGTGGTCCACCCGCCGAGGGTGCGCCACCCGTCGAAGAGGGTGCGGCCCGTCGCGAGGTGCCAGCGGCCCACGGCCTCCGCGAGGGAGATCTTGACCAGGCAGCCGATCACGGCCGCCCACATGAGGGTGTAGCCGAATTTGCTGCCCGCGATGAGCGTCGCGACCAGGTCCCCCGCTCCGACACCGGTGGCCGCGACGACGATGCCGGGCCCGATGTAGCGCCAACTGGATTTGCGCGGCTGGGAGCCCAGCTCCCCCGCCCCTGTGATCTCGCTTGTCTCCGCCATGTCGATCAACGAAGCGCATCACACCGGATCGCACAAGGGGGCGCGTCGTACCGATCGGGCTGTCGTCCGATCGGTACGACGTCTTCTGCGGAACAGCCCTCAGATCACCAGACTGAGCGCGGCGGCGACCACGAAGCCGGCGACCGAGAGGACGGTCTCCAGGACCGTCCAGGTCTTCAGGGTGTCGCGCTCGGAGATGCCGAAGTACTTCGAGACCATCCAGAATCCGCCGTCGTTGACGTGCGAGGCGAAGATGGAGCCCGCCGAGATCGCCATGATGATCAGGGCGAGGTGGGCCTGCGACATGCCCTGGCCCTCGACGAGCGGGACGACGATGCCGGCGGTGGTGACGATCGCGACCGTCGCCGAGCCCTGCGCGACCCGCAGGACGACGGAGATCAGCCAGGCGAGCAGGATGACCGGCAGGCCTACGTCGTTGAAGGTGTCGGCGAGCGCGTCGGCGATGCCGCTGCCCTTCAGCACGGCTCCGAAGATGCCGCCCGCGCCGACGACCAGCAGGATGTTGCCGACGGGCTTCAGCGAGGACGTGGAGACCGACTCGAGGGACTTGCGGGACCAGCCCCGGCGGATGCCCAGCAGGTAGTAGGCGAGCAGCAGGGCGATCGTCAGCGCGACGAAGGGGTTGCCGAAGAACTCGATGACGGAGCGCGGGGTGGACGGGTCGAGCGCGATGGAGGAGAACGTCGCGGCCAGGATGAGGATCAGCGGCGTACCGATGATCGCGAGCACCGTGCCGAGCGGGACGGGCTTCTCGTGGGGGGTGACGCCGGCGGCGCGCTGCTCGGCGACGACCGCGGCCTTGGCCTCGGCGGCCGCCTCGACCATGTCCTGCGGCACCTCGACGAAGATGCGCTTGCCGATCCAGGCGGCGTAGACCCAGGCGGCGAGGACGGACGGGATGCCGACGACGGCGCCCATCAGGATGACCCAGCCGAGGGAGACGTTGAACAGGCCCGCCGCGGCGACCGGCCCGGGGTGCGGGGGCAGGAACGCGTGGGTCATCGAGAGGCCGGCCAGCAATGGCATCGCGTACAGGATGACCGACTTGCCGGAGCGCTTGGCCGCGGCGTAGACGATCGGCGCGAGGACGAAGATGCCGACGTCGAAGAAGACCGGGATGCCGAAGATGAGGCCGGTGAGGCCCATGGCGAGCGGGGCGCGCTTCTCGCCGAAGAGGTTCAGCAGGCGGGCACTGAGGACCTCCGCGCCGCCGGACACCTCCAGGATGGCGCCGAGCATCGTGCCGAGGCCGATGATGATCGCGACGTGCCCGAGGATGCCGCCCATGCCGGATTCGATGACCGAGACGGCGGCCGACTTCTGGACCGTGCCGAAGAGTTCGGTGACGGAGAGTCCGGCACCCAGGCCGACGGCTATGGACACGGCGAGCAGCGCGACGAACGGCTGCAGCCTGACCTTGATGATCAGGACGAGCAGGAGTGCGATCCCGAGGGCGGCGACGGTCAGCAGACCGGGCGTACCGCCGATCAGGAGGAGCAGTCCACCGGTGTGGGGTGGCGCCTCGGGGGCGGGGGCGGCGGCGAGCAGCATGAGCGGTCAACTCCGTTGGTGACGAGGTCCTTCGGGGCAGGGGGGAGCGCGGCACGGCGCCCCTCGGGGGAAGGGGTGGGGCGCCGTGCCGTGAGGTGGCGGTTCAGGGGTGCCGGCTCTCCGGGGGCGGATCGCCGGGCCGGCGGATCAGGTGATCAGCCGAGGACCGCGAGCGCGTCGATCTCGATGAGCAGGCCCTTGGGCAGGCCGACGTACACCGTCGTACGTGCGGCGGCGGGGGCCTTGAGGCCCTGCTCCTCGAAGTACTCGTTGTAGATGGCGTTCATCTCGGCGAAGTGGTCGACGTCCGTGAGGTACACGCGCATCATCATCACGTCGTCCCAGCTCGCGCCGCCCTCCTCCAGGATCGCCTTGACGTTGGCGAAGGTCTGCAGGGTCTGCTCGCGCAGCGTCGGGCCGGCCGGGGTGGGGGCCTGGCCCTCGACGGCGGGCAGGAAGCCGACCTGACCGGCGACCTGGAGGATGTTCCCCTTCTTCACGCCGTGCGAGAACTTGGCGGGCGGGGCGGTGTGGGTGCTGGGGGTGAGGGCGGTCTTCTCGGTCATGGCGGTTCAGGCTTTCTTGGTGGGGGCGGTGCCGGAGTACTCCCGGCTGATGGTCTCCGCGGTGCGGCGCACCACGGGGAGCAGGGTGAGGAGTTCCTCGGCCGTGACGACCACGTTCGGCGCGGACACCGACATGGCCGCGACGACGCGCCCGTCCGCGCCCCGGATGGGGGCGCCGACGCAGTTGATGGACTCCTCGTGGCCGCCGAGGTCGGTGGCCCAGCCCTGTTCGCGTACGACGGCGAGTTCCTTGAGGAAGGCGCCGGCGTTCGGGAGCGAACGGGACGTGTACATGGGGTAGTCGAGCCGTTCGGCGATGGCGCGCCGTTCGGGCTCGGCGAGGTCGGCGAGGAGCAGCTTGGCGACCGCGGCGACGGTGATCGCGACGGGTTTGCCGATCCGTGAGTACATCCGCACGGGGTAGCGGCTCTCGACCTTGTCGATGTAGAGGACCTCGTTCTCCTCGTACACCGCGAGGTGGACGGTGTGCCCGCACTGCTCGTTGAGCGCGACGAGGTGGCTGTGGGCGATCTCGCGCACGTCGAGGTTCTCGACGGCTTCCTGCGCGAGCGCGAAGAGCCGGGCGCCGAGGCGGTAGCGCTGGTCCTCCTGGCGGTAGACGAGTCCGTGCTCGTGGAGCGTGCGGAGCAGGCGCAGCGCCGTGGACTTGTGGACGCCCAGCTGGGTAGAGACCTGGCCGAGGTCGGCGGGGCCCTGGGCGAGCAGCGGCAGGATGCTCAGCGCGCGGTCGACGGTCTGGCTCATGTGACTCGTACCTCCTCGTTCGCCCCGGCGGCGGCTGTCCAGCCGGGGCCGAGACGAAGTGTGCCCCAGGCCTCGTCGTCCAGGGCGGCGAGCCGGTCGGCGTACGCCCGGGGCGGGGGGCCGGTGAGGTCGCCGGGGACGGTGAGGACGGCGGCTGCCATGAGGTGGCCGTGCCGGGCACGGTCGCGTACGGGCAGGTCGCGCAGGGTGGCGGAGAGGAAACCCGCGGCGAAGGCGTCACCCGCGCCGACGGCGGCGACGACGTCGACGCGCAGGGAGGGGACGGTGGTGACGGTGTCCGTGCCGCTGCCCGTCCTGGAGAAGACCGTGACGCCGTCCGATCCCCGCTTGACGACGAGGACGTCCGGCTCCGGGAGGGCGGCGCGGACGGCTTCGGTGCCGTGGACACCCCAGGCCTCCTCCGCCTCGTCGTCGCCGACGAAGACGAGGTCGCAGCGGCGGGCGAGGTCGAGCAGGACCTCCGGGCCGGCCTCGCCGTCGCGCCACAGGCCGGGGCGGTGGTTGACGTCGAAGGAGATCAGGGGGCGGCCCTCGCGAGGGGCGGTGAGGTCGTGGAGGAGGGCCAGGCAGTCGGCGGAGAGCGCGGCGGTGATACCGGACAGGTGCAGGACGCGGGTGTCGAGGAGGTCCTCGTACGGGACGTTGTGCGGGGACATCGCGGAGGCGGCGGAGCCGGCCCGGTAGTAGGCGACCTCGTGGGTGTCGGTGGCCCGGTCCGTCGCCGTGCGGAAGTAGATGCCGGTGGGGCGGCCCGGGTCGCGGCGGACGGCGGAGGTGTCCACGCCGTAGCCGGTGATCGTGTCGACCAGGTGGTCGCCGAAGCCGTCGGCGCCGACCCGGCCGACCCACTTCGCCCGGTGGCCCGCAGCGGCGAGCGCGCAGGCGACGTTGGACTCCGCACCGCCGATGCCCCGGCCGAAGGAGGGGACGTCGGCGAGGCGGCCCGGCTGCGAGGGCAGGAACGTCACCATGGACTCGCCGAGGCAGACGACGTCCGCGGTGGCTGTCCTGGCTGCGGATCCGGGCACTCTGGGCTCCTCGTGGTCGGTCGTCGGGCGCCGGTGGTCACCATTGACCCGGCATCGGCTCGGATGTTAGACAGCCTTGAGCGATATACGCAACGCCTGTTGCACATGATGCAACGCCTACTTCCCCCGAGGAGATCCCCTTGGCCGCCGAGCAGTCCCCCGAACAGTCCGTGACGGCACTCGCCGGCGAACGGGTCGACCACCGCTTCAAGGCGCTGCCGCCGGACGCGGAGGGCCTCACGGTGGGCGCGCTGGCGGCCGAGCGCCGCAATCTGTTCACGGGTGGCTTCACCACCCCGGTGCTGGCCCTGTCCGCCGAGTCGCTCGAGGCGAACCTCGTCCTGCTGGAGACGTACGCCGAGCGGCACGGTCTGGCCTTCGCGCCGCACGGCAAGACGTCGATGTCCCCGCAGCTCTTCGCCCGCCAGCTGGAACACGGCGCCTGGGGCATCACCGCCGCCGTGCCCCACCAGGCGCGGGTGTACCGGGCCTACGGGATCGCGCGGATCTTCCTGGCCAACGAGCTCGTCGACGCGGTGGCGCTGCGCTGGCTGGCCGGTGAGCTGGACGCCGATCCGGACTTCACGTTCGCCTGTTACGTGGACTCCGTGCGCGGCGTCGAGCTGATGGACGAGGCCCTGCGCGCGGCGGGTGCCGGGCGCCCCGTCGACGTCGTGGTGGAGCTGGGCGCCGGCGAGGGCGCCCGCACCGGCGCCCGCACGGAGGCCGACTGCGCGGCGGTCGCCGACGCGGTGGCGGCCACGTCCACCCTGCGGCTGGTCGGCGTCGCGGGTTACGAGGGCGAGGTGCCGGACGCGTCCCCCGAGCGCGTACGGGAGTGGCTGCGCCGGCTCGTCGCGCTGGCAGCGGACTTCGACGCGGCCGGCCGCTTCACCGCGCTCGCCGACGGCGAGGAGATCCTGGTCAGCGCGGGCGGCAGCGCGTGGTTCGACGCGGTCGCCGATGTGTTCGCCGGGATCCCCGCGCTGAGCCGGCCCGTCCTCAAGCTGCTGCGCTCCGGCGCGTACGTCAGCCACGACGACGGCCACTACCGCCACCTCACCCCCTTCAACCGGATCCCCGAGGAGGGCACGCTCCAGCCGGCCTTCCGCCTCTGGGCCCAGGTCGTCTCCCGCCCCACCGCCGAGCAGGCCTTCGTCAACGCCGGCAAGCGTGATGCCGCCTACGACATCGACCTCCCGGAGGCGCAGGTCGTCCGCTCCGCGCGCGACGGCTCGGTGCGGCCGGCCACCGGAATCACCGTCAGCGGGCTGTCCGACCAGCACGGCTGGGTGCGTACGGAGGAGGGCGCCGAGCTGGAGGTCGGCGACTGGATCGGCATGGGGCTCTCGCATCCCTGCACGTCGTTCGACAAGTGGCAGCTGATCCCGCTGGTCGAGGCGGACGGCACGGTCACGGAGTACATCCGCACGTTCTTCTGATTCCCGCCCCCTCCCCCACCCCTCGAAAGGCGACTCCCATGGACCTGGTCATCCGCGACGCCCGCGTCGTCGACGGCACCGGCGCCCCCTCCTACCGCGCCGACGTAGGCATCACGGACGGCCGGATCACCGAGATCCGCGGGGAGGGCGACGGCCCCCGCCCCACCGCTGCCCGCACCCTGGACGCCGACGGCCTCGCGCTCTCGCCGGGCTTCATCGACATGCACGCGCACAGCGACCTCGCGCTGCTGCGCGACCCCGACCACAGCGCGAAGGCCGCCCAGGGCGTCACCCTGGAGGTGCTCGGCCAGGACGGTCTGTCGTACGCCCCCGCCGACGACCGCACCCTCGCCGAGGTCCGCCGCTCCATCGCCGGCTGGAACGGCGACGGCAGCGACATCGACTTCGACTGGCGCACCGTCGGCGGCTATCTGGACCGCCTCGACCGCAACTTCGGCGGCCAGGGCATCGCCGTCAACGCCGCCTACCTCATCCCGCAGGGCACCGTCCGGATGCTCGCCGTCGGCTGGGACGACCGCCCCGCCACCGACGCCGAGCTGGACCGGATGAAGGAGCTCGTCGCCCAGGGCATGGCCGAGGGCGCGGTCGGCATGTCCTCGGGCCTGACGTACACCCCCGGGATGTACGCGAAGGACGCCGAACTCACCGAGCTGTGCCGGGTGGTGGCGGCGCACGACGGTTACTACTGCCCGCATCACCGCTCGTACGGGGCGGGAGCGCTCCAGGCGTACGAGGAGATGGTGCAGCTCACCCGCGACGCCGGCTGCCCCCTCCATCTCGCCCACGCCACCATGAACTTCGGCGTGAACAAGGGCAAGGCCCCCGAGCTCCTCTCCCTCCTGGACAAGGCGCTCGCGGCGGGCGCGGACATCTCGCTCGACACCTATCCGTACACGCCCGGCTGCACGACCCTCGTGGCGATGCTGCCGAGCTGGGCGAACGAGGGCGGGCCGGAGTCGGTCCTGACCCGGCTCGCCGACGGGGAGACGGCCGAGCGGATCCGTCACGTCGTCGAGGTCGTGGGGTCCGACGGCTGCCACGGCGTCCCGATCGAGTGGGACAGGATCGAGATCTCCGGCGTCGGCTCACCGGACCTGTCCGGATACGTCGGCCGTACGGTGGCCGAGTCCGCCCGGCTGCGTGGCGAGGAGCCCTGGGTGACGGCCCGTCGGCTGCTCGTCGAGGACCGGCTGGGCACGACGATCCTCCAGCACGTGGGCCATGAGGAGAACGTCCGGCAGATCATGCGCCACCGGGTGCACACCGGGGGCAGCGACGGCATCCTCCAGGGCGACAAGCCGCACCCCCGCGCGTACGGCACGTTCCCCCAGTACCTCGGCCGGTACGTGCGGGAGCTGGGCATCCTGACGCTGGAGGAGTGCGTCGCGCACCTCACGTCCCGCCCGGCCGCCCGTCTGCGCCTGCCGGACCGTGGATACGTCCGCGAGGGCTACCGCGCGGACCTGGTCCTCTTCGACCCGGCCACGGTGGCGGCGGGCTCGACCTTCGACGAGCCGCGCACCCTGCCGGTGGGCCTCCCGCACGTCCTGATCGACGGCCGCTTCGTCATCGAGGACGGCAGGCGGACGTCCGTCCTGGCGGGCCGGTCGGTACGGAGCACGGGCGGCACCACCACGGGGTGACGACGGCCGGATCGTCTCCGTGCGGTCACGCGAATCGCGACCGCACGGAGACCCTCACGTGCGGGAGCGGGCGTGGTTCTGCTCGCGCCAGGCCCGAGGCGAGACTCCGTACGTCCGCTTGAACACCTTGCTGAAGTGGGTCGCGTCCACGAAGCCCCAACTCCGGCCTATCGCCGCGATGGTCCGCAGCCGCCCCTTCGGGCCGGCCAGCTCCCGCCTGCATTCGGCCAGACGGCGTGTACGGATCCAGTCTCCGAGGCTGATCCCCGACCGCGCCAGGACCACGTAGAGATGACGTACGGAGATGCCGTGCGCGGCGGCGATCTGTGCCGCCGACAGACCGGGATCAGCCAGGTGGGACCGGATGTACTGGGTGATCCGCAGGCTGAGTGTGGCTTCCAACGGGCCCCTCGCCAGGCCGGAGTCGCCGTACTGGGACGTCAGGACGGCACGGAGGAGTCCGACGCTGGGTTCCACGACCGAGTCGGCGTGAACACCCCGGTGCAGTTCGTCACTGACGGCCAGTTGGGAGAAGTAGGTGAAGGCGAGGCGTGCGACGGGGTTGCCGGATCCCAGGGGGACCGCGGTGACGTCTCGTAGTAATCGGTCCGGGAGCGCGAGTACCGCGCGGGGAAACCGGATGAAGCGGTGGTCGACTCCCTCGTCGAAGAGAAGGGTGTAGGGAGAGATCGATTCGTAGACGACGCAGTCCCCCGGCCTCAGCAGGCACTCGCGACCGTTCTGCACCACCATGCTGCTGCCCGTCATCTGGACACCGAGAGAGACGGCCGGCTCCTCGTCCTCGCGGGCGAGCCGCTCCGTCCGACGCATCCTGACCGCGGTCGCCCGCGCCGAGCAGATCTTGATGGGCCCCACGGTGCCGAGACCCAAGCGGACGTCGATGTCCTCGGCCGGAGGGCCGTGGTCGATATCGATTGCCACCATGGACTTCCATACCGCGTTCCGGACCACTTCTTCCCGGTCCCGCGACGGTATGAGCGCGGTGTCCAGGGCCGGGCTCATGCGGCAGACCTCCGTCTGCTCCGATCACAGAGCCGGCCCGGTAACGCTTCGGTCCGTTGCCCCATATCTTCCCCCTCGGCGCGTCGGTTCCTGGCGGCAGTGTGTCGGGAGTCCCTCACGCCGTGCAACGGGTTCGGCCGCGACACGCGGGGCCGGTCCTCGCCGGTTCGGCGCCCCCTCGACGCGGTGCACCACTGACAAAGTTCCGTGCACGGATGACACATTCCGAATTCCGCGATGACCCTAAGGTCCATGGCAGGTCCGGAAAAGGATCGCCGAATGTGGCTCGGACGCCGCGTCAGCCGTAGGGAGCGTGCATCACATGAGGCGGACATTCTCCATATCCGTTGCCGCCGTGGCGGCTGCCTGCATCACGGCGGGCTGTGGTGCAGGAACGGATGCCGGGACGAACTCGCCAAAGCCGTCGAAGAGGGACACGGTCACGATTTCGGACAGCGAACTCCGGGATCTGACCGTCCCCGAGGAGATGGAAATCGAGTACGCCGAATACGCACTCGTCAAGGAGTGCATGGAGAACAAGGGATTCTCGTACTGGGTGGGACCGGTGGCGGGTGTCGACGCCCGTAAAGCGGGACGCTATGTGATCGACGACATCGCGTGGGCGAGGAAGTACGGCTACGGCCGGCCCTTCGACGAGGCGGCCGAGAAGGAACGCAGCGAGCACCCCAACGTCCGGTTCCCCAACGCGCTCCCGCGGAAGGACCGCATCCGTTACAACACAGCCCTCAACGGCGACTACGACGACGTACTGAGCGTGGACCTGCCGGCCGGAGGTGCCATCGAGACCCCCCGGACGGGCTGCTGGGCCGGGGCCCGGACCCACCTCTACGGAGACCTCGAGGGCTGGTTCAAGGCCAGGAAGACCGTCACGAGCCTGACCCCGCTCTATGTCCCGCGCATCCTCGCGGACAAGCGGATGAAGAAGACGGTCAGCGCCTGGTCGCACTGCATGAAGGAAGCCGGCCGACCGTTCTCCTCGCCGGACGAGATCCGCGAGAAGCGCGCCGCGAACACCGCGGGAATGAGCTCGCCAGAGGCACAGGCCTACGAAGTCGACTTGGCGGTGGCCGAGGCCACGTGCGCCGTGAAGACGAATCTCGGAAAGACCGCGCGCCGGCTCGAGCGGGAACACCGGTCCGCCCTGTTGAAGAAGTACGGCAAGGAAAATGCCGCCTACCAGCGCATGGGACTTGCCGCGCTCTCCCGGGCCCGGAATCTCACCGGCGAGTGACTCACAGGTTTCCGCGGCCCAACGGTCGCGGATGAATTCACACCGACACATGAAGGAGAACCACCTCATGCGTAAGGCCTTCGCTGCCCTCACGACCGTCGCCGTGGCATCCCTCGGCGCCCTCGTCCCCGCCACCTCCGCCCAGGCGGCGGACTGCTCCGACGCCATGGCCGGCGCCCTCTCCGGCTACATGTACGCGTACGACAGCACCAACTGCAGCGGCCACCTCGGCCACGCGTCCGGTGACGACTCCAACTGGGGTGACTCCGCGCTGAGCTTCCAGGGCGGCGACACCAACAAGGCGTCATCGGTCCTGAACAACGGCAACAGCTACGAGGTCAAGTTCTACAACGGCACCGGCGGCACCGGCGGGCACATCTGCCTCAGCCGGTCCGAGGGCTGGGCTTCCAGCCTCCTGGGCGACTCCTTCACCACCGGCGCTGCGGCGAACAACAGCATCAGCGGCCACGCCTGGTCCTCCGCCGCCAACTGCAGCAGGTGGGCGGTCTGACCGCTCGCGCCCCCTGTCGGCCCCTCAGCGCGCGTGACCACACCACTTCCCACGGCACCTGAACCACCTCGGTCCGCCGGCCTGTTCCCCGGCGGACCGAGGTGTGTCACGGCATCAGCCGGCGCGTCACGGGGGAACAGCCGTCAGTCCGGCAGCGGGGGCACCGGCGTGGGACGGCTGCGCGCGGCAGCCTGCTGCCAACCTCCTGGCAGGATCCTGTACGGCTCCAGGGGGCGGCGTCCCGGGTCAGGGTTTGGGCAGCGCGCACCCGGCCCGGTCCAGGTCGATCCGGTTGCCGCTGCCGATGCACGGCACGATGCCGTACGTCTGCTGGGCGTAGTTGATGCCCTCGCGGACGGTGACGGTGCCGTTCTCGTCGACCTCGCACGGATTGTTGTCCGTGCACTGCTGCCCGTCCTCGTTACCGGTGTTGTTGACGGCGACCACCTTGCCGGTCGCGTCGTCGATCACGGGCGACCCGGACGTGCCGCCGATGGTCTCGCAGGCGGAGGTGTAGCGGATGGAGTCCTTCCACGTCCAGGCCCCCTCCTTCAGCCGGTAGGCGAAGCCGTCGATGCCGCAGCTGTAGGTGCGCTTCCAGTAGCCCGAGGCGACCGTGATGGCGGAGCCCTGGGCCGGGCGTCCGGCGTCGAGCTCCAGCGCCTCGATGCCGTAGCCGCTCTCGATCTGGGCGTACGTGCTGGTGAGCCGGTAGAGCGAGACGTCCGTGTCCGTCATCGTCCCGTACGCGACCCTGTCGGCGCGCAGGGTGCCGACGCCGCTGCCCGCCGCGTTCAGCAGGGTGAAGCTCCGGGTCGAGGCCTGGTCGAGCACGACCTCGCCCGGGCCGGGGAAGCCGGACTCCAGGCAGTGGCCGTTGGAGAGCACGAGGGCCGGGTCGCCCGGCTGCGACGACGGTGTCCGTACGACCGAGCCGGAGCAGTTGCTGAGTGCGACCGTTCCGGCGAAGTCGACCGCCTCCACGCGGACTTCGGCGGTGTCCGGTCCGGTGGCCGCGGTTGCGGGTGCGATGCCCGCGCCGAGGAACAGGACAGCAAAAAGCGTGCCGATGAGAGGCTTCTTCATGTGGGGGGTCCCCTCCGTATGCGTCTGTGGCCGGAGCTCTTCCGGTTTTGACATGCGCATGCTTTCTTACGGAGAGAGCCCCCACAAGGGGCGAGAACAAGCCGGTGAACCGTCAGCGCACCGGGCTCACCGCCCGTGCCGCGCGGACCTTCCTGGCGACAGGCCGCCCGAGGACGACCCCGGCCAGCACCAGGACCAGCCCGCCCAGCTGGCGCACGGTGAGCACCTCGCCCGCGGCCAGCGTGCCCAGCAGGACGCCGGTCACGGGGTTCGCCGAGGTGCAGCAGCCGATCGACGTGATCCGCGCGGCCACCTCCACGGCAGCCGAACTCCTCGGCATGCGGGGTGACATCGGGACCCTGGAGCCGGGAGCCCACGCCGACCTGGTGGCGCTCCGGGGCGACCCGCTGACCGGCATCGGCTTCCTGGCGGACCCGGCGCACGTGGTGGGCGTCCCCAGAGCGGCTCGGTCGTGTCCGCGGAGCGGGGGTCGGCACTCGCCGCATGACACACGTGGGCCGCGTTCCCCCATCTCCTGTGCAGCCAGGGCATTTGAGAAACCCTTGAGGTCTCTGCGTAGTGTCGGGGTATGACACTCGATCTCGACGCCTACTTCGCCCGCATCGGCTGGTCCGGGGAGCGCCGCCCCACCGTGGAGGTGCTGCGGTCCGTGCACCGCGCCCACATGCTGGGCATCCCGTTCGAGAATCTGGAGCCCCTCCTCGGCAGCGCCCCGTCCCTCGCGCTCCCGGACCTGGAGAGGAAGCTCGTCCGCAGTGAGCGCGGTGGGTACTGCTACGAGCACAACACCCTCCTCACCGCCGCCCTGACCCAGCTCGGGTTCCAGGTGACGCTGCTGACCGCACGGGTGGTGGTGGGCGCCGCGCCCGGTGACGTCCGGCCCCGTACGCACATGCTGATGCAGGTGGACGTGGAGGGTGAGCCCACCCCCTGGCTGGCCGATGTCGGCTTCGGCTCGCACGGCGCGCTGCTGGAGCCGATCCCGCTCGTGGTGGACACCGAGCTGCTCGACACCCCGCGCCGCCACCGGCTCGTGCACGCCCCGCACGACGGCCCGCTGGAGATGTGGGAGCTGCAGACGGACAAGGGCGGCTACTGGGAGCCGCAGTACGAATTCACCCTGGAACCGTTCGAGGCCCCGGACTACGAGGTCATCAACTGGCACATCGCGACGAACCCGCGCTCGCCGTTCCGGCAGGCGGTGTACGCCCAGCGCACCCTGCCGGGGCTGCACCGCGCCCTCTCCGGGCGGACCCTGGTGGAGACCGCCGACGACGGCACGGTCGCGGAGCGGGAGCTGAGCGACTCCGCCGAGGTGCTGCGGGTGCTGGCCGAGGACTTCGGCGTACGCCTCCCGGACGGGACCGTCCTGCCCGGCTGACCAGGGTGGCGCATCTCACCCGGTGCCGCCGCTCACGCCCGCATTCCAAGCCGCGGCCCCGCCCGGACCGGCCGTTCCCACGGTCCGCGGCCGGGGCTGCATGGCGATGGAAGACCCGGCGGGCCGTGGCACACCCCCGGAGGGACCAACCACCGCGCGAACCGGACGCGGCGCGCGAAACGCGGTCGTAAGCTCGCAGACATGCAGGTCATCCAGTCCACGAAGCTCGCCGGCGTCTGTTACGAAATCCGCGGCCCCGTGCTCGAGGAAGCGATGCGGCTCGAAGCCGCTGGTCATCGCATCCTCAAGCTCAACACGGGCAACCCCGCGGCGTTCGGCTTCGAGTGTCCGCCGGAGATCCTCGAGGACATCCTGCGCAACCTCTCGGGCGCGCACGGCTACGGCGACGCGAAGGGCCTGCTGTCCGCGCGCCGCGCGGTGATGCAGCACTACCAGACCAAGGGGATCGACCTCGACGTCGAGGACGTCTACCTGGGCAACGGCGTCTCCGAGCTGATCCAGATGTCGATGCAGGCACTGCTCGACGACGGTGACGAGGTACTCGTCCCCGCTCCCGACTACCCCCTGTGGACGGCCTCGGTCTCCCTGGCCGGCGGCACGGCCGTGCACTACCGGTGCGACGAGCAGGCCGACTGGATGCCCGACCTCGCGGACATCGAGCGGAAGATCACCGACCGCACCAAGGCGCTCGTGATCATCAACCCGAACAACCCGACCGGCGCGGTCTACGACGACGAGATGCTGCGCGGACTGACGGAGATCGCCCGCCGCCACAACCTGGTCGTCTGCTCGGACGAGATCTACGACCGGATCCTCTACGACGGCGCGACGCACACCCCCACCGCCGCCATCGCGCCCGACCTGATGGTGCTCACCTTCAACGGGCTCTCCAAGAACTACCGGATCGCGGGGTACCGCTCCGGCTGGATGGCGGTCTGCGGCCCGAAGGCCCATGCCTCCTCGTACATCGAGGGGCTGACGATCCTGGCCAACATGCGCCTGTGCGCCAACATGCCCGCGCAGCACGCGGTGGCGACCGCGCTCGGCGGGCGGCAGTCGATCAACGAGCTGGTGCTCCCGGGCGGGCGGATCCTGGAACAGCGGGACGTGGCGTACGACCTGCTGACGCAGATCCCCGGCGTGACCTGCGTGAAGCCGAAGGGGGCGCTGTATCTCTTCCCGAGGCTCGACCCCAAGGTCTTCAAGATCAAGGACGACCGTCAGATGGTCCTCGATCTGCTGCGGGCCGAGAAGATCATGGTGGTGCAGGGCACCGGCTTCAACTGGCCGGAGCCCGATCACTTCCGGGTGGTCACGCTGCCGCCGGCCAAGGACCTGACCGACGCCGTGACGCGCATCGGGAACTTCCTTGACGGGTACAGCCAGCCCTGAGCGAGCCAGAGATCGCAGGATCGGGCACAACTTTAGACTGAATCCAAGATAGGATGGCTTTACTGCACGGTCAGGAGGCCACCCATGTACGAGCCGATCCGCACCAAGTCGGTCCACACATCGGCCGGCGACGCCGATTTCCCGCACCGCAGCCGCGAGGACGAGCTGGACATCCAGCTCGCCGGGCACCTCGCGGCCCTGCTCGCCGTCACCGATGAGCTGGGCCTCGCCGCCATGGGCGACCGCATCGCCGGGCAGGTCGCCCGGCTGCGCTCCGCGCCGCCCGCCCGGCACGCCGGCCGGAGCGACGCCTCCCCGGCCGCTCTGCACCGCCGCGCCCACGCCCTGGCCGGCCGGGCCCTGGTGGTGGCCGCGTCCCGCGCGGACACCGCCGTGGCGATCCTCGCGGCCGAGGCCATGGACGCCCACGCCGAGGCCCTGTCCGCCACCGCCGCGCCGACCGCCCTGGTCGGCGCCCCCTGACGGCCCCGGTCCACGGGTCGCGAAGACGCGTGGACCGGGTGCCACACATGTTCCGGACGCGCCGGAAAGAGCGGCACCCGGAGCCATGAGGGGGCTCCGGGTGCCGTGCCGCGGCGGGCCCGTGGACCCCACAGGTCAGGGCGGATGCCGGAAGGGCCCGGCCGCGGGGATCGGAAGTGGGTCAGCCCAGGCGCTGGACCAGCGCGCGGTACTCGTCCCACAGCTCCTTCGGGGTGTGGTCGCCGAAGGTGTTGAGGTGCTCGGGGATCAGTGCGGCCTCCTCGCGCCAGGCCTCCTTGTCCACCGTGAGCAGGAAGTCGAGCTCGGACTCGGAGAGCTCCAGGCCCTCGGTGTCCAGGGAGCCCTTGGCCGGCAGAATGCCGATCGGGGTCTCCACGCCCTCGGCCTTGCCCTCCAGCCGCTCGACGATCCACTTGAGGACACGGCTGTTCTCGCCGAATCCGGGCCACACGAACTTGCCCGCCTCGTTCTTGCGGAACCAGTTCACGTAGTAGATCTTCGGGAGCTTCGACTGGTCCGCCTTGTCCGCGCCGACCTCGACCCAGTGCTTCATGTAGTCGCCCATGTTGTAGCCGCAGAACGGCAGCATGGCGAACGGGTCGCGGCGCAGCTCACCGACCTTGCCCTCGGCGGCGGCGGTCTTCTCGGAGGCGACGTTCGCACCGAGGAAGACGCCGTGCTGCCAGGTGAAGGACTCGGTGACCAGCGGGACCGCGGAGGCGCGGCGGCCGCCGAAGAGGATCGCCGAGATCGGCACACCCTTCGGGTCCTCCCACTCCGGGGCGATGATCGGGCACTGGCCGGCCGGGACGGTGAAGCGGGCGTTGGGGTGGGCGGCGGGCGTGCCGGACTCCGGGGTCCAGTCGTTGCCCTTCCAGTCCGTGAGGTGCGCGGGGAGCTCCTCGGTCATGCCCTCCCACCAGACGTCGCCGTCGTCGGTGAGCGCGACGTTGGTGAAGACGGAGTTGCCCCACATGGTCTTCATGGCGTTGGCGTTGGTGTGCTCACCGGTGCCGGGCGCGACACCGAAGAAGCCGGCCTCGGGGTTGATCGCGTACAGCTGGCCGTCCTCGCCGAACCGCATCCAGGCGATGTCGTCGCCGATGGTCTCGACGGTCCAGCCGGAGATCGTGGGCTCCAGCATGGCGAGGTTGGTCTTGCCGCAGGCGCTCGGGAAGGCTGCCGCGACGTACTTCGACTCACCGCGCGGCGGCGTGAGCTTGAGGATCAGCATGTGCTCGGCGAGCCAGCCCTCGTCCCGCGCCATCACGGAGGCGATGCGCAGGGCGTAGCACTTCTTGCCGAGCAGGGCGTTGCCGCCGTAGCCGGATCCGTACGACCAGATCTCGCGGTCCTCGGGGAAGTGCGAGATGTACTTGGTGGAGTTGCACGGCCACGGAACGTCCTCCTGGCCTTCGGCCAGCGGCGCGCCCAGCGTGTGGACGGCCTTGACGAAGAAACCGTCGGTGCCGAGCTCGTCCAGGACGTCCTGGCCCATGCGCGTCATGGTGCGCATCGAGACGGCGACGTACGCGGAGTCGGTGATCTCGACACCGATCGCGGAGAGCGGCGAGCCGACGGGGCCCATGCAGAACGGGACGACGTACATCGTGCGGCCGCGCATGGAGCCGCGGAAGACGCCGTTCTCCCCCGCGAAACTGTTTCCTTCCCCTGTAAAGATGGCCCGCATCTCGGCGGGCGCCTTCCAGTGGTTGGTCGGGCCCGCGTCCTCCTCCTTCTCGGAGCAGATGAAGGTGCGGTCCTCGACGCGGGCGACATCGCTCGGGTCCGAGGCGGCGTAGTACGAGTTGGGTCGCTTGACCGGGTCGAGTTTCGTGAAGGTGCCCTTGGCGACGAGCTCCTCGCACAGGCGCTCGTACTCGGCCTCGGAGCCGTCGCACCAGACCACGCGGTCCGGCTGGGTGAGGGCCGCGATCTCGTCCACCCAGGAGACGAGCTCCTGGTGCCGAGTGGGAACAGTGAGGGGAGCCGCGATGTCTCGCGCCACGATCGCTCCTTGTAGAGAGGGTGTGTTGTCAGGCCCCGTGGGGGCTGCGACCCGGATGCTTACCCCTTCGAATTCTCCTGGCGCTCATCCGGTGCCGACCGCACTCATTTGATCATCCGACCATCCCGCCCATATGTCCAGAGGGCCGCACACGTGAGCATCGCCACTGGGCGGGGGACCTACGGGAGCGTAGGTAGCATGCCGATATGACTTCTGCCGCCCCCGGGTCAGGACCCGTCGAGCTCACCGACCCCGTCCCGGTCAAACCACGGATGCGCGGGTGGCTGCACGCCGGAATGTTCCCCGCGGTGGTCGTCGCCGGAATCACACTGATCGCCCTGGCCGACAGCACACGCGCACAGGTCGCCTGTGGCGTCTACGTACTCAGCGCCTGCCTGCTGTTCGGTGTGAGCGGGGTCTACCACCGTGGTACCTGGGGCCCGCGGGGCGAGGCCGTGCTGCGCAGGCTCGACCACGCCAACATCTTCCTGATCATCGCGGGCACCTATACGCCGCTGACCCTGCTCCTGCTGCCCGCGTCCACAAGCCGTCCGCTCATGTGGGCGATCTGGAGCGCCGCGGCGGCCGGCATCGCCTTCCGCGTGTTCTGGGTCGGCGCCCCGCGCTGGCTCTACACCCCGTGCTACATCGCCATGGGCTGGGCCGCGGTGTTCTTCCTGCCGGACTTCATGCGCACCGGCGGCATCGCCGTGCTGGTCCTCGTCGTGGTCGGCGGGCTGCTCTACAGCGCGGGGGGCGTCATCTACGGTCTCAAGCGCCCGAACCCGTCGCCCCGCTGGTTCGGCTTCCACGAGGTGTTCCACTCGCTGACGCTGGCGGCGTTCATCGTGCACTACGTGGGCATCTCGCTGGTCGCCTACCAGCGGTAACCGCCTCTCCGTACGCCGAAGGGCCCGGCCTCGGCCGGGCCCTTCGGCGCTACCTACGTCGCCGCGCCCACCTCAGCCGCCCAGCTTCCCGGCCAGCTCCTCCGGGTCCGTCGTGGGCGCGTCGCACACGAAGTGGCGGCAGACGTACGCGGTCGGCTCGCCGCCCACCATCGGCCGGTCCACCAGCAGCGGGAACTCGGTGCCCGCGTCCGCCACCTCGCCCGCCGCGACGACCGCGCCGGGCGCCCGTCCCAGCAGCGCCGTGCGGTGCAGCTCACCGCCGACCGGTCCGGCCACCGCGACCTCGCGCGGGCCGTCCAGCAGCGCTTCGGCGACCGCCAGCCCCCAGCCGATGAAGCGGGGAGCCTTCGGGCCGAGCGCCCCGACGATCCCGAGGGCGCCCTCGGCCGCCGTGCGGTGCGCCTCGGATCCGGTGTGGGCCGCATAGGAGAGCAGCGCGCCCGCGGCGGCGGTCCAGCCGGCCGGGGTGGCGCTGTCGGTGGGGTCCTGGGGGCGGCGGATCAGCCGCTCCGCGTCGTCGGCGGTATCGAACAGCTGCCCGCCTTCGCCGGTGAAGCGCTCCAGCACGATGTCCAGCAGGAAGCCCGCGAAGTCGAGCCAGGCGCCCTCACCGGTGACGGAGGCGAGCGCGAGGAACCCTTCGGCGACATCGCCGTAGTCCTCCAGAACCCCGGAGTTGTCCCCCGCGCGGCCGTCCTTCGAGGTACGGCAGAGCCGGGCGACGTCGCCCATGTGCACCCGTACGAGCAGGTCGGCGGCCTCGGTGGCCCGCTCGACCAGGTCCGGGCGGTCGAAGTACGCCCCGGTCTCGGCGAGTGCGGCGATCGCGAGGCCGTTCCAGGCGGCGACGATCTTGTCGTCCCGCTCGGGGCGCACCCGCAGCTCGCGCGCCGCGAGCAGCCGGGCCCGCACGTCGGCGACCCGGGCGGCGTCGGTGCCCTCCTCGCCGGTCCGCACGAGCCGCAGGACGGAGGAGCCCTCCTCGAAGGTGCCCTCCTCGGTGACCCCGAAGTATTCGGCGGCGAAGGCGGCGTCCTCCTCGCCCAGGACCTCGCGCAGCTGCGCGGGGGTCCACACGTAGAAGGCGCCCTCGACGTGGCGCCCCTGCGCGTCCTCGCTGTCGGCGTCCAGCGCGGAGGCGAAGCCTCCCTCGGTGGTCCGCAGCTCGCGGACCATGAAGTCCGCCGTCTCCAGGGCGACCCGGCGGGCCAGGTCCGAGCCGGTGGCCCGCCACAGATGGGCGTACACACGGCACAGCAGCGCGTTGTCGTAGAGCATCTTCTCGAAGTGCGGGACGGTCCACTCCCCGTCGACCGCATAGCGGGCGAAGCCGCCGCCGAGCTGGTCGTAGATCCCGCCGCGCGCCATGGCGGCGCAGCTGTCGGCGGCCATCTGCAGGGCGCCCTCGGCACCCGTACGGGCGTGGTGGCGCAGCAGGAACTCGATGACCATGGACGCCGGGAACTTGGGCGCGCCGCCGAAACCTCCGTGCTTCTCGTCGTAGTCACGGGTCAGCCGCAGCAGGGCCTGCGCCAGCTCCGGTTCGCCGGGCAGGCCGCCCTCACCGGCGGCCAGGGAGCGGCCCGCGAGGTCGCGGACGATGCGCCCGGCCACCTCGGCGACCTCCTCGCGCCGGTCGGTCCAGGCGGCCACGACGCCTTCGAGGACCTGATGGAAGGAGGGCATGCCGTGGCGGGGCTCGGGCGGGAAGTACGTGCCGAAGTAGAAGGGCTCGGCGTCGTCGGTCAGGAAGACGGTCATCGGCCAGCCGCCCTGGCCGGTCGCGGCCTGGACGGCCTCCATGTACACGGCGTCGACGTCGGGCCGCTCCTCGCGGTCGACCTTCACCGGCACGAAGTGCGCGTTGAGGTAGTCGGCGACGGCCGGGTCCTCGAACGACTCGTGGGCCATCACATGACACCAGTGGCAGCTGGCGTACCCGACGCTGAGCAGCACCGGGACGCCGCGGCGGCGGGCTTCCTCGAACGCCTCGGGCGACCACGGCCACCAGTCGACGGGGTTGTCGGCGTGCTGGAGGAGGTACGGGGAGGTGGTCTGCGCAAGTCGGTTGGCCATGCCCCAATCCTTGCGCACCGGGGGTGCGGGCGGGGGGACGGGCTCACCGGGCTCCGGAGTTTCGGCCCGCCGGCCCCCGCCCGGAGCCGCGGCGGGCCGACCCCCCGGACAGCACGGGGACAGTAGGCTGATCCGAGCAGCACCGGAACTGACGAGCATCCTCGAAGGAGGCGTGTCATGACCGCCGAGATGGTCGCACCCGCATGGATGCACCTGCAGATCAGCGCGGAGCAGTACGACTCCTGGTCCGAGGAGCAGTGTGCCGGCATCGAGATCGTGGACGGGATGGTCGTCGTGAGCCCGAGCGCCTCCAAGCGGCACAATCGGTTGGCCCGCATCCTGGCCAATGCCCTGGACGCGGCGGCAGGCCCGGACTGGAACGCCGACACGGACTTCGATGTCCGGCTGCAGGACATTCCCCTCACCAACCGCCGTCCGGACGTCGTCGTCTACCGGGCGGAGACCATCGACCTCACACCCACCCGCCCCGAACACGTACTCCTGGTCGCCGAGATCGTGTCGCCCGGCTCGGAGACCACCGACCGGGTCGTGAAGGTGGACCAGTACGCCAAGGCCGGCATCCCCTTCTACTGGCGGGTCGAACAGGCCGCCACCGGTGTCCCGATCGTCTACACCTACGTACTCGACCCCGCCACCAAGGCCTACAGGGACGGCGAGATGTTCACCGGCGCAATCAAGGCTGCCGCGCCCTTCTCCGTAACGGTGGACCTGGGAGCCCTCTGACAGCCCTCGACGGGCCCCGCCCGTTCGCGCGGTGCGGCGGCGTCCGGCCGCGCGCCGAACACGGCGGCGCAGTCTCGCGGACTCCCTGTCGCCGGGGCGCCGGACCGAGGACACTGATGGTCGACGCAGGGGATCCGGCTGCGACCTGGCCAGGGTCGGGAACGAGGGGGATTCATGGGGATGCGGGACAGCCATCGGGCGGAAGCCGAACGGCTGTTGGTACGTGCCGTGGAGGAAGAGGCACGGCGGACAGGTGGCCGGACGGACTCCGGCGCGCTGCTGGCCCGTGCGCGGGGCGCGCTCGACACCATGGCGGCGGGCGCGGCCGAGGAGTACGCCGCGTACACCCGGGCGCTGGACGACGCGGGGGCCGGCCAGCAGCCGCTGTCCGCGCGGTTCAGCAGAGCGACTCTGGGAACTCCGCTGCTGGTGACGGGAGTTGCCGCCGCGGCCGCCTTCGGCGCGGATCTGGCGCTGGGCACCGCGACCGGTCTCGCCCTGGGCGCGGGCGCGGTCGTCGCCGCCGCGGGGACGACGGTCACGGTGGCGCGGGCGACCGCCTCGCACTGGCCGGCCGCACACCGCAGGGCGGGCGAACGGAACCAGCCCGGCGGCCCGGAGCAGCTGCGCCTGGAGTGGCTGACGGCCCTGGAGGTACGGGGCATCCGCCCGTTCCTCGACCAGCAGCGCATGCTGACCGCGTCCACCCGTAAGCCGAAGAAGGCGGGCACCTCCGTGGTGGCGCAGCTGCGCGGCGGTGACCGCAGCGCGGCCGCGCGCGCCCGGTCGGTCCTGGAGCAGTCCTTCGGTCATCTGCCCGCCGTGGAGGGCCCGTTCGCGGGGCGCCGCGAGAAGCTGGCGCAGATCGCCCGGTGGGTGCACGCGGCCCGCGCCGCGACCGAGACGAGGCCGACCGTCGTCGTCCTGCACGGCGCCTCGGGCTCCGGGCGCACCACCCTCGCCGTACGGGCCGCGCACGCGCTCAAGGACCAGTTCCGCGGAGCGTGCGTGGTCGATCTGCGGGGCGATGTCTCCGGCGACACCCCGCTGCCGACCAGGGACGCCCTGCTGCACCTGCTCAACCGGCTGGGGGCACCGCGCGAGCAGCTGCTCTTCCGGGAGAGGTCCTCCGCCGAGCAGCAGGTCCGGCGCCTGAGCGAGCTCTACCACCAGCATCTGACGGGAACACCCGTCACGATCGTCCTGGACGACGCCACCGACGCCGCCCAGGTCCGCACGCTCGTCCCCGAGCGCTCCGACAGCCTGGTCCTCGTCACGGCCCGCGAGCCGCTCGCCCTGCCCGAAGACATCCCGGCCCGGGTGTACCACCTGCCGGTCGGCGGTCTGGAGGCGGCGGGCGCCGAGGAGTTGCTGCGCGAGTCCGCGGAGGACGAGGAGAACGGCCCGTACGACTACCCGTCGACCGAGACCGTCGTCGAGCTGTGCGGCGGACTGCCGCTCGCCCTGCGCGTCGCGGGCTCGGCCCTCGGCGCGCGGTCCCGTTCCGAGCTGGCGTCGGCCCTCGGGGCGTACGGTCCGGTCGCGCCCGTCGAACGGGCCCTGTGGCTGCGCTACACCGACCAGTCCGAGGCGTCCCGCCGGCTGCTGCGGCGGCTCGCCCTCGCCGGGCGGGCCAGCCTCGGGGCCGCCGCGGCGGCGTCGCTGCTGTCCTCGGACGAGCAGGAGGCCGGCCGCCTGCTGGAGGCACTGGCCCGGGCCGGGCTCCTGGTGCATGTGCGGGGCGCACGCTACCGGCTGCACGACCTCGTACGGGACTTCGCCCTGGCCCGGCTGCTCGACGAGGAGCCGGCGGCCGACCGTACGGCCGCGCAGGAGCGCCTCATCCAGAACTACGCGGAGCTCGCCGACGCGGTGATCCGCATGGTCGACGGCAAGATGTCCACCCGTGCCGGGCAGTTCGGCTCGCACGGCTTCAGCTCGCTGGACGCCGCCCTGCGTTGGCTGGACGACGAGTCGAGCTTCATCACCTCGGCGCTGCGGCACGCCGAGGGCGTCGACCAGGCGGCGGTGCTCCATCTGCTGGGCGCCCTGTGCGACTACTGCCTGCTGCGCGGTGACCTCTACCGGCTCGGTGAGATCAGCGAGCTGACGCGCGCCGTCGACCAGGGGCTCCTGGAGCGGTCGGTCCAGTGGCGTACGGGTATCGCGGCCCGGCAGCTCGGTGAGCTCGACAAGGCCCGCACGACGCTGTCCTCCGTCGTCGGCCTCTACCGCGAGGCGCAGAACGACGCGGGCGCCGCCCTCGCCCTCTGCTCGCTCGGCATCACCCTGCACCACCAGGGCAATCTGGCCGAGGCGTCGGCCCGGCTGCGGGGGGCGCTCGCCCTGCAGGCCTCCCCGGAGCAGGCCGAGGACCGGGCCTGGTCCCTGCACGCCCTGGCAGCCGTCGAGCGCGACCGGGCGAATCTGTCCGAGGCCCTGACCCTGCTGGACACCGCGCTGGCCCTGCACCGCGAGGGCGAGTCCCTGCACGGCGAGGCCTGGTCGCACTTCCAGCTCGGCCAGGTCTGTCTGCGCCTCGGCGAGGTGGCCCGCGCCGAGGAGGAGCTGTCCGCCGCGCTGGACCTGTACGGCCGCACCCGGGACGAGCGCGGGGAGGCCTGGGCCCTGACCCAGCTGGCCCGCGCCCGGCTCCTCGACGGCGACCCCGCGCCGGCGGTGGAGCAGCTGCGCGAAGCCCTCGCCCGGCACCGGGGCAACGAGGACGCGCGGGGCGAGGCGTGGACGCGGTACTACCTCGGGCAGGCGCTGGAGGAGGACGGCGACACCGACCAGGCGGTACGGGAGCTGGAGCGGGCCCGCACGATGTTCTCCCGGATGCGGGACGTGTACGGGCTGGCGTGCGCCCGCCACCATTCGGGGCGCGTCACGCGTGACCAGCGCGCCGCGCAGACGGGCAACCTGCGCAACTCCGGCTTCGCCAGGCAGCTTCTGGTGGACGCCCGGGCCGACTTCCGGCGGATCGGGGTGGCCCACGGCGAGGCCTGGACGTGTCTGGAGCTGGCCCTGGTCGACGGCGGGAACAGCCGGGCGGCGCAGGCGCTGGGGCTCTGCGGCGAGGCGATGACGCTGTTCGCCTCGTACGGCGACGCACGCGGCGGTGACTGGGCGGCGTTCCTGCGGTGCACGCTGCTGCCGTACGCCTCACCGGGCGGCATCGAGGTGGGGACGGCGGTGGCCCAGCAGGAACTCGCGGACCTGCTGGAGGCCTCGCACCCGCTCCGGGACGCGAAGCTGGAGGACTGCGCGGAGGCCTTCCGGGTCGTCCTGAACCGCGGGGTGGACCTGGACGACGGCTGGCAGGCCTGGCGGCTCGGCCTGACGCCGTCCCGGCACGCCCGCGAGGTGATGGGGGTAGCGGTGGGCGTACGCCCCTGAGGCAGGCCGCCAGGAGGCCGGGCTGCCGGGCCGGCTCCCCGGTCCGGCGGCCCGGCCGGGCCGCGTCAGCCCTTGCCGGAGGCGGTCGCCTTCGTCCCGCTGCCGGAGACGGCCGTCTCCGCCCCGCCGTCGGTGCCCGCGGGCTCCGCCGCCGGGTCGGGGGCCTCCTCGAAGTCGACCTTGCCCATGTGGCGGTTCATCGACTTCATCAGGAACCACACCCCGACGGCGAGCGCCGCGAAGACGAGGAAGCCGAGGACGCCGGGAGTCACCTTGTTCTTGTCGAGCTCATCGGCGGCGAACGGAACGAGCTGCGTCAGTGCCTGGGTCGCGTACATATCAGGCATTGTCGCGGATGCCCGCGAAGAGGTCGCTCTCGGGGAGGGAGGTATCGACCAGAGACTTGGCGAGCTCGTACTCCTCGGTCGGCCAGACCTCCCGCTGGATGTCCATCGGCACCCGGAACCAGCCGCCGTCCGGATCGATCTGCGTCGCGTGCGCGATCAGCGCCTTGTCGCGGATCTCGAAGAAGTCGTCGCACGGGACGTGCGTGGTCAGCGTGCGCTCGGCGCGCTCGAACTCCTTCCAGCGCTCCAGCCAGTCGGCGTACGGGGACTCCAGCCCACGGGCGAGCAGCGCCTCGTGCAGGGCGAGCGTGCGCGGCTTGTTGAAGCCCTGGTTGTAGTAGAGCTTCTGCGGCTGCCAGGCCGGGCCGAACTCCGCCTCGGGGAACCTCTCGGTGTCCCCCGCGGCCTCGAACGCGATCATCGAGATCGTGTGGGTCTTGATGTGGTCGGGGTGCGGGTACCCGCCGTTCTCGTCGTAGGTGGTGATCACCTGCGGCCGGAACGCGCGGATCTTCGCGACGAGACGCCCCGCCGCCGTCTCGTCGTCCTCCAGTGCGAAGCAGCCCTCGGGCAGCGGGGGCAGCGGGTCGCCCTCGGGCAGACCCGAGTCGACGAAGCCGAGCCACTCCTGCTTGACGCCGAGGATCTCCCGGGCCTCGTCCATCTCCTTCTTGCGCACCTCGTGGATGTTCGCCTCGATGTACGCGTCCCCCTGGAGCTTCGGGTTGAGGATGGATCCCCGTTCGCCCCCTGTGCAGGTGACGACCAGGACGTCCACCCCCTCGGACACGTACTTGGCCATGGTGGCCGCGCCCTTGCTCGACTCGTCGTCGGGGTGGGCGTGCACGGCCATCAGTCTCAGCTGCTCGGTCAAGACTCGGTCCTCAGTGATTGGTCGCGGTGGTCGGCTTCTATAGTGACTGAACCGGGGGGTGGAAAATTCCTCGATCCCCGGCACGGGAGGAACGATCATGGCAGCGGTGCGCGAGGCCTTGCCCGAGGGGCGCTACGGCCGGTCGCAGGATCAGCGCGCGGACCGCAAGCTGAAGATCACCGGCTCGGTGCTGGGCGTGCTCTTCCTCGCCATGATCGGCTGGTTCGGTTACGACTACGTGGCCGGTCAGGACGTCAGCGCCGAGCTCATCAAGTCCAAGATCGTCTCGGACAGCCGTGCCGAGGCCCACCTGGAGGTCCGCAAGGACCGGGACACCGACGGACACTGCACGCTCCGCGCCCTGAGCGAGGACGGCGGCGAGGTCGGCCGGGCGGACTTCCGGTTCGACGAGCGCTCCGAGCGGATCGACGAGGTCGTCTCCCTGCGCACCACCTCCAGGGCCACGGCGGTGGAACTCAAGGGGTGCGCCGCCGGCTGATCGGCACCCCCGGGGCGCGCGCCGTCCGTGATGCCCGCGCTCCGGTGCCGACCTGCACGGATGGGCGTGTGACGATTTACCTTCTCCCCCTTTTCGCGCGGAATTGTTAGGCTCGTTGTTTCGCCCACCCGTGGCAGCGCATGCTTGGGGTAGGGCGTTGCTTTGTATTCCCAGCACCGACGAGGAGCACCCTGTGACCCAGACCAGCGATAACGTCACCTGGCTCACGCCGGAGGCGTACAACCAGCTGAAGGCGGAGCTGGAGTACCTGTCTGGTCCCGCGCGCACGGAGATCTCCGTCAAGATCGCGGCGGCCCGCGAGGAGGGTGACCTCCGCGAGAACGGCGGGTACCACGCGGCCAAGGAGGAGCAGGGCAAGATGGAGCTCCGGGTCCGTCAGCTGACCCAGCTCCTGGAGCACGCGAAGGTCGGCGAAGCCCCTGCCGACGACGGCGTGGTCGAGCCCGGCATGGTCGTGACCATCGCCTTCGACGGCGACCCGGACGACACGGTCACCTTCCTGCTCGCCTCCCGCGAGTACGCCAGCACCGACATCGAGACCTACTCCCCGCAGTCCCCGCTCGGCACGGGCGTGAACGGCAAGCGGGTCGGTGACGACGCGGAGTACGAGCTCCCGAACGGCAAGAAGGCCACGGTGAAGATCGTCTCGGCGAAGCCCTACCAGGGCTGACCCCCCACACACGTACGGAGCCCCGGCCGCGAGTGCGGCCGGGGCTCCGTACGTGCCCGGGGCCGGCGGGCCATGGCCCTGCGTCCGGATCAGGCCGGGCTCGCGGGCTCAGCGGGCCAGCAGGTCCCGGATCGCCGCCGCGATCTCGTCGGGCGCCTCCTCGGCCATGAAGTGCCCCGCCCTGGTCAGCCTGTGGTCCAGGTCCGGCGCCCACGCCTTCCACACCCCGGCGGCGTCGAACCCCAGCTGCGCGCCCCAGTCCTGCTGGATGACCGTCACGGGCATGGCCAGCTGCGACCCGGCGTCCAGGTCCGCCTGGTCGTGTGTGACGTCGATGCCCGCGGAGGCCCGGTAGTCGGCGACGATCGACGTCACCGCCGCGCCGCTCGCCCGCAGGTACTCGGCACGCACCTCCTCCGGCATGGCGGCCGGGTCGGCGGCCCAGGCGTCGAGGAACGAGCCGAAGAACGCGTCCGCACTGTTGGCGATCATCGTCTCCGGCAGGCCGGGCGGCTGCGCCATGAGGAAGAGGTGGTAGCCGACCGCCGCCGGGACGCCGTGCAGGACGTTCCACATGTCGAGCGTCGGCACGACGTCGAGGATGCCCAGGTGCGTGACGGTCTCCGGGTGGTCCAGCCCCGCCCGGAAGGCGACCAGCGCGCCCCGGTCGTGGCCGACGAGAGCGAAGCGCTCGTGGCCGAGCGCCGCCGCCAGGGCGACGACGTCGGCGGCCATGGTGCGCTTGGCATAGACGTCGGGGCTGGTGGCCTCCGGCTTGTCGCCGGCGCCGTAGCCCCGCAGGTCGGGACAGATGACCGTGTGCTCTTCGGCGAGCCGCTCGGCGACGTGCCGCCACATCAGGCGGGTCTGGGGGAAGCCGTGCAGCAGCACGACCGGGGTGCCGCTGCCGCCGACAGCGGCAGCCAGCTCCACCCCGTCCGCACCGGGGAGGCGTATGTCGTCGAAGCCGGGAAGGGGGAGCGTCATGAGGGACCGTCCTGTCGGGTCGGGGGCTGACCGGACCAGCGTGGGCGACGGCGATCAGCAGCCGATCAGTACGGTTGGGCGCGGCCGCCCCCGGCACGGAGGATGGGTGCATGCGAATCGACGCGCTCGGTGCCGTGCGGGCCTTCCACGACGACGGGAGCCCGGTCGCCCTGGGCGGGCCCCGCCATCGTGAGGTGCTCGCCCGGCTCGTGGCCGCCGAGGGACGGATGGTCACCACCGACACCCTGGTCGACGACCTGTGGACCGACCCGCCGGCCCGGGCCGTGGGCGCTCTGCGTACGTTCGTCGCCGCGCTGCGCCGCGCCGTCGAACCCGGCCGGCCGCCCCGCGATCCCCCGCGCGTCCTCGTCACCGAGGGCCCCGGCTACGCGCTGCGCCTGCCGCGCGAGGACGTGGACGTCCACCGGTTCGAGGACACCCTGGCCCGCGCCCGGCACAGCCCCGACGCGGTGACCGACCTCGGCGCGGCACTCGCGGCCTGGCGCGGCCCCGCCTACGCCGATGTGACGGGCTCCGTATGGGCACAGCGCGAACGGACCCGGCTGGAGGAGCTGAGGCTCGAAGGGGTGGAGCTGCGTGCCCACATCCTCCTCGACTCCGGGGAGGGGGCCGCTCTCGTCGCCGGACTGGGCGCCCTTGTCGCCGAACATCCGTGGCGCGAGCCGGCCTGGGGGCTGCTGGCCCGGGCGCTCCACCGGGCGGGCCGCCAGGCCGACGCGCTCGCCACCCTCCGTCGCGCCCGCGCCATGCTCGTCGGTCAGCTGGGGCTCGACCCCGGCGCCGGCCTCCGGCGGCTGGAGACGGACATCCTCAACGGGTACGAGCCTCTGGAAGCCGCGCCTGCCCCCTGGACCGGCCACGGGGTCCGGCTCGGCCCGCGCACCACCGTGGACCTGGCCCGCACCCTCGCGCTGGCGGGCGGCGAGGCCCTCGTCCACTCCCGGCGCGACCGGCTCGCCGCCGTCCGGGCGGCGGAACGCACCGGGGACCTCACCCTGACCGCCCGGATCATCGGCGCCTACGACGTGCCCGCCATCTGGAGCCGGGCCGACGACCCCGAGCAGTCCCTCGCCGTCGTCGCGGCTGCCGAGCGCACGCTCGCCGCGCTCGGCCCCGACGGCCCCGCCGACCTGGTCGCCCGCCTCCTGGCCACGGTCGCCGTCGAGAGCCGCAGCGCGGATCTGTCCCGGCCCGGGCTGGAGCGCGCCCATCAGGCGGCGCGGCGGGCCGAGACGCTGGCACGGCAGCAGGCCGATCCCGCCCTGCTGGCGTTCGCCCTCAACGGAGTGTTCCTGCAGTCCTTCTCCAGCCCCGGTCTCGCCCCCGTACGGGACAGGACCGGCGCCGAGATCCTCGGCCTGGCCACCCGCCACGCGCTGCCGGACTTCGCCGTGCTCGGCCGGCTCGTACGCCTGCAGTCCGCCTCGGCCCTCGGCGATCTCGACGCCGCGGCCTCGCACGCCGACGCGGCCGAACAGCTCGCCGCCACGACCGAGGCCCCCCTCGTCCCCGTCCTCACCAGGTGGTTCCGCGCCCGGGCCACGGCCGCCCTCAGTGCCGAACCCGGCGGACCGACCGCCGCCGAGGCCGCGGCGCACTACCGCGCTGCGGAGGACGCCCTCCGGACGGCCGGTATGCCGGGGCTGCACCGCGGTCTCTTCCCGCTCGCCCTCCTGGGGCTGCGCCTGCTGCACGACCGGCCCGCGCCCACCGACCCGCGCCTCGACTGGGGCCCGTACGGACCCTGGGCACGCCCTCTCGTGCTGCTCGCCCAGGACCGGGCCGAGGAGGCCCGTGCGGCCCTCGCCACGGTGCCCGACCCCCCGTGTGACCACATGCAGGAGGCGCTGTGGTGCCTGACCGCCCACGCCGCCGCCCGCCTCGGCGAGCGCGGGGCCGCCGCACGGGCTGTGGCCGCCCTGCGCGACGCCCGTGCGGAGGACGCCGGCGCCGCGAGCGGGATGCTGACCCTGGGCCCGGTGGCGCGCTACCTGGCGGAGGCGGAGGTTTGCGCCGGCCCGCACACATCGACGCCGTGAACCGGCAAGCACCAGTTGGCAAGCCTGGTCACAGGCCGGTCCGAGCGGGCTCCTAGTATGAGAAACCGTGTTCTCCGACGGACGCTGACGCCCGCTTGGTCGTGCCCGCCGCCCAACGCCTGACACCACGTCCAACGCGCGGCGACAGAGCCGAGCATCGAAAAGAGGAACGTTCATGCGCGCCCGGAGCATCGCAGCGGCCACCGCGACAGCAGTAGCGCTGGTGGCAGCCCGCGACCTCGTCCAGAAGAAGCACGCACTGCTCCGGAACTTCCCGGTGGTCGGGCACGCCCGCTACCTGCTGGAGACGATCGGGCCGGAACTGCGGCAGTACATCGTGACCTCCAACGACGAGGAGCGCCCGTTCAGCCGCGACCAGCGCACGTGGATCTACGCGTCGGCGAAGGAGGAGAACAACTACTTCGGGTTCGGAACCGACAACGACGTCGAGCACATGCAGGGGCACGCGTACCTGAAGCAGCGCACGTTCGCCGGTGCGCTGCCCGACGTGCACGACCCGCAGGCCCCGCTGCCTTCGGCCAAGGTGCTGGGCGGGCCGCGTGGGCGCGCCCGGGCGTTCCGGCCGGCGAGCGTGGTGAACATCTCGGCGATGAGCTTCGGATCGCTCTCCGGTGCGGCGGTCACGGCGCTCAACAAGGGGGCGGCGCTGGCGGGCACGCTGCAGAACACCGGAGAGGGCGGCCTCTCGCCGTACCACCGCAACGGCGGCGACCTCGTCCTGCAGATCGGTACGGCGTACTTCGGCTGCCGCAACGAGGACGGCACCTTCAGCATCGACAAGCTCAAGGACGTCGTCGCCGGCGCCCCGGTCAAGGCGATAGAGATCAAGCTCTCCCAGGGCGCCAAGCCAGGGCTGGGCGGGATGCTGCCGGGCTCGAAGGTGACCCCGGAGATCGCCGGGATCCGCGGTATCCCGCTCGGCCAGGACTGCGCCTCGCCCTCGCGGCACACCGCGTTCAGCGACGTCGACTCGATGCTCGACTTCGTCGAACTGATCGCCACCGAGACCGGTCTGCCGGTCGGGGTCAAGAGCGCGGTCGGCGAGATGGACTTCTGGCAGGAGCTGGCCCAGCTGATGGCGCGTGGTGACCGTGGTGTCGACTTCGTGACCGTCGACGGCGGCGAGGGCGGCACCGGGGCGGCGCCGCTGACCTTCGCCGACTCGGTGTCGCTGCCGTTCCGGATGGGTTTCTCCCGGGTCTACGGCACCTTCGCCGAGCTGGGGCTGACCGACGACCTGACCTTCATCGCCTCCGGCAAGCTCGGCCTGCCCGAGAACGCCGCGGTCGCCTTCGCCCTGGGTGCCGACATGATCAACGTGGCGCGTGAGGCGATGCTGTCCATCGGCTGCATCCAGGCGCAGAAGTGCCACACCGACAAGTGCCCCACCGGCGTCGCCACCCAGAACCCCAGGCTGGCCCGTGGCATCGACCCGGCCTCGAAGGCCATCCGGGCGGCTGCCTACCTGCGCACCCTGCGCAGGGAGCTGATGAAGATCTCGGCGGCCGTCGGCGTCGCCCACCCGGCACTCATCACAGCCACCGACGTCGAGATAATGAACGGCGACTACGACGCCCGCACCCTGCTCAGTGTCTACGGCTACAAGAGCGGCTGGGGCGAGCTCGGCCCGCACCTCGCCGAGGAACTCACCGCACTGCTCACCACGAAATCGGCCTCCGAGCAGAAGCCGGTCGTCTGACCCGGCCGGTGTCGCCCTGCCTATCCGACGAAAGACCCGAGGTGAGCACGAATGGCCGAAAAAGTGAGATTCCAGAGCGTCGTCGGCCCTGACCTGGCCGGAGTGATCGACCATCCCGAGGGTGAGGTCCGGGGCTGGGGGCTCTTCGTGCACGGGTTCACCCTCGGCAAGGACTCACCCGCCGCCTCGCGCGTCAGCAAGCAGCTGGCACGCGAGGGGATCGGGATGCTGCGCTACGACAACCTCGGGATCGGCGGCTCCGACGGCGACTGGGGAGACGGTTCCTTCACCATCAAGGTCCAGGACACGCTCCGTGCGATGGACCTGATGGCGGAGCGGGGAACTCCGGTGGAGCTGCTGGTGGGGCACTCGTGGGGAGGCGCCGCTGTCCTCGCCGCAGCGGCCGAGGCGACCGGCGTCCGCGCGCTCGCCACCATCGGGGCGCCCATCGACCCCAGCCACGTCGAGCGCCAGTACGACGCGGTCATGGACCGCGTCCTCAGCGACGGGGCGCACGAGTGGTTCGTCGGCGGGCGGACCCTGGTCCTCAAGCGCGCCTTCGTCGAAGACGTCCGCCGGGCTCACCTGCGCGATCGGCTGAGCGAGTTGAATCTGCCGCTCCTCGTCATGCATTCGCCCACCGACTCCACCGTCGACATCGACAACGCCGGAGAGATCTTCCGCGAGGCACGGCACCCGCGAAGCTTCGTCGCACTCGAGGAAGCAGACCATTTCCTGACCGCACGAGGACAGGCGCAGCGAGCCGCCCACATCATCAGCGCCTGGGCCGACCAGTACATCCGGGCGTGAGGTGATGTCCGAGTCCCCGACAGGGCACGCCTGTCGGGGACTCGGGAACGCACACGGCTCGGCATGAGCCGCCGTCAGCAGGACGCAGCCGTCAGACGGCCGCCTGGCGGTACTTGCGGACCGCCAGCGTGCGGAAGACCAGGACGATCAGGATGGACCAGATGATCGAGGCCCAGATCGGGTGCTCCATCGGCCACGCACCAGTGACCGACTTCGGCACGCCCGGCATCGTGTTCCCGAAGAGCTCACGGGCACCGGCCACGGTGGCGCTGAAAGGGTTCCACTCGGCGACGTGCTGAAGGAACGTCGGCATGCCGGTGACCGGCACGAAGGCGTTCGAGATGAACGTCAGGGGGAACAGCCAGATCAGCCCCCCGGAGGTGGCCGCCTCCGGGGTCCGCACGGACAGGCCGATCAGGGCTCCGATCCAGGAGAACGCGTAGCCGAGCAGGAGCAGGAGCAGGAAGCCGCAGAGCACCTTGCCGATGTTCTCGTGGGTACGCCAGCCGACGACCAGGGCGACCCCCGCGAGCACCACGAGGGTGAAAGTGGTCTGGACGAGGTCGGCGAGTGTCCGCCCGGTGAGGACGGCGCCCCGCGCCATGGGCAGCGACCTGAAACGGTCGATCAGCCCCTTGTGCATGTCGTCCGCGATGCCCGCACCGGCACCCGCGGTGGCGAAGGTGACGGTCTGCGCGAAGATCCCGGCCATCAGGAACTCTTTGTACAGCTGCGGGTCGGTGGAGCCGCCGATGCTGATCGAGCCGCCGAAGACGTACGTGAACAGCACCACGAACATGACCGGCTGGATGACCCCGAAGAGCAGCATCTCCGGAATCCGGCTCATACGGATCAGGTTGCGGCGCGTGATCACCAGGGAGTCGGCCACCGAGCGGCTGATCACCCCGCGCGACTTGAGCGGTGCCTGGTTCGTCGTGTCCGTGACGGCACTCACTGCCCGTCCTCCTTCCGGCCCTCTGCGGCCTCGGTCGAAGCGTTCTCGCCGTTCTGCTCCAGCTGGGCCGCGTGGCCGGTGAGCGAGATGAAGACGTCGTCGAGGGTGGGGCGGCGCAGGCCGATGTCGTCGATCTCCACACCGTGGGTGTCGAGGTCTCGGATGACCTCCGCGAGCAGTTTCGCCCCGCCGGTGACCGGGACGGTCAGCTTGCGGGTGTGCTCGGCGACGGAGATCTCGCCCTTGCCGTACGTGGCGAGCACCGAACGGGCGGGCCCGATCTGGTCGGGCTGGTGCACCACGACCTCGACGCGCTCGCCGCCCGTACGGGCCTTGAGATGGTCGGAGGTGCCGCGGGCGATGACCTTGCCGTGGTCGATGACGCAGATGTCATGGGCGAGGTGGTCGGCCTCCTCCAGATACTGCGTGGTCAGCAGCAGCGTCGTACCGCCCGCGACGAGTTCCTCGATGACCTCCCACAGCTGCTGCCGGTTCCGCGGGTCCAGCCCGGTGGTGGGCTCGTCCATGAACATCACCGGGGGCGAGACGACGAGCGCCGCCGCCAGGTCGAGTCGCCGGCGCATGCCTCCGGAGTACGTCTTCGCGGTGCGGTCGGCCGCGTCGGCGAGGTTGAACTTCTCCAGGAGCTCCCCGGCCCGCTTCTTCGCGTCGCGCGAGCTCATCTGGTAGAGCTGCCCGACCATCTGGAGGTTCTCGCGGCCCGTGAGGTATTCGTCGACGGCCGCGAACTGGCCGGAGAGACCGATCGATCGGCGGACCGCGTCGGGATCCTTCAGGACGTCGATGCCCGCCACGACAGCCTTGCCACTGTCCGGCTGGAGCAGGGTGGTCAGGACACGTACGGCGGTGGTCTTACCCGCGCCGTTGGGTCCCAGCAGGCCGAGGACGGTGCCTTCGGGTACGTCGAGGTCGACGCCGTCCAGTGCTCGTACATCGCCGAAGGTCTTCACCAGACCTTCGGCGTAAATGGCGCCTGGCATACGTGATTCCCCCAGTTGCTTTCGCGTGAATTCCTGAGCGGATCGTAGAGTTCGCGAACCCTCGGAGCCGGGAACACCGGAGTGTTCGGCGATGCACGGTAACGCGATACATCGCGACCCACAACAGGTTTGGGAGGGACCCCGCCGCTCAGGTCCTCACCAGGTATCCTGCGGCGCGCAGCGCCGAGGCGACCTCCGCGCAGTGCTCCGGTCCCTTGGTCTCCAGGTGGAGTTCCACTTCCGCCTCGGTGAGTCCGAGCCGGGGATCGGTCCGTACGTGGCTGATGTCGAGCACGTTGGCGTCGGCGACGGACAGCGTGGCGAGCATCGCGGCCAGCGCCCCAGGGCGGTCGGTGAGCCGCAGCCGCAGGCTGAGGTAGCGGCCCGCCGCGACCATGCCGTGCGTCAGGATCCGCTGCATCAGCAGGGGGTCCACATTGCCGCCCGACAGCACGGCGACGACGGGCCCTCGGAAGGACTCGGGATCGCTCAGCAGCGCCGCGACGGGGCTCGCTCCGGCGGGCTCGACGACCATCTTGGCCCGCTCCAGGCACAGCAGCAGCGCACTGGAGAGCTCGTCCTCGGAGACGGTGCGGACCTCATCCACCAGCTCCTGGACCAGCGGGAACGTGAGGTCGCCGGGCCGTCCCACCTTGATCCCGTCGGCCATGGTCTGCACCGAGCCGAGCGCCACCGGATGCCCTGCGGACAGCGAGGGCGGGAAGGCGGCCGCACCCGCCGCCTGGACCCCCACGACACGGACGTCGGGGCGCAGCGCCTTCACCGCGACCGCGATCCCCGCGGCGAGCCCGCCCCCGCCGATACCGACGACGATCGTGCGGACCTCGGGGCACTGTTCGAGGATCTCCAGGCCCACGGTGCCCTGCCCCGCGATGATGTCCGGGTGGTCGAAGGGGTGGATGAAGACGGCGCCGGTCTCCTCGGCGTACTCCTGGGCGGCGGCGAGCGTCTCGTCGACGACCTGCCCCTGCAGCCGGACCTCGGCCCCGTACTCCCGGGTCGCCGCGACCTTCGGCAGGGGCGCGCCGACGGGCATGAAGACCGTGGAGCGTACGCCGAGCAGCGAAGAGGCGAGTGCGACACCCTGCGCATGGTTTCCGGCACTCGCGGCCACGACTCCGGCCGCCCGTTCGACGGGGCTGAGCCCCGCGATCCGTACGTACGCGCCACGCAGTTTGAACGATCCGGTGCGCTGCAGGTTCTCGCACTTGAAGTGGACCGGTGCTCCGACGAGGGAGGTGAGGTGGCGGCTGCCCTCCATACCGGTCGTTCTGGCCACCCCGGACAGCATCTTCTGCGCCCCTCGGATGTCGTCGAGGATCAGCGGAGGAAAGGGGCCTGACGTACGGAAGGTCATGACAGCAAGTCTTGCAGCTCGGAGCGGTCGGGGCCGTCGCATCTCATGGCGGCCTGCGGTGGTGTCCACAGGTTTGTGCAGCGCTGGTACACGTTGCCCCGTGGCCGCGTACTCTGTCCCCCACCCATCCGACACTCGCACGAAGAGAGCCCCCGGCCATGCCCCCTCAGGACATGACGACTGCTGCGTCTCCTTCCGGGGGCGCGCCCCCCGGACATCCGGGAACGGACCACCTGCTCGACTCTCTCCAGCACCAGGTGGCGGTCTTCGCCCGCCGTGCCGAGCAGACCCGTCTCGGCGGTGTCGGCCAGGTCCGCAACTCGATGGACCGGGCGGCCTACCTGCTGCTCAACCGGCTCGACGTGGAAGGCCCCATGGGCGTCAAGGCGCTGGCCGCGGGTATGGGGATCGACTCCTCGACCGTGACCCGGCAGGTCGCGCCGCTCGTCGACACCGGACTGGTCAAGCGCACCTCGCATCCGGAGGACGGGCGCGCCGTCGTGCTGCAGCTGTCGCCGCGCGGCCAGGCCCGTCTGGAGGAGGTCCGCGCCTCACGGCGTGAGCTGATGTCCCAGGTGACCGACGGCTGGACCGAGGAGGAGCGCGACACCTTCTGCGCCCTGCTGACCCGGTTCAACGGGTCGCTGGCGGCCAGGCAGGCGACGAGCCAGCCGGCGCAGGAGGGCTGACCGGGCTCTCCCGGTCCGATCCGCGTCATCGGATCTACGCTGGAAGGGCCTGCACTCGCGAGTCGAGGAGGCCCGCCATGACACGCAAGGTCGCCGACTGCCGTAAGTATCCGAGCGTCTCGAACTGCACACTCACCATTTCCGGTGAGGAGGACGAAGTCGTCCGCGCCGCCGCCGAGCACGCCGTCTCGGTCCACGAGCACACGGACGGCCCGGAGATGCGCGAGCAGATCCGTGCCTCCCTGGAGGACGAGAAGGTCGCTGTCTGACCGTCGGGGGCACCCCGTCCGGCGGCGGGGACGGGCTGTCCCGGCCGCCGGTTCACGGCTGTGCGGCCGGTGGACGTACGCCCGTCGGCCGCCGGACGGTCCCGGCTGTCAGCCGAGGGCCTGCGTCAGGTCGGCCAGCAGGTCGTCGGCGTTCTCGATGCCGACGGACAGCCGGACCAGGTCGGCCGGGACCTCCAGCAGGGAGCCGGCGGTGGACGCGTGCGTCATCCGGCCGGGGTGCTCGATCAGCGACTCCACACCACCGAGCGACTCACCGAGGGTGAAGAGCTTCGCGCGGTTGCAGACCTCGACCGCCGCCTCCTCGCCGCCCGCGACGCGGAACGACACCATCCCGCCGAACGCCTTCATCTGCTTGGCGGCGACCTCGTGGCCCGGGTGCTCCGGCAGCCCCGGGTAGAGGACCTGGGTCACCTTCGGGTGCCGGGTCAGCAGGTCGGCGGCCTTGGTGGCGTTCTCGTCGTGGCGGTCCATGCGGACCGCGAGCGTCTTGATGCCCCGCAGCACCAGCCACGCGTCGAACGGTCCGGCGACCGCGCCCATCGCGTTCTGGTGGTACGCCAGCTCCTCGGCGAGCTCCGGGTCGCCGACGACGAGCGCGCCGCCGACGACGTCCGAGTGGCCGCCCATGTACTTCGTGGTGGAGTGCACCACGACATCGGCGCCGAGCGCGAGCGGCTGCTGGAGGTACGGGCTCGCGAAGGTGTTGTCGACGACCAGCCGCACGCCGGCCTGCCGGGCCACCCCGGCGACGGCCGCGATGTCGGTGATGCCGAGCAGCGGGTTCGAGGGCGTCTCCACCCAGATCGCCTTGGTACGCGGCGTGAGCGCCGCCCGCACCGCGGTCACGTCCGAGGTGTCGGCGACCGAGAACTCCACGCCCCAGCGCGAGGCGACCTTGGCGAACAGCCGGAACGTGCCGCCGTAGGCGTCGTTCGGGATGACCACGTGGTCGCCGGGGGTCAGCAGCGTACGCAGGAGGCAGTCCTCCGCGGCGAGGCCCGACGCGAAGGCGAGGCCGCGGCGGCCGCCCTCCAGCGCCGCCAGGTTCTCCTCCAGTGCGGTGCGGGTGGGGTTGGCGCTGCGGCTGTACTCGTAACCGCCGCGCAGTCCGCCGACGCCGTCCTGCTTGTACGTGGACACCTGGTAGATCGGCGGGACCACGGCGCCGGTGAGGGGATCCGCCGTGTTGCCGGCGTGGATCGCAAGGGTCTCGAAGCTGTGCTGGTCGCTCATGGGGCCCGAGCGTAGTTCGTCGGGAGTGCGGTTACAGGCCACTCGCCGCCCGGATACCCGTCCGGGGACAATGGACCGCATGGAGATTCTCTGGTTCCTGCTCGCCCTGTGCATGCTCGTGGCCGTCGTCGGCCCGCTCATGCTGCGCCGCCGTGGCGGTATCCGCCAGGTGGCGCCCGGTTCGCCCGATGCCGCGGACCCGGACACGTACGGCTTCGCACGCCAGGAGGAGCTGGACATCCGGATGCCGGGGCCCGACCAGGACCTCCTGGACGTCCTCGATGTCGTCCAGAGCACCGGGAGCTGGCGGGCCGCCTCCCAGCTGCTGGCGGGTACGCCCAAGGAGAGCGAGATCCGCTGGCAGCGGGTCCAGGCGTTCGCCGGTGCCGCCTCCCTCGAACTGGCCCGGCGGCCCGGGACGGGCGGGGCGTGGCTCAGGTCGTGGCGGGCCGAGGCCCCGAAGGACGCGGGCGCCGCCGCGGTGCACGCGGAGTTCCTGGTGCAGCAGGCGTGGCGCACCGGCACCGTGGGCACGGACGACTTCCGGATCATCCTGGAGGAGGCCCGTACGGTCTGCGGCGAGGCGGCCCTGCTCGCCCCGGGCGACCCCGTCCCGTACATCGTGGAACTGGCCGTCGCGCGCGGACTGGGCTACTCCCACGAGCAGTTCGACCAGCTCTGGGTGAAGATCATCGACCGCGCCCCCGCGCACATGGGCGCCCACATCGCGGCCCTGCACTTCTGGTGCGAGAAGTGGCACGGCTCCCGCGAGGAGGCCGACCGCTTCGCGACGACGGCCGCCGCCCGCGCCCCGCAGGGCTCGCTGCTCGCCGCACTGCCGCTGTTCGCGGTGTACGAGCACCTCCCCGAGGTCAATCTGGTGCAGGGCTTCTACCGCGGTGTCGTCGTGACGAAGGCGGTCGAGGGCGCGATGTTCGCGGTGCACTCGGCACGCGCGGACGACCCGATGCTCGCCCACGTCCGGCACCTGCTGGTCCTCTTCCTGGTCCGCATGGAACGCTGGTCGGAGGCGATGCACCAGCTCGTCCACATCGACGGCCACGTGGGCGCGCTGCCCTGGACCCAGAACCCGGACCCGGCCGCCGAGTACACCGTGTACAGGGCCCTGGCCGTCGCGGGGTACGAGGCGAACGGCGGCAGCCCCGCGACGCTGCCCCACTGACCCGGCACACCCGCCCCCTCCGGATTGGACCGGCACACCCATGGCACGACTGATCCCGCTGATCCTATTCGCCCTCGCCGTCTGGTTCTGGCTGCGGGCGCGCAGGAAGACCGCCGCCTACATGGCCTCCTACGAGTCGCGGACGGGCGGGGACCGCGAGGGTGACGAGCGTCGCGATCCCCAGGCCCCCGCGGCCTGAGGCCCCGGAATCCACGGCGCCCCCGCGGCGTTGTACGGAGCGAACCCCGACCCCCGGAGGAGCCCCCGCATGTTCCTGACCCACCGCACCCCGCAGCTCCCCACCCCGGAGGAGGCCCTGCGCGGTCGCCCCACCCCCGAATTCACGGTGCCGTCCCGCCACACGGTCCTCGGCAACCCGCTGACCGGCCCGTATCCGCAGGGCCTGGAGGTCGCCGACTTCGCGCTGGGCTGTTTCTGGGGCGCCGAGCGTAAGTTCTGGCAGACGGAGGGCGTCTGGACGACGCTCGTCGGCTACCAGGGCGGCTACACCGAGAATCCCTCGTACGAGGAGACCTGCTCGGGTCTGACCGGCCACACGGAGGCCGTGCGCGTCGTCTTCGACCCGAAGGTCGTGAGCTACGCGGATCTGCTGAAGCTCTTCTGGGAGTCCCACAACCCGACCCAGGGCTTCCGCCAGGGCAACGACGTGGGTACGCAGTACCGCTCGGCCCTCTACACGCACTCCCCCGAGCAGGCGGAGGCCGCGGAGGCGTCCCGCGAGGCCTACCAGCAGGTGCTGACGGGCGCCGGCTTCAAGCAGATCACCACGGAGATCCTCCCGGCGGAGGGCCGCACCTTCTGGCCCGCCGAGGCGTATCACCAGCAGTACCTCGACAAGAACCCCGACGGCTACTGCGGCATCGGCGGGACGGGCGCCACCCTGGAGTCCCCCTCGGAGACCAACTGGGGCCGCGCCTGCCCGACGGGCATCGCGCCGGCTCCCGGCGCGTGATCCGAGGCGTCGCGCGATGACGTGGGCCCCGTGTCCGGCAGCTGCCGGACACGGGGCCCACGTCGCTCCGGGGCAGGTCGAAGCGCGGGCCTCCGCGGCGGGCAGTCGGCGCTGGGCGTTCCTCGGTACGACGACGACCATGAAGGCCGTCTCCACCGGTGACGCGGTCACGGTGAAGTAGCCGGGTGCCGGCCGCCGGTCAGGCGGCCAGCCGCACCTCACCCATCGTGGTCCGGGCGGGCGCGCTCCGGCTCTGCCGGGCGGGCTCCTGCCCGGCCAGCTCCCGCTGGGCCAGGGACAGCACGTCGGTCAGCCCGAGCCCGAGCGAGCGGGCAGCCGCCGCGAGCACCTCGGACGACGCCTCCTTGCGGCCGCGCTCGATCTCGGAGAGGTACGGCACGGAGATCCGGGCGTCCTCGGCCACGTCCTTGAGCGTCCGCTCCTGGGCGTTGCGCTCGCGGCGCAGGACATCACCGACGACGTCCCGCCAGAGAGGCTCCTTGGCGGCGGGAGCGGGACGCAGAGGAATGACGCGGGCGTGGTTCGGCGCGTGGCTGCTCATCGTCCAAGCGTAGGAAGGAAGCGCCCGGCGCGGGAGGGGAAACCCTTCCGCGCCGGGCGGATCTGCTGTCGGCAGAACGGCGGTTGCCGCGAGGGCGGTCAGCCGTTTGAGGGCGTGGCGGCGTCGGTGGTGCTGGGCATCGGCCTGCCGGGGGCGGCAGTCGTGCTGTGGGGTCCGTTCGCCGCTCCCCGCGCCCGGTTCCCGCTGCCTCTGGTGGGGGTGCTGGCCGTGAAGGCCGGGTCCTAGGAGGCGGCGCGGCTGCGGTGTACGGGACGGGCCACCCGGTGGCGCCCTGGTCCTCGCGGTGGTGCTGGTGGCGAAGTCGGGCTGCGCGGAGCACTTCCGGCGCAGTTGGCGCCCCCTGCGGTGTTCCGCCGTCAGAACCTGCGGTACACGTCCCTCCTGTGACCGAGGTGGACGACCAGGATGACCAGAACCTCGCCCTGCACCTCGTACACCACACGGAAGTCTCCTGCGCGCACGCGGTACAGGCCGTCATGACCGTCAGCTTCTTCACGTCCGCGTCCTCCGACCATGGGTCGTCGCCGAGAGGCGTAATGGCGGTCAGAACACGGAGGGTGTCCTGCCGGTCGATCGAGCGGAGCCGGCGCTGGGCGTGAGCGGTAAATCGAAAGGCGAATTTCACGCGGCCGGATCTTTACCCTCGAACAGGTCCGCGAGGAGCTCGGCCATGCCGACCGTCGGGTCGTGCCGGTGTGCCTCGGCTTCGCGCGCGGCCATCTCGTCGGCTGCGGCGTCCAGCGCGTCGAGTACCTCTATGGGCACGAGTGCGGCGACCCGCTTGCCGTTGCGGGTGACGACGGTCGTCTGCCCGGCCTCGGCCCTGTCGATGACCTCGGCCAGGTGGGTGCGAACCTCACGTACGGTCACGGTGTCAGCCATATGAAAAGCGTACGCATGACTGCGTACACCTCCCTGTTTCCGCAGAGCGGAGGCCCGGGGCTCGTCGCCCCGGGCCCGTGTGCCGCGGCGGGGTCAGATCAGGCCCTGCGCCAGCATCGCGTCCGCGACGAGCTCGAAGCCCGCGATGTTCGCGCCCACCACGTAGTTGCCCGGGCTGCCGTACTTCTCGGCCGTCGTGTGGCAGGAGTCGTGGATGTGGCGCATGATCTCCGCCAGGCGCTCCTCGGTGTGGGAGAAGGTCCAGGAGTCGCGTGAGGCGTTCTGCTGCATCTCCAGGGCGCTGGTGGCCACTCCGCCGGCGTTGGCCGCCTTGCCGGGCGCGAAGGCGACGCCCGCGTCCTGGAAGACGCGGACGGCGTCGGGGGTGGTGGGCATGTTGGCGCCCTCGGCGACCGCCTTGACCCCGTTGCGTACGAGGGCGAGCGCGTCGGTCTCGTGGAGTTCGTTCTGGGTGGCGCAGGGCAGGGCCACGTCCACCGGGACGCTCCAGACGCCCGTGCCGGCGACGTAGCGCACGTGGTCGCCGCGCTGCTCGGCGTACTCGGAGATGCGACCGCGGCCGTTCTCCTTGATCTCCTTGAGCAGCGCGAGGTCGATGCCCTTCTCGTCCACGACGTAGCCGCCCGAGTCGGAGCAGGTGACGACGGTCGCGCCGAGCTGCTGTGCCTTCTCGATGGCGTAGATGGCCACGTTGCCGGAGCCGGACACGGCGATGCGCTGGCCGTCGAGCGACTCACCGCGCACGCGCAGCATTTCGGCGGTGAACAGGACGCAGCCGTAGCCGGTGGCCTCGGTGCGTGCCTGGGCGCCTCCCCAGCCGAGGCCCTTTCCGGTGAGCACACCGGACTCGTAGCGGTTGGTGATCCGCTTGTACTGGCCGAAGAGGTAGCCGATCTCCCGGCCTCCGACGCCGATGTCACCGGCGGGGACGTCGGTGTACTCGCCCAGGTGGCGGTGGAGTTCCGTCATGAACGACTGGCAGAACCGCATGACCTCGGCGTCGGACCGGCCCTTGGGGTCGAAGTCCGCGCCGCCCTTGCCGCCGCCGATCGGCATGCCGGTGAGGGCGTTCTTGAAGATCTGCTCGAAGCCGAGGAACTTCACGATGCCGAGGTTGACGGAGGGGTGGAAGCGCAGCCCGCCCTTGTACGGGCCGAGCGAGCTGGAGAACTCGACGCGGAAGCCGCGGTTGACGTGGATGTCGCCTGCGTCGTCCGACCACGGCACCCGGAAGATGAGCTGTCGTTCGGGCTCGCAGACACGCTCGATGATGCGGGCGTCGACGAACTCCGGTCGCTTCGCCAGCACGGGGCCCAGGGTTTCGAGGACCTCGCGCACCGCCTGGTGGAACTCGCCCTCGCCCTGGTTGCGTCGCAGGATCTCCGCGTAGAGCGGCTCGATGACACGGTTCTCGGCGGTGCGCGGGGTGAGGGAGTCGGAGCTGGCCGGCATCTGATCAAGACCTTCCGTGGGTGGGCTCTTGCGCGTCGGCGCTCCCTGTCCCCGGAGGCGCCACCGGCCCGTGGGGGCCGTTGCACCCGGCAAGTCTCGCAGCGCGACCCCGTCCCGCCCCCGCGACATCCACATAGTGGCCACGGCAGTTCGTCCTGCTACGGGCCCTTCCACACCCGTGCACCCCGCTCCCGCCGGAGCGGAAGACCCGTACGGCGCCCGCGTCGCGGGGCCCTACGGGTGGCGAACCTCACAGCCGGAGGAGGACGGCCGTGAGGTCCGCGCCGTCGCGGATCAGGCCGCGGCGTTCTCCGTCACGGTCACCTTGCCCTTGCGGATGGTCGCCACCCGGGGCGCCTTGCGGGCGAGGGAGCTGTCGTGGGTGACCATCACGAAGGTCAGTCCGTGTTCCTTCCACAGCCCGTCGAGCAGCTCCATGATCTCGTCGCGCATGGACTCGTCGAGGTTGCCGGTCGGTTCGTCGGCGAGCAGCACCTTCGGCCGCTTCACCAGGGCCCGGGCGATCGCGACGCGCTGCTGCTGACCGCCTGACATCTCGCTCGGCAGATGGGTGGGCCGGTCGCCGAGTCCCACCGACTCCAGCGCTTCGGCGGCGCGTTCGCGACGGGACTTCGCTCCGAGGCCGAGGGGGACGAGCGCGGTCTCGACGTTCTCCTGGGCGGTGAGCGTCGGGATCAGGTTGAAGCTCTGGAAGACGAATCCGATGGACTCGGCCCGGACCTTGGTGAGCCGGGACTCGGGGAGCCTGGCCAGGTCGACGCCGTCGAGCTCGATGGTGCCGGAGGTGGGCCGGTCGAGCCCGCCGAGCATCTGCAGGAGGGTGGACTTGCCTCCGCCGGTCGGACCCTGGATGACGAGCCTGCCGCCGTCCTCGATGGTCAGATCGACACCGGCGAGCGCGTCGACGGGGTTCTTGCCGCGCATGTAGCGCTTGGTGACGCCCTTGAGCTGGTACACGTGTGGACTCCTGCTGTACGTACGGGAGGGGTGGGGCGGGGGCTACGCGACGCGGCGCAGGGCGTCGGCCGGCCGCAGCCGGGAGGCGCGCCAGCCGCCGAAGGCGCCGGCGATCAGTCCGCCCGCCACCGCCAGGGCGACGGCTACGAGGATCGTGGTGAGGGAGACGGGTGCGGTCAGCGCGATGTCCAGGGTCTTGGAAGCGGTCTGGCGGCCGGGGCCGCCACCGCCCATCGGGCCTCCGCCGCCCATGCCGCTCCCGCCGGTGGAGCCGAGCTGGGCGCTGAGGGTGGGACTGATGGCGGTCACGGCGTAGGCGCCCGCGACGCCGACGGCGATACCGAGGACTCCGCCCATCAGGCCGTTGACGAGGGCTTCGCCGATGACCTGGCGGGTGACGCGCCCGCTCTTCCAGCCGAGGGCCTTGAGGGTGCCGAACTCCCGCACACGCCTGCTGACCGCGGACGAGGTCAGCAGACCGGCGACGAGGAAGGCGGCGATCAGGACCGCGATGGAGAGCCACTTGCCGACGCTGGAGGCCAGGTCGGAGGCGGTGGAGAGGGAGCCGGACACCGTGTCGGCGAGGTCGGCGGAGGTGGTGACCGTCGTGCCGGAGATGTTCTTCTGGATGGCGGCCTTGACGGTGTCGATCTGCTGCGAGTCCGCGGCCTGGACGTAGACCGTGGTGACCTTGTCCTTGGAGTCGGAGACGGTCTGTGCCTGCTTCAGCGGGATGTAGACGTTGGCGGCCGCGTCACCGCTGTCCGCGGTGGAGACACCCACGATCGTGTACTTCGTACCGGAGATGGTGACGGTCTTGTCGACCGCGAGCTCCTTCTCCTTGGCGTAGGCCGAGTCGACTATCGCGACCTTGGCGTCGGTCTCGGCGGCCTTGAACGTACGGCCCTTGGTGATCTTGGAGGAGGTCAGCGGGCCGAGGTTCTGCTGCGTGACGTCGGTGCCGTACACGGTGAAGGAGTTGACGTCGAAGGATGCTCCGCCGCCCTCGACCCGGCCCTGCGGCTGGCCACCGCCGCCGCCCTGGCCACCGCCGGGTCCGGTCTGCCCCGAGCTCTCGTCCTGCTTGAACTCGCCGCGCTTGAACTGGCCGTCGACCTTCATGACCGAGAGGCTCAGCCCGCCGACGGCGTCCGCGACCCCCTCCTGCTCGCCGACCTTGCCGACGGTGCTGGAGGCCAGCGTCTGGAAGCCCTGGACCATGACGCGGTCCGTGCTCTGGGTGGCGTCCTCGTCCTCCTTGGCGTCGAAGTTGAACCTGGGCCGCTCGGTGCCCCCGGAACCCTGGGCGGCGGCGGCCTTGGTCACCGTCATGTCCGTGCCCAGGCCGTACAGCGACTCGAGGACCTTGTCCTGGGCCTTGCTCATGCCCGAGGAGACCGAACTGACGATGATGACCAGCGCAATGCCGAGGGCGAGCCCCGAGGCGACGACGAGCGCCGCCTTTCTGCGGCGGCGCAGTTCGCGCCGGAGGTAGGTGAAGAACATGGCGCGAAGATATGGAGCGGGCGTGATGAGGAGTTAAGTCTCCGATGAGAGCAGCATGAGAACACTGCCGGCGCGCATACGTAGCCGCGCGCACACGCCGAAGGCGGCGGCGCCCGGAAGGATCCGGGTGCCGCCGCCTTCGGAGGGGAAGAGGCGCGGTCAGGAGGTCAGGCGGCGTTCGCCGTCCACTCCGACCAGCTCATGTTCCAGCCGTTGAGGCCGTTGTCGGGAGCGATGGTCTTGTCCGGGGAGTTCTTGACGACGACCACGTCGCCGAGCATGGAGTTGTCGTAGAACCACGCAGCGGCCGTGCCCGGGTCGTCGGCGCCCTTCGCGTCGGACAGGCCGACACAGCCGTGACTGGTGTTGGCGCTGCCGAAGATCGACTTGGCGCCCCAGTAGTTGCCGTGGATGAAGGTGCCCGACGTGGACAGCCGCATGGCGTGCGGCACGTCCTTGATGTCGTACTCACCCTTGCCGTCGTCGTCCGTGAACCCGACCGTCGAACCGTCCATGCGGGTCTCCTTGAACTTCTCGGAGATCACCATCTGGCCGTTGTACGTCGGGTTGTCCGAGGATCCGGCGGAGATCGGGATGGTCTTGATCGTCTTGCCGTCCTGGGTGACGGTCATCGTGTGCGCCTTGGCGTCCACGGTGGAGACCTGGTTGCGGCCGATCTTGAAGGTGACCGTCTTCTGCTGCACGCCCACGACACCGTCGGCGCCCTCGACGCCGTCCAGCGCCAGCTTCAGCGTGACGGTGGAGCCGCCCTGCCAGTAGTCCTCGGGGCGCAGGTCGAGGCGCTGGTTGTTGAACCAGTGGCCGACGACTTCCTGGCCGCTGCTCGACGTCACCTTGACGCCGTCCTGGACGGCCTTCTTGTTGGTGATCGCCTTGTTGAAGTTGATCGAGACCGGCATCCCGACGCCGACGGTGGACCCGTCCTCGGGGGTGAAGTTGCCGATGAAGCTGTTCTCCGGCGAGACGGTCGTGAAGGAGCTGTTGGCGTGCGCCTCACGGTCCTTGGAGTCCGACGCGGTCGCACTGATCTTGTACGTCGTCGAACGCTCGAGCTGACCGCTGGGCTTCCAGCTGGAGCCGTCGGCCGCGAGGGTGCCCTCGACGGCGTCACCCTCCGCCGTGGTCATGGTGACCTCGGTCAGCTTGCCCTTGGCGACGGTGACCATCGCGGCGTTGTTGATGCTCGCGTTGGTCGCTCCGTTCTTCGGCGCGATCGTTATCTGCGCCTCGGAGGCGTCCTTGGCGGCCGCTTCGTCGACCTGCGCCTGTGACGTCTTCGAGCTGCCGGCACTCGCGCCCGTGTCACTGCCACCGTCGTCGCTGCAGGCCGAAAGCACCAGCACGCCGCCGAGCAGTGCGGACGCGGCCATGAGGCCCTTGCGCCGCTTGCTGTCCGTCATCACACGCATCTCCATCGTTGCCGATTCCCCAAGATCCCCGGACAGGGTCGCCCGACGGCGGTTCCCCGTCAATGTTCCAAGAACACCGTGGCCGGGTCTTCCGTTCCACATCCGCCGTGGATGTGGGGAACAACACTCATCGACGCACCCGGGGCCACGGCGGTTCCCGCTGCCTGTGAGGAGTGCTTCGCGAGCGTCAGCGTTCCGTATTCCCGCCGCCTTCTTCGTCGTCCGTCTCATTGTCCTCGATCCCGTAGTACGCCTCGTCCCCGTCCTCTCCGGCGGCCCAGTCCTCGGCGTCGGGGTCGTAGTCGATCGTCTCGCTGCTCCAGGAGGCCTGGGCGAGCTCTACCCCGGGCACCTGGCTGACCAGATCGAACGGGTCGATCAGCGAGGCGAGGGCCTCCGCTGCGTCTTCCCTGACCGTCTCCTCAGCATGCGTACGTTCCTCGGCGGACTCGTCGGCGGACGCCCCGGATGCGGTGAAATCCGCGGCGATGCTCTCCAGGGCGGTTCCGGTCAGGGCGTCCGCGTCGCTGATCTCCAGCACCATCTCCACGCGAAGCCGAACAAATGAGGGTGTCTCCGAAGTGCTCATACGCCGGAGCGTAAGGCTCCCGGGACCTGTGGCTTTTCACCGACCCGCTGCTTTGCTTAGCATCGGCCCACGGGGCTAACTGATGGTTGTCGCAAGGGGATCGATTCTGTGTCCATCGCTCGTCGCACGCTGCTGACCACCACAGCGGCAGGCACCCTGCTCTGTGCTCTCTGGTTCGTCCCCTCCGCCAACGCGAGCGGCGAAGCAGGCACGCGGAGCGGTTCGGCCGGCTCGTCCGCCGGTTCCTCCACGGAGGCCCGACAGGCCTCCACCACGGCGGAGTTCACCGCCGGGGACACGCTCGCCGACACCGGGGCGGGAGTCGACACGACTCCCTACCTGATCGGCGGGACGGCCTCCCTGTGCGTCGGCGCGGGGTTCGTCGTGTACTCGGTGCGCCGGGGCTCCACGCTTCGCACCGGCTTCTGAGGTACGTGAGGGCTGCCGCGCCCCGCGGGGTGCGGCAGCCCTCACGCGTACGGGGTCAGGCCAGCGGCCCGGTCACCGCCTCCACGGCGGCGACCAGCTTCCCCTCCCGTACGAAGGCGTCGGCGGCGGCCAGGTCGGGGGCGAGGAAGCGGTCGGGGCCGGGGCCCTGGACCCCGGCGGCGCGCAGTGCCGTGATGACGGCCTGAGAGGCGGGCGCGGGGGTCAGCCCCTCGGCGGCACGCAGCTCGACGGCGCGCGTGGCGGCGTACAGCTCGACGGCCACGATCCTCGCGAGACCGGTGACAGCCGTACGGAGCTTCCGCGCGGCCGACCAGCCCATGGAGACGTGGTCCTCCTGCATCGCGGAGGACGGGATCGAGTCGACGGACGCCGGCACGGCGAGCCGCTTCAGCTCGCTGACCAGGGCGGCCTGCGTGTACTGGGCGATCATCAGCCCCGAGTCCACCCCGGCGTCGTCGGCGAGGAACGGCGGGAGACCGTGCGAGCGGTTCTTGTCCAGCAGCCGGTCCGTGCGGCGCTCGGTGATCGACCCGAGGTCGGCGGCGACGATGGCCAGGAAGTCGAGGACGTACGCGACGGGGGCGCCGTGGAAGTTCCCGTTCGACTCCACCCGCCCGTCCGGCAGCACGACCGGGTTGTCGACCGCCGAGGCCAGCTCACGGTCCGCGACGAGCGCCCCGTGCGTGAGCGTGTCGCGCCCGGCGCCGTTGACCTGGGGGGCGCAGCGCACGGAGTAGGCGTCCTGGACCCTGGGGGCGTCATCCTGGTGGTGACCGGTGAGGCCGGACCCCTCGAGCACCCGCAGCATGTTGTCGGCGGAGACGCCCTGGCCGGGGTGCGGGCGGATGGCGTGCAGCTCCGGGGCGAGGACCCGGTCGGTGCCGAGGAGCGCCTCCAGGGAGAGCGCGGCGGTGATGTCCGCGCCGGTGTAGAGGTTCTTCAGGTCCGCCAGGGCCATCACGAGCATGCCGAGCATGCCGTCGGTGCCGTTGAGGAGGGCGAGGCCCTCCTTCTCGCGCAGCTCGACGGGGGTGATGCCGTGCGCCGCGAGGAGTTCACCGGCCGGCCGCACGGTGCCGTCGGGGCCCTCCGCGTCGCCCTCCCCCATCAGGGTCAGGGCGCAGTGGGAGAGCGGGGCGAGGTCGCCGGAGCAGCCGAGCGAGCCGTATTCGTGGACGACGGGGGTGATGCCCGCGTTGAGCACGTCCGCCATGGTCTGCGCGACCTCGGGGCGTACGCCGGTGTGACCGGAGGCGAGCGTCTTCAGCCGCAGGAACATCAGCGCGCGGACTACCTCGCGCTCGACGTGGGGTCCCATGCCCGCCGCGTGCGAGCGGACGATGTTGCGCTGCAGCTGCGCCCGGAGGCCGGGGCTGATGTGCCTGCTGGCCAGGGCCCCGAAGCCGGTGGAGACGCCGTAGACCGGCTCGGGCTTGGCGGCGAGGGCGTCGACGATCTCCCGTGCTGCGGAGAGCGCCTCGACGGCGGCTGGGGAGAGCTCGACCCGGGCGCCCTGTCGGGCCACGGCGACGACGTCCTCCGCGGTCGTTCCGGACGTCCCCACCACGACTGTATGCATATCCATATTCAGAAGCGTACGGACTGAAACCCGTCATGTCACCAGTGGTCGTGCGGTTGACCCCTTACGCCCTCATCCGCGGCCCTCGGCATCGCCACCGGGCGGATTGCCGCGGAGCCTGCGGCGGTCGTGGGGGGACCTGGGCGGGGAGTCGGCGAGCCGGATCACGTCGCCGTCGCGCCCGGCGACCACCGGCCGCCGGGAATGCGCGGCCTTCGCCTGGTACTGGGCGGCGTCCGCCAGCCGGAAGAGCCGGCGCGCGGACGGGACCGGGCCGATGTCGTCACCGGTGGACGCGACCCCGCAGGCGACCCCGTCCCCGAGCTCCAGGGAGACGGCCCGCGCGCAGAGGTCCTCGGAGACCCGGACCACGTCGTCCGCCGGAGGGCCCACGACCAGCAGGCAGAACTCGTCCCCGCCCAGGCGCGCGGCGAGGGCGCCCGGGAGCATCGCGCCGCAGAGCGAGAGCACCGAGCCGAAACGTTCCAGCAGACGATCGCCGACCGCGTGGCCATGCGTGTCGTTGACCGCCTTGAGGCCGTTCAGATCGCACACGACCAGGCTGACCACGGCCCCCTCGGCGCGGTGCAGGTCCACCGCCTCGTCCAGGCGGAGATCGACGGCCCTGCGGTTGGCGAGGCCGGTCAGCGGGTCCGTGAAGGCCAGCTTGCGGACCTCCTCCAGCCGCTCGGTCTGCGCGATGCCCGCGGCGACGACGGCGGCCAGCACGGTCGCGAAGTCCGCGTCGTCCCGGTCGAAGACCGGAGCCCCCGCCGGACGGGCCACGTACAGCTCCCCCCAGGCCCGCCCGTGCAGCACGATCGGCGCCACCACGCAGCAGCCCCGCCCGCGCCGGCGCAGCGCGGCGACCCGCTGGTGGCAGTACGGACGGGCGCCCCGGGCGGGCGCCCCGGCGGCCGGAGCGCCTTCGGCGGTCTCCACCCAGGCGTCGGGCTCACCGCCGCCCGCCCAGCGCTCATGCAGGAACTCGGTGATCTCCGGGAACTGGTGCACGGGGTAGGCCTCGGCCTCGGGAAACTCCTCCTCTCCCTCGGCACGCTCCCCCGCGTTGACCAGCACGCGCAGCCTGCCCTGCTCCCGCTCCCACACGGAGAGGGCGGCGAAGCTGCCGGCCAGCGCCTCGCACGCCCCCATCGCCGCGGCGCGCCAGGACTCGCGCGGGGTGTAGGCCGCAGCCATCGTCTGTGCCAGCGCAACCACGGCGCGCAGCCGCGCATCATCGCCCATCACCCCAGCTTAGGTAGGTTTGTGACGATTTGATCAGTTGGCGGCGCTGATGATCTTCGGATCGCTCCCCGGACCACCCCGGCTCACTCGCGGATCACTCTCCGGGCCAGCTGGGCTTCCGCTTCTCGTTGAACGCGGCGACGCCCTCGGCCCGGTCCCCGGAGAAGGCCACGGACCGCCAGGCAGCGTCCTCCACCTCGAGACCGGCCCGCAGGTCCAGCCCCTGCCCCAGCCGCAGGGCCCGCTTGGCGGCCCGGAGCCCCACCGGGGAGTTCGCCGCGATCCGGCCGCCGAGCGCCAGCGCCTCCTCCCGGTCCCGGCCGGCCTCGACCAGCTCGTCGACCAGGCCCAGCTCGCGCGCCTCGGCGGCCTCCACCCGCCGGGCGGAGAAGACCAGCTCGGCGGCGCGCGCCGCGCCGACCCGCCGGGGCAGCAGCTGTGTGCCGCCGCCGCCCGGGATGACGCCGACGGACACCTCGGGCAGCCCGACCACGGCCGTACGGTCGGCCACGATCACGTCGCAGGCCAGCGCGAGCTCGAAGCCGCCGCCGAGGGCGAAGCCGTGCACGGCGGCGACGACGGGCATCGGGAGCTCCAGCACACCGGTGTAGGCGGCCCTCGCCGTGGGCCGCTGCCGCACGAGCTCGGCGTCGGTGAAGGAGTTCCGCTCCTTGAGGTCCGCGCCAACGCAGAAGGCCCGGTCGTGGCTGGACGTGAGCACGGTCGCCCGCACCCCCTGATCGGCGCCGAGCGCCGCACAGGCCTCGGCGATGGACCGGGCCATCGCGGTGCTCACGGCGTTCATGGCCTTGGGCCGGTCGAGCACCAGCTCCGCGACGTGGTCCTGGCCCTCGTGCCGCCGTACGACGACGAACTCCCCGAACCTCTGCTCCGACGTGACACCCATGGCTGCACCCCTCCGGTTGACGAGCGTTACCGGGATCCTAGGCGGGGCCCTTCCGCGTCAGGTCGACGCCTTGCCCCGCCGGGCCAGCAGCCACGGCTCCACGACGCCCAGCCCGCGGACCGGCCGCTGCCACATCGGCTGCAGCCCGAAGCGGTACGCGGGTGACGGTGGCTCCTCGTCCCGGCGGTCCTCCTTCTCCGCCAGCCGGGCCCGTTCGGCCGCCGCGGCGGCCTCCTCGGCCTCGGAGGCGGGGGCGTCGCCGTTCCTGATCAGTTCCGCGGCGAAGGCGCCGTCGACCAGCACCGCGTCCTTCGGCGCTATCGAGGTGAGCCGGCTGGCCAGGTTCACCGTCGTACCGAACACGTCGCCCATGCGCGTGGTGACCGTGCCGAACGCGATACCGACCCGCAGCGAGGGCATCGTCGTGTCCTGGGCCATCGCCTCGACCAGCCGGAGCGCTATCTCGCCCGCCGTGCCCGCGTCGTCCGCGGCGAAGAGGACCTCGTCGCCCAGGGTCTTGATGAGGCGTCCGCCGTGCGCGGCGACCAGGTCGGCCGAGGTGGTCTCGAAGGCCTCGACCAGCTCGCCGAGCTCCTCCTCCTCCAGCCGGCGGGTCAGCCGGGTGAAGCCGACCAGGTCGGCGAAGCCCACGGCGAGCCGCCTGTCGACCATCTCCTCGTCGTCCCCGGTCTGCACGACCCGGCCCGTGGCGGCGGCGAGCTGGCGCCGCCACACGTAGACCAGGAACTCCTGCAGCTCCGGCAGGAGCAGCTCGATCAGCGGATACGTGACCTCGGTGCGGGTCATACCGGGCTCGGGGGGCTCGGTCAGTCCCGCCAGGAACGAGTCGATCTGCCATTCCGCGAGCCGTGCGGTGGTCTGCCCGGTCGACCGGGCCACCTGGATCGCCATCGGCTCACTGAGCAGCCCGGCCTCCACGAGGCCGGCGAGGCGGCGCAGCGCCAGGACGTCGGCCTCGGTCAGCGCCTTGGCCTGTCCGATGTCCGCGAAGCCCATCGCCCGCCAGAACCGGGACGCCAGGTCCATGGAGACCCCGGCGGTCCTGGCCGCCTGGAACGGCGTGTAGCGGCGGTCGGCCCCCAGAATCAGGGCCTCCAGCCGGATGGCGAGCGGGTCGTCCGTCGGTTCGGCCGTGTGGTCGACCTCGTGATGCGGTGTCGAGTGGACGGACGGTCCCGACGAGGGCTCCGCGCCGTCGTCGGAGTTCGTGTCGTCGACGGTCACCGGCCGCCTCCTGCCCGTTCCCTGCGCACTGCCCTGCCGATCTGTCGCTGGATCGCCTCAACGATACGGCAGGTGTGCCCTGGCTCACGTCCGTGGTGGCGCGGTTCCGGCTCCGTCATACGTGACATCACCCGTATGTGCGGAACGCGGGATCAGGTGAGACCGCCCTCCTCCCCGCGCAGGTGGACGATGTCGCCGGCCGACACGGGTTCCTGGAGCCCGTCGCCCGTGGCCAGCACGAGCCGTCCGTCGCCGTCGATCGCGACGGCCTCGCCGACGAGCGACCGGTCGCCGGGCAGCTCGGCCCGCACGGTCCGGTCGAGCGTGGCGCAGCCCGCCGCGTAGGCCGCCTGGAGCCCGCTCCCGGCGGCGTCGCCGTTCGCGTCGCGCCATCGGCCGTACCACTGTTCCAGTGAACGCAGGACGGCCCGGAGCAGGGTCTCGCGGTCGGTGGAGACGGCTCCGGCGAGCGCCAGCGAACCGGCGTGCGGGGCGGGCAGCTCGGCGGCGCGCAGCGACACGTTGAGGCCGATGCCGATCACGACGCCGTCCCCGGCGCGCTCGGCGAGGATGCCGCCGGTCTTGCGTTCCGTGTCCCCGACCGTCACCAGGAGGTCGTTGGGCCATTTCAGCGCCATGTCCACGCCCGCCGACTGCGCGAGGCCCGTGGCGGCCGCGACGCCGGTCAGCAGCGGCAGCCACCCCCAGCGCTCGACGGGTACGCCGCCGGGGGTCAGGTAGACGGAGAGGAAGAGGCCCGAGCGGGGCGGGGCCGTCCAGCTCCGGTCGAGACGCCCGCGGCCCGCGGTCTGCTCCTCCGCGACCAGCACCGCGCCTTCGGCCAGACCGCCGTCGGCGGCCCGTGCCGCGAGGTCGGTATTGGTCGATCCGGTCGCCTCGACGATGTCGAGCGAGGTCCACAGGCCGTCGGGCTTCAGCAGTCCCCGGCGGAGCGCCGTGGCGTTCAGGGGCGGCCTGTCGAGGTCCGACCAGCGGTTGTGCGGCGCATCGGGAGGAGTCATGCAACCCACATTAGGTGTGGCCAACGACGCACTGCTGAACCGTATCCGCGCCGATACGCTACGGGTCAGTAGCCAGCCGACGAGCAGGTAGCCGTCGAGCACGCATGGTCCAGCACATTCACTGGATGTACCAGCCGTCCCCGTGACAAGGCAGGGAGCCGCCACCCGATGTCCGAGCCGCAGAGCGACATCCACACCACCGCGGGCAAGATCGCGGACCTGCAGCGCCGTATCGAAGAGGCCACACACGCGGGTTCCGCCCGCGCAGTCGAAAAGCAGCACGCGAAGGGCAAGTTGACCGCCCGGGAGCGCGTCGATCTCCTGCTCGACGAAGGTTCCTTCGTGGAACTCGACGAGTTCGCACGGCACCGGTCCACCAATTTCGGCATCGAGAAGAACCGCCCTTACGGGGACGGCGTCGTCACCGGCTACGGCACGGTCGACGGCCGCCCCGTCTGCGTGTACTCGCAGGACTTCACGATTTTCGGCGGCTCGCTCGGCGAGGTCTACGGCGAGAAGATCGTCAAGGTCATGGACTTCGCGATGAAGACCGGCTGTCCGGTGATCGGCATCAACGACGGCGGCGGCGCCCGCATCCAGGAAGGTGTGGCCGCCCTCGGACTGTTCGCCGAGATCTTCCGCCGTAACGTCCACGCCTCCGGTGTCGTTCCGCAGATCTCCCTGATCGTCGGGCCGTGCGCGGGCGGCGCGGTCTACTCCCCCGCGATCACCGACTTCACGGTCATGGTCGACCAGACCTCGCACATGTTCATCACGGGTCCGGACGTCATCAAGACGGTCACCGGTGAGGACGTCGGCTTCGAGGAGCTGGGCGGCGCCCGCACGCACAACACCACGTCCGGCGTGGCCCACCACATGGCGGGCGACGAGAAGGACGCCATCGAGTACGTCAAGTCCCTGCTGTCCTACCTCCCGTCGAACAACCTCTCCGAGGCCCCGGCCTTCCCGGAGGAGGCCGACCTGGAGACCACGGACGAGGACCGCGAGCTCGACACCCTCATCCCGGACTCGGCCAACCAGCCGTACGACATGCACACCGCGATCGAGCACGTGCTCGACGACGGGGAGTTCCTGGAGACCCAGGCCCTGTTCGCGCCGAACATCCTCACCGGTTTCGGGCGCGTCGAGGGCTACCCGGTCGGCATCGTCGCCAACCAGCCGATGCAGTTCGCCGGCTGTCTGGACATCAACGCGAGCGAGAAGGCCGCGCGCTTCGTCCGTACGTGCGACGCGTTCAACGTGCCGGTCCTGACCTTCGTGGACGTCCCGGGCTTCCTGCCGGGCGTCGACCAGGAGTACGGCGGGATCATCCGGCGCGGCGCCAAGCTGATCTACGCGTACGCGGAGGCGACCGTCCCGCTGATCACGGTGATCACCCGCAAGGCGTTCGGCGGGGCGTACGACGTCATGGGGTCCAAGCACCTGGGCGCCGACCTGAACCTGGCCTGGCCGACGGCGCAGATCGCGGTGATGGGCGCTCAGGGCGCGGTGAACATCCTGCACCGGCGCACCATCGCCGCCGCCGAGGACCAGGACGCCACCCGCGCAGAGCTGATGGCCGACTACGAGGACGCGCTCCTCAACCCGTACGTCGCGGCTGAGCGCGGCTACGTCGACGCGGTGATCATGCCGGCCGACACCCGCGCGCACGTCGTGAAGGGCCTGCGCCAGCTCCGTACGAAGCGCGAGAGCCTGCCGCCCAAGAAGCACGGCAACATCCCCCTCTAGCCACCGGGAGCCACCATGATCAAGGTCGTACGGGGCAATCCGACCCCGGAGGAGCTCGCCGCCGCCCTCGCCGTGGTGCGGGCGCGCGCGGCGGCGGTGACCGACGTGCCGTCCGGCGCCCCCCTGCCGCCCGAGCAGTGGTCGGACCCGGGGCGGATCGCGCGCCGGGGCGCACTCCGGCCGGGGCCCCGGTCGTGGGCACGGACGTACTGGCCCTCCTGACCGCCGGGCCGGTGAGCGGCGCTTGAGTACCCGTACTCAGGCGCCGCAGCCGTCTCCGGAGCACCATCGGATGCATGCTGTGGTCCGATCCTGAGAACAAGCCGCCGAAGGAACTGCGCGACGCCCAGGACATGATGCGCCGTGCGGGGTTGCTGCTCGCGCTCGCCATGGTCGTGGCGATGTTCGTCCTGGGCACCCGGTGAGGCGACGGGGCCCCTCCGGCCCCGCCTACGATGGCGGGTATGACTGACCAGCGCCGCCTCGTGCTCGCCTCCGCGTCCCCCGCCCGCCTCGGCCTCCTGCGGCAGGCGGGATTCGCCCCCGAGGTGATCGTCAGCGGCGTGGACGAGGACGCGCTGACCGCTCCGTCCCCGGGCGAGCTGGCGCTCGTGCTGGCCGAGGCGAAGGCCGCCGCGGTGGCTGCCCGTCCCGAGGCGTCGGGCGCGCTCGTCATCGGCTGCGACTCGGTGCTGGAGCTGGACGGCGAGGCGCTCGGCAAGCCCGCCGACAGCGAGGAGGCCACCGCCCGCTGGAAGTCCATGCGCGGCCGTTCGGGCATCCTGCGGACGGGGCACTGCGTCGTCGACACGGCCACCGGCCGCACGGTGTCGGAGACCGCGTCCACCGTCGTCAGGTTCGGCGAGCCGACGGACGCCGAGGTGGCGGCCTACGTCGCCTCAGGTGAGCCTCTCCATGTCGCCGGGGCGTTCACCCTGGACGGCCGCTCGGCGCCGTTCGTCGAGGCGATCGAGGGCAGCCACGGCAACGTCATCGGGCTCTCCCTGCCGCTGCTGCGCCGCCTGCTGGGCGAACTGGGCGTCTCCGTAACCGACTTGTGGGTCTGAGCGCAGCCGGAGTCACACCGGCTCCGGAGCGGCTCCGGTGGGCTCCACCGCTTCCGGCTCGCTCCGGTCGAACACCACCAGGGTCAGCACGATCAGCGCCAGGACGGCCATCAGGAACGCGAAGGCGGCCCAGCCGATCAGCCCCACCGCGAGGGCGCCCAGCACCCCGTGGACGACCGCGCAGGCGATCAGGGTGATCCTGCCGACGCGGCCCGGGGCCCGGTCGCGTATCCCGGCCAGGAGCGGTATCAGCCCGCAGAGCACCAGCAGGACCCCGGAGACGCCGCCCATCACCCACGTGCCGGTGACCATGGCGTCCGGGTCCATCCCGGCCAGGGACATGCGCTGGTTGCCGGCGACCGTCGCGAGGATGCCGTTGACGAGCACGATGCCCACGGCTTCCACGAACAGAACGATCGCGGTCACGAAGGCCACTGGTCTGCGCACCACGGCGCCACCCCCTGTTACCTGTAGTACGTGCGGTAGCGCGGACCCTACATGGGGGCACCCCCTGCTCCTTAAGAGCTTGGGGGACGGTAACGCTCCGGACAAGGGGATGCGCGCGGCTCGCTCCCGCAGCGCGCCGCCCCGCGTCCGAGGCAAAGATTCCCTCGTCCGTTCGTAGGGAGTCCACAAAGAAACGCCGCGCGGCGTTAACCCTACGAACAGAGACTTGGGCCACACTTCGTGGCTACTGTGCGGTTGAGGATCCCGGCGTACCGTGGTGCGACAAGGGATTTCGCGACTCGAGCAAGCCTCGAATCACACTCCGTGTGGGCAAGTTCACTATTGGGGACGGGTCGTACGGCCGTGTTGGTAGTCCCTAAACTCAGCTTGTTCTCAAGGAGGGAGTCATCGTGCGCAAGGTGCTCATCGCCAACCGTGGCGAAATCGCTGTCCGTGTTGCTCGGGCTTGCCGGGATGCCGGAATCGGGAGCGTAGCCGTCTACGCCGATCCGGACCGGGACGCTCTGCATGTGCGCGCGGCCGACGAGGCATTCGCCCTGGGCGGTGACACTCCGGCCGCCAGCTATCTGGACATGGCCAAGGTGCTCCAGGCCGCCAAGGATTCGGGAGCGGACGCGGTCCACCCCGGTTACGGCTTCCTGTCGGAGAACGCGGAGTTCGCGCAGGCGGTGCTCGACGCGGGTCTGACGTGGATCGGACCGCCGCCGCACGCCATCCGGGACCTCGGTGACAAGGTCGCCGCCCGTCACATCGCGCAGCGCGCCGGTGCCCCGCTGGTGGCCGGCACCCCCGACCCGGTGTCCGGTTCGGCCGAGGTCGTGGAGTTCGCGGAGAAGAACGGCCTGCCGATCGCGATCAAGGCCGCCTTCGGCGGCGGCGGGCGCGGGCTGAAGGTCGCGCGCACCCTGGAGGAGATCCCAGAGCTGTACGACTCGGCGGTCCGTGAGGCCGTCGCGGCGTTCGGCCGCGGGGAGTGCTTCGTCGAGCGCTACCTCGACAAGCCCCGGCACGTGGAGACGCAGTGCCTGGCCGACACCCACGGCAACGTCGTGGTCGTGTCCACCCGTGACTGCTCGCTCCAGCGCCGCCACCAGAAGCTGGTCGAGGAGGCCCCGGCCCCCTTCCTGTCCCAGGCGCAGAACGAGCAGCTGTACGCGGCGTCGAAGGCGATCCTGAAGGAAGCCGGCTACGTCGGCGCCGGCACCGTGGAGTTCCTCGTCGGTGCGGACGGCACGATCTCCTTCCTGGAGGTCAACACCCGCCTCCAGGTCGAGCACCCGGTCACCGAGGAGGTCACCGGCCTCGACCTCGTCCGCGAGATGTTCCGCATCGCCGACGGCGAGGAGCTCGGTTACGGCGACCCCGCGGTGCGCGGGCACTCCTTCGAGTTCCGGATCAACGGTGAGGACCCGGGCCGCGGCTTCCTGCCCGCCCCCGGCACCGTCACCCTCTTCGCCCCGCCCACCGGCCCCGGAGTCCGCCTCGACGCGGGTGTCGAGTCGGGCAGTGTCATCGGCCCGGCGTGGGACTCGCTGCTGGCCAAGCTGGTCGTGACCGGTGCGACCCGCGAGCAGGCCCTGCAGCGCGCCGCGCGTGCGCTGGCCGAGTTCCAGGTGGAGGGCATGGCCACCGCCATCCCCTTCCACCGTGCGGTCGTCGTCGACCCGGCGTTCACCTCGGACCCCTTCCGGATCCACACCCGGTGGATCGAGACGGAGTTCGTCAACGACATCAAGCCCTTCGCGGTCCCCGCGGACCAGGAGGCCGACGAGGAGTCCGGCCGCGAGACCGTCGTCGTCGAGGTCGGCGGCAAGCGCCTCGAGGTGTCCCTGCCGTCCTCGCTCGGCATGAGCCTGGCCCGTACCGGTCTCGCCGCCGGGGCCAAGCCCAAGCGCCGCGCCGCGAAGAAGTCCGGCTCCGCGGCCTCCGGCGACACCCTCGCGTCCCCGATGCAGGGCACGATCGTCAAGATCGCCGTCGAGGAGGGGCAGGAGGTCAAGGAAGGCGACCTCATCGTCGTCCTCGAAGCCATGAAGATGGAGCAGCCCCTCAACGCGCACCGCTCCGGCACGGTGAAGGGTCTGGCGGCGGAGGTCGGCACCTCGGTGTCGTCCGGCGCCGCGATCTGCGAGATCAAGGACTGAGCACTCGCTCTTCTGCCACTGGGGGCCCGGCGACCGCCGGGCCCCCAGTGGCATCCTTGTGACGCGGAGCGGACACCAGGGAGGACAGGGTGAGGGCGATGAGCACGACACCGGCACGGCCGATGCGCGCCGACGCGCGCCGCAACTACGACCGGCTGCTGAGCGAGGCCCGGGTGTCCTTCGCCGCCCACGGCACGGATGCCTCGCTGGAGGACATCGCCCGGCGGGCGGGCGTCGGCATCGGCACGCTGTACCGGCACTTCCCGAACCGCCAGGCCCTGATGAACGCGGTGTTCCAGGAGGCCCTGACCGCGCTGCTCGACCGCTCCCGCGAACTGGCACGGTCCGACCGGCCCTGCACCGCGCTGGTGGAGTGGCTGGGCGCGATCGTCACCCATGCGGGTGAGTACCACGGGCTGGCGCAGGCACTCATGTCGGCCTCGGGGAACGTGAATTCGGCGCTGACGTCCTGTCACGTGCCGCTCCGTCAGGCGGGGGACCGGCTGCTGACGCGAGCCAAGTCGAACGGCTCGGTGCGGGCGGATGTGTCGATCGACGACCTTCTGCAGCTGACGAACGCGATCGCGCTGGCCGCGGAACAGACCCCGTCCGACCCCGCTCTGGCCGACCGGCTGCTGCGGCTGACGCTCCGCGGTCTGAAGGCCGACCCCGCCGACCCGGCCGGCCCCGCCGACCCCGCACCATCGGATCCGCAGGGGGACTGACCGGCCTCCGCCCTTTACGGCCTCATCGGCGCCGCATGTCCGCGACCCGGCCCACCGGCCCCTCCGCCAGCGCCGCGGCGCTCCGCAGCTGCGGCCCGAGCCCTCCCGGCCCTCCGTGGCCGCCCTGCGTACGCCGTTGGCCCGGCAGCGGCATGTCCTGCCGTGTCTGCCGTCCCGGTGGCAGGGGATCGCCGCCCCCGGCCTCCGCGTCGGGCCCCGCCACCGTGATCTCCACGCCCTGGTCGGCCAGGGCCTGGAGCTCCGTGGCCGCACGCTCGTCGTGCACCGGGGGCTCGTCCGTCACCAGACGGGTGATCAGCTCCGTGGGTACCGTCTGGAACATCGTGTCGGAGCCGAGCTTCGTGTGGTCCGCGAGGACCACCACCTCGGCCGCGGCCTGCACCAGTGCCCGGTCCACGCTCGCCGAGAGCATGTTGGACGTGGAGAGCCCGCGCTCCGCGGTCAGCCCGCTGCCCGAGAGGAAGGCACGGCTCACCCGCAGCCCCTGGAGGGACTGCTCGGCACCGCTACCGACGAGCGCGTAGTTGCTCCCGCGCAGGGTGCCGCCCGTCATCACCACTTCCACCCGGTTGGCATGGGCCAACGCCTGGGCGACCAGCAGCGAGTTGGTGACCACGGTCAGGCCGGGCACCCGTGCGAGCCGGCGGGCCAGCTCCTGCGTGGTCGTTCCGGCGCCGACCACGATGGCCTCGCCCTCACCGACCAGGCCGGCCGCCAGGTCGGCGATGGCCGTCTTCTCCGCGGTGGAGAGATGGGATTTCTGCGGAAAGCCGGACTCCCGCGTAAAGCCGCCCGGCAAGACCGCACCGCCGTGCCGGCGGTCGAGGAGTCCTTCTGCCTCCAGTGCCCGCACGTCCCGCCGTACGGTCACTTCGGAGGTCTGGACGACGCGGGCGAGCTCACGGAGCGATACCGCCCCGTTGGCGCGCACCATTTCGAGGATCAATTGACGACGTTCTGCAGCGAACACGAAACTGACAGTAACCTGGCCGTGGGTTGCTTTTCAGCAGTTTGCGCCGAATAAGAGAAGTTGTACATAGGCGGGGCCCCCTGGTGGTATAGGGGGCCCCGCCGTCGGTACGAACAGTGCGGGCTACGCCTCGCCCTCGGTCTTACGGGTGTGCAACTGCCGGGCCACTTCCGCGATCGAGCCGGAGAGGGACGGATACACCGTGAACGCGTTGGCGATCTGCTCCACCGTCAGGTTGTTGTCCACGGCGAGCGCGATCGGGTGGATCAGCTCGCTGGCCCTCGGCGCGACGACGCAGCCGCCGACCACGATGCCGGTGCCGGGCCGGCAGAAGATCTTGACGAAGCCGTCCCTGATGCCCTGCATCTTGGCGCGCGGGTTGCGCAGGAGCGGCAGCTTCACGACACGGGCGTCGATCTTGCCGGAGTCGACGTCCGACTGGCTGTAACCGACGGTGGCGATCTCGGGGTCGGTGAAGACGTTCGCGGAGACCGTCTTCAGGTTCAGCGGCTGCACCGCGTCGCCGAGGAAGTGGTACATCGCGATCCGGCCCTGCATAGCGGCGACCGAGGCCAGCGCGAAGACTCCGGTGACGTCACCTGCGGCGTAGACACCGGGTGCGCTGGTGCGGGAGACCCGGTCGGTCCTGATGTGGCCGGACTCCTTGAGCTGGACCCCGGACTCCTCCAGGCCCATGCCCGCGGTGTTGGGGATCGCGCCGACCGCCATCAGGCAGTGCGTGCCGGTGATGACGCGGCCGTCGGCCAGCGTGACCTCGACGCGGTCGCCGACGCGCTTGGCGGACTGGGCGCGGGAGCGGGCCATGACGTTCATGCCGCGGCGCCGGAAGACGTCCTCCAGGACGGCGGCGGCGTCCGGGTCCTCGCCGGGGAGCACCCGGTCGCGGGAGGAGACGAGCGTGACGCGCGAGCCGAGCGCCTGGTAGGCGCCGGCGAACTCGGCGCCGGTGACACCCGAGCCGACCACGATGAGCTCCTCGGGGAGCTCGTCGAGGTCGTAGACCTGGGTCCAGTTCAGGATGCGCTCGCCGTCGGGCAGGGCGTCCGGGATCTCCCGGGGGTGGCCGCCGGTCGCGATCAGCACCGCGTCGGCGGTGAGCCGCTCCTCGGTGCCGTCGGCGGCGGTCACCACGACCTGGCGGGACCCGTCGGCGGCCTGGAGCCCCTCCAGCCGGCCGCGGCCGCGCATGACCCTGGCACCCGCTCGGGTGACGGAGGCGGTGATGTCGTGGGACTGGGCGAGCGCGAGGCGCTTGACACGCCGGTTGACCTTGCCGAGGTCCACGCCGACGACCCGGGCGGCCTGCTCTATGTGCGGGGTGTCGTCGGCGACGATGATGCCGAGTTCCTCGTAGGAGGAGTCGAAGGTGGTCATCACCTCGGCCGTCGCGATCAGGGTCTTGGAGGGCACGCAGTCGGTGAGGACCGACGCGCCGCCGAGGCCGTCGCAGTCGACGACGGTCACCTCCGCGCCGAGCTGGGCGCCGACCAGTGCCGCCTCGTAGCCGCCGGGGCCGCCGCCGATGATCACGATCCGGGTCACGAAAAGTCCGCCTCGCGTGGTGTCATCCCACGGCCGTCTGCCGCCCCGGCCGGGGGTCCGGGGGATCGCCCCGGCGTATGCAGTACGTAATTCATTGTCCCGCACGCGCCAAGCTGCTTCGCCCCGGGGCCCTCCATACGGGAACGGGGCTGGCCGGGCCACGGCCTCCGGCTCCGGCGGACCGCCCACGACCGGGGCTTTTCCTCGCCGGAACCGGCACGCTCCCCGGTGCCTCCCGTACCCTCGACCCCATGTCGCTCTACGCCGCGTACGCCGGCAACCTCGACGCGCGGCTGATGACGCGCCGCGCACCGCACTCCCCGCTGCGCGGCACGGGCTGGCTCAACGGCTGGCGGCTGACGTTCGGCGGGGAGCAGATGGGCTGGGAGGGCGCCCTGGCCACGGTGGTGGAGGCACCCCGTTCCCAGGTGTTCGTCGCGCTGTACGACCTGGCGCCGATGGACGAGGACTCCATGGACCGCTGGGAGGGTGTCGGCCTCGACATCTACCGCCGCATGCGGGTGCGCGTGCACACGCTGGACGGCGAGGAGCCGGCGTGGATGTACGTCCTCAACGGCTACGAGGGCGGACTGCCCTCCGCGCGCTATCTGGGCGAGGTGGCGGACGCCGCCGAGTCCGCGGGCGCGCCGCACGACTACGTGATGAACCTGCGCAAACGGCCCTGCTGAGCCGGGTCCTCCGCGCGCGTTCTGTATGAAAATACGAATGTGACCGGCCAGACTCTCCACCGTCACATCTACGCGCGTAGGGAATCAGCGGTTACCCTCATCCGCGTGAACGCATCTGTTATTCCGGACCACATCCAGGGCGACCCCCGCGCCGCCGCTGCCGACGCCGCCGCCCGCCTGCGCGAGCTGACCGGCGCCGATACCCACGACGTCGCTCTCGTGATGGGCTCCGGCTGGGCCCCCGCCGGCGATGCGCTCGGCATCCCCGAGGCCGAGTTCCCGGTCACCGCACTGCCCGGATTCCCGGCCCCGGCCGTGGAGGGCCACGGCGGCACCGTCCGCTCGTACCGCATCGGGGAGAAGCGCGCCCTGGTCTTCCTGGGCCGTACCCACTACTACGAGGGCCGGGGAGTCGCGGCGGTCGCGCACGGCGTCCGTACGGCGGTCTCCGCGGGCTGCGGGACCGTCATCCTCACGAACGGGTGCGGCGGCCTGCGCGAGGGCATGCGCCCCGGCCAGCCGGTCCTCATCAGCGACCACATCAACCTCACGGCGGCGTCGCCGATCATCGGCGCCAACTTCGTCGACCTGACGGACCTGTACTCGCCGCGGCTGCGCGCGCTGTGCAAGGAGATCGACGAGTCGCTCGAAGAGGGCGTGTACGTGCAGTTCCCCGGCCCGCACTACGAGACCCCCGCCGAGATCGGCATGGTCCGGGCCATGGGCGGAGACCTGGTCGGCATGTCCACCGTCCTGGAGGCCATCGCGGCACGTGAGGCGGGTGCGGAGGTGCTGGGCATCTCCCTGGTCACGAACCTCGCCGCGGGCCTCAGCGGCGAACCCCTCAACCACGAGGAGGTCCTCCAGGCCGGCCGCGACTCGGCGACCCGGATGGGCGCGCTGCTGGCACGGGTGCTGGACCGGATCTAGCAGGGGCTCCGCCCCCGCACCCCCGCTCCTCAAACGCCGGAGGGGCTCGATTTGCCCGGCTCGGCTTGCATCTCGCCCCCCGCACTTCCAGCCCCGGCCGGCGATTGAGGCACTGGGCGACCAATTCCAGCCCCGCCGGCGTTTGAGGCGCGGGGGCCCGGGGGCACAGCCCCCGACAGCCCCACGCCGCGGACCCACCCCCGCACCCGCACCCGCACCCGCAGAAAGGCGGACACCGTGCAGCAGGACCTCATCACGCAGGCCAGGACCTGGCTCGCCGAGGACCCGGACCCCGAGACCCGCGCGGAGCTCGCCGGACTGATCGACGCCGGTGACCTGGCCGCGCTGGCGGACCGCTTCGCGGGCACGCTCCAGTTCGGCACGGCCGGCCTGCGCGGAGAGATCGGCGCCGGCCCGATGCGGATGAACCGCTCCGTCGTGATCCGCGCCGCCGCCGGACTCGCGGCGTACCTGAAGGCCCAGGGGCAGTCAGGCGGACTCGTCGTCGTCGGCTACGACGCCCGCTACAAGTCGGCCGACTTCGCCCGCGACACCGCGGCGGTGATGACCGGCGCCGGCCTGCGCGCCGCCGTGCTCCCCCGCCCGCTGCCCACCCCCGTCCTCGCGTACGCCATACGGCACCTGGGGGCCGTCGCGGGCGTGGAGGTCACGGCCAGCCACAACCCGCCGCGCGACAACGGCTACAAGGTCTACCTCGGCGACGGCTCGCAGATCGTGCCCCCGGCCGACGCGGAGATCGCCGCCGCGATCGCGGCGGTCGGCCCGCTCGACGGCGTACCGCGCCCGGAGTCGGGCTGGGAGACCCTCGGCGACGAGGTTCTGGCCGCATATCTCGAACGTACGGACGCCGTCCTCAGCCCGGGTTCGCCCCGTACCGCCCGGACCGTCTACACCGCCATGCACGGCGTCGGCACCTCCGTCCTCACGGCCGCCTTCGCCCGGGCCGGCTTCCCCGAACCCGTGCTCGTGACCGAGCAGGCGGACCCGGACCCGGCGTTCCCCACCGTCGCCTTCCCCAACCCGGAAGAGCCCGGCGCCATGGATCTCGCCTTCGCGACCGCGCGCCGGGCGCAGCCGGACATCGTCATCGCCAACGACCCGGACGCCGACCGCTGTGCCGTCGCCGTGCCCGACCCTTCGGCCGGGGCCGGCTGGCGGATGCTGCGCGGCGACGAGGTGGGCGCGCTGCTGGCCGCCCATCTGGTGGACCGCGGGGTGACCGGAGTCTTCGCCGAGTCGATCGTGTCCTCGTCCCTGCTGGGCCGGATCGCCGAGAAGGCGGGCCTCGGCTACGAGGAGACGCTGACGGGCTTCAAGTGGATCGCCCGCGTCGAGGGCCTGCGCTACGGGTACGAGGAGGCGCTCGGCTACTGCGTGGACCCGGAGGGCGTCCGCGACAAGGACGGCATCACGGCCGCGCTGCTGATCGCCGAACTCGCCTCCGGGCTCAAGGAGAAGGGCCGCACCCTCCTCGACCTCCTCGACGACCTGGCACTCGCACACGGCCTGCACGCCACGGACCAGCTCTCGGTCCGGGTCGAGGACCTGACCGTCATCGCGAACGCCATGCGGCGCCTGCGCGAGACTCCCCCGGCCGCCCTGGCGGGCCTCCCCGTCACCTCGGCCGAGGACCTCTCGCAGGGCACGGACGCCCTGCCGCCGACCGACGGCCTGCGCTACCACCTGACGGGGGCCAGGGTCATCGTCCGCCCGAGCGGCACCGAGCCGAAGCTCAAGTGCTACCTGGAGGTCGTGGTCCCGGTCGGCGGCGCGGACGAGCTACCGGCGGCCGGGGTGAAGGCGGCGGAGCTGCTCGCCGCCATCAAGCGGGACCTGGCGGAGGCCGCGGGTATCTGACGCCCCTCCATCAGCGGCCCACACGGGGTGGCCGCGAGGGTCATTGGGAAGTCGGGGACACAAACGTGTCCGTTTCGACGGCATTTCAACGTCCCCAACTTCCCACCGAGGCAGGTCAGGCGGTCCGCGCAGTGCCGAAGGCCGTGGCGAGATCTCGGGCGTGGTCGTGGGCGGCCTTCATGGACGCCTCGTGCAGAGGGAGGAGCGAGGCGAGGGCCGGTGCGTGGGGGGCCATGGTCAGCTCGGGAGTCACGGTGGTGACGTCCAGGCCGAGGAGGTCCTCGTGGCCCAGGACGGTTTCGAGCGTGGGCACCAGGTAGTCCAGGCCCTCTCTGGGAGCGCCGGGGGCGTAGCTGCCGCCACGGGCGGATATCAGCAGGGCGGGGCGGCCCGCGGCCGGGGAGGCGCCGGCGTGGGTGAAGGTGCGGTCCGTGACGAGGATCTGGTCCAGCCACGCCTTGAACACCGACGGCATGGACAGGTTGTACATCGGCACCGTGAACAGGTACGCGCCGGCGCCGAGGAACTCCTCGATCAGCTCGTCCTGCAGTGCCTGGGCCTTGCCTTGCTCGGGGGTGTGCTGGGCCGGGGCGGTGCCGCGGGCGGTAACGCCCGCCGCCGTCAGGTGCGGCACCGGCGAGGCAGCGAGGTCGCGGTGGACGACCGGGCCCTCCCACCGGTCGCGGAAGGACTGGGCGACCTGGCGGGAGACGGAGGCCTCGCCGAGCGAGGAGGAGTCGATGTGCAGCAGGTACGACATGGGGTTGTGCCTTTCGAGAAGATGATGCGAGGAGATGACGGGGGTGGAGCGAGAGGTCAGGGGCGGGCCGGGACGGCGCACCCGTCGGGGCCGCAGCCCGGGGCGTCGCCCGCGGGGGTGAGGGTCACCGGGTGGGTCTCGTCCCAGGCGGTGCGGAGCAGGCCGAGCAGGGCGTCGCTTCTCTGGGCGCCGGGGACGCCGTAGCGGTCGTCGATGACGATGAACGGGGCGCCGGTGGCGCCCAGACGCTGTGCGCGGCGGGCGTCCTCCTGGACCTGGGCGCGGTAGCGGCGCTCGGTGAGCGCCTGGCGCGTCAGGTCACGGTCCAGGCCCAGCTCGTCGGTGAGCCGGAGCAGGTCGTCCAGGGCGAACACGGGCTCCGCCTTGCCGAAGCAGGTGTGGAAGATCGTGTTCCAGGCGTCGCGGTTCTTGCCCTGCGTGGTGGCGTGGGCCAGGAACTCGTGTGCCAGGTCGGTGTTGCCGACGACGTTGTTCAGCACCCGGTAGGGGCTCAGGAGCGGTGGGTCACCTCGACCTCCCCGCTGTGCTCGAACCGCTCCACGGCCCGGTCCACACGGTGGCTCCCGAGCCCGCACCAGGGGCAGGCGACGTCGGCCCAGATCTCTACCTTCATGGCCGCAACTCCAATTCCTACATTTTGTTCGTAGCGCCATGATGCGACAGTATTGAGGGCGTTACAAAAGGCACACGGGTGTGCGCGACGGAGAGGAATGGACGCTATGCCGGACAGCGCCGATACGGAGATGGCGGCCGCGATCGGGCCGTGCGCGAGCATCCCCGCCGAACACATGGCCTTCATCCGGCAGGTGCTGGACCGGGTCGGCGACAAGTGGAGCATGCTGATCATCGCCGTCCTGGAGAACGGCCCACTGCGCTACACCGACCTGCAGCGCCAGATCCCCGGCATCTCCCAGCGCATGCTCACCCACACGCTGCGCCAGCTTGTCGAGGACGGTCTGGTCACGCGCACCGCCTACGCCGAGGTTCCGCCGCGCGTGGAGTACGCCCTCACCCCGCTCGGCCGCGGCCTGCACGAGATCGCCATGCAGCTGATCGGTTGGGTCGCGGACCACCACGGAGAGATCCGCGCCCACCGCTCTCGGACCGGCACCGCCACCACCTCACCCCCCTCCTGAGCTGTGATCGACTTGCCCATCGGCAGCGGGTGCGAGTCGTTGGGAAGTCACGGACAGACAGCGGCGCCGTTATGCCCGATATGAATGTCCGCAACTTCCCAACGGCCAGGTCTTTCCGTCAGCCGATGGCGAGCAGCACCACGAGCAGCACGGCGCCGACCACGGCCGGGGCGATCACCTCGTAGGCCCAGCGGACCGAGGCGGTGGACGTGCCCTGTTCCTTGCGGGCGGCGGCGCGCTCGGCGAGCTCCCTCAGGTCGCCCACCGTCTGGTCGGCGGCGGCCGCGCGGGCCTGGGTGTCGCGGACGTCGGCGTGCACGGAGGTCCGGCCGTACGGATCGTCGTGCGCCTGCTGGGTGGCCTTCCTGGCCGCCCGCTTGCGCTCGCGCAGCGAGACGGGGACCGCCCACAGCTGGTACTTCTCGCCCCCGTGGGTGAAGATCTCGCTCGAGTACGCGGCGCGCACGGTGGAGACGTCCGTCCACGGCAGCACGATCGTGCGGAACGGGTTGCGGATCCGGATCCGCTCCTCGTCGGCGAACACGGCCGGGCGCAGCGTGAAGGCGACGATCAGCGGGATCACCGTCAGCAGCGCGGCCAGCGACAGCCACGGCACCCATCCCTTCCCCTGGACCACCGCGTCGCCGCCGATCCAGCCGACCAGCAGGATCAGCAGCACGCCGCTGACCAGCCCGGCGCCCGACCGGAAGGTCCGGTCGGCGTGGGCGGGCTCGGCGGGGGGTGTGGGGCTCGTCATGGCCCCGATTCTGCCTGACGGGCCCGGCGGGGCGTGGAGAGGCCTCGTACGGCCCGTGGAAGGCACGGAAGCGGGGAGCCCCCTGTACAGGTCGCTACGCGCGTAGATATGCTCAGGTGGTGACCATGCCCACCACTGCTCCGGCATTCTCCGACGCGACGGCGTCCGACAGTGCGCTGCGCCGCTTCCTGCACGGGCTGCCCGGCGTCGACACCGTCGGCCTCGAAGCGCGCGCCTCCGCCCTCGGCACCCGTTCGATCAAGACGACCGCCAAGGCGTACGCGATCGATCTCGCCATCTCGATGATCGACCTGACGACGCTGGAAGGCGCGGACACCCCGGGCAAGGTCCGGGCTCTCGCCGCCAAGGCCGTCAACCCCGACCCGACCGACCGCACGACCCCGCGCACCGCGGCCGTCTGCGTCTACCCCGACATGGCGGCGACCGCCGTCGCCGCGCTGGCCGGCTCCGGCGTGAAGGTCGCGTCCGTCGCGACGGCCTTCCCCGCCGGCCGTGCCGCGCTGGACGTCAAGCTCGCGGACGTCCGCGACGCCGTGGCGGCCGGGGCGGACGAGATCGACATGGTGATCGACCGCGGCGCCTTCCTCTCGGGCCGCTACCTCAAGGTCTACGAGGAGATCGTCGCCGTGAAGGCCGAGTGCGGCTCCGCGCGGCTGAAGGTGATCTTCGAGACCGGCGAGCTGTCCACGTACGACAACATCCGCCGGGCCTCCTGGCTCGGGATGCTGGCCGGCGCGGACTTCATCAAGACGTCGACCGGCAAGGTCGGGACGAACGCCACTCCGGCGAACACGCTGCTGATGCTGGAGGCCGTGCGCGACTTCCGGGAGCAGACGGGCGTCCAGATCGGCGTGAAGCCCGCGGGTGGCATCCGCACCTCCAAGGACGCGATCAAGTTCCTCGTCCTGGTGAACGAGACCGCGGGCGAGGACTGGCTGGACAACCACTGGTTCCGCTTCGGCGCCTCCAGCCTGCTGAACGACCTGCTGATGCAGCGCCAGAAGCTCAGCACCGGCCGTTACTCCGGCCCCGATTACGTGACGGTGGACTGATACGCCATGGCATCCGCATTCGATTACGCACCGGCTCCGGAGTCCCGCTCCGTCGTCGACATCGCCCCCTCGTACGGCCTGTTCATCGACGGCGAGTTCGCCGAGGCGGCCGACGGCAAGGTCTTCAAGACGGTCAGCCCGTCCACCGAGGAGGTGCTCTCCGAGGTCGCGCGAGCAGGCGCCGAGGACGTGGACCGCGCCGTGAAGGCGGCCCGCAGGGCGTTCGAGAAGTGGTCGGCGCTGCCCGGCTCCGAGCGTGCCAAGTACCTCTTCCGGATCGCCCGGATCATCCAGGAGCGCTCCCGCGAGCTCGCCGTCCTGGAGACCCTGGACAACGGCAAGCCGATCAAGGAGACCCGCGACGCGGACCTCCCGCTGGTCGCCGCGCACTTCTTCTACTACGCGGGCTGGGCCGACAAGCTGGACCACGCGGGCTATGGAGCGAACCCGCGCCCGCTGGGCGTGGCCGGCCAGATCATCCCGTGGAACTTCCCGCTGCTGATGCTCGCGTGGAAGATCGCCCCGGCGCTCGCCACCGGCAACACGGTGGTGCTGAAGCCGGCCGAGACGACCCCGCTCTCCGCGCTGTTCTTCGCCGACATCTGCCGCCAGGCGGGCCTCCCCAAGGGTGTCGTCAACATCCTGACCGGTTACGGCGACGCGGGCTCCGCCCTCGTCGAGCACCCCGACGTCAACAAGGTCGCCTTCACCGGGTCGACCGCGGTCGGCAAGGCCATCGCCCGGCAGATCGCGGGCACGGACAAGAAGGCCACGCTCGAACTGGGCGGCAAGGGCGCCAACATCGTCTTCGACGACGCCCCGGTCGACCAGGCCGTCGAGGGCATCGTCACCGGCATCTTCTTCAACCAGGGCCAGGTCTGCTGCGCGGGCTCACGGCTCCTCGTGCAGGAGTCGGTGCACGACGAGGTGCTGCACGCCCTCAAGCGCCGGCTGTCCACGCTCAGGCTCGGCGATCCACTGGACAAGAACACCGACATCGGCGCGATCAACTCCGCGGAGCAGCTCTCCCGGATCAGCGCGCTCGTCGAGACGGGCGAGGCGGAGGGCGCCGAGCGGTGGTCCGCTCCGTGCGAACTCCCTTCCGCCGGTTACTGGTTCGCGCCGACCCTCTTCACGGGTGTCACCCAGGCGCACACCGTCGCCCGCGACGAGATCTTCGGCCCGGTGCTGTCGGTGCTGACCTTCCGCACGCCGGACGAGGCCGTCGCGAAGGCCAACAACAGCCAGTACGGCCTCTCGGCGGGTATCTGGACGGAGAAGGGTTCCCGCATCCTCGCGGTGGCGAACAAGCTCCGGGCCGGCGTCATCTGGGCCAACACGTTCAACAAGTTCGACCCGACCTCGCCGTTCGGCGGATACAAGGAGTCGGGCTTCGGCCGCGAGGGCGGCCGCCACGGTCTGGAGGCCTACCTCGATGTCTGACGGACGACTGAGTGTCTTCAAGACCTACAAGCTGTACGTCGGGGGCAAGTTCCCCCGCTCCGAGAGCGGCCGGGTGTACGAGGTGACGGACTCGAAGGGCAAGTGGCTGGCGAACGCCCCGCAGTCCTCCCGCAAGGACGCGCGTGACGCGGTCGTGGCCGCGCGCAAGGCGTTCGGCGGCTGGTCGGGCGCGACCGCGTACAACCGCGGCCAGGTCCTCTACCGCGTCGCGGAGATGCTGGAGGGCCGCCGGGAGCAGTTCGTACGGGAGGTGGCGGACGCCGAGGGGCTGTCGAAGTCCAAGGCTGCGGCCGTCGTGGACGCGGCGGTCGACCGCTGGGTCTGGTACGCGGGCTGGACGGACAAGATCGGCCAGGTCGTGGGCGGGGCGAACCCGGTCGCGGGACCGTTCTTCAATCTGTCCACCCCTGAACCTACGGGCGTGGTCGCGGTCCTGGCCCCGCAGGAGTCGTCGTTCCTCGGCCTGGTGTCGGTCGTCGCGCCGGTGATCGCCACGGGGAACACGGCGGTCGTCATCGCTTCGGCCGAGGCCCCGCTGCCCGCGCTCTCGCTGGGCGAGGTCCTGGCGACCTCCGACCTGCCCGGCGGTGTGGTGAACATCCTGTCGGGGAAGACGGCGGAGCTCGCGGCGCCTCTGGCCTCGCACCAGGACGTCAACGCCATCGACCTCACCGGGGCCGACGCCGCCCTGGCGACGGAACTGGAGATCGCGGCGGCGGACAATCTGAAGCGGGTGTCGCGTCCACAGGCTGTGGACGGTGACGGCTGGTCGGCCGACCCCGGCACGCACCGCATGACGGCCTTCCTGGAGACCAAGACGGTCTGGCACCCCACGGGCGCTCTGGGGGCCTCAGGCTCCTCGTACTGACCTCTGCGAACGCGTGTGGGGCCGCCTCCGGGCGGCCCCACACGCGTTCGCACGTCGGATCAGCCGGTGATCAGACCGGTCACCTCTCCGATCAGGGGCAGATCGCTGAGCGCGGCGCCGCTGGTCAGCGGGTCCGTGACCACAGCCGTGGTCACGGGCTTGAAGTCGGCGATCTGGGTCCCCACCGCGTTGTCCAGCGGGTCCACGCCCGTACCGGCCAGCGGGTCGAGCTGCAGGTCGGTCACGGGCTTGACGGCGCCCACGATCCCGTAACCGAGCACGCTGTTCAGCGCGGGCTGCGCCGCGGCGTTGACCGCCCCCAGGGTGCTGTCCGCAGTGTCCGCGCCGGTCGCGGGCGGGGCGGGCAGCGGTGCGGCCTGGGCCGCCGCGCCTCCGGCGCCGAGCGCCGCGCCCAGCGCGGTGAGGGTCAGACCGGCGCGCAGCAGCGCGCGTTTCCGGGGCTTGGACAGTGCATGACGTGCCATGTTTTCCCACCTGATCAGGACGTGTCGGGTAATCATCCGTGCGCGCAGAGTAGTTGAGGTGTGATGCTCGATACCAACAGGACCTCCCGGGGATCCCCTACGCGGGTCAATGCCTCACACTTCTGTTCTGTGAGTTCCCAACCGATCCCCACGCGCGTCGTGCTGCTCGCCGGTCCGTCCGGCTCCGGCAAGTCGTCCCTCGCGGCCCGCAGCGGTCTCCCGGTGCTACGCCTGGACGACTTCTACAAGGAGGTCAACGATCCGACACTGCCGCGGGTCACCGGCAGCGCGGACATCGACTGGGACTCGGCCCTCTCCTGGGACGCGGACGGAGCGGTGGCGGCCATAGCGGAGCTGTGCAGCACCGGGCGCACGTCCGTTCCCCTGTACGACATCGCCACGAGCTCACGGACGGGTCGCGAGACGCTCGACATCGAGCGCACGCCTCTCTTCGTCGCGGAGGGCATCTTCGCGGCGGACATCGTGGAGCGCTGCCAGGAGCTGGGCCTGCTCGCGGACGCACTGTGCCTGCGCGGCCGGCCGTCGACGACGTTCCGCCGGCGCCTGGTCCGGGATCTGCGGGAGGGCCGCAAGTCGGTGCCGTTCCTGCTGCGGCGCGGCTGGCGGCTGATGCGGTCCGAACGGCGCATCGTGGCCCGCCAGACCGCGCTCGGCGCGTACCCCTGCGCCAGGCAGGAGGCCCTGGGCCGCCTGGCCGCAGCCGCGGCGGGACGCTGCCGCACCCCGCGCAGCCGCGTGCCGAACTAGCGCCTCGGCTTCCCCGGAAACGCGGCGGGGGCGGACAGGACCCCCCGGCCTGTCCGCCCCCGCTGCGCGCTACCCCCGTGCCGCCGCCTCCCCCGAAGCCGCGGCCTTTCCCCCGTATCCCCCGTAGACCTCAGGCCACCAGCTCGCCGAAGGACTCCTCCTCGTCACGGCCGAAGCTGAGGACCTCGTCCTCGCGCAGCCGGCGGAGCGACCGCCAGATGCTCGACTTCACCGTGCCGACACTGATGTCGAGGATGGACGCGATCTCCGGGTCCGTGCGGCCCTCGTAGTAGCGGAGCACCAGCATCGTGCGCTGGAGTTCCGGCAGCCGCGCGAGCGCCTGCCAGAGCACCGCCCGCAGCTCCGTGCCCCGCATCGCGTCCGTGTCGCCCACCGTCTCCGGCAGCTCCTCGGTCGGGTATTCGTTCAGCTTGCGCCTGCGCCATGCGCTGATGTGCAGGTTGGTCATCGTGCGGCGGAGATATCCGCCGACGGCCGCCTTGTCGCTGATCCTGTCCCACGCCCGGTACGTCGAGAAGAGGGCGCTCTGCAGCAGGTCCTCGGCCTCGAACCGGTCGCCGGTCAGGTGGTAGGCGGTCGCGTACAGGGAGGCGCGGCGCTCCTGGACGTAGGCGGTGAACGCCGCTTCGGCGTCCTCCGTCCGCGCCAGGGACTGCCGCTCCCCCGAGCCCTCCCCGTACGCGCTTCCCCCGTGCTCCCCCGTGGTCGCGTCAACCATCGTCAGGTACGACGAGTGCTGACGCCCGGCGCCACGTACACGCCCCCGTGCTCCGGCACCGGACTTCTCCGGGCTCCGCCCGACGTCGTGAAGGCGCGTGACAACTGCGCTTGAGGTGGTGCTGTGCAGTGCGTTCATCTGGCGCCCCCCATCGGTGGAGTCCGTTCGTTCCATCTGCCAACGAGCTTGCCGGGGCAGTTTCATGGCCCTGTCCTCCGACTGTCACAGAGCTGTCACAGGGCATGTCGGGGCTCAAGTCGGCGGATCAAGTCGGGGGGATTGTCGAAACGTGGCACAACCATGGGCCAGAATGGCCCCCGTGCCTTTCCTGTTGCTGATCGAGGACGATGACGCCATCCGCACGGCCCTCGAACTCTCACTGTCACGCCAGGGCCACCGTGTGGCCACCGCGGCGACGGGAGAGGACGGCCTGGAGCTGCTCCGGGAGCAGCGGCCGGACCTGGTTGTGCTGGATGTGATGCTGCCCGGGATCGACGGTTTCGAGGTCTGCCGGCGTATCCGGCGTACCGACCAACTGCCGATCATTCTGCTGACCGCGCGCAGCGACGACATCGACGTCGTGGTGGGACTGGAGTCCGGCGCGGACGACTATGTCGTGAAACCCGTGCAGGGCCGGGTGCTCGACGCCCGTATCCGCGCGGTCCTGCGCCGCGGGGAGAGGGAGTCCACCGACTCGGCGACCTTCGGGAGTGTCGTCATCGACCGTTCGGCGATGACCGTCACGAAGAACGGGGAGGACCTGCAGCTCACGCCGACCGAGCTGCGACTCCTGCTCGAGCTGAGCCGCCGGCCCGGACAGGCCCTGTCCCGGCAGCAGTTGCTCCGCCTGGTGTGGGAGCACGACTACCTCGGTGACTCGCGGCTCGTGGACGCCTGTGTGCAGCGGCTGCGGGCGAAGGTGGAGGACGTGCCGTCCTCGCCGACCCTGATCCGTACCGTGCGGGGTGTGGGCTACCGGCTGGACACGCCTCAGTGAGCGATTCCGCGAAGCGTTCCATACTCGCGGGTCTTCGCTGGACCAGCCTGCGGCTTCGGCTCCTGATCGTGTTCGCGCTGGTGGCCCTGACGGCGGCGGTGTCCGCGTCCGGCATCGCGTACTGGCTCAACCGTGAGGCCGTCCTGACGCGTACGCAGGACACGGCGCTCGGCGACTTCCGCCGCCAGATGCAGAACCGCGCGGCCTCGCTGCCGGTGGAGCCCACGGCGGTCGATCTGCGGGACGCCGCCGAGCAGATGGCCACCAGCGGTCCTGGCTACCACGTGCTGTTGATCGGCACCCGGGACGGCAAGCCCGTCACCGGCTCGTCCGACCTGGACTCCTTCACCAAGGCCGACGTGCCCGCCTCGCTGCAGAAGCAGGTGAACAAGAAGCAGCCGCTGACGTCGGCCAACACCTTTGAGTACCACCTGTTCTGGCAGCGCACGACCCTCGGCAACACGCCTTACCTGGTGGCCGGTACGAAGATCATCGGCGGTGGCCCCGCGGGTTACATGCTGAAGTCGCTCGACCAGGAGCGCGAGGACCTCAACTCACTGGCGTGGTCCCTCGGGATCGCCACCGCGCTGGCACTCGTCGGCTCGGCGCTCCTCGCCCAGGCCGCGGCGACGACCGTGCTGCGGCCGGTGCAGCGGCTCGGTGACGCGGCCCGCAAGCTGGGCGAGGGCAAGCTCGACACCCGTCTGGCCGTCTCCGGCACCGACGAACTCGCCGATCTCTCCCATACGTTCAACAAGGCCGCGAGCTCCCTGGAGAAGAAGGTCGCGGACATGAGCGCCCGGGAGGAGTCGAGCCGCAGGTTCGTCGCCGACATGTCGCACGAGCTGCGCACCCCGCTGACCGCGATCACGGCGGTCGCCGAGGTACTGGAGGACGAGGCGGACAGCCTCGACCCGATGATCGCTCCGGCCGTGCACCTGGTGGTGAGCGAGACCAGGCGGCTGAACGACCTGGTCGAGAACCTCATGGAGGTCACCCGCTTCGACGCCGGTACGGCCCGCCTCGTGCTGGACACGGTCGACGTGGCCGACCAGGTGACCGCCTGCATCGACGCCCGTGCCTGGCTGGACGCGGTCGACCTGGACGCGGAGCGCGGCATCATGGTGCGGCTCGATCCGCGCCGGCTGGACGTGATCCTGGCGAATCTGATCGGCAACGCCCTCAAGCACGGGGGGTCGCCGGTGCGGGTGTCCGTGCGGACCGACGAGGACGATCTGGTCATCGAGGTGCGCGACCACGGCCCCGGCATCCCCGAAGAGGTCCTGCCGCACGTGTTCGACCGCTTCTACAAGGCGAGCGCGTCCCGCCCGCGTTCCGAGGGCAGCGGTCTCGGCCTCTCCATCGCGGTGGAGAACGCGCACATCCACGGCGGTGACATCACTGCCTCGAATCTGCCGGACGGTGAGGGCGCGGTCTTCGTGCTGCGGCTCCCGAGGGACGCGGAGCGGCTGACGGAGCAGGACGACCCGGACCGTAACGAGAAGGGTGACGCCAAGTGACGCGCAGGGAGTGTGCGTACGGCGCACCACGCAGGGGCGGGCCAGGGCGCCGGGCCGTCGCCGCGCTGGCCGCCGTCGCGGCCTGTGCGGCCCTGGCCGCGGGCTGCGGCATCCGCAGCACCTCGGTGCCGGTCGACGCGGGGGCGGCACCGTCCCGGATGCCGTGCCGTACGACATCGGCGGAGGCGACCGCGCCACCGCAGGGGAATGTCTCCGTACGGGTGTACCTGGTCTGCGCCTCGCAACTGGTGACGGTCGAGCGCACGGTCGAGGTCGACGAGTCGCGCTCCGACCCCCTCCTGGTCGCTCAGGCGCTCCTGAGCGAGCTCCAGCGGGACCCGGAGGCCGATGAGCGGCGCGCCGGCTTCTCCACCGATGTCCCGGCGGGGCTGCGGGTCACCGAGGCCCACAAGGGGGACCCGGAGGGCACGCTGCGCCTCAACCAGCAGCCGGACGACCTGCCGGCGGAGGCGCTCGCGCAGGTGGTGTGTTCGTACGCGGAGAGCGAGTCGCTCGGTTCCGGGGGCTCGGTCCTGCTGGGCGGGCCGGGCAACTACGCCCCGCGCGGATACCTGTGCACGTCGGAGACGAAGAGCCTCCCCGGCGAGGTCCCCACCCTGGGCGCGCTGGAACTGTCCTGACCTCCGCGCGGCCGGCCCCGGCCGGTCGTTGGGAAGCTGGAGACAGCAGGGTGCCCGATTCGCCCCGTATGGGTGTCCACAACTTCCCGATGACCCGACGGCCCGGAGGGCGTGCCGCTCGTCACAGGGGTTGCCCGGGAGGGGGCGGAACCGATCCCGGCGGTCGCGGCGTCTTGGTGGACGTGCGTCACAGTTCGGACGGCCCGGCCGTCATCCGCTTCCGCGCGGCGGGGCTAACCCTCCTCCTCGCGCATCTTCTGTTCGTCGGCTGGCTGACGCTGCGCCCGCTGGACGTGCCCTGGATGACGGCCGCGAACTTCCAGCCGTTCGCCGGCATCAGGGCCGACCTGGCCCTCGGCACGGCCGAGGCCGTGCGCCGCATCGGTGAGGGTCTGCTGCTGCTGGCACCACTGGGCATACTCCTGCCGATGGCCGGCGGCAGGCTGCTCGTCTCCCCGTGGGCCTCGCTGGCCCGCACGGTCGCGGCCGGCGCCCTGATCTCGATGGCCATCGAGCTGGCGCAGACGGGGGTGCCCGGCCAGGTCGTCGACGTCGACTCCCTGCTGCTGAACACCGCGGGCCTCGCACTGGCCCACCTGCTGGTCGTCCCGCTCTCGCGGTCACGGCTGCGCCGGGGCAACCGGGCGGGGGCGGGTGACCTGTCCCGGATCGGGAACGGGGCCCGGCCGTCCTGGGGCGAGGCCCCTCAGGGGTCCACCCCGACGATTACCAGGGTCGGTATCGCACCGTAGAGCGATGCTTTGTCCCCCTCCGCGGAGCCACTATGGAGGTACCGGGAGCACGACGGAGCTGCTCCCCGAAACGGTTCGCGAAGGAGCTCACCATGGCCGCACTTGTCCGCCCCCGTGAGGGACGCATGATCGGTGGGGTGTGCGCGGCGCTGGCCCGGCGCTTCGGCACCTCCGCAGGAACGATGCGGGTCATCTTCCTGGTGTCCTGCCTGCTCCCCGGCCCCCAGTTCCTGCTCTACCTGGCGCTGTGGGCACTGCTGCCGTCGGAGAAGAGCCCGGCCGCGACGGCCTGGTGACCGCTGGGACCACGGGGAGAAAGCTGTGGGGCGCACACCCGGTCCGGGTGTGCGCCCCACATGCGTGTGCGGTGATCAGCCGCCGATCGGCAGGGCGCCGGTCAGGCCGCCGGCGGGCAGACCGCCGAGCAGGTTGGTGCCGGGGGCCGAGAGGGCGCCGCTGCCGCGCTGCTGCTGGTCGAGCAGACCGCCGGCCGCCTTCTGCACGGCGGGCAGCGCGTCGGTGACGGAGTCGAGCGCGACATTGGCGGGCAGGGCGCCTGCCAGGGAGTCGACGGGCACGGCGACGGCGGAGGCACTGCCCGCGCCGGCGGCGGCGAAAGCGGCACCGAGAGCGGCGACACCGAGGGTCCTGACAGCAGACTGCTTCATGTGAAATTCATCCTTGGGGAAGGGGATGTGAGCGGCTCTGCAACGTAGTCAGCTCCCGACCCGTCCCGCAAACATGCCGGAACACGGGAAACGGCCGGGATCTCGCGATCCCGGCCGTTCCGTTTCCGCTTCGCTCAGCCGGCGACGGATGAAGATGCGCTGGTCACAGCCGTCTGGCGGAAGAGCCACTCGGATTTCAGTTCCGCGTATCCGGGCTTCACGACGTCATTGATCATCGCCAGACGTTCATCGAAAGGAATGAACGCTGATTTCATCGCATTGACTGTGAACCACTGCATGTCGTCGAGCGTGTATCCGAAAGTCTCGGTCAGCCGCTCGAATTCCCGGCTCATGCTCGTCCCGCTCATCAGCCGGTTGTCCGTATTCACGGTGGCGCGGAAATGCAACTTCCGCAGCAGCCCGATGGGGTGGTCGGCGTACGAGGCCGCGGCACCGGTCTGGAGGTTGGAGGTCGGGCAGAGCTCCAGCGGGATGCGCTTGTCGCGTACGTAGGAGGCGAGACGGCCGAGCGTCACGCTGCCGTCGTCGGCGATCTCGATGTCGTCGATGATGCGGACCCCGTGGCCGAGCCGGTCGGCGCCGCACCACTGCAGGGCCTGCCAGATCGAGGGCAGGCCGAAGGCCTCGCCCGCGTGGATGGTGAAGTGGTTGTTCTCGCGCTTGAGGTACTCGAAGGCGTCCAGGTGGCGGGTGGGCGGGTAGCCCGCCTCGGCGCCCGCGATGTCGAAGCCGACGACGCCCAGGTCGCGGTAGCGGTTGGCGAGCTCGGCGATCTCCAGCGCGCGTGCGGCGTGCCGCATGGCGGTGAGGAGGGCGCCGACGCGGATGCGGTGGCCGGCCGCACGGGCCCGGCGCTCACCCTCGCGGAAACCCTCGTTGACCGCTTCGACGACCTCTTCGAGGGTCAGGCCCGCGGTGAGGTGCTGCTCGGGCGCGTACCGCACCTCGGCGTAGACGACACCGTCCTCGGCGAGGTCCTCGGCACACTCCATGGCTACCCGGAACAGCGCGTCACGGGTCTGCATGACGGCGCAGGTGTGCGCGAACGTCTCCAGGTAGCGCTCCAGCGAACCGGAGTCGGCGGCCTCGCGGAACCAGAGGCCGAGCTTGTCGGGCTCGGTCTCGGGGAGGGCGTCGTAGCCCTGCTCCCGCGCCAGCTCTACGACGGTGCCGGGGCGCAGGCCACCGTCGAGATGGTCGTGGAGGAGCACCTTGGGCGCGCGGCGGATCTGGTCGGGACCGGGAACGTTCAGGGTCTGGCTCGTCATTGGGGCACTGTAGCGCCTACGCGCGTAGAGCGCTGGCCGTCGATGCGTAACAGTGACCGCGAAGCCAGGTGGAATACACCTGCCCTTCTGACACTGTTCTGTCATGGCACAGCGCGCACTTCCCCTGCCTGCCGCCAGGTTGGGACGGGCCGTCCTCACGGCCGGAGCAGCACCCGAGGTCAGCGGCGTGGTCCTGCTGCTCCCGGACGGCGAGACCGATTCACGGCGCCGTCCGTCCACCTTCTCGTACGCGGCACAGCTGCCGTTCGCCCGGACGCTGGCCCGCGCCGGCCAGGACGACGGACTGGCGGTGCACGTGGTGCGCTACCGCACCCGGGGGTGGAACGCCGACGCGGATCCGGCGGCCGACGCCCACTGGGCGGCCGACGAGGTCGTACGCCGCTACGGCGACATCCCCGTGTGCCTCGTGGGGCACGGCATGGGAGGCCGGGCCGCGCTGCGCGGCGCCGGGCACACGGCCGTCAACTCCGTGCTGGCGATGGCCCCCTGGCTGCCGGAGCACACGGATCCGGAACCCGAACCGGTGAAACACCTGGCGGGTCGCCGGGTGCTGATCGTCCACGGCACGAACGACGCCCGGACGAATCCCGAGCTGTCCTACCGGCTGGCCGAGCGGGCCAAGAAGGCCAACCGGGACACCTGCCGCTTCGAGGTCCACTCGGACGGGCACGCCCTGCGCCAGCACCGGTCCGAAGTGATGGCGCTGGCTTCGGACTTCGTACGGGGCTCGCTCTTCGCCCGGTCGTACGCGCGCCCGGTCGCCGACGCCTTCGCCGCTCCCCCGCCGCTGGGGCTGCGGATGCCGCTCGCGGCGGGGTTCGGGCGGTCGCTCAGGCACTGACGCACCGCGGACCGCGTACCGCCCTCAGTCCGGCAGCAGGCTCCCCCGCCGTGACAGCAGGAAGCGCTTGAAGGCTGCCACCGGCGGCGTGTCGGGGTGACCGTCCAGCCAGGCGACCCCGATCTCGCGGGCCGCGCGCGGCGCCGTCACCGTCAGCTCGACCACGCCGGGCCGGGCGACGGCGGGCGGCGGCAGCAGCGCCACCCCGAGCCCGGCCGCGACCAGGCCGCGCAGGGTCTCCGCCTCCTCGCCCTCGAACGCGACGCGCGGGGTGAAGCCCGCCTCGGCGCAGAGGTCGTCCGTGATCCGCCGCAGCCCGTAGCCGGGTTCCAGGGTGACGAACGTTTCGTCGGCGGCCTCGGCGAGGCGGATGCGCCGGCGCCCCGCCAGCCGGTGGTCGTCGGGGACGACCAGGCGGAGCCGCTGCTCGTCCAGGCGCATGGCGACGAGGTCCGGGGCGTCGGGGACGGGCGAGGTGAGGCAGAGGTCCAGGCCGCCCGCCCGCAGGCGGTCGATCATCGCCTCCCCGTAGTTCTGGACGAGCTGGAAGCGGACCCGGGGGTGGTCGGCGCGGAAGGCGCGGATCAGGGCGGGCACCGTCTCGGAGCCCATGGTGTGGAGGAAGCCGAAGGCGACCTTGCCCGCCGTGGGGTCGGCGTCGGCGCGCACCGAGTCGGCGGCCTTCTCCACCTCCGCCAGCGCGCGTTCGGCGGAGCCGAGGAAGGTGCGGCCCGCGGGGGTGAGCGAGACGGTTCGGCCCTTGCGGGCGAACAGGGCGACGCCCAGGTCCTGTTCCAGCCTCACCATGGCCCGCGACAGCGTCGACTGCGGGACGCCGAGCTCGTGAGCGGCACGGGTGACGTGCTCGTGGCGGGCCACCGCCTCGAAGTACGCGAGACGTGGCGCGAGCACGGCCCGGATGTCTTCTTCGTAACTGCTCGGTGACAGCCGCGGCTGTGAGCTGTATTGATGCGCCATGGGAACGATTATGAGGGTTTCATGCATTGGACGCATGAAACCGCGCGGTCTACGTTCGATGCATGCCTCCTGCCAGTACCGGGGCGTCCACCATCGTGCTGGGCGCCGCCGTTCCGTCATCCCCCGGCGCCGTCTCCCCGACCGTCCCGGACCGCCTCGCTCCCGGTGGCCCCGGCTATCGCCGGATGAGCTTCGCGCTCTTCGCGGCGGGGATCGCGACCTTCGCCCTCCTCTACTCCACCCAGGCCCTGCTGCCCGCCGTCTCCGCGTCCTTCGGCGCGACGGCGGGCCAGGCGAGCTGGACGGTCTCCGCGGCGACGGGTGCCCTGGCCCTCTGCGTCCTGCCGCTGAGCGCGCTCTCCGAGCGCTTCGGGCGGCGCCAGATGATGACGGCCTCCCTGTCGGTCGCCGTGGTGATCGGGCTGCTCGTGCCCTTCGCCCCGTCGCTCGGCTGGCTGATCGCGCTGCGCGCGATCCAGGGCGCCGCCCTGGCGGGGCTGCCCGCCTCCGCGATGGCCTACCTGGCCGAGGAGGTGCGGCCCAAGGCACTGGTGGCCGCGATCGGACTGTTCGTGGCGGGCAACAGCATCGGCGGCATGAGCGGCCGCATCCTCGCCGGCTGGGTCGCCCAGCTGTGGGGCTGGCGGGTGGCGCTCGGCGCGATCGGGCTGCTCGCCGTGGCCTGCGCGGTGGTCTTCCACTTCTTGATCCCCAAGGCCCGGCACTTCAGCCCCGCCTCGCTCAACCCGAAGGCCCTGGCGAAGACCGTCACCGGCCACCTCTCCGACCCGCTGCTGCGCCGGCTGTACGCGATCGGCGCCCTGTTCATGACGGTGTTCGGCGCGGTGTACACCGTGATCGGCTACCGGCTCGTCGAGGAGCCCTTCAGCCTCCCGCAGGGCATCGTCGGGTCGATCTTCCTCGTCTACCTCGTCGGTACGGTCTCCTCCGCCGCCGCGGGCCGGCTGGTCGCCCGGCTGGGCCGCCGGGGCGCGCTCTACCTCGCCGTCTCCACGACGGCCGCGGGTCTGCTGGTCTCCCTGGCCGACCAGCTGGCCGCCGTCCTGGCCGGCCTCGTCCTGATCACGGCAGGCTTCTTCGCGGGGCACGCGGTCGCCTCGTCCTCGGTGAGCCGTACGGCGACCACGGGCCGCGCCCAGGCGTCGGCGCTCTACCAGTCCGCGTACTACCTGGGCTCCAGCGCGGGCGGAACGCTCGGTGCCGTCGCCTTCCACGCCGGAGGCTGGGCCGGGACGGTCCTGCTGGGCGTCCTGGCGGTCCTCGGCGTCCTGTCGATCACCCTGTTCGGGAGCCGCGCGGCCCGGACCGAGCGGCTCCGCGCCGCGACCCCGGCACCGGTGCACAACTGAGACCTTCCCGGCACAACCGCAGCTCCCCGACGCACGTCCAACAAGCGGAGTCACACACCGCGGGCGAACGCGAAGGGGAGCAGGCGTACATGACGATCATGGGGAACATACGCGGCGTACGGGTGCGGCGCGGGGCCGTCCTGTCCGTCGCCGGGCTGGTGGCCGCGCCGGCCCTGGTCCTGGGCACGGGTACGTCCGCCCAGGCGGCGTCCTGCACGGCCTCCACCGGGCCGTACCAGAAGCAGGTCGAGAAGTGGCTGGGGCGGACGGCCGACGGACGGCAGTCGACGGCCGACTGCCAGGCGATCCGCTCGTTCCAGACCGCCAAGGGCATCACCCCGAACATCGGGTACGCGGGGCCGGTCACCTGGCGCACGATGAAGACGATCACCGCCCAGAAGGCGGCGGGCAAGACCCCGAACAAGGCGAAGAAGTGCCCCACGAACAAGGGGCGCATCGCCTGCGTGGACCTGACCAGGCAGCTGAGCTGGATCCAGGACGGGGCCAAGCTGAAGTTCGGTCCGGTTCCGGTGCGCACGGGCCGCAACGGCGACGAGACCCGGACCGGTGCCAAGAAGATCTACTGGCGCAACATCGACCACTGGTCGACGCTCTACGACGTCCGTATGCCGTACGCCCAGTTCTTCGACGGCGGGCAGGCGTTCCACTCGGTCACCAAGTCCATGTACAACAACCCTGGGTCGGCGGGCTGCGTCAACATGCGCCCGGCGGACGCGAAGTCATACTGGAAGCTGCTGAAGAACGGCGACGACGTCTTCGTCTACGGACGCAAGCCCGGCACCTGAGCAGCGGTTTCCACACTTCCCACCCCGGTTGTCAGTGCCCTGCGGTAGCTTCCACAGTGCTGAGTGAGCGGTGTCACAGCGCAACAGGGGTGAAGCGATGAGTGATCAGACGGCGACAGCGGATATCGACAGCCGCCTGGAGGGACACCGGGTCGAGCTGACGGGTTACTGCTACCGGATGCTCGGCTCGGCCTTCGAGGCGGAGGACGCGGTCCAGGACACGCTGGTGCGTGCCTGGCGTAACTTCGACAAGTTCGAGGGCCGTTCCTCCCTTCGCTCCTGGCTGTACCGCATCGCGACGAACGTCTGCCTGGACATGCTGAACGCGGGCAACAAGCGGGCCAGGCCGGTGGATCTGACCGGCCCGACACCACTGGCCCAGGCCGCGCTGAACCCGCTCCCGGAGAACACCTGGCTGGAGCCGATGCCGGACGGCCGCATCCTGCCCTCGGTGGCCGACCCGGCGGAGGCGGCCGTGGCCCGTGAGTCGGTGCGCCTCGCGTTCGTCGCCGCGCTCCAGCATCTGCCGCCCAAGCAGCGTGCGGTGCTGATCCTCCGCGAGGTCCTGGCGTGGAAGGCGAGCGAGGTCGCCGAGCTGCTCGACACCTCGGTCGCCTCGGTCAACAGCGCCCTGCAGCGCGCCCGGGCCACGCTGTCGGACACGGAGACCACGGCACCGGACCCCGCGAATCCGCTGGACGACGAGCAGCGCAAGCTGCTGGACCGCTATGTGGCGGCGTTCGAGGGGTACGACATGGCGGCGCTGACGGCGCTGCTCCATGAGGACGCCGTGATGACCATGCCGCCGTTCGACCTCTGGCTCCAGGGCCACGACGACATCACCGGCTTCATGCTCAGCATCGGCGCGAGCTGCGCGGGTTCCCGGCTGGTGGCGACCGAGGCCAACGGGTCGCCGGCCTTCGCGCACTACAAGCCGAATCCGGAGGGGCCGGGGTTCGTCCCGTGGGCGGTGCAGGTCATCGACATCTCGGACGGTGCCATCACCGGGATGCACTGCTTCCTGGACACCCCGCGCTGGTTCCCGCTGTTCGGACTGCCGGACCACCTGGACGACGCCGCGTGACTGTGAGACGTCCTGTGGTGATCGTCTGGGCCCTGTTGGTGGCGGGTGGCTGGGCGGCGACGCTGTGGCTGGGCGAGCCGGCCGCCACGGCGGGCCCTGGCCCGGGCCGTGCCGCCTGGGTTCCGGCCGACACCACCGAGCCGGGTCCGCAGCCGGAGGGGGCATGCCCGACGCGGTGGCCGGCACCGACGCCGTCGGCGGTCCCGGTGCCGTCGCTGAAGGACATTCCGGAGGAGTACGCGGAAGGACGTGCGGAGCTGGTCGACTGCAGCTACAGCGTGGCCCGCGACACCGCTGTGGCCCGCTGAACACGGGTCACTCCGGGACCGCCCGGACGTTGCCCACCACGTCACCGAGCCCCACCAGGTCGAGCAGCGCCCCGAGTTCGGCCGGGACGTTACGCAGCCGCAGCTCGACGCCCCCGGCGCGACGTGCGACGAGCCCCAGCCGGGCGAGGGCCTCGACCAGGGCCAGGTCCGGGCGCACGACACCGCCCACGTCGCAGTCCACCACGGCGACCGCTGAGGGGCCGCTGAGCAGCGCCTCCAGCCGGGCGCAGAGGCCCGGCACATCGGCGCGGGTGACCCGGCCGGTGAGGACGAGGGCGTTCGGAGTCATGGCATCCACACCAGGGAGACCGGCGGGATGCCCGAAACTCATCGGCGCCCGCGCACCTGTGACTCAGCTGACAGGGAATGCCCCGGTGTCCAGGTCCAGCCCGAACGGCTTCGGCAGCGTCAGCGTCTCGCCGTACTCGACCGCTTCCAGGACCCGGTAGGTGCCGTCGCTCGGCTCCCCGTACAGGGTCGCGGTCGGGCGCCCGGTGTGCCAGGGGTCGAGCAGCAGGAACAGCTCCACGCCTGCCTTCGCGTACCCGTGCGCCTTGCCGATGCGGTCGTGGTTGGCGTTGGCCGGTGAGGTGATCTCGACGACCAGCCGGACCTCTTCCGCCGGTACGCGGTTGCCGGGCCCGGACGCGACCGCGCGGGGCAGGACGACGAGGTCGGGGATGTACAGCCCGGCCCGTCCGGGCACGGAGACGCCGAGCGTCTGGTAGATCCCCCAGTCCGCCGGGATGACGGTGTAGAGCCTGCGCTGCAGCAGCTCCGCAGTGGTGTTGTGGTCCTTGGACGGCGGTGGCGACACGGTGACGATCCCCTCGATGATCTCCACCTTGCAGCCCTCGGGTGCGTCCGTCTCCTCCCAGATCCGGACGAGGTCGTCCCAGTCCTGACCGTGGCCCGGCCCAGGATCGACGGTGAGTGCGCTCATGGCGGTCTCCTCTTATCGGTGCGTCACCGATCCCAGCATGCCGAACGGGACCGGTGGTGGTCCACCGGTCCCGTTCACCCGAAAGGGAAAGCCGCAGGTCAGGCGATACGTTCCCGCACCACCGGCGTGGCGGTGAAGGGCGTCCCGGCAGGTGCGATGTCGTACGAGCCGGGCAGGGCCTTCAGCGCGTACTCGAACTTCTCGGGGGTGTCCGTGTGCAGGGTCAGCAGCGGCTGGCCCTCGGCCACCGTGTCTCCCGGCTTGGCGTGCAGCTCGACGCCCGCGCCCGCCTGCACCGGGTCCTCCTTGCGCGCGCGGCCCGCACCGAGGCGCCAGGCGGCGACGCCGACGTCGTAGGCGTCGAGGCGGGTCAGCACGCCCGAGGACGGGGCGCTGATCACGTGCTGCTCGCGGGCGACGGGGAGTTCGGCGTCCGGGTCGCCGCCCTGGGCGGAGATCATGCGGCGCCAGACGTCCATGGCGGAGCCGTCGGCCAGGGCCTTCTCCGGGTCGGCGTCCTTGAGTCCGGCGGCGTCGAGCATCTCGCGGGCGAGGGCGAGGGTCAGGTCGATCACGTCTCGGGGGCCGCCACCGGCGAGGACCTCGACGGACTCGCGTACCTCCAGGGCGTTGCCCGCCGTCAGGCCGAGCGGCGTCGCCATGTCGGTGAGCAGCGCCACCGTGCGTACGCCGCTGTCGGTGCCCAGCGCGACCATGGTGGAGGCCAGTTCGCGGGCGTCCTCGATCGTCTTCATGAAGGCGCCGGTGCCGACCTTGACGTCCAGGACGAGCGCCCCGGTTCCCTCGGCGATCTTCTTGGACATGATCGAGCTGGCGATCAGCGGGATCGCCTCGACGGTGCCGGTGACGTCGCGCAGCGCGTACAGCTTCTTGTCGGCGGGGGCGAGCCCGTCGCCGGCCGCGCAGATCACCGCGCCGGTGGTGTCCAGGACGTCCAGCATCTCCGCGTTGGAGAGGTGGGCGCGCCAGCCGGGGATGGACTCCAGCTTGTCGAGGGTCCCGCCGGTGTGGCCGAGGCCCCGGCCGCTGAGCTGAGGCACGGCGGCGCCACAGGCCGCGACCAGCGGGGCGAGCGGCAGGGTGATCTTGTCGCCGACGCCGCCGGTGGAGTGCTTGTCCGTGGTGGGGCGGGAGAGCGCCCCGAAGTCCATCCGCTCGCCGGAGGCGATCATCGCGGCGGTCCAGCGGGCGATCTCGGTGCGGTTCATGCCGTTGAGCAGGATCGCCATGGCCAGTGCGGACATCTGCTCGTCGGCGACCTCGCCGCGGGTGTACGCGTCGATGACCCAGTCGATCTGCTCGGGGCTGAGCTCGCCTCGGTCCCGCTTGGTGCGGATGACGGAGATGGCGTCCATGGGATGGGGGTCCTTCCGGCCGGAGGGGTGGGCGAGAGCCCTGCTGACTCTACGCGCATAGAGAGGGAACGTTCCGCCGCCGCGTTCCCCCGGTGGGCCGGTCGGGCCCGCCGGGGGTGAACGGAACGGCGGCGGGGCACTACCCCAGGTGCTGCGGACCGAAGGCCTGCGGCAGCATCTCGTCGAGCGTACGGAGGCCGTCCGGCGTCTCCAGGACGAGGCCGGGCCCCCCGAACTCGTACAGCAGCTGCCGGCACCGCCCGCACGGCACGAGCGCGGCGCCCGTGCCGTCCACACAGGTGAAGTGGGTCAGCCGGCCGCCGCCCGTGGCGGCCAGCTGCGAGACCAGCCCGCACTCGGCGCACAGGCTGATGCCGTACGAGGCGTTCTCGACGTTGCATCCGGTGATCATGCGGCCGTCGTCGACGAGGGCGGCCACACCGACCGGGAAGCCCGAATACGGGGCGTACGCCCGGGACATCGCGTCCCGGGCGGCCTCGCGGAGCGCGTCCCAGTCGACGGACGAGGGAGCCGTCACTTGCCCTCGCCCTTGCGGTACGGCATGCCGTCCGCCTTGGGCATGCGCAACCGCTGCGCGGACAGGGCGAGCACCAGCAGTGTCGTGACGTACGGCGCGGCGTCCACGAACTGGCTCGGGACCTGGTCGGTGAGGCCGTACCAGGTGAACAGCACGCCGGAGATGACCGCCGAGATCACCGCGCTCACGTACTTCTTCCGGTACAGCTGCCAGAAGACGACGATCACCAGGAGGATCGCCAGGAGCAGCAGCATCGCGTGGACGTTCTCCGCGCCACCGCGGAGCTTGAGGCTGTCGGTGAAGCCGAAGAGCCCCGCGCCCAGCGCCATGCCGCCCGGCATCCAGTTACCGAAGATCATCGCGGCGAGACCGATGTAACCGCGGCCGCCCGTCTGGCCCTCCTGGTAGATGCTGGTGGCGACGATGGCCAGGAACGCACCACCGAGTCCGGCCAGACCGCCGGAGATCGTCACGGCGATGTACTTGTACTTGTAGACGTTCACGCCGAGGGTCTCGGCCGCCACCGGGCTCTCACCGCAGGAGCGGAGTCGCAGGCCGAAGGCCGTGCGCCACAGCACGTACCAGGTGGCGGGGATGAGCAGCAGGGCGACGACGGTGAGCCACGACAGTCCGGTGACCAGGCCTCCGACGATGCCGGCGAGGTCGGACACGAAGAACCAGTGGTGTTGTTGCAGGTCCTGCATCCAGTCCGAGAGCCCTGGGATGGTGATCTTGTCGATCTCCTCGAGGCGCGGGGACTGCTTGGAGGATCCGCCGGGCTCGTCGGCGAAGGTGAAGTTGGAGAGGTAGCGGGTGACGCCGACGGCGAGGATGTTGATGGCCACACCGGAGACGATGTGGTTCACGCCGAAGGTGACGGTGATGATCGCGTGGAGCAGCCCGCCGAGCGCGCCACCGATGATGCCGAAGAGGACGCCCACCCACGGGCCCCACTGGAAACCGGCCCAGGCGCCGAACCACGTGCCCAGGATCATCATGCCCTCGAGGCCGATGTTGACGACACCGGCCCGCTCGGCCCAGAGGCCGCCGAGACCCGCCAGGCCGATCGGGACCGCGAGTTCGAGGGCGCCGCTCACCTGGCCCACGGAGGTCACGTCGTCGGCGCCGCTGATGAGTCGCACCAGCGAGACGAGGGCGAGCGCACCGGCGATGATCAGGAGGACCACGGGCAGGGACAGCTTGCGCCGCCCGCCGCCCTTCGGGGCGGCGACGCGTGCGGCGGAGACTTTGCTGGTGCTCACAGGGCCGCCTCCTTCTCGGTGGTGAGGGCGTGGCCGGCGGCGAGTTCCTCGCCGACCTTCTGCTGCTGGCGGCGGGTCCCGTAGCGCCGGACGAGTTCGTAACTGACGACGACCGAGATCACGATCAGGCCTTGCATGATCGTGGCGATCTCCTTCTCGAAGCCGAACTGGTCGAGAGGGGACGACGCCTTGTCCAGGAACGCGATGAGCAGCGCGCTGAGCGCGATGCCCACCGGGTGGTTGCGGCCGAGCAGGGCGATGGTGATGCCGGTGAAGCCGAGGCCGACGGGGAAGTCGAGGCTGTAGGTGTGGGTGTCTCCCAGCAGCGTCGGCATCCCGACGAGACCCGCGATCGCACCGGAGATCAGCATCGAGGTGAGGATCATCTTCTTGGCGTCCACACCGGAGGCCTGGGCGGCGCTCTCACTGGCGCCGGTGGCACGGAGATCGAAGCCGAAGCGGGTGCGGTTCAGAACGAGCCAGTAGACGAGACCGCAGCCGACGGCGACGAAGGTGAAACCGTAGATCTCTCCGGCGTCGGGGCTCAGGGCGAGGCCCGGGAACCAGCCGGATTCCGGGATGTCGCCCGTCGTGAGGTTGTTGGATCCCGCAGCCTGCTCACCGAAGTTCTTCGGCAGGATCAGCCAGGCGATCAGGGAGGTCGAGATGGAGTTGAGCATGATCGTCGAGACGACCTCGCTCACGCCGCGCGTGGTCTTGAGGATGCCGGCGATGCCGGCCCAGAAGGCGCCCACGAGCATCGCCACGACGACGATCAGCGCGATCTGGAGCGGCCCGGGGAGGCTGACGCTGGCGCCGACGAGGGCTGCCATCATCGCCGCGAGCCGGTACTGCCCGTCGACACCGATGTTGAAGAGGTTCATGCGGAAGCCGACCGCGACGGCGAGAGCGGCGAGGTAGTACGTCCCGGCCTGGTTGATGATCAGGACCTGTACGTCGCTGTACGACACCTGCTCGAACAGCAGGCGGTACAGCTCGAAGGGGTCGCGGTCCGAGACGAGCAGCACCAGGGTGCTGAGCACGAAGGCCACGACCAGGGCGAGTACCGGGCCGGCGAAGCCCAGGATCAACCGGTCCTTGTCGAATTTCCTCATCAGGCCTCGTCCTCCGGTGCTGCTTCGAGGTGACCGGCGGCGGCACCGGTCATGGCCGAGCCCAGTTCCTCGGGTGTGATGGTGGCGGGGTCGGCGTCAGCGACCAGCTGCCCGCGGAACATGACACGCAGAGTGTCGGAGAGCCCGATGAGCTCATCCAGGTCCGCCGAGATCAGCAGCACCGCCAGCCCTTCGCGGCGCGCAGCGCGGATCTGGTCCCAGATCTGCGCCTGTGCGCCGACGTCCACCCCGCGGGTGGGGTGGGCGGCGATCAGGAGCTTCGGGTTGTGGCTCATCTCGCGGCCGACGATCAGCTTCTGCTGGTTGCCGCCGGAGAGGGAGGCCGCGGTGACCTCGATGCCCGGGGTGCGGACGTCGTACTCACGCACGATCCGCTCCGTGTCGGCGCGTGCGGCCTTCGGGTCCAGCAGCCAGCCCTTGCTGTTGGGCTTCTCGGTGACGTGGCCGAGGATGCGGTTCTCCCAGAGCGGGGAGTCCAGCAGCACCCCGTGGCGGTGGCGGTCCTCGGGGATGTAGCCGATGCCGCCCTCACGCCTCTTGCGCGTGGGGGTGCGCGAGATGTCGTCGGTGTCCAGCGTGATGACCCCGCTGTCCGGGTTCCGCATGCCGACGAGCGTCTCGATCAGTTCGGTCTGCCCGTTGCCCTCGACGCCCGCGATTCCCAGGACCTCGCCCTTGTGGATCGTGAAGCCCACATCGGACAGGACGTCACGCACGGCCCCGTCAGGGTCCGTCACGCTGAGGGTGAGCCCTTCGACGTGCAGCATCGGCACGTCCGTCACCGTCGACTCGCGGGTCTCCGGCGAGGGGAGTTCGCTGCCGACCATCAGCTCGGCGAGCTGCTTGGAGGTGGTGTTCGCGGGGTCGGCGGTGCCCACCGTCGTGCCGCGTCGGATCACTGTGATCTCGTCCGCGACGGAGAGGACCTCGCCGAGCTTGTGCGAGATGAAGATGACGGTGAGGCCCTCGGCCTTGAGTTCGCGGAGGTTCGCGAAGAGCGCGTCGACCTCCTGCGGGACCAGCACCGCGGTCGGCTCGTCCAGGATCAGGATGCGGGCGCCGCGGTAGAGGACCTTGAGGATCTCCACACGCTGACGGTCGGCGACGCCGAGGTCCTCGACGAGTGCGTCGGGCCTGACCCCCAGACCGTACGCGTCGGAGATCTCCTTGATCTTCTTGCGTGCGGCGGAGCCGATACCGTGCAGCTTCTCGCCGCCCAGGACGACGTTCTCCAGGACGGTGAAGTTGTCGGCGAGCATGAAGTGCTGGTGGACCATGCCGATTCCGCGCGCGATGGCGTCACCGGGGTTACCGAACGAGACCTGCTCGCCGTCCACGGCGATGGTGCCCTCGTCCGGCTTCTGCATGCCGTAGAGGATCTTCATCAGGGTGGACTTACCGGCGCCGTTCTCACCGACGAGGGCGTGGACCGTTCCCTTGCGTACGGTGATGCCGATGTCGTGGTTGGCCACGACGCCGGGGAAGCGCTTGGTGATGCCGTGCAGTTCTACGGCAGGGGGACTGCTGGACGCGTTGATGACGCACTCTCCTTGGCCGGACAGGAGCGGGAGCACAGGGGCAGGGGGCGGGGTGAAGTTATCGCGCCGGAGGACCGTCTACACGCGTAGCGCTGCCGAATCGTAAAGCGTAGGCGCACGGCACGGTCCGAACACCTGGTTCCGGACCTGTGCGGGCAGGACACCGCGAAGGGCACAACTTCCTCGATGAGCACCCCACGGGCCCGGAGCGGCGACGACGGTGCGCGCTCCGGGCCCACGGGAAACCAGCGTGACGACCGGGATCGTTACGGGGCGGTCTTGACGGTGATCTTGCCGTCGATGATTTCCTTCTTCGCCTTGTCCACGGCGGCGATGACATCGGTCATCTTGGTGAAGGCCGGGTTGGACATGGCCAGGCCGACGCCGTCCTTGTCGAGGCCGTAGCGGACCTCACCGGACTGCGGCTTGCCGTCCTGGACGGACTTGATCAGGTTGAAGACGGAGTCCTCGACGTCCTTGGTGACCGAGGTCAGGATCGACTCCTTGTAGTCGGCCAGACCCGCCTGCTTGTACTGGTCGGAGTCGACGCCGATGTTCCACTTGCCGGCCTTGGAGACGGCCTCGATCGCACCGGACCCGGCGAGACCGGCTGCCGAGTAGACCACGTCGGCGCCCTTGTCGAGCTGGCCCTGGGCTGCGGCCTTGCCGAGGTCCGGCTTGGAGAAGCCGTCGAAGTTCGGCGGCTGCGTCAGGTACTGCGGGACGACCTTGACCGAGGGGTCGGTCTCCTTGACGCCCTGCTCGAAGCCCGCCTGGAACTTCTTGATCAGCGGGGTCTCGACACCACCGATGAAGCCGACCGTCTTGGTCTTGGTGACCTTGGCGGCAGCGACGCCCGCGAGGTAGGAGCCCTGCTCCTCGTTGAAGACGATGTTGGCGATGTTCTCGCCGGTCACGGAGGCGTCGTCGATGATGCCGAAGGTGATCTTCGGGAACTTCGGCGCGACCTTCTTGATGGCGGGGGCGTAGGCGAAGCCGACACCGATCACCGGGTTGTTGCCGGCGCGCGCCAGTGCGGTGAGGCGCTGCACCTTGTCGGCGTCCGCTTCACCGTCCGACGGCTCGGCCTCGGTGCCCTTGACACCGAGGTCCTTCTCGGCCCGGGCCAGGCCCGCGTACGCGGCGTCGTTGAACGACTGGTCGCCGCGGCCACCGATGTCGTAGGCGATAGCCGTTTTGTCGGCCTTGGAGTCGGAACTGCTACTCGAGGAGGAAGACTCGCCACACGCCGTGACGCTTAGCGCGAGTGCCGCGGACATGACGCCCACGGTGGCAATCCTGGTGATCCGGCGCAAGGGAAGGCTCCTTCAAACCTGACCGAAGCGCCTCTTCCGGCGCTGGTTTCGCGGCGATCGTAACGCGCGTAGATGTCAGATAAGGACCCCTACGGAAGCTGTTATCGGATCGTCGCGAACAGGAGGTGTCCTGTCCGGTTACGGGCGACCACCCGAAGGTGACGCGCGGGACGCGGGAGCGGACGACCGCTCGCGGGCGTTCCGGGCTCAGGCGTCCAGCAGCGCGGCGGCGGTGAACAGCTCGACGCCGACCGTGATGGCCTCCTCGTCCACGTCGAAGTTGCCCCGGTGCAGGTCCAGGCCACGCGTGTCACCCGGCGTCCTGACGCCGAGCCTCGCCATGGCGCCGGGGATCTTCTCCAGGTACCAGGAGAAGTCCTCGCCACCCAGGCTCTGCTCGGTGTCCTCGATCGCATACGATCCGCGGCGGATGGTCATCGCGGCGTCGAGAAGCCCGATCGTCTCCGCCTCGTTCACCACGGGCGGCACACCCCGGACGTAGTCGATCACCGTCTTGGCCCGGTACATTCCGGCCACCTCGTCGATCGCCGCGTGCACCAGGTCGGGGGCCTGGCGCCAGCTCTCCAGATCGAGGCAGCGGACCGTCCCGGACAGCTCCGCGTGCTGCGGGATGACGTTGGGCGCGTGGCCGGTCTGCAGCCGGCCCCAGGTGACCGCGAGCCCGGCGCGCGCGTCGACGCGCCTGGCGAGCAGCGCGGGCACGTCGGTGGCCACCCGGGCCGCGGCGGTGACCAGGTCGGTGGTGAGGTGCGGCCGGGCGGTGTGTCCGCCGGGTCCGTCGAGGGAGATCTCCACGCGGTCGCAGGCGGAGGTGATCGGCCCGATCCGGAGCCCGATCCTGCCCACGTCCACCTTCGGGTCGCAGTGCACCCCGATGATCCGCCCCACGCCTTCCAGCACCCCGGCCGCCACCGCGTCGGCCGCGCCGCCGGGCAGCACCTCCTCGGCGGGCTGGAACAGCAGCCGCACCGGCCGGGGCAGCAGCCCCTGCCGGTCCAGGTCGCTCAGCACGAGCCCCGCGCCCAGGACACAGCTCGTGTGGACGTCGTGCCCGCAGGCGTGCGCGCGGTCGGGCACCGTGGACCGGTAGGAGACCCCCGCCTTGGTGTCCGGGATCGGCAGCGCGTCGATGTCGCCCCGGAGCGCCAGCATCGGCGTCACGCCGTCCCACTCCCCGACGTCACAGACGAGCCCCGTGCCGCCGGGCAGCACCTGCGGCTCCAGGCCGGCCTTCTCGAGCCGCGCCTTGATGGCCGCGGTGGTACGGAACTCCTGGTTGCCGAGCTCCGGGTGCATGTGCAGATCACGGCGGAAGGCGACGAGCTCGGCACGCAGGTCGTCGGGCAGGGCGCCGGGCAGGACGGCCTCGGCGTGGGGCGCACGGGACTTCAACTGGTTCACCCAGTCAAGGGTAGGCCCCCGGTACCCACAACTGGCCACTGATCGACAAAAGTTCAGCCACCCAGGGGAACAAAAAGCAGTGTTGCGGCGTGTGACGAGAGGTTGAGGTGGGTATGCTCTGCCATTCGCTACTCCGGCACGAGGCTGCGCGAGGTGCCCGCACTCATGGCAGCTTGAGCAGGCCGCGGAGGGTGCCCACATACGCCGCGACATCGCGCTCGGCGGGCAGCTCAGGGTCGGCCGTGCTGTCGGCGGCCGGGCCAGGGGTGCGGCAGGAGCGGCAGAGGCCGTCAGGGAGCGCTTCGGGGCGGCCCGGTGCGCCGCACTCCGTGCACTCGACCATCGGGCGGTGCTCGGGCACGCCTGGTGCGGCGGCCGGGGCGGCGGTGGGCAGCAGGGGCGGGAGCTTGTCGCGGAGTCGGCGCCTGACGAGGCCCACAGGTGAGTCGACGGCCGCCGGAAGCCCTGCCGTCAGAGTCCGGACCAGGTATTCGGCGTCCACGCCCCGCGCCAGCCAGGCGGCGGCGGCCTCCTCCAGTGCGGCGCAGTCGGCGGCGGAGAGGGCGAGACGGGCATCGGCCCGGCCGAGCTGGGCCAGAGCGAGGTAGGCGGTCGTGGGGGCTTTCTGCGGGGCCTCCTCCGGCGCGGGTGCCGATTCGGGCTCCTGGGTCCGCTGCTGCGGTACGGCGGGGGCGGATGGAATCGAGGGGGCGGCGCCGAGGAAGGTGGCCCACCACTCGTTGTCGCGGGCGGTACGGGACCAGTAGGTGCGGGTGATCCAGCGGATCTGACCGCCCCCGGCGTCTGCGGGGCACCGCACGTGGCGAAGGTGTCCGGCCACGCCCAGGGCACGCAACGCACTTCCGACGGCCATCTGCCCGTACAGCGGCAGGGACTTGGCCAGGGACTTGATGTCCATCGCCGCGCCGTCGGGCAGGTGGTCGACATATCCGGCGACGTACCGCTCGCGCTCCGGCAGCAGGCCGAAATCATCGGGCCGGGGCGGCCGTTGGTCCGGCGCGGAGCGCTTGCCGTAACCCGGGTTGGCCTTCGCGTACGGGCGGGAGAGGGGTGCGGGGGCACGGAGGGCGGAGTTAATGTGCTGGGTAGCCACGAGATCGCCTTCTTCGATCTTGGGGTGAGACCCCGGCATGGTGCGACCAACACCACGTCGGGGTCGTTTAGTTGTCGCACCGTAAGCACTCACGACGCTGCGCCGCAAGCTGGTCACGATTAGTCATACTTGCTGGCCGTGACGGGTCCGGGAGGGTGGGGAGGTTTTCCCAGAACCCTTTTTCCCTACCGGTTGACTACACGTCTCGGGTCCCGGCCCTCGGACCCCGACCCTCGGATCCCGAAGCTTGAGCTTCGGGCCCGTACCCGTCTGCGTACCCCCGAACGAGTGAACCGGCCGATCCCGGCGCTCGGGGCCCGAGCCCCGGGGGCCGAGCTTCGGGCCTCCGCTCCGGACCTGGCGCGCCCTCAGCCCGGCCGCTTGATGCTCTCGATGATCCGGGCGAATCCTTCGTCGCCGTGGCCCGCATCGATCTGACGCTGGATGAGCCCTTGGACCATGGCGACCACCTCCGTGCTGATGCCCTGGTCGGAACTGGCGACGAGGAGATCACCGAGGCTGGAGAACTTGAGGCTCTGCTGCCCCTCGACGGTGTAGTCCCCGCCGTCGATGACGGCCGCGAACTCCCCGAAACTCTCGGCCATCGCCTTCAGCCACGGCGTGGCACTGGCGGCGAACTCCCCCGCCGTCACACCCTCCGGCGCGACCATCGCGGCGCCGTGCATGAATCCCGCGAACATGACGTACATGCCCGCGAGCAGCGCGAGGTCGTACAGGGACGCAAGCCCGGCGTCCTCGCCGAAGTAGGTGCTGGTACCCCACTCGTCGAGCAGCGGCTTGCACTGCCCGAAGACCTCGGCCGACCCGCTGTAGAGGACCGAGGACCCGGGCCTGCCGATCATGGACGGTACGGCCATGATGCCGCCGTCCAGATACGCGATCCCGGCACGGGCGGCCCAGGCGGCGAGCTCCCGTGACCGCGCCGGTGACGTCGTGGTCACGTTGATCAGGGTTCGTCCGGCCAGCTCCCCGACGAGCGGGTCCAGCACCTCGTGGACCGACGCGTGGTCCAGCAGGCATGCGATCACCGGACCGTCCGCCCGGACCGCGTCACCGGCCGTGGGTACGGCCTCCGCGCCCTGCGCGACAAGGTCGTCCGCCTTTCCCGGCGAGCGGTTCCAGACCGTCGTCGCGTATCCGGCCTTCACCAGGGCGCCCGCGAGGGCGCTGCCCATCGCACCCAGCCCGAGAACGCTCACCTGGGGTCTGCTGTTGGCTGTCACTTCCGGTATTTCCCTTCCTGTTGCCCTTCTCCTGAATCCTCGATGCCGCCTGCGGAGTTGACCAGAACGGACTAATTAGTGGGGTACGCACCCGTGAGTAAGCGCTTCGTCCGGCCTGGAGTGCGTCCGCATCGATACTCAAGGATTTGATTAGTCATATTCTTGAGTATGATGCGCGAGGGAGAGGGAAGGGGGTGCCTCCATGGCTCTGCGACACGCGGTGCTGGCGGCGCTGCTGGACGGCGAGTACAGCGGATACCAGTTGGCGAAGGCGTTCGACATCGGCGTCGCGAACTTCTGGCACGCCCTGCCGCAGCAGCTGTACGCCGAACTGACCAAGCTGGAGAAGGAAGGGCTGATCGCGGGCCGGCAGGTGGTCCAGGAGACCCGGCCCAACAAACGCCTGTTCCAGGTCACCGACGCCGGCCGCGCCGAGCTGGAGGACTTCGCCGCATTCGCGTCGAAGCCCTCGTCCATCCGCGACGATCTGCTCGTCAAGGTTCAGGTCGCCGACCGTGTCGGCACGGCGGCGGTGATCGCCCAGCTCGATGAACGGGCGTCAGCGGCCGAGGGCAAGATCGAGCTTCTCGGCAAGCTCCTGCGGCAGCTCCGCGGTGACGTGGACGAGGAGGAGTTCCTCCGCCACGGCGAGCGGATCGGACCGTACCTGACGTGCCTGCGCGGCCTGTCCTTCGAGCAGGAACACCGGGACTGGTGCCTGCGGATCGCATCCGTCCTCAAGGAAAGGCAGTCCACCCGTGCCGAGCGGTGAATACGTGCGCTATGTCGCCCTGGGCGACAGTCAGACCGAAGGCGTCGGCGACGGGGACGACACCGTCGGGCTGCGCGGCTGGGCCGACCGGCTCGCCGAGCAACTCGCAGCCGTCAACCCCGGTCTCCAGTACGCGAACCTTGCCGTACGCGGCCGTGTCGCGGGCCAGGTCCGCGCCGAGCAGCTGGGGCCCGCCCTGGCCCTGCGGCCCGACCTGGCCACCGTCGTCGCCGGGGTCAACGACGTGCTCCGGCCCCGGTTCGACGCGGCAGAGGTGGCGGGGCACCTGGAGGAGATGTTCGCCGAGCTCACGGCCGCCGGGGCCCGGGTGGTGACGATGACCTTCCCCGACGTGGGGAAGATCGCGCCCCTTGCCCGGCCGGTCCGAGGCCGCGTGTTCGACCTCAACGCCCACATCCGCGCCGCGGCCGCCCGTCATGGGGTCGCTGTCGCCGAGATCGACCTGCATGCCGCCGCCGCTGATCCGCGTCTGTGGAGTACGGACCGGCTCCACACCAGCCCCCTCGGTCACGAGCGGATCGCCGCCGCCGTCGCTCAGGCCATCCAGCTGCCCGGAAGCGGCGACGCCTGGACCCTTCCCCTGCCGGAACAGCGGCTTCCTTCGCGTTGGCAAGCCGCGGGTGCCGAAGTGCGCTGGGCCGCCGGCTTCCTCGGCCCGTGGCTCGGGCGCCGCCTGCGCGGCCGGTCCTCCGGCGACGGCCGCACCGCGAAACGCCCCCTGCTGCAACCCCTGGGCGCCGTGCCCGAGTCCCCTGCGGACGGGGTGCGTCAACACCCCGCATAGGCTGCTGCCGTTGGCCAACGCATCACTGTGGGGGGTACAGGGCCGATGAGCCATGCGATGGATGTATTCGAGCCACTTCAGGCCGACGACCCGCCCGTGGTGGCGGGCTACAGGCTCGCCGCGCGGCTGGGGGCCGGTGGCATGGGCCGGGTGTATCTGTCGCACACCCAGGGCGGCCGTCCCGTGGCGATCAAGGTCGTGCGGCCGGAGCTCGCCGACGATCCGGACTTCCGGCGTCGGTTCGGCCGGGAGATCAAAGCAGCCCGACGGGTCCGGGGTGCGTACACCGCCGAGCTGATCGACGCCGACGCGGAGGGCGTACCGCCGTGGCTGGCCACGCTGTATGTGCCGGGCCCGTCGCTGACGGAGGCGGTGACCCGGAGCGGGCCCCTGCCGGTGCCCGCGGCGCTGTGGCTGATGGCAGGGGTGGCCGAGGCACTGCAGGCCATCCACGCCGAGGGCATCGTGCACCGCGACCTGAAGCCGTCGAACGTGCTGCTGGCCGCCGACGGGCCGCGGGTGATCGACTTCGGTATCGCGCTGGCCGCCGACGGGACCTCGTACACCGCGACCGGTGGCATGATCGGCACGCCCTCCTTCATGGCCCCGGAACAGGCCTCCGGGAGTGAGATCACGGCGGCGACCGACGTCTTCGCGCTCGCCCAGACCGCGGCGTTCGCGCTGCTCGGGAAGCCGCTCTACGGCGACGGTCCGGCCGTCAACGTGCTGTACCGGATCGTGCACTCCGAACCCGACCTGTCCTCGCTGCCCGAATCGGTACGTCCGCTGTTCACCCGGTGCCTGGCCGCCGACCCGGCCGCGCGGGCCACACCGGAGGAGGTCGTGGGCTGGTGCCGGGAGCGGCTGGGGGCGGACGCCGACGCGGGCAGCGGACCTGCCGTGTGGCGGGAGATCACCGGGCCGGAGCCCGTGGTCCCGGCGCCGGTACCGGAGCCGACCCCGGCCTACCCGCAGCCGCCGGTTCCCGCACCTGCGCCGACCGCGCCGCAGCAGCGGGTGCCGTCCGGCCCCGCCTATCCGCAGCCGCAGTTCGCGTGGCCGACGCCGACGCCGGAGCAACGTAAGGCCCGCAGGCGGAGCACAGCGCTGATCGCGACCGCCTGTGTCGTAGGTGGGGCGCTGGCTGTGGTGGCACTGGCCTGGTCGGTCATGGACGCGATGGACCGGTTCGGCGACCGGAGCACGGCCGGCCCCACGGCGTCCGCGACCGGACCTGCCGCACGCTCGTCGGAATCCGCACCGGGATCGTCGACGGGCCCCTCCACGGAACCGTCCAAGGCCTCGGATCCGTCCGGTGCCTCGGATCCGTCGGCGGCCGGGGCCGGTGACGACGCGTCCGACGACGCCGTGTTCCCGTCGGGCTCGTCCCAGGATCTGCGGCCGGAGGGGTTCCCCGGGGTGTGGCTGGACGCGAAGAACTCGCTGAGCCTCGACAACTCCGAGCCGGAGCTGAAGGGCCGAAAGGGCGACATCCGCTTCGGTTGTGAGCAGGCCGGCTGTGAACTGAAGAGCGACAACGTCGTGTTCATGCAGATCTTCGGAGGACATGGCACGACCCTCGACGAGTGCCGTCTCATGCTCGGGAGCGCCGCGAAGCACAGCTGGCCGCTGGCCGCGGCGGCGGCCGGTACCGAAATCTGTATGAAGGACGACGAGGGCAACATCGGGCTGTACGTGATCCAGACGAAGTCGACCGCCCTCCCGGACATCGCCTTCCTCACAGGAGACCTGACCGTCTGGCGGAACGCGGACCGGTAGCGCTTCGCGCGTGGGCCGTGCCGGCCGGTGAGCAGTGTTGACGCCTGAGCGCCGCGCCCGGCCCGCCCGGGGACTCCGGTCAGGATCAACTGACGTAAGGGGTGGCGGGCCGGTTCAGTCGTCTGATCGGGCCGGTCGTCTGGTGAAGCGGCGCAATCCCCTTCGGGTGGGCCTGAGCGGCTCGTCCTCGGGGGTGGCGGGTACCTGAGCTGCGGTCAGAGTCGCCACTGGTGCGGGGCTCTGCCCTTCCACGTACTGGCTGCCCCGTTCCATCCGGCTCCGGACGGCCTGGGCCATGGCCTGGTGGGACGGTTCCCGTAAGAGGCCCTCCGCGGACAACCGCTCCCACATATGCAGCAGTTCCCTCCCCCGGGTCGTTATCTGACCTTCGTCCTGCATCCGTTGCCACGCCGCGGTGGCCCGGGCCACCTCGGGCACGGACCGCTTCAGATCGGTGCGGCAGCGGATGCGCGCGACGGTCAGCGCGAGGGCGGTGGAGGTCATGTAGTCGCCCCGGAGATAGGCGATGTACGCCTCGATCGCCCGAGCCTCCAGTGACAGTTCGTCCTCCGCGCCCCGGCGCAGCGTCAGGTGCTCCCGCAGTGCGCCGGCGAGGACGAACGCGGCGTGCAGCTCCTCGCGCCGGGCGTGCTGAATGATCCGCTCGACGCGGGCTAGCGGAGGAAACGCCTCTTCCTCCGCGGTGGTTCGCTCGCGCCCGGGCGGCAGGTCCTCCTCCTCGCCTATGGTCCGGCTGGAGCCGTCGGGGTGCACCCGGAGCCGCGCCACCTGCCGCACGCTGCGGTCGATGACGGTCGCCGCCACCGGAGCCCCCAGGGTGCGGGCGAACATGGCCACGGCGTCGAGGATCGCCTCGTTGGGCGGGCGCGTGCCGCCCATCTCCAGCAGATGGCCGTTGACCACCGTCGAACCGTCCTCGGCGACGTACGCGTCGAGACGGATCAGCGGAGGTGCGCCGATCGCGGGCAGGTTCCCCGTGTCACGGGGTGTCAGCGAGTGAGGCATCCGCTCGGACTCCAGGTCGGGCCATGCCGATGACGGGCATGGAGGCAGTCGGTGCGGTCGTGATCTTCACGGAGTGCAGCGTATCGGGGCGACGCTCCCCGCCGTGCACGGAACCAGCAACCGCCCTCAGCCCTTCGCCACCGCTGTGGCCCGCCAAGGGGCGAGCCGCTGCACGTCCTTGGCCGTCTCCGTGACTCCGCTCAGGAAGCCCTGGGCGCGCGGGGACGCCGTGTCGCGGAGCCACTCCGGCGCTATGTCGCACACCGCGACCTTCACGCCCGTGCCCGCCAGGGCCAGCGGGAGGGTGTGGACCACGGTGGACGGGAAGCTCAGCACCGTGTGGCCGACCGGGCCTCTGCGGGCGATGAGTTCCAGTGGCAGGTCGGGGCGGACTATCTCCAGGCCGGTGGCGGCTTCCAGGGCGTGGAGCTTGTCCGCGGACTCTCGGCGGTGGGCGAAGTAGCGGGTCGCGCCGTGGGCGCGGGCCAGCGAGGTGACCGCCTCCTCGTACGGGGCGGGGTCGACCACGCCGGTCTCCACGAGGGAGGTGCCGACCAGGTCGGCGCCCTTGGTGATGAGGGGCGGGCCGAAACGCTCCCGGGTCCAGGCGAAGGTGTTCGCCGTGACCTCGATGCCGTCGGGGGCGTCCACCGGCATCGCGGTGAAGACCTCGACGGTGCGGGACGCCGACGGGGTGAAACTGCGGCGGGCCGCGGTGGTGACCGGGGCCAGGAGCAGCTCGCGCGGGCCCCCGCTCCCCCGGCGGTGCCAGCGCACCAGGCGTTCGCCGCGCGCCAGCTGGGCGACGAACTCCATGGTGGCCGTGCCGTCGTCGACGACCGTGATCCGGCGGGCCCGGACCAGGGTGAGGAGCAGTTGCACGTACCGGGAGAAGGGGTCCCCGATGACGATGCGGTCGGCCTTGCGGATCAGGCCGGTCAGCGCCCGCAGGGCCTTCAGAGGCGCGCCGGTCTCCCCGCGCGCCTCCTGCCAGCGGACGGTGATGCCCTCGTCGCGGGCCAGTTCCGCCATCCTGCGCAGCTGTCCGCGCGACATCGGGTCGACCGGGGGGAGGACGACGACCGTGGTGTCGGTTCCTCCCCGGGTGTGGGTCCACTCCAGGACGTTCAGGAGCTGGACCGGGCTCTCGACGAAGGCGAGGTTCACCGGCCGGCCCGTCAGACCGCGACCGGCTCGGCGGCCGGCGCGTTCTCGCCCTCGGCGACGACGCCCGCGACCCGGCGGAGCTTCTTCATCGGGCCGAGCTCGGACTCGTACACCTTCTTGACCCCGTCGCCGAGCGACGCCTCGATGGTGCGGATGTCGCGGACGAGGCGCGTGAGGCCCTGCGGCTCGACGGAGGCGGCCTGGTCGGAGCCCCACATGGCGCGGTCCAGGGTGATGTGGCGCTCGACGAAGGTGGCGCCCAGCGCGACGGCGGCGAGGGTCGTCTGCAGGCCCGTCTCGTGGCCGCTGTAGCCGATCGGGACGTTCGGGTACTCCTGCTGCAGGGTGTTGATGACCCGCAGGTTGAGCTCCTCGGCCTTCGCCGGGTACGTCGAGGTGGCGTGGCAGAGCAGGATGTTGTCGCTGCCGAGGACCTCGACCGCGTGGCGGATCTGCTTCGGCGTCGACATGCCGGTGGAGAGGATGACGGTGCGGCCGGTGGCGCGCAGGGAGCGGAGCAGCTCGTCGTCGGTGAGCGAGGCGGAGGCGACCTTGTGCGCGGGGACGTCGAACTTCTCGAGGAAGGCGACGGCCTCGGTGTCCCACGGGGAGGCGAACCAGTCGATTCCGCGCTTGGCGCAGTGCTCGGCGATGGCGGTGTACTCGGCCTCGCCGAACTCGACGCGGTGGCGGTAGTCGATGTACGTCATCCGGCCCCAGGGGGTGTCGCGCTCGATGTCCCACTGGTCGCGCGGGGTGCAGATCTCCGGGGTGCGCTTCTGGAACTTGACCGCGTCGCAGCCGGCTTCGGCGGCCACGTCGATCAGCGCGATGGCGTTGTCCAGGTCGCCGTTGTGGTTGATGCCGATCTCGCCGGTGACGTAGACGGGGTGGCCGGGTCCGGCGGTGCGGGTGCCGAACGTGCGCAGACGGGAGGTGTTGCTCATGGTGGTGCGTCCTTACGTGGTGGGGACGTTACTTGGTGGGGGTGGGGGTGGTTCCGGTGGAGAGGGTGGGGCCCAGGAGCCAGGCCGCGATCTCGCGGATGGCGCCGGAGCCGCCCGGGTTGGTGGTCACGGCGCGCGCGGCGGCGCGTACCGAGTCGTGGGCGCTCGCGACGGCGACGGGCCAGCCCGCCAGGCCGAAGCAGGCCAGGTCGTTGACGTCGTTGCCGACGTAGAGCACGCGGTCGGGAGCGATGGACTGCTCCTCGCACCACTGCTTGAGTGCCAGGTCCTTGCGGTCGATGCCGTGCAGGACGGGGACCTGGAGTTTGCGGGCGCGGGCGGCGACGACCGGGTTCTGTTCCGTGGACAGGATCAGGAGCGGTACGCCGGCCCGGCGCAGGGCGGCGATGCCGAGGCCGTCGCCGCGGTGCACGGAGACGATCTCGCGGCCGTCGGAGTCGATGAGGACGCGGTCGTCGGTCTGCGTGCCGTCGAAGTCGAGGACGACGGCGTCGATGTCCGCCCGGGTGGGGAACGGGGAGGGGTCCAGGAGCGGCGCGAGGGCGCGGGCGCGGGCCAGGTCGTGCGGGTCGTCGATCTCCAGGACCCGGGCCGGGTCGGTGGGTACGAGCGCCGTGTGGCCGAAGAAGCGGTGGCGGTGGGCGCGGAAGCCCTCGACGTCCATGGCGTACGCGGCGCCGGTCTCCAGGTAGTCCTGGGGGCGGTCCTGACGGCGGGGGCGTACGGCCTTGTCGTGGTTGACGCCGTAGGTGTCCCCCTCGACCGCGCTGCCGTCGCGCCACACGAAGCCGTGGAAGGGCGCCACGGTGACAGCGGTGTCGGCGCCGTCGCGGGCGACCGCGGTGGCGACGCCGTCGATGTCCTCGCGGGTGATGAAGGGGCTCGTGCACTGGACCAGGAGCACCACGTCGGCCTTCCGGCCGTGCGTCGTCGTCTCGTAGCTGTGCAGGGCGTGCAGGACCGCGTCCTCGCTGGTGGCCGTGTCGCCCGCGATCGCGGCGGGGCGCTGCACGCAGTGCAGCCGGGAGCCCTCCCCCAGGGTCTCCGCGGCGGCGACGGCCGCCGCGGAGATGGCCGGGTCGTCGGTGGTGACGACGACGTCCGTGACCTCGGGCGAGGCGAGGCAGGCGCGGACGGCGCGGGCGACGAGCGGTACGCCGCCGACGCGGGCGAGGTTCTTCGCGGGCACGCCCTTGGATCCGCCGCGGGCGGGGATCACGGCGAGCACGGTGGGGGGCGGGGTCATGGGTGCTCCTGAATCGGTGGTCACAGCTCGCCCATCCGCCGGATCACGGGGGCGACCCGCTGGACGCCGTGGCGGTAGGCGCCGCGCGCCGCGTTGCGTACGGTTTCGCGGACCGCGCCCCGGACCCGGCCCGTCTTCTTGGGGGTGACGGCGCCCGGAAGCGGGTGGCCGTCGGGGCCCAGGTGGTAGCGGGCGAGGATGCCGGGGAGGTATCCGGGCGCGGTGGCGGGCGTGTAGTAGGGGGCGAGACGGGGAAGCGGCCCGGCGGCGAGCAGCGCCGCCACCCGGACGCGGGCGGTGTCGTAGGCCGTCCCGTAGGTGCCGTCGGCGGCGACGCCCTGGCCGGAGAGCCACTCCTCGTCGGGCTCGGGGCGGAGACCGCCGTCGAGGTGGTCCCAGGACGTGATCAGTCCCGATCCGATGAAGTGGTGGTTGCCGAGGGCCTCGCGTACGCCGAGGTCGGAGAGGATCGCGGTCGGGATCCGCCGGTGCAGGGACTCCAGCGCGGCGGTCGAGGACACGGTGACCAGCAGGTCGGTGCGGTCCAGGACCTCGCCCATGTGCCCGTACACGAGGCGGAAGTTCGGCGGGAGGCCGCCGGGGATCCGCTCGGCGAGCCGCTGGTAGGGCAGCTCCTCGATGTGCGTGGTGTGCTCACCGGGCTTGGAGCGCAGCTTCAGCAGCACCTCGCGGGTGGGGTGCAGCCGGGCGTGTTCGACGAGCCGGCGCAACAGGTACGTGCGGTCGGCGCGGGAGGCCGGCACGGAGGGCTGGGCGGCGAACACGACGGTGTCGCGGCCTTCCTGCGCCCGGTGCGGCTCCCCGCCGAGGAACGGCAGGGCGGCCTCGGTGACGGACGACGCGTCGGCACCGACCCCTTCGTAGACCGCGCGGAACCGCTCCCCGTCGTGGCGGGAGTTGGCGAGGACGACGTCCGCGCCGTGGCGCAGCAGCAGCCCGTCGGCGAGCTTCTCGTAGACGACCCCGACGTAGCCGGTGACGACGACGGGCCTGCGGGGCAGGTCCAGTGCGGCCAGGCCGTGCAGCATCGCCTGGACCGCGCCGCCCACGAGCGCGAGGACGACGACGTCGTACGCCTCGTCCCGCACCGTGTGCAGGAACTCGACCGCCGTCACCTCGCGCACCCGGGCGGCGTCGACGCCGACCTCGCCCACCTCGGCGAGCTGGCGGGGCGTCGGGGTGGCCCGGCCACGCAGCAGCAGTCCGCTGATCTCCACGGAACGCTCCGTGGCTCCGGACTCCGGGGTGGTGGAGAGGCGGCGCGCGGTGAGCGCGCCCCACTTCCACCGGGTGTCGGAGTCGGCGAGCACGGCGATGCGGAGGGCCGGGCGGCCGGCTGCTGGTGTGGCGGCCGGAGCGGCCGCGTCATCGGTACGGGGGGGCACGTCGTAAAAGTTAGGAAGCCATTTCGATCCGCGGCCCAACGTGATGGCAACAGATGGTTAACAGCCGGTCGACGATTGGGGATTCGCCCCTTCGGGAGGCCGAATCGGGCCCGCGAGCAGGCCGGTTCACTTTCCCGATGCGCGCCGTTCACTTTCCGTACGGGCGGGAGTCAAGGTAAATGCCGGGGCCACCCCTAGCGTGACGAGGGTGGTCAAGCTCTCCGTCATCGTGCCGTTCTACAACGTCCAGGCATACGCACCCGACACACTCAGAAGTCTGCGGGCCAATACCCGTGAGGATTTCGAGTTCATCCTCGTCGACGACTGCTCGACCGACGGGACGCCGGATCTGTTGCGCCGGGCCCAGGACGAGATCGAGGGGGTGGTCGTGCACAGGCATGAGCGCAACGCCGGTCTGGCCACCGCCCGCAACACCGGCCTGGACGCCGCCCGGGGCGAGTACATCGCCTTCCTGGACGGCGACGACTGGCTCGCACCCGGCCACTACGACCGGCTGCTCGCCCGGACCGAGGCCCTGGGCTGCACGTTCGTGCGCACGGACCACGTCCAGGTCACCGGCGTGTCCCGCACGGTGCGCCGCGTCCCGCACGGCCTGCGCGGAGTGGTGAGCGACCCCAGGGAAGCGATCCTGCCGGCCGACCGGACGACCTCGGTCGACTACGCCTTCGCCTGGGCGGGGCTCTACCACCGCGGCCTGCTGGACCGGGGGCTGCTGCATTTCACCGACGGGCTGCGCACCGCCGAGGACCGGCCGTGGATCTGGCGGCTGCACCGGGAGGCGGAATCCTTCGCGGTCCTGGGAACGCTGGGCCATTTCTACCGGCGGGGGGTCGCTTCATCCCTCACCCAGATCGGGGACGAGCGCCAGCTGGATTTCATTCGGGCATACGACCAGGTGGTGGCCGATACGGCGGCGGACCGCGATGCCGACATCCTGATGCCGAAAGCCGTGCGGACATACTGCGCCGTCATTTCGCATCACGTCGGATCCATCGACAAATTCGAACCGTCCGTGGCCCGTACGCTCAAATCACTCGCCTCGGCGGCACTCGGAAACATGCCCCGGCGCGTGCTCGACGACGTACTGGACTCGATGGACACCGAACGGGCGACCGTGCTGCGCAAGCTGCGCCGCCGGTCCGCCGTCACCGAGGGAGCGACCGCCGCGTGACCGTCCAGATCTTCGTCGCCTCCAGCTTCCACGGCACGGCCGTGCTCGCCGCGGCCCTCGACTCGGGCTGCTTCGAGAGCTCCGGACGCCGCATCCTCCTGCTGAGCGACAACACGGCGATCCCCGAGGCGACACCCCCGGTCGACGCGACACCCGGGTTCGAACAGCTGCGCACCCGCTTCGACGAGGTGCTCTCGTGGAACGACGCCGTGTTCCCGCTGCACCCCGGCGCCTGGACCCCCCGGGCCGACGACGTACCCCTGTGGGAACGCCACCTGCGGCGCGCGTGGGACCTCGGGGACGAGGAGGTCGAGCTGGCCCTGGAGTCCCCGCACGCCTCCCCCTCCCAGGCCGTCGCCCAGATCTTCACCGGCGGGCCGGTGACCGTGTACGCGGACGGGCTGACCGGCTACGGCCCGACCGGAGGCAAGATCCCGCCGCTGATCGGCACCCGCGTCCGGCAGCTGCTGTACCCGGACCTGCTCCCCGGCCTGACACCGCTGCTGCTGGGCGAGTTCGACGCCGTACCCCGTCCGCTGCCCGTTCCGGCCCTGCTCAAGGTCTTCGCCGAACTCGCTGAGTCCGCACCGGAGTCCGGGGCCCCACAGGGGGCTGCGGTACTGCTTCTCTCCGGGGCGGGGGCACTCCCCGCCGCCGAGGAGACGGAGCTCCACCTGCGGATGATCCGCGGCACGGCCGCCCTCGGCCACACCCACCTCGTCCTCCAGCCCCACCCCAGCGGCCCCGCGCCCTCCGTCGCGGCCCTGCGGGCGGAGGCCGTCCGCCTAGGAGTCGAGCTGACCGTCCCGGACTCCGCCCTCCCGGCCGAGGTCCTCTACGAGAGGCTGCGCCCCGCGCTCGTCGTCGGCACGTTCTCGACGGCGCTGCTCACCGCGGCCGCGTACTACGGGCTGCCGGTGGCGAGGACCGGCACCGGCACCCTCCTGGAGCGCCTCACCCCGTACGAGAACCCGGCGAGGATCCCGGTCACGATCGTCGACGCCCTGCTGCCCGACCTGGCCGACGCCGCCGCCGTGGCGGACCGGCCGCCGCTGACGGAGGCCACGGTGGCCGAGGCCCTCGACGGCCTGCTGCCGGCCGTCGCCTTCGCCATGCAGCCACGCGTCCGCCCGGACCTCCGCCCGGCCGCCGAGCGCTATCTCTCCACCCGTCTGAACACCCGGACCTGGCGCTACTTCAAACGCCGCCGCCTCGGGTCGCTGGCCCTCCCCGGCGTCGTCCCCGCCCGCCTCGCCTTCGTCCGCCGGAACCCCACACTGCGCCGGCTCGCGCGGCGAGCGCGGTCCCTGAAGCGGGGAGTCGGAAGATGAGACGGTGCGCCGACGCGGAAGCACGGGCGTCGGGGAGTCACACCTCGTACTGTCCGACTTCGACGAAGTGGCGCAGCGCCTCCCGGGAGCCGTCCTCCAGCACGGCGATGGCCGCCGCACGCAGGGCTTCGCCGGTCCCGGGGGCGCTCAGGATCCTGAACACCGTCACTCGGTCGTCCACCTCCTGCGCGTCCCAGCGCCCGGTCTCCAGGAAGTGCCGCAGCGCCTCTGCCGTATCGGCTTCGAGCGCCTTCACGGCCGCCTCATGAACCGTCCGGCCCGTGCCGGGGGCGCTCAGGATCGTGAACACCGCCACGCGGTCGTCCGTCGCCTGAGCGATCCCGCGTCCGGTCTCCAGGAAGTAGCGCAGTGCCTCGGCCGTATCGGTCTCCAGCGCCTTCACGGCCTCCTCGCGCACGGTAGGTCCACTGTCGGGGTCACCCAGAACCGTGAAGACCTCGACACGGAGCTCGGTCAGCGACATGGAGTCGTAAGGGGAGTTGGAAGCGGCCGTGGCCTTCGCCACCGACGCGGTGACGGGCGACGGGGACGCACCTGCGGCGAACGAGGGAGTGGCGAGCAGCAGGGCCGGAGCAAGGGCTCCTGCGGTCACGGCCAGCGCCGCGCGGGTCGGTCTCATGGGAATCACACCTCGGGTCCGGGAGCGGTCGAAGAATCCTGAGGCCGGGGCGGCGCCACGGGCTTCCTGACTGGACATCAGGTCCTGCGTGGGTCGCTTCCCCGGGTGGCCGCATCGTCCCACCCGCGGGGACCCGGACTCCCTGCCCGGCCTGAGCAGTCTTCACCGTGCCCGCGTTGCCGACATGACGCACCCGCCGGCGGACGGCCGGGGCAGGCCCGCTGCGCGCAGGCCCCGGCGCCGGTACTCAGCCCAGCAGCCGCGTCAGGCCGAGCCGGGTCCACAGCATGGCCGCGCCGAAGGAGAGGGCCGTCGTGGCGGCGGTCACGGTGACGACCAGGGCCGCCGCAACCGGCAGTGAGAGGTCTGCGTCGACGAGTACGTCGGTGAGGACACCCAGCACCAGCACATGGATCATGTACGCGCCGAACGAGGCGCCCGCCAGCCGGGCCAGCGCCGGGCGCAGGCGCTCCGGGACGCGCAGCCCGTGCAGCGAGACCAGCACAACCGCGCTGAACAGGGCCACCAGGACGCTCGCGTACGGGATCGCGTAGTGCACCTCGTGCTGGTAGGCGATGATCGCGGCCAGGAACGCCCCCGCCGGGAGCAGCCACCACAGGCTCCGCCTGCCGAACGTACCGGCGGGCAGTGCGAGGACCAGGGCGCCGAGGACCGCGTAGATCAGCTGGTACGGGCCGAAGCTCCAGCCGAAGCGCGGCAGTTCCAGGTCCGTGACCTTCCCCAGGTCGCCGAAGAGGGTCGGAGCGGCGCCCAGCACGAGGAGGGCGACGCCGAGGCCCCAGGGGCGCTTGCCGGACTTCACCAGGGCGGCGAAGGCCAGGAGCAGGATCACGGGGATGTAGGCGTACAGGTACCAGAGGTGGTACGCCGGGCGCACCGAGGCGAACAGCGCGTCGAACGCCAGCTCGCCGGCCGGTGCGTCGTTGGTGCCGCGCAGCCGGCCCCATGCCACGTAGAGCACCGTCCACACGGCGAGCGGCACCAGGATCCGCACGATGCGCTGCCACAGCTGCCGGCCGTCCCGGACGGGGGCGCCGACGAGGACGACCCATCCGGCGATCGCGAAGAACAGCGGGACGGCGAAGCGGCCCGCCGAGTCCGCCGCCAGGCCCGCCCAGTAGGTGCCGGGGCCGTTGGCGGCGTCCCGGCCCGCCGTGCTCACGAAGGCGGAGCCCGTGTGGCAGAGGATCACGCCGACGGAGCAGAGCAGCCGGATCAGATCGATGTCGTACCGGTGTTCGCGGCGCGGGCGGGGTGCGGGGGCGGGCTCCGGGGACTGCGCGGGGGCAGGCGAGCCGGCCGGGGAGACAGAAGAAGACATGGTCAACGAAGGCTATGAACGGGCGGGTCCCGGAGGAACTCCGGTCAGGTGAACAGTCACTTCGTCCGGGTGTCCGGCAGGTGAAGGCCGCGTGCCGGCTCGGCGGTCCTGGGGCCGGGGAGGTGCGGGAGGGGGCGCCCGGAGAAGGGGTCCGGCAGGCCGAAGACGTCCCGGAGCTCGGCGAGGTTGGCGCGGGTGACCGACCACAGGTGCTCCTGCCGGCCGTGTACGTCGGCCACGGCTGCCCCGTGGTCGTCGAGCACGGCCGCCGCACGCTCGGCGAGGCGGGCGCCCAGCGCACGGTCGTGGACGGACACCCCCCAGTCGGGGCGGTCGATGTCGGCGAGGAAGTAGGCGAGCTTGGGGTGCGAGACCAGGCTGATGATCGGCGTGCCGCAGCCGAAGGGGATCATTCCCGCGTGCCCGCGCATGCCGATGACCAGTCGCGTGCGCCGGTAGAGCTCGCGGATGCGGTCGTTGGAGAACAGGTACAGCGGCTCCACCGGGAGGGCGATGCCGTGTTCCCGGCGCAGGTCGTGGACGAACTTCTCGTCGGCCGGCATATGGGCCGCGTAACGGACCTCGGCGCGCTCGCCGACGGCGCGTACGGCGGCGGCCGACTCGGCCAGGAAGTGGCCGTAGTCGTGGCCGAAACGCAGGCCGGCGCGGTCGTAGGCGCAGTTGACCAGCACGGTGTCGTCCCGGCTCACGCCGTCGTCCAGGGCGGGGTCGAGGTGGCGGGCGACGGTCGTGGGGCACGGCTGGTAGCGCACCCGGTCCCGTAGCTCCTCGGGCAGGAGTTCCCTGACCCGGTCCACCGAACCGTGGTTCCGCAGTCCGAAGAAGGCCGCCTTCCCGACCAGGGCGCGCAGGCTCTCCGCGAAGCGCTCCCTGCGGTAGCGCTGGCCGTCGAAGACGTTGTAGCCGACCGCGAAGACGGCGAGCGGCGCGGTGATCCGGGCCAGGACGTCATCGGGGATGTTCCACTGCCAGCCGCTGTTGCTGTTGGGCGCGGTGTCCGGGAGGAAGAGGCCGCCGCCGCCGACGACGATGCCGCGCCGGGCGTTCAGCTCCTCCAGTGCGGGCTCGTCGACCAGCCGGTGCACGGAGCGCTCGTGCCAGCGGGCGGGGCCGGTGTCGGGACCGAAGCACATGCGCACCGCTTCGGGGAGCACCTTGTCGCCCGCGTTCTCCTGACCGTCGGCGAACAGGGCGACATGGGCGAGCTGTTCGTCCGCGGAGCCCTGGACGGGGCCCTCGGCAGAGCGCGTACGGACGTACCAGGCGTGGCAGTTGCCGTCGGTGGGGTCGGCGTCGAGGCCCTCGCGTGCGTACGCCGCCGCGTCCTCGTTCCGGCCCAGCAGCCAGGCCAGGCGGGCGAGCTGGCCGTAGGCGCGGGCGGCGAAGTCCGGTGACACGGTGGCCAGGAGGAGATGGGCCTCGGCCTCCTCGTAGCGGGACAGGGCCATCAGGCTGATGCCCAGCGTCTCCTGGCAGCGCGGCAGGTCGGGCCGGTCCGCCACGGCGGCGGTCAACAGGGCGACGGCCTCGTCGTAGCGGCCCTGCTGCCGGTGCACCTCCGCGACCCGGCGGACCAGGTCCACGGGCGCACGCCCCTCCTCGGGGAACGGCAGGGCGCAGTGCAGAAGCAGTTCGGGGTGGGTGGGTCCCGGGAGGGCGCAGTAGGCGGCGCGGAATGCCGCGTCGTCCAGCTCGAAGCGTTCGCGCGCCTCGTGCGCCGGGGTGCCGGGGGCAGGGTCCTCGCCGAGGTGCAGGACGACGGTGCTCCCGGGTACGGGGACGCCGTCGTACAGCCGGTCGGCCGGGAAGTCGTAGGGGGAGCCGAGCGGTTCGAGGATGCCCGCCTCCGTCAGCGCGCGGTCCACCGCGTCCTCGCCGCCTTCGGCGAGGACGTCGAGCACGCTGTCCGTCACGTCCTGGCGCTGGATGACCAGCAGCCCGTCGTCCCGCACGGTCCGTCCGCCGCCTGGGGCGGGCTGCGGCACGGCTGCCACTCCTGTGCGGAGGGCCAGCAGCGGCCGGAGGGAGCCGAGGACGACCATGTCGGGGCCGAGCGCGACGACGGTGTCGTAACCGGTCGCCCGGAAGACGTCGAGGCGGCTCTCCGCGATACGCGGGACGAGGCGCGGGTGCAGCCGGCGGGCGGCGTCGAGCGCGGAGTCGGGCAGCCCGGGGTGCAGGAGGAGGAAGTCCTCGCAGACGGCCGGATCCGCCAGCGCGAGGCTGCGCAGCAGCACCAGGAGACCGGGCATCCGGTCCTCGTCGGCGTACGCGGCGAAGGCGATCCTGCGCTTGCCGGTGACGGCGCTCCGGTCGTCGGCGTCGGGGGCGCCCGGCCGTCCGTGAGGGGCGGCGGGCCCGGTGCGTCTGCCGTGGGTGGGCTCGGCGGGGCTGTTCATCGGAGCGCGGTCCTCATCTCGGTCTCGTCCTCGTGTGTCGCGCGGGCCGTGACCCACTCCCGCTCGCGCGGCGACAGCTGCCCCGGGAGTCCGAAGCCGATGAGGTCCAGGCGGTCGGCCGCGTCCAGGAAGTCCAGCAGCCGGAGCACGGTGAACGCGGTGCCCGTTCGCGGGCCCCAGACGTCCTCACCGAGGAGGGCCGGGTCGTCCAGGGGATGCCGCAGCGTGGCGTCGCCGATGTGGTCCTGCGCGCCGGCGACCAGTCGGGCGCGCAGCGAACGGCGCCACTGCGACAGCGAGTCACCGAAGACCAGCCGGGTGCCCGCCCGGCGGTCCCAGGCCGGGCCCGTCCACGGAGTGTCCCCCCGCAGGGTGACCGCGTGCAGGTCGGTGCGCGGGGCGGCGGCCGGAAGGGTGTCGCAGCGCACCACCAGGTCGTATCCGTGGATCAGCTTGCCGAGCGGGCTGCCGTGGGCCTTCTCCTCGTCGGCGATCCGGGCCACGCCCGCGACCAGGCAGACCGACCGGCCCGCGATCAGGCGGCGCAGGGCGCCGACCCCGGCCGGCTCCGCGCCGCCGAGCAGAGGGTCGGCCATCCTGTCCCGGTCCAGGAGCCGGCGGTAGGCGGCGTACCGCGCGGTGAGGCGGCGGACGGCCGGGTCGGCCGTGCCGCCACGCTCGGCGGTGTGCCGGCGCACGATCCCGGCGAAGACCGTACGCGCCTCTCTGGCGGGGGCGTTGTGCAGCGCCCGCAGGGCGTCGCCGTCCTCGCCGGGGAGCAGCCCGGCGGCCTCCTCCAGACAGGTACGGAGATCCCGCAGGGTGGCGACACGGCGCACGATGTCCTCGGCCGCCGCCGGGTTCTGCTGAAGCGCCAGGTGTTCTCCGTACGCCTGCTCCGCCTCGTCCCGGCGGCCCAGCGCGTCCAGCGCGCCTCCACGCAGCCGCCATGCGCCCTTGGACCTGGCGCGCAGCGCGGTGGCCTCGACGGCGATGTCCAGGGCGAGATGTGTCTCCGTCTCCCCTCCGGCCTCCAGGGCGCGCTGCCCGGTGCGGAGCAGGGCGTCGAAGAGGTCGTCCCCGTCGGTACCGCAGGCCGTGGTGAGGCCGCCGATGGCGGCGAGGAGCCGGGTCTGCGGGGCGTCGCCCGTGGGGCCGCCCGCGGTGAGGCCCGCGAGGTAGTCGCCGCACAGGCGCAGGGCGGCCGTGGGGGCCGGCCGGGCCGTGGAGCCCTGCCCGGTTCTCGCCCGCACTGCCTTGAGCAGCCCCGTGAAGGTCTGGCCCATGCTCGTTCCGCCGTTCTGTCATCAGTGGCCGGCCGGGGCGCGCGCCCCGGTTCCGGGGTCAGAGGCCCAGGCTGGTGCGGGTGCGCCGCACGGTGCGGCGCAGCCGGATCGCCGCTCCTCGCGGGCCGCCGCCGGGCAGGGTGAGCTTCTGCAGGCGACGCCGCTTGAAGTAGTGCTGCGTGTCCGTGCCGAGGTGGTCCCGCAGCCAGGCCTCGGCCTCGGCGCGCAGCGTGGGGTGGAGACCGGACTGCATGCAGTAGCCGACCGTTTTGACCAGGGGCGCGAGGGTTTCCGGTGCTGTGGAGGGGAGTTCGGGCACGGGCCGGCCGGCGGCCTGCTCGTCCAGGTCGGGCACGAGGTGGTCGACGATCGTCAGCGGGATGCGGTTGCTGTTCTCGTACGGGGTGATGCGGTCCAGCACGAGACGGGTGCCGACCCGGGCGACGGGGATGCCGTAGTACGCGGCGGCGGTGAACATCGCGGTCGAGAAGCAGCCGACGACGAGCGTGGGAGCGCACCGCTCGTAGAGGGTCTCGGCGAGCAGCGGGCTGTCCAGGGTGGTCAGCCGTATCCCCAGTGCGGCGGCCGCGTCGTCCAGGGCCCTGGAGTAGCGGGCCGGTGCGGTGGGGTGGGGTTTGAAGAGGACGGAGGTGTGGCCGGCCCGCGCCGCGCCGCGCAGCATGCGCAGGTGCAGGTCCTCCTCCTCCTCGGCCGTTAGGATGTTCAGCGCCGCGAGGTACTGCCCGAGGAGCACGGCCGTGGGCGCCTCGGCCTCGGCCTCCGCGAGCCGGCGGTCGCCGTCCGCCGCCCCGGCGATCTCGCCGAGGACCTTGCGGAAGGCGTCGTTCGGGACGAGCTCGGGCTCGACGCCGGACTCGGCGAGGAGGAGCGGACGCAGTCCCGGCACGAGATCCAGGTGGAGCACCCGCTGGATGCGGCAGGCGATGGACCGCGGCACCTTGTTGCGGGTCGGGCCGTAGCTCATCAGCCCGTCCGCGTACACGTGCACGGCGCTCTCGGAGAAGATCGCGGCCAGCGCACGGGCCGGGTTGACCTGGATGGACTCGACGGCGAGGTCGACGGGGGCCTCGGGGGCGATGCCCCACGCGAGGCGGAAGGCGCGCTGCCAGAGCTCGGTCTCCTCGGCGCGCGGCCCCCAGCCGCTCGGGTGGTGCGGGCTGATGGCGTCGTTCCAGTCGACGACGGAGTCGAAGCGGGCGGCGATGTCCCCGTAGCCCCGCATCTCCTCCAGCCGGAGGGCGGTCTCGGGGATCGCCGCGTTGTTGGTCACGAGCAGGACGCGGTGGCTGTCCTGCCCGGGCCCGAACTGGCCGGCGTCGAGGGCCGCCGCGAGTGTGGCCGCCCCGTACAGGGTCGACACCTGGAAGATCTGGGTGCGCGTGGGCATGGGTCAGGCGGCCTTCTGCTTGTCACGCAGGCGGTTGAGCAGCGTGCTGCGCCTGGTGTCCATCATCGTCAGGGTGTGGTCGAGCACCTGCTGCGGCATGCGGCGCAGCGCGGCTGCCGACTCGTGGCGCAGACGCCGGAACGTCGCGGGTTCGTAGGCGTCCGCCTTCTCGTTGTGGAAGGCGATCATCGCGCAGTAGGTGCGGACCGCCTTGGGCAGGAGGATCTCCGCGTCCGGGTCCTCGAGGATCTCGTCGATCAGCGTGTCGTAGGCGGGGAAGAAGTCCAGCTGGCGGGAGTCCTTGATCTGCGTCAGGGACGTGGTGACACCGCGCCGGTAGAAGATGCCGTACAGGTTGAGCGCGGCGTAGGTGCGGGCCCGCAGGTGCAGCTGCCAGATCCACAGCCGGTCCTCCGCGGTGCGCAGCCGGGTGGTGAAGCGGTGGCCGCCGTCCTCGAAGAGCCGCCGGTGGTAGACGCCCGCCCATACGAAGGGGTAGTCGACCATGGTCTCCCACTCGGGGGCCGCGATGCCCTCGCGTGGATCCAGCACCGTGTCACGGAGCCGGGCGGGCGCGCGCTTCACGACGCGGCTGGTCCCGGTGGCCTGGACATGATCGGTGCGGGCGAAGTCGCAGTTCAGCTCGGCGGCGGCGTGCAGCAGCCGGCCCAGGTGGCCGGGGGCGTACCAGTCGTCGCCGTCGAGGAAGGTGACGAAGTCGCCCCGGGCCGCGTCGATGCCGCTGTTGCGGGCCGCCGCGATGCCCACGTTCTTCTCGTGCCGGATGACCTCGGCGTTCGGGAGTCTGTCGGCCCAGCGGTCGACGACGTCCGGCGTCTCGTCCGTGGAGCAGTCGTCGACCAGCAGGAACTCGATGTCCGGGCCCGCGTTACGGGCAAGACTGCCCAGCGTCGTGTCGGCGTAGGCGCCGACATTGTGGAACGGAACGACAACGGACAGCTTCGGCACGCGGGCCCTCACCTTCGATCATGGTCCGCACACGCTAGTGACGCGGATGAAGGGGCGGGTGTCGCACGGCCCGACGAACGGTGAACTCTGGGCGTCGCCGAAGTGACCCGGACCGGGGCGGGCAGCGCGAGAGCCTTTCAGGGGCAGGCCCGCGAGCCCGGCCCGATCCGGACGGGAGGCCCTACGTCACGCCGTACCGCGCCTCGATGCCCGCGACGACGATCCACAGGCCGTCCTCGAAGCGTTCGTCGTAGTTGGCGAAGATCTCGGCCCCGGCCGCCGCCGCGAGCGGATAGCGCTCCAGACGTCCGGCCCGCTCCTCGATGTCGTAACCCTCCCGGCGCTCGTCAGGCATGGGCCGGACGCCCTGCTCCTCCGTGACGAAGCCCATCGTGTACGCGTTAACGGTCACGCCGGCGCGCACGGCCTGCCGCAGCTCGAAGCCGGCCTCGACCATGGTGCGGAGGTGGTCCTCCAGGCCGTCGGCGTGGTCGGTCCCGGTGAACCGGGACCCGCTGTAGACCTTGGCGCCGTCGCGGTAGCGCAGCAGCGCGCCGCGCAGCGCGCTCTGGTACGCGACCATCTGCTGCTGCCAACTGCGGGGCGTGGGCCCGGGCAACTCCTGCGCCAGCATCCGGCGGTACATCACCGTGGCCATCTCGTCGAGCAGCGCCTGCTTGTCCTTGAAGTGCCAGTAGAGCGCGGGCGCCTTGACGTCCAGCTCCCTGGCGATGGCGCGCAGGGTCAGGCCTTCGAGGCCCACCTCGTTCAGCAGTTCCAGTGCGGCGTCCGCGACGCGCGCCCGGTCGATCTTCGTCGTACCCACCTTGACAATTTAACAGCGTTAAGCACACACTCCCAACCATGGAACTTAACAGCGTTAAGGAAACCGAGGTCCTGGTCGTCGGCGCGGGACCCTGTGGCCTCGCTCTGGCATGCGACCTCGCGCGCCGGGGAGTGCGCGCCCTCGTCGTCGAACAAGCCCCCTCGCTCTTCCCCGGCTCGCGCGGCAAGGGCATCCAGCCGCGCACCCGGGAGGTCTTCGACGACCTCGGAGTGGGCGCCGCGGTGCGGGAGCACGGGGGCCCCGCACTTGTCGGGATGATCTGGAAGGACGGCGAGCGCCAGGGCGAGCACGAGATCTTCCGCCGCACCGCACCCACCGAGGCGGAGCCGTACGGGGAGCCCTGGGCGATGCCGCAGTGGCGGACCCAGGAGATCCTGATCGGGCGCCTGCGTGAACTGGGCGGCGACGTGCTCTTCTCGGCCGCCCTCACGGGTCTGTCGCAGGACGCCGACGGGGTCACCGCACGGCTCACCACCGGCGAGGTGCGCGCCTCCTACCTGGTCGCGGCGGACGGCGGACGCTCCACGGTCCGGCGTCTGCTCTCCATCCCGATGGAGGGCGAGACCGTCGACCCGTCGCCCACCCTGGTGGCCGACGTACGGATCACGGAGGCAGCTCTCGACCGGGGCAACTGGCACATCTTCCTGGGCGATGCGGGCATGCTCACGCTCTGCCCGCTGCCCGGCACCCCGGACTTCCAGCTGGTCGCCCAGTTCAAGGAAGGGGCACCCGACACCACACCGGAGGGCGTACGGGCCCTCGTCGCCGCCCGCACCCATCTGGACGCGGACGACATCACCGAGGTGCGCTGGTCGTCGGACTTCCGGCCGAGCGCCGCGCTGGCCGGACGGTTCCGTGACGGCCGGGTCCTCCTCGCGGGCGACGCCGCGCACGTCCACTCCCCGGCCGGCGGCCAGGGGCTGAACACGAGCGTCCAGGACGCGTACAACCTGGGCTGGAAGCTCGGCCAGGTGCTGCGGCACGGCGCGCCCGCCGCCCTGCTGGAGACCTACGAGCAGGAACGCCGCCCGGTCGCCGCCGAGATGCTCGGCCTCTCGACCCGCATCCACCGGGGCGAGCAGGAGCGCGGTTCAGCGGCCCAGCAGTTGGGACTCGGCTACCGCGAGGGTCCGCTGGCGTCCGGCCGGGCGGGGGCCCTGGAGGCCGGTGACCGGGCGCCGGACGGGCCCGCCGGAGAGGGCAGGCGGCTGTTCGACGTCTTCCGGGGCCCGCACTTCACCCTGCTCGCGGTCTCCACGGACACCGCACTGCCCACCCACGACGGCGAGCTGCTGCGGACCTTCCGCACGGAGGCGTACGAGGCCTACGGCAAGGGCCTGTTCCTGATCCGGCCCGACGGTTACATCGGCTGGGCGGGCGAGGACACCACAGGGCTCGCCGAGTACGCCGGACCACTGGGCCTTGACCTCAACTTTGCTTGAGGTCCTACGGTCCAGGGCATGGACTACTCACATGACGACGCGGGACTGGCACGGCAGCCCATCGGCTACTGGAGCTGGGCGGCCCACGAAGCGACCGTGACCCACATCCGGGCCGCCCTGGCCGAACACGGACTGACCCAGCCCCCCTGGTGGGTCCTCAACCAGCTCACCGAGGCGGATGAACACGGCCGCCCGCGCGCCGAGGTCGTCGCGATGCTCCGCGGCTATCTGAACGTCGGCGACTCCCTGGAGCCCGAGATCGACACCCTCATCGCCCAGGGCCTCGTCACCGAGGACCCCACCACCCGCCTGCGGCTGACCGCCGAGGGACACGCGCTGCGCGCCAAGGCGTACGAACGGGTCGGCAGGGCGAGCGCGGAGATCCACGCCGGCATCCCCGACGAGGAGTTCGTCGCCGCGCTCAAGGTCCTCCAGCGAATGATCCACAACGTGGGCGGCAAGGCCTGGCACCACTGACCCGCCGGTCTCACACGCTGCTGAACGACAGCTTCGCCGCGAACCCGAGGAACAGCACACCCGCCGCCGAAGTGGCCCCCGCCGACAGCCGCTTACGGCGGCGGAAGGCGGCGGCCAGGCGGGTGCCACCGAAGATGAGCGCCGTGAGGTAGAGGAAGCTGCCGATCTGCAGCAGCGTGCCCAGCAGCAGGAAGGAGAGCCCCGGATAGGCGTAACCCGGATCGACGAACTGCACGAAGAAGGAGATGAGGAACAGGATCAGCTTGGGATTGAACAGGCTGACCACGAGCGCCCGCCGGTAGGGATGCTCCGTCTCCTTCGCGGGCGCCGCGTCCTCCACCGTCAGCTCGGCCATGCGCTGGTGCCGCTCGCGCCACATCGACACGGCCGTCCGCATCATCCCGATCGCCATCCAGGTCAGATAACCCGCGCCGGCGAACTTGACGACCGCGAAGAGCAGGGGCGTCGTCTGCAGCAGTGAGGCGGCGCCCAGCGCGGACAACGTCATCAGGATCGTGTCCCCGGTCCACACCCCGGCGGCGGCCACATAACCGGTGCGCACCCCGCGCCTGGCGGCGACGGAGAGCACATAGAGCGAGTTCGGCCCCGGCAGCAGAATGATCAGCACAAGGCCGGCGAGATAGGTCGGAAGATCGGTGACACCCAGCATGGACGGAGTGTCGCACGCAGGTACGACACCCCGGCAGGACGGTCCAGAATGCGGCCGGTCAGCCCTCGTCGCCGTCCAGCAGTCGGTCCACCGAGAGCTCCATCTCCACCCCGACCACGTCCGGCACGGTGAACGACATGCCCCTCTTGTGGGGCGTCCGGTTCCTGTACTCACCGCCGCGCGGGTCGGTGCAGACCAGCACCTGGTCGTGCTTGCGGTCGGCCACCACATAGACCGGAATGCCGGCCTGGGCGTAGTCCTCGACCTTGGGGCCGAGATCGTCCGCCCAGTTGGTCGAGGTGACTTCCAGAACCATGCGGAAGACGTGCGGGGCGTAACAGTTCTTCATGACGTGGGCGTCGCGAATGTCTGCCTCTACGACCGACAGATCGGGAATCGCGTAGTCGTCCGGACCGGTGGGCAGCCAGATCCCGACCGCCTGGACCAGTCTCAGCCCGACCCCGCGCGCTCTCGCACCGAACTCCTCGCCGAGCCAGGAAAGTGCCAGCGCATGCGCTACGTCGGCCGGTGGTGTCCCAGTGAGCCTCCCCTGGAGAATCTCCACGCGATGCCCGGGCAGCGAGCGCGCGGCCTGTTCGGCCGCCTCGCCGATCGTCAGCTCCGACTGCATCGTCACCAGCTTTTCGTGCTGAATCACAGCCACGGCATCCTCCTTTCGGAGACCACTGTTCACGAGCCCATCCACGGGTGAGGCCGATCGGCGGGAGATCACCCGCGCGGGTGGCCTCAGAACGCGTCCGTCGGGACGTACGCGCCCCAGACCTCGCGCAGCGCGTTGCAGACCTCGCCCACGGTCGCCCGTGCCCTGAGCGCGTCCTTCATCGGGTAGAGCACGTTGTCCGTACCCTCGGCCGCCTTCTTCAGCTCCGACAGCGCCGCGTCCACCGCCCCCTGGTCGCGTTCGGCGCGGAGCTTCGCCAGGCGGGCCGCCTGCTGGGCCTCGATGGCCGGGTCGACACGGAGCGGCTCGTACGGCTCCTCCTCGTCGAGGCGGAAGCGGTTGACGCCGACGACGACGCGCTCCCCGCTGTCCGTCTCCTGGGCGATGCGGTAGGCGCTGCGCTCGATCTCGCCCTTCTGGAAGCCGCGTTCGATGGCGTCGACCGCGCCACCCATGTCCTCGACCTTGAGCATCAGCTCCAGCGCCGCCGCTTCGACGTCGTCCGTCATCTTCTCGACCACGTACGACCCGGCGAAGGGGTCGACGGTGGCCGTCACGTCCGTCTCGTACGCCAGGACCTGCTGGGTGCGCAGTGCGAGGCGGGCGGACTTGTCCGTCGGCAGGGCGATGGCCTCGTCGAAGGAGTTGGTGTGCAGCGACTGCGTGCCGCCCAGGACCGCGCCCAGCCCCTGCACGGCGACCCGGACCAGGTTGACCTCGGGCTGCTGGGCGGTGAGCTGGACCCCGGCGGTCTGGGTGTGGAAGCGCAGCATCAGGGACTTGGGGTTCTTCGCGCCGAACTCCTCCCGCATCACCTTCGCCCAGATCCGGCGCGCGGCCCGGAATTTGGCGACCTCCTCGAGGATGGTCGTCCGGGCGACGAAGAAGAAGGAGAGCCGGGGCGCGAAGTCGTCCACGTCCATGCCGGCCGAGACGGCGGTGCGGACGTACTCGATGCCGTCCGCGAGGGTGAAGGCGATCTCCTGCGCGGGTGAGGCGCCGGCCTCCGCCATGTGGTAGCCGGAGATGGAGATCGTGTTCCACCTCGGGATCTCGGCCCGGCAGTACTTGAAGATGTCGGCGATCAGCCGCAGCGAGGGCTTCGGCGGGAAGATGTACGTGCCCCGGGCGATGTACTCCTTGAGCACGTCGTTCTGGATGGTGCCCGTCAGCCGGTCCGCGGGGACGCCCTGCTCCTCCGCGACCAGTTGGTAGAGCAGCAGGAGGAGCGCGGCCGGGGCGTTGATGGTCATCGAGGTGGAGACCTCGTCCAGCGGGATCCCGCCGAACAGGACACGCATGTCGTCGAGCGAGTCGATCGCCACGCCGACCTTGCCGACCTCACCGGAGGCGATGGGGGCGTCCGAGTCGTGTCCCATCTGGGTGGGCAGGTCGAACGCGACGGAGAGTCCGGTCGTGCCGTTGGCGATCAGCTGCTTGTAGCGGGCGTTCGACTCGGTGGCGGTGCCGAAGCCCGCGTACTGCCGCATCGTCCACGGCCGGCCCGTGTACATCGACGGGTACACACCACGCGTGAACGGGAAGGCGCCCGGGTCGCCGAGCTTCTCCTCGGCCCGCCAGCCGTCGAGCGCCTCCGGCCCGTAGACCGGCTCGATGGGCAGTCCCGACTCGGACTCACGCGTCATTGCTGTGCCTCCCGCTCAAGCTACTTACCGGTAACGACCTCGCGACGGACTCTAGCCCCGGCGCCCCGGCCTTGGGACCCCTCTCCTGGGACCTTCCTCACAGCCCGTACCGGGAAAGCCTGGACGCATGTCTCCCATCATGGACAGGATTCGGCAACCGGGCAGGACGGGAATCCGTCCCATGAGACAACCGTGCCGCGCGAAAGGTCACGCGCGACCGCGCGGTGACGGGCGAGAACCAGGGGGCCGAGGATGAGACGCACACGGACGGACAGATTCACGCGCGGGGTGCGCAGGGCGGGCGCGGCAGCCGTGGGCGTACTCGCGCTCGCCATGCTGACGGCGGGCTGCAAGGTCGAGACGGTGGGAGCGGCTGAGCCCACCGCCCTCCCGGTGGAGGCCTCCTCACCCCCCTCGTCCTCGTCCGCACCGGACGACGCCAAGCCGGGCGGCGACCGGGCGAGCCCTTCCGCCATCCCCTCCCGGGCACCGAGCGCGCGCCCCTCTCCGCAGCCCAGCACCCTGATGTCCGTCGGCGACCGGAGCAAGCGCGTACGGGAGCTCCAGGCCCGGCTGCGTCAGATCGGCCACTTCACCCGCAGCCCCACCGGGTACTACGGCACCGTGACCGTCACGTCCGTGCAGTCCTTCCAGGGCAAGCGGGGCCTGTCCCGCACGGGGTGGACCGACACCGTGACCTGGGAGCGGCTGCTCGCGATGACGCGGCAGCCGACCGCGAAGGAGCTCGACCCGCCGGCCACACCGGCGGCCGCGAAGCCCGACGCCCGCTGCATGAAGGGCCGCGTCCTGTGCATCAGCAAGAACAGCCGGACGCTGTCCTGGATGATCGACGGCAGGGTCGTCTCGACGATGGACGTGCGGTTCGGCTCGCAGTACACACCCACCCGTGAAGGCACCTTCTCGGTGTACTGGAAGTCCCGCCACCACGTGTCGACGCTCTACGACTCCCCCATGCCGTACGCGATGTTCTTCAGCGGCGGCCAGGCGGTGCACTACTCGTCCGACTTCGCGGCGCGCGGTTACAACGGCGCCTCGCACGGCTGCGTGAACGTACGGGACGAAGGGAAGATCGCGTCGCTCTTCGCCCAGGTGCGGGACGGCGACAAGGTCGTCGTCCATTGGTAGACGGTTCAACCGTATTAGGGGCGCGGGCGGGACCGGGGGAACGTGTCCCGCCCGCGCCGGATGCGCTGAGCCGAAGGTACGGGGGGAACCCCGGCTCGTTGCGCGGCCGATGACCAGTCGGCACTTACTACTGCGCCGGACCGCCGAAGAGTGTTACTGCCGAGTCGTTCTCGCAGGTCAGCGCGTTGCCGACAGGAGCGCGGACGAGGAGCTCGCGGCGGGTCCCGCCGCCGGCCGCTCAGGGCCGTCCTGCGGCGCGTCGTCCTGCGTGGTCTCCCCGGACGGCGTGGTCCCCCCGGACGGCGTACGGAAGGTGATCGCGGGCAGGGAGTTCTCGCCGTCCTTGCCGTCGCCCCCCTTGCCGTTGTTCCCGTCGTCGTCCTGGCCGTCCTCACCGCTCCCGCCGTCACGGCCGCCCGAGCCGAGGAGGCGGTCGCAGAAGCGGTCCAGGTTGCGTTCGCCGTCGGCCAGTTCGAGGAGCCGGGACCTCTCCTCCTGGCTCAGGGTGTTCTCGCGGTAGGCGCGGCAGGCCTTGACCGACTTCTTGAACACCTCGGCCGGGGACCTTCCGGGTGCCTCGGGAGCGGTCGTGTTGCCCTGGGGACCGCCGGTTCCGCTGTCCCGGTCGGTCTCCTCGCGCTCCGTCGCACCGCCGTCGTCCTGCCCGGTGCCCGGATCGCCTCCGGGCACCCCGCCGTCCGGCACGTCCGTGGGCGCCGGAGAGCTGGGCGCACCGGGCGTTCCGGAGGGCAGCGGCGAAGGCGGTTCACCGGCGTCGGGCACCTCGGCGCCCAGCTCCTCGGCCGACGCGGACGCCGAGACGGACGCGGCCGGAACCGGCGAGTCCTTGCCGCCGAACGGTGCGGGAAGCATGCCCGTACCACCGGCGACCGCCACTCCGCCGAGCGCGCATCCGGCGAGCGAGACGGCGAGGCCGTAGCGCAGCGGGCGGGTCCATCGCGGGCGGCGGACCGGCGCCGTGGGCGCCGCCCCGATCCGTACGGTGTGCAGGGCGTCCGGCTGCCTCGCCATTCCGGTGGGGCTCGCCGCTCCGGCCCGCTTCCCGCCCCGGGACGCCTCACGGAAGGCGGCCAGCACCGCGGCCTCACCGGGCAGTTCCTCATCGGCCGGGCCGGGGGCACGCAGCGCGCGCAGCGCCGCCTCCACCCGGCGGGCCTCGGTTCTCGCGTGATCGTCGACGGGCTCGACGGACTCGCCACGGAGCAACATCTCCGCCGCGTCCGCGTCAAGCCACTCGTGCTGCTCGTCGGCCATCACATGTCCTTCTGCGTCCACGGACGCGAATGCGTCACACCGGCGGGCGCCACCACGCCCTGGCGGCCGGGGCGTTGTGCGGGTACGGCGCCGAGCTCCGCTCCCGCCGCCGGAATTTCTTCCTCCGGGCCGTTGCCGGCGCCGACCAGCTCCGCCAGCCGTTTCAGTCCTCGGTGGGCGGCGGTGCGCACCGCGCCGGGACGCTTGCCCAGCGTCCGAGCCGCGCTCTTCGCGTCGAGACCGATCACCACACGGAGCACGACCGCCTCGGCCTGGTCCTGGGGCAGCTGGGCGATGAGGGACATGGTGCGCCCGGTGGCCAGCGACTCCAGCGCCTCGCCCGCCGTGTCGGACTCGGCGGGCTCACCGGCAAGTTCACTCTCGTCGCCGCCGATCGCGGGGCGCCTGCCCCGCATCCGTATGTGGTCGAGCGAGCGGTTGCGCGCTATCCGGGCCGCCCAGCCGCGGAACCGGTCGGCGTCCCCGCTGAAGCGGTCGAGGTCACGCGCTATCTGCAGCCAGGACTCGGACGCCACGTCCTCGGCGTCCGGTTCACCGACCAGCGTCCGTATGTAGCCGAGCAGCCGTGGGTGCACGGCGCGGTACACAGTCCGGAAGGCGTCCTCGTCCCCGTCCTGTGCCGCGAGCACCGCGGCGGTCAGCTCCGCGTCGTCCCCCAGCACTCCCTCAACCCGCCCTGCTGATCCGAATCGTAGCTGGTCACCACTACTGCGCCACGCTGCGCGACTCAGCACGCTACGTGGTCGGACGGTACCCCGTCCATGACTTGTACAACCTGCAACTGTCTCCTGACTCAGTGCGGTGTGACAGAAAACGCACCCATGGCGCTGAGATGAGTACGGGGTCGCTCTGCGGCCCCGTGGAAGACGACCGGGGCCTCTCCTGTGGGGGGTGGCGGCCCCGGTCGTCGTCCCCTCCCCTCATGACGTCACGTCAGGGTCACGCCGCCGGGCCCGCCACGGCCGCGAGCGCGGCGGGACATCACCGCGCGCAGCACCCGCCGGCCCTCGGTCGACAGATCCAGGGCCCGGCGCAGGCCCGGCGCGCCGCCCGGTGTTCCGGCGGTCCCGGCGAGGCCCTCCAGGATCGCGACCTGTCGGCGGAGTTCTCCCGTGACGAGAGGGCCACCGCCCATGGCGCCGTCGGCCCGGCAGGCCTCGGCCGTCCGCGCGCCGTCACCGGCCGGGAAGTCCGACTCCCCGTGGATGTCCAGCGCGAGGAGCGAGCAGGCGTCCGCCCACGCGCGCAGCGGCCCCGCGGCGAAGTCCCGGGGTGCGGCGGCGAGCAGCGCCCGGACGCGGGCCGCCGTGGCGTCCCGGCCCGCTGCGCCCTCCAGCGCCGCGTGTGCGGTGTCGAGCCGGGCGGCCCATTCCGCGCCGCTCCCGCAGCCCGTCCAGAGCGGGCGCAGCGGCTCCGGGTCGTCCCCGTCCTCAGGCGGCGGAAGACAGCGGTCCAGACAGGCGACCGCGCTCGCCGCCAGACCCCGCTCGTCGGCACGAGCGATCAGCTCCAGCAGACTCATCGACGCCTCCCCCATCGGTTCACCGGTCACTCGGTCGTCGGGGAGCACTCCGCTTCCCGTTACCGCGTACAGCGCTAGATGGCCGAAAAGCGTCACTCTTCCGACACGGGAGATCACAGCGGGACTCAGTCGGACAGGCTCTCGATGCCCAGACGATCCAGGAAAGTGAAGAAAAGTTCCTCCGCGGACCACTGGGGCCGCTCGATGCGCAGCAGTTCGAGCAGAGGGCCTTCGAGGACGCCCTGGCCGGATTCGGCCGCCCATGCGACGGCCCGCGCCGCGGCGTCCTCGGGTGGCAGGAAAAGGTCCTCCAGCGTCAGGCCGTCCCGGTCGATGTGCGCGGCCATCGGCGCCCTGCCGAGGCAGGCGTACCAGGACCCGCTGTGCGGCGCCGCGGCCTCGACGGCCACGCAGACGCCGTCCATGACGAAACCGAGGAGGACCGGCGCCCGTGCGGCGTCGGCGAGTGCGGTCATGCTGCCGAGCGAGGGCTCGGTGGGGTGGGACCAGACCTGCCAGCCGTCCGCGCGGTACTCCCGCAGCGTGAGCCGTTCGCGCGCGTCGCGCAGCGCGGGGTGGCCGATGAGCGGCTCCCCGCTGCGGCCCACCAGATACAAGCCCCAGAAACCCACGTCGTGCTCCCCCCGCGGTCCGGACCATTCTTCCCGCCCGGGACCACGGGGAAGCGCGAAAACGGGTCAACTCAGACGGGCGCCGGGCCGGCCGGAGAGGGGGCGGACAGCGGGGTCGCGCCGAGGGCCGCGCGCTCGCCCTGCATCCGGGTCAGCTTCCGTACGAAGAGGATCGCGAGGACGGCCGCGGCGATGTCGAGCACGTCGCCCACCAGGACCAGGCCGACCGCGTCGGCGATCTCCGGCGCCGACGGCGCCTGCTCGTACTGCCTGCCCGCGTACTGCCTGTAGAGCATCGAGAAGACCCAGACACCCCACCAGAGGTTCAGTGGCGCCATGGAGACGGTCCGCCAACTGTCGTCGGGGTCGTTCTGCGCGCTCGCGGTCCAGATGCCGCCCGCGACCCTGCGCGGCAGCCAGAAGTTGGCGACCGGGACGAACCATGCGCCGATCGCCCAGCCCGGCCGCAGGTGCTGCAGACCCGCGTCGAACACCTCGGCGTTGAGCCGCACCCGGCGGAACCAGAGGATGAAGACGATTGCGGTGGCCAGCAGCGCGTACGCCTGCAGGGTGCCGGCCGCCCCGTAGAGGACCTCGGCACGGCCGGCCGTCCCCGCGTCGTACAGCGCCGTGTCGCCGATGCCCGCGTACTCGTCCCGGAGGTTCAGCCCCGCGGCCATCGCGAACACATCGGTCGCGATGACGGCGCCGAGCAGGGCGACGGCGGCCTTGGCGAGCCCGACAGGCGAGCGGAGCCGATGGAACGCTTCCGCGGACGGGGCCGGAGCCGCGGCCATCAGTCCGTCCGGCAATGAGGGATACATGGCCGCGCAGCGGGCGCAACGGCCCACCGTGGACGCGATTGCTCTCAGTCCGCACTTGGTGCACATCATGAAGAGGAGCCCCCCGGCTTCGTCGGTGACGCACGAGCCGCGCGCCCCTCCCCAGGGCGCGCGGCACATGGAACCCGGAGACTACGCGGCCACGGATCAGCTGGTCTCGTCGGCGAGCTGCTCGAACTGCGCCCAGCTCAGCTTCGGCTCCCGCGGGTCCCACAGCTTCTGGGAGACCGCGTTGAGCGGCATCCGGATCCCCTCCGCCACCTGCGCCTGCGTCTGCGCGTTCGGGAAATCGCCCCAGACCGCGAACCGGCCGCCCAGGATCTGCTTCGAATAGCGCTCGGCCACCGGCTCGGTTCCGCGCAGGACGAGCGGCGTCCACTGCTCGTAGATCCGCTCACCCGTCGGGTACGTGAAGTCGTTGGGCTCGCCGAGCACGTAGTAGAGGTACTCGTCGTTGAGGTTGATCACCTTGCGGCCCTCGGCGAGGTAGTCCTGGGGCGGCCGGGCACCGATCTCCTTGCCCGTCCAGTACTCGACCTCGATGCCCTTGTCGCCGGTGACCGACCCGCCGCTGAAGAAGCCGTCGTTCCACGCCTTGGGGATCTTCTTCGCCTTGGTGACGACCGCGGCGCGGTCGTTCAGCCAGCCCTCCGCCAGGTCCTGGACGGTGGCGCCGTCGCCGTACTTCTCCCGTGCGGCGGCGGCCAGCTGCGGGTAGGAGGCGGCCGGATCGCTCACGGTGAGCGCCTGGTACTCGTCGGCGCCCACGTGGAACCAGTCGCCGGGGAAGAGCTCCGCGTACTCCTTGAGCAGGTCGTCGACGATCCGTGCCGACTCGGGCTTCGAGATGTCGATGGCGCCCTCCCGCACGACTCCCTGCGTGTTCCGCAGCTGAAGGTCGGGGTGGGCCTCCAGGACCGCGCCCAGGTGTCCGGGCGAGTCGATCTCGGCGACGATCGTGATGTGGAGGCTCTGCGCGAGCTTCACGATCCGGCGGACCTCCGCCTTGGTGAGGTGCTCCTCGGAGACGACCTCGGGGTGTGAGTCGGACTCGATCCGGAAGGCCTGGTCGTCGGAGAAGTGGAGACCGAGCTGGTTGAGCTTGAGGTCGGCCATCTCGCGCAGCCGGTCCTCGATCCAGTCCGCGTCGTAGTGCTTGCGCGCGATGTCGAGGTTGAGCCCGCGCTGCGGGCGGTCGGGCATGTCACGCACCACGCCCTCGGGCACGGTGTCGTCGGCACTCAGCGACTGCTTGAGGGTGCGGGTCCCGTAGAAGACGCCCGCCTGGCCCGGACCGCTGATCGTGACCCTGTTGTCCTCGGTCCTCAGGGTGTAGGACTCCTGGCCTCCCTTGCCCCCGAGCGCCAGCTCCACATCGCCGGAGCGGGCGGACTTCTCGCCCCGGTAGCCGATCCTCAGCTCCTGGGCGAGCAGTTTCGCCTCGTCGGCCAGCTCGGGGTCGGCCGCGACGACCGTGCTGTCCTTGGCCGGTTTCCAGCCCGGCCCGCGCGCGGCGGTGTGCTCCCGGACCGCGGGTATCGTCCGCGGCGTCGTGGAGAGCGGGTAGCTCCGGGTGGGTGACGGGGATGCCGACGTGCGGGACGAGGCCGACGCGCCGTTCCCCGCTCCGGGGCCGGAGTCCTCGGGCCAGACGACGACGGTGAGGGTGACGGCGGCTGCCACCGCGACGGCGGCGCCGGCCACCAGGGGTGCGCGTGAAGGCGACATCAGTCAGAAACCTCCGGATCGGGGGAGAAACAGTTCAAAGAAGATGAGAAAGTCGGGCATTTCCCCCGCTGATTCGTCCATCAAGCGTTCCGAAACTCTCCCGTCCGGGTGAATTTCTCGCATCATTCGGCTGCGCGTCGCCCGCCCTCGATAGCGTGGCAGCACCCAGGTCCAGTCCTCACTCCCACCCTCCGCGCAACCTCGTCGCTCTCCGGCCCCTCTCCAGGGTCACAGATGTCATTCATTCGAGGAGTCCCGCTGTCCAGGTCCAGCGAGTCCCACGCCGGCCTGCCGAAACCACCGCAGCAGGCCGGGCCGACGGCCGTTCCCTTCCAGAACCAGGGCCCTGCCCCGGCCCTTCGCGAGGCCCCGGTGGAGGCCCCCGTTCCGGAACCAGTGTCCGTGAGTCGGCGCCCCAGTGCCCACTCGAGTGGCCTCGGCCGCTTCAACGCCTGGCCCCGGGACCTGGCCGAGGCCGCCCTGCTGGAGTGCTGCGGGAGCCACCGCTGGTCGCAGCGGCTGGCCGCCCACCGCCCCTATCCGGACCCGGAGACGCTGCTCGCCGCCTCGGACGAGGCGGGATACGACCTCGGGCCCGCCGATCTGGCCGAGGCGCTCGCCGCGGAGAGCGCCCCCTGCCTGCACCACGACGCGCCCCGCGCCGCCCACCTGGCGCTGCGCGCCGCGTACGCGGCGTACGAGAGCCGGTTCGGCCACGCCTTCGTGATCTGCCTCGACGGCCTGCGCCCCTCCCACCACGTCGACCAGGTGCTGGCCGCCATCCGCACCCGGCTGGCGCACGAACCGGACGAGGAGCGCTCCCTGACCGCGGAGGAGATGCGACGACTCGCCCGGGGCCGCATCATCGAGCTGCTGACGGAGGCGGGCCTGGTGCCCGACCCGTTCCCCCCGGTGGCATATGACCCGCGGTAGCCCGTCCGTGCCTGTTTGGCTGCCGCTTTGATCACACCGCAGGCCCCGCCGCAATGGAACCGACAAAGCGTCGCTACGATGGCCAGGGCCGGTGGACCGTACCCGGCCGGGTCAGACCGACAGTCAAGCCGGCCGGCCCCAATCCCCGCTCCCGGAGGGTTCTTCCGTGCCGGCTGGAACGCTGTACCGCGGCCGGGAAGGCATGTGGTCCTGGGTGGCTCATCGAGTCACCGGTGTCCTCATTTTCTTCTTCCTGTTCGTACACGTCCTGGACACCGCTCTCGTGCGTGTCTCCCCCGAGGCGTACGACGACGTCGTGGCCACCTACAAGACCCCGCTCGTCGCGCTGCTCGAGTACGGCCTGGTGGCCGCGATCCTGTTCCACGCGCTGAACGGTCTCCGCATCGTCGCCGTGGACTTCTGGTCCAAGGGCGCGCGCTATCAGAAGCAGATGCTCTGGACCGTCCTGGGTATCTGGATCGTGCTGATGGTCGGGGCCCTGTACCCCGTCCTCGGTCACGCCGTACGTGAAGTCTTCGGGAGCTGAGGCCGATGTCCACCGAGACACCTTCTTCCGCGATCGGGGACGTCGAGGGCGTAAGCCCGTACGGCGTCGACAACCCGGCCCCGGTGATCGAGCCCCCGCGCCAGCGCACGGGCAAGACCCCCAAGGGTTCGCGCACGAACTTCGAGATGTACGCCTGGCTCTTCATGCGCCTGTCGGGCATTGTGCTGGTCGTCCTCGTCATCGGCCACCTGCTGATCCAGCTGGTGCTCGACGGCGGCGTGTCCAAGATCGGCTTCGCCTTCGTCGCGGGCCGCTGGGCCTCGCCGTTCTGGCAGGTCTGGGACCTGGCGATGCTGTGGCTCGCCATGCTGCACGGCGCCAACGGCCTCCGTACGGTCATCAACGACTACGCCGAACGGGACAACACCCGCTTCTGGCTGAAGATGCTCCTGTACACCGCCACGGTGTTCACCGTCCTGCTGGGCACGCTGGTGATCTTCACCTTCGACCCGAACATCCGCTAGGCGCCGGGACAGAGGGACCAGAGGAAAACCATGCAGATCCACAAGTACGACACCGTCATCGTCGGCGCCGGCGGCGCCGGCATGCGCGCGGCCATCGAGTCGACCAAGCGCAGCCGCACCGCCGTGCTGACGAAGCTCTACCCCACCCGCTCCCACACGGGCGCCGCGCAGGGCGGCATGGCCGCCGCGCTGGCCAACGTGGAGGAGGACAACTGGGAGTGGCACACCTTCGACACGATCAAGGGCGGCGACTACCTGGTCGACCAGGACGCCGCCGAGATCCTCGCGAAGGAGGCCATCGACGCCGTCCTCGACCTGGAGAAGATGGGCCTGCCGTTCGGCCGTACGCCCGAGGGCAAGATCGACCAGCGCCGCTTCGGCGGTCACTCCCGCAACCACGGTGAGGCCCCGGTCCGTCGCGCCTGCTACTCCGGCGACCGCACCGGCCACATGATCCTCCAGACGCTGTACCAGAACTGCGTCAAGGAGGGCGTGGAGTTCTTCAACGAGTTCTACGTCCTTGACCAGCTGGTCGTCGAGGTGGACGGCGTCAAGAAGTCCGCCGGCGTCGTCGCCTACGAGCTGGCCACGGGCGAGATCCACGTCTTCCAGGCGAAGTCGGTCATCTACGCCTCGGGCGGCACCGGCAAGTTCTTCAAGGTGACGTCGAACGCGCACACCCTGACCGGTGACGGCCAGGCCGCCTGCTACCGCCGGGGTCTGCCGCTGGAGGACATGGAGTTCTTCCAGTTCCACCCGACGGGCATCTGGCGCATGGGCATCCTGCTGACGGAGGGCGCCCGTGGTGAGGGCGGCATCCTCCGCAACAAGGACGGCGAGCGCTTCATGGAGAAGTACGCGCCGGTCATGAAGGACCTCGCGTCCCGTGACGTCGTGTCCCGCTCCATCTACACGGAGATCCGTGAGGGCCGCGGCTGCGGTCCCGAGGGCGACCACGTCTACCTCGACCTCACGCACCTCCCCCCGGAGCAGCTGGACGCGAAGCTCCCGGACATCACCGAGTTCGCGCGCACGTACCTCGGTATCGAGCCCTACACGGACCCGATCCCGATCCAGCCGACCGCGCACTACGCCATGGGCGGCATCCCGACCAACGTCGAGGGTGAGGTGCTGGCCGACAACACCACCGTCGTCCCGGGCCTGTACGCCGCCGGCGAGGTCGCCTGTGTCTCTGTGCACGGCGCCAACCGCCTCGGCACCAACTCGCTGCTCGACATCAACGTCTTCGGACGCCGCTCGGGCATCGCCGCCGCCGAGTACTCCGCGAAGAACGACTTCGTCGAGCTTCCCGAGAACCCGGCCCAGCTGGTCCAGGAGCAGGTCGAGCGGCTGCGCAACTCGACGGGCACCGAGCGTGTCCACGCGCTCCGCACGGAGCTGCAGGAGTGCATGGACGCCAACGTGATGGTGTTCCGCACCGAGCAGACCATCAAGACCGCGGTCGACAAGATCGCCGAGCTGCGGGCGCGCTACCTCAACGTGTCCATCCAGGACAAGGGCAAGCGGTTCAACACCGACCTGCTGGAGGCCATCGAGCTGGGCAACCTGCTCGACCTGGCCGAGGTCATGGCGACCTCCGCGCTGGCCCGCAAGGAGTCCCGCGGCGGTCACTACCGCGAGGACTTCCCGAACCGCGACGACGTCAACTTCATGCGCCACACCATGGCGTACCGCGAGGTCGCGGACGACGGCACCGAGTCGATCCGGCTCGACTACAAGCCGGTCGTCACGACCCGCTACCAGCCGATGGAGCGTAAGTACTGATGGCTACCCCGACCCTGGACAAGACCGACAAGGCCGAGGCGGGCTTCGCCGACACCCCGTACATCACGGCCACGTTCCGGATCCGCCGCTTCAACCCCGAGGTCTCGGACGAGGCCCAGTGGCAGGACTTCCAGATCTCGATCGACCCGAAGGAGCGTGTGCTCGACGCCCTTCACAAGATCAAGTGGGAGCAGGACGGCACGCTGACGTTCCGGCGCTCCTGCGCGCACGGCATCTGCGGCTCCGACGCGATGCGGATCAACGGCAAGAACAGGCTCGCCTGCAAGACGCTGATCAAGGACATCAACCCGGAGAAGCCGATCACGGTCGAGGCCATCAAGGGCCTCACGGTCCTCAAGGACCTCGTGGTCGACATGGACCCGTTCTTCCAGGCCTACCGCGATGTCATGCCCTTCCTCGTCACCAAGGGGAACGAGCCGACCCGCGAGCGCCTGCAGTCCCCCGAGGACCGCGCGCGCTTCGACGACACCACCAAGTGCATCCTGTGCGCCGCGTGCACGTCCTCGTGCCCGGTGTTCTGGAACGACGGCCAGTACTTCGGCCCGGCGGCGATCGTCAACGCGCACCGCTTCATCTTCGACTCGCGTGACGAGGCCGGGGAGCAGCGCCTGGAGATCCTCAACGACCGTGACGGTGTGTGGCGTTGCCGCACGACGTTCAACTGCACGGACGCCTGCCCGCGTGGCATCGAGGTCACCAAGGCGATCCAGGAAGTGAAGCGCGCGCTGATCACCCGCCGCTTCTGACCCACGCGTTGCCTCGGGAGGCCCCGCTCCGCGCACCGACCGTGCGCGGAGCGGGGCCTCTTTGGTGCATCGCGCGGGCAGGGGCGGTACGGTCATGCGGAGCCACTGAACGGCTCGCTCCTCCCGGGGCGGCACAGCACGGGAGCAGATGGCTTGATGGAGAACGGGGAACGTCAATGAGCGATCCGAATCCGTACGCGGACGACTCATACAAGTGGGGCCCGCCCCAGCCGCCGGGCAACCCGCCCACGATGCCGGACGGCCAGGGTTACGGCTATCCGGCGCCGGGCGCCCCTCCGGCGTACGGCTATCCGCAGCCGCTGCCCGACTCCGCGGCCCAGCCCGGTCCCGGTTACGGCTACCCGGGTCCCGGACAGCCGACGGAGCCCGGCTTCAACCTGCCGGTGCAGCAGGGCGGCGGGGGAGTCCCGGTGCTCTCGCTCGGTGACATCACGGTGATGAACGACGGCATCGTGACCCCGTCCGGCACCCTGCCGCTCAAGGGCGCGGTGTGGACGGCGACCGACATGTCGCGCACGGAGGAGAAGATCCCGACCGTGGGCATCGTGCTCGCGATCGTCTTCGCACTGTTCTGCCTCATCGGTCTGCTGTTCCTCCTGATGAAGGAGAAGCGCACGACCGGCTTCGTGCAGATCACGGTCACCAGCGGCGGCCGGCACCACCAGACGATGATCCCGGCGACGGGCCCCGAGACCTTCCAGTGGGTCATGTCGCAGGTCAACACGGCGCGTTCGATGAGCGCCTGAGACCCGTCACGGCCCCGCAGGCCCCCAGGGCGACCGGCTGCTGAAAGGCCGTCATGTGCGCCTCGGGGGCGCGGTCCGGGACCGCCTCGGACGGCGTCGAGCCGCAACAGGCCTCCGGCCGGGCCCGGGCGGGCGCGTGTCACCGCCGCCCCGCGTCCGGCCGCCGCGCGTCCCTTCCCGCTTTCCCTCCCTCCAGCGTTCCGGCAGCCGCTCGAGCGCTGCTTGAACATGTTCAAAAACAGGCCTACTGTTATGGCATCAGCATTTTGAACGCGTTCAAGGGAGGGTGGGGCATGGACCTCACTGTGCTCGCGTACGTCATCTACCTGCTCATCAGCGTGGCGCTCACCATCTGGGTCGCCCGCACTCTCAGCCGCAACGGCAAGGTCTTCCTCGCCGACGTGCTCCAGGGCAACGAGAAGCTTGCGGACGCCGTGAACCACCTGCTGGTGGTCGGCTTCTACCTGGTCAACCTGGGCTTCGTCACGCTCTATCTGAAGAACGCCGACGGGGTCGCCGACGCCCGGCAGCTCTTCGAGGCCCTCTCGGTGAAGGTCGGCGTCGTCCTGCTGGTGCTGGGAGTGATGCACCTGGGCAACGTCTACGTACTCAACAAGATCCGCCGCCGCGGCCTGATGGAGCGCGAGCAGACCCCGCCCGTGCCGCCGCAGGGCTGGGCAGGCCCGGGGCCCCAGGGCCCCTGGGCCGCACCCGCCCCCGGGAGGTGACCGGGCCGTGGCGCACGCCCCGGTCACACCGACCCCGGACCCGCACCCTCCGGTCACCCGGCTCACAGTGCTCTACGACGCCCGGTGCCCGCTCTGCACCCATCTGCGGGACTGGCTGCTGCGGCAGCGCCAACTCGTCCCGCTCGATCTCGTCCCGGCCGGTTCCGGGGAGGCGCGGCGCCGCTTCCCCGGGCTCGACCACGCGGGAACGCTCGAGGAGATCACGGTGGTCGGGGACCTGGGGCAGGTCTACCGGGGTACCGACGCCTGGATCGTCTGCCTCTGGGCCCTGGCCGAGCACCGGCCCGCGGCCCACTGGCTGACCACTCCCCTGGGGCGTCCGCTCGCCCGTGCGACGGTGCTCGCCGCTGCGAAGTACCGGTCCGTCACGGCGGAGCGGTGCGGCTCCGCCGTGAGTGGCTGCCGCCCGCCGGGTCCGGCGGGTGGATCTCCCGGATAGCCTTGGGGCCGTGGTGAAGGACGAGAAGAACGTGGCTGACGCGAACGCAGCGAAGCCGACCGGAGCAGACCCGGCGGGCAAGGCGGCCAAAGCGCCGAAGAGCGAGCAGACCCGCACCCTGATCCTGGAGACCGCGCTCCGGCTCTTCGAGGAGCGGGGGTACGACCGGACGACGATGCGGGCCATCGCCCAGGAGGCCGGCGTCTCCGTGGGGAACGCCTACTACTACTTCTCCTCCAAGGAACACCTGGTCCAGGGCTTCTACGACCGGATCGCCGCCGATCACGAGGCGGCGGTCCGGCCGGTCCTGGCCGACGAGACGGATCTCGCCCTGCGCATCCGGGGCGTACTGCTCCGCTGGCTGGACGTGGCCGAGCCGTACCACCGCTTCGCCGCGCAGTTCTTCAAGAACGCCGCCGACCCGGAGAGCCCGCTCTCCCCCTTCTCGGAGGAGTCCGTGGGCGCCCGCGAGGCGGTGATCTCCGTGCACGAGCGGTGCCTGACCGGGTCCAGCACCAAGTACGACGCGGAACTGGGCGGGATACTGCCGCAGTTGATGTGGCTCATGCAGATGGGCCTGGTGCTGTTCTGGGTCTACGACCGGTCCGAGGGCACCGGCCGCAGCCGCCGGCTCGTCGAGCGCACCGCGCCGATCGCGGCCCGGGCGATCGCGCTCTCCCGCTTCCGGGTGCTGCGGCCGCTCGTGCGGCAGGTCCACGAGGTCCTGGTTGAGTTCATGCCCGGGGCGCGCGGCGCCCAGGACGTCAGATCCAGCTGAGTTCCCACAGCCGCCAGATCCCGGTGCCGTCGGAGAGGTACTGGGACCCGGACACGGACTGCTTGCTGACGACGTAGTCCTTCTTCTGCCACAGCGGGACCAGCGGCACGTCCTCGCCGACCAGCTTCTGCATCTCCTTGAAGTCGTCCGACGTCCGGCCGCGGTCGCTGTACTGCTGGGTGGCCGCGATCAGGGCGTCCATCTTCTCGCTGCTGTAGCCGTTGTGGAGGGAGTTCTCGCTGCCGACCAGGGGCTGGCTGAAGGTGTCGGGGTCCGGGTAGTCGGGGAGCCATCCCAGGGTGTACGCGTCGTACTCACCCGCCGCGTAGCCCTTCTGGAAGGCCTGCCACTCGACGGCCTTCTCCTTGACCTCGAAGAGCCCGTCCTTCTCCAGCTGGCGTACCAGCTCGGCGGACTCCGCCTTGTTGGCGTCGTCGTCGCGGTGGGCGAAGGTGATGTGCACCGGCAGATCCACACCGGCCTCCTCCATCAGCTTCCTGGCCCGCTCCGGGTCCGACTCCGGGTAGGAGTCGAAGAAGGGGGTGCTGTGCCCGATGTAGCCCTGGGGGATCAGCGAGTACAGCGGTTCGACGGTGCTCCGGTAGGCCTTGGTGACCAGCGGCCCGCGGTCGACGATCCAGGCGATGGCCTGGCGGACCTTCTTGTCCGCGAGGGGCGCGCCGTCCCGGACGTTGAAGACGAGGTTGCGGATCTCGGCGCTGTCCGCCTCGGTGACGCGCTGGTCATCGGCGGCCGGGTCGAGCTCGGCGAGCTGCTCGGAGGGGAGCTGGCGGTGCGTGACATCGACGTCCCCGGCCGTCCAGGCCGCCTGGAGCGCCTCGGACCCCTCGAAGTAGCGGATGTCGACCGCGACACCCGTCTTCTTCAGCGCGCCCTTGTACGCCGGGTTGGGCACCAGCTCGGCCTGGACGCCGGACTCGAACGACTTCAGGGTGTACGGGCCCGAACCGTCGACCTGGCCGCCCGTGCGGAGCTTGTCCTTCGGGTACCGGGTGGGGTCGACGATGGACCCGGCGCCCGTGGCCAGCTTCTGCGGGAACGTCGCGTCCCTGGCCGAGAGGTTGAAGGTGATCGTGCGGCCCTCGGTCACGATGGTGTCGAGGCTGGGGAACAGCACCGAGGGCCCGGCGTCCGCCTTGATCCTCAGCATGCGCTCGAAGGAGTACTTGACGTCCTCGGCCGTGATCTTGCGGCCGTTGGAGAAGGTCAGGTCGTCCCGCAGCCTGCACTGGTACGTCTGGAGCTTCTGGCCGACGAAGTCACAGCTCTCGGCGGCGTCCGGTTCCGGCACGACCGCCCCGGACCTGAAGGTCATCAGGGACTGGTAGAGGTTGCTGTAGATCGCCCAGGAGCCGGCGTCGTACGCACCGGCCGGGTCGAGCGAGGTGACCTCGTCGGACGTTCCGACCGTGATCGGCGACGCGTTCACCTCGTCCGAGGGAAGCAGCTGCCAGGCGCCGACGCCTGCGATGACCAGTACCGCCAGAATCGCGAGAATCCGTAGACGGATGAACCGCATGTGCCGTGCTCCCTTGCCGACCCCACCCCGGCTCGCGTGCACAGAGAGGCACATCATCGCCGCATGATCGCCTTACCCAATCACACGATATTCACATATGGAAGGCCAGGAGGGGCACTCACAGGTTTGGGGCTCAGGCCTGCGGGGAAGCGAGTTCCACCACGGTGATGTCGGAGGGGGCGCCGACGCGCACGGGCGGGCCCCAGGCGCCCGCACCTCGCGAGACGTACAACTGCGTGTCGCCGTAGCGTTCGTATCCGGCGACGGTGGGGTTGGCGAGCTCCGCCAGGAGGTTCCCCGGCCAGAGCTGGCCCCCGTGCGTGTGGCCGGAGAGCTGGAGTCCGACGCCGTACTCGACGGCCTCGTCGATGACGACGGGCTGGTGCGCGAGGAGGACGGAGGCCCGGCTGCGGTCACGGTCGCCGAGCGCGCGGGCGAAGTCGGGGCCCTGGCCCTCGCTCTCGCCCGCCACGTCGTTGACTCCGGCGAGGTCGAAGCCGGCGATCTCGACGCGGGCGTTCTCCAGCGGGTGCAGACCCAGCTCGCGTACGTGGTCGACCCATTCGGCGGCGCCGGAGAAGTACTCGTGGTTGCCGGTCACGAAGTAGCTGCCGTGGCGGGCTTCGAGCCCGGCGAGCGGCTCGGCCGCGGGACCGAGATCGGCGACGGATCCGTCGACGAGGTCTCCGACGACGGCGACCAGGTCGGAGCCGGTGGCGTTGATCGCGTCGACGATCCGCCGGGTGTGGGCGCGGCCCAGGATGGGGCCGAGGTGGATGTCGCTGACCACGGCGATGCGGAAGCCGTGAGCGCTCCGCGGGAGCCCGGCGAGGGGGACGGTGATCCGCTTGGTGCGGGGGCCGCGCAGCACCCCGTAGGTGCCGTGGCCGACGGTGCCGAGCCCGGCGACGGCGGCCGCTCCGCCGACGGCGCGGGCGACGAAGAGCCTGCGCGAGGGGTCGGCGACGGACGGGGCGGGGGTCTCGGCGCGCGGCGCGAGGTCCGTACGGGTGCTGCCGCCGCCCGAGCCGGGCGCGGTGGCGGACGCCTGGTGAGGGCTCTCGGAGGCCGGAGCGGCGGCCTGGTCCGCGGGCCGGTCGGCGGTCACGGTGGCCTGGTCCGTGGTCCCGTCGCCGGCCGTCGCGGCCCGGCGGGCGAGCAGCCGGCGCAGCAGGGGCCGGACGGCCTCGCCCACCAGCAGGGCCAGCGTCAGATAGAGCAGTGCGGCCAGCCAGAGGTAGCCCGGCCAGGCGAGCACCTGCTGCACCGGGAAGGGGACCCCGGCGCGGCTGGAGACCAGGGCCCCGACGCTCAGCAGCGGCAGCACGAAGGCCGCGACGGTGCCCGCGCGGCGCGCGAGGCTGCCCTTCGCCGTCGTGTCACCGATCAGCCGGCGCCACACATACCGGTGTACGGCCGCGAGCAGCGCGAGAACCGCGACCGCCACCAGTACGAAGACCACAACCACGTACGCTCCCCCGCTGAAACGATCCTGTACTGACGGCGGCGGCCCACGCCCGGGCCGTCATCTGCCTTCGCGACGCAAAGCCCTGACGCCACGGAACCCGATGACCCCCACAGCCGTCCCCAGAAGAAACGAGGTGATGGCGAGCAGGAGATGGACCCAGAAGTACGCGGTCGGATCGCCCGCGTCGTCGAACGCGAGCCCGCTGCCGTCCTTCCAGAGATTCTTGACAAAGGTGACCCAGATGACCCAGCTCCACCCTCCGAAGACGAGCAGGAACCAGGAGACGGGGCGGCTGAGCTTCATGGAATCAGTATCGCCGCCGCGCTCCCGTCCGATCGCCCGGGGTGGGCTGTCCCGGCGGTATGCGCGGCGGGTCAGGCCATCCGGGTCCCGATCCTCAGCAACGCCATGTACGTTTCCGACCGTGCCTGCTCTGAAAAAGACCGTAATGACGGTCCTCTCTGCCGCGTTGCTGTCCGTATGTGTCGTCAGTCCCGCCGGGGCGGCCGACAAGGACAAGACCGACGACAAACAGCCGAAGCCGACCGGTCCGATGTCGACCGTGGGCGGCAAGCGGCTGGGCGAGGTGGGCACCCAGGTCGATCTGGGCCCAGGCGCCCCGGTCCTGCCGAAGGGCCTCACCGCACGCTCGTGGATCGTCGCGGACGCGGAGAGCGGGGAGGTGCTCGCGTCGCACAATTCGCACTGGCGGCTGCCGCCCGCCTCCACCCTGAAGATGCTCTTCGCCGACACGGTCCTGCCCGCCCTGCAGCCGAAGTCCCTCACCCATCTGGTGACCGAGGACGAACTCGCCGGCATCGGTGAGGGAAGCAGCCTGGTGGGCGTCAAGGAGGACCAGTCCTACACGGTCCACGACCTGTGGCTCGGCGTCTTCCTGCGCTCCGGCAACGACGCGGTGCACGTGCTCTCCGAGATGTACGGCGGCGTGCCGGCGACGGTCGCCGCGATGCAGCGGCACGCCGAGGAGCTCCAGGCCCTGGACACCACGGTCGTCTCGCCCGACGGATACGACGCCCCGCACCAGGTCTCCAGTGCGTACGACCTGACGCTGTTCGCCCGGAGCGGCATGCAGAAGGCGGACTTCCGCGAGTACGCCGCGACGGCGACGGCGGAGTTCCCCGGCGGGCAGAAGAAGGGCAAGAAGCGGGAGAGCTTCGAGATCCAGAACACCAACCGGCTGATCACCGGTGACATCGGGGTGGAGCCGTACAAGGGCATCGCGGGTGTCAAGAACGGCTACACCACCCACGCGGGCAACACCTTCACAGGGATCGCCGAGCGCGACGGGAAGGTGCTGCTGGTGACGGTGATGAACCCGTCGTCCGAGGAGAGCCACGCCGTCTACAAGGAGGCCGCCGGGCTGCTCGACTGGGGCTTCTCCGCCGACGGCAAGGTGACCCCGGTCGGCGAGCTGGTGCCGCCGAAGTCCGCCGTGGTCTCGAAGGGCTCGGAACCCGCGGGCACGGGCAAGGGCGCCGCGAAGGAGAAGCAGCCGTCCACGACGGCCCACGCGGCCGCCGCCGGCTCCAACGGGGTCTGGACCGCACTGTCGGTCGCCGGCGGAGTCCTGGTGGCCCTGGCGGCCGCGGTGTTCCTGGTCAACCGGCGCTGGCCGCTGCCCGACCTGGTGCGTCGCCTCCCCCGTCGCTGACCTCCGCGCCCTCCCCCTCCGCCGTGCCGTCCTTGCTCGGCGTCGCCGTCCAGGCGGCACAGACCAGCAGCAGCTTCGCACTGAAGTTGATCCACAGGAGGAGGGCGATCGGCACGCCGAAGGCGCCGTACATGCTCTTCGAGGCGACATCCCTCATGTAGCTGCCGAGCAGCAGCTTGAGGAGTTCGAAGCCGACCGCGCCGACCAGCCCCGCCACGATCAGCCGCCGGCGCGGCGGCTCCACCCCGGGCAGCAGGGTCAGCAGGTAGAGCAGGATCAGGAAGTCGGCGAGGACGGCCACGACCACGGCGGCCGCCTGGAGCAGCACCCCGCCCACGCCGTCCTCGGGGATGCCCAGGCGGTCGGCGGTCCAGCCGATGGCCGTGGACGCGACGGTGGAGACCGCGAGGGTCGCCAGGGCCGCTCCACCGAGACCGAGCAGCAGACCGGCGTCCTTGAGCTTGCGGACGACCGGGTTCCCCTCGTCCACGTCGTCCTTCTCCCACACGGCGCGCAGGCAGTCCCGCATCGAGCCGACCCAGCCGATGCCGGTGAAGAGCAGCAGCACACCGGCGACGACCCCGACCGTGCCCGCATGGGCCACGAGGTTGTCGATGCCGAGCTGGTCGGAGATGCCGGGCACCTGCTCGGCGAGCTTGTCCTCGATCTTGTCGAGCTGCTGGGGGGAGAGCAGCGCGGCGCCGACGGCGGCACCGACGGCGATCAGCGGGAAGAGCGCCAGGAAGCTGAGGAAGGTGATCGCCGCGGCGAGCCTGGCCCAGTGGACCCGTTCCAGCGTCTCGTAGGAGCGCCAGGCGTGCGTCTCCATCAGCCGCGCGATGAACGGCCCGATGACGGGGAGTTTTCTCAGCCAGTCCATGCACTACGCGTACCCTCCCGGGCACGGAAAACCGGCGCCCCGGGCCGCCCAGATCACCAATCACCCATTTCGGTGAGCGCTGTAACAAATCCCTCAAACGGGTTTTCTTGGGCGATACGGTCACGATCACGTCCGTCGTCACCCCGCTAGGAGTTACCCCGTGAAGGACGCCTTCGGTGCCCCACGTTCCCTGCTCGTCCTCGGCGGCACCTCGGAGATCGGGCTGGCCACCGCGCGGCGGCTGATCGCCCGCCGCACCCGGACCGTCCAGCTGGCCGGACGGCCCTCCCCCGCCCTGGAACGTGCTGCGGCCGAGCTGCGCCAGCTGGGAGCCGACGTCCGTACCGTCGCGTTCGACGCGCTCGACTCCGCCTCCCACGAGGAGGTGCTCGGGAAGCTCTTCACCGACGGGGACATCGACATGGTGCTGCTGGCCTTCGGGGTCCTGGGCGACCAGGCGCGCGACGAGGAGGAGCCCCTGGCCGCGGTCCGGGTGGCGCAGACCAACTACACGGGAGCGGTCTCCGCGGGTCTGGTGTGCGCCGGCGCACTCCAGGCGCAGGGTCATGGGTCGCTGGTGGTGCTCTCCTCGGTGGCCGGCGAGCGCGCCAGGCGGGCGGACTTCATCTACGGCTCCAGCAAGGCGGGCCTGGACGCCTTCGCACAGGGGCTCGGCGACGCGCTGCACGGGACGGGGGTGCACGTGATGGTCGTACGCCCCGGCTTCGTACGGTCGCGGATGACCGCCGGGCGCGAGGAGGCACCGCTCGCCACGACCCCGGGCGCGGTCGCGGACGCGATCGTGACAGGGCTGCGGCGGCGCTCGGAGACGGTGTGGGTCCCCGGGGCGCTCCGGGTGGTGATGTCGGCCCTGCGGCATGTGCCGCGTCCGCTGTTCCGGCGGCTTCCGGTGCGGTAGGGCGGCACCGCGGGTCAGGCCGGGCTCAGGGGTGCAGGGACGGCTGGTCCATGGAGCTGCCGCCCTGGGCCGGCACGGCGGGTGCGGCGCCGCCGCCTCCGAAGGGGAACTCGTTGATCTTGCGCCACACGCCGTCCGCGCCCTGCTCGTAGAGCGCGAAGGAACCACAGGTCCAGGCCGCCTCGTAAGAGGAGAGCTCCTCGTACGCCCGGTCCATGGCCTCCTCCGCGATACCGTGCGCCACGGTCACATGCGGGTGGTACGGGAACTGCAGCTCGCGCACCAGGGGCCCGGACGCCTCCCGGACCCGCTTCTGGAGCCAGGAGCAGGCCGAGGCGCCCTCGACCACCTGGACGAAGACGACGGGCGAGAGCGGGCGGAAGGTGCCGGTGCCCGACAGGCGCATCGGGAAGGGGCGGCCGGCCGTGGCGATCTGGGAGAGGTGGGTCTCGATCGCCGGCAGGTCGGCCGCCTCGGCCTCGGTCGGCGGAAGAAGGGTGACGTGGGTGGGGATGCCGTACGCGGCAGGGTCCCCGAAGCTCGCGCGCCGCTCCTGGAGCAGGCTGCCGTAAGGCTCCGGGACCGCGATCGAAACGCCAAGCGTTACGGTCCCCACATCGTTCTCCTCAATCCTCGAAGGTCGTTCTTCGGTCGTGCCGACGCCAGTGTGGCCCCTTCGGCCGTGGTCCCGCCAGGGCCCTTGGACTCAGTGCTTCGCAGGCAGAAGGCCCATCCGGTCATAGGTCTGCGCCAGCGTCTCGGCGGCGACGGTCCTGGCCTTCTCGGCCCCCTTTGCCAGCAGGGCGTCCAGGGTCTCCGGGTCGTCCAGGTACTCCTGGGTCCGGGTCCGGAACGGGGTGACGAACTCCACCATGACCTCGGCGAGGTCGGTCTTGAGCGCGCCGTACCCCTTGCCCTCGTACTTCTGTTCCAGGTCCGTGACGGCGGTGCCGGTGAGGGTGGAGTAGATGCTCAGGAGGTTGCTGATCCCGGGCTTCTTCTCCGTGTCGTACCGGATCACCGTGTCCGTGTCGGTCACCGCGCTCTTGACCTTCTTGGCGGTGACCTTCGGGTCGTCGAGGAGGTTGATCAGGCCCTTCGGCGTGGACGCCGACTTGCTCATCTTGATCGACGGGTCCTGGAGATCGAAGATCTTCGCCGTCTCCTTCAGGATGTACGGCGCCGGGATCGTGAACGTCTCGCCGAAGCGGCCGTTGAACCGCTCGGCGAGGTCCCGGGTGAGCTCGATGTGCTGGCGCTGGTCCTCGCCGACCGGGACCTGGTTCGCCTGGTAGAGCAGGATGTCGGCGACCTGGAGGACCGGGTAGGTGAAGAGGCCCACGGTCGCCCGGTCGGCACCCTGCTTGGCGGACTTGTCCTTGAACTGCGTCATGCGGGACGCCTCGCCGAAGCCGGTGAGGCAGTTCATGATCCAGCCGAGCTGGGCGTGTTCGGGGACATGGCTCTGGACGAAGAGCGTGCACCGCTCCGGATCGAGCCCGGCCGCCAGCAACTGGGCGGCGGCGAGCCGGGTGTTGGCCCGGAGCTCCTTCGGGTCCTGCGGCACGGTGATCGCGTGCAGGTCCACCACCATGTAGAAGGCGTCGTAGGACTCCTGCAGCGCCACCCACTGGCGGACCGCACCGAGATAGTTGCCGAGGTGGAACGAGCCTGCGGTGGGCTGGATTCCGGAAAGCACGCGGGGTCGATCAGAGGCCATGGAGCCATTGTCTCAGGTGTCGAACCGATCTCCGGCAACCGGTGTAGGAAAGATGTGAGGACGCGGGAAGCGGCTCGGCCGGGGGGCCACCGCGGCGGCGGGGCCTCGGCGATCACCCGTGCGCGGGCCGGGGCGCCGCGGTGAATGAGACGAGAAACACGGTCCGCCCGGCAGGGTGGGAGCGGTCCCCGCGAGGCGCGCCGCACGCGGAAGGTTTCCAGGTCCTGAATCCGACCGACGATACAAAGTGGGCACCACCCCCGCCCCCGCCGCACGACGAACGGAGATCCCGTGTCGACCACGGAAACCGCCATCGCCTCCGCCGAGGCGCACAGCGCGCACAACTATCACCCGTTGCCCGTCGTCGTCGCCTCGGCGGACGGCGCCTGGATGACCGATGTCGAGGGGCGCCGTTACCTGGACATGCTCGCCGGCTACTCGGCGCTCAACTTCGGACACGGCAACAGGCGCCTGATCGACGCGGCCAAGGCGCAGCTCGAACGCGTGACACTGACCTCCCGCGCCTTCTACCACGACCGGTTCGCCGAGTTCTGCACGCAGCTCGCCGAGCTCTGCGGCATGGAGATGGTCCTCCCCATGAACACCGGGGCCGAGGCTGTGGAGACGGCCGTGAAGACGGCCCGCAAGTGGGGCTACCGCGTCAAGGGCGTCCCGGACGGCATGGCGAAGATCATCGTCGCCGCCGACAACTTCCACGGCAGGACGACCACGATCGTCAGCTTCTCCACGGACCACGAGGCGCGGGCCGACTTCGGGCCGTACACCCCGGGGTTCGAGATCGTGCCGTACGGGGATCTCACCGCGCTCTCCGGAGCGATGACGGAGAACACCGTCGCGGTGCTGATGGAGCCGATCCAGGGCGAGGCCGGGGTGCTGGTCCCGCCGCCGGGCTATCTGGCCGGGGTGCGGGAGATGACCCGGGAGCGGAACGTGCTGTTCATCGCGGACGAGATCCAGTCGGGTCTGGGCCGCACGGGCCGGACCTTCGCGTGTGAGCACGAGGGCGTCGTCCCCGACATGTACGTGCTGGGCAAGGCGCTGGGCGGTGGCGTCGTGCCCGTCTCGGCCGTCGTGTCGTCCTCCGCGGTCCTCGGCGTGTACAGGCCGGGCGAGCACGGATCCACCTTCGGCGGGAATCCGCTGGCCTGCGCGGTGGCCCTGGAGGTGGTCGCGATGCTGCGCACCGGTGAGTTCCAGCAGCGGGCGGCGGAGCTGGGTGACCATCTCCACCACGAGCTGGGGCTGCTGGCCGGCGGCGGCGCTGTGGAGGCCGTGCGGGGCCGGGGCCTGTGGGCGGGGGTCGACGTCTCCCCGGCTCTCGGGACGGGCCGGGAGATCTCGGAGAAGCTGATGGACCGCGGGGTGCTGGTCAAGGACACCCACGGCTCCACGATCCGGATCGCCCCGCCCCTGGTGATCAGCAAGGAGGACCTGGACTGGGGCCTGGAACAGCTCCGCGGCGTACTGGCCGGCTGAGAACCCGGCCCGGCGGGGCCCCGGGGCCCCGGGTCTGCGGGGCGCCCGGGGCTGCGGGGCGCCCGCGCCCGGTCAGAGGATGACGTGGGGCAGGAAACGCGCGTACTCGTCCGTGACCAGCCCCGCCGATTCCCTGATGCCGAGCCCGGCGGCCTCGTCCTCGACCACCCAGGCGCCGAGCACCACCCGGTTGCCCGCGAAGTCGGGCAGGGGGGCCAGCTCCTGGTAGCAGCAGGGCTCGTCGCGCAGGACCGGGGCGCTGCCCGGTTCGTGGACGGTGACCCCGGCGCCCTCACGGCCGAGCAGCGGCTTGGCGACGTAACCCGCCCCGTCCGGCCCGGCCAGCTCACGGGGCCCGTCGAGGTAGGCGGGGAGGAGGTTGGAGTGGCCCGGGTACAGCTCCCAGAGGATGGGCAGCAGCGCCTTGTTGGAGAGGAGCATCTTCCAGGCGGGTTCGATCCAGCAGGTGGTGCCGGTGCCTCCGCCGTTGTCCAGGGTCTCCAGCACATGCGGTCCGAAGCGGTCGGTCGCCAGCCATTCCCACGGGTACAGCTTGAAGCAGCTGCGGATGAAGCGGAGCCGCTCGTCGACGAAGCGGCGGGACAGCCGGTCCCAGCCGATCCGCTCGACGGAGAGCGCCCGGGTCTCGATCCCGGCCTGCTCGGCGGTCTCCCGGAGATACGCCACCGTCATCAGGTCCTCGCCCAGCTCGTCGCCGTCGGAGTGGGCGAAGTGCAGGGGGCCGGGCGGCAGCAGCGGGGCCTGCCGCTTCCAGGCGTCGACGAGGCGCTCGTGCAGGGAGTTCCACTGGTCGGCGCCGGGGAAGCGGTCCTCCATCCAGAACCACTGGGGGCTGGCGGCCTCCACCAGCGAGGTGGGGGTGTCGGCGTTGTACTCCAGCATCTTGGCCGGGCCGGTCCCGTCGTACCGCAGGTCGAACCTGCCGTATAGGGAGGGAAGTTCGGCGCGGCGCCGCCAGGACTCGGCGATCAGGCCCGCCAGCCGGGCGTCCGTGATGCCGAGATCGGCGAAGCGGTCGTGCTCGACGATGTGCGCGGCGGCGGCCAGACACATCGTGTGGAGCTCCTCCACGACCTCCTCCAGCGCCTCGACCTCGGGCAGGGAGAAGACGTAATAGGCGCTCTCGTCCCAGTAGGGGCGCAGGGAGCCGTCCGGGTAGCGGGTCAGGGGGTAGATCAACCCCTGCTCCTCGACGGTCTCCTGCCAGCCGGGGCGCGGTTCCGTGGTGCGGCGTTCCATGAGGGTCTCAGCCGCCGCTGGAGCCGGAGGAGCCGAATCCGTCGCGCTCGACCGCGGACTTGTCGAAACTGCCGCCGGAGACCCGGTTGTTGTGGCTGCTGCCGCCGTAGTAGTACTTCCCGCTGCCGTTGCCGTCCTCGCACTCGTATTCCGGCAGGATCTCCTGGGTGACCCGGTCGACGCACCGCTCGTCCGGTTCCGAGCCGCACGCGGTGAGCGTCGCCGCGAGTACTCCCATGCCGCCGAGCACGACGGTGCTCGACCTCAGCTTGCGCCTGTCCATGTTCTGTTCTCCCCCGTCGTACCCACGGGCCGGTGTACGCCCACCCGCCAACTCCCAGTCAGATTAGATGCAGGACTGCCCCGACTGAAACCCGGTGCCGCCCACTGCCCGGCGTCCTGCCTACGGCAGCACCCGGCAGAGCGCGTCCAGCGCACCCGCCCAGCCGCTCTCCGACGGCGTGCCGTAACCGATGACCAGCCCGTCGCGGCCGGGGGCCGCGTCCTGGTGCCGGAAGCGCGAGAGCCGCTCCAGCGCGAGCCCCTGCCAGGCGGCCGCCTGGACGACCGACTGCTCGGTCCCCTCGGGGAGTTCGAGCACGGCGTGCAGCCCTGCCGCGATGCCGCTCACCTCGAAGTCCGGCGCCCGCTCGGCGAGGGCCTCGACGAGCTGGTCGCGCCGGCGCCGGTAGCGCAGCCTCATCGCCCGCACGTGCCGGTCGTACGCTCCCGAGGCGATGAGCTCCGCGAGGGTCAGCTGGTCCGGCGCCGCGGACATCCAGTCGAAGCCGCCCTTCGCGTCGCACACCTCGTCCACCAGCCCCTCCGGCAGCACCATCCAGGCCAGCCGCAGCCCGGGCGCCAGGGACTTGCTGGCCGTCCCCATGTAGACCACCCGTTCCGGGTCGAGCCCCTGGAGGGCGCCCACCGGCTGGCGGTCGTAGCGGAACTCGCCGTCGTAGTCGTCCTCCAGGATCAGACCACCCGAGGACCGCGCCCAGTCGACCGCCGCGGCCCGGCGGTCGGGGTGGAGCGGGACACCCGTGGGGAACTGGTGGGCCGGGGTCAGCAGCACCGCGCCCACGCCCGTTGTCCCTCCCAGCTCCCCTGTCCTGGCCCCGAGCGCGTCCACCGGGAGGCAGGGGGTGCGCAGTCCGGCGTCGGCCAGGAGGTTCCAGTGGATGTCCAGCCCGTACGACTCGACGGCCGTCGCCCGTACCTTGTGGCGTCGCAGCACCTTCCCCATCAGCGTGAGCCCGTGGACGAATCCGGAGCAGATCACGATGCGCTCCGGGTCCGCGTACACCCCGCGGGCCCGTGCCAGATAGTCCGCCAGCACGCTCCGCAGCTCGAATCGGCCCTGCGGGTCGTCGTACCCGAAGGCCGCGTCGGGGGCGGCGGTGAGGGCCCGCCTGGCGGCCTTGAGCCACTCGGCGCGGGGGAACGCCGAGAGGTCGGGCGACCCCGGCATCAGGTTGTGGACGGGGCGTCGGCGCACCCGCCGGCCGGCGGCCCCCCGGGCGGCAGGCCCGGGCGCGTCGGCCCGCTGCGCGACCCTGGTACCCGAACCCTGCCGCGCGGTGAGCCAGCCCTCGGCCACGAGCTCGGCGTAGGCGTCGGCGACGGTGTTGCGGGCGATCCCGAGGTCCGCGGCAAGCGTCCGGGACGAGGGCAGCCGCGTGCCAGGCGCCAGCCGTCCGGTGCGCACGGCCTCACGCAGCGCGTTCATCAGCCCGCTGCGCAGGCCCGTGCCGACCGGTTCGATATGCAGGTCGGCGCCGAAAGCGGCCCAGGAATCTGTCATGGAAATGGACCATACCGGTGCGCCATCCGACCGTTAGCTTCGAATCATGACGACGCACACGCAGCACCACACGCCCACCGACAACGCCCCCGAGCACCCCGCCCGTATGCAGTGGGCCCAGCTCGCCCCGGACGTCTACAAGGCCATGGTCCGGCTGGACGCCGCGTCCCGTCAGGGACTGGACCCGACACTGCTCGAACTGGTGAAGGTCCGCGCCTCGCAGCTCAACCACTGCGCCCTCTGCCTGGACATGCACTCGAAGGACGCCCTCGCGGCGGGCGAGTCCGTCGAGCGGCTCATCCAGCTCAGCGCCTGGGAGGAGTCGCAGCACTTCTACACGGAGAAGGAGCTTGCGGCGATCCAGCTGACGGAGGCGGTGACGGTCCTGACCGACGGTTTCGTGCCGGACGAGGTCTACGCGAAGGCCGCGAAGCAGTTCGAGGAGGCCGAGCTCGCCCAGCTGATCGCCGCGATCACGGTGATCAACGCCTGGAACCGGTTCGGTGTGACCTGCCGGATGGCCCCGGGGCACTACACGCCCGGCGACATCAAGCACTGAGCCGAAGCCGCCGAGCCCCCGTACGCACCTCCCGCCCCGGAGCCCTGATGAACGAGCCCGTGTCCGTCTTCCGCGCCCTGCACCACGGCCGCCCTCCCGGCGACCCGCTGGTCCTGCCCGGCCCGTGGGACGCCGCGAGCGCCCGTGTGTTCGAGGAGGCCGGTTTTCCCGCCCTGGCCACCCCGAGCGCGGGTGTCGCCGCCTCCCTCGGTCACGCCGACGGGGAGACGCCCGCGGACGAGATGTTCGCGGCGGTGGCGCGGATCGCCCGAGCGGTGTCCGTTCCCGTCTCGGCGGACGTCGAGGCCGGTTACGGTCTGGCCCCGGACGAGCTCGTCGACCGCCTCCTGGAGGCCGGGGTGGTCGGCTGCAACCTGGAGGACTCGGTGGACGGCGTCCTCGTCGACCCGCGACGGCAGGCCGACCGGCTCGCCGAGGTGCGGGCGGCGGCGGGCGGGCGCCTCTTCGTCAACGCCCGCATCGATACGTACGTCCACGGGGACCCGGCCGCCACGGACGTGGCGGCGGACACGGTGGCCCGCGCGCGGCTCTACGCCGACGCCGGTGCCGACTGCGTCTACCCGATCATGGCCCCGCCGGACACCCTGCCCGCTCTGGCCGCGGCGGTTCCGGTCCCGCTCAACGCGCTCGGCGCACCCGACGGCCCGGCCGCCACCCGCCGGCTCGGCGAGCTCGGCGCGGCACGGATCACCTTCGGGCCGCAGCTGCAGCGCAGGGCAGCGGAGGCCGTGCGGGACCTGGCCGGGCGGCTGCTCGGCGACTGAGCAGACGTACGAGGGCGCCCCCGCAGCAGCTGCTGCGGGGGCGCCCTCGTACGACCTCGGGGCCGGCCGGTGGCCGGGCTCCGGTCAGATCAGGCCGAGCTCGCGGACCGCGTCGCGCTCCTCGGAGAGCTCCTGCACCGACGCGTCGATGCGCGCACGGGAGAACTCGTTGATGTCCAGGCCCTGGACGATCTCGTACTTCCCGTCCTTCGTGGTGACCGGGAAGGAGGAGATGATGCCCTCCGGAACGCCGTAGGAGCCGTCCGACGGGATACCCATCGAGGTCCAGTCGCCCTCGGCGGTGCCGTTGACCCAGGTGTGCACGTGGTCGATGGCGGCGTTGGCGGCCGAGGCGGCCGAGGACGCGCCACGGGCCTCGATGATCGCGGCGCCGCGCTTGGCGACGGTCGGGATGAAGGTGTCGGCCAGCCAGGCCTCGTCGTTGACGACCTCGGCGGCGTTCTTGCCGGCGATCTCCGCGTGGAAGATGTCCGGGTACTGGGTCGCCGAGTGGTTGCCCCAGATCGTCAGCCGCTTGATGTCGGAGACGGCGGCACCGGTCTTGGCGGCCAGCTGCGAGATCGCGCGGTTGTGGTCCAGGCGGGTCATCGCGGTGAAGCGCTCGGCCGGTACGTCCGGGGCCGCGGCCTGCGCGATGAGGGCGTTGGTGTTGGCCGGGTTGCCGACGACGAGGACCTTGATGTCGTCCGCGGCGTTGTCGTTGATGGCCTTGCCCTGCGGCTTGAAGATGCCGCCGTTGGCGGCCAGCAGGTCGCCGCGCTCCATGCCCTTCGTGCGCGGGCGGGCGCCGACCAGGAGGGCGACGTTGGCACCGGCGAAGCCGACGTTGGCGTCGTCCGTGATCTCGATGCCGCGCAGCAGCGGGAAGGCGCAGTCGTCGAGCTCCATGGCGGTGCCCTCGGCGGCCTTCAGGCCCTGCGGGATCTCGAGGAGGCGCAGGTTGACCGGCACATCCGGGCCGAGCAGGTGGCCGGAGGCGATGCGGAAGAGCAGCGCGTAGCCGATCTGGCCGGCTGCGCCGGTCACGGTGACATTCACGGGAGTGCGGGTCATGGCGGTCTCCGTTAGACAGCTGGCGGTAGGGGTCCCTGCCCCTGGTGCTGGATACCCCTGAATCTTGACGTGAAGAGATATCCAGCGGTCAGGCTATCCGACCCTCGCCGCAGGAGCCGCCCGGCCCCCTGTGGGACCGCGCACAGTCGGTCACACAGCGCAGCGGCTCCCCCGCCTCACTCCGGCGTGGTGCAGCCGGTCATCCCGGAGGCGAGGGTCGCGCAGGCCTTGGCGTCGGAGGCCTTCTTCACGGCGACCATCGGGGTGTACGCCTCGGCATCGGCGTCCACCGTGCCGTCCCGCTCCGACGGACCGGCGGTGATCTTCACGGTGTCCCCCGGGGACGCCTGTGTGATGCGGGCCCACGCGGCGCCGCAGGTCTCGCTGTAGCGGACCTCGACGAGGCCGCCGCCGACGGTCTTTCTGGCCACCGTGGAGGCGAACCGGCCGCCGCAGCCCATGGCTTCCGGGTCCTGGCCGGTGCAGTCGGCACCGCTGCACCCGACCCCGGCGGGCAGCTGGGGCGCGCTGGTGCCCGGTTCGGCGGACGGTGCCGCGGCGGCCGCCCCGGCGTCGTCGTCGCCCCCCAGATCGGTGAGCAGCACGGCCCCGGCTATCAGCAGGAGCGCGCCCACGAGCCCCGCCAGGAAGAGCGGCAGCCTGCGCCGGCCGCTCCCCTGCCGCTCTCCGGGAGCGCCCACCGGGCGGTGTCCGCCGCCGGTGGAGTCCGGCACCGCCCCCGGCCGGGGCTGCCGCGGGTTCCGCGGAACCGTGCCGCGCCGGACGGACCCGGACGGCGGACGGCCGCTGTCGTGCCCTCCTTCTCCCGGCCCCGCGGTGGTGGAGACTCCCGCACCGCCGCCGGCCGCACGCCCGCCCGCCACGGGAGCCGCGGCAACACCCGCTTCGCCGAGCGCCGCACGCGCCTGGGAGACCCTGATGGCCTCCATCGTCATGTCGTGGCGCATCTCGGAGCGGCTCCAGGCCCGCTCGGCCGGCTCCCACATGGTCGTCAGATGGTGCTGCTGAACACCCGTCACCTCGGCGAGCGCGACGACCGCCCCCTTGGGTGCGAGCAGTCTGCCGTTGAGATAGCGCTCCCACGACGTCCTGCTGTAGCCCGTGCGGTCGGCGACCGCGGCCAGGCTCAGACCGCTGCGGTCCACCAAGCCGCGCAGCCGGCCCGCGAACTTCCGTACCTGCGGATCGAGTTCTTCCGGTAACGCCTTCCAACGAGGCATTGCTTCCCCCAGCCGATTCCCCCGGACGTTCCCCGGCGCCCCCGATACCTTCCCCCTGCCGCCGGAAGGTATGGCCCTGCGCTCCGGGCCACCCACGAGAATGCACGGATCCAGGATGCGGTTCCGGACAAAGGGGCGCACGGGGGCATTCGGTATGAGCGCGGGCTCCGTTGTGCGCCGTAGCGCCCCCCGCGCATGGTTCCCGTCGTTGCGTGACGATCACACGATGGCGGAATGGTCACTTCCGTGCCACAGGCGCCGGGCATCCCTTGAACCCGGCACCTCATGTCCATGACGCTTGACCCAGGACAGGGCAAGGCCGCTCAAGTCACCGCATTCCGGTGCTTCTTGCACCGGAACCCTGTCCGGTGTCCGTCCCTTCTCGGGGGAGGGGACGGACACCCCTCAGCGAATCGTGAAGTGGACGACGTCCTGCAGGAACGGGACCCGCAGCCACGGGCCGGGCTGCTCCATCAGCGCGAGCAGCACGATCAGCGCGCCCATCAGGCCGTACGTGACCAGGTCGGTGAACCGGGAACGTACGGCGAGCATGCCGACCGAGGGGACGGTCCAGCGGAGCACCGCTCCCGCGAGCAGGGCGACGCCCATCACCATGGCGCCGACCCTGAACGCCTCGGCGAAGGGGTCGATCGCCACGATCAGCAGCCCGATCCCCGCGGTGCAGAGCACCGTGAGCAGCGGCCACTGCCGGGCGGGAGCGGGGGCGTCCCCCGGTGCTGCCCGGCCGCCGCCCTCGGGAAGCGCGGTGTCCCGGGTCAGCGAGAAGCGAGGCGAGGGCTCCCAGGTCGAACCGCTCTCCCCGGCTGCCACTTCCCCGGAGGCCCCGTCCGCGTCAGCGGTGCCGGGTGCGGTGCCGGGCGCCCCCTCTTTCCCGGGGGCACCGGCCTCGCCCTGTGCTGCCTCTCCCGGGGCCCCGGTCTCCCCGGGCACCTGGACCTTCTCGGACACCCGGGCCTCCTCGGCCGTGTCTGCCTCCTCGGCCGGCCCGTCCGCGTGCGTACCGCCCGCCGGACTCGTACCAGCGCCCATGACGTTCCTTCCGGTCCGGGTCAGCCGGCGGATGCGGCGGAGGCGTCGGCGGCGCCGCGCTCGGCCGCCTCGACCACGTTGACGAGCAGCTGGGCCCTGGTCATGGGGCCGACACCGCCCGGGTTCGGGGCGACCCAGGCGGCCACCTCCGCCACTCCGGGGTGGACGTCGCCGACGATCTTGCCGTTCTCGTCCCGGCTGACGCCGACGTCCAGCACGGCCGCGCCGGGCTTCACGTCCTCGGGCTTGATCAGGTGGGGCACACCGGCGGCCGCGACGATGATGTCGGCCTTCCTGAGGTGCGCCGAGAGGTCACGGGTGCCGGTGTGGCACTGGGTGACGGTCGCGTTCTCGGACTTGCGCGTCAGCAGCAGCGGGAGGGGGCGGCCGATGGTGACACCCCGGCCGACGACGACCACATGGGCGCCGTTGATCTCCACGCCGTGGCGGCGGAGCAGGGTGACGACGCCCTGCGGGGTGCAGGGCAGCGGGCCGCTCTCGTTCAGCACGAGCTTGCCCAGGCTCATCGGGTGGAGGCCGTCCGCGTCCTTGGCCGGGTCCATCAGCTCCAGGATGCGGTTGGTGTCGATCCCCTTGGGGAGGGGAAGCTGCACGATGTAGCCCGTGCAGTCCGGGTCGGCGTTGAGCTCCCGTACGACCTCCTCGATCTCCTCCTGGGTGGCGGTGTCGGGGAGTTCGCGCTGGATGGAGCCCATGCCGACCTGGGCGCAGTCACGGTGTTTGCCGTTCACGTACCAACGGCTGCCCGGGTCGTCGCCGACGAGCAGGGTTCCCAGGCCGGGTGTGATGCCCTGTGCCTTGAGGGCCGCCACGCGGACGGTCAGATCGGACTTGATCGCAGCTGCGGTGGCCTTGCCATCGAGAATCTGGGCAGTCATGGCACCCATCCTCGCGGATGACCCCGCCCCCGTACCAATCCTGGCTTGCCACGTGGACGCAAGATTGCACTTGCACAACACATTCGGCGATCAGCTGGACAAAAGGTGGATGTCACGACGACGATAAGGCCCGCATCATCGCGGGCAGTGTCGGGGGGACTCACCGTTAAGATCGCGCAGCTTTCCTCCGTCAGGACCGCGTCGTCCCCACGTCACAACGGAGGAAACTCGCCATGAGCTTCGGCGACCCCAACAACCCCTACGGCCAGCAGCAGGGTGGCCAGCAGCCAGGCGGGCAGCAGCCGGGCTACGGCTACCCGCAGCAGGCCCCGCAGGGCGTCCCGCAGCAGGGTTACGGCTACCCGCAGGCGCCGCCCGTCCAGGGCGGCTACGGCTCCCCCGGCGGGCCCACCGAGATGCCCGGCGGGGTGAAGGCCGCGCGCGTCATGCTCTACGTGATCGCCGGCCTCCAGGTCATCGGGACGATCTTCGTCGCCCTCGCCGCCGTGGCCGTGAACGCCGCCAAGGACGACCCGACGCTGCAGGAGGACGTCCAGTTCCAGGAGCTGGCCGACTACTCGGGCAGCGCGCTGTGGGGCATCGCCGTCTTCGCCGTGCTGTGGGGAGTCCTCGCGGTCGTCTTCGCCGCCAAGTTCGGCAAGGGGGGCAACGGGATCCGCATCGCGACCATCGTCTTCGGTGTGATCACCGCGATCCTCGGCATCTACCCGTTCATCGTGATGGGCCTCGTCCACACGATCCTCGCGATCCTGGTCGTCGTCTTCGTGGCGAAGTCCGACGGCGGCGCCTGGTTCAACCGCCAGCGGCAGCAGCAGTACTGACGCCGCCGGGCACAGGTCCGCGTGAAGGCCGCAGCACCCGCTCACCGGCGGGTATGCGGCCTTCAGCCGTTCCGGGGCGCCGGCGTGGTCCGCTCCATGACGACGAAGGAGCCCGCCTCGCGGGTGACCCGGTAGCGCGCCTCGGGGTGCAGTTGCTGGGCGTACTCCACCGGGTCGTCGATCGGCCGCGACCAGCCGAAGTCCAGATTGATCGCGACGACGTCGGGTGCGGTGCCGGGGGCCCCGCCGACCCAGTAGACCGTGCGGTCCCCGGTCAGGTGCGCCATCAGCGTGATGTCCGTCTCCACCCGTGCGCCCACGGGTATCGCCTCCAGCGCCTCCTCGGCGGCGTGGGTGCGGGCATCGGCGCGGTACGTCTCCGGGCGCAGCAGGTCGCGGAGCGGAAGGTGCTGGGTGAGGGCGACGGCGATCGCCACCGCGACGGGGACGGCGACGTTCGCGTAGGAGACGAGCCAGGGCCGCTCCGAGCCCCGGCTGCGCCGGATGCCGTCGGCCATGGCGAGGAAGACCACCGGCATCAGGATCGCGCTGTAGTGCCAGACCATGCCCCAGTGGTTCGAGTCCTGGGAGAGCAGACGCCAGCCGAGCGTGGGCAGGACGAGCAGGACCAGCGGTGAGCGGAGCGCCATGAAGGCGGTGATGCCGACGAGGAAGACCAGCATCTCCAGCTTGACGGAGGAGTCGAGCGCACCGAGTACGGAGTCGAGCAGGGAGACCTCCTGCCCGCCGTTCTCCTCGATCTTCTTCCAGTAGTCGTACGTCCCCGCACTGCTGGCTGCCGGGATGAGCACCAGCACGGTCAGCGCGAACGCCAACACGCCGAAGGCCGCCAGCAGGAACCCCTGGAGCCGCCGCCCGTACAGGGCCAGGAGCAGGCCGACGACGGCGACGGTGATCCCGAGGTCCTCCTTGACCAGGACCAGCGGCAGCGACCACAGCACGACGGCCCGCCGGCGCTCCATGAGCAGGGCGCGGCAGACCAGGGCCAGCAGCGGGACGGCGAACGCGATCTCGTGGAAGTCGGCCTTCACCGCTTCCTGGAGCCCCCAGGACAGCCCGTAGGCGACGGTGACGCAGAGGCCCGAGCGGCCGCCGAGGATCTGCTGGACGGTGCGCCCGACGATGACCGCGGAGCCGGCGAAGAGCGCGGCCTGGGCGAACAGCAGGGCGACGGCGGACGGCCAGATCCAGTAGAGCGGGACGAGAAGCGCCACCACGGGGCTGAAGTGGTCGCCGAGTATCAGATAGCCCGGGCCCTTGATGTCGACGACCGGCGCGTCGAGACCGGCGTACGCGCGCACCTCCTGCTCGAAGATGCCCAGGTCCCAGGAGGGCGACTGGAAGTGGCTGTATCGCAGGTACGCGTAGAGGAAGTAGAGCGCGCAGAGGACCACGGCGGCGACGAGGTACGGGCGCAGCGGCGCCGGGTGCGTACCGACGGCCGGCTCCGGGGTCTGCTCTCCGGGCGTCTCGGTCTCGCTCTGGTTCAGGTCAAGCACGGTGCCCCCGCAACGGAATCCCTTACTGGTCACTGCTTGTCGCGCCGGTCCCGCCCCGACAAGGCCATTCATTAGAACAGAGGGACGACTGGTCTCCGCACGCCAGGACGCACCGCAGGCCGCACCCGGAACGGGTACGGCCTGCGGGATGCCACTGCGGGCGCCGTCAGTGGAAGAAGTGGCGCGTGCCCGTGAAGTACATGGTCACACCCGCCTTCTGCGCGGCCTCGACGACGAGCTCGTCGCGGACCGATCCGCCCGGCTGGGCGACGGCCTTGATGCCGGCGGCGGTCAGGATCTCCAGACCGTCGGGGAAGGGGAAGAAGGCGTCGGACGCGGCGTACGAACCCTGGGCCCGCTCCTCGCCCGCCCGCTCGACCGCGAGCTTCGCGGAGTCGACACGGTTGACCTGTCCCATGCCGACGCCGACCGAGGCGCCGTCCTTGGCGAGCAGGATCGCGTTGGACTTGACCGCGCGGCAGGCCTTCCACGCGAAGGAGAGCTCCTGCAGCTCCTCGGCGGACAGGGCCTCACCGGCGGCGAGGGTCCAGTCGGCCGGGTCGTCGCCGTCGGCCTGGAGCCGGTCGGTGACCTGAAGGAGCGCGCCGCCGTCGATCGGCTTGACCTCGAACGCGGAGGTCGGGGCCTCGGGGCAGCGCAGCACGCGGATGTTCTTCTTGCGGGCAAGGATCTCGACCGCGCCGTCCTCGTACGCCGGGGCGACGATGACCTCGGTGAAGATCTCCGCGACCTGCTCGGCCATCGCGACGGTCACCGGCCGGTTGACGGCGATGACGCCGCCGTAGGCGGACAGCGGGTCGCAGGCGTGCGCGTTGCGGTGCGCCGTCGCGACGTCGTCGGCGATCGCGATGCCGCACGGGTTGGCGTGCTTGATGATCGCGACGCACGGCTCGGCGTGGTCGTAGGCGGCACGGCGGGCGGCGTCGGTGTCCGTGTAGTTGTTGTAGGACATCTCCTTGCCGTGCAGCTGCTCGGCCTCCGCGAGGCCGCCCTCGCCCTCGGTGTAGAGCGCGGCAGGCTGGTGCGGGTTCTCGCCGTAGCGCAGGACGTTCTTGCGCGTGAAGGTGTCACCGAGGAACTCGGGGAGGCCCGAGTCGCCGGCGGCTGCGTAGTCGTCCGCGAACCAGGAGGCGACGGCCACGTCGTAGGCGGCGGTGTGCTGGAACGCCTCGGCGGCGAGCCGCTTGCGGGCGGTCAGGTCGAAGCCGCCCGCGTTGACCGCCGCGAGGACGTCGGCGTAACGCCCGGGGCTCGTCACGACGGCCACGGACGGGTGATTCTTGGCGGCGGCCCGGACCATCGAGGGGCCGCCGATGTCGATCTGCTCCACGCACTCGTCGTCGGACGCGCCGGAGGCGACGGTGGCCTTGAACGGGTAGAGGTTGACGACCACCAGGTCGAAGGGCTCCACGCCGAGCTCGGCGAGCTGCTCGCGGTGGGCGTCCAGGCGCAGGTCCGCGAGGATTCCGGCGTGCACGCGGGGGTGCAGCGTCTTGACGCGGCCGTCGAGGCACTCGGGGAAGCCGGTGAGCTCCTCGACCTTGGTGACCGGCACCCCGGCGGCTGCGATCTTCCCGGCGGTGGAGCCGGTGGACACCAGCTCGACACCCGCCTCGTGCAGACCGCGGGCGAGGTCTTCGAGCCCCGTCTTGTCGTAGACGCTGACCAGGGCGCGGCGGATGGGCTTATTCACCGACATGACCGAGATGAACCTTTCGTCCCTCAATGCGATAGCCGTCGCGGGCGAGCCGCCCCACGGCCTCGACGAGCAGCTTGCGCTCGACTTCCTTGATGCGTTCGTGGAGGGCGGCTTCGCCCTCCGCCGTTTCCTCTTCGGTCACCTCGACCACGCCCTGCGCGATGATCGGACCGGTGTCGACGCCGTCGTCGACGAAGTGGACGGTGCACCCGGTGACCTTCACGCCGTACGCGAGCGCGTCGCGGACGCCGTGAGCACCGGGAAAGCTGGGGAGCAGGGCGGGGTGGGTGTTGACGATCCGGCCACCGAACCCGGCGAGGAACTCCTTGCCCACGATCTTCATGAATCCCGCGGACACGACGAGGTCCGGACGGTGTTCCGCCACGGCCGCAGCCAGGGCCGCATCCCACTCCTGGCGGCTCGCGTACTCGCCGAGCTTGCACACGAAGGTGGGAAGCCCGGCACGCTCGGCACGCTCGATGCCGAGGGTGCCGTAGCGGTCCGCACCGACCGCGACGATCCGGGCGCCGTAGCCATCGGGGTCGTCACCGATCGCGTCGAGGAGTGCCTGGAGGTTCGTGCCTGAGCCGGAGACGAGCACGACCACACGGGCCGGAGCGGCGGAGGGGGGCGGGGAGGCCACGGCGGGGCCCTTTCTCGCGTGGTGCAGCAGGTACGCGATGTACAGGAGGTGCGTTTGTATGGTCGTACGAAAGAAGCTCGTCCCGGGATACGGGGAACTCTACGAACGGTCCGACCGTCAGCAACGATACCGGCACACCCGGCGGCCCCCACGGGACGGGGGCGTAGCCGGGAGGTAGCGTCAGGGGACAGGGAACCGCCCCCGGGCGGAAATGACGAGATGGGGAAGACGTTCACCACATGCCGGACCGCCTCCGCACCGCCCTTGGCCACCCGCTGCCCGAGCGGGCATCCACGCTGATGCGGGAACGCCAGTCCTCATCGCCGGACTCCTCTTCGGGCTCGGGTTCCTCGTCCGGGTCGTCCGGTTCTTCCGGGTCGTCCGACGACAATCCGTTCGCGGCACCGCCCGAGGACCGGCCCGATCAGCCCTGGCAGCCACGCCACCCTCCCCACACGCCGAACCGCGGCAACGGCGGGAGCGACGGCGACGGCGACGGTGACGGCGAGGGACAGTCCGACGACCGCCCCGTCTGGGGCAGCCAGTGGAGCGACCGGCAGCCGGGCCGGCAGGGCGGCGGCTTCGGCGGCCGTCCCGGCGGTACCGGCGGACCGAGCGGCCAGGGCGGTGGCCCGGAGGGCAGCCCCGGCGGGCTGCGCTGGGACCCGACCGACCCCGCCCAGCGGCGGGCGCGTTACGCGGTGCTCGGCGGCATGTGGGCGTTCTTCTTCGCCCTCTTCGACTTCCCCGAGATCGCGATGCTTCTCGGCGCCCTCGCCGTGTACTGGTCGATCAGCGCCCTCCGTGGCGGGCCGCGGAAGAACCAGGCGGCCGGGGCGGGACAGACGGCGGTGTCCGGCGCGAGCGGTCCGGACCGGGCCGCCACACCCCCGCAGCCGGGGGCCGCGCCCGTCGTGGCGCAGAGCAGCAGCCGCCAGCAGACGACGGCGGCCGTCAGCGGTCTGGTGACGGCGGTCCTGGCCCTGGCAATCGTGGCCACCGGCTATACGGTCCAGTTGGTCTACCGCGACTACTACACCTGCGTGAACGACGCGCTCACCAAGACCGGCGCCATCGCCTGCAACGACAAGCTGCCCGACCCGCTGGAGCCCTTCTTCGGCGTGAAGAAGTAGCTCGGCCCCGCACCGGAACGCTCGTCACGGAGCAGCTTCCCGGCCGGGTTCCGGGTGCCCCTCGGCATCCGGGACCCGGCCGTTCGGCGTATCCGGACCGGTAACGGGCTCGGGCTCGGGTCCCGTCTCCGACGCCGGCTCGGGATCGGGCTCGGGATCGGTATCGGGCTCCGGCTCCGGCTCGGGAGCGGTGGCCGGGGCTGAAGCAGGTGCGGGTGCGGGTGTCGTGGGGCCCGGTGCGGTCGCGGGGGCCGGGGCTGGAGCAGCCGCAGGTGCGGCGACCGGTGCGGGCGGCGGCACGAGTGCCGGCGCGGCGACCGGTACCGGGCCGGGTGCGGGCTCCGCGTCCGCCGGGAAGTCCGCCATCAGCCCGCCCGACTTCTTCTTCAGCACGGCCCAGCGCGCCTCCCTCGCCCCGTCCTCGTGCCACGGGCCGGCCGACAGGAAGTCGTACGGCTCCCCGTCCTCGCCCGCTCCCCCGGCCCCCTCCTCCGTACCCGGCTCCGGCTTCTGCCCCGGTTCCGGCTTCGCCTGCTCCCCCTTCACCGCGTCCCACCGCCATCCCCACCGGCGCTCCCTCAGCCGCCACGCCCTGAGCAGCAGCGCGGCCGGTACGCCGATCACGGCCGTCCACGCGAGAGCGGCCGGGCCCACCAGCCACCACACGGGGCCGAACTCCGCGAGCGCCCCGGTGCCCAGCGGGCCCCCCGAGACCGCCGCCAGTGCCGCCGCGCCGGCCCCGCAGCCCAGGGCCGCCAGCCCCGCCACCAGAGCGGTACGCACCTGACCCCACGCCTCCGCGCTTGGCCCGCGCTCCGGAACCGCCCCCCGGGCGACGAACCGGGCGACGGCCAGGGCTGCGACGGACGGCACCGCGACCGCGGCCCAGTTCGCCACCGTCCCCGGGCCGTGGGACGGCACCGCGGCGAGCAGGGGGAAGTCCGGCAGTGCGGGGGGTCCGGTGAACGCGAGCGGAGTGACCACGGATTCCGTACCGAGGGCGAATCCCGGCCCGAGGCCATAGGCGGCGCCCCACATCGCCGCGTTCGGCACGAGCGCCGCCGCCAGCAGAAGGACGGAGATCCGGCCCGCCCAGTCGCCCGAGAGCCCCACGAACGACTCCCGTGCCGCCCCCGTGTGCCACACCATTGCCACCGCGACCAGCAGCGCCCCGCCGCCGAGCAGCATGAGCACGCCCACGGCGGCCGACCGCAGGGCCACCCCGGCCCCGGACCGGAAACGGGAGCGGGCGGCGGCCTCCTGCAGGCTCAGCGGCGCCCAGACCAGCAACGGGGTCAGCGGCCGCCCGCAGGCCGTCCACACCCCCGCGGCGGCTGCGGCGGCCACCACGAAGGTCACGGGGAAGGCGAGCGAGGCCCGGTCGGCGGGCAGCGCCCCGTCCCGCGCGTAGGCCGCCGCGGCCAGTACCACCAGCAGATATCCGGCGCTCACCGCGCAGAACGCCCCGACCGCCGAGTGCCCGCCCGAAGCCTTCTCCTCCGTCTCGGCCGACTCCCTGGCGGCCCGGTGCAGCAGCCACACCGGCCCCACGACGAGCAGCAGCGGGACCGTCGCCACGGGCGCGGGGTGGCCTCCCACCGTGTCGGCCCTGACGAGTTCGGCACCGTGGGCGAGCAACCAGACGCCGGCCGCCACATGGAGGGCCCCGCCGGGCCCGCTGTCGGGGTACGGCGAGCTGATCCACAGCACCATGACCAGGACGGCCAGCGCGCCCAGCCCGAGCCCGGCGGCCAGTGCCCCGTGCACGAAGGCGGAGGCCAGCGCGGCGGACCTGCTCCGCTCGGCCGGCAACATCGGGCTGCGTTCGGTCACTTGGGTCACGCGGCCATGCTGCCAACGACACGCGCTTATTCCGTGTAACGGGCGAATGGCCGTTGTGTCGCTCAATATACGTTTATGTACTTTTTCACCCAGTGCAGTGCCATCGGGGACGGAGGCCGGGCATGACGCGGAGCGCCACCGGTCCGGCCCCCGCCGCCCCCCTGCCCTCCCCGAAGGAGCGCCGCAGACTGCGCGAGGCCAGAGCACTGAGTGAGGCACAGGTCGCGGCGGCCGTGGGAGTCACGCCCGCCACCGTCCGCGCCTGGGAGACAGGGCGCACGAGCCCGCGGGGCCGGCGGCGCACGGCCTACGCCAGGCTCATCGGCTGCGACGAACACCGCCCTGCGCCGCCCCCCTCCGTCGAAGCCACCGGGAGCAGCACGATGTCCCCGACCGAGCCCGGCACCGGCACCACCCCGGACGCACCCACGCCCGAAGAGCCCTCCCTGGACGCCCCGACGCCGGAGGCGCCCGCCGCGGCCGCGCCGCCCGCCCTGGACCTCCCCGCCCAGGAGGGGAGCGCGCACGGGACCACGGCGCCGGACGCGCACGCCCCCGCCCCGCGGCCCTCCGCGGGCCTCACCGCCGAGGAGGCGTACGACGCTCTGTACGGCCGCGCGGCACCGGGTCTCACCCGTCAGATGTACCTGCTGACCGGCCGCCGGAAGCTCGCCCGGGAAGCCGTCGAGCACGCCTTCCGGATCGCCTGGCAGCGCTGGCCCGAGGTGGCCAGGGACCGCGATCCGGCGGGCTGGGTGCGGGCGGCGTCGTACGAGTACGCGATGTCGCCCTGGCACCGGCTGCGCCGCGCCCACCGCCGGCCCGACGCACTGCCCGAGGACCCGGCGCGGCATGCGCTGCTCGACGCGCTGCTCGGCCTGCCGCCCGCGTACCGGCGCACCCTGCTGCTCCACGACGGCGTGGGTCTCGGGCTGCCCGAGACGGCGGCGGAGACGGAGGCGAGCACTCCCGCCACGGCGAGCAGGCTGCTCAACGCCCGGGCCGCAGTCGCCGAGCGGCTGCCCGGGACGGTGGAACCGACGGAGCCCGGGGGCAGGCCGGCACTCCACGACCGGCTCGGCGCACTCGCCCTCGCGGAGGAGGTACCCGAACCGCCACCGGCCCCCGCCGTCCGCGCGGGCAGTGAGCGCATCGCCGAGCTCTGGACCCGGGCCGCGCTCTGCTTCGGGGTGCTGCTCATCGGCACGACCGCCTTCACCCTGCACACGGCCCCCACCCAGTACGAGCAGCCGCTGGCACCCGCCGAACGTGTCGCCGGCGTCCCCCCGCGGGGCGGGCCGGAGAAGCTGACGCCGCAGGACCTGAAGCTGCAGAAATCGCTGCGGGGCGAGCTGACGCACGGCCCGGAGCGGCTGGTGCCACGGATCCCCTGAGCGGGACCCGGAAGGAACTCTCCGGTGGGACTCCCTCCGGCGGGCTTCCGGCACGGAAACGGCGCGGGCCCGCACCCCTTCGGTGAGGGGTGCGGGCCCGCGCCGTTCGCGCCGTACGACGGTGCGACGGGTGACGCGGTGGGCGTCAGCCGCCGAGGATCTCGCGCGCCAGCTTGGCGGTCTCGGTCGGCGTCTTGCCGACCTTCACGCCTGCGGCCTCGAGGGCCTCCTTCTTCGCCGCGGCGGTGCCGGAGGAGCCGGAGACGATGGCGCCGGCGTGGCCCATGGTCTTGCCCTCCGGGGCGGTGAAGCCCGCGACGTAGCCGACGACCGGCTTCGTGACGTTCTTCGCGATGTAGTCGGCGGCACGCTCCTCGGCGTCGCCACCGATCTCGCCGATCATCACGATGAGGTCCGTGTCGGGGTCGGCCTCGAACGCGGCGAGCGCGTCGATGTGCGTCGTACCGATGACCGGGTCGCCACCGATGCCGACGGCCGACGAGAAGCCGATGTCACGGAGCTCGTACATCATCTGGTAGGTCAGCGTGCCGGACTTGGACACGAGACCGATGCGGCCGGGCTTGGTGATGTCGCCCGGGATGATGCCGGCGTTGGACTGGCCGGGGGTGATCAGGCCGGGGCAGTTCGGGCCGATGATCCGGGTCTTGTTGCCCTTCGAGCCGGCGTACGCCCAGAAGGCGGCCGAGTCGTGGACGGCGATGCCCTCGGTGATCACGACGGCCAGCGGGATCTCGGCGTCGATCGCCTCGACGACGGCGGCCTTCGCGAAGGCCGGCGGCACGAAGAGGACGGACACGTCGGCGCCGGTCTTCTCGATCGCCTCGGCGACGGACCCGAATACGGGTACCTCGGTGCCGTCGAAGTCGACGGAGGTGCCCGCCTTACGCGGGTTCACGCCACCGACGATGTTGGTGCCGTCGGCCAGCATGAGCTTGGTGTGCTTCATGCCCGTGGCGCCGGTCATCCCCTGGACGATGACCTTGCTGTCCTTGGTGAGGAAGATAGCCATGGTGTTGGAGTCCCTTAGTCCCTTGTCGTGTCGGAGACGCGCAACGTCACAGCGCAGCCGCGGCGAGCTCGGCGGCCTTGTCGGCCGCGCCGTCCATGGTGTCCACACGCTGCACGAGCGGGTGGTTGGCGTCGGAGAGGATCTTGCGACCCAGCTCCGCGTTGTTGCCGTCGAGGCGCACGACCAGCGGCTTGGCGACGTCCTCGCCCTTGGACTTGAGGAGCTCCAGGGCCTGGACGATGCCGTTGGCGACCTCGTCGCAGGCGGTGATGCCACCGAAGACGTTGACGAAGACGGACTTGACGTCCGGGTCGCCGAGGATGATCTCCAGGCCGTTCGCCATGACCTCCGCGGAGGCGCCGCCACCGATGTCGAGGAAGTTGGCGGGCTTCACGTTGCCGTGGTTCTCACCGGCGTACGCGACGACGTCCAGGGTCGACATGACCAGACCGGCACCGTTACCGATGATGCCGACCTCGCCCTCGAGCTTGACGTAGTTGAGGTTCTTGGCCTTGGCGGCCGCCTCGAGGGGGTTGGCCGCGGCCTTGTCCTCGAGCGCCTCGTGGTCGGCCTGACGGAAGTCGGCGTTCTCGTCGAGAGACACCTTGCCGTCCAGCGCCAGGATGCGGCCGTCCTTGGTCTTCACCAGCGGGTTGACCTCGACGAGGAGCGCGTCCTCGGCGACGAAGGTGTCCCACAGGGTCACCATGGCCTCGGCGACACCCTCGGCCACCTCGGCCGGGAACTTCGCCTGGGCCACGATCTCGCGGGCCTTCTCGATGTCGACGCCGTCGACGGCGTTGACCGGGACCTTCGCGAGGGCCTCGGGGGTCTTCTCCGCGACCTCCTCGATGTCCATGCCGCCCTGCACCGACGCCATGGCGAGGAAGGTGCGGTTGGTGCGGTCGAGGAGGTACGAGACGTAGTACTCCGCCTCGATCTCCGGGGACAGCTCGGCGATCATCACCTTGTGGACCGTGTGGCCCTTGATGTCCATGCCGAGGATGTCGGTCGCGCGAGCGACCGCCTCGTCCGGGTCTGCCGCCAGCTTCACGCCGCCGGCCTTGCCTCGGCCACCGACCTTCACCTGCGCCTTGACGACGGACTTGCCGCCCAGCCGCTCGGTCGCCTCGCGGGCTGCCTCAGGCGTGTCGATGACTTCACCGGCCAGCACCGGTACACCGTGCTTGGCGAAGAGGTCCCTCGCCTGGTACTCGAACAGGTCCACGCGCGTCCGTCCCTTTTAGTGGTCTCGCGGTTGGTTTTCTGCGTGGGCGTGCCGCGAGGGCAACGTGACTGCGCGGTCACAAGGGAGGCGCACACGGTGACCGGGTACGCGGCATGTCCATCCGGCAGGTTATCCCCCGCACCGGACCGGACCCTAAATTGCAGATCACACCTGAGCGGTGATACCGGTCACAGACCGCGCTGGTGGCCGGGTTACGAGGGACAAAACGCCACCTCCGGGGGCCCGCCGGACGGTCCGCGGCCGGGGCGCGGGGCCGGGACAGCGGCCGGTCAGCGCCCGGTGTCCGGTACCGGCAGCGGCCGTTTCTCGAACGCCGCCGCCATGACCTCGGGAAAGAGGTCCGGAGTGCAGGCGAACGCGGGGGCACCGAGGGCGCCCAGCGCGGCGGCGTGCTCGCGGTCGTAGGAGGGCGTGCCCTCGTCGGAGAGGGCCAGCAGGGTCACGAACTGCACTCCGGACGCCTTCATCGCCGCGGCCCGTCCGACCATCTCGTCGCGGATCCCTCCCTCGTGGAGATCGCTGATGAGGACGACGACGGTGTCCGCCGGACGGGTGATTCTCGACTGGCAGTAGGCGAGCGCGCGGTTGATGTCCGTACCGCCGCCGAGCCGCGTGCCGAAGAGGACGTCGACCGGGTCGTCGAGCTGGTCGGTGAGATCGACGACCGCCGTGTCGAACACGACGAGCCGGGTCGCCAGGGTCCGCATCGAGGCGAGCACCGCGCCGAAGACCGAGGCGTGGACGACGGAGGCGGCCATGGACCCCGACTGGTCGACGCAGAGGATGACGTCCTTCTTCACGGACCGGTCCGTGCGCCCGTAACCGATGAGACGTTCGGGTATGACCGTGCCGGCCCCCTCACGGCCGGGGAGGGGCACGTAGTTCTTCAGGTTGGCCCGGATCGTGCGGTCCCAGTCGATGTCCAGGTGGCGCGGCCTGGAGGCCCTGGCCGAGCGGTCCAGGGCGCCGGTGAGCGCAGCCCTGGTGCGGGTGGCCAGCCGGCGCTCCAGGTCCTCGACGACCTTGCGTACGACGGCGCGGGCCGTCTCCCTCGTCGTCTCCGGCATGGCCTTCCCGAGCGAGAGCAGGGTGCCGACCAGGTGGACGTCGGGCTCCACGGCCTCCAGCATCTCCGGCTCCAGCAGCAGGGCGGAGAGCCCGAGGCGCTCGATCGCGTCCCGCTGCATGACCTGGACGACGGAGGCCGGGAAGTACGTACGGATGTCGCCGAGCCAGCGGGCCGCCGAGGGGGCGGACGCCCCGAGCCCCGCCGAACGCTCCGCCCCGCCCCGGCCGCCGGGCTTCCTCCCGCCGTCGTACAGCGCGGTCAGCGCTCCGTCCATCGCCGCGTCGCGCCCGGTGAGCGCGGCTCCGGTGCTCTCGGCGCCGTCCGCGCCGAGCACCATGCGCCAGCGCCGCAGCCGCTCGTCCTCGGCAGGAGTCGCGCCCATCGTCCTCTCCCCCTTCTCCGTGTCCGCCTTCTCCGTGTCCGCCTCGCTCGTGGTCATCCGGCCGCCTCCTTGCCCGGGGTGTCCAGACCGAGCAGCATCCGGAGCACGGGCATCACCGCGTCCGCCCGCTCCTCGTCGAGTCCTCCACCGAAGCCCGGTGCGGCGGGTCCGCCCTCGTCGCGCGCCCCGGCGGAACCCGGTCCGCGGCGCACGAGCTCACCGAGCGTGCGGCGCACACCCGGTTCATAGGCCGAGAAGGTCCGGCGCAGCAGGGGCAGCACGTCGGTGAACGTGTCGGCCGGTATGCCCGTCAGCCAGGTGTCGACGAGCCCGAGGAGCCGATCGTCGTGGACGAGCAGCAGGCCGCCGCCCGCGGCTCCGCCGACGAAGCCCTCGATCCAGCCGGCCGCGTCGGGTGGTGCGGCGCCGCGCGAGAGGGCGAGTCCCATCAGGCGCGCGGCCTCGCTCTCGGCGAGCCGGCCGTCGTCCAGGAGCAGGCGCGTGGCACGGCCCCGGACGGCCCCGGCGACCGCGTCCCTGGCGGAGAGCTTGCGCAGGACTCCGGCCCACCGCTCGGGCAGCCCGTCCGCCCCTACGGCGTCGGCGAGCAGCCCGACCGCGGTGTGCACGCCCTCCATGCGGCGCCGGGCCTCCGCGGCCGCGTCCGCGTCGAGGCCCGTGCAGGCGGGCGGGAGGCCCACGCAGACACGCTCGGCGAGGCCGACGGCCACCTCCCCCAGGGCCGCGGTGCCGGTGGAGCGTACGTCCCCGTACCGCAGGGAGCGGGCCAGGGCGGGCAGCGCGTCCGCGAGGTGGCCGACGTCGGCGTCGAGGGCGGCGCGGTCGGTAAGGGCCCTCATCACGACGGGCAGGGCCTCCGGCAGTCCGGCCAGGAGGCAGTGCTCGGCGAGCGCGGTGACCCCGGCGAGCGACGACCCGGAAACGGCCTCCGACTCGGCCCTGGCGGTCGCGGCTCCGAGCACGGTGGTGCCCCACACCCCGGCCTCGGCGATCCGGACGAAGAGCTCGGGCTCCCAGCGCAGCCGCCAGCTCTCCCGGAACGTCCCCGTGCTCCCCCGGCCCGCGACGGTCTCGCCCCAGTCCACTCCGAGGAGCCGCAGCCGGTGCAGCAGTCTGCTGCGGGCCGCGTCGGTGTCCTTGCGCAGGTCGAGGTCGAGCTCGCGTCTCTCCGCCTCGGGCCTGAGCCTCAGCGTGCGCTGATGCCGGTCCAGGTCGCGCTGGAGGGGGACGGCGGGGGCCGTCTCCGGGACCTCGCCGAGGATCTCACCGACGACTAGCCGGTCCCGCACGAGGGCCATCGGCACATCGGATCCCTCGCACATGACGGCCCTGACCGCGTCGGTGGCCTCGGCCAGGCCGACGGCCGGGCGGTCGCGCAGGGCGGCCAGCGTCCCGGCGAGCCGGACGGCCTCGATGACATGCGCGGGGGACACGGCCCTGTCCGCGTCGCGCAGCAGACCGGCCACCTTCGTCATCCAGCGCTCCACGGGCCGGTCCTGGGCGCCGAAGAGGTGCCCGTACCAGCCGGGGGACTCGATCCCCGCGCCGTACCCGCTGTGCCGGGCGAGCCTGCGATGGGTCCAGGGCACCCAGGTCAGCTCCGCCTTGACCTTGGGCATCCCCTTGAGGAGCGCCCGGTCGGCGGCGACCGTCGTCCGCGCGCCGAGGGCGGGCACGTGCCACGCACCGCAGACCACGGCGATGTCGTCGCCGAACTCCTTGCGGGCGGTGCGCAGCTGAAGGCGCATGGCGGCCTCCCTGACGGCGTCCTGCGGGTGGCCCCCGTCGCCGTACGCCTCACGCAGCGCGGTCATCGCCTCGGCGAGCGCGGCGAACGGCGCGCACGGATCAGCCGGGCCGCCGCCGGCCGCGCGATGCTCGACGACGTCCTCCCACCAGCGCTCGGGGTCGTCGTAACCCGCCGCACCGGCGAGGATCCCGATCGGATCGATGCCCCTGCCTGCCTCCGGGCCGTCCTCACGCTGCTCCGTCAACGCAAGGGAGTGCGCGACGGGCAGGTCCACGAACCGCACGGGGACCCCGTGCGCCGATGCCCAGCGGATCGCCACCCACTCGGGGGAGAAGTCGGCCATCGGCCAGAAGGCGGCACGTCCCGGATCGTCCACGGCGTGGGCGAGCAGCGCGACCGGCGGACGCATCCGGGTGTGCGCGGCGAGCGGCAGCAACACGTCGGCCTCGGGCGGCCCTTCGACGAGCACGGCCGCCGGCCGTACGGATTCGAGGACGGCCAGGACCGCGCGGGCGGAGCCCGGGCCGTGGTGGCGCACCCCCAGCAGCAGCGGTCCGCCGGGGGCTGTGGGCCCCCCGGCGCGGGCTGTCATTCGGCGGCCTCACGGCAGGCGCGGTAGAAGTCCTTCCAGCCGTCCCGCTCCCGGACGACGGTCTCCACGTACTCCTGCCAGACCACGCGGTCGGTCGTGGGATCGCGGACGACGGCCCCGATGATGCCGGCCGCCACGTCCCCGGGGCGCAGGACGCCGTCGCCGAAGTGGGCGGCGAGCGCGAGGCCTCCGGTGACGACCGAGATGGCCTCGGCCGTGGAAAGCGTCCCGGACGGCGACTTGAGCCTGGTGCGGCCGTCCGTGGTGACGCCGTCGCGCAGTTCGCGGAAGACCGTGACGACGCGCCGGATCTCGGCCATGCCGTCGGGCGTCGGTGGCAGGTCCAGCGAGCGTCCCGTCTGGGCCACGCGCCGGGACACGATGTCCACTTCGGCCTCGGGTGTCGCGGGGAGCGGCAGCACGACGGTGTTGAACCGGCGGCGCAGGGCGCTGGAGAGCTCGTTGACCCCGCGGTCGCGGTCGTTCGCCGTGGCGACGAGGTTGAACCCCTTCACCGCCTGGACCTCTTGGCCCAGCTCGGGGACGGGGAGCGTCTTCTCCGACAGGATCGTGATGAGCGCGTCCTGCACATCGGCGGGGATACGCGTGAGCTCCTCGACGCGCGCCGTCATCCCTTCGGCCATGGCCCGCATGACGGGGCTCGGCACCAGAGCCTCCCGGCTGGGCCCGTCCGCCAGCAGCCGCGCGTAGTTCCACCCGTAGCGGACGGCCTCCTCGGGGGTGCCCGCGGTGCCCTGGACCAGCAGGGTCGAGTCTCCGCTGACGGCTGCGGCGAGGTGCTCGGACACCCAGGTCTTGGCGGTCCCCGGAACACCGAGGAGCAGCAGCGCCCGGTCGGTGGCGAGCGTGCTGACGGCTACTTCGACAAGACGGCGCGGACCCACGTACTTCGGTGTGATCAGCGTGCCGTCCGGGAGTGTCCCGCCGAGCAGGTAGGTGGAGACGGCCCAGGGTGAGAGCTTCCAACGGGCGGGCCTGGGGCGGTCGTCGGCGGCGGCAAGCGCCCTGAGCTCGTCGGCGAAAGCATGCTCGGCGTGCGGCCTCAGGGCCTCGCCACCGGCTGCGTCGGTCTGTACGGACACGGTCATGGATCCCCCTCCGGATCGGTCGATCCGATGCGGTTTCCACGGTGCACCATGCCACTGACAATCGGTCCCGGCGCACGGACGCGAAGCGGTCAAGACGCCTCGGAACGGGCGGAGTCGCAGGTCGGAGCCGGTTGTCAGTGGTGGGCTCTACCGTCGGTTCCATGGTGCTGTCTCAAGGGGGAGAACCCTGGCGCTCCGCCGGTCCGGTGGAGGCACGTCAGGCGATGGATCGGGTGCTGCGCCTCGCTCCTGACGTGCGGTCACGCGAGGCGGGACGCGCGTTCGCTTCTGAACGCGCGTGGTCGGGAGCGGGGTGCGGCCAGGGCGTGGTGTGGGGGATCCGCGAGGCCGGCGACGGACCACCGCACCGCACGGCGGTGGACACGAACGACGCGGCGTACACGTGCGGATGCACCGGCGCGGAGACTCCCTGCGGACACGCCGTGGGGCTGCTGCTGCTCCATGCCTCCGACGCCCCGATGCTGGACCGGACGGAGGAGACGCCCGCCTGGGTCGCGCGGTGGCTGGCGGACCGACGCGCGCGGGCGGCGCCCGGGGACCCCGCGGCGCGCGCGGCTGCCCGGCGCGCCGACCGTAGGGCCGAGCGCGTCACCGGAGGCGCGCAGGAGCTGGACCAGCGGCTCATCGACCTGCTGCGCGGCGGACTTGCCGCGGCGGACCGGCCGGGATACGGGCTGTGGGAGGAGACGGCAGCCCGCATGGTCGACGCGCAGGCCCCAGGGCTGGCTTCCCGTGTGCGGGAGTTGGGGTCGGTCCCGGCTTCGGGGCCCGGCTGGCCGGCGCGACTGCTCGAGGAGTGCGCGCTCCTGCGTCTGCTGGACTCGGCCTGGCTCGGACGCGACCGGCTGCCCGGCCCGCTGGCGGCGACGGTCCGTACGAGGGTGGGGCTGACGGCCTCGGCCGAGGGGCCGGCCGTCCGAGACCACTGGCTGGTCCTCGCGCAGTACGACACACCGGACGGCAGGATCGTCACCCGCCGCACCTGGCTGTACGGCCGGGATTCGGGGCACACCACGCTGCTGCTGTCCTACGGGGCGCCGGGACGCGCCCCCGCCCCGCCGCTGCCGGTGGGCACCGTGATGGACGCCGAGGTGACGCCGTATCCGGGCGGCGGAGGGCTGCGGGGCGAGCTGGGACCGCAGTTCGGCGAGCCTCTCGTCACAACGACGCCGCCGCCCGGCGGCACCACCGCCGATGCCGTCGCCGCGTACGGGAACGCGCTGCGCGACGACCCCTGGCTCGACGCCTGGCCGGTCACGTTGCGCGGAGTCATACCCGCGCCGTCCGGGGACGGCTGGCAACTGGTCGGCGCGGCGGACGGCTCCGCCCTGCCGGTCGCACCCGCGGCGCTCTCCCGGCCCGGTCTGTGGAAGCTCGTGGCGCTCTCCGGCGGCCGCCCGCTGACGGTGTTCGGCGAGTGCGGGCACCGGGGCTTCGACCCGCTCGCGGCGTGGTGCGCCGAGACCTCCGACGGCGAGGACGCGCCGAGCGCGGCGGTGACGCTCGCCTGACCACAGCGCGTTCACCAGGCACCAGGCATCCGCCCGGCCCCACCGCGTTCCCTCGCCCTCGACCGACCACCCCACCACCGGACCACCGGAAGGGACCCGATGCCCACCACCGTCACGACGAACGACGTAACCGTGAGCGCCCCGTGGGAAGACCTCGTCACCTCGGCGCTGCTCGGCACCGACCGGCGCCCTCTCCGGGCGGATGACGGCGCCGCGGTCGGTCCGGCGGCGCTGCTCGATGCGGCGGCGGTGCACACCGTGCGCCGCAGGGCTGCCCTGCGGCCGGCCACGGGGGCCGCCCTGCCCGTGGCCGCGCCCGCCGATCCCCGGCCGCCGCTGCCCGCCCCCGCCCGCCGCCGGCTCGCCCAGTTGCTCGCCGACCGCTCCGCGCCGCCCACCGGTGGGCGGCGCGGAGCGGCTCCCGATCTCACCGAGCTCATCCCCCAGTGGCTGGCCTCCGCCGGTGCGCACGGTTACCGGGCGCCGGCGGAGCTTCTGCCCGCGCTGCTGGACGCGGCGCGAGCGCGTACGGATCTGCGTCCGCACGTGCTGGCGTTCGCCGGTCCGCGCGGGCTCTGGCTGGCCGGGCTGAACCCCGAGTGGAAGTTCGCGCTGCGCTCCTCCTCACGCGGCGCGCAGCGGCCGGACACCACGGATCCGGAGGCGGTGCACAGGCTCTGGGAGGAGGGGCTCTTCGCCGAAAGGGTCGCGCTGCTCGGTGCCGTACGGGAACGGGAACCCGGTGCCGCCCGGTCTCTGCTCGCCACCACCTGGTCCACGGAGCGGGCCGAGGACCGGCTGATGTTCCTCGATTCGCTGCGTTCCGGCCTCTCGGCGGCCGACGAGACGTTCCTGGAGGAGGCCCTGGCCGACCGCAGCCGCAACGTGCGCTCCACAGCCGCCGAGCTGCTGTCCGCCCTGCCCGATTCGGCGCTCGCCCGGCGGATGGCCGCCCGTGCCACATCCTGCGTGAACCCCGACCGTACGGGCGGAGCCGTATCCGTCGCCGTGGAGGCTCCGCACGAGTGCGACGCCGCGATGCAGCGCGACGGCGTGGTGCCGGTGCCACCCTCGGGGCGAGGTGAACGCTCCTGGTGGCTGGGCCAGTTGCTGGAGGCGGCACCGCTCGGTGTCTGGCGGGAGAGGTTCGGCGGCCGGACGGCGCAGGAGCTCGTGGCGCTGCCGGTGGCCGACGGCTGGGCGGGTGAGCTGCACGCCGCCTGGTGCCGGGCCGCCGTGCGGCAGCGGGACCCCGAGTGGGCTCGGGCGCTCCTCGGCGCCCCCGCGACGCCCCTGGCGAACGGCCCCGGGACGGCGTCGCTGGCGGAGCGGTCGAAGCTCCTCGCCACCCTGCCCGCTGCCGAGCGGGCGCTCTGGGTCGCCGGTTTCATAGCCGCGCACGGCCTGTCCGAGGCGTTCCAGCTGCTCGGCGTCTGCTCCGTGCCCTGGGACGGGCCGCTCGGCCGGTCGGTGGTCGACGCACTGGACATCGCCCGGGACGCGGGGAGCTATCCCTGGAGCTTCAGCGGGGTGATGGGCCTCGCCGAGCGCTGCCTGAACCCTGCCGAGGCGGACCGGCTCGCGGTGCTCACCACCACGCCCGACGAGCCGGAAGGCGCGTCACCGGGTGCGGGTGGCTACTGGTCGGAGGCGTTCCAGCGCCTGGTCTCCACCCTGCGCCTGCGCGCCGCCATGGACGCGGAGCTGGTCCAGGACGGCACGGGATGACGACGGACGGAGGGCGGGCTCCCGGCGGGCGCAGGCTTCCAAGGGGGCCGGGCAGGCTCAGGCCCACGGGCCGGTGGGCTCGGGCCCATGCGGGCCGGCGGGCTCAGGCCTCCGCGGGCTGGCGGACGTGCGCGTTCACCCAGTCCACGATCGAGGCCGTCGTCGCACCCGGGGTGAAGATCTCCGCGACCCCCTGCTCCTTCAGCGGCGCGATGTCCGCCTCCGGGATGATGCCGCCGCCGAAGACCTTGATGTCCTCCGCGTCGCGCTCCTTCAGCAGCTCGATGACCTTGGCGAAGAGCGTGTTGTGCGCACCCGAGAGGATCGAGAGACCGATGGCGTCGGCGTCCTCCTGGATCGCGGTGTCGACGATCTGCTCGGGGGTCTGGTGGAGCCCCGTGTAGATGACCTCCATGCCCGCGTCTCGCAGCGCCCGCGCGATCACCTTGGCCCCGCGGTCATGGCCGTCGAGGCCCGGCTTGGCGACCACCACACGGATCGGACCGGTCACACCCATCAATGCCTCCACATGCGTCTCCCGTGCCCGGAGGGCCGGTGATGTGAACGAACGTTATCCACAGCATCCCGCACGGTGTCGTTTCGCGGTGGGCCGGGAGGGGGAAATCACACATGGGACATGTTCGCCGGCGTCGTTCCCAGCACCGGGCGGCCCATCGGCCGCGCGGGGAGCGCCGCCAGGGGAGCCGCAACGAGGTCGTCGTACCACCGCGCCGTCAGCCGCACGGCACGGTGGTACGGCCCCCGGCCGCATCAGGGCCGCCGGTCACCTCCGCAGCACCCCCGTGAGGGCGTACGGGGCAGGGAGCCGCCTCCCCCGCATGCCGGTGCAGGAGGTCGGCCATGAAGGTCCTGTCCTTCCTACCCCTACTGCTGCGCAGGCCGTGCCTGCGCCCCGCCTGGCTGTCGTCGACGCTGATCAGAGCCACCGCGCTGGAGCTGGTGATCCTCGCCGGGCATGTACTCATCTACCCCTCCGGCCTCGCCCCTGAGCGCCGGCAACCCACGAGCCCGCCCGGCACCGGCGCCGGAGCCGACGCGGATCCCGAGCGCCTCACCCGTTCGGCGGACACAGGTGGCACAACTGACACGTCCGGCCCGGCTGACACGGCTGACACGGCTGACACGGCTGACAGAGCGGGCACGACCGCACTGCCCTCCGCGGCCGACACCCGTCCGCCCGTCGTGCTCCTGCACGGCTTCATCGACAACCGCTCCGTGTTCGTCCTGCTCCGCCGCTCCCTGGCCAGGCACGGCTGGCACCATCTGGAGTCGCTCAACTACTCACCGCTGACCTGCGACATCCGCACGGCGGCCGAGCTGCTCGACCGCCACGTGGAGGAGATCTGCGCCCGCACAGGGCACCGCGAGATCGACATCGTCGGCCACAGCCTCGGCGGCCTCATCGCGCGGTACTACGTGCAACGGCTCGGCGGGGACCGGCGGGTCCGCACACTCGTCACCCTCGGTACACCGCACAGCGGCACCGCCGCCGCCCCGCTGGCAGGCGCGCACCCCATCGTCCGCCAGATGCGCAGCGGATCGGATCTGATCGAGGAGCTGCGTCGCCCCGCCCCGGGCTGCCGGACACGGTTCATCAGCTTCTGGAGCGAGCTGGACCGGGTGATGCTCCCCGTCGAGACGGCCTGCGTCGACCACCCCGACCTCGACGCGGTGAATGTGCGCGTCACGGGAATCGGCCATCTCGCACTGCCGGTCCACCCCGCGGTCGCGTCCGCGATCCGTCAGGCACTCGAGTCGGACGGCGCGTCCCTCGGAGCGCCGGAAACCGCTCCGGGGGCCACCTCCGTCGCCTGATCTCCCGCCTCAGACCCCCCACACGCCCCCGTCGAATAGAACAACTGTCGAACATAGAGCCAAGGCTGCCTCTCCGGTCCACCGAAAGGCGGCCGATTGCCCGTTTCCTGAGGGGATGAAAGCCGCCGAAGATTGTCGTCCTCACCTACCGCCGGGTACAGTCGCGGCCACTGCTCACCCTGGGATCCCCCCACCGGACCCCGGAACAGGTCCTGCTGCCGAGGCGAGAGAGAAGTTGGTGAACGACCAGCACCCCCACGCCGGGTATGCCGGATACGACAGCCAGTCCAGCGGCAGCTTCGACACCGACCCGCTCTTCGGGACCCTGCCGGGTCAGCACGACAGCAGCCACGGGACGACGTACGGCGGCGGTTACGCCCCGGCGTACGACGGCGGCTACAGCGGCGGCGGTTACGACAGCGGCCAGTGGGACACCGGAGCACATCAGCAGGCCTCGTACGACGCCTACGACGCCCAGGCCCACCCCCCGCAGGCGCCCCAGGGCTACGACACGACGGCCACCTGGATGCCCGAGGCCGGAATCCCGGCCCAGGCCCCCGCCCCCGACGCGACGGGCCAGTGGGACACCACGGGCTGGGACCACACCGGCCAGGCCGGCCAGTGGGCGACGGGCGACACAGGCGCCTTCCCCACCACCACGTTCGACACCACGGCTTACGCGACCGGCACGTACAGCGTGCCCGCCTTCGAGACCACGGGTTACGAGAGCTACGCCGCCCCCGAAACCGGCACCTTCGACGCCACCGCCTGGAACACCGGCGCCACGCCCGAGGACACCGCGTACGCGCCCGAACAGACGTCGTATACCTCGTACGAACACCGGTCGGCGTCCTACGAGCCGTACGAGACCGCCGAGTTCGCCTCCCACGACGGCGTCGGCGCCCACGGCCTCCACACCTCCCCGGAGACGCACGACTCCCCCGGCTCCCACGACCACGCCGGAACCGCCGAGGGCGGGATCGCGCAGACCGACCCGTACGCCGAGGACGGGATCGCGCAGTCGGACCCGTACACCGAGGTACTCGAAGCCCACGGCGAACCCGAGCCGTTGTCGGACGTCCCCGACGTGACCGCGGAGTCCGCCTCCGTGGCCGAATCCGCCCGCCCCGTGGGCCGTTCCGCCGCCCCGCGCGGCGGCCGGGGCCGGCGCCGTACTCCCGCGAAGCGCTCCGCGCTCCTCACCGTCGCCGTCCCCTCCGCCTGCGTCATGAGCGTCGCGGGCATCGCCGCGGCCTCGGTGAGCGGCGTCGGCGGAGGCGAGGAGACGAAGGACGAGACCACGTCCATGGCGGCCGCCGACACGGTCAAGCCGGCCGTGGCCAACAACAAGCTGGACACCCAGCTCGCCAACCTCAGCGCCGACGCCGAGAACTTCGCCGACCGCGCCAGCCGCACCCAGGAGCGCATCGACCTGAAGGAGCGTCAGGCCGCCGAGAAGAAGAGGCGCGCGGCGGAGGCCGCGCGCATCGAGGCCGCGCGTCCCAAGTTCGTGCTGCCCGTGAAGCAGCACGGCCTCAGCGCCACCTACGGCCAGGCCGGTGTGAACTGGATGTCCGTCCACACGGGCATCGACTTCCCCGTCTCCTACGGCACGCCCGTCATGGCGGCGACCGACGGCACGGTCCGCACCCAGTGGAACAGCGCCTACGGGAACATGGCCATCGTCACCGCGGCCGACGGCACCGAGACGTGGTACTGCCACCTCAGCACCACCAAGATCCGCTCCGGCTCGGTCAAGGCCGGCGACGTCATCGCCTACTCGGGGAACTCCGGCAACTCCACCGGCCCGCACCTGCACTTCGAGGTGCGGCCCGGCGGCGGCTCGGCGATCGACCCCATGCCCTGGCTCCGCAGCCACGGCATCAACCCGAACTGAGTCCGGCCGTCACATGGGGGGGGCGCCCCCGTGTGACGGCCGGACCGGGTCAGAGCTTCTCGACCGGCGCGTAGCGCAGCAGCAGCTTCTTGGGCCGCTCGCCGCCGAAGTCGACCGTCGCCTTCGCCTGGTCGCCGAACCCCTCGACCGCCGTCACCGTGCCCAGGCCGAACTGGTCGTGCGTGACCCGGTCCCCGACCACCAACGTGACCACCGGCTTCTCGGAGGTGCGCCGGGTCGCGAACCCCGACGGCCCGGACTTCGAGCGCGACGAGGACAGCGACGAGGTGATGCCGGACGTCGGCCCCGCCGGAGCCGCCATCGGCCCCTTGCGCTTCCATTCCAGGTGCTGGTCCGGGATCTCCTCCAGGAACCGCGACGGCGGGTTGTACGAGGGCTGTCCCCACGCACTCCGCATCGACGCCCGGGTCAGATACAGGCGCTCGCGGGCGCGCGTGATGCCCACGTAGGCGAGCCGGCGCTCCTCCTCCAGCTCCTTCACCTGCCCCAGCGCGCGCATGTGCGGGAAGACGCCGTCCTCCATGCCCGTCAGGAACACCACCGGGAACTCGAGGCCCTTCGCGGTGTGCAGCGTCATCAGGGTGACGACACCGGAGCCGTCCTCGTCCTCGTCGGGGATCTGGTCGGCGTCGGCGACGAGCGCGACCTTCTCCAGGAACTCGGCGAGCGTGCCCGCACCCTCCTCCTCCGCCCGCTCCTGCTCGAACTCGAGGGCGACGGCGGCGAGCTCCTGGAGGTTCTCGATACGGGTCTCGTCCTGCGGGTCGGTGGACGCCTGGAGTTCGGCGAGATAGCCGGTCCGCTCCATGACCGCCTCCAGCACGACGGCCGGTCCCGCACCGGACTCCACGATCGTGCGGAGCTCCTCCATGAGCGTGTTGAAGCGCTTCACGGCGTTGGCCGAGCGGGCCGCCATGCCGTACGCCTCGTCGACGCGGCGCAGTGCCTGCGGGAAGGAGATCTTCTCGCGCATCGAGAGGGCGTCGATCATCGCCTCCGCCCGGTCGCCGATGCCCCGCTTGGGCACGTTGAGGATCCGGCGCAGCGGGACGGTGTCCTCGGGATTGGAGAGGACCCGGAGGTAGGCCAGGACGTCCCTGACCTCCTTGCGCTCGTAGAAGCGCACTCCGCCGACGACCTTGTAGGGCAGTCCGACCCGGATGAAGATCTCTTCGAAGACACGGGACTGGGCGTTCGTGCGGTAGAAGACGGCGACGTCGCCCGCCTTCGCGTCCCCGGAGTCGGTCAGCCGGTCGATCTCGTCGGCGACGAACTGCGCCTCGTCGTGCTCGGTGTCCGCGACGTAGCCCGCGATACGGGTGCCGGCGCCCGCGTTCGTCCAGAGGTTCTTGGGACGGCGGCTCTCGTTGCGCTCGATGACGGCGTTGGCCGCGGAGAGGATCGTCTGCGTGGAGCGGTAGTTCTGCTCCAGCATGATCGTGGTCGCGTCCGGATAGTCCTCCTCGAACTGGAGGATGTTGCGGATGGTCGCGCCGCGGAAGGCGTAGATCGACTGGTCCGCGTCACCGACGACGCACAGCTCGCCGGGGGCGTCGTCCTCGCCCGCCGGGCCCACCAGCTCGCGCACGAGGGTGTACTGCGCGTGGTTGGTGTCCTGGTACTCGTCGACCATGACGTGCCGGAAGCGGCGGCGGTAGTGCTCGGCGACGTCGGGGAACGCCTGGAGCAGGTGGACCGTCGTCATGATGATGTCGTCGAAGTCCAGCGCGTTGGCCTCACGCAGCCGCGCCTGGTAGAGCGCGTAGGCCTGCGCCAGCGTCTTCTCGAAGCCGTCGGCGGCCTGGCCCGCGAACGTCTCCTCGTCGATGAGCTCGTTCTTCAGGTTCGACACCTTCGACGTGAACGACTTCGGCGGGTAACGCTTCGGGTCGAGGTCCAGATCGCGGCAGACCAGCGCCATCAGCCGCTTGGAGTCGGCGGCGTCGTAGATCGAGAACGACGAGGTGAAGCCCAGGCGCTTCGACTCGCGGCGCAGGATCCGCACGCAGGCGCTGTGGAACGTCATGACCCACATGGCGTTGGCGCGAGGGCCGACGAGGTCCTCGACGCGCTCCTTCATCTCGCCTGCGGCCTTGTTGGTGAAGGTGATCGCGAGGATCTGCCCCGGGTGCACCCCGCGCTCGGCCAGCAGATGGGCGATCCGGTGGGTGAGCACCCTGGTCTTGCCCGAGCCGGCCCCGGCGACGATGAGCAGCGGGGACCCGGCGTGCACGACGGCGGCGCGCTGCTCGGTGTTCAGCCCGTCGAGCAGCGCGGCGGAGTCGATGACGGGGCGCGGGGCGCCGTCGCGGTAGTAGGCGTCGCGCGGCGGCGGAGGCGCGTCGAAGACGTCCTCGAAGAGGCCCTCCGGCACCGCTTCGGGCGCGTGCTCCTCGGGGGGCGGCGGGGGGCCCTCCTGCGCTTGCTGGAGGCCGGTCAGGAAACTGTCGTCAAAGAGGCTGCTCATCGCCTCACGAGTCTAGGCGGCCGCACCGACAGCCCGGGCCGCATCGGCGACAAGGGCCTCGGACCGTGCGCGTAACGAGACCGTTCATCCACGGAACGTGAGATTCCAGGGTGGTCCCCCGGCCCGTGGACCGACGCCAGGAAAAGGTCACGAAAATGTATCGGGCATATCGAACATCAACCTTCACAGGGACACCACGGGTTGGCTAGCGTGCTTCGACGGGTGCCCCGTACCCCCTTGAGGCGAACCGCGCCGCACGGGTGCCCCCGCCGAATCCGTACTCCCACGAAGGGTGTCCGGAACCGGGGACCCACACGCAGCACCGGGGTGAATCGGTCCGTCTCCACAGGACCGTAGGGCAGCCTTCCGTTCCGCCCGAACCCTCTCCCGGTGCCTGAACGGCCTGGGGGGACCCCCATCGCTAACCCGGTAGGCGATCCACGGAAGGAGATGCCGGCCTTGGCGTCGCATCGCAAGCCGCGCACCCGGCTGCGCACCACCACCCCCGCCGTCGGTCTCACGACCGCGGCGCTCGCCTCCGTCACCCTGCTCTCCACGCAGAGCGCGACGGCCGCCCCCGCCGAGCCCAGGCCCAGCATCGAGGAAGTGCAGAAGAAGGTCGACGCCCTCTACCGGCAGGCCGGCACAGCGACGCAGCAGTACAACAAGGCGAAGGGCGCGTCGGCCGAGCAGCGCTCCAAGGTCGACGCGCTGCTGGAGGCCGCGGCGAAGCGGGCCGACAAGCTCAACGAGACGCGCCGGGAGCTGGGCAACTACGCCGCCGCGCAGTACCGCAGCGGCTCGATCGCGCCGACGGCGACGTTCTTCCTCGCGGACGACCCGCAGTCGTACTTCGACCAGGACCAGCTGATGGCCCGGATGACCAGCCGGCAGCAGAAGGCGGTCGCCGACTTCCGTACGCAGCAGAAGGAGGCGGCGGCGAAGCGCGTCGAGGCGACGAAGAGCCTGGAGACGCTCACCGAGTCGCAGGCCACCCTGCGCACCAGCAAGCAGCAGGTGCAGACGAAGCTCACCGAGGCCCGCTCGCTGCTGTCGAAGCTGACCGCCGAGGAGAAGGCGCGGCTCGCGGAGCTGGAGCGCAAGAAGGAGGCCGAGGCCAAGCGCAAGGCCGAGGAGCTGGCCCGGCAGCAGGCCGCGAAGGAGAAGGCCGAGCAGGCCGCCGAGGAGGAGGCCCCGAAGGAGGAGGCCGGCACGGAGACCGGGGGCACGGGCTCCGACAGCGGCTACGCCTCGAAGGCCGAGAAGGTCCTGGCCTTCGCACGCGCCCAGATCGGCAAGCCGTACGTCTGGGGGGCGACGGGCCCCTCCTCGTACGACTGCTCCGGGCTCACCCAGGCGGCCTGGAAGGAGGCGGGAGTCGATCTGCCCCGCACCACCTGGGACCAGGTCGAGGTCGGCACCCGGGTGGCCACGGCGGATCTGCGGCCGGGGGACCTGGTCTTCTTCTACGACGACATCAGCCACGTCGGCATCTACAAGGGCGACGGCATGATGATCCACGCGCCGAAGCCGGGTGCGAACGTCCGCGAGGAGTCGATCTACTACATGCCGATCTACGGCAGCGTGCGCCCCGCGTGACGCGCTGGAGCACCACCGGCGGGCGGGCCCGGGGCACAGCCCCGGGCCCGCCCGTCCTCGCTCAGGTCCAGAGCGTGGCGATGAAGATGTTGGCGACCGTCAGCCCGCCGACGGCGGCGAACGCGCCCTTGCCGACCTTCTCCTCATCCCGCTTCACGTAGACCAGCGCCAGGACCACGATCAGGACCAGCAGCTTGACGCCGATCTTGACGTTGTTCACGCTCTGGTCGTCGGCCTGGTTGAGCCCGACCAGGGCGACACCCGTGACGAGCATGGTGAGCGCGCCGTGCAGCATGGCCGGGACGAAGCGCGCCGTGCCTGCCCCCATGGCCTTCATCTGGGTCAGGAAGCCGCCCAGCAGGGAGGCGATGCCGATGATGTGCAGGGCCACGAAGACATTGATGAGTACGTCCATGGCCGCAGCCTAACCGCGGCTATATCACCACTCTTCGGCCAGGTACGACTTACTGATGAGTTCCCCCGGACCCTGCGCGGATTGCCGGACTCCGGTTGATTTTTCCGGTCAACCGACGGAAACGAAACAGCATATGAGGGCAATAGCTGTCATTACACCTCTTCCCTGTGCGCCGGGTTTAGCGTCCCTCCCAGGTGACCGGCTCTGCACCACCGCCCCCGTACCGGGCGGCTCCCGGTCGCCCCGCCAGGAATCCGGCGGCGGGCCACTCCCCCCTGTGGTGACCCGCCGCCGGACCCCGGCGGGCCCGCGGCACCCACCGACGGGCAGTCGAACGGAAGGACGCACCACCCCCGTGGCCGCCCATCGAGAAGCCGCTCACCGCAAGCCCAAGCAGCGTCTGTTCACCGGGCCTGCTGCCCGCACGGCAGCCACCCTCGCCCTCGCCGGGGCCGCGACCGCGACCGCCCTCGAAGGCGCCGCCCAGGCCGACCCCCAGCTCACCCCGGCCCAGGTCGAGGCCAAGGTCGACCGGCTCTACCACGACGCCGAGGTGGCCACGGAGAAGTACAACGGCGCGAAGGAGGAGGCGGCGGCCTCCGAGAAGTCCCTCGAGGTCCTCCGGGACGAGGCCGCCCGCAAAACCGAGCGTCTCAACGCCGCGCGCGACGCCCTCGGCTCGTTCGCCACCGCGCAGTACCGCAGCGCGGGCATCGACCCCGCCGTCCGGCTGGCACTCTCCTCCGACCCGGACCAGTATCTGGAGCGCGCCTCCTACGAGGACCGGGCGGGCGACCGCCAGGCCGGTGCGCTCCAGGGCGTACGCCGGCAGGTCAGCGACATCGCCCAGCTGCGCGCCCGGGCCCAGGACGAGCTGGAGGTCCTCGCCGTACGCCGCGCCGACCTGGAGAAGCACAAGGACGCGGTCCGCACCAAGCTCGCCGACGCCCGGAAACTCCTGGCCACCCTCACCGCCGAGCAGCGCGCCGACTACGAGCGCTCGGCCGACGCCGCGCACGGCGGCAGCGCCGCCCGGGCCGACCGGGGTGCCCCACGCGGCTCCGTGGCCGCCCCCAACGCCCGCGCGGCACAGGCCGTCGACTTCGCGTACGGGGCGCTCGGCAAGCCGTACGTCTGGGGCGCCACCGGCCCCTCCTCCTTCGACTGCTCCGGCCTCACGCAGGCCGCCTGGCGCGCGGCGGGAGTCTCCCTGCCCCGTACGACCTACACCCAGATCAACGCGGGCCCACGCGTCTCCCGGTCCGAACTCGTACCGGGGGACCTGGTGTTCTTCTACTCCGGGGTCACCCACGTCGGGCTCTACATCGGCGGCGGCCAGATGATCCACGCCCCGCGCCCCGGGGCCCCGGTCCGTATCGCGCCGATCAGCGAAATGCCTTTCGCGGGAGCGACCCGGGTCGCATAGGCTCCCGGGCCCATGGACACCGCCATCCAGAACTACGCCCGCACGCTCGCCCTCCGCTCGCCGGACCACTACCGAATCGGTCCGTTCACCGTGCGCCACAATCCGGGCTGGGAGCTCAAGTTCGCCAATTACGCCATCCCCGACCAGGACGCCGAACCCAGCGCACAGGACGTCGCCGACCTGGTCGCCGCGTTCCGTGAGCACGACCGGCTGCCCCGGCTGGAGTTCCTGCCCGCCTGGGCGCCCGCAGTCGAACCGGCCCTGCTGGCGGCCGGTTTCACCGTCGAGAACCGCGCACCCGTCATGGCCTGCACCGCCGACGACCTGCTCACGCCCAAGCCGGTGGACGGCCTCCGTATCGCCGAGCCCCTCACCGACGCGGAGTTCACCTCCGCCGCCGCCGTCCAGCACACCGGTTTCGGCGGGGAGGGCGGCCCCGAGGACGGCGAGATCGCCTGGCTGCGCCGGGCGACGGAGAGCGGCGGCGTCTCGGGACTGGCCACCGTGGACGGCCGGCCCGCCGGCGCGGGCGGCTGCTCGACCCCGGCCGACGGCATCGGCGAACTGGCCGGACTGGCCGTCGCCGACGCCTTCCGCCGCCGGGGCGTCGGCGCGGCGCTCTCCGCCTGGCTGACCCGCACCGCCCTCGAGCGCGGCTTCCACACCGTGTGGCTGGAGCCGGGCGGCCCCGACGTCGAGCGGATCTACGCGGGCGTCGGCTACCGCAGGACCGGCGAGAAGCTCAACATCTCGCTCGGCCCCGCCTGACCACGGGCAGGGCTCAGACCAGCCGCCGTGCCGTGGCCCACCGGGTCAGCTCGTGCCGGTTGGAGAGCTGGAGCTTGCGCAGCACCGCCGAGACGTGGGACTCGACCGTCTTCACCGAGATGAACAGCTGCTTGGCGATCTCCTTGTACGCGTACCCCCGGGCGATCAGCCGCAGCACCTCGCGCTCCCGCTGCGTCAGCCGGTCCAGGTCCTCGTCGACCGGCGGGGCGTCCGTCGAGGCGAACGCGTCCAGGACGAACCCGGCCAGCCGCGGCGAGAACACCGCGTCGCCCTCCTGGACCCGGAAGACCGAGTCGACGAGGTCGGTGCCGGTGATGGTCTTGGTGACGTAGCCGCGTGCGCCGCCACGGATGACACCGATGACGTCCTCGGCGGCGTCCGACACGGACAGCGCGAGGAAGCGCACCGGATTCTCGACGGCGCCCATCATCGGGGCGCAGCGCCGCAGCACCTCGACACCGCCGCCTCCCGGGAGGTGGACGTCGAGGAGGACGACCTCGGGGCGGGTCGCGGTGATCACGGTGACCGCCTGGTCGACGTCGGCGGCCTCGCCGACGACCTCGACCCCGGTCTCCTCGGTGCGGCCGATCTCGGCCTGGACGCCGGTACGGAACATCCGGTGGTCGTCGACGAGCACGACCCGTACCCGTCGCTCCGGGCCCCCGGTCGCTTCGGTGTTCTCGGTCATTCGCTCGCCCTCTCCATCTCCAGCTCGACTTCCGTGCCCCCGTCGGGCACCGAACGCAGCCGCGCCGTGCCGCCGTTGCGCTGCATCCGGCCGATGATTGATTCTCGTACGCCCATCCTGTCGCCCGGCACGGAGTCAAGGTCGAATCCCGGCCCCCGGTCCCGTACGGAGACGAAGACCGTGCGGCCCTCGACCTCCGCGAAGACCTGGACGGCACCGCCCTCGCCACCGTACTTGGCGGCGTTGACCATCGCCTCGCGTGCGGCCTGCATCTGTGCCGCCAGCTTCTCGTCGAGCGGGCAGTCGCCGACGACGACGACCTCCAGCGGGACCCCGTGCTTGTCCTCGACCTCGGCGGCGGCCCGCTTGACCGCCTCGGCGAGGGTCGTCGGTTCCTCGGCCTCCTCCTTGCCGGTGCCCTCCGGGTTGTACAGCCAGTTGCGCAGCTCGCGCTCCTGGGCACGGGCGAGCCTGCGGACCTCGCCGCCGTCGTCCGCGTTGCGCTGGATCAGCGTGAGCGTGTGCAGGACGGAGTCGTGGACATGGGCGGCGACCTCGGCACGCTCCTGGGCCCGGATGCGCATCAGGCGTTCCTCGGAGAGGTCCTGGGTCATCCGCACGAGATAGGGGCCCGCGAGCAGCGCGATGCCCGTGAGTACGGCGATGGCGGCGGTCAGCGCGGTGCCGAGCTGGGCCGCCGAGCCCCGCACCACCATGAAGGCGGCGAGGCCGAGGCCGACGAGCGCGACGCCGGCCAGTCCCCGGGCCAGTTGCAGCACACGGCGGCGGCGGCCGACCTCCATCCAGCGCGCGCGGCGCGCGTTGTCGGCCTGGCGCCACACCAGGACGGAGCCCGCGCCTATCAGCAGCGCGGGCCAGACGTAACGGTCCGCCTTGCTCCCCATGTCGACGTTGCCGACGAAGATCATGGCGCCGACGAGCAGCGCGACCAGGGCGAACACCTGGCCCTTGTCCGGCTTGCGGAGCCTGCGCCGGCCGTCCGGGGCGGTCTCGAAGAGGGACCGCTCCACCCCGCCGATCCCGCCGCCCCCGCCCACCCCGAGCGGTACGACGATCCAGAACACGGCGTAGAGCAGGGCGCCGAGGCCGTCCGCGAAGAACAGTCCGAGGAAGACGAACCGCACCCAGGCGACGGGCAGACCCAGATGCCCGGCGAGCCCGCGCGCGACACCGCCGAGCATCCGCCCGTCGGCGCTGCGGTAGAGCTTGCGCGGCGCCTGCTCCTCCGGGTCCGGGGCGTGGGAGCTCGGGGCTCGGGTCGTGGCTGCTGGCATGTACCGATCGTCACACGTTCCGGCGGGCCGTGGCATCAGGGTCTGCCCGGACTCGACCCTGAGGAGGCCGGGGGGTGGCCGGGCGGGCCCCCACCGGCCTCCGGGACGCAATATCAGGGATCGGCCAGGGTCGTCGCAGGTCCCACAAGGGCGTACGGGCCGTCACCATGGAGCCATGACCGTTCCCCAGGACGCCTCCCCCGGCGTCGCACCGCCCCCCGGGCCGGCACCGCGGCTGCAGCGCAGCCCGCGGCAGAAAGTCGTGGCCGGAGTGTGCGGCGGGCTCGGCCGGTACTGCGACGTGGACCCGGTGATCTTCCGGATCGTGCTCGGTGTCCTCGCTGCGACGGGCGGCATCGGACTGATCTTCTACGGCTTCGCGTGGCTGCTGATCCCGGTGGAGGGCGAGGACGAGAACGAGGCGCGCAGGCTGCTGTCGGGCCGGGTCGAGGGTGCCTCGCTGATCGCGCTGGTGCTGGCCCTGGCGGGGTGCGGGCTGCTGCTGTCGATGCTGCACAACGGCGGGATGCTCGCCTTCGCCGCGATGCTGTCGCTGACGGTGATCGGCTTCTCGGTCTGGAGCCAGCACCGCCGCACGGCCCCGCCCGAGGACGCGCCGGGCACGGCGGCGCACACCCCGGGAAGCACGGCGCACGCCTCCGGGCACGGGGCGCCGCCCGAGGTGAAGGCGCCGCCCACGCCGGGCAGCCCGTCCTGGTGGCGGGACCCGATCGTCAAGGACGGCACGACCGGCCCGGCCGGCACCGGCTATCTGTGGGGCCCCGCGAACGCGGTGTCCGAGGCGGCGGAGGTCGGCAGGAACAGGCCGACGGCGGACGCCCCGTACCGCCCGCCCTACCGCCCGACGGGCACCCGGGGCCCACGGTCGATCGGCGGCCTCGTCCTCCTGCTCGCCCTCATCGCGGGCGGCCTCGGCACGGGGCTGAGCTGGGAGACCCATCCGCTGGGTACGAGCCTGCAGATCGGCCTCGCGGCGGCGCTCGGGGTGTTCGGTCTCGGTCTGGTCGTCGCCTCCGTCCTCGGCAGGACCGGCTTCGGCACGGTCCTGCTGGCCATGATCACGGCGGGGCTGCTGGCGGGGGCCTCCCTCGTCCCGGACGACGTCGGCACCGACTGGGTCCGCAAGGAGTGGCGTCCGGCCTCGGTGGCCGCGGTCGAACCGCAGTACAAGCTGAGCACCGGGGTCGCGAAGCTCGACCTCTCCGGGGTCACCGTCCCGAAGGGCGAGACCCTGCGCACCCGTATCGAGGTCGCGGCGGGCCGTGCGCTCGTCGTCGTACCGGCCGGGGTGACGCTGCTGGTGGACGCGGAGGCGGGCCTCGGCGACATCCAGTTCCCGTCCGACCGCCGCAAGGACGTGGACATCGCCCCCGACCGGCGCACACGGGCGACCATCGAACCCGCCGAGAACAGCAAGCCCGCCGGCACGGTCGAGCTGAGCATGGGAGTCGGCATCGGACAACTGGAGGTCACCCGTGCTGCGTCATGAGATCCGGCCGGGCCGCGCGGTGGCGGGCCTCGTCATGCTGACCCTGGCGACCGGCTACGCGGCTGACGCGGCGGGCGTGTGGGACGCCCCTTGGACGTTCTTCGCCCCCGTGTTCGTCGGCGGCCTCTGGCTGGCGGCGACGGTGACCTGGGTGAGCTACCGGCTGCGGCGACGGCGCGAGGCCCGGAGGGCATCGGCGGAGGCGTCGGCACCTGGTTCCACCGGAGTGGCCTGACCGCTGCCGGGCCCTCAGATACGCCCCCGGCGCCGGCCGCCTCGCAGCGCGTCCACCGACCAGTAGGGCGCTCCGGCCAGCAGCAGCGGCAGCCACGCCATGAGGTAGACCAGGTCGTTGCCGTAGTAGTACGGCGTGCTCTGCCAGCTCACCGTCAGCCACAGGCTCAGCGAGATCAGCGCCCCGCCGAGCGCCGCGAGGCGGGCCCACAGGCCGGCCAGGGTGCCGAGGCCGACGAGGAGTTCGCCGATCGCGATGGCGTACCCGAAGCCTTCGGGGCTCTTCAGAGCCAGGTCGACGAGGCCCGGGATCGCCGCGCTGTCACGTACGGCATGCATCATCTCGCCGATGGAGCCGGTCCCGCTCGCGGACAGGAACGCGCTGTCGGTCAGCTTGTCGAGCCCCGCGTAGACGAAGGTGACACCGAGAAAGATCCGCAGGGGAAGGAGCGCGTACTGCCCCGCCCGGTCCCGCAGACTTCTCGGCTCGTCGAGCCCGTAGGAACCGCCCCTGTACCCGTGCATCACTGCCCCGCTTTCCGTTGGCCTTCCGACAGACCATACGTACGCCGGTTCGGTGCGGCTCACCCGGTGTTCGGGTCAGTCCGTGACATCGATGCGGCAGGAGTTGGTCTCTACGCCCGCGGCCGTCACGACCTGTACCTCCACCTCGCCGGGTTCGACCTCGACGGGCACGGGCACGGTGAGCACCGTGTCCGCCGGGTTGGCGAAGCCTCCGGTGACCGGGATCAGGGGGACGTGCACGTGTACCCGGCCGATCCTGACGACCACCCGTGCCAGCCGGTCGGGGCTCCCGGCGCCCGGCGGCACGAATCCGGCGCCCCGGATCTCGATGTCGTCGCCGGTACGGATCGGGGCGTCCAGGTCCCCGGCCTCCCTGGCCCGGACGACCGACAGGATGACCGGCCGGCCGCCCTCCGCGTACTTCCCCGCGAAGTACGTCGCCGCCGAGACTGCCACCAGGACCGCCAGGCCCCACGGCAGATCCGGCAACTGCTCGGGGCGGCGGGCCAGGCGGACCGCGGCGAACAGCACGGCGACCGTACTGACCAGGACGTACTGCACGTCGGTGAAACTGCCGCGCCCGGAGTCGTCGGTCAGCAGATCGGCGGCCCGTGGCCGGTCGGCCCGCAGCTTCTGCAGCCGCTGCCCCAGGACGCGTACGGTCACCACCCGGCGTACGACGACGGCGACGGCGCACACCAGCGCGAGCACGGACAGCACGCCGGCCGAGCGGACCAGGTCCAGGCCCTCGATCAGGGCGTCCCGGTCGGCGTGGGCCGACGCCCCGGCCAGCTGGAGCGCGAGGACCAGGACGGCGAAGACGGCGAGCAGCACCCAGGAGGCGGCGACCGTGCGTGAGGTGGAGAGCCGGTTGTCCTCGCCGATCAACGGGGCGAGGAGACCGCCACGGGCCCGGTGGACGCGGGCGGCGCCGGTCAGCAGGCCCGCGGTGACCAGTGCGGCGAGCAGGCCCGCGGTGCGTGCGGTGGACCAGCCGGCGCCGATGGCGGTGGCGGCCTCTCCGATGACGAGCAGGGCGACGCCGCCCCAGACCACGGTCAGGGTGCGCCGCCAGAGGGCGTGGAGCCAGGCGTCACCGGCCTCCCTGCTGCGGTCGGCGACGGTGCGGGCCGACTCGGTCAGCTCGTCCGACACCCACTGCCGGGACGCGGACACCGACTGGGCGACACCGCCGGGCAGACCCTGGCCGGCGGCGAGTTCGTCCCGCTTGGCGAGAAACGCCGCAACGGCCCGCCGGTGCCCTTCGCGTGCCCCGTGCGGGCAGTCGCCGCACGTACAGCCACCGCCGTGCGTGCTTTTCGCCCTCGCCTCGTCCAACGCCACGGAGAACGCCGCCCTTTCCCGCCCCGGTACAACCAACTCGCCTCTTATTTCTGCGAATTGTGCCGTACGGGGTCGCTCCGTCCCGCATCGGGGCGACTCGGGGGCGCTCGCTGTACTGATGTGCGATTGTCAGGCGCTGAGTACGAGGTAGGCGAGGCCCAGTGTCCCCCGGTATCCCCCGTAGTAGCCGGTGCGGCGGGCGTCGACGGCCTCGGTCACCGCGGCGTGCAGCCGGTGCCCGGGATTGGCCAGCGCCCAGCGCTCGCCGCGCCCGATGTTGGCGGCGGACTCGAAGAGGTCCCACTCGCGCCGGTCGGCGACGGTCACCTGGAGCGGCCTGAGCCCGGCCGCCTCCGCCTGCCGGATCAGCCCCAGGAGCGGGCCGAAGTCGTCCGGTTCCGCGCCGAGGCCCTCCAGTGCGGCGGGCGAGGGCTCACGCTCCCAGAACCCGTCCCCGAACAGCACCCGGCCACCGGGACGTACGGCGGCCCGCAGGGCCTTCAGCGCCTCCGGGGTGCCGCCCGGCCAGGCATGGGAGGAGCCGATGGAGACGGCGAGGTCGTAGTCGGTCGCCGGATGTCCGGCGGCCGGGACGTCGTGGAACCGCACCCGGCCGGCGAGCCCTCGCTCCTCTGCCATGCGGCGTCCCCGGGCCACGGCTTCCGGGTCGGTCTCGATGCCGTCCCCCGTGGAGCCCGGCACCGCCTCGACCAGGCGCATCAGCAGCTCGCCCCAGCCGCTCCCGAAGTCGGCGATCCGGGCGCCGGGACCGGGGGCGCAGGCTGAGATCAGCTGGGCGGCGTGCTCCTCGGACAGCGGGGTGTTCCAGGTGAGGCGGTCGTTGCCGGGGGCGGACATGAGGGCGCGGACTTCTTCGGCGGACATGCGCCGCAGCTTGGCACGGCGACTCCGCGGCGGGCCACGTGTTTTGCCGTCCTCCGTCACCGGCCCCGGTTGTAGATCTCCGTGAGGTCCGCCTCGACCAGGAACGGCACATTCAGCTTGAGCTTGTTGTGGTGGATCCCCGTGGGCGTGTAGGCCTTGAGCGCGGGGTCGAGCTCGTAGACGTACACGATCGGCAAACCGTCATCGTTGGCCTCGACCCGCCAGAAGTGACTGATCCCAGCAGCCGCGTACTTGCGGGGCTTGACGTCACGGTCCCGGTCGACGGAGTCCGGCGACACCACTTCGACGGCCAGGACGACATCCTCCGGGGCGTACCACGTCTGGTCGGCGCCCGTGTCCGCCTCCGCGCGGTAGACCAGCAGGTCCGGCTCCGGCCTGTTGCTGCTGTCGAGTCTGATGCTCATCTCCCGGTCGACGTCCAGACCGGCCGGAAGGTGCGCCAGCAGGGCTCTCTCCAACAACCACATCACGCGCGTGTGGAACTTCCGCTGCGGACTCACAAAGACGAGACTCCCGTCGATCAGCTCTGTGTGCCGCGGCAGGTCCGGAAGCCGATCGAGGTCCTCCGCCACCCAGCCCTGGGGCGGGGGCACGGGGTAGTGGTAGTGGTAGTGCTCGGTCACTTCGTCGTCGGGTGCGGCACTCATAATTGCTCCCATGGGGCAGAGTCTCGTCTCCTCAGCCAGCGTACCCAGCGGATACGACGATGCCGCCGCCCAAACGAATGAGCGACGGCATCGGCATTGACCTCAGAGAGTGGGGATCACTCCCACTCGATCGTCCCCGGCGGCTTGCTCGTCACGTCGAGCACCACGCGGTTGACGTCCGCGACCTCGTTGGTGATGCGGGTGGAGATCTTCGCCAGCGTCTCGTACGGCAGGCGCGACCAGTCGGCCGTCATGGCGTCCTCGGAGGAGACCGGGCGCAGCACGATCGGGTGGCCGTAGGTGCGGCCGTCGCCCTGGACGCCGACGCTGCGGACGTCCGCGAGCAGGACCACGGGGCACTGCCAGATGTCGCGGTCCAGGCCGGCCGCCGTGAGCTCCTCGCGGGCGATGGCGTCGGCCTCGCGCAGCAGGTCGAGGCGCTCCTTGGTGACGTCGCCGACGATACGGATCCCGAGGCCGGGGCCCGGGAACGGCTGGCGCTGGACGATCTCCTCCGGCAGGCCGAGCTCCTGGCCGACCATCCGGACCTCGTCCTTGAACAGCTGGCGCAGCGGCTCGACGAGCTGGAACTCGATGTCGTCGGGGAGCCCGCCCACGTTGTGGTGGGACTTGATGTTGGCGGTGCCGGTGCCGCCGCCGGACTCGACGACGTCCGGGTAGAGGGTGCCCTGGACGAGGAAGGCGACCTCGGGGCCGTCCTCCTGGAGGATCTCCAGCTGGGCCTGCTCGAAGACACGGATGAACTCGCGGCCGATGATCTTCCGCTTCTGCTCCGGGTCGGACACACCGGCCAGGGCGTCGAGGAAGCGCTTCTCGGCGTCGACGACCTTCAGCTTCGCGCCGGTCGCGGCGACGAAGTCCTTCTCGACCTGCTCGGTCTCGCCCTTGCGCATCAGACCGTGGTCGACGTACACGCAGGTGAGCTGGGAGCCGATGGCCTTCTGCACGAGGGCCGCGGCGACCGCGGAGTCGACGCCGCCGGAGAGGCCGCAGATGGCGCGCTTGGTGCCGACCTGCTCGCGGATCAGTGCGACCTGCTCCTCGACGACGTTGGTGGTCGTCCAGGTCGGCTCGATGCCCGCGCCCCGGTAGAGGAAGTGCTCCAGGACCTGCTGGCCGTAGGTCGAGTGCATGACCTCCGGGTGGTACTGGACGCCGTAGAGCTTCTTCTCGTCGTTCTCGAAGGCGGCGACCGGGACGACGTCGGTGGACGCGGTCACGGTGAAGCCCTCGGGGGCGGCGGAGCAGGCGTCGCCGTGCGACATCCAGACCGACTGCTCGGTGGGCGTGCCCTCGAAGAGGGTGGAGCCGGCCTTGGAGACGGTGAGCGGGGTGCGGCCGTACTCGCGGGCGCCGTTGTCGTCGACCGTGCCGCCGAGGGTGGTGGCCATGATCTGGAAGCCGTAGCACATGCCGAAGACCGGGACCCCGGCCTCGAAGAGCGAACGGTCGAGGCTGGGCGCGCCCTCCGCGTACACCGAGGACGGTCCGCCGGACAGGATGATCGCCCGGGGGTTCCTGGCCAGCATCTCGGCCACCGGCATCGTGGACGGGACGATCTCGCTGTAGACCCGGGCCTCACGGACGCGTCGGGCGATGAGCTGGGCGTACTGCGCGCCGAAGTCGACAACCAGGACGACGTCGGTCGTGGTGTCGGGGGCGGCGGGGGGTGCTGCTGGCACGGGGCGGCCTTCCGGCGGTGGAGAGGGGGTCGGTCCTCCCAATTCTACCGGCCGTGGGACATTGCCCCGCCGGGCTCCCGTCTCACCATCCGGGCCCGGCGTGGACCCCGGCCCGGGGCGGGGGCCATACTGGCTCCATGCGTCAGCACACGATCTTCGTCTTTACCTATGGCACCCGGCCCGCCGGCTGCCATGGTCGTGCTGCTTGAGCAACTGACAAGCAACGTTCCAGGCGCCCCGGGCCGACAGGCCCGGGGCGTTCTGGCGTTCGGGACCTGTCGCTCCGGGCCCTCAGCCCACCGGGAGTCACAGATGACCAGCACCGCACCCACGAAGACGGCCGCCGAGCGGACCGGCGCGCACACCGACGAGGCCGCGTCCCTGATCGGGGGCGCCCGGACCCGCATCGACGCGCTGGACGACCGGATCATCGGACTCGTCCAGGAACGGATGGCCGTCTCGGCGGTCATCCAGGAGGCGAGGATCACGTCCGGGGGCCGCCGGGTGAACCTCTCGCGGGAGATGGACGTCCTCAGCCACTACAGCGATGCCCTGGGCAAGCCGGGCACGGCACTCGCCATGACGCTGCTGGAGCTGTGCCGCGGCCGGGTGTGACGTACGGGAAGGCTGTACGGCCGCACCCGCGTTCGGTCCCGGTCTCACCCGTACGGCGCGTGACCGGGCCCGGGACGGCTTCGTTGGTCCTTGTGTCCGTGCCAGCCAGGGGCGGCATCGGCAGGAATCCACGCGTGGCTCCGCCGGGACGTGTGGCGTACCGCAGGTACGCCGTGGGACCACGTCCCGGCGTGTGTGACCGGTCGGCAGGGGACAGCAGCCCGGTCACCCATGTGCGGCCGGTTCCGGGGACGCCCGGGACCGGCCGCCTACGGACCGCCGTGGGCGGCGGCCTCAGGCCTGCCGGACCCGGCGCCGGTTCGTCGCGTACAGCACGCCGCCCGCGGCCAGGGCGATCACCGCTCCGCCGGAGGCCATCAGAGCGACCGAGCCGGTGGAGGCGAGGCCACCGTCCGTGCTCGCCGACGCGGTGCCGGACGAGCCCGTGCTCCCGCTCGGACCCGAGCCGGAGGACGCACCCGAGGTGCCGGACGTATCGGAGCCCTGGCCCGCTGTGTCACCGCCGGCGGAGCCCTCGGTGGCCCCGCCCGTTCCGGTGGTGCCTTCCGACGTCCCGCCGGTGTCCTCGGAGCCGGAGCCGTCGTCGTTGAGCACCAGACGCGCGGTGTTGTCGGCCGGCTTCGGGTCGAAGGGCAGTTCGGGGTCGCTCAGCCAGGTGTTGCGGATCCGGACGGCGCCGTCGGCGTTCGGGACCAGTTCGGTGATCTTCAGGTCGAAGGGCAGCGAGACGTCGGCCCCGTCGCGCACGGTCATCGAGGTGTCGCAGACGTAGCGGGGTGCGCGGTTCTGGTCCTCGCGGTACTTGCCGTCCGCCGTCACGCCCCGGCAGGACTCCGGCTTGCGGGTGACCTCGGCGCCCTCGGGGACGGTGAAGTCGAAGGTGGCGACGGGCTCGCCGGACCGGATGTAGCCGATCCAGGCCGGCCCGTCGTTACGGAAGCCGAGGTCCGCGGTGACGGTCTCCCCCACGGCGCCGTCGGCCTTGCCGCCCACGGCGACGAAGTTCGCGGTGTTCTCCGTACGGAAGTCGATCTCCTGCTGGTTGTCCCAGGGGTCCAGGTCCGCGCCCCGGGCGGAGGAGGTGACCTTCTTCAGGGACAGTTCGGGGCCGGTGCCCCGGGTGAAGGCCGCGCCCGCGCGCTGCGCGGAGCGCTGTGCGGCGCTGTCCTCGTTGATGCGGTAGATGAACGTGTCGTAGAAGGCGCGCTCGGTGGCCTTGACGGACAGCGGCTCGGCCAGTGTGTACGTGGCGCCCGGTTCGTAGGAGCCCGCGACCGAGCACAGCGCGGTGGCCCAGGCGAAGCCTTCGAACGGATCGTCCCCGGCCTCGCCGTTGTACTCGCAGTTGGCGTAGCGCTCGGGGATCTCCATCCCACGTGAGTACCTGAGGGTCAGCAGGACGCCGTCGGCGGCCGTGGTGCCCTTGTTGGTGAACGTGATCGGGGCGGGCTGCACGTCGCCCGGCTTGAGCTCCTGCTTGAAGGGGAGCTGCTTCATGACCAGGTCGGGGCCGCCGACGGTCACCTTCGTCGAGAAGGGCGTGAAGGTGACCCCGTCCGCCGATCCGGTCACCTCGATGGTGCCGGAGGCGCCGTCCTCGCTGCCCTTCGCCGCGGAGAGGTCGAAGTCGGCGATGGAGCTGAGGCCCGCGTAGACGCCCCAGTCGTGGCAGACGGCCGTGGCCCCGGTGATCTCGCAGTCCGATCCTGTGTCCTCGGCCGGGGAGAGCTCGGCGACGCCCGCGATGCCGCTGAGGTCGAGGGTGTAGGTCACCTCGCCCTCGTAACCCATGCTCTCCTCGTCGGGGTCCGGGTTGTGGACGGTGAGCCCGAGTGCGGACTTCTGGGGGCTCCCGGTCTCCGGATAGGGGTGCAGGGCCGTCTCGGCGGGGCCACCGAGCGTGAAGACCGGGCCGTCCGCCTGCGCGGGGGCGGCCACGGCGAGCGAACCGGCGGCGAGCAGCCCGGCGGCGGCGAGGCCGCCTGCCGTCCGGCGCAGGGCTGTTCTCGGGGAAAGGCGTGTCATCGCGAACCTCTGGGGATCGGCGGAGCTGTGTGACTGCTGTGACTGCTGTGACTGCTGTGACGCAGTACGGGTTCGACCACGCAGTGGTGCGAACAGTTGCTCCGGCCGAGATCACGGATTGAGCACGGTGCGCGGATGTGGCGGGCGACACATAAAGATTCTGTGAAACCCAGGACAACCGTTGTCGCACTTCGCAGGTCATGCATGGCGAACACACGGGCGGCGCGGCCGTGGTGCTGGGTGCCGGCGCGATGTGGGTCGTGCGGCGCCGCAGGAACGGTGACGCCGCCGCGTAGGGCGCGTCGCCCGTAGGACCGCGAAGGGGCTGCACTCGGAGGGGGGTGCAGCCCCTTGGCGTTCCCTGGGTCAGGCGTCCAACGCGGCCTTCTTCGGCGGCACCGCCGGAATCCCCAGGAACGGCAGCTTCAGCGCGCCGAACGCCTCCTTCGGCACGGCGGGCGCCTTCGGCTCGACGGCGGCGAGCCGTGCGTACGCCGTGTCCTGCGCCGGGCGCGGGTCCTTCTCGCCCTTGTTGGGCCAGAAGGACATCGCGCGCTCCGCCTGTGCCGTGATGGTCAGCGAGGGGTTGACGCCCAGGTTGGCGGAGACCGCGGAGCCGTCGACCACGGAGATGCCGGGGTGACCGTACAGCCGGTGGTACGGGTCGATGACGCCCTTCTCCGGGCTCGCCCCGATCGGGCAGCCGCCGAGGAAGTGCGCGGTGAGCGGGGTGCCCATCAGCTCCCCGATGTTCGATCCCGCGAAGCCGTTGATCTCCTGGGCGAGCAGCGTCGCGCCCTGCGTGGCCTCGGCTATCTGGGTCGGGTTGGGCGAACCGTGGCCCTGGCGGGCGGTGAGCAGGCCCTTGCCGACGCCGCCCGGCTTGCGGTACGCGGTCAGCGAGTTGTCCACCGACTGCATGACGAGCCCGATGATGGTCCGCTCCGACCAGCGCCGGTTGGACAGCGAGCGCATCAGGAGCCACGGGTGCCGGGCCGCGCTGCCGAACCAGCTCAGCACCCGGTGGGTGCTGTAGGGCACCTGGAGGATGGTCAGCGCGCCCATGGCGTTGGAGCCCTTGCCGTAGCGCACCGGCTCGATGTGGGTGTTCTCGTCCGGGTGGATGGACGAGGTGATGGCGACGCCCTGGGTGAAGTCTGCCTTGGCGGTGCCGTGCTTCTTGCGGTAGCGGCGGTCGCTGGTCTGTGCCCCCACCAGACCCTCGGAGTTGGTGCGGGTCAGCTCACCGAGCCGGGACGACAGCCGGGGCAGCAGCCCTTCGTCCTTCATGGTGTGCAGCAGGGTCTGGGTGCCGTACGTGCCCGCCGCGATGACCACCTTCCGGGCCCGCAGCACGGACGGTGCCTTGCGGCGCCGGTGCGTGGGGACGGTCGAGACGCGGTAGCCGCCGTCCGGGTCGTCGGTGACCCCGACGACGGAGGTCATCGGGCGGATGACGGCACCGGCCTTCTCCGCCAGGTAGAGATAGTTCTCGTTGAGGGTGTTCTTCGCCCCGTGCCGGCAGCCCGTCATGCACTCGCCGCACTGGGAGCACGCCTTGCGGTCGGGGCCCGCGCCCCCGAAGTAGGGGTCGGCCGTCTCCCCGCCGGGCTTCGTGCGCGCCGTGCCGTCGGCGTCCTGGCCGTCGCCGAAGAAGACGCCGACGGGGGCGAGGTGGAAGGTGTCGCCGACGCCCATGGACTCGGCCACGGACTTGAGGTGGACGTCCGCCGGGGTCACGGTCGGGTTGAGCCGCACCCCGAGCATCCGCTTCGCCTGGTCGTAGTACGGCGCCAGCTCGTCCTTCCAGTCGGTGATGTCCGCCCACTGGCGGTCCTCGAAGAACGGCGTGGGCGGCACGTACAGGGTGTTGGCGTAGTTGAGGGAGCCGCCGCCGACGCCCGCCCCGGCCAACACCATCACCTTGCCCAGCAGATGCACCCGCTGGATGCCGAACAGGCCTAGCGCGGGTGCCCACAGGTAGTTCTTGATGTCCCAGGAGTTCTTGGGCAGTGTCGCGCGCGTGAAGCGGCGGCCGGCTTCCAGGACACCGACCCGGTATCCCTTCTCGCTCAGCCGCAGGGCCGAGACCGCGCCGCCGAAGCCCGAGCCGACGACGAGGACGTCGTAGTCGTACGCGTCGTCGTCCGCCGCCGGAACGGCCGGTGCGGCCTGATTCTGGGCAGGGCTGTCCTGGGACATGGCTCTCCTCGGTACGAAAAGGGCAGATAAAAGGTGCTGAGGGCGTCAGCGCAGCCGGAAGGCCTTCATCGCCTTGAGGCTGCGGCTCATGAAGGCGGCGTACTTCTCGTCGTCCATCCCGAAGGCCGGAGCGAGGGGGATCAGCCGCTGCTGGGCGACCGTCTGGGCCTCGGTGTACTTCAGGATGCCCTCGGAGCCGTGCCGCCGGCCGAGGCCGGAGTCCTTCATGCCGCCCATGGGCGACTGGACGCTGCCGTACGCGGGTGCGTACCCCTCGTTGATGTTGACCGTGCCGGTCCGCAGCCGTGCGGCGACGCGGTGGCCGCGTCCGGCGTTCTTCGTCCAGACACTGGAGTTGAGGCCGTACGGGGTGGCGTTGGCGAGGGCCACGGCTTCGTCGTCGTCGCTGAAGCGGTAGATGGAGACGACCGGGCCGAAGGTCTCCTCGCCGCAGACGGCCATGGGCGCCTCGACGCCGTCGAGGATCGTCGGCTCGTAGAACAGCGGGCCGATGTCGGGGCGGGCGACGCCGCCCGCGACGAGTGTGGCGCCCTTCTCGACGGCCTCGGCCACGTGACGGCTGACGGTCTCCAGCTGCCGCTCACCGACGAGGGAGCCCATGTCGGCGCCGTACGCGAGGGAGTTGCCGAGCCGCATGGCCTTCGTGCGCGCGGCGAAGCGCTCCACGAAGTCGTCGGCGACCGACTCGTGGACGTAGAGCCGCTCGATGGAGATGCAGAGCTGCCCCGCGGAGGAGAAGCAGGCGCGGACGGCGCCCGCGGCGGCCTTCTCCACGTCGGCGTCCGCCAGGACGAGCATGGCGTTCTTGCCGCCGAGTTCGAGGGACACGCCGACGAGCCTGGCCGCGGCGCCCTGGGCGACCTCACGGCCGGTGCGGGTGGAGCCGGTGAAGGAGACGTAGTCGGCCCGGCTGACGACCTCGGGACCGACGACCGGGCCCTCGCCGATCACGACCTGGAACACCTCGGCGGGGAGTCCGGCCTCGATCAGCAGGTCACGGGCCCACAGGGCGGTCAGCGCGGTCTCCGTGTCAGGCTTCATCACGACGGCGTTGCCGGAGACGAAGGCGGGGAGCGCGTCGCCGACGGAGAGTTCGAGCGGATAGTTCCAGGGGGCGATCTGGCCGACGACCCCGCGAGGCTGGCGCAGTTCGGTGACCTTGGTGAGGGTCGGGACGACTCCGGTGTGCCGCCTCGGCTTGAGGTACGAGGCGGCCTTGCGCCCGTAGTGCCGGGCCGCGACGGCGACGGCCTGCACCTCCTCGTGGGCGTGCAGCCTGGCCTTGCCCGTCTCCAGCTGGATGAGGTCGAGGACTTCGGACTGGCGCTGCAGGACCAGGTCGTGGAAGCGGAGCAGCACGGCTGCCCTGGCCCGGACCGGCGTCGCGGCCCAGGCGGGCTGGGCGGCCCGGGCGCGGTCGAAGGCGGCCGCGACGTCCTCGGGGGTGGACTCGGGCAGGTCGGCCAGCTTCTCCCCGGTGAAGGGACTGTGGTTGGCCGTACGGCCGGAACCGATGACGTCACGGGTCAGCTGGGCGATCACCTCGGGTGTGACCACGTCGGCGGCGGTGCGCGCGCCGGCCGGGGCGGCGGCCACCGGATTGGTGCCGACGCGGGTGCCGGGGGCGGCGGTGGTCGTGGAGGCCTGCGAGTCCGTCATGAGGGCGAGAGTATGTCCACCCGCCCACTTTGGGTACCCGTGGGTAACAGGTTTTCACAGACCCCGCCAGAGACCCCTGCCCCGACCAGCCATACGGCCAGTGATCACTGGCGGTATAACCGCTGATCAGGGGCGATCCGCCGTCCTTCGCGGGAACGGGCGTCAGGAATCGTGAATCCTCGGCCGCTCAGCCACCTCGGCGTGACCCGCACGGGGCACCCGGGGCGGGCGAGCCCCCTCAGCCCGTCCCCTCCGGCGGCTCCCAGCCTCGCAGCATCGTGTCGAAGAGCTTCCGGGTCTCGGCCCAGTCCCCCTCGGGCCCCGTCATGTAGAACGCGTACTCCGGCCCGCCCTCCTCGGCGAAGTACATCTGGTCGATGCCGTGACGCGGGCCGGGGAAGTCCTTGGACTCGACCCAGGTGAACTCCCAGAGGGAGCCGGGGCGGTCGCGGAAGACGTTCTCCTCCAGCGACAGGCGTTCGTACGCCGGCAGGCGCACGGCCAGGTCCTTCTCGATGCTCTGCATGTGCGCGTACGAGTTGTTGAAGTCGGGCTGCGGATCGAGGCTGATCCGGATGCGGTGCGCGCCGTTGTCCGGGGTGTAGTCGATCTGACCGTCGTTCAGCTGCCGCTCCCAGTCCACGGGCACGACGAGGCTGAAGCCCTCGGGATCGGTGACCTTCTTCCAGCCGTCGGGTATCCCCGGCCGGGCGGACCCGCTCTCCTCGCCGGACACCTCGTCGGCGGAGCCGGACACGTCGTCGGCGGAGCCGGAGGGGGTGGGAGCCGGGCCGGCGGTGGTCAGGTCCGACGTGCCTCCGGTCCTTCCGCCGCCGTTGTCCGCCTTCATCGCGACCAGCCCCGCGGCCCCGCCGATCAGGACGGCCACCGCGATGACGAGCAGGACCGTGCGCCAGCGGCCCCGGCCACGCGGGGCAGCGGTCGGCGCGGTGTGCGGGGGCGCGGGCGGCGGGGGCGGGGAGAGCTGGGCGGTGGAACCGTCCGGGCTGAAGAAGTCGCGCAGGTCGTCCTCGGACACCCGCTGCGTCGGCACGTGCGCCTGCGCGGCGCGGGGCTTCCGCCCCTCCATCGCGTCCAGCAGCATGCGCTCGGTCTCCTCGGCCGTGGGACGGTCCGCTGGGTCCTTGCGCAGCAGCGCGGTGATCACGGGCGCCAGCGCGCCCCCGCGCAGCGGCGGGGGCGGTTCCTCGGTGACGACGGCCTGCATGGTGGAGATGGGGGACGTACGGCGGAAGGGCGAGCTCCCCTCGACGGCCGTGTAGAGCGTGGCGCCCAGCGACCAGAGATCGGACGCGGGGCCCGGGTCGCCGCCGCGCACCCGCTCGGGTGCCAGATAGTCGATGGAGCCCACCAGTTCACCGGTCCTGGTGATGGTGGAGTCGCCCTCGATCGCGGCTATCCCGAAGTCCGTCAGCAGCACCTGGCCGTCCCTGGCGAGCAGGACGTTGGCCGGTTTCACATCACGGTGCAGGACACCCGCGCCGTGGGCTGCCCGCAGGGCACTCAGCACATGGAGCCCGATCCTGGCCGCCTCGCGGGGCTCGACCTCACCCGACTCCTTCGTCGCGTCGGCGAGCGAGGGCCCGTCGACGTACTGCATGACGATCCAGGGGCGGTTGTCGTACTCCAGGACGTCGTGCACGGTGACGACACCTGGGTGCGTGATCCGGGCCGCCGCGCGCGCCTCCTTCTGCGTGCGGGCGTGCAGCACGGCCCGGTCCGCCTCGGCGACGTACAGCCCGGCGGTCAACTCCTTGACGGCGACCGTCCGGTGGAGCACTTCGTCCTGGGCGCGCCACACCTTGCCCATGCCGCCTCGGCCCAGGACCTCACCCAGTCGGTACCTTCCGGCCAGTACGAGCCCAGCGTTCGTGCCCTGCGCGTGTTCCACGTCTGTTCGCCCCGTTCCTTGGGACGACAGGGTACGGACGGGAGGTGGTACCGGGAAACCTCGCATCGCTCACGAGACCGCACTGTGATGCTTGCCGCGCCGCGCCGACGCGCTGTCAGGAGCCCACGCGATAGGTGGAGATGGCCTGCTGGTAGATCTCGGAGACCTTGTCGCGCTCGTTCTCCGGGCCGATGACCTGGACGATGTGATACCTGCCGTCCACGATCATGACCAGGTTACGGACGTACACCTGACGGCCGTCACCCTCCTGCCAGGTGAACTGCCCCTCCGCCATGGCCTGTCGCCCGATGTCGACACGGCGCAGGCCGGTGGACGTGGCCCAGCTGGACTCCCGGAAGGGCTTCAGCTCGGGCTCCGCGGTCCGCTGGTAGTCCAGCGGGTCGCTCCCGTTGGCCTTGACGGTGTCCCGGCCGGGCACGACGAGCACCGTGAACCCGTCGCTGCCGTAACGGATCTGACGGTCGGAGCCGGTCGCACCGCGCTGCCAGCCCTTCGGCACGCCGATCTCGAAGCCCTCGGCGTCCTTGCGAAGCTCGTAGCCCTCCGCGAGAGCCGCGGCGGAGCGGCTGGTCTGCGGCTTCTCCGAACCCGATGAGCCCGACGAGGCCGATTCCGACGGCCCGCCGGACGGCGCCGCGCCGCCGGAGGGGCTGTTGCCGGGGTCCGGTGCGGCGGAGCCCGAGGGCGACGCGCCCGTTCCCGTCCCCGGTTCCGACTCGGGCATGAACAGCATGGCGTAGGCGATGGCGGCCGCCATCAGCAGCAGGATCAGCACCAGCAGCAGCCGTCCCAGCCGTCGCGGTGCCCGGCCGCCCGGCTGCGGCTGGCGCAGCACCTTGGGCCCCTTGGGCTCGCGGGGCGCACGCGGCGGCTTCTCGTGCACCTCCTGCCGCTCGTACGTCTGCGGCTGCTCGCGGCGCTGCGGCCTCCCCTGGCGGTGCCGGCCGTGTGCCGCGCCGCCGCGGCCCCGGCGGCGGCGCACCAGCTCGCCCCGGCGGCGTACGACCGGAAGGCGGGTGGCGTCGGCGGGCGGCAGCGTGACGATGTCGGCGCCGGCCTCGGGCTCCGGGGCCGAGCGCACGAGGGAGCGCAGCCAGCCGCGCAGCTCCTCGAAGTCGGGCCGCTCCGTGGGGTCCTGACGCAGCAGCGACTCGACGACCGGCCGCAGCGGGCCGCATTCCTCCGCGAAGGCGGGCGGCTCGCCGCACACCATCTGGACGAGCTCGGCGGCGTTCTCCTCCGGATACGGCGCGTGGCCCTGCACGGCGCGGTAGAGCAGCGCGCCGAGCGCCCACAGGTCGGTGGAGGGGCCGATGGGCGGGGCGAGCTGCCAGTTGTCGTGGACCGGCCCCGCCTGCTCGGGCGCCCACCGCTCGGTGACCGCGCCGACCACGGCGATGCGGGCCTGCCGGGCGCGTTCTGCGGCGAGGGGGGTGGCCGGGCCCCGGTAGGCGGGGGTGGTACCGCTTCCGGCGACGACCTCGTCCCACCCTCCGGCGGGCGTACGGGCGGCCACCGGCTGCGGCAGCAGCCTGTCCTGGCGTTCCACGGGCCCGCTGCCGAGACGCCGGGCGTCGGCGCGCAGCGCGTCCTCACCGGAGCCACCCGATCCCCCGGAGCCGCCCGCGGGCACGGGCCGGCCGGAGCCGGGGCCGTCGCCCCATGTGCCGGCGAGGTGGACACGCCGGCCGGGGGGCGTGGGCCCCGGGCCCTCGTCGTCGTCCTCGTCGTCCTCGTCCTCGTCGTACGCGTAGGTGTACGGGTCGTCCGCCGCCCGGCTCCAGGTGGCGGGCAGCTGCGGCAGTCCAGGGGCGGGAGGCGCGACGGTCTGCTCCTGCTCATCCGCGTCGGGGCCCTCGCCGGGGCCGCCGTCGCGGTCGTGTTCCGCGCGCTTCCGGTCCTCGCCCGCGCGGGCCGCGGCTCGGGCCCCCGCGCGGTAGGCGGCGATGGCTCCGGCACGGGCGGCGCGCAGCTGCGCGGCGCTCCCCGCCCCGGGCTCCGCCGGGGGCAGGGGCAGCCCGGCGGGCGGCGCCACCTCGATCTCTCCACGGGGTCCGGGGGCCGGCACTCCGTCGGTGGACGCCCGGGGGGCCGGCAGGGCCTCCGGAGCGGACAGCACGTCGGGGCCGGGCAGGGCGGCGCCCGGCTCGAACGACGCCGGGGTCTCGTACGGACCCGCCTCGCCGGCCGGGGGCTCGTACGGCTCGGACTCGACGGCCGGGGGCTCGTACGGCTCGGACTCGACGGCCGGGGGCTCGTACGGCTCGGACTCGACGGCCTGGACGTCGTACGGCTCCGCCTCGGCGGCCGGGGGTTCGTACGGGCCGGTGGGGCCCGATTCGACCGCCGGCGGCCCGTAGGTGTCCTCCTCGTCCGGATCCGTACGAGGCGCCGGAACGTATCCGCACAGCGCCTCCTCGGCCGCGCCCGCCGCGAGTCCGGTCAGCACGACTCGGCCGTCGTCGCAGACCAGCACCGTGCGGACCGTGATGTTGCGGTGCGTCCAGCCGTGCGCGTGCAGCACCCGCAGGGCCGTGAGCACGTCGGAGCCGATCTCTGCGGCCCGGTAGGGGTTGAGGGGCCGCTCCGCGAGGAGCGCGGCGAGCGGCCGGGCGGCCACCAGCTCGCTCACTATCCAGAGCGATCCCGCCTCGGCGAACACGTCGAAGACCTGGTCCAGACGCGGATGGTCGGGCACCTGGGCCGCCGCCTGCGCGGCCTCGATCGCCCGCCGGACCGCGGGGTCCGTGGACCGTCGCACCGTACGCCCGGTGGCGCGTCCGGCAGAGGGCAGACCGTCGGCGTCGAGCACCTCCGCGTCCACGACCTCCGGCAACGGCACCTGCCGCACCAGGACTTCCTGTCCGCTGTACGTGTCGAAGGCCCGCGTCTCGACCAGCTCGTAGGCGTCGGACGGGGGCAGCGGAAGGCGGTAGCGGTCGGCAAGCACCCGACCCGCGTAGTCGTCCACGACGCCTCCCCAGAGCGCGCTGTCCCCCGGTCACCGAGACCGCATGAATCCGTCAATTGCGGTCACTTGCTGTGCAATTGGCCCTTCATTCCGGCTGCGTACGGTCTTCGGCCTCTCACAATACGTGGCAAGTCGAGGGCGCGCGGCCGTGTCACGGCAACCGGGCCGCCCGGGCGGTCAGCCGGGCGGTCGCCCGGGCGGTCAGTCGGTCGGCTCGAACGTGGCGAACGCCGTCTCGCGCAGCGTCCGGCACTCGTCGTCGTCCCAGGTGTCCGCCTTGCAGCTGATCATGATCGAGTAGCCGTGGGTGGCGTCGACCTTGAAGCCCCGGTTGAGGACCCGGATCCGCATGCCCTGCTGGTCGCGTGTGAACTCCCAGTCGGCGACGGTCGGGTAGCCGTTGTACTCGACCTTCTTTATCCCGATGTGCTTGTAGCCGTCGCTGAGGCTCTTGGTCGCCGCGACCGCCCCGGCCCAGGCGGCCGCCGCGTCGTCCTTCGGGGAGGAGTTGTAGTCGATCTGGACGCGGGGGAAACCACCGTCGGCGTTGTAGATGGCGCCGGAGTTCTGTCCCGCTATTTTGTCGAACTTGAAGTTCCCCGGCATCGCCATGGAGAAGTGGAACTGCTGGTTGGCGACCGTCTTGAACCCGGCCGGCAGCGCGTCCGGGTCCGGGGTCTTTTCGCCGGTCTCCGGCGAGGGGGAGGTGTCGCCTGTCGCCTCGCCCTGCCCCTGGCCGTCCTTGCCGCCGTCCTGCTCGCTGTCGTCATTCTTGCCCGAGCCTCCGCCGGAGGCGGCCTCGGTGTCGCCGCCGCCCGCCGCACCGGCGGACGCGGCGGTGTCGCCCTTGGAGCCACCGCCTTCGTTGCCCGTGTCGTCACCGCCGAGGGTGAGCGCCAGGACCGTACCGAGGACGGCGAGCACGACGACGCCGGCGATGACCGCCAGCGTGCGGCGCGGCACGACATCGGTGATCGACGCCCGCGGCACGGCCGGACGCCCGGAGCCCGCGGGCCCGGAGGCCGACGCCGTGGCGGCCGTGCCCGGAGCATGCGGGGGGACCGGGGGAACGGCAGCGCCCGCGGCTGCCGGGGACTTCGCGTTGCGTACGGACCGCAGGGCGCCGCGCAGCCGGTCCCGCGTGCTCTCGGCGATCCCGGAGACGCCGACCGGAGTGGTCGCGGAGGAGGAAGCGGAGCCGGTGGCCTGGCCCGCGGGGACCGATCCGCCGGTGTCCGGTCTTCCGGAGCCCGTGACTGCCTCGGGCCCGCCGTCCTCGGCTCCCGAAGTGGACACGGCAGCGGCGGCAGCGGCAGCGGCCTTCTTGCCACCGCCCTTGGAGTCGCTCCTGCCGCCCTTGTCGCTCTTGGCGTCACCGATCGTGGGCAGCGCCATGACCTGGGTGGAGTCGGCCGGCGGGACGACGGGCTGTTCCGGAGCGTTGATCACCGCGTTGAGCAGGACACGCGCCCCGGCGTCGTCCAGCCGCTCGTCGGGGTCCCTGGCGAGCAGGCCGTAGATGACCTCCTCCAGCTTGCCCGCGTGCGCCGGCGGCTCGACCGGTTCCGTCATCACCGCGGTGAGCGTGGCGATCGCCGAGCCCTTGTCGTACGGCGGGCGGCCCTCGACGCTCGCGTACAGCAGCCCGCCCAGCGACCACAGGTCGGCGGGCGGCCCCGGCTTGTGACCGCGGGCCCGCTCGGGCGAGATGTAGGAGGGGGCGCCGACGAGCATGCCCGTCGAGGTGACCGAGGGGTCGCCCTCGACCTGCGCGATCCCGAAGTCCGTCAGGACGACCCGCCCGTCCTCCGAGATCAGCACGTTGGACGGCTTCACGTCGCGGTGCAGGATGCCCTCGCGGTGCGCCGAGCGCAGCACGTCGAGGACGGCGAGACCGACCTCCGCCGCACGCCTCGGCGTCAGCGTCCCGTCCTCACGGATCACCTCGGCGAGGGACTTGCCCTCGATGAGTTCCATGACGATCCACGGGCGGTCGTCCTCGTCGACCACGTCGTAGACCGTCACCGCGCTGGTGTTGCGGATCCTCGCGATCGCCTTCGCCTCACGCAGGGTTCGCGTGATGAGACGCCGCTTCTCGTCCTCGTCGATCGACGACGGGAACCGCAGTTCCTTGACCGCGACCGTACGCCCCAACGTCTCGTCGGCAGCACGCCAGACCGTGCCCATGCCGCCCCGGCCGAGCACCTCCCCGAGCCGGTACCGCCCCGCGAGGAGACGTCCGTCCTTGTCCCCTTGGGGCTCCCGCGCCTGCTCCGCCTCCGACATGCGTCCCCTCTGCGATCAACCCGCCCTGGCAGAGCGTTCATTGTCCCTTACCCCGGGACCGGTCGTGGCCCCGGGTCGGGGCGGCCCTGGTGCGGCCGGCGGAAGAAATCCCCTGCCATGCCGACATACAGGGCGCTGCCCACCGCCCCGCTGGTGCTGACTCCGCCCGCCCTGGGAACGGCGAGCCTGCCAAGCGAACCACACCTCACGACCGCATCGTCCTACCTCCCCCGGTCCGCCGTCGAGGGCCGCGCCCCCGCGGCCGCACTTCCGGCACCCCCGCATCACCCCCGGAGCGAGGAGAAGTACGGCTCCGCGCGCCGCGGAATCCCGGCGGGGGACCACGTCGACGCGGCGTCACCACGTGCGCGGGCAGGGGAAGGCCGGCTCCGCACCTCACGGAACCGGTCTGCCCGCGCCGGGGCCCCCGGACAGGGCTCCCGGCGCGGCTTCCTGAAACGACCTCAGCGAGGCACGATGTCCGGCGCCCCCAGCCGTGCCGCGTCCGCCGTCAGGTCGTCGGGCTGCCGCTGGGACTCCCGCTCCGCCTCCACGCGCTTGCGGTAGTGCTCCACCTCGCGCTCGACCTGGCCCGTGTCCCAGCCGAGCACCGGCGCCATCAGGTCCGCGCACTCGCGGGCACAGCGGGTGCCCCGGTCGAAGGTCTCGATGGAGATCCGGGTGCGCCGTGTCAGGACGTCGTCGAGGTGCCGGGCGCCCTCGTGCGAGGCGGCGTAGACGACCTCCGCCCGCAGGTAGTCCTCGGCGCCGGCCAGCGGCTCGCCCAGTGAGGAGTCGCCCTTCACGAGCTCCAGGAGCTCCTCGGTCATCGAGCCGTACCGGTTGAGCAGGTGCTCGACCCGGACGACGTGCAGACCTGTACGGGCGGCCGTCCTGGCCCGGGCGTTCCACAGGGCGCGGTACCCCTCGGCACCCAGCAGCGGGATGTCCTCCGTGACGCATTCCGCCACCCGCTGGTCCAGCGCGTGCACCGCCTCGTCGACGGCGTCCTTCGCCATCACCCGGTACGTCGTGTACTTGCCGCCCGCCACGACGACGAGACCGGGCGCCGGGTGCGCCACCGTGTGTTCGCGCGAGAGCTTGCTCGTGGCGTCCGACTCGCCGGCCAGCAGGGGGCGGAGCCCGGCGTAGACGCCCTCGACGTCGTCCCTGCCCAGCGGGGTGTTCAGCACCGAGTTCACGTGTTCGAGGAGATAGTCGATGTCGGCGCTGGAGGCGGCCGGATGCGCCTTGTCCAGGTCCCAGTCGGTGTCGGTCGTGCCGATGATCCAGTGCCGTCCCCACGGGATCACGAAGAGCACCGACTTCTCGGTCCGCAGGATGAGCCCGGTCGAGGAGTGGATCCGGTCCTTGGGCACCACGAGATGGATGCCCTTGGACGCCCGGACGTGGAACTGGCCGCGCTCGCCGATCAGCGCCTGGGTGTCGTCCGTCCACACCCCGGTGGCGTTGACCACCTGCTTGGCCCTGATCTCGTACTCCTCGCCGCCTTCGACGTCCTGCACCCGCGCGCCGACGACCCGCTCACCCTCGCGGAGGAAGCCGGTCACCCGCGCCCTGTTGGCCACATGCGCGCCGTAACCCGCGGCCGTGCGCACCAGGGTCGCCACATAGCGCGCGTCGTCCATCTGGGCGTCGTAGTACTGAAGGGCTCCGACCAGGGCGTCCTTCTTGAGCGCGGGGGCGACCCGGAGGGCGTGGCGCCGGGACAGATGCCGGTGCACGGGCAGCCCGCGGCCGTGTCCGGAGGAGACCGACATCGCGTCGTACAGCGCGACGCCCGAGCCCGCGTAGAGCCGCTCCCAGCCCTTGTGCTGCAACGGGTAGAGGAAGGGGACGGGCTTCACCAGGTGTGGCGCCAGCCGCTCCAGCAGCAGCCCGCGCTCCTTCAGCGCCTCCCGTACGAGAGCGAAGTCCAGCATCTCCAGATAGCGCAGCCCGCCGTGGATCAGCTTGCTCGACCTGCTCGATGTGCCGGACGCCCAGTCGCGCGCCTCGACCAGTCCGGTCGAAAGGCCTCTGGTGGCCGCGTCCAGCACGGTCCCGGCGCCGACCACGCCCGCTCCCACGACCAGCACGTCCAGTTCGCGCTCGGCCATCGCGGTCAGCGCCTCGGCGCGCTCCGCGGGTCCCAGTGTCGCTGTCCTCACTGCTGCCTCCCGGTAATCCCGGTGCATCGGGGGTCGTACGGCACGTGAGCGGAGACCGGCCGGAGGGCCGGGCGCCCGTGCCCACCCCTCGATTCTGTCCGCGGTCCACGACTTCAGCCACCGCCTGTGGACAACACCCGCCCCACAAGAGTCACAGAATGCGACATATAGGTCATATTTACGCCTAGTCTGACATAGCGCTGTCCCCAGCAGTTGCACTTTCTGTCTCTTGGCCTTAGGGAAGGACGGCCCACATGCCCGCAGACCTCGCCGTCATCGGACTCGGTCACATCGGCCTGCCCCTCGCCCAAGCAGCCGTAGGCGTGGGAATCCACACCGTCGGCTACGACACCGACCCACGCCCCTTCGCCGAACTCTCCGCGGGCCGTACTCCGGTCGAGGGATCCCTCAGCGCGTCCGACATCCGGCGGATGATCTCGGGCGGCTTCCGGCCCACCGCCGACCCCGCCGAGCTGGGCCGGGTGCGCACCGCCGCGATCTGCGCCCCCACCCCCCTCGGGCCGGACCGCGCCCTCGACCTCCGCGCCGTCACCGACGCGGCCCGCGCGCTCGCCGCCCGGCTGCGGCCGCACACCACCGTCCTGGTGGAGTCGGCCGTGCCGCCCGGCACCACCGAGAACGTCGTACGCCCCCTGCTGGAGGAGGGTTCCGGGCTGCGCGCCGGCCGGGACTTCCACCTCGCCCACTCCCCCGGACGCCTCGACCCCGGCAACCGCACCCATGTGTACGGCAACACCCCGAAGGTCATCGGCGGTCTCACCCCCGCCTGCACCGAATCGGCCGCCGCCTTCTACGGACGGCTCACCGACAAGGTCGTCCGGGCCCGCGGGCCGCGCGAGGCGGAGATGACGAAGGTCCTCGAAACCAACTTCCGGCACGTCAACATCGCGCTCGTCAACGAGATGGCGGTGCTCTGCCACGACCTCGGTGTCGACCTCTGGGACGTCATCAGGTGCTCCGAGACCAAGCCGTTCGGCTTCGAGCCGTTCCGCCCGGGCCCGGGTGTCGGCGGCCACGGCGTCCCCGTGGACCCGGGCTACTTCCCGTACAACAGCCGTACCCCCGGACACCCGTTGCGCATGGTCTCGCTGGCCAAGGAGATCAACGACCGGATGCCGAGCTACGTGATCCAGCGCTGCGCCACCCTGCTGAACGAACACGGGAAGTCCGTCCGGGGGGCCCGGGTCCTGCTTCTCGGTGTCACCTACAAGCCGGACCTCGCCGACCAGGAGGCCTCGCCCGCCCGGGAGATCGCGACCCGGCTGATGGACATGGGCGCCCAGATCGGTTACCACGACCCGCACGTCCTGGACTGGCGGGTGCGCGACCAGCCCGTCCCCCGCGCCGACTCGCTCTACGAGGCCGCCGCCGGGGCCGACCTGACGGTGCTTCTCCAGCACCATCGCACGTACGACCTCCAGGGCCTCGCCGTGAAGGCCCAACTCCTCCTGGACACCCGGGGAGCGACCCCGGCGGGAGCCGCGCACCGGCTCTGAGAACACCCCGAGGCCGCCCGAGGCCAGTGCCCGCAAGGATCGCGGTGGGCTGTGTCGGCACGGGCTGCTAGCCTGCGGCGTCACTCGCACACTCGTGCGCGTATCCGTCCCAGGGGGAAGATCCACCATGAGCCAGCCCGTGCAGCCGCCGAATTCGCCACAGCAGCCCTACGGCGGACAGCCGGCCGACGGCAACCCGTACGCGGCGCAGCAGCCCGTCCAGACCGGCAACCCGTACGGCCAGCAGCCTCCGGCGCCGACGGGCAACCCGTTCGCCGGCCAGCAGCCGGGCCAGTTCGCCGGTGGACCGTTCCCGCCCGCCCCGCAGGCGGCCGGCAACAAGGTCGGCCTCGGTGTGCTGGCAGCCCTGGGCGCCGCGATAGTGGCCGCCATCCTCTACGGCGTCCTGGCCGGGTCCATCGAGCGTGAGGTCGGCTACGCGGCCATCGGCGTCGGCTTCCTGGTCGGCTTCGCCGCGAGCAAGATCGGCGGCGCCAACCCCGCCGTCCTCGGCGCGAGTGCCGTCTTCTCCCTGGTCGCCGTCTTCCTCGGCCAGCTCATCGGCATGTCGATGATCCTCGCGGACGGTCTGGGCGTCGGCTTCTCCGAGGTGTTCTTCGACCACTTCAGCGATGTCCTCGACATCTGGAAGGAGGAGGCCGACTTCATGACGTACCTCTTCCTCCTCCTGGGTCCGGTCGCCTCCTTCGGTGGCGCCAAGCGGGCCGGCTGACACCTCGCGCACGCACGACGGCCCGGACCAGAGGAATGGTCCGGGCCGTCGTGCGTGCGCGAGCGGGAGATCAGCGGCGGTGCTGCGAGTCCGCCACCGTCACCTCGACGCGCTGGAACTCCTTGAGGTCGCTGTAGCCCGTGGTGGCCATCGCCCGGCGCAGCGCGCCGAAGATGTTCATCGAGCCGTCGGGGTTGTGCGAGGGGCCGGTGAGGACCTCCTCCGTCGTGCCGACGGAGCCGAGGTCGACCAGCTTGCCGCGCGGCACGTCCTCGTGGACGGCCTCCATGCCCCAGTGCCGGCCGCGGCCGGGCGCGTCCGTGGCGCGGGCCAGCGGGGAGCCCATCATCACGGCGTCCGCGCCACAGGCGATGGCCTTGGGCAGGTCGCCGGACCAGCCGACGCCACCGTCCGCGATGACGTGGACGTACCGGCCGCCGGACTCGTCCATGTAGTCACGGCGGGCCCCGGCCACATCGGCGACCGCGGTCGCCATCGGGACCTGGATGCCGAAGACGTTGCGCGTGGTGTGCGCCGCGCCGCCGCCGAAGCCGACGAGGACACCGGCCGCGCCGGTGCGCATCAGGTGCAGGGCGGCGGTGTACGTGGCGCAGCCGCCGACGATGACCGGGACGTCCAGCTCGTAGATGAACTGCTTCAGGTTGAGCGGCTCGGCGGCACCGGAGACGTGTTCGGCGGAGACCGTCGTACCGCGGATGACGAAGATGTCCACGCCCGCGTCGACCACGGCCTTGGAGAACTGCGCGGTGCGCTGCGGCGAGAGCGCGGCGGCGGTGACGACACCGGAGTCGCGCACCTCCTTGATGCGCTGCCCGATCAGCTCCTCCTGGATGGGGGCGGAGTAGATCTCCTGGAGCCGTGGGGTGGCGGTCTCGACGGGCATCTCGGCGATCTCGTCGAGGAGCGCCTGCGGGTCGGCGTGCCGGGTCCACAGCCCCTCGAGGTTGAGGACGCCGAGGCCGCCCAGCTCACCGATGCGGATGGCGGTCTGCGGGGAGACCACCGAGTCCATGGGGGCGGCCAGGAAGGGCAGCTCGAAGCGGTAGGCATCGATCTGCCAGGCGATCGAGACCTCCTTCGGGTCGCGGGTGCGGCGGCTCGGCACGACAGCGATGTCGTCGAACGCGTATGCCCGGCGACCGCGCTTGCCGCGCCCGATCTCGATCTCAGTCACGATGGTGTGCCTTTCCTCTACGTCTGCGCTGACCAGTATCCCCGACACGCGGGTGAGCCCGCCCGTCGCATGGGGGGTGGGTCAAGGAGCGGGGCTGGGTGCGTGCAGCTGCAAGGCGGAGGATTGAGGCAACGCGGAGCGTTGTTGATTGACGACAACGCCGCAGATGCGCGTGCCCGGCCCCGCGACGCCACTCCCCGTGCGACGGGCGGGCCAAGGGCGGTCCCGGGAACCCCGGTCCGCCCCTCACCTGCGTTGGTGTCTTACTTCCTGCTGTAGTTCGGTGCTTCGACCGTCATCTGGATGTCGTGCGGGTGGCTCTCCTTGAGACCCGCCGAGGTGATCCGGACGAAGCGTCCCTTGCTCTCCATCTCGTCGACCGAGGCCGCGCCCACGTAGCCCATCGTCTGGCGGAGACCGCCGACGAGCTGGTGCAGCACGTTGGCCAGCGGGCCGCGATAGGGCACCTGGCCCTCGATGCCCTCGGGGACGAGCTTGTCGTCCGAGGACACCTCGGCCTGGAAGTAGCGGTCCTTCGAGTACGAGCGGCCCTGCCCACGGGACTGCATCGCGCCCAGCGAACCCATGCCGCGGTACGACTTGAACTGCTTGCCGTTGATGAACATCAGCTCACCCGGGGACTCCTCGCAACCGGCGAGCAGCGAGCCGAGCATCACCGTGTCCGCGCCGGCCACCAGGGCCTTGCCGATGTCGCCGGAGTACTGCAGGCCGCCGTCGCCGATGACCGGGACGCCCGCCGCGCGGGCGGCCAGCGCGGCCTCGTAGATCGCGGTGACCTGCGGGACGCCGATGCCGGCGACCACACGGGTGGTACAGATCGAACCGGGTCCGACGCCGACCTTGACGCCGTCCACGCCGGCGTCGATCAGGGCCTGGGCGCCGTCGCGGGTCGCGACGTTGCCGCCGATCACGTCCACGTCCACGGCCGACTTGATCTTCGCCATCCAGTTGAGGGCGTTGCTGTTGTGGCCGTGCGAGGTGTCGACGATCAGGAAGTCGACCCCGGCGGACGCGAGCGCCTGGGCGCGGTCCAGCGCCTCGGGGCTGGCGCCGACGGCCGCGCCGACCAGCAGACGGCCTTCGGCGTCCTTGGCGGCGTTCGGGTACTGCTCGGCCTTCTTGAAGTCCTTGACCGTGATGAGGCCCTTGAGGATGCCGGCCTCGTCGACCAGCGGCAGCTTCTCGATCTTGTGGCGGCGCAGCAGCTCCATGGCCTCCACGCCGGAGATCCCGACCTTGCCCGTGACCAGCGGCATCGGCGTCATGACCTCGCGCACCTGGCGCGACCGGTCCGACTCGAAGGCCATGTCACGGTTGGTCACGATGCCGAGGAGCTTGCCCGCGGCGTCGGTGACCGGCACTCCGCTGATGCGGAACTTCGCGCAGAGCGCGTCGGCCTCGCCGAGGGTGGCGTCGGGGTGCACCGTGATCGGGTCGGTGACCATGCCGGACTCGGACCGCTTCACGAGGTCGACCTGGTTGACCTGGTCCTCGATCGAGAGGTTGCGGTGCAGCACACCGACACCGCCCTGCCGGGCCATGGCGATCGCCATCCGGGCCTCGGTCACCTTGTCCATCGCGGCGGAGAGCAGCGGGATGTTCACGCGTACGTTCCGCGAGATGAGCGACGAGGTGTCGACCGCGTTGGGCAGCACGTCAGATGCGCCCGGCAGCAGCAGCACGTCGTCGTATGTCAGCCCGAGCGTCGCGAATTTCTCGGGCACTCCGTCGACGTTTGCAGTCATGACACCTTCCCCAAATGGCCTTGATCGGTGCGGATGTCCATGCTAACGGCCCAACGGGGTGTCTCATTCCACGAGCAAGATCACCTGGCGGTTCTGTGGCTTCCTCCACATCGCGGAAGCCCGCGGGAACCGGCCCCTACTGGCCCGCGAGGGCCCGCAGTCTGCTCAGCGCGCGGTGCTGGGCGACGCGCACGGCGCCCGGGGACATCCCGAGCATCTGCCCGGTCTCCTCCGCGGTCAGTCCGACCGCGACCCGGAGGACCAGCAGCTCACGCTGGTTCTCCGGCAGATTGGCGAGAAGTTTCTTGGCCCAGGCCGCGTCGCTGCTGAGGAGCGCCCGCTCCTCGGGGCCGAGCGAGTCGTCGGGCCGCTCCGGCATCTCGTCGGAGGGCACGGCCGTCGAACCGGGGTGCCGCATCGCGGCGCGCTGGAGGTCGGCGACCTTGTGGCCCGCGATGGCGAAGACGAACGCCTCGAAGGGCCTGCCGGTGTCCTTGTACCGCGGCAGCGCCATCAGGACCGCGACGCAGACCTCCTGCGCGAGGTCCTCCACGAAGTGACGGGCATCACCGGGCAGCCGGTTCAGTCGTGACCTGCAGTAGCGCAGAGCGAGGGGGTGGACATGGGCCAGCAGGTCATGGGTGGCCTGCGCGTCACCGTCGACGGCGCGGTGCACCAGAGCACCGATCACCGTCGTCCCGTCCTCGCGCATCGGACCATGGTGCCTTGGCGCCGTCCGATCCGATGCATCGCGTCCCGAGTTGTGCACCGAAGCGTTATCAGCGGGTGCGCCGGTATGTGCGTCGTCCGCGTCGTGAGCGAGTGCTCCAGCGTTCTGAGCGGGTGCGCCGGATGTCATGTCCTGCGCCCTCCCCTTCCGCTCGACCGAATGTTCCCCGAGGAACTCCACAACCCCAAGGATGCGGCATCGGCCGGGAAGCGTCACATAGCGCTGGTGGGGAGGGCCCGGCCGCGGGTCCGCACGCCACCGTCGCCCCGTCCGCCGGCGTGCGGACGGGATCGCACGGCTACCGGCCGCGCGGCGGCATCAGCGGACCAGACCCCAGCGGAATCCGAGCGCGACGGCGTGCGCACGGTCCGAGGCCCCGAGCTTCTTGAACAGACGTCGCGCGTGCGTCTTCACCGTGTCCTCGGAGAGGAACAGCTCACGCCCGATCTCCGCGTTGGAACGCCCGTGGCTCATACCTTCGAGCACCTGGATCTCCCGCGCGGTGAGGGTCGGCGCCGCCCCCATCTCGGCGGACCGCAGCCGGCGCGGGGCGAGCCGCCACGTCGGATCCGCGAGCGCCTGGGTCACCGTCGCGCGCAGCTCGGCACGCGAGGCGTCCTTGTGCAGATAACCGCGGGCCCCGGCGGCGACCGCGAGCGCGACACCGTCCAGGTCCTCGGCGACGGTCAGCATGATGATCCTGGCCCCGGGGTCCGCCGAGAGCAGCCGCCGGACCGTCTCCACACCCCCCAGACCGGGCATGCGTACGTCCATCAGAATCAAATCCGAACGGTCGGCCCCCCAGCGGCGGAGGACTTCCTCGCCGTTGGCCGCCGTCGTCACACGCTCGACGCCGGGCACGGTCGCAACCGCGCGGCGGAGCGCTTCTCGGGCAAGCGGGGAGTCGTCGCAGACGAGGACGGATGTCATGACCGTCCTCCGCAGCTGATGCGCGTCACCTTGAGCCTCCAGGCTGATACAAGTCGTCACCTGTGCGGTTGACCCCCTCGGACATCTGCCCGAGCTCGTTCTCCGTCAACCGCCTCTCCCCCATCAACGACGGTCACTCGAAAGAGTTACGGGTCAAAGCATCCGGTTCGGCACTCTAAGTGAGGGCTCGCACACGGAGGAGAGCGACACGGGGTCATTCATCCCTCAACCGATCTCTCACCCTGCGACCTGCCCCATTTAGCGGGTTTTCTTCACTTTTGCTGGCGTCTGCGGCTAGATTCCCAATCAGTCATATTTACATCTACTAACACCGTAGATGTACGGTCGGGACTCAGGTCACCGACGAGCAACAACGGTCGAGGAAGCCGTTTCCGAACCAGCAAGGTTTCGAGGGGACACGCAATGGCAGATTTCTCCCGCCTTCCCGGACCCAACGCGGACCTGTGGGACTGGCAGCTGCTGGCCGCCTGCCGCGGGGTCGACAGTTCGCTCTTCTTCCACCCCGAAGGGGAACGCGGAGCAGCCCGGAGTGCCCGTGAGACCTCGGCCAAGGAGGTCTGCATGCGCTGCCCGGTGCGCGCCGAGTGCGCGGCGCACGCGCTCGCGGTACGAGAGCCCTACGGCGTATGGGGCGGCCTGACCGAGGACGAGCGCGAAGAGCTCATGGGCCGCGCCCGCAACCGTCTGATCTCCGCCCACTCAGGACCGGCCCCGGAGGCCGGTCACACCTGACACTCCGCACGACCCGCCGAACGCAGAAACGTTTCCTCACGCCTGCCGCAGGACCTGGTGAGATGGGTGCCGCGGGCCGGGCCGGTCAGCGTGCGGCCGCCAGGGACAGCTGGTCCAGGGTCGCCGCCACCGCCGGCACCCGGGAGAGGTCGGGCAGGGTGAGGGCGACGATCTCCCGCTCCACGGCAGGCTCCACCGTCACGGTGCGCGCGCCTTTGGAACGCACGGACTCGATGGCCAGCCGGGGCAGGACGGCGACTCCGAGACCCGCTCCGACGAGGCCGATCACCGCCGGGTAGTCATCCGTGGCGAAGTCGATCCGCGGGGTGAAGCCCGACTCCTCGCAGACCTCGACCAGCTGGCGCCGGCAGCGCGGGCAGCCGGCGATCCACGACTCGTCGGCCAGCTCCCCGATGCCCACCGCGTCCGCGTCCGCCAGCCGGTGCCCCTCGGGGACCAGACCGATCAGCCGGTCCCTGAGCAGCGGGCGCACGACCAGGTCGTCCCACTCGCCGCCGGCCGTCCCGTAGCGGAACGCCAGCGCGATGTCGCAGTCCCCGTCGCGCAGCATCTCCACCGAGCGCGGCGGCTCCGCCTCGACGAGCGAGACCTGGGTCCCGGGGTGCGCGGCGCGCAGCGCGGCGAGGGCGCCGGGGACCAGGGTGGAGCTCCCGCTCGGGAACGACACGAGCCGGACCCGGCCGGCCCGCAGCCCGGCGATCGCGGCGATCTCCTCCTCGGCGGCGGTCAGCCCGGCGAGGATGCCGGAGGCATGCCGCACCAGCGCCTCACCCGCCTGGGTGAGGCGCATCTCGCGCCCCGTACGGATCAGCAGCGGCGTCCCCGCCGAGCCCTCCAGGGCCTTCATCTGCTGGCTGACGGCGGGCTGGGTGCAGCCCAGCTCCCGCGCGGCGGCGGAGAAGGAACCGGTGGTGGCCACGGCGCGCAGGACACGGAGATGACGGGCTTCGATCACCCTTCAACCATAAGGGACTCTTGCAGCTTCGGGCGATTAATCACGAGCGGCTTTGAGTGCGGCCCCATTAGCCTGTTCGGTTATGAAGGTGCTCTCCGTGAATCTCGGCCGTCCCACGCCCTCTCCCCACAGCGACGGAGCCGACGGGCTCACCGGGATCGGCAAACAGCCGTCCGACGGTCCCGTGCGGGTCGCCGATCCCGGCCCCAAGGGCACCGGCGGCAGTGGCCTGGCCGGTGACGCGGTGTGCGACCTCAGGCACCACGGCGGATCGGACCAGGCCGTGTACGCGTACGCACGCGAGGAGCTCGACGCCTGGGAGAAGCAGCTCGGCCGCCCCCTGCCCAACGGTGCGTTCGGCGAGAACCTGACGACCCTCGGGCTCGTGGTGAGCCACGCGCGGATCGGGGAGCGCTGGCGCATCGGCGACGACGTGATCCTCGAGGTGACCTCGGGCCGCATCCCGTGCCGTACGTTCGCGGGCCACCTGGGCGAGCGGGGCTGGGTGAAGCGGTTCACCCGCGAGGGGGCCACGGGCGCGTATCTCCGGGTGATCGAGCCGGGGACGATCCGAAGCGGTGACCCGGTCGAGGTGGTGCACGTCCCCGGCCACGGGATCACCACGGCCCTGGAGTTCCGGGCGACAACCACGGAGCGGGAGCTGCTGCCGCGCCTGCTCGAAGCCGGCGACGCGCTGCACACGGAGACCCTGCGCGCGGCACGGGCGTACGTGGCGAAGCGGAGCGCCGGTCAGGCGTCATGATCCCGCCTCCCGGTCGCGCAGTGCCGCGCGGCCCGGGAGGGTCACGGCGAGGAGGCCGAGGGACACCGCGGCCGCGGCGAACGTGGCGTACAGCAGCGGGGGCACGTGCGGGGACTCGCCTGTCACGCCGCGCATCATCGGCGTCAGCGTGATCATGGCGATGACTGTCCCCAGGGCCACGCCCGCCGCCGAGACCAGCAGGCTCTCCCAGCGCAGCATGCGCAGCACCTGGCGGCGGGTGGAGCCGACGAGGCGGAGCGTGGACAGTTCGCGGCGGCGGTCCAGGACCGTCATCACCAGGGTGTTGGCGGCGGCGACGGCGGCGAAGCCGCCCAGGACGGCGGCCATCATGTAGTTGGACCAGGCGCCGTAGGCGTGGTCCAGGTCCTGCTCGACGGCGTAGCCCGAGGCGTCGGTGACCTTGCCGAGTGCGGCGAGCGACCCGGCGTCCCCGCCGCGTACCAGCAGCGTGCTGTCGAAGCTCGACGTGACGTGGCCGGCCAGGGACGCGCGGTCCATGGTCACCGCCGCCAGGCCCAGGCCGCGGCTGTAGATCGCGACGACTTCGGGGCGGTCCTCGGTGCCGTCGGGGAGGTGGAGCGGCAGTGGGTCGCCGACCCCGACTCCCGCCGCGGCGGCGAGGGTCCTGTCGATGGCGATCCGGCCCGCCCCGACCCGGTCCAGGCTGCCGCTGCGCACATCCAGGTCCTGCACCCGGGCGAGCTGGGCGGCGGAGCCCGAGACCCCCTGGGCCGATGCCCCCTGCAACGAGGTCTCGCCGACGGCGCGTACGGGCACCAGCACCTGCGTGTCGAGCAGACTCACGGCCGCGTCGACGCCGGGAACGCGTGCGGCCCGGTCGGCGGCGTCGGCGGGCAGGCCCGCCGGGTCGGTGACGACGTGGTCCGCGGTGATGCCGGCGCGGAGCTGGTCCGAGGCGACCTTGCTCTCGCTCGTGTGCATGAAGACGAGCGTCGAGGCGAAGGCCATGGCCAGCACGATCGGGGTGATCGCGGAGGCCAGCCGGCGGGAGTTGGTACGGGAGTTGACGGCGGCCAGCGTCGCCGCGGCCCCGCCGCCGCGCAGCAGCAGGCCGAAGAGCGCCGCGCACAGCCGGGCCACCAGCGGGCCGAGCAGGGCGAAGGCGAGCATGAAGAGCATGATGACGCCGAGGGAGGCGCCTGCCGCGTCGTCACCGGCGGAGGAGGCCGCGACACCGGCGAGGACCGCGCCGCCGCCGAGGGCGGCCAGCCCGAGGACGGTACGGACGACGCCCGGCCGCAGCCGCTCCACCGAGGCTTCGGCGAGTGCCTGCCCCGGTTTGATCCTGGCGGGCCTGCGCCCGGCCGCCCAGCCGGCGCCGAGTGCCGTGAGCAGCCCGGCCCCGACGGCGGTGACCAGCGGGACCCACGAGACGTGGAGTTCCACCGCCTCCGGGATGACCCCGCGGTCCTTCAGCTGCCCGAACCACCAGTGCGCGAGCCCGATCCCCGGCAGGCAGCCGGCCAGACCGGCGAGCGGCGCGACGAGGAGCGCCTCGGCGGCGACCGCGCGGCGGATCTGCCGCGGGGTGGCGCCGACCGCGCGCAGGAGGGCGAACTCTCGGGTGCGCTGGCCGACGGAGAGGGCCACCGTGCCGGCTGCGGTGAAGACGGCGACCAGGGTGGCGATCCCGCCGAAGGAGCCGCCGAGTCCGGTGAGCGTCTCCTTGGCGTACGCCAGGCCCCGGTCCTCGACCCCTCCCCGGCCGTCTCCGGTGAGCACCTGCGCGCCGGAGCCGGCGAGGGACTCTCCGACGGCGGTGGCGAGGGCCGCTTCGTCGGTGGGGGAGGCGCCGCCCTCGGCCAGTACGGCGATGGCGTCGACCTTGCCGGGGTGCCCGGCCAGCACGGGCGCCTCGGCATCGGTGAACCAGGCCGTGGCCGTGGCGCCCGCCGTCATGTCGCCCGCCCCGGGCTCGGCCAGCCCGGACACCCGGAAGCCGGCGCGGCCTGCGGCTGTCTCGAGCGTGACGGTGCCACCGACACCGGCCTTCGCACTACGGGCGGCGGTGTCGTCGAGCACGACCTCGCCCGCGCGCGGCGCGGTGCCCGCGGACAGCGCGGTACCGGTGAAGGCGTGCGATCCCCAGCCGTGACCGGTGATCGCCGCGTCGCCCTGCCGCACCGGGAAGGTGGAGTCCGGCACCGCGGCCCCGGCACCCGGTGTCCGGGCGGCCTTCGCCACGAGCCCCGCGTCGACACGGGCCTTGTCCGGCAGCGGGTACGCGGATTCCTCGGGGCCGTCGACGGTGTCGGAGACGACCCGCGCGGACTGGTCGGCTGCCGCGACGACCGGCGCCTTCGCGTACCGCTGCGCCGGCACCGAGGCGCGGATGCCTGTCTCCAGCAGGGTGCCGCAGGCCGAGACGATCAGCGCCGCCATCATCAGGGCGACGAACGTGCCCGCGAACGAGGCGGGTTTGAAGCGGACGGCCGCGCGGGCGAGTCCGGTGGGCCGCATCATGCCGCGGCCCCCGCCATCACGTCCGTACGGGCGGTGAGCGCCGCCATCCGCGCCGCGATCTGCTCCGCCGAACCGCGCTCCAGACCGCCGGCGAAGGTTCCCTCCGCGAGGAACAGCACCTGGTCGGCCCAGGCCGCCGCGGCCGGGTCGTGGGTGACCATGACGACAGTGGCGCCGTGGGGATGCCTCCCACCCGCTCGGAGCCCGGAGGGAGTGTCCACCGCGTGCCGGAGCAGGCCGAGCACCTCGGCGGCGGTTCCGGTGTCGAGGGCCCCGGTCGGCTCGTCGGCGAAGATCACGTCGGGGTCGGTGACCAGGGCGCGGGCGACGGCCACGCGCTGCTGCTGGCCGCCGGAGAGCTCGCCGGGCCGGCGCCGCGCCTTGTCGGCGAGCCCGACCTGCGCGAGCGCCTCGGCCGCCCGGCGGCGGTCCTGGCGCTGCCCGGCGAGGCGCAGGGGCAGCAGGACGTTCTGCTCCACGGTCAGCGACGGCAGCAGGTTGAACGCCTGGAAGACGAAGCCGAGGCGGCTGCGGCGGAGCTCGGTGAGCTGGTTCTCGCTCATACCGGTGATCTCGGTGCCACCGAGGTGCACGGATCCCTCCGACGGCTGGTCGAGCCCGGCGGCACACTGCAGGAAGGTGGACTTCCCGGACCCGGAGGGGCCCATGACCGCGGTGAACGTGCCGCGTGGGAGGGCGAGGTCGACGCCCGCGAGCGCGTGCACGGCACCGGGGCCGCGCCCGTACCGCCTCCGGACACCGCGCAGTTCGACGGCGGAACCCGGTGTGGCGGCCGGGGCCTCCGGCCGGTCGTCCGTCTGCTCCCGTTTGCCGCTGCGTAGCCTCATGTCCCGCCCTTTCGCGATGTTCTCGTACCGACGGGGTGGAAAGTACGGGGACGGCCTCGCGCCGGGCGTCATACCCGGGAGCCAACATGGAGGTGCTACCGCGGTAGGGGGCGGACGAGTCCCCACCGGCCCCACCTGGACGAAGGACGGCCCCACCTGGAAGAAGGGTGGCCCCACCTGGAAGAAGCCGGGTCCACCGCCCGTGCGCGAGGCGGCTAACGTGCCGCCTATGACGACTGCACTGATTACGGGCGCGACGGCGGGGATCGGGGCCGCCTTCGCGCGGCGGCTCGCGAGTGACGGGCACAATCTGGTGCTGGTGGCCCGTGACACGGAGCGGCTGCGGGCCCAGGCCACCGAGCTGCACGACGGACACGGCATCGAGGCCGAGGTGCTGACGGCCGATCTGTCCACGGACAGCGGGATCGAGGCGGTCGCGGCACGGCTGACGGACCGGGTGAGCCCCGTCGACCTGCTGGTCAACAACGCGGGCTTCGGCAACAAGGGCCGCTACCTGGATGTCCCGGTGGCCGACGAGCTGATGATGCTGAAGGTCCACTGCGAGGCGGTGCTGCGTCTGACCTCGGCAGCCGCCGGCTCGATGCGGGAGCGCGGTCGCGGCGGCGTGGTCAACGTGGCCTCCGTCGCGGCGTTCCTGCCGCGGGGGACGTACGGGGCGTCGAAGGCCTGGGTCGTCCAGTTCACCCAGGGCGCCGCGAAGGACCTCGCGGGTTCGGGGGTGCGGCTGATGGCGCTGTGCCCGGGCTTCGTACGGACCGAGTTCCACGAGCGGGCCGGGATGGGGACGGGCAACATCCCGGACTGGATGTGGCTCGACGCGGACAAGCTGGTGGCCGCGGCCCTGGAGGACCTCGCCCGGGGCAGGTCGGTGTCGATCCCGGACCCGCGTTACAAGGCACTCATGGGCCTGGTGAAGCTGACGCCCCGCAGTCTCCTCGGCGGGGTCACCTCCCGCGCGGGCCGGAGTTACGGACCTCAGTAGGCGAGCACGGAGAACGCACCGAGGCCCGGTGCCCCCGCGACGGGGGTACCGGGCCTCGCTGTCCTGCGGAGCCGTACTAGTGGCTGTGGCCGTGGCCGCCGTGACCGGCGTCGGCCTCTTCCTCGGCCGGCTTCTCGACGACCAGGGTCTCGGTCGTGAGCAGCAGCGACGCGATGGACGCGGCGTTCTCCAGGGCGGAGCGGGTGACCTTGACCGGGTCGATGACGCCGGCCTTCACCAGGTCGCCGTACTCGCCGGTCGCGGCGTTGAAGCCCTGACCCTTGTCGAGCTCGGAGACCTTCGAGGTGATGACGTAGCCCTCGAGGCCCGCGTTCTCCGCGATCCAGCGGAGCGGCTCGACGGCGGCGCGGCGCACGACCGCGACACCCGTGGCCTCGTCGCCGGTCTTGCCGAGGTTGCCCTCGAGGACCTTGACGGCGTGGACCAGAGCGGAGCCACCACCGGAGACGATGCCCTCCTCGACCGCGGCGCGGGTCGCGGAGATGGCGTCCTCCAGACGGTGCTTCTTCTCCTTGAGCTCCACCTCGGTGGCCGCACCGACGCGGATCACGCACACGCCGCCGGCCAGCTTCGCGAGGCGCTCCTGGAGCTTCTCGCGGTCCCAGTCGGAGTCCGTGGACTCGATCTCGGCCTTGATCTGGTTGACGCGGCCCTTGACGTCGGCGGAGTCGCCGCCGCCGTCGACGATGGTCGTGTCGTCCTTGGAGACGGTGACGCGGCGGGCGGTGCCCAGCACGTCCAGACCGGCCTGGTCGAGCTTGAGGCCGACCTCCTCGGCGATGACGGTCGCACCGGTGAGGGTGGCGATGTCGCCGAGCATGGCCTTGCGGCGGTCACCGAAGCCCGGGGCCTTCACCGCGACGGCGTTGAAGGTGCCACGGATCTTGTTGACGACGAGGGTGGAGAGCGCCTCGCCCTCGACGTCCTCGGCGATGATCAGGAGCGGCTTGGAGGCGCCGGCCTGGATGACCTTCTCCAGCAGCGGGAGCAGCTCCTGGATGGAGCCGATCTTGCCCTGGTGGATCAGGATGTACGGGTCGTCGAGGACGGCCTCCATACGCTCCTGGTCGGTCACCATGTACGGGGACAGGTAGCCCTTGTCGAAGGCCATGCCCTCGGTGAACTCGAGGTCCAGACCGAAGGTGTTGGACTCCTCGACGGTGATGACACCGTCCTTGCCGACCTTGTCCATCGCGTCCGCGATGAGCTCGCCGACCTGCGGGTCCTGCGCGGAGAGCGCGGCCACGGCGGCGATGTCGGCCTTGTCGTCGATCGGGCGGGCGGTCGCGAGGAGGTCCTCGGACACAGCCTTCACGGCGGCGTCGATGCCCTTCTTCAGGGCGGCCGGGGACGCGCCCGCGGCGACGTTGCGGAGGCCTTCGCGGACGAGGGCCTGGGCGAGCACGGTGGCGGTGGTGGTGCCGTCACCCGCTACGTCGTTGGTCTTGGTCGCCACCTCCTTCACCAGCTGGGCACCGAGGTTCTCGTACGGGTCGTCGAGCTCGACCTCGCGCGCGATGGTGACACCGTCGTTGGTGATGGTGGGGGCGCCGAACTTCTTGTCGATGACGACGTTGCGGCCCTTCGGGCCGATCGTCACCTTCACCGTGTCGGCAAGCTTGTTGACGCCGCGCTCAAGGGCGCGACGGGCGTCCTCGTCGAACTTCAGAATCTTCGCCATGGGCTGAGCTGTCCTCTCAAACGAACTGCGCCCCTCGCCGCCCGGCTAGTTTTCGCAGGGGGCCAGGGGCGCAGAACGGAAGCAAACGTTAAGTGAATTACTTCTCGACGATCGCGAGAACGTCGCGCGCCGAGAGGACGAGGTACTCCTCGCCGTTGTACTTCACCTCGGTGCCGCCGTACTTGCTGTACAGAACGACATCGCCGGTCTTGACGTCGAGCGGAAGGCGCTCGCCGTTCTCGAAGCGGCCCGGGCCCACGGCCAGGACGACGCCCTCCTGGGGCTTCTCCTTGGCGGTGTCCGGAATGACCAGGCCGGAAGCCGTGGTCTGCTCGGCGTCGAGCGGCTGGACCACAATGCGGTCCTCGAGCGGCTTGATCGCAACCTTGGAGCTGGTGGTCGACACGATCCGGTCTCCCCCTTCGGAGATCTCACGGGGTTTAACAGTCTGTGGGGTGGCGACCAGGTCGATCCGTCGTCGCGGGTGCCGGACCTGCCCTGTCGCGCGGTTGTGCTGGCACTCTCCATCGGGGAGTGCCAGCACTGACACTATGACCGCGATTAGCACTCGGTCAAGCGGAGTGCCAATTCACCACCCTCGCGTGGCGCCGTGGGACCGGCGCACGCCCGGACAACGCGGGAGATCTCCACAGGGTTCCGCGCGGCGGATGACCGCCCGTCAGACGTAGTCCTCCAGCCTGGCCACGGCGTATCCCTTGTCGGTGACCGTCTTCATGACGTTGCGGATCATGTCGGCCATGGAGCCGTCCCAGTCCTCACGCCCCCGGAAGTGGGTGAGGATGATGTCGCCGGGATGCAGGTCCTGGTCCCACTCGCGCCACTCCATGTGGTCGGGGAACGCCTCGGCGGCCCACAGGGGCACGGCCTTGATGCCGCAGGACTTGGCGACGCGCAGGGTGTCGCCGTTGTAGTTGCCGTACGGCGGGCGGAAGAGGGTGGGCCGCTTCCCCAGGAACCTCTCGATCTTGTCCTGCGAGCCACAGATCTCCCGGTGCTGCTCCTCCCGGGAGAGCCCGGGGAGATAGCGGTGGTTGAGCGTGTGGTTGCTGAGGGTGACCCCCCGGGCCTGCATGTCCTTGAAGTAGCCGTAGTCGTCGCTGACTTCGTAGTCGCTGAGGAAGGCGCTGTACGGGATGTTCAGCTCCGACATCATCCGCAGCAGTTCAGGGTCCTTCTCCGCGCCGTCGTCCATCGTCAGGAAGACGATCCGCTCCTTGGTCGGCACGGTGGTGAAGACCGGCGGCAGATCCTCCCCGCCCTCGACCTCGAAGCCCTTACGGGTGGTGATGTGCGGCTTCCCGGCCGGCGGCGCGGGTGCGACGAGCGGGACCTTGACCAGGCCCCACTTCCTCGCGACGGCGGTACGGGCGGCGACCGCCCGCTTCAGCCGCTCGGCCTCGGCCCTCGCCTTCGCCTCGGCCGCGGCGGGGCCCGCCTGCGCGGCGGCGGCTCCCGGCTGCCCGGCCACCGGCTTCTGCCGCCCGGCGGCCCCTTCGTCCGCACCGCCGCCACACCCGGAGGCGGCGGCACCGACCAGCAGGGCGACCAGGACCGCGCAGACCGGTCTGTGGCGCTTGGGGGCTGTTTTGTCGTTTTGTCGTACTAGCTGCATGGCGCCGCATCCTGCCACCGGGTCCCCGGCCGTCTCCGGCGACACCTCCGGGGGACCCCCCGGGTCCCCCGGCTGGCTCACAATGGACTGGTGAACGCCCTTCCCCCTGCCGATCAGGCCGACCCGGCCGACCCGCTCACCGCCTTCGCCGCCCTCCGCACCCCCGAGGGTGCGGCGCTCCTGGACGAGCTGCGCGACCACGATCCCGCCCGGGAGCTGGCGACCGCGACCCGGCTGCGCCGCACGCACCCCGCCGCCCTCGTGTCGGCGGCGCTCGGCCAGGCGCGGCTGCGTCAGCGCGCGGTGGCGAAGTTCGGGGCGGCGGACGCGTACCGCATGTTCTTCACCCCCGACGGCGTGGAGCAGGCGACCCGCACCTCGGTCGCCGGCTACCGGGCCGGGCGGTTCGCGGAGCTCGGCGTACGGAGCGTCGCCGACCTGTGCTGCGGCATCGGCGGGGACGCGATCGCCCTGGCCAGGGCGGGCATCTCGGTCCTGGCGGTGGACCGCGATCCGCTCACCGCCCAGGTCGCCCGCGCCAACGCCGAGGCGCTCGGCCTCCAGGACCTCGTCGAGGTGCGGTGCGCCGATGTCACGGAGGTCGACACCTCCCCGTACGACGCGGTCTTCGTCGACCCGGCGAGGCGCGGCGGGCGGGGCAGGATCTTCGACCCCGAGGCCTACTCACCGCCGCTCTCCTGGGCGACCGGGGCCGCACTGAAGGCCCCCCGCGCCGCGCTGAAGATCGCCCCCGGCGTCCCGCACGAGGCGATCGAACCGGGAGCCGAGGCCGAGTGGATCTCGGACGGCGGCGATGTGAAGGAGGCCGTGCTCTGGTTCGGCGAGGGCTTCGCCCCCGGCACCTTCCGGGCCACGCTGCTCCCGTCCCGCACCACCCTCGTCTCCGCCGGCCCGCTCCCCGCCCCGCCGGTAGGCCCCGTCGGCCGCTATCTGTACGAGCCGGACGGCGCCGTCATCCGCGCCCATCTGGTGGCCGACATCGTGGAGCGGTGCGAGGGCAGGCTGATCGACGAGACGATCGCGTACGTCACGAGCGACCGGCCGTACGAGTCCGACGCCACGGCCGCGTACGAGATCACCGATCAGCTGCCCTTCAACATGAAGAAGCTGAAAGCCCTGCTGAGGGAGCGTCAGGTGGGCGTGCTGACCGTCAAGAAGCGCGGCTCGGCCGTCGAACCGGAGGAGCTGCGCCGGAAGATGAAGCTCCAGGGGCCGCACACGGCCACCGTCTTCCTGACCCGGGTGGCCGGGGCGCCGACGATGCTGATCGGGCAGCCCGTGAAGCGGACCTGATCAGCGGTCCGCCGCGACCAGCGGTTCCGCCGGGGCCCCGGCCGGCGTCCGCAGCACCCAGCGGCGGTGGGCGAACGCCTTCAGCAGGCCGGTCAGCCCCGTGAGCCAGGCGAGGAATCCCAGTCCCACCAGCCAGGCCACCAGGCCGTACGTCTCCTCGCCCGCCCTGGCGGTCGCCGGGACGGCCACACAGCCGAAGAGCCCCGCCGCGCAGAGCGTGAACGACATCAGCAGCCACGCGAGGCTCGCCCGCGGCCTGCGCAGGAGCTTGTCCCCCTCCGGGTCGCGGTCCAGCGCGCCCCACTGCACCAGCAGCCGGTGGACCCGCAGGTCCCTGGCCACGCCCACGGCCATGAGGACGGCCGCGGGAACCAGCACCGCGGCACCGACGGCGAGGCAGATGACCGCCGGGATCGCACCGAGGGCGTCGTAGGCGTCCTCGAACATGAGGAACGCCGTACCCATCAGGGACCAGCCGAGCGCGGCGATCCCCGCCCACATCCACAGGATTCCGAGCCGCCCGGGTCCGATGAACATCGTCACCAGCTCACCGAGGACGAGCGCCCGGTCCCTCAGCAGGGCGCCTCGGTCGGGCCACGAACGTATCTCCACGGGCGGAGGAGGCGGCGGAAGCGGTGAACGACTGGGCATGGCCCAGAGATTACCGAGTGCGCACCCCGCCCGGGGACGTGGGACAGGCCCGGGTCAGGTCAGCGGGTACGACGTGCGGCCGGACGCCTCGTCGATCTCGTCATGTGCCTTGGTGAGAAGCTTCATCGCCAGCTCGTTGAGCGCGCGGGCACCGGCGATCTCCTCGCCGACCCTCGGCTGCTCCGCGTCGGAGGGGTGGCGGCTGGCGTACCCGTGGGCCCGCACCTCGGTCCCGTCGCTCAGCCGCACCATCGCGGCCGCACGGGTCCGATGGGTGTCCTCCTCGAATTCCAGCTCGATGTGCCAGCCGACCGTGGTCTCCATCATGTCGGTCACCTCCCGGGATTCCTGCTTCCAGGGTGCGCCCGATCCCCCGCCCGCGCACGGCGTGCGGCGCTGCGCGCCTCAGGCGTCCCGCAGGGCCTGCACGTCCAGCTTCCGCATCCCCATCATCGCCTTCATCACGCGGTCGGCCTTGGCCCTGTCAGGATCGCCGAGCAGCTCGGGCAGCGCGCGCGGGACGATCTGCCAGGACAGGCCGTACCTGTCCTTCAGCCACCCGCACATGCTCTCCTCACCGCCGTCGGTGAGCTTCGCCCACAGGGTGTCGACCTCTTCCTGGTCCGCGCAGTCCACGCTGAGCGAGATGGCCTCGCTGAAGTGGAAGTGCGGGCCGCCGTTGAGACCGAGGTACTCCTGGCCGGCGAGCACGAAGTCCACCGTCAGGACCGAACCGGTCTCCCCCGGCGCCCCGTCGGAACTACGGCTGATGTCGACGACGCGGGAGTCCCCGCCGAAGACCGAGACGTAGAACTCCGCGGCTTCCTGGGCCTGGCCGTCGAACCACAGACAGGGCCTGATCTTCTGCATGGTCTCTCTCCTCGCACAAGGAACGTCGTCGTTCGCCGTGCAAGGTAGACCGGGCCCGCGCCCGGAACTCATCGGAACACGCGCGGCCCGTACGCCCGTCAGCCGACCGCCGGACCCAGGGATTCGAACCGCCACCGGTGCACCGGGCGGCTGATCAGCCCGGCCTCCGGCTCGGGCAGCTCCGGCAGCTCGTCGTCGTAGCCCGCGACCCACCAGGTCAGCACGAGCACCCGGTCCTGCGGGGCCCGCAGCAGCTCGGCGCGGAGTGGCTCCCGGGCCAGCTCGGCCGCCCGGGCCCGGGCCCACTCCAGCAGCTCCGCGCCGCGGCCCTCGGCTGCGCGGGCCTCCCACATGAGGGCGACGGTCATGAGTAGAGGTTGTCCTTGCTGACCTCGTGCACATGGTCGTGGCTGTGGCTGTGCCCGTGGCCGTGGCCGTGGACGCCCGGCACATGGGTCTCCGTGACCGGCAGCGAGGAGTCCGCCGAGAGGTCCAGGTCCGACACCGGGCGGTTGCGCGCGACCATCTCCGCGCCCAGCGCGGCGACCATGGCGCCGTTGTCCGTGCAGAGCCCCGGCCTGGGGACCCGCAGCCGGATGCCCGCCTTCTCGCACCGCTCCTCGGCGAGCGCCCGCAGCCGCGAGTTGGCCGCCACGCCGCCGCCGATCATCAGGTGGTCGACGCCCTCGTCCTTGCACGCCCGGACGGCCTTGCGGGTGAGGACGTCCACGACGGCCTCCTGGAAGGACGCCGCCACGTCCCGTACGGGCACGTCCTCGCCGGCCGCGCGCTTCGCCTCGATCCAGCGCGCCACGGACGTCTTGAGGCCGGAGAAGGAGAAGTCGTACGCGGGATCGCGCGAGCCGCTCAGTCCGCGCGGGAACGCGATCGCCTTCGGGTCGCCCTCCCTGGCCAGCCGGTCGATGACCGGGCCGCCGGGGAAGCCGAGGTCCAGCACCCGGGCGATCTTGTCGAACGCCTCGCCCGCCGCGTCGTCGATGGTCGCGCCCAGCGGCCGTACGTCACTCGTGATGTCCGGGGCGAGCAGCAGCGAGGAGTGCCCGCCGCTCACCAGCAGCGCCATCGTCGGCTCGGGCAGCGGGCCGTGTTCCAGCTGGTCGACGCAGATGTGCGAGGCCAGGTGGTTCACCCCGTACAGCGGCTTGTTCAGCGCGTACGCGTACGCCTTGGCGGCCGATACGCCGACGAGCAGCGCCCCGGCGAGCCCGGGGCCGGCCGTGACGGCGATGCCGTCGAGGTCACGGGCGCTGATCCCGGCGTCCTTCAGGGCGCGTTCGATGGTGGGGACCATCGATTCCAGGTGGGCGCGGGAGGCGATCTCCGGGACGACACCGCCGAAGCGGGCGTGCGTCTCGACGCTGGACGCCACGGCGTCGGCGAGGAGCGTCGTGCCGCGCACGATACCGACGCCGGTCTCGTCGCAGGAGGTCTCGATACCGAGAACGAGCGGTTCGTCAGCCATCAGTCTGTCTCTGTTCCTTGTACGGTCAGGCGCATGACGAGTGCGTCGATGTTCCCCGGCTGGTAGTAGCCACGGCGGAAGCCGATGGGTTCGAAGCCGAAGCGTTCGTAGAGTTTCTGCGCGCGGGTGTTGTCGACACGGACCTCCAGGAGCACGGCGGTGCACTCGAAGGCCGTGGCGTGCCGGAGCAGGTCGGTAAGGAGTTCGGATCCGAGGCCGCCGCCCCACTGGCCGCGGCTGACCGCGATCGTCTGGACGTCGGCGAGGTCACCGGCCGAGGCGAGGCCCGCGTAGCCGACGATCCGGCCGTCGACGGGGTCCTCGGCGACGACGTAGCGGTGGGTGGCCCGGGGGCCGCGCGCGCGGGCCAGCTCGGACCAGAACATGCCGGCGGACCAGGCGTCGTCGGGGAACAGCTCGTGTTCCAGCTCCAGCACCGGCTCGATGTCCCACCAGCGCATCTCGCGGAGCACAGCGGTCGCGGTGGTCACTTGGGGGTGACCACCTTGTAGTTCTTCGGGACCTGGGCGTCGGGCCTGCGCAGATAGAGCGGCTGCGGCGGCAGCAGTGCGGCACCGGAGGCCAGCCGCTCGGCGGCCAGGGCGGCGAGCGCGGCGGCGGAGACGTGTTCCGGGCCGCGGGCGTCGGGGAAGGCCTCGGGGTAGAGCAGCGCGCCCGCGCCGACGACGGGCAGTCCGGCGAGCCGGTCCGCGATGTCGGCGGGCCGGTCGACGGCGGGCTCGCCGTCCCGGGTGCGGAAGTCCTCGTACCGCGCCCAGTAGACCTCCTTGCGGCGCGCGTCGGTCGCCACGGCGAACGGGCCTTCGAGGCCGTCCAGTCCGGCGGCGTAGGCGAGGGCGTCCAGCGTGCAGAGTCCGTGCACCGGCACGGAGAGGGCGGAGCCGAAGGTCGCGGCGGTGACGAGGCCGACGCGCAGCCCGGTGTAGGGGCCGGGGCCGACGCCGACGGCCACGTCGGTCACGGCGTCGAGCTTCACCCCGGCCTCGGCGAGGACCCGGTCGACGGCGGGCAGCAGCAGCTCCCCGTGCCTCCGGGCATCGACCTGACCTGTCCCGGCCACGACGGAGGACCCGTCGTGGAGTGCGACGGTGACGGCGGGGGTGGCGGTATCCATGGCGAGCAGCAGCACACAAACAGCCTACGGCTCCGCCGACCCGGTCACGGCAGCCCGTACAACGTCCCGGTCTGCCCTGCCGCTGCTGGTACCGTCGCCGGGTATACGCGTGTACGACGTAAATGCTTGTACGACATGCGACGGACGCATGTGAAAGGGGACCTCACGGTGGCAAGGGGCAGCTCGGGAATCGTGGCCGGGCTCACTGCCGCGGCGTTGGCCGCGGTCTGTTTCCTCGCCTACCAGGCGTCGGCCAACGTGCCCGACTCGGTCGCCGCGCCCTCGGACAAGGCCTCCGGGGCGACGGCCTCCCCCTCCGCGAAGCCCAAGGCCACGAGGGAGCCGCTCGCGGTCCCCGAGGACTCCGACACGGGGACCCGCGTCGTGTACGCGCTGAAGGACCGCCGGGTGTGGATCGTGGACGACAAGGAGAAGGCTCTCCGGACGTTCACCGTCATGCCCAGCTCCGTGAACCCGCTGCCCGGCGTCTACGCGGTGACCTCGCGCTCCGGCAGCATCAAGGGCTCGGACGGCGTCCCGATCGAACACGTGGTGCGTTTCGCGAACGTCGGCGACGTCTCCGTGGGCTTCAGCGCCGCGCAGGACAACTCGATGGAGAGCCCCGACCCCACGATGAAGACCGGCGGCGTGCGGATGAAGCGCGCCGACGGCAACGCGATGTGGACCTTCGCCACGGTCGGCGTGAAGGTCGTCGTCGTCCCCTGAGTGCCCTGAGGGGCTCCTGAGGGCCTTACGCGGCGTCGCGCCCCAAGTCCTCGGCGTCGCCCTCGTCGGTGTGCTCGTCGCGGGGCGGCGTCGACACCGCCGTCGCGGCGGCGCAGGAGGCCAGCAGGTCCTTCATCGACACCGCGGACGCCGACGGTGGCTCCGCCTGCGACGGCTGCGGCTGCACTTCACGCTCGGGTCCCGGCATGGATGCCTCCTCGGGCTTCGGTGAGAGGCGTGGTTAGGTAGACCTAACCAGTCCCTGTATCCCATGTGACCACGACGGGCCGCCCCGGCGCAACATTTTACCGACGTCCTGTCGGAAAGCGTCGGGAAGCAGGGGTACGGATGCCGCCCCTCAGAGCTCCCGGAGCGCCGCCAGCTCCGCGCCCAGCCCCGCCCAGCGCGCGCCGATCCCGATCAGGGTCACCGCGCGGCGCTCGTCGTCCGTGTCGCCGACCGCGCGGTCGATCACCACACGCAGCCGGTCCTCCGACAGCTCCTCGACCTTGCCGTCGCCCCACTCCACGACGATCACCGAGTCCGGCAGCGACACGTCGAGGTCCAGGTCCTCCATCTCGTCGAGACCGCCGCCCAGGCGGTACGCGTCGACGTGGACCAGGGCGGGGCCCTCGCCCAGCGGCGGATGGACCCGGGCGATCACGAAGGTCGGCGAGGTGACGGCACCGCGTACCCCGAGGCCCTCACCGAGGCCGCGGGTCAGGGTGGTCTTGCCCGCGCCGAGCTCGCCGCTGAGCATCACCAGGTCGCCGGGGGCCAGCACACCGGCGATCCGGCGGCCCAGCTCCTTCATCTCTTCGGGGGACTCGACGGCGACGTCCAGGGTGACGGTGCCCGGTTCGACGGTGTCGGCCACGGGGCCGTTGTGCGCTGCTTCCATGCCGACCAACGGTAGAGGATCAGCACCCCTCGGCCGGAACGGCTCCGATCCGCACCAGCAGGTCCGCGAGCCGGTCGGTCACCGTCTCGGGGTGCTCCAGCATCACCAGATGACCGGCGTCCGGCACGATGACCAGCTCCGCGTCCGGAAGCTCGTCCGCGATGGCCTCGCTGTGCGAGCTCGGCGTCACGAGGTCCTTGTCACCGGCCAGGATCAGCACCGGAAGCCCGAGGAAGGCGGGCAGGGCCCCGCTCTTGTCGTGCTCCGTGAAGGCCGGGTAGAACTCGGCGACCACGTCGATCGGGGTGGACTCGATGAGCCGCTCCGCGAACCGCGCGACCGCCGGGTCCACGTCCCGCGACCCGAACGAATACCGCTTGATCAGCCCCGCGAACAGGTCGGCCGTCGCCCGCCGCCCGCGCTCCACCAGCTCCGCCTGCGAGCCCAGCGCCTTCAGGACCCCGGGCAGCACCCGGCGCACCGCGTTCACACCCGCCACCGGCAGCCCGAAGTTCACCTCGCCGAGCTTGCCGCTCGACGTCCCCACGAACGCTACCGCCGCCACCCGGTCGCGGATCAGCTCCGGATACCGGTCGGCGAGCGCCATCATCGTCATGCCGCCCATGGAGTGCCCGACCAGCACCAGCGGGCCCTCGGGAGCCGCCGCGTCCAGGACCGCCTTCAGATCGCGGCCGAGCTGGTCGATGCCGACCGGTACGCCCTCGGCCTGCGCCCTGCCCCGCTCGGACCGCCCGTGGCTGCGCTGGTCCCAGTAGACCGCGCGGACCAGGCCGCGCAGCGCCGCCCGCTGGAAGTGCCAGGAGTCCTGGCCGAGGCAGTAGCCGTGGCTGAAGACGACGGTCAGGGGCGCGGGGTCCTTGCTGCCGAAGAGCCTGCGCCGGCGCGGACCGGAGCCCGCGGGGGCACTCGCCCCGGCGCCCACGCCCGCACGGCCCGTCCCGCCGTCCGGCTCGGTCTCGTCGACCTCGTAGTACAGCTCGGTGCCGTCGTCCGCGACCGCCCGGCCGGGCTGCCCGCGCAGCGAGCCGTACGGACCGGAGGCGTCCAGGGCGAGGCGGGCCTTCTTGCGCATGCCCCGGCCGACGGTGAGCCGCTCGACGGCGACACCCGCGGCCGCGCCCGCGGCGATGACGCCTATCGCCGCCCCGGCGACGCCCGCCCGGCGCCAGCCGGCCGCTGCGACGGCCGCCGTCGCCACCACGTCCTCGGCGCTGGTCTCGCTCACCGTGCCGTGCTCCTTCGTCGTCGATGTGGTCGGGTCCGCCGGGCCGGGGTGTCAGTCCCGGCCTTGAGGGCCTTTCGTCTGGATCAGGCCCTCGTGGAGATGGACGCGGGGGACGCGTGAGCCGATGCGTGTGACGATCTCGTACGCGATCGTGTCCGCCGCCTGCGCCCAGTCCTCGGCGCTCGGCTCGCCCCGGTCGCCCGGCCCGAAGAGCACCGCTTCCGCGCCCGCGTCGAGGACGTCGCCCCCGAGGTCGACCACGAACTGGTCCATCGCCACCCGGCCCGCGATCCTGCGTACGGCGCCTCCGACGAGGACGGGCCCCCGGCCGGAGGCATGGCGGGGGATGCCGTCCGCGTAGCCGACCGGCACCAGGGCGAGCGTCGTCTCGGCGGAGGTCGTGTAGTGGTGCCCGTAGCTGATGCCGTGGCCCGGGGGAACCTGCTTGACCAGCGCGACGGAGGCGGCGAGCGTCATGACGGGCCGCAGCCCGAAGTCGGCCGGGGTGCCCAGCTCGGGGCTGGGCGAGATGCCGTACATCGCGATACCGGTGCGCACGAGATCGAAGTGGGACTCGGGCACCGTCAGCGTCGCCGGGGAGTTGGCGATGTGCCGCACCTCGGGCCGGACGCCCTCCTTCTCGGCGTACGCCACCATGTCGCGGAAGACGTTCAGCTGGGCGGCGATCGAGGGGTGGCCGGGCTCGTCGGCGCAGGCGAAGTGCGACCAGAGGCCGGTGACGCGCAGGATGCCCGCGTCCTCGGCTGCGCGGGCGGCCGAGACGAGCGCGGGCCAGTCGGCGGGCTGGCAGCCGTTGCGTCCCAGGCCCGTGTCGGCCTTGAGCTGGACCCGGGCCGGGACCCCTGCCTCAGTGGCGGCGGCGACGACCTCGTCGAGCGCCCACATACCGCTCACCGAGACATCGATGTCGGCCTCGACCGCCTCGCGCCAGGGGCCCCCCGGCGTCCACAGCCAGCACAACAGCCGGCCGCCGATGCCGGCCGCGCGCAGCGCGAGCGCCTCCTGCGGGGTGGCGGTGCCCAGCCAGGCCGCCCCGGCCTCCTGCGCCGCCCTGGCGCAGGGCAGCGCCCCGTGCCCGTACGCGTCGGACTTCACCACGGCCATGAGCTGCGCCCCGGACGCCCGCGCACGCAGATTCCGCACATTGGCGCGCAACGCGGCGAGGTCGATCTCGGCACGGGCTCTCAGGGTCGCTGTCTCGTTCATCGCGCCCAGTGTCTCAGAGCCGTACGCCTGTGCCCTCGACCCTCTGTGCCCGGTGAGGCGGTCAGCGGTGGTCCAGGGCGTGCTCCAGATGCTCGACGAGGACCGGGACATGGCTGACCGGGACCTCCTTCACCGCCGTGACGAGGGTGACGGCGCCGCCCCGGCGCAGCAGCGCGAGCAGCTGCTCGACGGCCTCGGTGTGCGCGCTGTCGCCGAGCTCGGTCCGGTAGCGGTCCACGAAGTCGTCGAACCGGGCGTCGCGGTCCTCGTGGTACCAGGTGCGGAGTTCCTTCGAAGGCGTCACGTCCTTGGCCCACAGGTCCACCGCCGCGTGCTCCTTGGAGATCCCCCGTGGCCAGAGCCGGTCGACGAGCACGCGGGTGCCGTCGTCCTCCTCCGGAGGGTCGTAGACCCTGCGTACGCGGATGCCGCTGCCGCTGCCCACGACCGACCACCTCCCGTTTCCGTGCTTCCAGCCTGGATCAGGCCCGCACGTCCCGCCAGGCAGCCGGTACCGCGTCCGCGACGTCCTGGGCCGTGACCGGCGCCCCGTCGGAGGTCCGGCGGGCCGCGAGCCCGTGCAGATAGGCGCCCACCGACGCGGCGTCGCGCGGTGCGAGGCCCGCGGCCAGCAGCGAGCCGGTCAGCCCGGAGAGCACATCGCCGCTGCCTGCCGTGGCCAGCCAGGACGTCCCGGTCGGATTGACCCGCACGGGCGTGTCCCCGGCCTCCGCGACGAGGGTCGTCGAGCCCTTCAGCAGCACCGTGGCGCGGTAGCGCGCCGCCAGCTCCCGTACGGCGGCGAGCCGGCCCGCCTCGACCTCCTCACGCTCCACGCCCAGCAGCGCGGCGGCCTCACCGGCGTGCGGGGTCAGGACGGTGGCGGCGGTCCGCTCCCGTACGGCCCCGGCGTCCATCAGCCGCAGCCCGTCCGCGTCGACCAGGACGGGGACGTCCGCGGCCAGCACGTCGGACACCGCGGTCGCGGCCTGCGCGCCGTCGCCCAGCCCGGGCCCGACCACCCACGCCTGGACGCGCCCGGCCTTCGACGGCGGCCCGGGGTGCACCAGCGTCTCCGGGAAGCGGGCGATCACCGCGTCGGCCCCGGGGCCCGCGTACCGCACGGCTCCGGCGCCGCCCCGCAGCGCCCCGGCGACGGCGAGCACGGCCGCGCCCGGGTACCGCTCCGAGCCCGCGGCCACCCCGACGACCCCGCGCCGGTACTTGTCGCTCTCGGCGTCGGGTACGGGCAGCAGGGCGGCCACATCGGCGTACTGGAGGGCCTCCAGGTCGGGGCGGACGGGCAGTTCGGTTGCCAGGCCGATGTCGACGAGCCGGAGGGCGCCCGCGTGTTCGGCGGCCGGGTCGATGAGCAGCCCCGGCTTGTACGTACCGAAGGTGACCGTCGCGTCCGCCCGTACGGCCGCGCCGAGCACCTGGCCGGTGTCCGCCTCGACCCCGCTCGGCAGGTCCACCGCGAGCACGGGCGCATGGCCCCCGGTGACCGCGCGGACCAGCTCGGCGGCCTCGGGGCGCAGGCCGCCGCGGCCGCCGATCCCGGTGATGCCGTCGACGACGAGGTCGACGGGGCTCAGCCCGTCGGGGGTGTCCAGGACCTGCCCGCCGGCGGCCAGCAGGGCGGCGAGTGCGGCCCGGTGGACCTTGTCCGGCGAGGTCAGCACGGCCCGTACGCCGGCTCCGCGCCGGGCCAGCCGGGCCCCGGCGTACAGCGTGTCGCCGCCGTTGTCGCCGCTGCCGACGAGGAGCAGCACCCGGGACCCGTACACCCGCCCGTTGCGCCGGAGCAGGTCACCGCAGGCCACCGCGAGCCCGGCGGCGGCGCGCTGCATCAGCGCGCCCTCCGGCAGGCGTGCCATGAGCGCCTTCTCGGCGGTCCGTACGGTCTCGACGCTGTAGGCATGTCGCATACCTCAACCCTCCGCGATCACCACGGCGGACGCCACCCCCGCGTCGTGGCTGAGCGAGACGTGCCAGCTGCGCACGCCGAGCTCGGCCGCCCGGGCCGCGACGGTGCCGCGGACCTCCAGGCGCGGCTTCCCGCTGTCCTCGACGCACACCTCGGCGTCGGTCCAGAGCAGGCCGCCCGGTGCGCCGAGCGCCTTGGCCAGGGCCTCCTTCGCGGCGAACCTGGCCGCCAGCGAGGCGATCCCCCGCCGTTCCCCGCCGGGCAGCAGCAACTCCCGCTCCAGGAAGAGCCGCTCGGCCAGCTGCGGCGTGCGCCCCAGCGCGGCGCCGAAGCGCTCGATCTCCGCCACATCGATCCCGACCCCAATGATCACGCGCTCACTCACTCATTCGACTGTCACGGACTTCGCCAGGTTGCGCGGCTGGTCCACCTCGTTGCCCCGGGCGGTCGCCAGCTCGCAGGCGAAGACCTGCAACGGCACCGTGGCGACCAGCGGCTGAAGCAGCGTAGGCGTAGCCGGGATCCTGATGAGGTGATCGGCGTACGGGACGACCTCCTCGTCGCCCTCCTCCGCGATGACGACGGTAAGGGCGCCACGGGCCCGGATCTCCTGGATGTTCGACACGATCTTGTCGTGCAGCACCGAACGGCCGCGCGGGGACGGCACGATCACGACGACCGGCAGCCCCTCCTCGATCAGGGCGATCGGACCGTGCTTGAGCTCCCCCGCGGCGAAGCCCTCGGCGTGCATGTACGCGAGCTCCTTGAGCTTGAGCGCGCCTTCCATGGCCACCGGGTAGCCCACGTGCCGGCCCACGAAGAGCACGGTGTCGTTGGCGGCAAGGGAGCGGGCCAGTTCGCGCACCGGCTCCATGGTCCCCAGCACGCGTTCGACGGCGCCGGACATCTCGGAGAGCTGGCGCACGACCGTGCGGATCTCGTCGCCCCACTTGGTGCCGCGCACCTGTCCGAGGTAGAGCGCGACGAGGTAGCAGGCGACCAGCTGGGTCAGGAACGCCTTTGTGGAGGCGACGGCGACCTCCGGCCCCGCGTGCGTGTAGAGGACCGCGTCCGACTCCCTGGGGATGGTCGACCCGTTCGTGTTGCAGATGGCGAGGACCCTCGCCCCCTGCTCACGGGCGTGCCGGACCGCCATCAGCGTGTCCATCGTCTCGCCGGACTGCGAGATGGCGACGACGAGGGTGCGCTGGTCCAGGATCGGGTCGCGGTAGCGGAACTCGCTGGCGAGCTCCGTCTCGCAGGGCAGCCTGGTCCAGTGCTCGATGGCGTACTTGGCGATCATTCCGGCGTGGAAGGCGGTACCGCAGGCGACGACGACGACCTTGTCGACCTCGCGGAGCACACCCGGCGGGATGCGCACCTCGTCGAGGTGGAGCGCGCCCGAGCCGTCGATCCGGCCGAGCAGCGTGTCGGCGACGGCCTTGGGCTGGTCGGCGATCTCCTTGAGCATGAAGGAGTCGTAGCCGCCCTTCTCGGCGGCCGACGCGTCCCAGTCCACGTGGTACTCGCGTACGTCGGCGGGCAGGCCGTCGAAACCGGTGACCGTCACCCCGTCCCGGCCCAGCTCGACCACCTGGTCCTGGCCCAGCTCGATCGCGTCCCGGGTGTGCGCGATGAAGGCGGCCACGTCGGAGGCCAGGAACATCTCCCCGTCCCCCACTCCGACGACCAGCGGCGAGTTCCGCCGGGCCCCGAGGACCACGCCGGGCTCGTCCGCGTGCACGGCGACCAGCGTGAACGCCCCCTCCAGCTGCCGGCACACCTGCCGCATGGCTTCCGCCAGGTCACCGCCGGAGGAGTACGCCTCGGCGAGCAGATGGGCGACCACCTCGGTGTCGGTCTCGGAGGTCAGGTCATGGCCCCGCCCGGCCAACTCCTCGCGCAGGGCGGCGAAGTTCTCGATGATCCCGTTGTGCACGACGGCGACCCGGCCCGCGTTGTCCAGGTGCGGGTGGGCGTTGGCATCGGTGGGCCCGCCGTGCGTGGCCCAACGGGTGTGCCCGAGGCCGGTGTTCCCGGCCGGCAGCGGCCGGTCCTTGAGCTCCTTCTCCAGGTTGAGGAGCTTCCCCGCCTTCTTCGCGGAGGCCAGCCCCCCGTCCGCGAGGACGGCGACCCCGGCGGAGTCGTACCCCCGGTACTCCAGCCGCTTCAGCCCCGCGACAACGACATCCTGCGCCGACTGCGCCCCGACATAACCCACGATTCCGCACATAACGACACCATAAGGCTGGTCCCCTGGCGGGGGGCGGCGCCGAAGGGTCCGGCGCTGCGCCAAAAGTGTCCGTTCGGACCATGAACCTGTCCGGCCCGTGCGGGCAACAGGGGCGCCGGATGTCCCTCGACGAGCCGGAGCTCTTCGCCGGGCTGTACGACCGCCACGCGGCGGACAGCCACCGGTACACCGCCCGCCGCCTCGGGGAGGGCGCGGCGGACGACACGGCTCAGCCGACGTCGTGGATACGGTGCTCCCGCAGGTCGGGGGCGTGCCTGGCGACGGTGCGGTAGTCGGCATCGTCATGCAGGACGGTCAGCCCGTGGTGGGCAGCGGTAGCGGCAACGATCAGATCCACGGCCGAGGCACTCCGATGCTGCCCGGCCCGGGCCATTCGCTGCTGTACCGCCCCGATCCAGCCTCCCGCGCTCTTCGGCACCGGGACATCGGGATACAGGTCGGTGAACATCTCGACGATCTCGTCGTACTCGCCCCCGGTCCGGGCGCTGAACAAGAACTCGGCGCGTTGCGGATAGCAGGAGCCAACCGCATCGGCGCAGATGGTGTCGTACCAGGCGGACTGCAACTCGGCGTCACCGAGCAACCGGACAAGCCCGGACGTGTCGAGCAGGTAGATCACCGATGGTCCTTCTCCGCACGGTGGCGGCGCTCGGCATCCTCCACAGCTCCCCAGCGCTGGGCCCGCTCGAAATGCCGGCTGATGCGCGCCGCACGGTCCTGCTGGTCCGCGTAGTACCGGAGCGCCAGATTGACGGCTTCCTTCTTGGTCCTGGCCTTGGACAGCGCCATGGTGCGTTCCAGCGCGTCGTCGTCTATGTCGATCTGGGTGACGGACATCCGGCGCCTCCCTTCAAGCGATGTGGGTCATGTACAAAAAATCGTAGGCCATCCACATACAGGGCGCCGCCCGCGAGCTCACGTGACCGACCCCACCCCCCGCTCCGTTGGAACTCCCGCAACAATGAGTAGGTGATCACCTCACCCGCACGGAGCCCCCGCCGCACCGAGCACGCGCCGACGCCCTACGTCGACCTGACCCGGGCCGAGTGGAGCGCCCTGCGTGACAAGACTCCGCTGCCGCTGACCGCCGAGGAGGTCGAGAAGCTGAGAGGGCTCGGCGACGTCATCGACCTCGACGAGGTCCGGGACGTCTACCTCCCGCTCTCCCGGCTGCTCAACCTGTACGTCCAGGCCACCTCGGGCCTGCGCGGCGCCCTGAACACCTTCCTGGGCGACGCGGGCAACGGGCACGGCGAGCAGCGGGGCACCCCGTTCGTCATAGGGGTCGCCGGGAGCGTCGCGGTCGGCAAGTCCACCACCGCCCGCATCCTGCAGGCGCTGCTGGCGCGCTGGCCGGAGCACCCCCGGGTGGAGCTGGTGACGACCGACGGCTTCCTGCTGCCGATGAAGGAGCTCGAGTCACGGGGCCTGATGTCGCGCAAGGGGTTCCCCGAGTCCTACGACCGGCGTGCGCTGACCCGGTTCGTCGCCGACATCAAGGCGGGCAAGGACGAGGTGACCGCTCCCGTCTACTCGCACCTGATCTACGACATCGTGCCGGGTGAGCGGCTGACCGTGCGCCGCCCCGACATCCTGATCGTCGAAGGGCTGAACGTCCTTCAGCCCGCCCTGCCCGGCAAGGACGGGCGGACCAGGGTCGGACTCGCGGACTACTTCGACTTCAGCGTGTACGTCGACGCGAGGGCCGAGGACATCGAGACCTGGTACCTCCACCGCTTCCGCAGGCTGCGCGAGACGGCGTTCCAGAACCCGTTCTCGTACTTCCGCAAGTACACCCAGGTCTCCGAGGAGGAGGCGCTGGACTACGCGCGCACGATGTGGCGGACCATCAACAAGCCCAACCTGCTGGAGAACGTGGCGCCGACGCGCGGCCGTGCCACCCTTGTGCTCCGCAAGGGACCGGACCACAAGGTCCAGCGTCTGTCACTGCGCAAGCTCTGACCCCGGAAAGGGTGCACCGTGCTGCATCTGCGCCTCATCGTGCCCGCCGACCGCACCGACGAGGTGGTCGGACTGCTCGAACGGACCGTGGGCACCGCCCATCTCGCGGTGATCGCGGGTGCCGCGCGCAGCCCGGTGGGCGATGTGGTCCTGTGCGACGTGGCGCGGGAGGCCGGTGACGAACTCATCGGCTCCCTGCGGAGGATGGGCATCGACGACTGCGGTTCCATCACCGTCGAGAACATGGACCTCACCCTCTCCAAGCGCGCCGACGAGGCCGAACGCGCGGCTCCGGGCGAAGGCGCGGACGCGGTGCTCTGGGAAGAGCTGAGCGAGGTGACGCACGAGGAGTCGACCTTCAGCGCCACCTATGTGGCCTTCCTCGCCCTCGCGACGATGCTCGCCGCGTGCGGCGTGATGCTGGACAACGCCGTCCTGATCGTGGGCGCGATGGCGGTGGGCCCGGAGTTCGGCCCGCTGGCCGGCATCTCGACGGCGCTGGTGCAGCGCGCGCCCCGGCTGGTGGCGCGCTCGCTGTGGGCGCTGATCGGCGGCTTCGCGGTGGCGATGGTCCTGACGGCCGGCTTCGCCTGGCTGATGGACGCGCTCGGGCTGTTCACCCAGGACATGGTCGAGGCGGAGAGGCCCAACACCGGCTTCATCTGGCACCCGGACTGGATGTCGTTCGTGGTGGCGCTCCTGGCGGGCATCGCGGGGACGCTCTCGCTGACCTCTGCGAAGTCCGGGGCCCTGATCGGCGTGGCGATCTCGGTGACGACCGTGCCGGCCGCCGCCAACGCGGCGGTCGCCTTCAGCTACCAGGATCTCGACCAGACCTGGGGATCGTCGGCACAGCTGCTGGCCAACCTCGGCGGCATCGTGGTGGCGGGGACCCTGACGCTGCTGATCCAGAGGGCGCTGTGGGCCTGGCAACGCAGGACGGGCCCGTCCGTGAGGCCGGGCCCGTCCGGGAGTTGATCAGCCGTCAGCCGAGCGCGGACTTCACCACGTCGGCCAGCTGCCCGGCCACGGCGCGGGCCTGTTCGAGGTCGGCCGCCTCGACCATGACCCGTACGAGCGGCTCGGTGCCCGACTTGCGCAGGAGCACGCGACCGGTGTCACCGAGCTCGCGCTCGGCCTGGGACACCGCGGCGGCCACCTCGGGCGAGGTGTCCACGCGGGACTTGTCGACGTCCGGCACGTTGATGAGGATCTGCGGGAGGCGCTGCATCACACCCGCCAGGTCGGCGAGCGTACGTCCGGTGGCGGCGACCCGGGCCGCGAGCATCAGCCCGGTCAGCGTGCCGTCACCCGTCGTCGCGTGGTCCAGGACGATGACGTGGCCGGACTGCTCGCCGCCCAGCGCGAAGCCCTCGGCCTTCATCGACTCCAGGACGTAGCGGTCGCCGACGGCGGTCTGGACGAGCTGGATGCCCTCCCGCTCCATCGCCATCTTGAAGCCGAGGTTGGACATGACCGTCCCGACGACGGTGTCCTTGCGCAGCTGGCCGGCGTCGCGCATGGCGAGGGCGAGCACGGCCAGGATCTGGTCGCCGTCGACCTCCGCGCCGGTCGCGTCCACCGCCAGGCAGCGGTCCGCGTCCCCGTCGTGCGCGATGCCCAGGTCCGCGCCGTGCTCGACGACGGCGGCCCGGAGCAGCTCCAGGTGCGTGGAGCCGCAGCCGTCGTTGATGTTCAGGCCGTCCGGCTCGGCGCCGATGGTGACGATCTCGGCCCCGGCCCGGGTGAAGGCCTCGGGCGAGACGCGGGCGGCGGCGCCGTGCGCCTCGTCGAGGACGACCTTCAGTCCGTCGAGCCGGTTCGGGAGGACACCGATGAGGTGGGCGACGTACCGGTCGAAGCCCTCGGTGTAGTCGGTGACGCGGCCCACGCCCGCGCCGGTCGGCCGGCTCCACGGCTCACCGGTGCGGTGCTGCTCGTAGACCGTCTCGATGCGGTCCTCCAGCTCGTCGGCGAGCTTGTGCCCGCCGCGCGCGAAGAACTTGATGCCGTTGTCCGGCATCGCGTTGTGGCTGGCCGAGAGCATGACGCCGATGTCCGCGCCCAGCGCGCCGGTGAGGTACGCCACGGCAGGGGTGGGCAGCACCCCGACACGCAGCACGTCCACGCCGGCGCTGGCCAGGCCCGCCACGACGGCGGCCTCCAGGAACTCTCCGGACGCACGGGGGTCGCGGCCCACCAGCGCGGTGGCCCGATGCCCCTCGAAGGTGCCCGCTTCGGCCAGTACGTGCGCCGCCGCGACCGAGAGGCCGAGCGCGAGCTCGGCTGTCAGGTCCGCGTTGGCGACGCCGCGCACGCCGTCCGTGCCGAAGAGTCGTCCCACTGGTGTCCTCCGAAGGTGCTCCGAAACCGCAAAACCAAAGTAATCAAAACAGGGCGAAGCGAGGCAAGGCACAACAAAGAAGGGTGCGCCTGGGGCTGCCGACCCTATGAACGTGCAAACGTCTTATGCCGTTATACGCCCGCACGGGTTGATAAACGAACGCCCCAGCAGCACGAGAAGTGCCGCCGGGGCGAGCGTGTGAAGCAGACGAGCAGGCGATTTAGCGCTTGCTGTACTGCGGGGCCTTACGGGCCTTCTTGAGACCGGCCTTCTTGCGCTCGACCGCACGGTCGTCGCGGGAGAGGAAGCCGGCCTTCTTCAGCGTGGCGCGGTTGTTGTCCGCGTCCGCCTCGTTCAGCGCGCGGGCCACGCCGAGGCGCAGGGCGCCGGCCTGACCGGAGACGCCGCCACCCGAGATGCGGGCGATGACGTCGTAGCGGCCGTCGAGCTCGAGCACCTTGAAGGGCTCGTTGACTTCCTGCTGGTGCACCTTGTTGGGGAAGTAGTCCTCAAGGGTGCGACCGTTGATCTTCCACTTGCCGGTGCCCGGAACGATCCGGACGCGGGCGATGGCGTTCTTGCGGCGGCCCAGGCCGGCCGCGGGCTGCGGGTCGCCGAAGCGGCCCGCGAGCGACTCGGAGGTGTACTCACCCTCGACGGGGACCTCCGACTCGAAGGTGGTCACCTCGGCGAAGGTCTCTTCGCCCTCGGTGCCCTCGACGGGCGTCTCAACAGTGGTCTCGGCCACGATGCTCCTCAGATCTTTCTTTACGTCTTAGGGGGGAGGCCGGAACTACTGCGCGACCTGGGTGATCTCGAACGGGACCGGCTGCTGCGCAGCGTGCGGGTGCTGGTCGCCCGCGTAGACCTTGAGCTTCGAGAGCATCTGACGGCCCAGGGTGTTCTTGGGGATCATGCCCTTGATGGCCTTCTCGACAGCCTTCTCGGGGTTCTTCGAGAGGAGCTCGTCGTAACGCACGGAACGGAGACCGCCCGGGAAGCCCGAGTGGCGGTACGCCATCTTCTGGGTCTTCTTGTTACCGGAGAGGTGAACCTTCTCGGCGTTGATGATGATGACGAAGTCGCCCATGTCCATGTGGGGGGCGTAGATCGCCTTGTGCTTGCCTCGGAGGAGGTTCGCAGCCGTGGTGGCCAGACGGCCGAGGACGATGTCCTCAGCGTCGATGATGTGCCACTGGCGAGTGACATCGCCGGGCTTGGGGCTGTACGTACGCACTTCGTAGCCTTCGCTTCTTCAGTGGATGAGGTCCAGACAACACATGGCACCCCTGAAGCGATCATGCAGCTGGGGCACACAATGCCGGGAACGAGCCCGTATGCGAGCCACTGGTAACTGCTCCAGAGAACCTACGTAAGAGCTGTGCGCGTGAGAACGACAGAGCCGATACGTATAACAACCACCGACAGTACCCGCCCCGCCCGGGACGGGTCAAAACGCGCCGGTCCTACCGCTCCCGCACGACCCTGCGCTCGTCCCAGACGGGCTCCGTGGACTCCCGCACCACCCCGTCCGAGCCGAAGACCAGATAGCGGTCGAAGGACTTCGCGAACCAGCGGTCGTGCGTGACGGCCATGACCGTCCCGTCGTACACCTCGAGCCCGTCCTGCAGGGCCTCGGCCGACTCCAGGTCGAGGTTGTCCGTCGGCTCGTCCAGCAGCAGCGCGGTCGTGCCGGCCAGCTCCAGGAGCAGGATCTGGAACCGCGCCTGCTGCCCGCCGGACAGCCTCTCGAAGGCCTGGTCGCCCTGGCGCTCCAGCTCGTAGCGCCGCAGCACCGACATCGCGCCGCCGCGGTCCTTGGCGTGCTCCGTCCACAGGATCTCGACGAGCGTCTTGCCCAGCAGCTCCGGGTGGGCGTGCGTCTGCGCGAAGTGGCCGGGCACGACCCGTGCCCCGAGCTTCCACTCACCGGTGTGCGCGACCGGCTCCCCGGCCAGCAGCCGCAGGAAGTGCGACTTCCCCGACCCGTTGGAGCCGAGGACCGCCACCCGCTCGCCGTAGTAGATCTCCAGGTCGAACGGCTTCATCAGGCCGGTCAGCTCCAGGTTGACGCACGTCACCGCCCGCACCCCGGTCCGCCCGCCGCGCAGCCGCATCCTGATGTCCTGCTCGCGGGGCGGCTCCGGCGGCGGGCCCGCCTCCTCGAACTTCTTGAAGCGGGTCTGCATCGCGTGGTAGCGGTTCGCCATGTCGGGGCTGTTCGCCGCCTGCTGCCGCATCCGCAGGACGAGGGCCTTCAGCCGGGCGTGCTCCTCCTCCCAGCGCCGCAGGAGCTCCTCGAAGCGCGCGAACCGCTCCTTGCGGGCCTGGTGGTACGTCCCGAATCCGCCGCCGTGCACCCAGACGTCCGAGCCGGCGGGGCTGGGCTCCACGCTCACGATCTTCTCGGCGGCCCGCGAGAGCAGCTCCCGGTCGTGGGAGACGAAGAGGACCGTCTTACGGGTCTCCTTGAGCCTCTCCTCCAGCCACCGCTTGCCGGGTACGTCCAGATAGTTGTCCGGCTCGTCCAGCAGCAGCACCTCGTCCGGGCCCCTCAGCAGCGCCTCCAGCACCAGCCGCTTCTGCTCACCCCCGCTGAGCGTGCGCACCTCACGCCACTGCGCCTTCTCGTACGGGACGCCGAGCGCGGCCGTGGTGCACATGTCCCACAGCGTCTCGGCCTCGTACCCCCGCGCCTCCGCCCAGTCGCTGAGCGCCTGCGCGTACGCCATCTGCGCGGCCTCGTCGTCCACGGTGAGGATGCGCTCCTCGGCCGCGTCGACCGCCTTCGCCGCCTCCCTGATGCGGGGCTGGGCCACGGACACCAGCAGGTCGCGGACGGTCCGCTCGTCCCGTACGGAGCCCACGAACTGGGCCATCACGCCCAGCCCGCCGCTCACCGAGACCGAGCCGCCGTGCGGCTGGAGTTCCCCGGCGAGCAGCTTCAGCAGCGTCGTCTTGCCCGCCCCGTTCGCGCCGACGAGGGCGACGACGGCGCCGTCGGCCACCCGGAACGAAGCGTCGCCGAGCAGCACCCGTCCGTCCGGTAGGTAGTACTCCAGATGGCCCGCTTCAAGATGTCCCATGCACAGCATTGTCACGGCATGCGAACCGTTGACCCAACCGGATTACGGTCGGTCTAGGATTCGCCGCATGAGCTTTGGGCAAGGGGGGCCCTCCTGGGGGCCGGGAGAGAGCCGGACTCCGGACTGGGCGGCGCTGGCGGACGCGTCCGCCGCACGCGGCAGGCGCAAGAAGTGGCTGATGATCGGCGGCGGCGCGCTGGCCACCGCCGCGGTGGCCGCGATCGTGGCCACGGCCGTCATCACGACCAGCGGAGGCGGCGCCTCCGGGTCGGACAAGAACGCGAGCGAGCTGCCGGCCCCCACCGAGCTGCCCTCGGAGACCTCCGCGCCGGAGCCCTCCTTCTCCTCGGTGGCACCGCCGCCCCCGCCGGACCCGAAGGACTACATAGCCGACGAGAAGAAGGACAAGGCCCCGGTCGACGTCAACGCCTTCTTCCCCGGCAAGAAGCTGACCATGGGCGACCGCGTCTACGCCAAGGGCGCCACCGCCCGTACGGCGAACTGCGCCGCGACGACCCAGGGCGCGCTCGGCTCGATCCTCGAGAACAACGGCTGCGACCAGGTCATCCGCGCGACGTACAGCAAGGGCGGCGTGGCGGTCACCGTCGGACTCGCCGTCTTCGGCACCGAGGCGGAGGCCAGGAAGGCCGCCCAGCAGGCGTCCGGCGGAGTCGCCTCGCTCAGCGGTTCGGGAGTCCCCACCTTCTGCCGCGGCGGATCCGTCTGCCGGCGCACCTCCAACTCATACGGCCGTTACGCCTACTTCACGATCGGCGGCTACACCAGCGGGAAGAACGTCACCACGTCCTCCAAGGACGCGTACAAGGTGGGTGACGACCTGACCGACTTCACCTTCCGGCAGATCCGTCGCCGCGGCGAGGTCCAGGCCTCGGCGGCCGCAGGTGCCCCCGTCGTCTGACCGCCCGTGCTGTGCTCCCTCCCCCACGCACCAGTCCCCGTCCCTCCCCTCGACCGAGGACCCGCAGCCGTGCGTCTGACCACCCTCTTCACCCTCCCGCGCGTCCTGCGCCACAGCGACGCGACAGGCGCCGGTCTGCCCCCGGACGAGGCCGTGGTCCTCGACGCCCCGGACCCCTCGCTGCGGGTGGCCCTCGCCGCCGCCGCGGCGGGTGACCACGCCCCGGCCGCCGAACTGCTCGCCCTCACCCGCGAGCACGCCCAGTGGGAGCGCAGGGACACCTGCGTCACCCGCCTCGCGCGGGCCTCGCTCCACCACCCGGGCTGGCTGGACAGCTGGCTGGAGGCGTCCCCGGAGGACCCCGACGCCGTACTGGTCAAGGCCGACCAGTACATCTGCCAGGCCTGGCAGATACGGACGGGGGCCCGGGCCAAGCACGTCGAGGCCGACCAGTTCCGGGCGTTCCACGCGGTGCTGCGGGACTCGGTGCCGGTGATATCCGCCGCCGCCGAGCTCAACCCCGACGACCCCGTCCCGTGGCGCGTCGCGCTGACCCAGGCCCGGGGTATCCAGGCCCCCCGGGACGTCTTCGACACCTATCTGGCCGAGGCGAACGCACGCGACCCGCACCACGAGGGCTGCCACATACAGGCGCTCCAGTACCTCTGCGACAAGTGGTGCGGCTCGCACGAGGAGATGTTCGCCTTCGCCGAGCAGGCGGCCGACCAGGCCCCTCCCGGCTCCCGGCTCCACGCGCTGCCACTCCAGGCCGTCGTCGAATACCTGATCGCCGACGAGGAGACGCCCGGCCCCGACCACACCGCCCGCGCCGAGGCTGCGGTGACCCGCGCCCAGGCCCTCTCCGACAGCTACGCCCCGGGAGACCGGGAGGCCGCCGGCTTCCGGAACCACCTGGCCCTGGTCCTGTGGTCGATGAACCGCTACGAGGAGGCCCTCACGGCCTTCCGCAGCATCGGGGTGCACGCCACGACCTTCCCCTGGACCTATTTCGGCGAGCCCCGGGCCGAATTCCTGGAGGCCCGCTCCGACACCCGCGTCGAGCTGGCGATGAAGATCCCCTTCTTCCGCCCCTCCCCCGAGCCCCCGGCCACCGCCGCACCCGAATGGGAGCGTGAGCTGGCACCGCGCTCGGTCGCCATCGCCTCCACAGGCCCCACCGAGGTGGCCCAGGCCGCCCTGATCTGCGGCCACAGCCTGCGGACGGCCCCGGCCGGCAGCCATCACACGTACGTCGAGATCGTCCCGGACCCCGTACGCGGCAAACGCGCGGCCCTGCTCCCGGAGGACCCGCTCACCTCGGCGGCCGACAACTTCACCACGGCCGAGGAGTGGCCCGCCCTGGTCCTGCACCGCACCCCGGAACGCAGCAGCTTCACCCTGCTGCACCGGGGCAGGAAGGTGACGGACCACACCTGGGAGACCGCCGCACCCGCCACCGACCACGCCGAGGCGGGCGCGACGGCCGCCGCGCTGGCCCGGGTGTACAAGCTGACCGACCCCCGCCCCCTGGCCCACATCCTGCGGGCCACCGGCGATCCCGCCCGCCACCAGGGAGAGCTCGTCGCCGCCCTGGGCCTCCCGCCGCTGCCCGCGGGATACGGCGGCGAGCAGGAGATCCTCACGGCGCTCCCCGGGGCCCGGGTGCTGACCCGGCGCGGCTTCCTCGCGGGCATGCGGGACACCATGACCACCAAGGACGGCGTCCACCCGGAGACCCCCGACCCGGACGAACCGCACCCGGCCCGCTGGTGGGTCCTGCGCACGGCCGGGCTGCTCTTCTTCAGCGCGGCGGCGGTCTACGCCTGGTGGACGCCCGACATCGGCTGGTTCCGCTCCACCGCGTCCACCGCCGTCGCCCTGTACTTCGCGGCCAAGCTGCTCCGCGCCCGGCGCCGCAGACCGGTCAGCAGCAGCCCGCCTCCGGAAGCGTCCTGACGTTCCGGGCCTCCAGCGCCCTGGCCGCCAGCAACCCGTCGGCCGGATAGGCCACTTCCTCCAGCGTCAGCCCGTGCGGCCGCACCACGTGCACCGCCGGATCCCGCACCTTGGCCGCCAGCACCTCGGCAGGCCACCCGGCCGGCCTGCGCCCGTCCCCGACGAACAGCGCCGCCCCGATCAGCGCCCGCACCATGTTGTGGCAGAACGCGTCGGCCTGCACGGTCGCCGTCAGCACACCCGACTCCGCGTCCCGCACCCAGTGCAGCTTCTGGAGCGTACGGATGGTCGTCGCGCCCTCACGCTTCTTGCAGTACGCGGCGAAGTCGTGCTCGCCCACCATCAGGGCGGCCGCCTCGTTCATCGCGGCCAGGTCCAGCGGCCGGTCGTGCCAGAGCACATGGCCACGGGTCAGCGGGTCCACACCGCCCGGCCGGTCCCCCACGCGGTACGCGTAACGCCGCCACAGCGCGGAGAAACGCGCGTTGAACCCCGCGGGTGCCTCCGCCGCCCGCCAGATGCGTACGTCCAGCGGCAGGCGCCCCGCCATCCGCCGCAGCAGCTTCTCCTCGTGCTCGGCCCACACCTCGGCCGGCAGGTCGACGTGCGCCACCTGCCCGCGCGCGTGCACCCCGGCGTCGGTGCGCCCGGCGACCGTCAGGTCGTACGTCACCGACGACCGCGTCACGGTGCGCAGCGCGTCCTCGATCTCGCCCTGCACCGTGCGCCTGCTGGTCTGCTTCGCCCAGCCGGAGAAGTCCTTGCCGTCGTAGGAAAGGTCCAGCCGTACCCGTACAAAGCCGGGCTCTGCCTCGTCACTCACCCGCAGATCCTCTCAAAACCGAACGGGCCCGCACCGCCCCGAAGGGTGATGCGGGCCCGTACCTGGGTCTCAGAACGCTCAGGCGTCCTTGGACTCCTCAGCGGCGTCGGCCGGCTTGGCGTCCTCGACGGTCTCGGCCGGAGCCTCGTCCTTCTTGAGGTCGTCTTCCTTCACGGCACGCTTCGTCGCGGCCTCGGCCTCACCGGTGGCCTGCTGGGCCACGGTCAGCGCCTCGACCAGCTCGATGACGGCCATCGGGGCGTTGTCGCCACGACGGTTGCCGATCTTGGTGATGCGGGTGTAACCACCGGGGCGGTTCTCGTACCGCGGGGCGATCTCGGTGAAGAGCGTGTGCACGATGCCCTTGTCCGTGATCGACTGCAGCACCAGGCGACGGTTGTGGATGTCGCCCTTCTTCGCCTTGGTGATGAAACGCTCGGCGACCGGACGCAGGCGGCGGGCCTTGGCCTCGGTCGTGGTGATGCGGCCGTGCTCGAACAGCGACTTCGCGAGGTTGATGAGAAGAAGCTTCTCGTGCGCAGCGCTGCCGCCCAGACGGGCACCCTTGGCGGGCTGAGGCATGGTTTTTCTCCTTGTGTGCTGCACCGGCCGTATCAGGTACCGGTGTCAGTTCCCGCGAGGCGGCCGCCCCGCGGAAGTCTTTACTCCGCAGCGGCTGATACCGGCTTCCACCAGCCATCAGCCACATCAAGCCCGTCCGACTCACACCGGACAGCAGCCAAAATCAAGCCCTTGGGAGTCCCCCCGGACGAAGTCTGGGGGAGTTTGAGGACAAGGCCTGAGCCCCGGCGCGGGGCACCCTGAAAACCGGGCACCCCCGCCGGAAGGCGATCAGTACTGCTCGGTCTCCACGAAACCGGCGTCCGCGTCGTCGTCCGCGCCGAACGCGTCCGCGGCGGCGGTCGGGTCGAAGCCGGGAGGCGAGTCCTTGAGCGCGAGGCCCATACCGGCCAGCTTCGCCTTGACCTCGTCGATCGACTTCGCACCGAAGTTGCGGATGTCGAGCAGGTCCGCCTCGGAGCGGGCCACGAGCTCACCCACGGAGTGGATGCCCTCGCGCTTGAGGCAGTTGTACGAACGGACCGTGAGCTCGAGCTCCTCGATCGGCAGCGCCAGATCGGCGGCGAGCGCGGCGTCCGTCGGGGACGGGCCCATGTCGATGCCCTCGGCGTCGATGTTGAGCTCGCGCGCCAGACCGAACAGCTCGACCAGGGTCTTACCGGCCGACGCCATGGCGTCACGGGGACGCATGGCCTGCTTGGTCTCGACGTCGACGATCAGCTTGTCGAAGTCGGTGCGCTGCTCGACACGGGTCGCCTCGACCTTGTACGTGACCTTGAGCACCGGCGAGTAGATGGAGTCGACCGGAATCCGGCCGATCTCCTGGCCCACCTGCTTGTTCTGGACGGCGGAGACGTAGCCGCGACCGCGCTCGACGGTCAGCTCCATCTCCAGCTTGCCCTTGCCGTTGAGCGTGGCCAGGACCAGGTCCGGGTTGTGGACCTCGACACCGGCCGGCGGGGCGATGTCAGCAGCGGTGACCAGGCCGGGACCCTGCTTGCGCAGGTACATCACGACCGGCTCGTCGTGCTCCGAGGAGACGACCAGCTGCTTGATGTTGAGGATGAGGTCGGTCACGTCCTCCTTGACGCCCGGCACGGTGGTGAACTCGTGCAGGACACCGTCGATCCGGATGCTGGTGACAGCGGCACCGGGGATCGAGGAGAGGAGGGTACGACGCAGGGAGTTGCCGAGGGTGTAACCGAAGCCCGGCTCCAGCGGCTCGATCACGAACCGGGAGCGGAACTCGTCGACGACCTCTTCGGTCAGCGACGGACGCTGAGCGATAAGCATGAAGGAATCCTTCAGTCGTGGGCACCCACTATTTGATGCCCGACAGATGAAACAAGGATACGGGCGGCACGCCCTGGGAAGGACATACCGCCCGGATCCGACGCTACTGACGCACGGCCGTCACCGGCCGTGGCGAATCAGACGCGGCGACGCTTCGGCGGACGGCAGCCGTTGTGCGGCGTCGGGGTGACGTCCTGGATCGAACCGACCTCGAGGCCCGTGGCCTGGAGGGAGCGGATCGCGGTCTCGCGGCCGGAGCCCGGACCCTTCACGAAGACGTCGACCTTGCGCATGCCGTGCTCCTGCGCGCGGCGGGCGGCCGACTCGGCGGCCATCTGCGCGGCGAAGGGGGTGGACTTGCGCGAGCCCTTGAAGCCGACGTGGCCGGCGGAGGCCCAGGAGATCACGTTGCCCGAGGGGTCCGTGATCGAGACGATGGTGTTGTTGAACGTGCTCTTGATGTGGGCGTGCCCGTGAGCGACGTTCTTCTTTTCCTTGCGACGCACCTTCTTGGCTGCGCCCTGACGACCCTTGGGGGGCATGTCTTGACTCCAGATGGAGAGGGGAGGTGATCGGTCCTACAGCGAAGACCGCTGGTTGCTGCGGGCCCCGGACGTCCGGAGATCCGCAGTGCGTCCGCTGAGGACTACTTCTTGCCCGGCTTCTTCTTACCGGCGATGGCGCGACGCGGGCCCTTGCGGGTACGCGCGTTCGTGCTGGTGCGCTGACCGTGGACCGGCAGACCGCGACGGTGCCGGATGCCCTGGTAGCAGCCGATCTCGATCTTGCGGCGGATGTCGCCCTGGATCTCGCGGCGAAGGTCACCCTCGGTGCGGAGGTTGGCGTCGACGTACTCGCGGATCTTGACCAGGTCCTCTTCGGCCAGGTCACGAACGCGGGTGTTCGGGTTCACGCCGGCGCTGGCGAGGATCTCCTTGGACCGGGTACGCCCGATGCCGAAGACGTAGGTGAGGGCAACCTCCACGCGCTTTTCGCGCGGGATGTCAACACCTGAAACGCGTGCCATTCAATGGCTCCAGTTGTTATTTCGGGGGTCTTCCACAGGACCACTCCCGACCGCCGACCTCACCCGTGTGGGAGAGGTGGTACGCCCGGGTCCCCGGCCCCCGCCGGAGGTGTCGTCAGCCGAAGCTTGGACGGGCTCTGCGTATGTACGTTTACGTGCGTCGCGCGAAGAGCTGCGAGATGCAGGTGGTCGTGCGTCAGCCCTGGCGCTGCTTGTGGCGCAGGTTGTCGCAGATGACCATGACCCGGCCGTGACGGCGGATCACCTTGCACTTGTCGCAGATCTTCTTGACGCTCGGCTTGACCTTCATGGGATGTCAGGTTCTCCGGGTCAGTGCCCTCACCACGCCGAAGCGGGATGGCGGCAAGATCTACTTGTACCGGTAGACGATCCGGCCACGCGTCAGGTCGTACGGAGACAGCTCCACGACGACCCGGTCATCGGGAAGAATACGGATGTAGTGCATCCGCATCTTGCCGCTGATGTGCGCGAGGACCTTGTGACCGTTCTGGAGCTCCACCCTGAACATGGCGTTCGGGAGAGACTCGATCACGGTGCCCTCAATTTCGATGGCACCTTGCTTCTTGGCCACGCTTCGCCTTTCGAATCGGCTACCTTGATCGACTCACGCCGCCGCATGAAGACACACGGATGCACGAGAGCCGACGAGTCAGTCTACGTCAGCGGACTCCAAAAGACGAATCCGTCAAGTTTGCCCACTTCCTCTGATCCTTAGACACGGATCAGCCGGACAGTCCTGGTGAGCGTCAGGGCGGGGCGTCGGGCCGGACCGTCAGGCGAGCGGGTCCGGCGCCGCCTCGACGCCGTACTGGGCGAGCTTCGCCCGGCCGCAGTCCGGTGAGGTCAGGACCAGCGGGCCCTGTTCCGTGAGGGCGATCGAGTGCTCCCAGTGCGAGGACCAGGTGCCGTCGGTCGTGAGGACCGTCCACTCGTCGGCGAGGACCTTCGTCTGCGCGGTGCCCAGCGAGACCATCGGCTCGATGGCCAGGCAGACACCGGGGACCAGCTTGATGCCCTTGCCGCGCTTGCGCGAGACGTAGTTCAGGAGGTGCGGGTCCATGTGCATCTCGGTGCCGATGCCGTGGCCGCCGTAGTCCTCGATGATCCCGTACTTGCCGGTCGCCGGGCGGGGCTGGCGGCGGATGTAGGACTCGATGGCCTTCGAGATGTCGACGAGCCGGTTGTTCACCTTCATCGCGGCGATCCCGGCCCACATCGACTCCTCGGTCACCCGGGAGAGCTCGACGAGCTCCGGAGCGTGGCCGGTGCCCACGAAGGCGGTGTACGCCGCGTCGCCGTGCCAGCCGTCGATGATGGCGCCGGCGTCGATCGAGATGATGTCGCCGTCCTTCAGGACGGTCTTCTCGTCCGGGATGCCGTGGACGACGACCTCGTTCACCGAGGTGCAGATCGTCGCGGGGAATCCGCCGTAACCCAGGAAGTTGGACTTCGCGCCGTGGTCGGCGATCACCTTGCGGGCGACCTCGTCCAGGTCCTTCGTCGTGGCGCCGGGGACGGCCGCCTCGCGGGTGGCGGCGTGAATGGCAGCGACCACGAGGCCCGCCTCGCGCATCTTCGCGATCTGCTCGGGGGTCTTGATCTGCACCATTGCGCGGCGCCTCTCTGCTTACGAAGGGAAACGGTTGAAGCCGTACTCCACGATACGGCGCCAAAACAGTCGGCCGCGACGCCCGAGGGCGCCGCGGCCGGCTGCGTGGTTCTAAGGGGCGGTCAGCCCTCGTCGGACTTCTTGAGGGCCTCCATGGCCCGCTCGGTCACCTCGGTGACCTTGCCGAGCGCCGAGATCGTCACGACCAGGCCCTGGGACCGGTAGTAGTCGATGATCGGCTCGGTCTGCGTGTGGTAGACCTCGAGACGGGTACGGACCGTCTCCTCGGTGTCGTCGTCCCGCTGGTACAGCTCGCCGCCGCAGGCGTCGCAGACGCCCTCGGTCTTCGGCTGGTTGTACGACACGTGGAAGACGTGCGCGCTGTCGTTACGGCAGATACGGCGGCCGGCGATGCGCTTGACCACCTCGTCCTCGGGGACCTCGAGGTCAAGAACCGCGTCGAGCTTGACGCCCTCGCTGTGCAGCATCTCGTCGAGTGCCGCGGCCTGCCCCACGTTGCGGGGGAAGCCGTCCAGGAGGAAGCCGTTCTCGGCGTCCGACTGGGACATGCGGTCCTTGGCCATCGCGATGGTGACTTCGTCCGGCACCAGCTGTCCCGCGTCCATGAAGGCGCGGGCCTGCTTGCCAAGGTCGGTGCCCTGGCTGATGTTGGCGCGGAAGAGGTCGCCCGTGGAGATGTGCGGAATCGACAGATTCTTGGCAAGGAACGCAGCCTGCGTTCCCTTGCCGGCACCGGGCGGCCCGACGAGGACGATTCGCATCAGCGGAGGAACCCTTCGTAATTGCGCTGCTGGAGCTGACTCTCGATCTGCTTCACGGTCTCCAGACCCACACCCACGATGATCAGGATGCTCGTCCCGCCGAACGGGAAGTTCTGGTTAGCGCCACCGAAGCCTGCCAACGCCATCGTCGGCACCAGAGCGATCAGACCCAGATACAGCGAGCCCGGCCAAGTGATCCGGTTGAGCACGTAGCTCAGATACTCGGCAGTAGGTCGACCTGCCCGGATACCCGGGATGAAGCCACCATACTTCTTCATGTTGTCCGCGACTTCCTCGGGGTTGAACGAGATCGCCACATAGAAGAATGCGAAGAACACGATCAACAGGAAGTACGTCGCGATGTAGTACGGGTGGTCGCCCTTGACGAAGTGATCCTGAATCCAGGTCGCCCAGCCCGCGGTGGAGTTGGAGAACTGAACGATTAGAGCAGGAATGTAGAGCAGCGAAGAAGCGAAGATGACGGGAATCACACCCGCCTGGTTCACCTTCAGCGGGATGTAAGTGGACGTACCACCGTAGGACCGGCGCCCGATCATCCGCTTCGCGTACTGCACCGGAACCCGGCGCTGGGCCTGTTCGACGAAGACGACGAGGCCGACCATCACGAAGCCGATGAGGATGACGGTGATGAACTCGATCCAGCCGTCGGCCAGCTTGCCGCTCTGCTTGATGGCCCAGAGAGCGCCGGGGAAGCTGGCGGCGATCGAGATGAACATCAGGATCGACATGCCGTTGCCGATGCCGCGGTCGGTGATGAGCTCACCGAGCCACATGACGGCGGCGGTACCGGCGGTCATGGTGATCACCATGACGATGGTCGTGAAGATCGACTGGTTCGGGACAACCTGGTCGGCGACGGAGCAGCCGCTGAAGAGCGCGCCGCTGCGAGCGGTCGCCACCAGGCCGGTGCCCTGGAGGATCGCCAGCGCGACGGTCAGATAACGCGTGTACTGCGTGATCTTGGCCGTGCCCGACTGCCCCTCCTTCTTGAGGGCTTCGAGCCTGGGGATGACGACGGTCAGCAGCTGGAGAATGATGCTGGCCGTGATGTACGGCATGATGCCGAGCGCGAAGATCGTGATCTGCAGCAGTGCACCACCGCTGAACATGTTCACCAGACCGAACAGGCTGTTGTTGCCCTGACTGGCCTGGTCAACACAGGTCTGGACGTTCTCGTAGCTCACCCCCGGTACGGGAATGTGCGCACCGAGACGGTAGAGCACGATGATGCCGAGCGTGAAGAGCAGCTTCTTGCGCAGGTCGGGCGTCTTGAACGCCCGGGCGAACGCGGTGAGCACGGTGCCTCCTGCGACCCCCGCGCAAAAGCGTGAGGTGACGGTCTTGAGGATCGACGATTACGTAACAGCCAACGGACCCCGGGCTCTTGCCCAGGACTTACCACAGCAACAGTGCACGCCACCTTACCGGCGTACATGCCCCCCTAGGAACGACCAACCGGGGATGCCCCAAATGAGAGGCATCCCCGGTCGGGTGTTCAGGCCACAGACCTGTCCGAGTTGTCTCAGACGAGTTCGGTGACGGTGCCGCCGGCAGCGGCGATCTTCTCCTTGGCGGAGCCGGAGACGGCGTCAACCGAAACCTGCAGCGCCACGGAGATCTCGCCCTGTCCGAGGACCTTGACGAGGTGGTTGTTGCGCACAGCGCCCTTGGCGACCAGGTCGGCCACCGTGACCTCTCCACCCTCGGGGTAGAGCGTCGCGAGCTTGTCCAGGTTCACGACCTGGTACTCCGTGCGGAACGGGTTCTTGAAGCCCTTGAGCTTCGGGAGACGCATGTGGAGGGGCATCTGGCCACCCTCGAAGCGCTCCGGAACCTGGTAACGAGCCTTCGTACCCTTGGTACCACGGCCTGCGGTCTTACCCTTGGACGCCTCACCACGACCCACACGGGTCTTGGCGGTCTTGGCGCCCGGGGCAGGCCGGAGGTTGTGGGCCTTCAGCGGGCTGTTCTCCGCCATGTCAGTCAACCTCCTCAACCGTCACGAGGTGGCGGACGGTCTGAACCATTCCGCGGAACTCGGGGCGGTCCTCCTTGACAACCGAGTCGTTCAGGCGCTTGAGCCCGAGCGAACGCAGGGTGTCGCGGTGGTTCTGCTTGCTGCCGATGTACGACTTCGTCTGCGTGATCTTGAGGCGAGCCATTACGCACCCGCTCCCGCACGCGCACGGAGCAGAGCCGCGGGGGCGACGTCCTCGAGGGGCAGACCGCGGCGGGCCGCGATCTCCTCGGGACGCTGCAGGCCCTGGAGGGCCGCCACGGTCGCGTGCACGATGTTGATCGGGTTCGAAGAACCGAGCGACTTCGACAGGATGTCGTGAACGCCGGCGCACTCCAGAACGGCGCGCACCGGGCCACCGGCGATAACACCGGTACCGGGGGAAGCAGGCTTCAGCAGGACGACGCCCGCAGCCTTCTCGCCCTGGATCGGGTGAGGGATGGTGCCCTGGATACGCGGGACCTTGAAGAAGCTCTTCTTGGCCTCTTCGACGCCCTTGGCGATGGCCGCGGGAACTTCCTTGGCCTTGCCGTATCCGACACCGACGGTGCCGTCACCATCGCCCACCACGACCAGCGCGGTGAAGCTGAAGCGACGACCACCCTTCACTACCTTGGCGACGCGGTTGATCGCGACGACACGCTCGACGTACGCGGTCTTCTCGGCGGCAGCGCCACCGTCACGGCCCTTCCGGTCCCGCCGCTCGCCGCCACCGGCACCGCTTCCGCGGCGCTGGGGTCCAGCCATTGGAATTACCTCTCTCTGTTACGTCCGCTGTGCGTTGGAACCGGGGCTTAGAACTTCAGCCCGGCTTCACGGGCGGCGTCAGCCAGAGCGGCAATCCGCCCGGCGTACTGGTTACCACCGCGGTCAAACACGACGGCCTCGACGCCTGCGGCCTTGGCACGCTCGGCGACAAGCGCGCCGACCTGCTTGGCCTGGGCGCTCTTGTCACCCTCCGCACCACGGATCGACGTGTCCAGGGTCGACGCCGACGCGAGCGTGTGGCCCGCGATGTCGTCGATGACCTGGGCGACGATGTGGCGGTTGGAACGCGTCACGACCAAGCGGGGACGCTCCGGCGAACCGGAGATGTGCTTGCGGACGCGGATATGGCGCCGCTTGAGAGCGGCACGCTTGTACGCGTCGCCCTTGGCGATCTTCACACCGTATGCCATGGCTACTTACCAGCCTTTCCGACCTTGCGCCGGATGACCTCGCCGGCGTACTTGACGCCCTTGGCCTTGTACGGGTCGGGCTTCCGCAGCTTGCGGATGTTGGCGGCTACCTCGCCGACCTTCTGCTTGTCGATGCCCTCGACGCTGAGCTTCGTGGGCGACTCGACCTTGAAGGTGATGCCTTCCGGAGCCTCGATGAGGATCGGGTGGCTGTAGCCCAGGGCGAACTCCAGGTTGGAGCCCTTCGCCTGGACGCGGTAACCGACACCACTGATCTCGAGCGCCTTGCTGTATCCCTGGGTCACACCGGTGATCATGTTCGCCACCAGCGTGCGGGACAGGCCGTGAAGGGCCTTGTTCTGACGCTCGTCGTTCGGGCGGACGACGCTGAGCACGCCGTCCTCACCCTTGGTGACCTCGATCGGCGCGGCGACGGTGTGCGAGAGGGAACCCTTCGGGCCCTTCACCGCGACCGTGCGGCCATCGATGGTGACGTCCACACCGGCGGGAACCTGGATGGGGAGCTTGCCGATTCGCGACATGAGCTTTCCTTCCTTTCCCGACTACCAGACGTAGGCGAGGACTTCCCCACCTACGCCCTTCTTGCCTGCCTGCTGGCCGGTCAGGAGGCCGTGGGACGTGGAGATGATCGCCACGCCCAGGCCGCCGAGAACCTTCGGCAGGTTGGTGGACTTTGCGTACACACGCAGACCCGGCTTCGAGATGCGCTTGATGCCGGCGATCGAACGCTCGCGGTTCGGCCCGAACTTCAGCTCGAGAACGAGGCTCTTACCGACCTCGGCGTCCTCGACCTTCCAGCCGGTGATGAAGCCCTCCTGCTGGAGGATCTCCGCGATGTGCGACTTGATCTTGCTGTGCGGCATCGAAACATCGTCGTGATACGCCGAGTTCGCGTTACGCAGACGCGTGAGCATGTCTGCGATGGGATCAGTCATGGTCATGAGTTGGCCTTCGGCCTCTCTCGCCGGGGTTTCCTGTATGCGCCATCCCTCTCCCCACTCAGTGGCGGGACGGGTGCGGTGCGGGGACCTACGGCGTAGTAAGTCGGTCAGGGCGGCAGGCGCCCAACCCTTCAAGCCTACGGCATGAAGAGCGGGGCTCCTGCCGACCGGATACTTACCGAGAGCTTTCCGGTCCTACGACGCCCGAGGGCGAAGCAGGATTACCAGGAGCTCTTGGTCACGCCCGGCAGCTCGCCACGGTGAGCCATCTCACGAAGGCACACGCGGCAGAGGCCGAACTTGCGGTAGACGGAGTGGGGCCGGCCGCAGCGCTGGCAGCGGGTGTAACCGCGCACGCCGAACTTCGGCTTACGGGCGGCCTTAGCGATCAGAGCCTTCTTCGCCACGGTCAGTTCTCCTTGAACGGGAAGCCGAGGTGACGAAGCAGGGCACGACCCTCGTCGTCGTTGGTCGCCGTGGTGACCACGGTGATGTCCATGCCCCGGACCCGGTCGATCTTGTCCTGGTCGATCTCGTGGAACATGACCTGCTCCGTGAGACCGAAGGTGTAGTTGCCACGGCCGTCGAACTGCTTCGGCGACAGACCACGGAAGTCACGGATACGCGGAAGCGCGAGCGACAGCGTACGGTCCAGGAACTCCCACATGCGGTCACCACGGAGGGTGACGTGGCAGCCGATCGGCTGCCCCTCGCGCAGCTTGAACTGCGCGATCGACTTGCGGGCCTTCGTGACGGCGGGCTTCTGGCCGGTGATCGTGGTGAGGTCCTTGACGGCACCGTCGATCAGCTTGGAGTCGCGGGCGGCGTCGCCCACACCCATGTTGACCACGATCTTGACCAGACCGGGGACCTGCATGACGTTCTCGTAGGAGAACTCCTCACGCAGCTTGCCGGCGATCTCTTCGCGGTAGCGCGTCTTGAGACGCGGCGCAGTGGTGGTCGTCATCAGATGTCCTCACCGGTCCGCTTGGCAACGCGGATCTTCTTGCCCTCGTCGTCAAAGCGGTAGCCGACGCGGGTGACGACCTTGTTGCCGTCCTTCTCCACGACCAGCTGAACGTTGCTGACGTGAATCGGGGCCTCGGTGGTGACAATGCCACCCGTCTGCGAACCGCGAGCCGTCTGACCGGCCTTGGTGTGCTTCTTGACCCGGTTGACACCCTCGACGAGGACGCGGTCCTGAGCGGGGAAGGCAACGATGACCTTGCCCTGCTTGCCCTTGTCCTTACCGGTGATGACCTGAACCAGGTCGCCCTTCTTGATCTTCATGCTTACAGCACCTCCGGCGCGAGCGAGATGATCTTCATGAACTTCTTCTCGCGCAGCTCACGGCCCACCGGGCCGAAGATACGGGTGCCGCGGGGGTCGCCGTCGTTCTTGAGAATGACAGCGGCGTTCTCGTCGAAGCGGATGTACGAGCCATCCGGGCGACGACGCTCCTTGACGGTGCGAACGATGACGGCCTTGACGACGTCACCCTTCTTCACGTTGCCACCGGGGATCGCGTCCTTGACGGTGGCGACGATGACGTCACCGATGCCCGCGTAGCGGCGACCCGAGCCACCGAGAACACGGATGGTGAGAATTTCCTTCGCACCCGTGTTGTCGGCGACGCGCAGTCGCGACTCCTGCTGGATCACGTCTATCTCCTGATCGTCTGCCGGTTCCCGGCGGGGGCTCCGGTGAAGGTGCCCCCGCCGAGCCTGGCGGAACTTGCCTGAGGGGAATGCCCTTCAGGAATTACTTGGCCTTCTCGAGGATCTCGACGATGCGCCAGCGCTTCGTGGCGGACAGCGGACGCGTCTCCATGATGACAACGCGGTCGCCGACGCCTGCAGCGTTCTGCTCGTCGTGGGCCTTGAGCTTGTTCGTACGGCGGATGACCTTGCCGTACAGCGCGTGCTTGACGCGGTCCTCGACAGCGACGACGACGGTCTTGTCCATCTTGTCGCTGACGACCAGACCCTCACGGGTCTTACGGAAACCGCGGTCGGTGTTGGTCTCAGTCACAGTCTTCTCGCTCATCAGACGCTCTCCACCGTCTCGATGCCCAGCTCGCGCTCGCGCATCAGGGTGTAGATCCGGGCGATGTCCTTACGGACGGACTTGAGCCGACCGTGGTTCTCGAGCTGCCCCGTCGCCGCCTGGAAGCGGAGGTTGAACAGCTCTTCCTTGGCCTCGCGGAGCTTGTTGAGAAGCTCCTCGCCGCCCAGCTCGCGCAGCTCGGACGCCTTGGTACCGGCCGACATCACGACTCACCTGCCTCGCGCCGAACGATCCGGCACTTCATCGGAAGCTTGTGAGCAGCGCGGGTGAGCGCCTCACGAGCAATCTTCTCGTTCGGGTAGGACAGCTCGAACATCACCCGACCGGGCTTGACGTTCGCGATCCACCACTCGGGAGAACCCTTACCGGAACCCATGCGGGTCTCGGCAGGCTTCTTCGTCAGGGGGCGGTCCGGGTAGATGTTGATCCAGACCTTGCCGCCACGCTTGATGTGGCGGGTCATCGCGATACGAGCTGCCTCGATCTGGCGGTTCGTCACGTACGCCGGGGACAGCGCCTGGATGCCGTACTCGCCGAACGCAACCTGCGTGCCACCCTTGGACATACCGCTGCGCTTCGGGTGGTGCTGCTTGCGGTGCTTGACCCTACGGGGGATCAGCATTTCGGTCAGGCCTCCGTTCCGGTGCTCTCAGCCGGAGCAGCGGCGGCGGGAGCGTCGGCCTTGGGGGCCTCTGCTGCCGGCGCGGACTGCTGCGGCTTGCGGCCGCCGCGACCGCCACGCTCGCCACCACGGCCACCACGGCCGGCCGGGCGGTCAGCGCCGCCACGGGCCGGACGGTTGCCGGCACGAGCCGCTGCGTTCTCGGCGCGGACCTCGGCGATGTTCTTGACGTCGCCCTTGTAGATCCAGACCTTCACGCCGATGCGGCCGAAGGTCGTCTTGGCCTCGAAGAAGCCGTAGTCGACGTTCGCACGGAGCGTGTGCAGGGGCACGCGGCCCTCGCGGTAGAACTCCGAGCGGGACATCTCGGCGCCGCCGAGGCGGCCACCGCACTGGATCTTGATGCCCTTTGCGCCCGCCTTCATCGTGCTCTGCATGCTCTTACGCATGGCACGACGGAAGGAGACACGGGAGGAGAGCTGCTCGGCGACGGCCTGGGCCACCAGCTGAGCGTCCACCTCGGGGTTCTTGACCTCGAGGATGTTCAGCTGGACCTGCTTGCCGGTCAGCTTCTCCAGCTCGCCACGGATGCGGTCGGCCTCGGCGCCACGGCGGCCGATGACGATGCCCGGGCGGGCGGTGTGGATGTCAACGCGGACGCGGTCGCGGGTGCGCTCGATCTCAACCTTCGAGATGCCGGCCCGCTCCATGCCCTTCGTCATCATTCGACGAATGGCGACGTCTTCCTTGACGTAGTCCTTGTACAGCTTGTCGGCGTACCAACGGGACTTGAAGTCCGTGGTAATGCCGAGCCGGAACCCGTGCGGGTTTACCTTCTGGCCCATTACCGGGTTCCTTCCTTGCTGCTGACGACCACGGTGATGTGGCTGGTCCGCTTACGGATCCGGTAGGCACGGCCCTGAGCACGCGGACGGAACCGCTTCAGGGTCGGGCCCTCGTCCACGAACGCCTCGCTGATGACCAGCGAAGAGGCGTCAGGGTGGTCGTAGTTGTGTGCAGCGTTGGCGATGGCGCTGTCAAGCACCTTGCCAACCGGCACGCTCGCGGCCTGCGGGGCGAAACGCAGGACCGCCTGAGCCTCCGTGGCATCCATGCCACGGATGAGGTCCACCACGCGGCGGGCCTTCATGGGCGTGACGCGGATGTACCGCGCCTGGGCCCTGGCTTCCATGGTTGTCCCTTCGGTGTGAGTCATAGTCGTTTCCACCCCGCGCTAGCGGCGCTTCGACTTCCGGTCGTCCTTGACGTGGCCGCGGAAGGTGCGAGTCGGCGAGAACTCGCCGAGCTTGTGGCCGACCATCGACTCGGTGACGAACACCGGGACGTGGATCTTGCCGTTGTGCACCGCGATGGTGTGACCCAGCATGGCCGGGATGATCATCGAGCGACGGGACCAGGTCTTGATGACGTTCTTGGTGCCTGCTTCGTTCTGTACGTCCACCTTCTTGACGAGGTGGCCGTCGACGAAGGGCCCCTTCTTGAGACTGCGCGGCATCTAAACCCGCTCCTAGCGCTTCTTGTTCGTCTTGCGGCGGCGGACGATGTACTTGCTCGATGCCTTCTTCGGCGAGCGAGTACGACCCTCCTTCTGACCCCACGGCGAGACCGGGTGACGTCCACCGGAGGTCTTGCCTTCACCACCACCGTGCGGGTGGTCAACCGGGTTCATCGCGACACCGCGGACGGTCGGGCGAACGCCCTTCCAGCGCATGCGGCCGGCCTTGCCCCAGTTGATGTTCGACTGCTCGGCGTTGCCGACCTCACCGATCGTGGCGCGGCAGCGGGCGTCGACCAGCCGGATCTCGCCGGAAGGCATACGAAGGTGGGCCATCGTGCCCTCCTTCGCCAGCAGCTGCACGGAGGCACCCGCGGAACGGGCGAACTTCGCGCCGCCGCCGGGCCGCAGCTCGATGGCGTGGATGGTCGTACCGACCGGGATGTTGCGCAGCGCCAGGTTGTTGCCCGGCTTGATGTCGGCGCCCGGACCGTTCTCGACGCGGTCACCCTGCGACAGACCACGGGGGGCGACGATGTAACGCTTCTCGCCGTCCGCGTAGTGCAGCAGCGCGATGCGCGCGGTGCGGTTCGGGTCGTACTCGATGTGCGCGACCTTGGCCGGCACGCCGTCCTTGTCGTGACGACGGAAGTCGATCACGCGGTAGGCGCGCTTGTGGCCACCACCCTGGTGGCGAACGGTCACACGACCGGCGTTGTTACGGCCGCCCTTGCTGTGCAGGGGGCGGACCAGCGACTTCTCCGGCGTGGACCGCGTGATCTCGACAAAGTCGGCGACGCTGGAGCCACGACGGCCCGGGGTCGTCGGCTTGTACTTGCGGATACCCATTTCTCAGTCCTCGTCCGATTCCGGACGACTCGACCTCCGTCAGGAGGTCGGGCCGCCGAAGATGTCGATACGGTCGCCCTCGGCGAGGGTCACGATGGCGCGCTTCGTGTCGGCGCGCTTGCCGAAACCGGTCTTGGTGCGCTTGCGCTTACCCTGCCGGTTGATCGTGTTGACCCCGGTGACCTTGACCGAGAAGACCGCTTCCACGGCCTGCTTGATCTGGGTCTTGTTGGAGCCGGGCGCGACGATGAACGTGTACTTGTTCTCGTCGAGCAGTGCGTAGCTCTTCTCGGAGACAACCGGCTTGACGAGAACGTCACGCGGGTCCGAGTAGGTCTTGCTGGTAACGGTCGCCTCACTCATCAGGCGGCGCTCCCTTCGGTCTCAGCGGTCTGGGGGCCAGACACGAAGGACTCGAAAGCGGCCTGGGTGAAGACCACGTCGTCAGAGACGATCACGTCGTACGTGTTCAGCTGGCCCGGCTCCAGGATGTGCACCTGGGGCAGGTTGCGCGCGGACAGCCACGCGGCCTCGTCGGCGCGGTCGACGACCAGGAGCAGGTTGCTGCGCTCCGAGATCTTGCCGAACAGCGTCTTGGCGGCCTTGGTGGAGATCCCACCCTCGACCACGCCGGTGACGACGTGGATGCGGGAGTGACGCGCCCGGTCCGAGAGGGCACCGCGCAGGGCGGCGGCCTTCATCTTCTTCGGGGTGCGCTGCGAGTAGTCACGCGGCTGCGGGCCGTGGACGACGCCACCACCGGCGAACTGCGGCGCACGGGTCGAACCCTGGCGCGCGCGGCCGGTGCCCTTCTGGCGGTACGGCTTGCGGCCACCACCACGGACTTCGCCGCGACGCTTGGTCTTGTGCGTGCCCTGACGGGCAGCTGCCAGCTGTGCGACAACGACCTGGTGGATCAGCGGAACGCTGGTCTTCGCGTCGAAGATCTCCGCGGGGAGCTCGACGGTACCGGCCTTGTCGCCTGCCGGCGAAAGGATGTCAATGGTGCTCATTACCTCAAGCCCCCTTGGCCGCGGTACGGACCAGGACGAGGCCGCCGTTCGGACCGGGGACCGCGCCCTTGATGAGCAGCAGACCCTTCTCCGCGTCAACCGCGTGGATGGTCAGGTTCTGGGTGGTGACGCGCTCGTTACCCATACGACCGGCCATGCGCATGCCCTTGAAGACACGCCCAGGGGTGGCGCAGCCACCGATCGAACCGGGGGAACGGTGCTTGCGCTGGACGCCGTGGCCGGCGCCGAGGCCCTTGAAGTTGTGACGCTTCATGACACCGGCGAAGCCCTTGCCCTTGCTCTTGCCCGTGACGTCAACCTTGACGCCGGACTCGAACACCTCGGCAGTGACCTCCTGGCCCAGCGTGTACTCGCTGGCGTCAGGGGTGCGGAGCTCCACCAGGTGGCGGCGCGGGGTCACGTCGGCCTTGGCGAAGTGGCCCTTGAGGGGCTTGTTCACCTTGCGCGGGTCGATCTCGCCGAAGGCGATCTGGACCGACTCGTAGCCGTCGCTGTCGTTCGTACGAACCTGCGTCACGACGCACGGCCCGGCCTTGACGACGGTCACCGGGACAACCCGGTTGTTCTCGTCCCAGACCTGGGTCATGCCGAGCTTCTCGCCCAGGACGCCCTTGATGTTCTTGCTCATCTCGGCCCGTCCCCTCAGAGCTTGATCTCGATGTCGACGCCCGCCGGCAGGTCGAGGCGCATCAGCGAGTCAACCGTCTTCGGCGTGGGGTCGAGAATGTCGATGAGGCGCTTGTGCGTGCGCATCTCGAAGTGCTCGCGAGAGTCCTTGTACTTGTGCGGCGACTTGATGACGCAGTACACGTTCTTCTCAGTGGGCAGCGGCACCGGGCCCGCGACCGACGCACCAGTGCGCGTCACCGTCTCGACGATCTTCTTCGCCGAGGAGTCGATGACCTCGTGGTCGTAGGCCTTGAGCCGGATGCGGATCTTCTGTCCCGCCATGGCTACTAGTAGTCCTGTCTCTCATAACGCTCTGGAACCCGGGAGTTCTCTTAACTCCGCCTCCGACCCACGCGGTCGGGCGTGTCGCATCCCCTCTACGAAGATCTCCCGAAGGATTTCCCAACCAAGGGGGTGCGGGCCGAAACCGCGCTGCCGGGGGCGAAACCCCACCGGGTGCCTGGTCAGCGCCCCACTGACGCTTCCCGAAAGATTCCCGTACGTCCGACCCTGGGGTCGACGAGTACTGTGGGACTCGCTTCCGGTCCTCCCGGCGGGAGGCGCGCAGCATTGACACTCAACCGAGCAACCTGGCTAGTGTGCCACACGGCTCGGGGGCCTGGCCAATCGGGCCGGGGATCTTACCCCCTGCGGGGGACCGGTCAAACGCGGGCACGACCGGCCCGTGCACCGTGCCGCGATATTCGGTCGAGGGCCGCACGCCACCGCCCCTAGTGTGACCGGCCGGAACGGCGACTCACCGGGGGCACGGAACATGCGTACGCACTATCCACGGACCTCGCATCTTCCCTGGTCACCCGGGGCCACCTCGGACGACGTGCGCCTCGCCGACCTCGCCGGACTGACCGGCTCCCAGGTCGTGGTCACCGAGAAGCTGGACGGCGAGAACACCACGCTGTACGCCGACGGGCTGCACGCCCGCTCCCTCGACTCGGCGCACCACCCCTCCCGGGCCTGGGTCAAGGCGCTCCAGAGCCGCATCGGCCCGCGCATCCCGGCGGGGTGGCGGATCTGCGGCGAGAACATGTTCGCCCGCCACTCGATCCCGTACGAGGACCTCGCGAGCCACTTCTACGGCTTCTCCGTCTGGGACGGAGACTTCTGCCTGGACTGGGACCGGACCGTGGACTTCCTGCGGGACCTGGGGATCCCGACGCCGACGGTGCTGTGGCGCGGTGTGTTCGACGCCCGGGCCGAGAACGCGCTGCGCGCGCTGAGGCCGGACACGGAACGCCAGGAGGGGTACGTCGTCCGGCCTGCCGAGGGCTTTCCCGCCGCGGGGTTCGCGCGGCGGGTGGCGAAGTGGGTGCGGCCGGGGCATGTGAGGACGGACACGCACTGGATGCACGCGGAGGTGGTGGAGAACGGGCTGGGCCCCGCCGCCGCCCTGTGGGCGGTGCGCTCGGGCGCCCCCGTGGACCCTGCGGCACTCGCCGTCGCCGCGGGAGCCGGCCCCGGTGACGCGCCGGCCGCCCTCATGACCGCCGACGCCCTGGACGCACGGGACCGTACCGGCGACGACCGGCTGGCCGGGGTGCTCGCCGCCCTGCTGCACCGCACCCGCCGGGCCTCACTCGCACCCGCGCTCGCCGGACCGCTCGGGATGCGGCTCGCCCGGCGGACCGCGGACCTGGTCGGCCTTCACCCCCTCCTGCACCGTCCCCACCCGGACGACGACCGGCACAGCGGCCTGGCGAGGATGGCGCTCGCCGCGGACCTGACGGTGCTGCACGCGCTGGCCGGCGTGCTGGCCGACGGGCCCGAGGCCCGCGAGCAGGTGGAGTGGTCGGAGCTGCACGGCCAGGACGTGGCCGAACCGGACGGGCTGCCCGCCGCCTTCGCCGGCCTGGAGCCGGACTCCGCCGACCGTTGTCTGGCGCAGGCCCGCGAGGCCTACGCGCTGGGCCGCCTCACCACCGCGGAGGAGGCGGTCGCCGCGACCTGGCGGTGGCGGTCCGGGGACTTCCCGCGCCTGATCCACCTGGTCGGTCCCTCGGGCAGCGGGAAGAGCACCTTCGGCCGCGGGCTGCCGGGCACCGCCACGTACATCTCGCTCGACGACCTGCGCGAGTCCCGCGGATCGCGCGCCGACCAGAGCGCCAACGCGGACGTCCTGCGCGAGGCGCTGCGCCGCCTGGACGCCGCGCTCGTCCCGGGCGCGACCGTGGTCTGGGACGCCACCTCGCTCAACCCGCGCCAGCGCTCCCTCGTGCACGCGGCCGCCCACCGCAGGGACGCTCTGCTCACCCACGCCGTGGCATGGGTCGGCACGGACGAGCTCACCGCGCGCAACGGCCGGCGCGGCCATCCGGTGCCCCCGGACGTCCTGGCCTCCCAGGTGCGCCGCTTCGTACCCCCGTACCCCGGCCAGGCCCACCGCACCTGGTACATCGGGACGAGCGGAACCGTGGAGGACCGGACCTGATGCGTACGAGCGAGGAGATCTACCACCGGGTCCGCTGGGACGCCCGGTTCGACCCGGCGCGCTTCTTCCTGGGCGTCGCCCAGCGCGGCCGTGACCCCAAGCGGGTGCCGCTGGAGCGGTTCACGCCCGGCGGCGACATCCCCTGGCACCGGGTGCTGTTCTTCGAGGCGGACGACGAGGTGGTGTGGGACCGCTCCACGGGACTCGACCGGATCGACGCGTCGGAGGCGGGGCGCGTCCGGACCCCGCGCCGCCTGCCGTCCCCGTACTTCACCTCACGCGTCCCGCACGCGTTCTCCCCGGCGACGGGCGCCTGGGAGCCGGCCTCCCCCGGACCGCCGGGCTCGTCCGCCTCCGCCTCCCTGACCGTGCTCACCTGGAACACGCTCTGGGACCGGTACGACAGCGACCGCATCGACACGGCCCGGCGCCGCCCCCTCCTGCTCGACGCCCTGTGTGCGGCGGACGCGGACGTCATCGCACTCCAGGAGGCGGAGCCCGCGCTGCTGCGCCTGCTGCTGGACCGCGCGTGGGTACGGGACGGATACGTCATCGCCACCGAACCGGCCGGCCGTGACGTGGCGGACAACGGGCTGCTGCTGCTCAGCCGGCTTCCCGTGAGCGAGGCGGGGGTGCACGCCCTCGGCCCGCACAAGGCGGTGACCGCGGCCGTCGTCGAGACGGCCGACGGCCCCGTCACGGTGGCCGTGACCCACCTGAGCAGCGACCACTCCCCCGAGGGCGCCACCCGCCGCGACACCGAACTGGCCGACCTGGCCACGGGGTTGGCGGGCATCGAGGGCGAACTGCTGCTCGTCGGAGACTTCAACGACGGCAGCGACCGCCCACAGACCCGCCTGGCGATGACGGACGCCTGGAGCCAGGTGCACGGCCCCGCCGACCGGACCGCCACCTTCGACCCGTCAGCGAACCCCCTCGCCGCGGTCTCCTCCCTGTCCGGCCGTATCTCCCGGCTGGACAGGGTCCTGCTGCGTACGGAACGGCTGCGCGCCCGGTCGGCGGCCCTGACCGGCGAAACACCCGGCCCGGAGGGGCTGTACATCTCCGACCACTACGGAGTACGGGTGGAGCTGGGCCCTCCCCTTCTGGTGGCCGAAGGGAGTGAAGGGGTCACGGAACGCGTCACCGCGGCCCTGCCCGGCGCCCGGGTCCACGTCGTCGGCTCCCGGCGCATGAGCTGCGCGCTGCCCGGCGCGGACCTGGACCTGGTCGCCGCGCTGCCCGGCGCCTCCGATCCGGCAGGGGTAGGCCAACGACTGGCCGCCGCGTTCCCGGAGGCGCGGGACCTGCGGGAGGTGACGGGCGCCCGGGTGCCCGGCCTGCGCTGGCACTTGGACGGCCTCCGGGTCGACCTGGTCACCGTGGCGACCGGCGGCCTCTCCCCCGCCGAGGCGGTCGCCCGCCGGGCGGAACTGGGCGAGGCGGCGGCGATCGCGCTCAGCGCGGTGAGCGACGCCGATGCGGTGCTCGCGCTGGCGGACCCGCACCGGGGCGTCTTCGCCGCCCTCGCCCGGGACGTCAAGGCATGGGCGGCGGCGAGGGGCCTGGACTCCGCACCCTGCGGCGGACTGCCGGGCCTCGCCTGGGCCGTACTCGCGGCCCGTACCGCCCACGAGGCGGGCGACCTGCCGCCGCTCGCGCTGCTCCGGCACTTCTTCGCGATCTGGGCGGCGTGGGACTGGGGCGAGGCGGTGGGCGGGGCGGCGGCAACCGCGTCCCCGGTCACCGTGCTGACCCCGACCGCCCCCGTACGTTCCTGCACCACGCAGGTCTCCGCCGCAGGCCGCGATCTCCTCTCCGCAGAGCTGTACCGCGCCTGGGAGCTCCTGGAGTCGGCCGGGGACGGGAACGACCCGCGCCCCCTGCTGTGCGCGCCGCCGAGCCTTCCCGAACTGCACCCGTCCTGGGCCCTCGCCTCCGTACCCACGGGCGGACCGGCCGAGGGGCGCCTGCGCGGCCGCCTCCTCGTCCTGGCCACCGCCCTCACCGAGGCGGGCGCCGCCGACTGCCGAGTCTGGCCGCGCCCTCTCACGGCCGACGGCCGCACGGGGTACGCGATCGGGTTCGGCGCGACCCCGCCACCGGCCCACCGGCTGGCGGAGATCGGGGCGGAGGTGCTGCGGGGGATCCGGGAGGCGTCGTTGGTCCCGGTACGTATATAGGGAGGGTCAGCGCCCGGCGGCGTACGGGACGAAGCCCGCCCATGCGTCGTCCCCGAAGGTGAGCTGCGGGCCGGGCAGGTTCTTCGAGTCGCGGACGTGCATCGCGCCGTGGGCTGCCGCGACCTCGACGCAAGAGTCACCTTCGCTGCTGCTGCTGTAACTGCTCTTGAACCACTCCAGCCCGGAAGCGTCCCCGGCAGAGGTCTCGCGCATCATGTCTCTCCCAGCAGTTGCTCGATAAAGGCCAGCGACTCCCGTGGCGCGAGAGCCTGGGCCCGGATCATCCCATAGCGCAGTTCGAGGATCCTGAGCTGTTTCAGATCGGACACCGGCCGGCCTGCGAACGCTCCGTCCGACCGCCCAACCGCAGTGCCGTCCTCGAACTTCAATACCTCGACTCCTCCGTCCATTCCTGCGTGATCCTCGCGGCTGGTCGGCATCACCTGAATTTCAACGTTCCGCAACTGCCCTACCTGCAACAGGTGTTCGAGCTGCCGACGCAATACCGATGCACCCCCGATGGGGCGGCGCAGGGTTACTTCCTCCTGCACGAAGCTGAGCGCGGGAGCTGGTGACCTCTCGAAGACGCACCGCCTGGCCATGCGCGCGGCCAACACCCTTTCCACCTCGTCTTCCGAGTACGCGGGCCTCCGCATCTCGAACAGAGCCCGCGCATACTCCGGCGTCTGCAGCAGGCCGTGGATGTTGTGGTTGCTGTACAAACCCATCTCGACCGCTCGCTCTTCCATCTTCGCCAGCTCCCGGATCTTCTTCGGGTACCGGACCGCCGCCAGATCCTGCTTCATCGCGGCGATCTTGCCGCCCGCCCCCAGGACCTCGTCCACCCTGTCCAGGAACTCCGGCCGAGGGATCCGCCGCCCGCCCTCCACCTTGCGGACCAGGTCCTCCCCGTACCCGATCGCGGCCCCGAGCTCGCCGGCCCGCATCCCGGCCGCCTCCCGCCAGGCCTTGACCTGGCGCCCCACGGCGGCGACCACCGCAACGCCCGACTCGTCATCGGGATCGACATCCCAGCCGGGCTCGTCCGCCCCGCCGCCACCCTGCTCCGTACCGACCCCGTCCACACTCATCCGTGCCCCACTTCCGACGTGCGTGCCGTTCTTCCTCAACCGCCCCTGTTCCCCGCACGTCACTCCGGACAGCCGGGACAGCACTGGACAAGCCCGGGACAATCACCGTACGCAAGGGCTCGGTCACTGGGCACGGTACGCAGACCCGGCCACGCTGAGTGACGTGAACCAACAGACCGCCACCCCTCAAGGGCCCACCGACGAACGCACGTTCACCGTGCTCCTCTCCCCCACTCGCCGAGGCGCCCGGCTCGCCCGCCTCCTCGCCGTGGCCCATCTCGACCTCTGGGGGCTTCCCTCCGACTCGGCCGCGCACATCGTCGCGGAGCTCGCCGCCAACGCCTCGGTCCACGGGCGGGTAACCGGCCGGGACTTCCAACTGCGCCTCGCCGTGCACGCGGACAGCCGACTGCGGATCGAGGTCATCGACACCCGGGGTGACCGCCTGCCCGTCACAACGCCCCCCGACCACCACAGGGAGGGCGGGCGCGGCCTGCTCATCGTCGCGGCCCTCGCCGACCGCTGGGGCGTCTCCCCGGGCCCGGTCCCGCGCAAAACGGTCTGGGCGGAGCTCGACCTCGCGCCGTGACCGGCTCCACCGGGTCGCGGGCACCCACGACCCGGTCGACCACGCCTCGGTGACCCGCGACGCGGCCACCCACGACGTCTAAAGGCTTTTAAAGAACTCGGGAAAGAAACCCGACCAGACCCCACCCCACCCCCGTCCTGACCTGCATCACTCGCACGGGTGACATATCGCAACAGGGCTGGATTTGGGGCAGGTTGGCTGGCATATGCTCGCCGCGACAACCACAGACACGAGACGGCCCCGGCCGGGACTGCGAATCCCGGTCGAGGCCTGACCACGAGGAAGTGACACCTTCCCGATGGATACCCCGCAGGTTATCGCGCCCCCGTGCGCCCAGCCCGGCTCCCCTGGCACCCGGCTCGACGTCACGCCGACTTCCGGCGTCCTCCACGTCAACGTCCGCCACATCTCCGGCTTCACGGTCATCGGCAACCACCTCGCCCAGCACCGTGGCCTCTCCCTCACCGCGATCGGGCTCGCCGCACACATCCAGTCGCTGCCCGCCGGGTCCAAGGTCGGCATTAAGGTCCTCACCGCCCGCTTCCCGGAGAGCGAAGCCCGCATCGCCGCCGCCCTGCACGAGCTGGAAGCCACCGGCTACCTCCACCGCAGCCGCGTACGCCTCCCCGACGGCCGCATGGTCACACGCACGGTGTCGTACAACCAGCCCGGCGCCACGGCCACCGCGTCGCGCCCTCAGCCCCGCCACAGCGAGCCACCAGCCACGCTCGCCGCTCCGCCGCCACCCCCGGCGCCCGTCGAGGCACCACCTCCGCCGCCTACCGCCGCACCCGCAGCCCCTGCACCCCTGCCGTCAGCCGCCCCCGTCTACGTACCGGCTCCCACGGCCCCGAGGAAACAGCCCCCGCCGCTCCCCCACCCCCACGCGCCCACCGTGGAACTCCACCGAGCCGCCACAGCGCTCCTGGCAGACCTCCGGCGCAGCTCGCCCCAACTCACCCTCTCTGAGGCGGACATCGAGGCACTCGCCCCCGGTGTCGCTACCTGGCTCGAACGCGACGCCCACCCCGACACCATCCGCCACGCCCTCACCAGCGACCTCCCGACCCCGGTGAAACACCCGGCGAAGTTCGTCCGCAGCCGCATCACCACGCTCCTGCCACCCCCGCTCCCCGGCACAGCAGACCTCACCCCGCCCCGCCGCAAGGTGATCGTGATCCCGCTCCAGAACTGCGACACCTGCGACCGCGCCTTCCGCGCCGCCCACCCCGGTCACTGCCGGGACTGCCGAACCGAACAGCCAGACGTCCTGCACAGAGCCGCGTGAAATACACGCCCTCATCCCGAACGGACCCGCATGGTCAGCTCACCCCACGAGGCAATGCACCGCATCTTCCAGGAGTACCCCGGCCTCTTCTCCCGCGTATCCGAAGTCCTCGGCGTCAGCGTCCCGACGCCCACCTCAGCCACCGTCCTGCCCACCGACCTCACCGAGAACAGCCCCGTCGAACGCCGTGTCGACACCCTGCTGCGCATCGAAACGCAGGACGAAGGCCCCTTCCTCCTCGCCGTCGAAGCCCAGGGCAAGAAAGACCCACGCAAAGCCACCAGTTGGCCCTACTACGTCAGCTACCTCCACAACCGATACGGCGGCCTGCCCGTCCTGCTCCTGGTCGTCTGTCAGGACCATGCCACCGCCCAATGGGCCGCCCGCCCCCTCACCATCGGCCTCCGCCAATGGCCGACCCTCACCCTCACCCCACTCGTCGCGGGCCCGCACAACATGCCCGTCATCACAAACGTGGCCGAAGCCCGCAAGGACCTCGCACTCGCCACCCTCGCGGCCATCACACACGCCGACAATCCCGACGTCGGTGCCATACTGAAAACGCTCTCCGCCGCACTGCGCGAGGCACCGGAAGACATCGCCGACCCCATCGTCGAGCTCACCGCACAGGGCCTGGGCGACCGCCCGGCCGCACAACAGTGGAGGAACCTGGTGGCCGTGGATACCTCTTTCTACACGTCCTTCATGTCCGAAGAGATCCGGGACGAAGGCCGGGACGAAGGCCGAGCAGAAGGCCGAGCAGAAGGCCGAGCTCAGGGCCGAGCAGATGGCCTCCTGCTGATCCTCGAAGCCCGTGGCATCACCCTCACCGACGAGCTCCGGCAGAAGATCACCACCTGCACCGACCCTGAGCTCCTGCACCGGTGGCTGCACCGCGCCGCCACTGCCACCACCACCGAAGAAGTGTTCGCCGAGCGTCACTGACCGGCCGGGCCCGGACGGCAGCGGGGAGCCCTGCTCCGCTGCCGTCCGGAGTCTCTGGGAGACTCCCGCCATGTCTGTACGTACCACTCAGGCGTGGTCCCTGCGCCCTGCCACACCCGATGACATCGAGGCCATGGCCGAGCTCCGGGCCCTGGTGATGCGCCCCGACCTGGAGCGCCTCGGCCGCTACGACGGGCACCGGGTCCGGCAGCGGCTGCGTGACGCCTACGCTCCCGAGCACACCTCCGTCGTGGAGGTCGACGGGGCCGTGGCGGGGTGCGTCGCCCTGCGGCCCTCCGAGGACGGCTGGTGCCTGGAGCACTTCTACCTCGCCCCGGAGCTCCAGGGCAGAGGCATCGGCACCGCTGTCCTGGCCGGCCTCCTGGCCCGTACGGACGCCGAGGGTGCGCCGGTCCGCCTCAACGTCCTCCAGGGCAGCGCGGCCCGCAGGCTGTACGAGCGCCACGGGTTCGTCCTGGAGCACGAGGACCCGGTCGACGTGTTCATGGTGCGGGCCCCGTAGATCCCTGCGGAGCTACGTACGCGTGACCGTCCCGCAGGACCCGTCCGGCTGCCACTCACTGCGGTCGTACGGATCCACGTCGTCCCCGCGCGGAGGGTTCGCGCTGTCGCTCGGGAAGGACGGGTGGAGGAAGCCGTCGTTCACCTCGCAGGAGGTGTTGCCGAAGTTCTGCTCGGAACTGACGACGGAGAGCTTGCCGCGCGTCGCCACGAACCGCTTCGGGTCGTGCAGCGCCGTCGTCAGCTTCCGCCGCACGATCGTGCGCGCCACCTCGTCGCCGCCCGGCTCCACCAGCGGGTAGACGAACGTGTAGTCGGCGTGCACCTCGACCGAGCCGGCGGCGCCCGCCTCGAAGGTCATCCGTCCGCGGGTCTTCACGACGTCCCCGACCAGCCGTGCCTCGTCCGGGTCGAACCGGCTGAACAGCATCAGCGGGTCCTGTTCCCCGCCGGGCTCCGCCAGTGACCGCTCCAGGCGTTCCCGCTCGCCCTTCTGCAGCGGGTCGAGCAGGTTCAGCGCCTCGTCGGGCTTCTCCCCCCGCAGGGTGGCGGCATCGAGGTTGGCGGCGACGAGTAGCTGCCGGGTCGCCCGCAGGGCCTGCTCGACCTCCCCCTTGCTCATCCCTCCGGCCGCCTCGGCTGCCGGGATCTCGATCCCCTTCGCCCCGTCCGCCCAGCGGACGGCGGGCGAGCCGCGGAACGGCTCTGCCAGGGTCGGCCGGTCACCCACGGGCCCGTCGGCGGGCGCGGCGGTCGGCGGCGCGGTCTCGGCGGGCAGCGGGTCGGCACTCGCGGATTCGCCCCCGCCGGGCAGGTGGTCGGTCAGCAGGCTCGGCCGCATGGTGACCACCAGGATCCCCACGACCACGGCGAACCCCAGGACCGCGGCGACGCGCCGGCTCTTCCGGGGGCGGCCGCTCCCGATCGGCGGGCCCGTGCGCCAGCCCTCCGGCTGCCACTGTCCGGCCGGCCTGCCCCTACGGCCCCGGCCCCGCCCGCGCGCCGCCTCCTCGTCCAGCGCGCGCAGCCGCGCGGTAACCATCCGGGCGCGGGCCGAGGGCTCCTTCGGCGCGTCGGCCCCGCCCTCCTCCGCCCGCCGGACCAGCTCCGCCCACTGCTCGTCGGAGACGCGATCCGTGCCGTCGCCGTGGTCAGGAGATCCCCCTGACGTGCTCGTGCTCATCGTTCTGCCCCACTCCCCCATGAAGTTGTCAGGTCAACTTCATCCGGGGCGTGCGAACACGAACAAGGGAACACGGCATTCCGTGACGTTCTTGTGACCGTGACGCGGAGGCCTCGCGCACCCCCCGGGCAACCCGGCCGTCCGGATCCCCGTCTATCCCCCCGCAGGAACAGGCGCACAGCCCTGACCTGCGCTGACCAACAGCACGCAGCCCTGGGCTCCCGCCCGTCCGCTGCGGGGGGACGCGGACGGAGTGCGTGGCGTGACGGATGGACCTGCCCTGCCCGGAAACGGTGTGCCACGACGCACCGTCATGACGATCGCCGCCACGGGGGCTGCGCTCAGCGCCTGCTCGGTCCCCCCGCCCCGGCGTGCGGACCCCGCCCCGGATCCCGCGCCCGGCCGGCCCATCAGCACCGCGCGGCGTGCGCTGCTCATGCAGATACTCGCCCACCCGGACGACGACCTGTACTTCATGAACCCGGACACCCGGCGCGCCCTCGACGCGGGGACACCACTGGTCTGCGTGTACCTCACGGCGGGCGAGGCGGACGGCGTCAACAAGATCCCCGGCCGGCCCCGCCCGGCGCCGGACAAGGCCGCGTACTCCTCGGCGCGCCACCAGGGCCTGCGACAGGCGTACGCGACCCTGCTCGGGCTGGAGAGGTTCGCCCCCTGGGAGATCTCCGTCGCCGAGCTCGACGGCGGGCACCGGGCCGAGGTCAACACCCTGACCGCCGGGGCGCGCCGGGTCGAGCTGATCTTCCTCGACACCGCCATGCACACCGGCCGCTACCGGCTCGGGCTGCCCAGCCTCTGGCAGGACCGCCGGCTGGTCCTGCGCACCGTCGTCGCCGAGGGTTCACCGCTGCGGCGCGCCGGCTCGTACACATACGACGGGCTGATCGACGTCATCGCCGGGCTGCTGGTGCGCTACGAGCCGACCGTCGTGCACACCCTGGACCCGGATCCGGACATCCAGCACAGCACCGAGGCGGTGCGGCGGGCGGACAGTGAGCAGCACGGGTACTCCGACCACGCCGATCACACCGCGGCGGCCTGCTTCGCGTGGGCGGCGATGATCCGCCGGGTCGCCAGGAGTACACGGAAGGGCGAGGGGATACCGGGGTTCGTCGTCACCTCGTTCCGCGGGTACTACAACCGGCACTGGCCGAAGAACCTGCCGCCCGGCGTGCTCGACGGGAAGGCCGCCGCTCTCGTCCCCTACGGCGGCTCGCCCGACTGGGACTGCGGCAACCCGTCGGGGTGCGGCGACTACAACGTGGGCGGCGACCGGCCGCTGACCAACAGGAAGGGCTGGGTCCGCTCCACCCACCACCGCTATCCGGGCCCCCGCACCGTCGTCGCGGCCGAACCCGGCGGGGGGCTCGCGGCGTACGCGGTGGTGGGGCTCCGCCTGGTCCGGTGGCGCGAGGCCGACGCCGCCGGGGTGTGGGGCCCGCCCCGTGACCTCGGCGGCGGCCCGCTCGCCCCGGCGCTGGGATCGGCCGCCACGGGCGACGGCGGTCTCCTCCTGTTCGGGCTGCGGTTCGCGGCGCTCGGCGGGCACGGGGCCGACAACGAGCGCGAGATCGTCCTGCTGGAGCGGCTCACCCCGGGCGGCGGATTCCTCGCCTGGCGCGGTCTCGGCACCCCCTCGCCCGGCCGGGACGAGGGGCGACGCATCGGCGTTCCCGTCGCCGTGGCGGCGCCGGACGGCCGCGTCCACCTCTTCGTGCGCAACGCGGAGAAGGGACTCAGCACCCGGGTGCGGGAGGCGGACCGGAGCTGGGGCGAGTGGCGGGACCTGGGCGGCGGAGAGGTCCAGGACGGTCTGAGCGCGGTGGTGGACGGCAGCGGGCGGGTCCATGTGTACGCCGCGGGCCATCACGCGGTCCACCACTGGACCCAGGACACTCCGGGCGCCGGGCTCACCGCCCGTACGCAGATCGACGCCGGCCCCGTACCGGGCGACGCGCCCGCTGCGCTGCCGGCGGCGGACGGCTCCGTCGACCTGTTCTACCGGGGCCAGGCGCGGGCCGTGACGACGGCCGTCCGGGGCGGGAAGGCCACGGACCTCACCGGCTTCGACGGGTACGGAGAGCTGACCGCCGCGGGTCCCGCGCTGCTCGGCCGCACGGCCCGCGGCCTGCTCCAGCTCCGCACGGGCACGCGGCTCTCCGTGCGGTCGCACGGGCCCGTCGCGCTGGACGGAGCCGCGCTCCGGGTCGGTGAGGACGGCCGCCCTGTGGTGGTGGGGCTGGGGACGGACGCGCTTCCCTGGACGTGGCGCCCGTAACCCCTACGCTCCTGTGCGCACAGAGAAGAGGGCCCCGTCCCACCGCTCGCGCGGCGGGCCGGGGCCCTCTCGGTGCTCTGTGCGGAGCAACCAGGTCAGACAGTCAGGTAATTACTTGACGATCTTGGTGACCTGGCCGGCGCCCACGGTCCGGCCACCCTCACGGATGGCGAACTTCAGGCCCTCTTCCATGGCGACCGGCTGGATCAGCGCGACGTCCATGAGGGTGTTGTCACCCGGCATGACCATCTCGGTGCCCTCGGGAAGGGTCACAACGCCCGTCACGTCCGTGGTACGGAAGTAGAACTGCGGGCGGTAGTTGTTGAAGAAGGGGGTGTGACGGCCACCCTCGTCCTTCGACAGGATGTAGGCCTGGGCCTGGAACTCGGTGTGCGGCGTGACCGAACCCGGCTTGATGATGACCTGGCCGCGCTCGACGTCCTCGCGCTTGATGCCACGAAGCAGCAGACCGACGTTCTCACCGGCCTGGCCCTCGTCGAGCAGCTTGCGGAACATCTCGATGCCGGTGACCGTGGTGGTGGTCTTCTCCTGCTTGATGCCCACGATGTCAACGGTCTCGTTGACCTTGAGGACACCACGCTCGATGCGGCCGGTGACGACCGTACCGCGACCGGTGATCGTGAAGACGTCCTCGATCGGCATGAGGAACGGCTTCTCGACGTCACGCTCGGGCTGCGGGATGGACTCGTCGACGGCCTTCATCAGGTCGAGAACGGTCTTGCCCCACTCGGCGTCGCCCTCGAGGGCCTTGAGCGCCGAGACCTTGACGACCGGAAGGTCGTCGCCCGGGAACTCGTACTCGGAGAGGAGCTCACGAACCTCGAGCTCGACGAGCTCCAGGATCTCCTCGTCGTCCACCATGTCGGCCTTGTTCAGCGCGACGACGATGTACGGCACGCCTACCTGGCGGGCCAGGAGCACGTGCTCCTTGGTCTGCGGCATCGGGCCGTCGGTGGCCGCGACCACGAGGATGGCGCCGTCCATCTGCGCCGCACCCGTGATCATGTTCTTGATGTAGTCCGCGTGACCCGGGCAGTCGACGTGCGCGTAGTGACGCGACTCCGTCTGGTACTCGACGTGCGCGATCGAGATCGTGATACCGCGCTGACGCTCCTCAGGAGCCTTGTCGATCTGGTCGAAGGCCGAGGCCTCGTTCAGGTCCGGGTACGCGTCGTGCAGCACCTTGGTAATGGCGGCCGTGAGGGTCGTCTTACCGTGGTCGATGTGACCGATGGTGCCGATGTTGACGTGCGGCTTAGTCCGCTCGAACTTTGCCTTCGCCACTGGGGTCCTCCTGAGTGGTTCTGTACGCCTTGCTTCATCGGCGCCAGGTGATCTTTGCTGGAATGCCGGTGCCGGGGGCATTCGCCACGCTGCTTACGCGCCGCGACGAATGCCCGACCGGGCTCCGGTGACAAGCCTAAAGCGTGAGCTCGGAAGAGTTACTCGCCCTTGGCCTTCGCGATGATCTCCTCGGCGACGTTCCGCGGAACCTCGGCGTAGGAGTCGAACTGCATCGAGTAGCTTGCGCGACCCGAGGTCTTGCTGCGGAGGTCTCCGACGTAGCCGAACATCTCCGAGAGGGGCACGAGGCCCTTCACGACGCGAGCGCCGCTGCGCTCCTCCATGGCCTGGATCTGGCCACGGCGGGAGTTGAGGTCGCCGATGACATCGCCCATGTAGTCCTCGGGCGTGGTGACCTCGACGGCCATCATCGGCTCGAGGAGCACGGGGGACGCCTTGCGGGCACCCTCCTTGAACGCCTGCGAACCGGCGATCTTGAAGGCGAGCTCCGAGGAGTCGACCTCGTGGTAACCACCGTCGAGAAGGGTGACGCGGACGCCGACCATCTCGTAACCGGCCAGGATGCCGAACTGCATGGCTTCCTGGGCACCCGCGTCCACCGAGGGAATGTACTCACGGGGGATGCGGCCACCGGTGACCTTGTTGACGAACTCGTAGGAGGCGTCGCCACCCTCGATGGGCTCGAGGGCGATCTGCACCTTCGCGAACTGGCCGGTACCACCAGTCTGCTTCTTGTGCGTGTAGTCGATGCGCTCGACGGTCTTGCGGATCGTCTCGCGGTACGCGACCTGGGGCTTGCCGACGTTCGCCTCGACGCGGAACTCGCGCTTCATGCGGTCGACGAGCACCTCGAGGTGAAGCTCGCCCATACCACCGATGATGGTCTGGCCGGTCTCCTCGTCGGAGTGCACCTGGAAGGAGGGGTCCTCCTCCGAGAGCCGCTGGATGGCGACACCCAGCTTCTCCTGGTCACCCTTGGACTTGGGCTCGATGGCGACCTGGATGACCGGCGCCGGGAAGTCCATGGACTCCAGGATCACCGGGTTCTTGTCGTCGGACAGCGTCTCACCCGTGGTGGTCTGCTTCAGGCCCATGACGGCGACGATGTCACCGGCGCCCACCGACGCGATCTCCTCACGCTTGTTCGCGTGCATGCGGTAGATCTTGCCGATGCGCTCCTTCTTGCCCTTGACCGAGTTCAGCACCGCGGTGCCGGCCTCGAGGCGACCGGAGTAGATCCGGACGAAGGTGAGCTTACCGAGGTGCGGGTCGCTCGCGATCTTGAACGCCAGGCCGGAGAACGGCTCGTCGTCCGAAGGCTTGCGCTTGACGACCAGCTCCGGGTCCTTGACGTCGTGGCCCTCGATGGCCTCGACGTCCAGGGGGGAAGGCAGGTAGCGGACGACCGCGTCGAGCAGGGGCTGGACGCCCTTGTTCTTGAACGCCGTGCCACAGAAGACGGGGGTCACGGTGACGGAGTCGGCCGAGCCCTTCGACGCGAGGGTGATCCGACGGATCGCCTCGTGCAGCTGCTCCTCGGTGGGCTCGACGCCCTCGAGGTACAGCTCCATCATCTCGTCGTCGTTCTCCGAGACGGCCTCAAGGAGCTTGCCGCGCCATTCCTCGGCGGCCTCCTTGTGGGTGTCCGGGATCTCGACGGTGTCGTACATCTCGCCCTTGGCGGCTTCTTCCGACCACACGAAGGCCTTCATCGACACGAGGTCGACGACGCCCTTGAAGTCGGCTTCGGCACCGATGGGGAGCTGCATGACCAGCGGAACCGCACCCAGGCGGTCCACGATCATGTCGACGCAGCGGTGGAACTCGGCGCCCGTACGGTCGAGCTTGTTGACGAAGCAGATACGCGGCACGCCGTAGCGGTCCGCCTGACGCCAGACAGTCTCGGACTGGGGCTCGACGCCGGCCACACCGTCGAACACGGTGACGGCACCGTCGAGGACGCGGAGCGAACGCTCCACCTCGACGGTGAAGTCGACGTGACCGGGGGTGTCGATGATGTTGATGGTGTGGTCAACATCATTGAGCGGCCAGTGACAGGTCGTCGCGGCCGACGTGATCGTGATGCCGCGCTCCTGCTCCTGCTCCATCCAGTCCATCGTGGCTGCGCCGTCGTGGACTTCACCGATCTTGTACGAAACGCCGGTGTAGAAGAGGATCCGCTCGGTGGTGGTCGTCTTGCCCGCGTCGATGTGGGCCATGATCCCGATGTTGCGGACCTTGGCCAGGTCAAGCGAAGTGGTGGCCATAAGGCTCAATCTTCTCTCGGTCTCGATGGGGTGAGCGACTACCAGCGGTAGTGCGCGAAGGCCTTGTTGGACTCGGCCATCTTGTGGGTGTCCTCGCGCTTCTTGACGGCAGCGCCAAGACCGTTGGAGGCGTCGAGCAGCTCGTTCATGAGGCGCTCGGTCATGGTCTTCTCGCGACGGGCGCGGGAGTAACCGACGACCCAGCGGAGCGCGAGGGTGGCGGCGCGACCGGGCTTGACCTCGATCGGCACCTGGTAGGTGGCGCCACCGACACGGCGGGACTTGACCTCGAGCGAGGGCTTGACGTTCTCAAGCGCGCGCTTCAGCGTGATGACCGGGTCAGCGCCGGTCTTCTCGCGGAGGCCTTCCATGGCGCCGTACACGATCCGCTCGGCGGTGGAACGCTTGCCGTCGAGGAGGATCTTGTTGATCAGCGAGGTGACAAGAGGAGAGCTGTAGACCGGGTCGATGATGACCGGGCGCTTCGGGGCGGGGCCCTTACGAGGCATTCTTACTTCTCCTTCTTGGCGCCGTAGCGGCTGCGGGCCTGCTTGCGGTTCTTGACACCCTGGGTGTCGAGCGAACCGCGGATGATCTTGTAACGAACACCCGGCAGGTCCTTCACACGGCCACCACGCACGAGCACGATGGAGTGCTCCTGCAGGTTGTGTCCCTCACCCGGGATGTAGGCCGTGACCTCGATACCGGAGGTCAGACGCACACGCGCGACCTTACGGAGGGCCGAGTTCGGCTTCTTCGGGGTGGTCGTGAACACACGCGTGCAGACGCCACGGCGCTGGGGCGAACCCTCGAGCGCGGGCGTCTTGTTCTTCTCGACCTTGTCCTGCCGGCCCTTCCGGACCAGCTGCTGGATCGTAGGCACTACTTCTCCGGTTTCTGTGTGCCGTTCGGTGAAACTAACCTGGAACAGTCACCGACCCACGCGGTCGGGTGTGTCGAACACTGCACGCCCCTGCTGGAAGGCAGAAGGAACACAGATTGCGGTGGCCACTTACGGACTCGCCGTGCGGTTGAGGACACGCACCCGAGCCCAGGCACACCCCAGGCACAAGGCTTGAGCGTACCTACCTCACGGAGCTGGGTCAAAACAAATGCCCCGGGGGCGGCCACCAGGGGGCCGACCACAGGAAGCGCACTCCCAGGACCGCGCCCAGCAGCCCCGGAACCGCCGCGGCCGGCATGGGGCCGCGCACACCCACACGCCAGAAGTGTACGAGCAGCACGATCATCGCGGCCACGGAGATCCGGACCCCGGCGAGTCCGGCCGCGGCACCCGACTGGCACGGCACTCCGATGCGCGCTCCACAATTCGCCGCCCTGCCGGCGAAATTCCACAAGTAAGCACAGAACGCCGCAGCGCCGCCCCACACCAGGAAATTGAGGGCGAACAGGACGAGAACAGTGGAAGAGAAAAAAATGCGTTCGCGTCACCGGCGGGCGTGAAAGCACTCAGCTCGACACCGGGCCCGGCAGCACCGGCGCCAGGGCGCCATCGGGCCCTGTTTTCCGCCCGTCAGCCTCCCGAGGCCGTGATCCAGACCTCACGCATCGGCTCCACCGCGACAGGCTGAAGGCGTACGGAAGCTTTAGCGCAAATCCAGGATATTTCTTGGCTGCTCGGGTGCGGAATGTCTCTCTGACATTCCCTGGGGGCCGCATGGGGCGTAATGCAGAGTTTCACCTCGTGTGTGAGGGCTGCACCCCATAACCCGTTCTCAAATCGGCAGGACCGTGGTATTCCCGCCGACCTGGCGGCAACGCCCGGATGCCGGGTGAGTTCATCTGGTCGCGGACTCCGACGCGATCTGGGAAGCACTCTCCTGACGCTCCCGTGCGAGTGGCCCCGCACCGCCCGGTGCGAAGCCCTTGCCGTACCCGCACGGGCCCGACCGAAAGGAACATCCATGGCCACTCCCCTGACCGCCGAGCAGCTGCTCACCGCGCTGCGCGCCGAAGGCGTCGACGTCGTCGAGCACGCGAGCTGGCGCACCCACAACCGCAACCACAAGGGCGCCTGGGGCCCGCTGAACGGCGTCATGATCCACCACACCGTGAGCAGCGGTACCGACGCGTCCGTGGAGCTCTGCCGCAGCGGCCACTCCGCCCTGCCCGGGCCGCTCTGCCACGGCGTCATCGACAAGGCGGGCACCGTCCACCTGGTCGGCAACGGCCGCGCCAACCACGCGGGCGGCGGCGACCCCGTCGTGCTCCGGCGCGTGATCGCCGAGGACTACGGCGACCGGCCGCCCGCCCCGCAGGAACACGAAGGCAGCGCCGGTGCCGTCGACGGCAACGCCCGCTTCTACGGATTCGAATGCGTCAACCTCGGCGACGGCGAAGACCCCTGGGCCGCCGCCCAGCTCGACGCGATCGAACGGGCCACCGCTGCCCTCTGCCGGGCCCACGGCTGGTCCGCCCGCAGCGTCATCGGCCACCTGGAGTGGTCCGACTGGAAGGTCGACCCGCGCGGCTTCACCATGCCGTCGCTGCGCGACCGTATCGCCGCGCGGCTGAGCGGCCCGGCAAGCGGCGGTTCCGCGGGCAGACCGGTCGGCGGGACGTCCGCCCCCAGGTACGAGCCGTTCCCCGGCACCTCGTTCTTCGACGGCCGCACCAGCTCCCCCGTGATCACCGCCATGGGCCGCCGGCTCGTCGCCGAGGGCTGCTCGTCCTACGCCGTCGGGCCGGGCCCCCGCTGGAGCGACGCCGACCGCCGCTCGTACGCCGCCTGGCAACGCAAGCTCGGCTTCCGGGGCAGCGACGCCGACGGGGTCCCCGGCCGCACCTCCTGGAACGCCCTCAAGGTCCCGCACACGACCGTGTGAGCCGCCCGTGACCCATCCGGCCGACAAGCCGGCTCGCCGTCGTCCTGTGGGAATCCATGCGCTGAACCGCCGGACCACAGGCACGCGGAAGGGCGCCCACCCCGTGCGCGGTACTCGCCGGGGTGGGCGCCCTTCTCACTCACTTCTACTGGTTGTACGGACCGTAGTCGTAGTCCTCCAGCGGAACGGCCTGGCCGGAGCCCGTGCCGAACGGCGAGTAGTCGATGTCGTCGTAGCCGACGGCCGAGTACATCGCGGCCTTGGCTTCCTCGGTCGGCTCGACCCGGATGTTGCGGTAGCGGGAGAGACCCGTACCGGCCGGGATGAGCTTACCGATGATGACGTTCTCCTTGAGGCCGATCAGGGAGTCCGACTTGGCGTTGATCGCCGCGTCGGTCAGGACCCTGGTCGTCTCCTGGAAGGACGCCGCCGACAGCCACGACTCGGTGGCGAGCGAGGCCTTCGTGATACCCATCAGCTGCGGACGGCCGGAGGCGGGGTGACCGCCCTCGGTGACCACACGACGGTTCTCGGTCTCGAACTTCGAGCGCTCGACGAGCTCGCCCGGCAGCAGCTCAGCGTCGCCGGACTCGATGATCGTCACACGGCGCAGCATCTGCCGGATGATGATCTCGATGTGCTTGTCGTGGATCGACACACCCTGCGAGTTGTAGACCTTCTGGACCTCGCCGACCAGGTGGACCTGGACCGCGCGCTGACCGAGGATCCGCAGCACGTCGTGCGGGTTGGTGGCACCGACGGTGAGCTTCTGGCCCACCTCGACCGCGTCGCCCTCGCCGACCAGGAGACGGGCACGCTTGGAGATCGGGAACGGCGTCTCCTCGCTCCCGTCGTCCGGGGTGACGACGAGCTTCTTGGTCTTCTCGGTCTCCTCGATGCGGACCCGGCCCTTGGCCTCCGAGATCGGGGCGACACCCTTGGGGGTACGCGCCTCGAAGAGCTCGACGACACGCGGCAGACCCTGCGTGATGTCGTCACCTGCCACACCACCGGTGTGGAAGGTACGCATCGTCAGCTGGGTACCGGGCTCACCGATGGACTGGGCGGCGATGATGCCGACCGCCTCACCGATGTCGACCAGCTTGCCGGTGGCGAGCGAGCGTCCGTAGCAGAAGGCACAGGTGCCGACCGCGGACTCACAGGTCAGGACCGAGCGGGTCTTGACCTCCTCGACGCCGGCGCCCACGAGGGCGTCGATCAGGACGTCACCGAGGTCGACGTTGGCAGGCGCGATGACCTTGCCGTCGACGACGACGTCCTCGGCGAGCATGCGGGCGTAGACCGAGGTCTCGACGTCGTCCGTCTTGCGGAGGACACCGTCGGCACCCTTGACGGCGATCTTCAGCTTCAGGCCGCGGTCGGTGCCGCAGTCCTCCTCGCGGATGATCACGTCCTGCGAGACGTCCACCAGACGACGGGTCAGGTAACCCGAGTCGGCGGTACGCAGGGCGGTGTCCGCCAGACCCTTACGGGCACCGTGCGTGGAGATGAAGTACTCCAGAACGGTGAGGCCCTCACGGAAGGACGCCTTGATGGGACGGGGAATCGTCTCGTTCTTGGCGTTCGACACCAGACCACGCATACCCGCGATCTGACGCATCTGCATCATGTTTCCTCGGGCACCCGAGTCGACCATCATGAAGATGGGGTTCGTCTTCGGGAAGTTCGCGTTCATCGCCTCGGCAACCTCGTTGGTCGCCTTGGTCCAGATCGCGATGAGCTCCTGCGTGCGCTCGTCCTTGGTGATGAGACCGCGCTCGTACTGCTTCTGGACCTTCTCGTCCTGCTCCTCGTAGCCCTTGACGATGGCCTTCTTGGCCTCGGGCACGACGACGTCGGAGATGGCCACGGTCACACCGGAGCGGGTCGCCCAGTGGAAACCGGCCGCCTTCAGGTTGTCGAGCGTCGCCGCCACGATGACCTTGGGGTAGCGCTCGGCCAGGTCGTTGACGATCTCGGAGAGCTGCTTCTTGCCCACCGAGTAGTCGACGAACGGGTAGTCCTCGGGCAGCAGCTCGTTGAAGAGCGCGCGGCCCAGGCTCGTACGCAGACGGAAGGTGTCGCCCGGCTGGTACTCGGGCTCGCCCTCCTCGGCGACCGGCGGCACCCAGCCACGCGGGGGCATGGTGCCCACCGGGAAGCGGATGTCGACCTTCGCCTGCAGCGACAGCTCACGGGCGTCGAAGGCCATGGTGGCCTCGGCCGTGGAGCCGAACGCACGGTCCGTGCCCTTGACGTTGCGGCCCTCTTCGTCCGTGGTGAGGAAGAAGAGGCCCAGCACCATGTCCTGGGTCGGCATGGTGACGGGACGACCGTCGGCCGGCTTCAGGATGTTGTTCGAGGACAGCATCAGGATGCGGGCCTCGGCCTGCGCCTCCGCGGAGAGCGGAAGGTGCACGGCCATCTGGTCACCGTCGAAGTCCGCGTTGAACGCGGTGCAGACGAGCGGGTGGATCTGGATGGCCTTGCCCTCGACCAGCTGCGGCTCGAAGGCCTGGATGCCGAGGCGGTGCAGGGTGGGCGCACGGTTCAGCAGCACCGGGTGCTCGGCGATGACCTCTTCGAGGACGTCGTACACGACGGTGCGGCCACGCTCGACCATGCGCTTGGCCGACTTGATGTTCTGCGCGTGGTTCAGGTCCACCAGGCGCTTCATCACGAACGGCTTGAAGAGCTCCAGCGCCATCGCCTTCGGCAGACCGCACTGGTGCAGCTTGAGCTGCGGACCGACGACGATCACGGAACGCGCGGAGTAGTCCACGCGCTTGCCGAGGAGGTTCTGACGGAAACGGCCCTGCTTGCCCTTCAGCATGTCGCTGAGGGACTTCAGGGGGCGGTTACCGGGACCGGTGACCGGGCGACCACGGCGGCCGTTGTCGAACAGCGCGTCGACGGCCTCCTGCAGCATCCGCTTCTCGTTGTTCACGATGATCTCGGGGGCACCGAGGTCAAGGAGACGCTTGAGGCGGTTGTTGCGGTTGATCACACGGCGGTACAGGTCGTTCAGGTCGGAGGTCGCGAAGCGGCCACCGTCCAGCTGCACCATCGGACGCAGGTCCGGCGGGATGACCGGCACGCAGTCCAGCACCATGCCCTTGGGCTTGTTGCTGGTCTGCAGGAACGCGGAGACGACCTTCAGGCGCTTGAGCGCACGGGTCTTCTTCTGGCCCTTGCCGGTACGGATGATCTCGCGGAGGCGCTCGGCCTCCTCGTCGAGGTCGAAGGACTCCAGGCGCTTCTGCAGGGCGGCGGCGCCCATGCAGCCGTCGAAGTACGTGCCGAAGCGGTCACGCAGCTCGCGGTAGAGCAGCTCGTCGCCCTCGAGGTCCTGGACCTTGAGGTTCTTGAAGCGGCTCCACACCTCGTCGAGACGGTCGATCTCGCGCTGCGCACGGTCACGCAGCTGCTTCATCTCACGCTCGGCACCTTCGCGCACCTTGCGGCGTACGTCGGCCTTGGCGCCCTCGGCCTCGAGCTCGGCCAGGTCGGTCTCAAGCTTCTTGGCGCGGTTCTCGAGGTCCGAGTCACGGCGGTTCTCGACCTGCTGACGCTCGACGGAGACGTGCGCCTCCAGCGACGGGAGGTCACGTGTGCGGCGCTCCTCGTCGACGAACGTGATCATGTACGCGGCGAAGTAGATGACCTTCTCGAGGTCCTTCGGCGCGAGGTCCAGCAGGTAGCCCAGACGCGACGGGACACCCTTGAAGTACCAGATGTGGGTGACGGGAGCGGCAAGCTCGATGTGACCCATGCGCTCACGGCGCACCTTGGCGCGCGTGACCTCTACGCCACAGCGCTCACAGATGATGCCCTTGAAGCGGACACGCTTGTACTTGCCGCAGTAGCACTCCCAGTCCCGGGTCGGACCGAAGATCTTCTCGCAGAAGAGTCCGTCCTTCTCGGGCTTGAGCGTGCGGTAGTTGATGGTCTCCGGCTTCTTCACTTCGCCGTGGGACCAGGTCCGGATGTCGTCCGCGGTGGCAAGGCCGATCCGCAGCTCGTCGAAGAAGTTGACGTCGAGCACTTGTCGTCAATCCCTCTTTCGGGGGTTCGAGCCCCCTCGCTTCACGCGAGAAATCGGGGCACTTCAGCAATGGTCTGAACGGGTCCGGGGAGAGCCGGCCGGATCACGAGGATCCGGCCGGACAACCCGTCAGACCTCTTCGACGCTGCTCGGCTCGCGCCGGGACAGGTCGATACCGAGCTCCTCCGCCGCGCGGAAGACGTCCTCGTCCGTGTCGCGCATCTCGATGGACATGCCGTCCGAGGACAGCACCTCCACGTTGAGGCAGAGCGACTGCATTTCCTTGATGAGCACCTTGAAGGACTCGGGAATGCCCGGCTCGGGGATGTTCTCGCCCTTGACGATCGCCTCGTAGACCTTCACGCGGCCGGTGACGTCGTCGGACTTGATCGTCAGGAGTTCCTGGAGGGCGTATGCGGCGCCGTAAGCCTCAAGGGCCCACACCTCCATCTCACCGAATCGCTGCCCACCGAACTGCGCCTTACCACCCAGCGGCTGCTGCGTGATCATGGAGTACGGGCCGGTCGAACGCGCGTGGAGCTTGTCGTCGACCAGGTGGTGCAGCTTGAGGATGTACATGTACCCGATCGAGACCGGGTCCGGGAACGGCTCGCCGGAGCGGCCGTCGAACAGGTTGGCCTTGCCCGAGGGCTGGACCAGCCGGTCGCCGTCGCGGTTCGGGATCGTGGCCTGGAAGAGGCCGGTGATCTCGTCCTCACGCGCACCGTCGAAGACGGGCGTGGCGACGTTGGTGCCGGGGGCGACCTGGTCGGCGCCGATGGCCTGCAGGCGCTGGGCCCACTCGTCACCGAGGCCGGAGACGTCCCAGCCGCGGCTGGCGAGCCAGCCGAGGTGGATCTCCAGGACCTGTCCCGGGTTCATTCGGGACGGGACACCCAGCGGGTTGAGGATGATGTCGACCGGGGTGCCGTCCTCCAGGAACGGCATGTCCTCGATCGGGAGGATCTTCGAGATGACGCCCTTGTTGCCGTGACGGCCGGCGAGCTTGTCACCATCGGTGATCTTGCGCTTCTGCGCGACGTAGACGCGGACCAGCTGGTTCACGCCCGGCGGCAGCTCGTCGCCCTCTTCGCGGTCGAAGACGCGGACGCCGATGACCTTGCCGATCTCACCGTGCGGCACCTTCAGCGAGGTGTCGCGCACCTCGCGCGCCTTCTCACCGAAGATCGCGCGGAGCAGACGCTCCTCCGGCGTCAGCTCGGTCTCACCCTTGGGCGTGACCTTGCCGACGAGGATGTCGCCGGCGACGACCTCGGCACCGATACGGATGATGCCGCGCTCGTCGAGGTCGGCGAGGACCTCTTCGGAGACGTTCGGGATGTCCCGGGTGATCTCCTCCGGGCCGAGCTTGGTGTCACGGGCGTCGACCTCGTGCTCCTCGATGTGGATCGAGGAGAGGACGTCGTCCTGCACGAGGCGCTGCGACAGGATGATCGCGTCCTCGTAGTTGTGACCCTCCCACGGCATGAACGCCACGAGCAGGTTCTTGCCGAGCGCCATCTCACCGTTCTCGGTGGCCGGCCCGTCGGCGAGGACCTGGCTCTCGATCACGCGGTCGCCCTCGGAGACGACGACCTTCTGGTTGACCGAGGTGCCCTGGTTGGAGCGCGAGAACTTCGAGATGCGGTACGTGGTGTACGTGCCGTCGTCGTTCGTCACGGTGATGTAGTCCGCGGAGACCTCCTGGACCACACCCGCCTTCTCGGCCTTGAGCACGTCACCGGCGTCGGTGGCACAGCGGTACTCCATGCCGGTGCCGACCAGCGGCGCCTCGCTCTTGATGAGCGGGACGGCCTGACGCATCATGTTCGCGCCCATGAGGGCACGGTTGGCGTCGTCGTGCTCGAGGAACGGGATCATCGCGGTGGCGACCGACACCATCTGGCGCGGCGAGACGTCCATGTAGTCGACGTCGTCGCCGGGGATGTAGTCGATCTCGCCGCCACGACGGCGGACCAGGACACGGGCCTCGGTGAAGCGCATGTCCTCGGAGAGCGTCGCGTTCGCCTGGGCGATCACGAAGCGGTCCTCTTCGTCGGCCGTCAGGTAGTCGACGTCGTCGGTGACGACGCCCTCGACGACCTTGCGGTACGGCGTCTCGATGAAGCCGAACGGGTTGATGCGCCCGTAGGAGGCCAGCGAGCCGATCAGACCGATGTTCGGGCCTTCGGGCGTCTCGATCGGGCACATGCGGCCGTAGTGCGACGGGTGAACGTCACGGACCTCGAAGCCGGCCCGCTCACGGGAGAGACCACCCGGGCCGAGGGCGTTGAGACGACGCTTGTGCGTCAGGCCCGACAGCGGGTTGTTCTGGTCCATGAACTGGGACAGCTGGCTGGTGCCGAAGAACTCCTTGATGGAGGCGACGACCGGCCGGATGTTGATCAGGGTCTGCGGCGTGATCGCCTCGACGTCCTGAGTGGTCATGCGCTCACGCACGACGCGCTCCATACGGGCGAGACCCGTACGGACCTGGTTCTGGATCAGCTCACCGACGTTACGGATACGGCGGTTGCCGAAGTGGTCGATGTCGTCGGTCTCGACCATGATCGAGCGACCGGACTCACCGACGGTCTCGGCCTCACCGGCGTGCAGCTTCACCAGGTACTTGATGGTGGCGATGATGTCGTCGCTGGTGAGGACACCGGCGTCGAGCGGCTCGTCGGCGCCGAGCTTCTTGTTCACCTTGTAGCGGCCGACCTTCGCGAGGTCGTAGCGCTTCGGGTTGAAGTAGAGGTTCTCGAGCAGCGTCTGAGCGGCCTCGCGCGTGGGCGGCTCGCCCGGACGCAGCTTGCGGTAGATGTCGAGCAGCGCGTCGTCCTGGCCCTGGGTGTGGTCCTTCTCCAGGGTGGCGCGCATCGACTCGTACTCGCCGAACTCCTCGAGGATCTGCTCGGTGGTCCAGCCGAGAGCCTTCAGAAGCACGGTGACGGACTGCTTGCGCTTGCGGTCGATGCGGACACCGACCATGTCGCGCTTGTCGATCTCCATCTCCAGCCAGGCACCCCGGGACGGGATGATCTTGGCGGAGAAGATGTCCTTGTCGGACGTCTTGTCGATGGAGGAGTCGAAGTAGACACCCGGCGAGCGCACGAGCTGCGACACGACGACACGCTCGGTGCCGTTGATGACGAAGGTGCCCTTGTTGGTCATGAGCGGGAAGTCGCCCATGAAGACCGTCTGGGACTTGATCTCGCCGGTCTCGTTGTTGGTGAACTCGGCCGTGACGAAGAGCGGCGCGGCGAACGTGAAGTCGCGCTCCTTGCACTCGTCGATCGAGTTCTTCGGGGGCTCGAAGCGGTGGTCGCGGAAGGTGAGCGACATCGACCCGGAGAAGTCCTCGATCGGGGAGATCTCCTCGAAGATTTCCTCCAGGCCGGACTTGGTGGGGACGTCTTGTCCGCTGTCCAGAGCAGCCTCGACGCGAGCCTTCCAGGCGGCATTGCCGAGAAGCCAGTCAAAGCTCTCGGTCTGCAGCGCGAGGAGGTTCGGAACCTCGAGGGGCTCCTTGATCTTTGCAAAAGAGATGCGCAGCGGGGCGGTGCTGGCACCGTTGTTCGTATTCGAGGTCGAGGCGTTGCGCGAGGCGGCCAAGAGGGGGTCCTTCCGAGGGCTCGGACTCACTACGCGCGTACCGGCCCCAAGCCGCACACAGAGACAGGAATCCCAAGATCAGGGAATGTCCGGTCATCGGTGCTAGGCGTGGGCATGCCCCTGGTGACGGGCAGGAGGCAGCTAACAGGCAGCGCAAAGGGTCAGTGTAGCCAAGCGGCACACTGATGTCCAGTCGGGGTTCTCAGAGACCCACGTTGCTCTCAACAGCTGTTCTCAACACCTATGAATAGCCCTCGCGCGGTGTGCGCTCTTCTTTACTGCCCTCTTCGCTCTCGATCCATGCCTCGGATGCGGATCGAGATGACGACGCGTCCTGAGAATTGCGCGCCGCGTGCGGTTCGTCAAGGGCCCGAGGGCCTCAGCGGACGTCCGGCGATCTTCACCTGCGCCCGGAGGACGCCGGTTGACGCCTCTCGGCGCCCCTGGAGAAACGCACGGCGAAGATCACCCTACTCGCAGCGCGCGGAAGATCAAGGCAGCCTCCCGGGGCACGCCAAAGGGCGACCACCCGGATGGGTGATCGCCCTTTGCGATGTGACATCCCGGCCTTACGGCAGGGTCTGCCTCACGGAGTCAGATGACTCGCAGGGTCACTTGACCTCGACGGAGGCGCCGGCGCCCTTGAGGGACTCGGCAGCCTTCTCGGCGGCCTCCTTGGCGACCTTCTCGAGGACGGGCTTCGGGGCGCCGTCGACGAGGTCCTTGGCCTCCTTGAGACCCAGCGAGGTCAGCTCACGCACGACCTTGATGACCTGGATCTTCTTCTCGCCGGCACCCGTGAGGATGACGTCGAACTCGTCCTGCTCGGCCTCGGCCTCGGCGGCGGGGCCCGCACCGGCGGGGCCGGCGACGGCGACGGCCGCGGCGGCGGTGACGTCGAACTTCTCCTCGAAGGCCTTGACGAACTCGGAGAGCTCGATGAGGGTGAGCTCCTCGAACTGGGCGAGCAGGTCTTCCTGGCTGAGCTTCGCCATGATGGCGTCCTTCCACTAATTCGGCAGGTGCCGGTTGTTTATGTAGGCGGGCGTACGGGCCCGCTGCGAGCCGTGGAGCGGAGTGTTACTCCGCCACCTCGGCATCGGCGGGAGCCGGCGTACCGGCACCGCCCTGCTCGGCCTTCTTGGCGCGAAGCGCTTCCGCGGTGCGGACGAACTTCGACGGCAGAGCCTGGAAGAGCTGCGCAGCCTGAGTCTGCTTGCCCTTCATGGCGCCGGCCAGCTTGGCGAGCAGAACCTCGCGGGACTCGAGGTCCGCGAGCTTCTTGATCTCATCGGCGGACAGCGCCTTACCGTCAAGGACACCGCCCTTGATGATGAGGTTGGGGTTGTCCTTGGCGAAGTCACGAAGACCCTTCGCCGACACCACCGGGTCGCCGGTGACGAAGGCAACCGCCGTCGGACCCGAGAACAGGTCGTCCAGCGTGTCGATCCCGGCCTCGTTGGCCGCAATCTTGGTCAGCGTGTTCTTCACCACGGCGTACTGGGCGTTCTCACCGAGCGAACGGCGCAGCTCCTTGAGCTGTGCCACGGTGAGACCCCGGTACTCGGTCAGCACGGCGGCGTTCGAGCTGCGGAACTGGTCCGTCAGCTCGGCTACCGCGGCAGCCTTGTCGGGCCTTGCCATGAGCGTCGGCCTCCTTCCGGGTGATGAGGACCGCTCAGAAGGGGCCGGGAAAGACGAAACGCCCCGGCGCAGGCGCCAGGGCGTAGCTCGACCGGACGGATCCGGGAGCTTTCCACAGTCACCTGCGCAGGTCGCCCGTTCTTGACGGATCCTTCGGTCACCGTTTCCCCTTACGAGGACGCGGCGACGACCAGCGGTCTTTGGCTTCTTGGTGAGAGTACGCGACCGGGGCCGTTCGGAGCAAATCCGTCCCGGTTCGACCGGTGCGGGAGGTTTAAGCGCCTCTCGGACGGCCTGCGGAGCACTCGCGCGTACGAGGACGGGCCCCGCAGCCTCCGAGGAGGCTGCGGGGCCCGTCCCATGCCGTGACGCGGCTACCGGGTGAGCACGGGGGCTCAGACGGCGGCCGGGTCCTCCTCGACGAGGAGGTTGCGCACGCGGTTGGCGTCCAGCGGGATGCCGGGGCCCATCGTCGTGCTCATGGTCGCCTTCTTGATGAAGCGACCCTTCGCGGCGGACGGCTTCAGACGGAGGATCTCCTCCAGCGCCGCGCCGTAGTTCTCGACCAGCTTCGTGTCATCGAAAGAGGTCTTTCCGATGATGAAGTGCAGGTTCGAGTGCTTGTCGACGCGGAACTCGATCTTTCCGCCCTTGATGTCGTTGACAGCCTTGACGACATCGGGGGTGACGGTGCCGGTCTTCGGGTTCGGCATCAGACCACGCGGACCGAGCACGCGGCCCAGGCGGCCGACCTTGCCCATGAGGTCCGGCGTGGCGACGACGGCGTCGAAGTCCAGACGGCCCTTCGCCACCTCGTCGATGAGCTCGTCGGCGCCGACGATGTCGGCGCCCGCGGCTTCCGCGGCCGCAGCACGGTCACCGGTCGCGAAGACCAGGACCCGGGCGGTCTTGCCGGTGCCGTGCGGGAGGTTCACGGTGCCACGGACCATCTGGTCGGCCTTGCGCGGGTCGACACCCAGGGCAAAGGCGACCTCGACGGTGCTGTCGAACTTGGTGGCGGCGGTGTCCTTGGCGATGCGGACGGCCTCGAGCGGGGCGTACGTACGCTCCCGGTCGATCTTCGCGTCCGCAGCGCGGAGGTTCTTGCTGCGCTTCACATCTACTCCTGTGGTTTTCAGAGTGTGGAGTCGTGGTGCGGACCAGCGCTTGGTCCTACCACTGTGGGGCTACGGGGCTGACTCAGCCTTCGACCGTGATGCCCATGGAACGGGCGGTGCCAGCGATGATCTTCGACGCGGCGTCGAGGTCGTTGGCGTTCAGGTCGGGGAGCTTGGTCGTGGCGATCTCGCGGACCTGGTCGGCCGTGAGCTTGGCGACCTTGGTCTTGTGCGGCTCGCCGGAGCCCTTGTCCACACCCGCGGCCTTGAGGATCAGCTTGGCGGCCGGCGGAGTCTTCGTGATGAAGGTGAAGGAGCGGTCCTCGTAGACCGTGATCTCCACCGGCACGACCATGCCACGCTGCGACTCGGTCGCGGCGTTGTAGGCCTTGCAGAACTCCATGATGTTGACGCCGTGCTGGCCCAGTGCGGGACCGACCGGCGGCGCCGGGTTGGCCGCACCGGCGTTGATCTGGAGCTTGATAAGCCCCGTGACCTTCTTCTTCTTGGGAGGCATTGCTCTCTCCGGGTCCTAGTGAGAGTGTTTCGCCGCCATTCCGGTCATCCGGATGGAGGCATACCGCACAACGATAACGGGTATAGCTGCGCGACCAAAAACCGAGCAGGTCAGACCGGCTGCGAAGCCTGTCTGACCTGCTCGGTAGGCATGTGTCCAGAGAAGGGCCGAAAGGCCGTCAGTTCTTCTGGATCTGGTCGAAGCTGAGCTCGACCGGGGTCTCGCGACCGAAGATCTCGACGAGGCCCTTGACCTTCTTCGAGTCGGCGTTGATCTCGTTGATCGTCGCCTGCAGGGTCGCGAACGGGCCGTCGGTGACGGTGACCGAGTCGCCCACCTCGAAGTCCAGGACCTGGACCTCGACCTTGCGGGCCGGAGCCGGCTTGCCCTCGGCCTCGGCCGCCTCGCGGGCCGCCTTCTCCTCGGCCTCGGGGGCGAGCATCTTGACGATCTCGTCCAGGGTCAGCGGGTACGGGTCGTAGGCGTTGCCCACGAAGCCGGTGACGCCGGGCGTGTTGCGGACAACACCCCAGGACTCGTTCGTCAGGTCCATGCGCACCAGGACGTATCCCGGGAGCTTGTTCTGACGGACGTTCTTCCGCTCACCGTTCTTGATCTGGACGATCTCTTCCTCGGGCACCTCGGCCTGGTAGATGAACTCCTCGACGTTGAGCGAGACGGCGCGCTGCTCCAGGTTGGCCTTGACGCGCTTCTCGTAACCGGCGTACGTGTGGATGACGTACCACTCGCCGGGCAGTCCACGGAGCTCTTCGCGCAGGGCGGCGACAGCGTCGACGGGGGCGGCCGGCTCGGCTTCCTCGTCGGCCTCTTCGTCGGCGTCGGATTCTTCCGCGGCCTCTTCGTCGGCGTCGGACTCGTCCGCGGGCTCTTCGTCCTCGACGGACTCGGCAGCCTCTTCGTCCTCGTCGGACTCGACACGCACGGCATCCTGCTCGGCGGGCTCGCCCGCGGCGGCGTCAGCAGCGTCGACCTGGTCCGGGGCCACGGCATCCGCCGCCTCGACGATGTCGAGCTCGTCCTCGGCGGACTCGACGGCGCTCGCCGTAGGCTCGGCGTCGTCGTTCAGGTTCGGGTCAGACACGATGGCTGCTTCTTCCTGGATACAAATGGGTGGAACATGCGAAAGGGGCGCCGATGAGGCGCCCTCCGCGGGGATCAGCCGAAGACGTACTTGATGACCCGCGCAAATCCGAAGTCAATCACGGTGACGAGACCGATCATGACGACCACGAACACGATCACCACGGCCGTGTACGTCGACAGCTGGCTGCGCGTGGGCCATACGACCTTGCGGAGCTCGGCGACGATCTGGCGGTAGAACAGCGCGAGACGGCCCAGAGGGCCCTTCTTGCCGCGCTTGCCGCCCTTCCGGGTCTTCTTCTTCGACTCGGGGGCTTCGTCCTCGGCATCAGGCATGTCGATGGAGCCCACGGCGTCCGTCACGCTACTCACCTGATTCCGGGTCGTGGCCGTGCCGCGCCCGGTGGAGCCGCACGGCGGTGCATTGAAGTACGTACATGCGCACACATCCTGGCGAAGGAGTGTGTAGCAGGGCCGGAGGGACTTGAACCCCCAACCGCTGGTTTTGGAGACCAGTGCTCTACCAATTGAGCTACGACCCTTTGTGGTTTCCACCAACCTACCGCATCTTCACCGGTGGGCCGGTTGGGAAAACGGTGTGGCTGATGAAGGCCAACGACAGGTGAGTGTACGTGCTCAGGGGCGCCGCGTCGAACAGACAACAACCGACCGGTCCTGTCCGGATGCTGTCCGAGTCCTGTCCGGTCCCTGAAACCCCTGTGCCGAGGGGTTTTCCGGTCTGCGAGCATGGGGGGCATGAGCGCTGCAACTTCTCCGTCCGAGCGCCGGGTCTCGGCCCGCATCGGTGCGATCTCCGAGTCCGCCACCCTCGCCGTCGACGCCAAGGCCAAGGCCCTGAAGGCCGCCGGGCGTCCGGTGATCGGCTTCGGCGCCGGCGAGCCCGACTTCCCGACCCCCGGTTACATCGTGGACGCCGCGATCGAGGCGTGCCGAAACCCGAAGTACCACCGCTACACCCCGGCGGGCGGGCTCCCCGAGCTCAAGGCCGCCATCGTGGCGAAGACGCTGCGCGACTCCGGCTACGAGGTCGACGCCTCCCAGGTCCTGGTGACCAACGGCGGCAAGCAGGCCATCTACGAGGCCTTCGCCGCGGTTCTCGACCCGGGCGACGAGGTCATCGTCCCCGCGCCGTACTGGACGACCTACCCCGAGTCCATCCGTCTCGCCGGCGGTGTCCCGGTCGACGTCGTGGCCGACGAGACCACGGGCTACCGGGTCTCGGTCGAGCAGCTCGAGGCAGCGCGCACCGAGCGCACGAAGGTCGTCCTGTTCGTGTCCCCGTCCAACCCGACGGGCGCGGTCTACAGCGAGGCCGAGACCGAGGCGATCGGCCGCTGGGCCGTCGAGCACGGCCTCTGGGTGATGACGGACGAGATCTACGAGCACCTGGTCTACGGGGGCGCGGCGGCCGCCTCGCTCCCCGCGGTCGTGCCCGAGCTGCGTGACAAGTGCATCGTGGTCAACGGTGTCGCCAAGACCTACGCCATGACCGGCTGGCGGGTGGGCTGGATCATCGGCCCGAAGGACATCGTGAAGGCCGCGACCAACCTGCAGTCGCACGCCACCTCCAACGTCAACAACGTCGCGCAGGCCGCCGCGCTGGCCGCCCTCACGGGGAGCCTGGACGCGGTCGCCGAGATGCGGACGGCCTTCGACCGCCGCCGCAAGACGATCGTGCACATGCTCAACGAGATCAACGGCGTGCTCTGCCCCGAGCCCGAGGGCGCGTTCTACGCGTACCCCTCGGTGAAGGGCCTGCTGGGCAAGGAGATCCGCGGCAAGCGCCCCGCGGACTCCGTCGAGCTCGCGGCCCTCATCCTGGACGAGGCCGAGGTCGCCGTGGTGCCGGGCGAGGCATTCGGCACGCCGGGTTACCTGCGGCTCTCGTACGCGCTGGGCGACGACGACCTCGTCGAGGGCATCTCCCGGCTCCAGAAGCTGCTGGGCGAGGCCCGCGACTGACGCGGGAAACTCACCTGCGTGGTGTGGCCCCCGGCTCCGGCCGGGGGCCACTTTTTTGTTCGACGGGTAACTCACATGGGCATCCCGCTACCGCCGCGCCCCTCGGGTGCGGCAAGATCGATCGATGGAGCGTGACGTACGGCTGTTGCCCAAGGCCCACCTGCACCTGCACTTCACCGGGTCGATGCGGCCCACGACCCTGCTCGAACTCGCGGACAAGTACGGCGTGCATCTGCCCGATGCCCTGACCGGCGGGGAGCCGCCCAAGCTGCGGGCCACCGACGAGCGCGGCTGGTTCCGTTTCCAGCGCCTGTACGACATCGCACGGTCCTGCCTCCGCACGCCGGAGGACATCCAGCGGCTCGTACGCGAGACCGCCATGGAGGACGTCGCGGACGGCTCCGGGTGGCTGGAGATCCAGGTCGACCCGACCTCGTACGCCCCGCTGCTCGGAGGGCTCATCCCGGCGATCGAGATCATCCTGGACGCCGTCGACCGTGCGGCCCGCGAGACCGGGCTCGGGATCCGGGTGGTGATCGCGGCGAACCGGATGAAGCATCCGCTGGACGCCCGGACGCTGGCCCGGCTCGCCGTGCGGTACGCGGACCGGGGCGTCATCGGCTTCGGGCTCTCCAACGACGAACGCCGCGGGATGGCCCGGGACTTCGACCGCGCCTTCGCCATCGCCCGCGAGGGCGGACTGATCGCGGCCCCGCACGGCGGCGAGCTGTCGGGCCCGTCCAGCGTCCGGGACTGCCTGGACGACCTCGACGCGGCCCGGGTCGGGCACGGCGTGCGGGCGGCCGAGGATCCGAGGCTGCTTCGCGAGCTCGCGGAGCGGGGGGTGACCTGCGAGGTCTGCCCCGCGTCCAATGTGGCGCTCGGCGTCTACGAGAAGCCCGCCGACGTACCCCTGCGCACTCTGTTCGAGGCCGGGGTGCCGATGGCGCTCGGCGCGGACGACCCGCTGCTCTTCGGTTCCCGGCTGGCCGCGCAGTACGACCTCGTACGCCGTCATCACGCCTTCACCGACGAGGAGCTGGCCGAGCTGGCGCGGCAGTCCGTGCGAGGGTCGGTGGCGCCCGTCGAGGTGCGGGAGAAGCTGCTGGACGGGATCGACGCGTGGCTGGCTAGCTGATGCCGCCCAGCAGGGTGCGGGCGAGGGACGCGGCGAAGTCGTCCAGCGACTGCGGGGCCCCGCCCATCTCGTAGGCGAAGGCACGCTGGGCGCAGGCGCCGAGCAGCAGCGAGGCCGCCGCGTAGGTATCGGCCCCGGGGACGACGCGGCCCGCCCGCTGTTCGGCGCGGAGATAGGCGTCGAGGCCCTGGATCGGCTTGTGCGGGCCGGTGCCCATCTCGCGCATCGCCGCTTCGTGACGGTGCTTGAGCCGGGGCTCGGCGTACAGCGAGGCGAGGACCGGGAAGGTCTGCTCGTAGAAGAGCGCGGCCTGGCGGGCGACCTCGGTGAGGTTCTGTTCCAGATCCCCTTCGCCCGCCTCCAGGTCCCCCAATAGCGGGCCGAGCCTCGGCATGCGTTCGCCGAGCACGGTCACGAAGAGCTCTTCCTTGCTCGCGAAGTACTTGTACAGCGCCGCTTCGGAGCAGCCGGCCGTCTTGGCGATCTCCTTCGTCGTCGTCCGTGCGAGACCGATGCCGAGCATGAGCTCATGAGCCGCATCGACGATGCGGACGCGGGCCGGCTTCTGCTCCATGGATGCTCCAGCAAGGCTTGACGAAGAGGTGAGCGTCCACTCACTCTATGGGTAAGTGAATACTCACCCACTCAGGAGGGGCGTGCGCGATGAGGCTCACAGTGTTCGGGGCGACGGGGGCCGTCGGCCAGGAGGTCGTGCGGCAGGCGCTGGCGGCGGGGCACGAGGTGACGGCGGTGGTCCGTGATCCCGCCCGGCTCCCGGACGGTCTCGGTGGCTCCGCCCTGCACGCGGTCGTGCCGCTGGGCGACGGGGCGGCGGTGCGCGAGGCGGTCGCGGGGCGGGACGCGGTGCTCTCCGGGCTCGGGGCCCGGGGCCGGAAGGCCGGTGACGTCGCGGAGCGGCTCACCGGGCAGGTGCTGGAGGCGATGGAGGCCGAGGGGGTGCGGCGGCTGCTGGTCGTGAGCGCGGCCCCGGTCGGCCCGGAGCCGGCGGACGATCCGCTGCTGGACCGGGCGGTCCGAAGGGTGATCGGCGTGCTCCTCAAGGAGGTGTACGCGGATCTGACGCGCATGGAGGCCGCGCTGGCCGCGAGCGCGACCGACTGGACGTCGGTGCGGCCGCCGAAGCTGACGAACGGCCCTCTGACGGGGGCGTACCGGACGGTCGTGGGCGGCACCCCGCGGAGCGGCCGGTCCATCGCGCGGGCCGATGTGGCCCACGCGATGCTGGCACTGATCGACGAGCCGGCCGCACTGAAGCAGGGCGTGGGGGTCGCCTACTGAGCCTCGGGCCACATGTGGCCCGAGCCGGCTACAGGCTGACGCCCACCGTCACCGGCTCGTTGACGAGCGTGACCCCGAAGGCCTCGTGCACCCCGGCGACGACCTCGCGGGCCAGGGCCAGCAGGTCCTCGGTGGTCGCGCCGCCCCGGTTGGTGAGGGCGAGTGTGTGCTTGGTGGAGATGCGGGCGGGCCCCGTGCCGTAGCCCTTGGTGAAGCCGGCCTTGTCGATGAGCCAGGCTGCCGAGGTCTTCACCCGTCCGTCGTCCGTGGGGAAGGCGGGGGGCGTGACGTCCGCGCCCAGGCGCTCGCCGGCGCGGGCGAGGAAGAGCGCGTGCTCCGCCTCGTCGAGGATCGGGTTGGTGAAGAAGGAGCCGGCCGACCAGGTGTCGTGGTCCTCCGGGTCGAGCACCATCCCCTTGCCCGCCCTCAGCCGGAGGACGGTTTCGCTGGCGGAGGCGGCGGGAACGCGATCACCCTGTTCGACGCCCATGGCCCTGGCCGTCTCGGGGTAGAGGAGGGGCGCCGACTGTCCGCCCGCGTCCTCGAGGCCGAACCGCACTCGCAGCACGACGAAACGGTCGGGCTCGGCCTTGAAGCGGCTGTGGCGGTACGAGAACGCGCACGCCTCGTTCGGGAGGGTGACCGTCTCCCGGGTGTGCCGGTCGTAGGCGACGACCTCGGTGACGACCGAGGACACCTCCTGCCCGTAGGCGCCGACGTTCTGGATCGGTGTCGCCCCGGCGGACCCGGGGATCCCGGCGAGGCATTCGATCCCGGCCAGCCCCGCCTCGACCGTACGGGCCACGGCGTCGGTCCAGACCTCGCCGGCGGCCAGTTCGAGCGCCGTACCGGAGAGCTCGAAGCCCTTGGTCGCGATGCGCAGGGCCGTTCCGTCGAAGCCCTTGTCGCCGATGACCAGGTTGGAACCGCCGCCGACGACCAGGAGCGGGGTGCCGCTGTCGTCGGCCTCGCGTACGGCGGCGATCACCTCCGCGTCGGTGGTGGCCGTCAGGAGACGGTTGGCCGGACCGCCGAGCCGGAAGGTGGTCAGGGGGGCGAGGGGGGCGTCGTGGAGTTCCTGCACGGGGACAAGAGTACGGTCCACGTCCCGGGAGCGGGCCATGGACCGTACGGACGGGGACGGGGTGTCAGGCGGCGACGGACACACGTTCCTCGGAGGATTCGGGCGCCGGGCCGGTCACCCGCCCGCGGCGCGGGATGAGCAGGGCCATGAGCGCGGCGGCGGCCACCACACCGGCACCGATCCATACGGCCGGCACGGTCCCGTCGGTGAAGGCCTGCGGGGAGCCGTATCCGCCCTGGGCGGAGAAGACCGCGGCGAGTACGGCGACCCCGAGGGCCCCGCCGACCTCACGCAGGGCGTTGTTGGCCCCGGAGGCGATGCCCTGCTCCCCCGGCCTGACGCTGGACATCACGAGGCTGGCGGCGGGCGCGAAGTACAGCGCCATGCCGATGCCGCCGACGATCAGGCCGGGCAGCTGGGCCGCGTAGGCGACGTCCGGTTCCAGGACCGCCGCGAAGAGGCCGAGACCCAGTGCCTGGAGGGCGAGGCCGGTCACCACCACGGGGCGGCCGCCGAACCGGTCGGCCAGATATCCGGCGACGGGCGCCACGAGCATCGGCATTCCGGTCCACGGCAGCATCCGCAGGCCCGCCTCGGTCGGCGAGTAGCCCAGCACGTTCTGGAGGAACTGACTGAGCAGGAAGATCGAGCCGAACATGCCCAGGAACATCAGCAGGCTCGCCATGTTGATCCCGAGGAAGGCCCGGTCGCGGAAGAGCCGCATGGGCAGGACGGGGTTCTTCGCGCGGAACCCGTGGCGGACGAAGACACCCAGGAGGAGCGTCCCCGCGATCAGCCCGGTCAGCACGAGCGGGTCGGTCCAGCCGTCGCTCGTGCTGCTGACGAGCGCGTAGACGATGCCGAAGAGCCCTCCGCTGACCAGGACGGTGCCGGGTACGTCGAGCCGCGCCTCAGGGGCGTAGGACTCGGCCAGCCGCAGTCGCGCCAGGGGCAGCAGGATCAGGCCGACGGGGACGTTGAGCCAGAAGATCCACTGCCAGGAGATGTGTTCGGTGAGGCTCCCGCCGATCAGCGGGCCGCTGGCGACCGCGAGTCCGGTGACCGCGCCGAAGAATCCGAGCGCCATCCCGCGCCTGGCGGGCGGGACCGCCGCGGTGAGCAGGGTGAGGGTGAGCGGCATCATGATCGCGGCCCCGACGCCCTGGACGGCCCGGAAGGCGATGAGTTCGTTGATCCCCGGCGAGAGGGCGGCGGCCGCCGAGGCCGCGGTGAAGACCGTGAGGCCGGCCAGGAAGAGCCGGCGCCTGCCGAAGCGGTCACCGAGGGCGGCGCCCGTCATCAGCAGCACCGCGAAGGTGAGCGTGTAGGCGTTCACCGTCCACTCGAGCTCCTCCAGCCGGCCCCCGAGGCTCTCGCGGATGGACGGCAGTGCGGTGGTGACGACGAGGTTGTCGAGCGCCGCCATGAATCCGGCGATGCTCGTGATGACGAGGGCCCAGACGGCTCCCCCGCGGCTGGATGCTTGCTGCTTCACTGCTACCCCCCAAGGGTTAGTTATCAATGACTAACTTAAGCGGACAGAAGAACGGGCGGCCCGCCCGGCGGGCCCGGGTCACCCCGCCCCGCCGGGCCCCCGGGCCGATGGCGCCGTCCGGTCAGCTGGGCCTGGTCGCGAGATGGAAGCCGGACCACACCCGATGGCCGGCCGGAAAGCCCATCGAGGCCAGTGTGTTGATGAGCATGCCGTAGGCGAGGAACGACGTGGTCTCGCCCTGGTCCGCCCCCAGCAGGAGGTGGATCTCGTCCCACATCGCCACCCAGTTGAGCCGCAGGCGCTCACCGAACTCGTGGTCACCCGCGGCTTCGGCCGCCGCGACAGCCGCGTACATCTGCATCTGCATCTGCAGCTTGTCGGGGTCGTCCACGATCAGCCGCTGATACGCCTGGGCCAGGGCCTGTGACAGCTCCTCACCCTCCAGCCCCTCGGCCGCCTTCATGAACACCGCCCGGGTGTCCGCGAGACACCGCTCGGCCGCGGCGAGGAAGATGGCCTGCTTGCCGGGGAAGAGCCGGAACAGATACGGCTGCGAGACGCCGACACGCTTGGCGATCGCCTCCGTCGAGGTGCCGTTGTACCCACTGCGGGCGAACTCGGCGACCGCCGCCCGCACGACACTTTCCCGCCTGTCCTCTGCGCTCATCCTTGCCATGCCTGCAAGTTATTGGCCACTCACTAACTTGTCAAGGGCGGCGTCCGCGCGGAAGCCGACAGCGCAGGGGCGCCGCGTGGGCGTCCCTGCGCCAGGTGGCTGTGCCGCTCAGGCGAGGCGGACGACGGCGCGGGACATGCCCAGCACCTTCTTGCCGTCGCTCATGGCGATCAGGTCGACCCGGACGGTGTTGTCGTCCAGCTTCGCGGCGACCTTGCCGCTGACCTCGATCAGCGCCCCGGTGTCGTCGTTCGGCACGACGACCGGCTTGGTGAACCGCACGCCGTACTCGACGACCGCGCCCGGGTCACCGGCCCAGTCCGTGACGACCCGGATCGCTTCGGCCATGGTGAACATGCCGTGCGCGATCACGTCGGGCAGACCGACCTCGCGCGCGAACTTCTCGTTCCAGTGGATCGGGTTGAAGTCGCCGGAGGCGCCCGCGTACTGCACCAGCGTGGCCCGGGTCACCGGGAACGACTGCGCCGGCAGCTCCGTACCGACCTCGACCGCCTCGTAGGCGATGCTCGCCGTCATCACGCCTCCTCGGCGGCGCGCGCCACCAGCTTGGTCCACGCGGTCACCACGTGCTCACCGGACTCGTCGTGCACCTCACCGCGGATGTCCACGATGTCGTTGCCCGCCATCGTCTTGATGGCCTCGATCGTCGAGGTGACCGTCAGCCGGTCCCCCGCCCGCACGGGACGCACATAGGCGAACTTCTGGTCACCGTGCACCACGCGGCTGTAGTCCAGGCCCAGCTGCGGGTCCTGCACCACCTGGCCCGCGGCCTTGAAGGTGATGGAGAACACGAACGTGGGCGGGGCGATCACATCCGGGTGCCCCAGAGCCTTGGCGGCCTCCGGATCCACGTACGCGGGATCGGTGTCACCCACCGCCTCCGCGAACTCCCGGATCTTCTCCCGGCCGACCTCGTACGCCGGGGTGGGCGGATAGGTCCGCCCCACGAAGGACTGGTCGAGCGCCATGAGCCCGGTACCTCCTGGTGAAAGTCGAATGGGGCGTTGACCACCCGAGTCATCAAGATAAACGACACGAGGCCGCCCCCAGTGGGGACGGCCTCGTGTACGAGCCTGTTTCAGCGCGTTTCGCGGTGCGCGGTGTGCGAGTTGCAGCGCGGGCAGTGCTTCTTCATCTCAAGACGGTCCGGGTTGTTACGCCGGTTCTTCTTGGTGATGTAGTTCCGCTCCTTGCACTCCACGCAGGCCAGCGTGATCTTCGGGCGGACGTCGGTGGCAGCCACGTGAGTGCTCCTTGGACGGACGGATGGACGGATGAACGCAAAAAAGAGTAGCCGATCGAAGGACCGACCCCACAATCGGCTACCGTTAGTAGCGGTGACCGGACTTGAACCGGTGACACAGCGATTATGAGCCGCTTGCTCTACCGACTGAGCTACACCGCTTTGATGACGAGCTTCCCCGCCGAAGCGGGGTCACCCGATCACCAGAGCCCCAATGCGGAATCGAACCGCAGACCTTCTCCTTACCATGGAGACGCTCTACCGACTGAGCTATTGGGGCGAGCGAGGAAGACATTACACGCTCTGTCGCCGATCGCCCAAATCCGTTTCCGCGGCCCGCAGCGGCCCCCCTCCCGCCCCCCGGACGACCCCGGCGGCCGACCCCCTGATCAGGCCCTTGATCAGCCTGTACGCCACCTTCGCGGACCGGCTCACGGGCCCCGGTGGCGCCGCTTCCACCGCCCGCCCCGCGAGGCCACATTCGTACGACTAATTCGCTCCTCCTCGGAGTGCACCGGGCACCGGCCTAGGCTCGGCGCACTCTGCGTGATCTTGTATTTCGTCCAGGACCTCCAGGAGCGGTGCAATGCCCGAAAGTCGCGGCGAGGCGCCCGCGCTCCTCCTGAGCGGGGCACGGCTCACGGACGGTCGCTCCGTCGACGTGCGGATCGACGGGCAGCGCATCGAGGCCGTCGGGACGGCGGGCAGCCTCACCGCTCCGGGGACCCGCCTGGACCTGCGCGGATACCTCCTGCTGCCCGCCCCCGCGGAGCCCCACGCCCACCCCGGCACAGCGCTCACCGCCATCACCGGGGGCTCGCCGTCCCACCGCCCCGAGGACGTCCGGCGCCGTGCGACCGAGGCCGCGCTGCTCCAGCTCAGCCACGGGGCCACCGCGTTGCGCGCCCATGTGCGCGTGGGCGGCGTACAGGAGCTCGGTCTGCTGGAGGGTGTGCTGGCGGCCCGCCGCTCCCTGCGGGGCCTCACCGACCTGACCGCCGTCGCCGTGCCCCGGCTCCTCACCGGGGTGGCCGGCGCCGACGGCCTCGCCGTGCTCCGTGACGCCGTGGACATGGGGGCGGGCGTGATCGGCGGCTGCCCCGACCTCGATCCCGACCCGGCCGGTCACGCCGAAGCCGTCCTTGATCTGGCCGCCGCCCACGGGCTCCCCGTCGATCTGCACACGGACGGTGACGACCCGGCCCGGCTCGCCCGGCTGACCGCCATGGCCGGCGGGCTCCGCCCGGGCGTCTGTATCGGACCCTGCGCGGGCCTCTCGCGGCTTCCCGGCGACGAGGCGGCCCGCGCCGCCGACCGGCTCGCCGCCGCGGCCGTGTCCGTGGTCTGCCTCCCGCAGGGCGGCTGCTCCGAGGCCCGGCTCCGCGGCACCCCGCCCGTACGGCTGCTGCGGGACGCCGGGGTGCGGGTGGCGGCGGGCAGCGGAGCCCTGCGGGACGCCTCCAACCCGGTCGGCCGGGGCGACCCCCTGGAGGCGGCGTACCTGCTGGCCTCGCAGGAGGGGCTCCGGCCCGAACACGCCTACGACGCCGTCTCCGGCGCCGCCAGAGCGGCCCTGGGCCTGCCCGGGGTGCGCGTCGAGGCCGGCTTCCCCGCCGAGCTGCTCGCCGTACGCGGGGACGGACTGGCCGGAGTGCTCTCCCTCGCCTACAGCAGGATCGTCGTGCACCGGGGGCGCGTGGTGGCACGGACCAGTGCCGTGCGTGAGTACCGCGACTCCGGGGCCGCCGCCTCGGCCCTCGACCTCCCCCGCCAGGGCCGGACCGATTCCGGCCCCGGCGGCGGGCCTTGAGCACGAGCGCTCCCCGCGGCGTACGGTCGGAAGCATGCGCATTGTCATTGCAGGTGGACATGGTCAGATCGCGCTGCGGCTCGAGCGACTGCTCGCCGCGCGCGGTGACGAAGCGGTGGGCGTCATCCGGAATCCGGAGCAGAGTGACGACCTGAGGGCGGCAGGCGCCGAACCCGTCGTCCTCGACCTCGAATCGGCGTCCGTCGAGGAGGCGGCGGAGGTCCTGCGGGGCGCGGACGCCGCGGTCTTCGCGGCCGGCGCCGGCCCGAACAGCGGTTCGGCACGCAAGGACACGGTGGACCGCGGAGCGGCCGTGCTCTTCGCGGACGCGGCGGAACAGGCGGGGGTGCGGCGCTACGTCGTGGTGTCCTCCATGGGCGCCGACCCGGATCACACCGGCGACGAGGTCTTCGACATCTACCAGCGGGCCAAGGGCGAGGCGGACGCGTACGTACGTTCCAGGAGCGGCCTGGACTGGACGATCCTGCGCCCCGGAATGCTCACGAACGACGCCGGGACAGGCCAGGTCCTGCTCGCCGCCTCGACGGGCCGCGGCCCGATCCCCCGCGACGACGTGGCGGCGGTGCTGACGGAGCTGCTGGACACCTCCGCGACGGCGGGACTGACGCTGGAGCTGATCAGCGGGAGCAAGCCCGTGGCGGTCGCGGTGAAGGACGTCGCCGGGAACTGAGTGCGGGGCCGTCCCGCACCCCCGCGCGGGCGCAGGGGGTGCGGTTCTCCGCAGGTCCGCTTCCTGCGGAGAACCGCAGCGGACCGGGCGGCCATCCGCATACCGGCCGATGAGCTGCGGTTTCTAACGTGGAGGGTGATCGGGGGTACACGCCCCGGGGTAACGACCCGCCGCCTTGGAGACTCATATGCATCTCATGTACTCGGCTTCATCGCAGGAGCCCTCGGGCGGTATCGCGGGCTGGGCCACCGAGCTCGTCGACACCATGGGCGGTCCCGGAGCCGGTCTGGCCATCGCGCTGGAGAACCTGTTCCCGCCGCTGCCGAGCGAAGTGATCCTGCCGCTGACCGGCTTCGCCGCCGGCCAGGGTGTCCTCAGCCTGCCTTCCGCACTGTTCTGGACCACGCTCGGCTCGGTCGTGGGGGCCGTGGTCCTCTACTGGATCGGCGCGGCCTTCGGCCGTGACCGCATGCACACCATCTGGGGGAAGCTGCCGCTGGTGAAGGCCTCCGATCTGGAACGCACGGAGAAGTGGTTCGCGAAGCACGGCACCAAGGCGGTCTTCTTCGGCCGTATGGTGCCGATCTTCCGCAGCCTCATCTCCGTCCCCGCCGGTGTGGAGCGCATGCCGCTCCACGTCTTCGTCGCGCTGACCGCACTCGGCAGCCTGATCTGGAACTCGGTCCTGGTGATGGCCGGTTACTGGCTGGGCGACCGTTGGGAGACGGTGGAGACCTACGTCGGGTTGGCCTCCAAGGCCGTACTGGTCCTGGTGGTCGTGGCCGTCGTGACGTACGTCGTCCGGAGGCTGCGCTCCACCGACCGGGCCCAGCACCGCCGCAGTTCATGACCCATCCCGGGCATCCGGGGGCGGCGGTCCCGCCTCCGCATCAGCCCGGTCGATCTTGCTGCGTCCCCGCGACCGCACTAGGCTCCGCGGTCGTGGGCGGTCGGACACTCTCCTGGTTGCGCCGGGGCCTGGGCACGATCCTCGGCTGCGCGACCGCCTTGGCCGGATCTCTCTACTTCCTCGTGGCCGGCACCGCTCTCGGCCCCTTCCTGCTGTGGTCGCTCACCCGGGCCCGCGCCCTCGGCGTCCTCGTGGCGGGAGCTCTGCGGCTGACGGGCGTGGAACGGGCGCGGAGGTCCTTCTTCTTCGACGACCGCTTACCGGAGCACTACGAGGCGTCCGGCCCGAAGGTCCTCCGCTACCTCGCGGTCCGCAGCTGCACCGGCCTGTTGTGCGCCCTCGTGATCGGGCTGCTGGGTTTTGGTGTCGTCCTGGCGGGACTGCTGTCCCGGGGTGTGGTCCAGGGCTCGCTCGGGTGGGACGAACTGCTGGTGCAGGTGGTCCTCGGCGGGGTGCTGCTCTTCCTCGACCTCCAGGGGCTCCGCTCGCTCGTCGCCCTGGACTCCCGGCTCGCCCGCGAGTGCTTCGGCCCCTCCGAGCAGGAGCTGTTGCGCCGTCGTATCGACGAACTGTCCAGCAGCCGGGCGGCGGTCGTACAGGCGGTGGACGCCGAACGCCGGCGCATCGAGCGGGACATCCATGACGGGATCCAGCAACGTCTGGTGGCCCTGGCCATGCTGCTCGGACGGGCCCGCAGGGGGCGCGAGCCCGAGCAGGCGGACGCCCTGCTGCTCCAGGCGCACCAGGAGTCGAGGGACGTACTCGCGGAACTGCGCGAAGTGGCCTGGCGGGTCTATCCGTCGGCGCTCGACAGCCTGGGTCTCGAGGAGGCCCTGGGTGGGGTGTCCGAGCGGTGCTCCATACCCGTCCGTACGGTGTTCGATGTCAGCCGGCCTCTGCCACGGCCGGTGGAGACCGCCGCGTACTTCGTGGTGTCGGAGTGCGTGACCAACGCGGCCAAGCACTCCGGCGCCACGGCCGTGTCCGTACGCGTGGTGCTGGGCGGGAGTGTGCTCACGGTGCGCACCCAGGACAACGGCAAGGGCGGCGCGGATCCTGCGGGCATCGGGCTGAGCGGCCTGCGCAGCAGGGTGGACGCGCTGGACGGCACTCTGCACATCGACAGCCCCGAGGGGGGACCCACCATGGTGACCGCGGAGCTTCCATGCGCCTGATGCTCGCCGAGGACTCGACGCTGCTGCGGGAGGGCCTGGTACGGCTCCTCGTCGAGGAAGGGCACGAGGTCCTGGCCTCGTTCGGGGACGCGGTGTCCCTGATGGAGGAGATGGAGACGCGGCGGCCGGACATCGTCGTCCTCGACATCCGGATGCCTCCGACGCACACCACCGAGGGGCTGCGCGCGGCCCTGGAGATCCGCGAGCGATGGCCGGAAACCGGCGTGCTGGTGCTCTCCCAGCACATCGAACGCCACTACGCGGCCCAGTTGCTGGCCTCCAGCGCGGAACGCGTGGGGTATCTCCTCAAGGACCGGGTCGCGCAGGTCGACGAGTTCCTGGACGCGTTGGAGCGTATCCAGGCGGGTGGCGCCGCCATCGATCCCGAGGTGGTCCGGCAGCTGGTCATCCGCTCCACGCACGGGGACCCCCTGGCCCGCCTCACGCCCCGCGAGCGCAGCGTGCTCGAACCTCTGGCCCAGGGGCTCACCAACACGGCGATCGCAAAGCAACTGCACATCTCCGTGAGTGCGGTGGAGAAGAACCTCAACGCGATCTTCGACAAGCTGGAGCTGTCGCACACCACCGGTCACAGCAGGCGGATCCTCGCGGTCCTGAGATACCTGGAGTCCTAGGGTCTTCGTGCTGGGCCCGCGAGGCGTTGCGGCTCGCGGGAGCGTCGGCGGGCTACCGTCGGGCCCATGAACGGTGGCCCGGACAGCCGAGGCTGGCTCCCCTGTTACCTCAGCGGTGCGGTGTTCGCCGTGTGCATGGCGGGGACGACCCTGCCGACCCCGCTCTACAGCCTCTATCAGGACGAACTCGGCTTCTCCGAGCTGACGGTGACGGTCGTGTACGCCGTGTACGCCTTCGGTGTCATCGGGGTGCTGTTGCTCGCCGGAAACGCCTCCGACGCGGTCGGCAGACGACCTGTGCTGCTGGGGGGTCTGGGCTTCGCGGCGGCGAGCGCCGTCTGCTTCCTGTGTGCCACCGCCCTGGGCTGGCTCTTCGCGGGGCGGCTGCTGTCGGGCCTGTCGGCCGGGCTGTTCACCGGGGCGGCCACCGCGTACGTCATGGAGCTGGCACCCGGCAAGGGCTCCCCCCGGGCCTCGTTCGTGGCGACGGCCGCCAACATGGGCGGTCTGGGCTGCGGGCCGCTGCTGGCCGGAATCCTCGCGCAGTACGCCCCCTGGCCGCTGTATCTGCCGTTCGTCGTACACCTGGTGCTGCTGGCCGTCTCCGGGGTTGTCCTGCTCGGCCTGAAGGAGACCGTGAGCGAGCGGCGCCCCCTGAGCACCGTCCGCCCGCAGCGCCCGGGGCTGCCGCCCGAGGTCCGGAAGGTCTTCAGGCCCGCGGCGCTCGCCTCCTTCGTGGGGTTCGCCCTGTTCGGGGTGTTCACCTCGGTCAGCCCCGCGTTCCTCGCCGAGTTCCTGGACGTGGACAACCACGCCGTGAGCGGGCTGATCGTCGCGCTGGCCTTCTTCGCCTCGGTCGCGGGTCAGTCGGCGGTCGGCAGGATCGGAGAACAGCGGTCGCTGTCGCTGGGCTGCGCCGGCCTCCTGGGCGGACTGGCGCTGCTCGCGGCCGCACTGTGGTGGCAGCTGCTGCCCCTGATCGTGCTGAGCGCGCTCCTCGGCGGCGGAGGCCAGGGACTGGCATTCCGGGCGGCCCTGGCGCAGGTGGCGGCGGCATCGCCCGCAGGCAGCCGAGCGGCGGTGATCTCGACGCTGTTCGTGGTGGCGTACACGGGCATCTCGCTGCCGGTGATCGGCGTGGGCATCCTCTCGGGCCACATCGGGCTCCAGGACGCGGGGCTGGTCTTCATCGCGTGCATGGCCGTCCTGGTCACCTGCGCCGGCCTCTACCTCGTGCGGCGGCCGGCCGTGAAGCGGGCATGACGGCGGCTGTCGCGGCCTGTCGCACGATTGCGCATCCCCGCACCCGCACGGCCGAGGACGGTTGAGGGAGCACCGTCGGCCGTACGGGCGACCGGTCGTGCGATCCGGGGGGCCCTGCGCATCAGGTGTGCCGGGCTGCCTCAGCCCGGTCGACAGCGGCCTCGATGACGGCGGTTCAGTGCAGTCACTCTTGACCACCATGTACTTTGCATCGCAAAGTTGAGAGAGGGGCGGCCGCCCGGCGGCCGCTTCCTCACGCTGACGCAGCGCGACCACAAGGGGAACATCGTGGGTACACCGTCACCGAGCAGTGCGGAAACCGGGCCGAGGGCGCACGCCGCCGATCTGCTGGCCGCCACGGAAGGCCTGCGCGCCAGGACCCGGGCGCAGATGAACGGCTCGTGGGTCTCTCTTCTCAGCTTCGGCCTTCTTGCACTGGTGGCCGCTCCGATGGCCCGGTACGCCTTCAACTTCGGGCCCACGGCCGCAGCATCGGGTCCTACCCGGCTTTCGCCTACGCCGAGTTGAGCGGCCTGTGCGTGGTCCATGAACCGGGGACCCCCTGCCTGAAGGGCGAGTTCGACGGCGCCGCCCTGCGCTTCGCGGCCTGGGGCGTGTGGTTCGCGCTCCTCCCCCTGGCATGGTTCGTCTTCGCTCGCTGGTACCACCTGCGTGGCGAGTCCCGGGGCGTCGTCCCCCGCCGCGGCGCGTGGATCCGTACGACCGCCATAGCCACCGCGGCCGTCGCGACCGCCGTGTCGGCGCTGCTGTTCGGCAGGGACCAGCCGTGGGAGGCCGTGGTACTGGAGAACAGCTACGCCTCTCCGTGGTACCTGGTCGGGATCGGGCTCGTCGCCCTCGGGCTGGTCGAACGCAGCTGGATCACCGTAGCCGCGGGCATCACCCACGCCCTGTCGCTCACCGGCTACCTCGGCGCCTCATGGGGCAGCGGATGGCTCCCCTGGCAGCACCCCATGCACCCCGGCTGGACCGACGGGCCACAGGCTAAGGCGCTGCTGCTCGCCGCCGTCCTGCTCCTCGCCGGCCTGGCCGAGTGGGCGGTGGCCCGTCACCGGGCCACGTCCGGCACCGCCGGTGCCGGTACGGTTGCCGCATGAGTGTCGGAGGCCCGGCTGCCACGTGGGACGACCGGGAAGGACTCCATCCGACCCAGTCGCTGGACGACACCGTCCATCAACGTGTGCGGCTCGGCATTCTCACCATCGCTCGAGAAGCCGACCGGGTCGAGTTCGGCTTCCTCAAGCAGCAGCTCGCCGTCACGGACGGAAACCTCTCCCGGCACCTGAGGGTGCTGGAGGAATCGGGTCTGATCACCGTGGAGAAGGGGTACGCCGGCCGGCGCCCCCGGACGTGGGTCGCCCTCACCCGCGAAGGCGCGCAGGCGCTGGACGCCGAACTTCGCGCACTGCGCGCACTCGTCCTCCGCTTGGAGAACCCCCACCCCGCTCCCGGTCCACCCGGCTCGTGACCATTGCTGCAGGAGTCCGCTCGCGCCGGCCGCGACCGTGCGGCCTCACACCGCTGCGGCCGTAAATGGAGTAAAGGCCCACCAAACGGCTGGGGTCGGCGGGTGAGCCGAACCGAGGAGATAGCCGAAGGCGCGGGGCCGTTCACGACCCCGCTGACCTGGCATCCCAGCGACGGAGGCACGGCGGGCTGGGAGTCGCGGCGGGCACAGGCGCGGCCTGCTCGCTGTGCGGGCCGCCGGCGGAGCGGCGCCCCGTACACGAAGCCCGGACAGCGAATCGGTCGGCCGCCTCAGGCGGCTGAACACCATTGCCTCGGGTGCCTTCACGGTGGGTGGGGCCTGTTCGCCGCCGGTGCCGCGGTGGCCCAGTTCGGCACCGGCGAGGCGACGAGCGCCTGGATCTACTTCGCCGGCGGCCTGTTCTTCAACACGGGCGGCTATGCGTCACTGCTCCAGGTGGTCAACGCACCTCGCCGGGACAGTGGAATCGGCGCTCTTGCCGCAACGCGCTGGAAATGGTGGAGCTACGAGCCCGGCCGGATCGACTGGCTGAGCACCTTCCTGCTGTTCGTGGGAACGCTCGTGTTCGGCATCAACCTGCTCAGCTCCCTGCTGCAAGGGCTCTCCGTGCAGCAGGAGAACAGACTGACCTGGGATCCTGACCTGGTCGGATGCATCCTGTTCCTGGTCTCGGGGCACCTCGCCCTGGCTGAGGTCTGCCACGGCCGGCCGGGCATCCGCCCCCGCGATCTCGGCTGATGGATCGTCGCGGTCAACCAACTCGGATCCGCGCTCTTCATGCGTTCGGCACCACCGCGAGACCACTTCGCCCCGCCGGGTCCGGGTCCCGGCGGGGCGAAGTGCACGACTCTCGGCTGGGGCGCGGCCCGTCAGGCGCCGGCCGGGAACGACTCCCATGCGCTGCATGTCGCCGTCACCACCGTGCCGTTGTTCCGCAGGCACACCTTGAGGTAGATCCGGGAGCTCTCTGACGCACTGGCGTTGACGTCCTCGCAGGTGGCACGCCCCTTGCCGTTGTAGAGCGAGTGGACGGTCCCGCCGCTGCCGACCTTCCAGTAGCCGATGACTCCCGCGCCGTCCGTCGAGTTGTCGCAGGTCGAGATGTGCTCGCCGTGCGTGGCGAGGTCCATCGAACCGGCTGCGCTCAAGTAGCTGCCGGACGGCTTGGTCGTCACGTCGTAGATCTCGGCGGCCGACGCGGGGCCCGCGATCACCAGGCCGCCGACGGCCACGGCGAACGCGACACCCGCCACGGACACCGAACGCCGCTTGCTGCTCAGCCGACTCTGCAGAAAGGACATAGTTCCCCACCCCCATATCGCACACTCACTCGAACGTGCATACGAGGAAAACTACTGGCAGACGCACGGACGCACTCCCGCTTCGCGCATCGGGCACATCCCCTTCACGTACTGATCACTTCAGCTCGCATCACTCAGCCCGGGCCCCGAGCCAGGCACCCGGCGTAGCCGAACTTGCCCGCTTCCCACGTATGGTCGCCCCACGCCCGTCCCACGGGGCTGGTCGGCACGCGAGAGACACCCAGCCCGAGCGGGAACGCGGACCCTCTGAGCTCATCGCGCCAGGCAATGAGAGAGGGCCCGTGAGCAGCATTTCTGCTGTTCACGGGCCCTCTCGTTCGTGTGGCGGCGCCAGGGTTCGAACCTGGGTAGGCTGAGCCGGCAGATTTACAGTCTGCTCCCTTTGGCCACTCGGGCACACCGCCTCGAACGACGCGTTGGATCCCGGTTGGGGCTCCTTGGCGACGTCGTAAACGATACCTGATGCCCAGGGGTGCTACGCCACCTGATTGATCAGCACCGGGCGCGCCCGGGTGGCTAGGCTTTGTGCCGTACCCCAACGCATACGACGCAAGGAGCCACACGTCATGGCCGACTCCAGTTTCGACATCGTCTCGAAGGTCGAGCGGCAGGAGGTCGACAACGCCCTCAACCAGGCCGCCAAGGAGATCTCCCAGCGCTACGACTTCAAGGGGACGGGCGCGTCGATCTCCTGGTCCGGCGAGAAGATCCTGATGGAGGCGAACGGCGAGGAGCGGGTCAAGGCGATCCTCGACATCTTCCAGTCCAAGCTGATCAAGCGTGGGATCTCGCTGAAGTCGCTGGACGCGGGTGAGCCGCAGCTTTCCGGCAAGGAGTACAAGATCTTCGCCACGATCGAGGAGGGCATCTCCCAGGAGAACGCCAAGAAGGTGGCGAAGATCATTCGCGACGAGGGCCCGAAGGGCGTCAAGGCGCAGGTCCAGGGCGAGGAGCTGCGGGTCAGCTCCAAGAGCCGGGACGACCTGCAGGCGGTGCAGGCGCTGATCAAGGGCAAGGACCTCGACTTCGCGGTGCAGTTCGCCAACTACCGGTAGACGGTTCGCTGCCGTGTGCAGCGGGTCGTGGGCGGGGCGGGGTATGCCGGTCGGCATGGCCCGCCCCGTAGCCGTGTCCGAAGGGGCTGGGCGGGCGCCGGGTCAGCGGCGGTCGCGGGAGTTGCCGAAGAGCAGGCGGTAGGCGATCAGCAGGACGAGCGATCCGGCGATGGCCGCCACCCAGGTGGCCGTGTCGTAGAAGTCCGTGCTGATGGGGCGGTCGAGGAAGCGGGACGACAGCCACCCCCCGAGGAAGGCGCCCACGATGCCGATGACGGTCGTGCCGATGATGCCCCCGGGGTCGCGGCCCGGCAGGAGAAACTTGGCTATGGCTCCGGCCAGCAGTCCGAGGATGATCCAGCTGATGATGCTCATGTTCGCGTACCTACCCGTCACTTGTTCCTGCAAGCCAGGACGCTTGCGGGGACGGGTGCGGTTGCCCGGGCCGGCTGTCTAGCGGGTGGCGAACGGCTGGTCCGTGGGGACGATCTCCTTGCCGAAGGGCATCAGCGAGACCGGGATGAGCTTGAAGTTCGCGATGCCCAGGGGGATGCCGATGATCGTGACGCACAGGGCGATGCCGGTGAAGATGTGGCCGAGCGCGAGCCACCAGCCGGCCAGGATCACCCAGAGGACGTTGCCGATGAGGGAACCGCCGCCCGCGTCGTGACGGTCGACGACGGTGCGGCCGAAGGGCCAGAGGGCGTAGACGCCGATACGGAACGCGGCCACACCGAAGGGGATGCCGATGATCGTGATGCAGAGCAGGAGCCCTGCGGCGATGTAGCCGAAGAACATCCACAGTCCGCACAGGACCAGCCAAATGACGTTCAGGATTGCGTTCATGGTCGGTACCCTGCCATCTGCTCGAGTCGGGCGATGCGTTCGGCCATGGGCGGGTGGGTCGAGAACATCTTGGACATGCCCTGGCCGGGACGGAACGGGTTCGCGATCATCATGTGACTCGCGGTCTCGATCCGTGGTTCGGGTGGGAGCGGAAGCTGTTTGGTCCCGGCGTCGAGCTTGCGCAGGGCGGACGCCAGGGCGAGCGGATCCCCGGTGAGCTGGGCCCCGGACGCGTCGGCCTGGTACTCACGGGAACGGCTCACGGCGAGCTGGATCACGGAGGCGGCGAGCGGGCCGAGGATCATGATCAGGAGCATCCCGAGGAGGCCGGGGCCGTCGTCGTCGTCGGACCGGCCGACGGGGATGAGCCACGCGAAGTTGACCAGGAACATGACCACCGAGGCGAGGGCACCCGCGACCGACGAGATGAGGATGTCGCGGTTGTAGACATGGCTCAGCTCGTGGCCGAGGACACCGCGCAGCTCGTGCTCGTCAAGGATCTGGAGGATCCCCTCGGTGCAGCACACGGCGGCGTTGCGCGGGTTGCGTCCGGTGGCGAAGGCGTTGGGTGCCTGGGTCGGGGAGATGTAGAGCCGGGGCATGGGCTGGCGGGCCGCCGTCGAGAGCTCGCGGACGGTGCGGTAGAGCTGCGGCGCCTCGAATTCGCTGACCGGGCGTGCCCGCATGGCGCGCAGGGCGAGCTTGTCGCTGTTCCAGTACGCGTAGGCGTTGGTGGCGAGCGCGACGAGGAGGGCCACGATCAGGCCGGTCCGTCCGAAGAAACTGCCGATGACGATGATGAGGGCCGAGAGGCCCCCGAGGAGTACAGCGGTTTTCAGCCCGTTGTGCCGGCGGTGCACGGTACGCCCTCCAAGTGGTGCAGCAGGGGAACCCTTGCTCGGTGGTGCTCCACTCCCCAGTGGAGCCTCCCGTACTGGTCAACGCGAGGCGGCGGAAGCTAGTTCCCTTGTGCGAGGTGGCCGGGGGCACAGGCACCAGGGGCGGATCCGGTCGGATCCGCCCCTGGGCCGTACGGGTGGGTGTGCCTGCGCGGGCCCGTGAGGGCCGTCGGCGGCAGGTCAGCGCTGGGCGGGGAGCTCGGCGAGCGCCCGGGCCTCCGCGTCCGGCTCGACCTCGCTGGTGCAGTGGGCGCAGCGGGAGGCGATGGAGGGGATCTCGCTGAAGCAGTGGGGGCAGTCGCGCAGGGCGGCCTTGATGTCGGCCTTCTGCTCTTCTTCCTTGGTCGTGAAGCGGTTCTGGACCTTGGCCATGGGGAGGACGACCAGGAAGTAGAGGACCGCGGCGGTGATGAGGAAGGCGATGGCGGCGCTGACGAAGAGGCCGTAGGGGAACGTCACGCCGTCGACGCTGTAGGAGGCCTTGCTGAAGTCGCCGGTACCGCGGGTGAAGAGGCCGATGAGCGGCACGATGAACGCGTTGCTGAAGCCGGTGACCACCGCGGTGAAGGCGGCTCCTACGGCGAGGCCGATGGCCATGGAGATGACGTTCCCGCGAAGGATGAAGTCCTTGAACCCGTTCAGCACCGCTCTGGCTCCTCTGTGCTCTTCAATGTGTGCTCGTCCTGCGCGCTCCGATACGTGACGCGTGCACGCATGACCATGCCCTGCGCGTGGCTGCACGGGCAAGCTGGTCGGAGCCGGTCAGAAGAGGCTGAGGGTGGCGAAACGGAGGATGAGCTGGGGGGCGCCGGACAGTGTGATTCCGGCTACGGCGGTGAGGGCGATCGCCAGGGTGAGCGGGACGGGGACCCGGAGCGCCGGGGCCTTGGGCGCCTCCTCGGAGACCGGGCCCGGCTCCGGGGCGCTGAAGAGCGCGGCGGTCCACCTGAGGTAGTAGTACAGCGCGATCACCACGTTGACGGCCATGACGACGGCGAGCCAGCCGAGCCCGGCGTCGACGGCCGAGGAGAAGACGGTGACCTTGGCGAAGAGCCCGATGATGCCGGGCGGCAGGCCTGCCAGGCAGAGCAGGAAGAAGCCCATGGCGAGCGCGGCCAGGGGGCGGGTGGCGTACAGGCCGCGGTAGTCGCTCAGGCGGTTGCCGGGGCGGCTGCGGGCGACCAGGGCTGCCACCGCGAACGCCCCGAGGTTCACCACGGCGTACATGAGCGCGTAGGCGACGGTGGAGCCGATCTGGGCGTCGCTGGAGTACGCGGCGGCGGCGATCGGGACGAGGAGGTAGCCCGCCTGCCCGACGGACGACCAGGCGAGGAGGCGAACGGCGCTGCGGGCGCGGGTCGCGGTCTGCCGAAGTGCGGCGACGTTGCCGACGGTCATGGTGAGCGCGGCGAGGACGGCCAGGGCGGGGCCCCAGACGTCGGCGTACGAGGGGAAGCCGATCACCGTGACGAGGATGAGGCCGGAGAAGCCGACGGCCTTGCCGACGACGGAGAGGTAGGCGGCGATGGGGAGCGGCGCTCCCACATAGGTGTCGGGGACCCAGAAGTGGAACGGCGCGGCGGCCGTCTTGAAGGCGAAGCCGACGAGGGTGAGGACGACGCCTGCCTCGGCGAGGGTGGAGAACCGGCCCGGTACGTCGTCGAGGCGGGCGGCGATCTCCGTGAGGTGCATCGTGCCGGTGGTCGCGTAGACGAAGCTGACGCCCAGGAGCATCACGGCGGTGGCGACGACGGAGGACAGGAAGAACTTCAGGGCCGCTTCGGAGGAGCGGCGGTCCCCGCGCTTGATGCCGACGAGGGCGAAGGCGGGGAGCGACGCGACTTCGAGGGCGACGACGAGGGTGGCGAGGTCCCGGGCGGCGGGGAGGAGCGCGGCTCCGGCCGCGGAGGACAGCAGCAGGAACCAGAACTCGCCCGCGGGGAGCTTGCGGGTGTCGCCGATCGAGAGCAGCGCGGTGAGCAGGGCTCCGCCGAGCACGAGGGCCTGGATGACGAGGGCGAAGTGGTCGGCGGTGTAGCTGCAGGCCTGTGTTCCTCCGGTGAGGCAGAACGTGGAGCGGTCCCCGGCGCGCAGCGGGACGAGCATGGCGAGCGCGGCGACGAGCCCGGCCACGGCTCCGTAGCCGAGGAGCGGCTTGCGGCGTTCGCCGGTGAAGAGGTCGGCGACGAGGACGAGCAGGGCCACGGACGCCGCGATGACGGGCGGTGCGATCGCGAGCCAGTCGACGGACTGGACGAGGCTTGCCGCCCCGGTTGCGCTGTCGGCTGCCACGGTCACGACTTGCCTCCTGCGAGGAGCTTCTGCACGGCCGGGTCGGTGAGGCCGAGGAGGACGGCGGGCCAGAGTCCGGCGAGGACGGTCAGGGCGGCGAGCGGGGTCCAGGCGGCGAACTCGTAGCGCTGGATGTCGGCGACCGGCTGCTGCTGCTCACGGTGCTCGCCCATGCAGACGCGGCGTACGACGACCAGCATGTACGCGGCCGTGAGCAGGGTGCCGAGGGCGCCGATGGACATGAAGGTGAGGAAGGCGGGACGGCTGAGCCCTTCGGCGGGGTCGAAGGCGCCGAACAGCGTGAGCATCTCCCCCCAGAACCCGGCGAGGCCGGGGAGTCCGAGCGAGGCGACGGCGGCGAAGGCGAGGAGGCCGCCGAGCCGGGGCGCACGACCGTAGAGAGCGGCTCCGGTGGCTCCGGACAGGGTGTCGAGGTCCGCCGTGCCGTAACGGTCCTTGACGGCGCCGACCAGGAAGAACAGCAGGCCCGTGATGAGGCCGTGGGCGATGTTCGCGAAGAGCGCCCCGTTCACGCCCGTGGGGGTCATGGTCGCGATGCCGAGGAGCACGAAGCCCATGTGGCCCACGGAGGAGTAGGCGATCAGGCGCTTGAGGTCGCCCTTGGCGCCGGGGCGCGCGAGGGCCAGGCAGGCGAGGGAACCGTAGATGATCCCGACGACGGCGAACGCCGCGAGGTACGGCGCGAAGGTCTGCATCCCGTCGGGGGTGACGGGGAGCAGGATGCGGACGAATCCGTACGTGCCCATCTTCAGCAGTACGCCGGCGAGGAGCACCGAGCCGACGGTCGGGGCAGCGGTGTGGGCGTCGGGCAGCCAGCTGTGCAGGGGCCACATCGGGGTCTTCACGGCCAGCCCGATCCCGACGGCCAGTACGGCGATGACCTGCACGGATGTGGTGAGGCCCCGGCCGTTGTCAGTGGCGAGTGCCACCATGTCGAAGGTGCCGCTCTTCAGTCCGATGAGGAGCAGTCCCAGCAGCATGATCACGGAGCCGAGCAGCGTGTAGAGGATGAACTTCCAGGCGGCGGGCTGCTTCCGGTCGCCGCCCCACCGGGCGATGAGGAAGTACATCGGGATGAGGACCATCTCGAAGGCCAGGAAGAACAGCAGCAGGTCGAGGACGGCGAAGGTCGCGAGGGTGCCGGACTCGAGGACGAGGACCAGGGCGACGAAGGCCTTCGGGGAGGGGCCTGCGGGGAGCTTGAAGTAGCTGTAGAGCGCGCAGAGGAAGGTCAGCAGCGCGGTCAGCACGAGAAGGGGGAGCGAGATGCCGTCGGTGCCGAGGTGGATCCGGACGTCGAGTGCCGGGATCCAGCTGATGTCCGTGGTGGCCTGCATCTTCGACGGGTGGTCATGGTCGAAGCCCGCGGCCAGGACGAGCGCGGCGAGGAGTACGGCGCCGGTGACGGTCACGCCGTGGCGGAGCACGGCCTGGTCGGGGTTCCTGCCCTTGAGGCCGGGCGGGGCGGGCAGGAGCGCGGTGGCCGCGCCGAGGAGCGGGCCGACGACGATGAACGCCAGAAGGAACTGCATCACGGATGCGCTGATATCGAACACGGCTCACGCCCCGGCGTAGACGTTGGCAAAGACGACGGCGGCGATCGCCAGGACAAGGGTTCCGGCGAGCAGCGCGCCGAGGTAGGTCTGCACGTTGCCGGTCTGGGCGCGGCGGATCAGGGTGCCGAGTCCGCGGGCGATGCTGCCCGAGCCGTGTACGTAGGTGTCGACGACCTCACGGTCCAGGAAGCGGACGAGCCGTGCGGCGGCTCCCACGGGACGGACGAACAGCACCGTGTACAGGGCGTCGAGGTGGAAGCCGGTGACCGCGTGGCGGTGCAGTGGGCCCAGCAGGAGCCGGCCGGGGTCCGACGGGTCCTGGGCGTCCGCGATGGTGCCGTACGCCGCGGTGTGCGAGGCCATGGCCTCGGCCTCCACGAGGGCGGGTTCGGCGTCGGGGTGGGCGGCTACCGCGCCGACCGGGGGACGGTCGGCGAGCGCCGTGGTGTGGCGCCAGGCCCCGTAGGTGACGAGTCCGCCGACGAGTCCGACGCCGGTGGAGAGGACGGCGGTCGTGAGGGACGGGGTGAGGCCGTGTCCGTCGAACCAGTCGGTGAGGACGCCGGTGGTGAGACCGAAGGCGATGGTGGGGACGGCGAGGACCCAGAGGACGGAGGTCATCGCGGCGGGCTGCTTGCCGTGGTCGGGGGCTGCGGTGCCGCGTCCGCGGAAGGCGAGGAGCCACAGCCGGGTGGCGTAGGCGGCGGTGAGGACCGCGGCGGCGAGTCCGGCGACGAGGATCGTCCAGCCGGCCGCGGCGGGGGCGACGTCACGGTCCCCGAAGGCGGTGTGCTCGGCGGCGACGAGGACGGCTTCCTTGGAGAAGAAGCCGGCGAACGGCGGGATGGCGGCGAGCGCGAGGAGGGCGACGGTCATCGTCCAGTAGGCGTCGGGGATGCGCTTGGCCAGCCCGCCCATGCGGGACATGGCGGCGAGTGAGTTGGTTCCCGCGGCGTGGATGACGACGCCCGCCGCGAGGAAGAGGACGGCTTTGAACGCACCGTGCGACAGGAGGTGGAAGACGGCGGCCCCGCGGTCGCCCACGGCCAGGGCACCGGACATGTAGCCCAGCTGGCCGATCGTCGAGTAGGCGAGGACGCGCTTGATGTCGTCCTGTGCGAGTGCGGCGAGTCCGGAGCCGATCATCGTGACGGCCGCCATGACGGCGAGGACGATCAGGGCGGCGCCGGAGGCTGCGAAGACGGGGAGGAGCCGGGCCACGAAGTAGATACCGGCGGCGACCATCGTCGCGGCGTGGATGAGCGCGGAGACGGGGGTGGGGCCGGCCATCGCGTCGGGCAGCCAGGTGTGCAGGGGGAACTGCGCGGACTTGCCCGCGACACCGGCGAGGAGCAGCAGGGCGATGAGGGTGGGGTGGTCGAGTCCGCCGTTGGTGACGGCCGCCAGGATCCCGGTGATGCGGAAGGTGCCGGTGTCGGCGGCGAGCGCGAACAGGCCGATGAGGAAGGGCACGTCGCCGAGTTTGGTGACGAGGAAGGCCTTGAGGGAGGCCGCGCGGGCCTCGGGGGTCTCCCAGTAGTGGCCGACGAGGAAGTACGAACAGATGCCCATGATCTCCCAGCCGACCAGGAGCACCATGAGGTCGCCGGAGTAGACGACGAGCAGCATCGCGGAGGCGAAGAGGGAGACGAGGGCCGCGTAAGACGGGTAGCGGACGTCGTCCTTGAGATACGCCGTCGAGTAGATCTGCACGCAGGTGGCTACGAGTCCGACGAGCACGGCGACGAGGACCGCGAAGCCGTCCAGGTGCAGGGCCAGGTCGACCGGGACCGAGCCGGTGGGGGTCAGCTGGGTCGCGGCGTCGATGGGCCGGCCGCCTCCCTGGCGGGCGGCGACGAGGACGGCGAGGACGGCGGCGGCGAAGGTCGGCAGCACGGCGAGGGGACGGACGAAGCCGGGCGCGGTCCGGCCGAGGAGAAGCCCCGCGGCGGCGCCCAGGAAGGGGAGGAGGGGGACGAGGACGGCGAGGGTCGTGGTGGTCACGCGGTGGCCTCTGCCTTCTTTGCCTTCCCTGCCGGAGCAGTGGCCTGGTCTGCGGTGGTGTCCCGGGCGTCGTCGTCCGCGTCGTCCGCCTCGTCGGGGAGCGTCTCGGCGTCGTCGGTCTCCGCGGTGTCGCGGAGGCGGTCGACGTCCGAGCTGCCGCGGTTGCGGTAGACGGCCAGGACGATCGCGAGGCCGATGCCGATCTCGGCGGCGGCGATGGCGATCGTGAAGAGGGTGAGGGCCTGGCCGGCGTGGAGTGCGTCGCGGAGCCAGACGTCGAAGGCGACCAGGTTGAGGTTGACGGCGTTGAGCATGAGCTCGACGGACATCAGGACGAGGATCGCGTTGCGGCGGGCGAGCACGCCGTAGAGCCCGGTGCAGAAGAGGAGGACGGCGAGGACCGCGGGATAGGCGAGGTGCATCAGCTCTTGTCCTCCCGGTCGGCGGCGGGCCGTCCCTGCTCGTCCTGGTGCCGGCCGGCCGGCCGGCCCTGGATGCCCGGCCTGACCTGGATGCCCGGCCCGCCCCGGCGGCCCTGTCCGCCTCGGCGGCCCTGTCCGTCCTGCTTGTCCTGGCGGTCCTTGCGGGACAGGACGATCGCTCCGACGAGGGCGGCGAGCAGCAGGACGGAGAGCGCCTCGAAGGGGAGCACCCAGTGCCGGAAGAGGAACTCCCCCGAGGCCTTGGTGGAGCCCTGGGCGGGGCCGTCCAGATCGATCCAGGTCGTCCGGAAGGCGTCCACGACGACCCAGACGAGGGCGCCCGCGGCGGCGAGGGAAGCGCCGAGGGCGATCCACCGGTTGCCCGAGTCGGCGTCCGGGGAGCGGCCGATGGGGGCTCTGGTGAGCATCAGCCCGAAGAGGAGGAGGACCACGATGGAACCGACGTAGATCAGCACCTGCACCCATGCGATGAACTCGGCCGTGAGGAGGAGGTACTCCACCGCTATGCCGCCGAGCGCGACGACGAGCCAGAGGGCCGCGTGCACGAGTTGCCTGGTCGTGACGGTGATGAGAGCCGCGCCGAAGGTGGCGAGCCCGACCAGGAGGAAGGCGATCTCGACGCCGGTGGGTGAGAGGAAGCCGGGGTGGCCGGCCGTAGCCGCGAGGGTCATTCCTGGCCCTCCTCTTCCGGGGCCTGCCCCGGCCGGGCCTGCTCAGCTTCCTGCGCCGCCTGGGCTTCCTGGGCCGCTTGGGCTTCCTGAGCCTGGAGCTTGTCGGCCGTCTTGCGGGCGGCGGCGATCTCCTTGGGCTCCTCGGCTCCCGGGTCGAGCGCGGGCGGCTCGGGAACGGTCCACATCCACTCGCGGAGCTTGTCGCGCTCGTGGGTGAGTTCGTGGATGTCCGTCTCCGCGTACTCGAACTCGGGCGACCAGAACAGCGCGTCGAAGGGACAGACCTCGATGCAGATACCGCAGTACATGCACAGGGCGAAGTCGATCGCGAAGCGGTCCAGGACGTTGCGGCTGCGCTCACGGCCACCGGAGGCGGCCGGGGGCACCGTCTCCTTGTGGGAGTCGATGTAGATGCACCAGTCGGGGCATTCGCGGGCGCAGAGCATGCAGACCGTGCAGTTCTCCTCGAACAGCCCGATGACGCCCCGGGTGCGGGGCGGCAGTTCGGGCTGGACGTCCGGGTACTGCGCGGTGACCGTGCGCTTCGTCATGGTCCGCAGGGTGACGGCAAGACCCTTGGCCAGGCCTGAGCCGGGGATCGGGGGCACTAGTTGATCGCCACCTTCACGATGCCGGTGAGCGCGATCTGCGCGAGAGCGAGGGGGATGAGCGTGGTCCAGGCGAGCTTCTGCAGCTGGTCCTCGCGCAGACGGGGGTAGGTGACCCGGAGCCAGATGACGACGAACGCGAGAACACCGGTCTTGAGCAGGGTCCAGACCCAGCCGAGCCCGTCCGCGCCGAGCGGCCCGTGCCACCCGCCGAGGAACAGGACCGTCGTCAGACCGCACAGGACGACGATCCCGGCGTACTCGGCGAGCAGGAACAACGCGAACCGGAGTCCCGTGTACTCGGTGTACGCCCCGAAGATGATCTCCGAGTCGGCGACCGGCATGTCGAAGGGCGGGCGTTGGAGTTCGGCGAGCCCTGCCACGAAGAAGACGAGCGCGCCGACGATCTGCCAGGGCAGCCACCACCACTCGAAGGCGTTGAGGATGCCGGGGAGCGAGACGGTGCCTGCCGCCATGGCCACGGAGGCGGCGGCGAGCAGCATGGGCAGTTCGTACGCGAGGAGCTGCGCGGCGGTGCGGAGACCGCCGAGGAGGGAGAACTTGTTGGCCGACGCCCACCCCGCCATCAGCGACCCGAGCACGCCGACGCCCATGACGGCCAGCACGAAGAAGATGCCCGCGTCGACGACCTGACCGACCGCACCCTCGCTGGGGCCGATCGGGATGGCGACGATCACGAGGAGGTACGGGAGCAGGGCGACGGCGGGTGCCAGCTGGAAGATACGGCGGTCCGCCTCGGCCGGTACGACGTCTTCCTTCTGCGCGAACTTCACCCCGTCCGCGACGAGCTGGGCCCAGCCGTGGAATCCGCCCGCGTACATGGGGCCGAGACGGCCCTGCATGTGGGCCATCACCTTGTGTTCGGCCTGCCCCACGATCAGCGGGACGACCATGAACACGGCGAAGACGATGACGAGGCGGAGGGCGACGTCGAGTACGTCGTTCACGCGGTATCGCCTCCGGCGGGGGTGTCGGGGGGTCGGGGGGCCTCAGGGGTCTCCGGCGCCTCGGGGGTCTCCGGCGCCTCAGGAGTGTCCGGTGCCTCGGGGGTCTGCTCGGCCGAAGGTTCGGGGGCAGGGGTGTCGGGGGTGCCGCTGCGCGGGGCTTCTCCCCTACCCGCCCCTTCCCGAACCGGGGGCTCCGCCCCCGGACCCCCGCTCCTCAAACGCCGGAGGGGCTGGGATTCACCGGGTTCACCAGGTTCGCCGGAGTCACGAGCTTCACCGGACGGTTCGTCGAATGCCGGGCGGGCGTCGTGCCACGGTGCGTCCTTGGCTGTGCCCGACTCCGGGGTCGCCGGTGGCTGCTGGCTGGCCGAGCCCTGGGAGACGCTACGGGTACGGCGTGGTGGCACCGGCTGCGGGGTCTCCGCCGCGTCCGGCCGCTGGCCGGCCGAGCCCTCGCTCGCGCTGCGGGCCCGGCGCACCGGACGGTCGCCCGCCGCGCGGGCTCCTCGGGCGGGGCGGGCCGGCGCGGGCGGGAGCTGTCCCTTGAGCGGACCCCACTCGTTGGGATCGGGCACCCCCGGCGGCAGCATGGTCCGCCGCTTGGGCCCGCCGTGTTCGGACTCGCCCGGCTCCTTCGCCCCCGGCCAGGCCTTGGCGACCCGGGCCGCCAGGACGAAGTCCTTGCGCAGCGGGTGGCCCTCGAAGCTCTCGGGCAGCAGCAGCGGGACCAGATGGGGATGGTCGTCGAAGCCGATGCCGAACATCTCGTGCGTCTCACGCTCGTGCCACGCGGCGCCCGCGTAGACGCCGACGGCGGTGGGCAGGGTGGCCGCGTCGTGCGGGACGGTCGTACGGACCAGCAGGCGCCGGACCGTCCCCCCGCCGAGGGCCGCGACATGGGCGCAGACACGGAAGCCGGTTCCCGGTTCGTCCACGGCGCTCAGCCAGTCGAAGTAGGTGCAGCCCAGCTCGTCGCGGGCCGTTTCGAGGGCGGCAGTCCAGGAGCCTGCCGGAACGTCGACGGTCAGCAGGTCGTACGCGTGCGCGGCGGTGGCCTCCGCGCCGAAGAGGTCGGTGACGGCGTCGGGCAGCGTGCTGTAGGGGTCCGGGGCGGTCACTCCCCCTCCTCCCCCGGTGCCTTCGGGGCCTCGACGAGACCGCTGCGCAGGGCGGCGGCCGACGGGCGAACCGTGTCCTCGGTGCTGTACCGCTCGGCCAGCGATTCGCGGGCGATCTTCTCCTGGAGCTTGAGGATGCCCTGCAGGAGCGCCTCGGGCCGGGGAGGGCAGCCGGGTACGTAGACGTCGACGGGGATGATCTGGTCGACGCCCTTCGTCACGGAGTACGAATCCCAGTACGGTCCACCGCAGTTGGAGCAGGCGCCGAAGGAGATGACGTACTTCGGCTCGGGCATCTGCTCGTAGAGCCGCTTCACGGCAGGGGCCATCTTGTCCGTCACCGTGCCGGACACGACCATCAGGTCGGCCTGCCGGGGGCCGGGCGCGAAGGGGATGACGCCGAGCCGGATGAAGTCGTGCCGCGCCATGGAGGCGGCGATGAATTCGATGGCGCAGCAGGCGAGTCCGAAGTTGAAGACCCACAGGCTGTAGCGGCGGCCCCAGTTGAGTACCACCTTCATCGGTTCGGGCGCGAGCCGGGACAGCACGCCGAGCCTCTTCGGCTCGGGCAGCGGCGTCGGGTCGGGCAGCGACACGGGGGGTTCGGGGTTCGGCCGGCTCGTCACGCCCATTCGAGGACGCCCTTCTTCCATGCGTAGAGCAGTCCCACGGCCAGGAAACCGAGGAAGATGAACATCTCCACCAGCGTCGTCGCCCCGTATCCCGGGGCCGCGAAGACCGTCGCCCACGGGAACAGGAAGATCGAGTCGACGGCGAAGATCACGTACAGGAAGGCGTACACGTAATAGCGAACCTGGGTGTGGGCCCAGCCCTCGCCCACGGGGTCCACGCCGCACTCGTACGTGAGGAGTTTCTCCGGCGTCGGGACCACGGGCCTCAGCAGCCGACCGGCCCCGAAGGCGACGGCGACGAACACCACGCCCACCAGGGCGAGCAGTCCGACCACTGAGTAGCTCTGGAAGTAGTCCGACGCGAGAACGGTCGGTCCCGGCACGTCCGCCACGTCCGCCCCTCGCTCCCTCAACCTGTTCGACGGTCTGTACGCACGGGAGTCTAGGCCCTGTTAAAGAGACGGTAAGCAGCCCCGTCGCACAACGGGTGAGGCAGGAGTCGCACAACGGGTGGGGCAGGAGGTGGCAGGGGAGAGCCGACGCGAGGTGGGGTTATCCCTACTCCGCCTCACCCACGAACCCCATGGCGTGGGCGCGCCCGGCCCGGCACGCTGGTCGTATGACCATGAGCCCCTCCCTGCCGGACAACGACCGGCCGCCGCCCGCGCGCTTCGCCCTCGACCGGTGGACATGGAAGGAGATCGCGTATCTCCTGGCCAATCTGCCGATGGCGATCGTCGGGTTCGTCTACGCCGTGTTCCTGGTCGCCGTGGGCGCGGGGCTCTCCGTCACCGTGATCGGGCTGCCGCTGCTCGCGCTGGGGCTGAAGGGCGCGCGCGGTCTCGGCCGGGCCGAGCGCGGCAGGGCGCGCAGGATGCTCGGGGTGCGGATCGAGGACCCGAGCCCGATGGTGCGCGGCCGTCGGGACCAGGGCTTCTTCAGTTGGCTGTGGTCGGGGCTGAAGGACCCGGTCGGCTGGCGGGCGTTGCTGTATTCGTTCATCCGGCTGCCGTGGGGTGTGGCGACGTTCGCCGTGACGCTGGTGAGCCTGTTCGTCCTCTGGCCGGTGCTCCCGTACCTCGCGCGCGGGCTGACGAACGCGGACCGGGCGATGGTGCGGGGGCTGCTCTCGCCCTCCGACGAGCTGGAACGCAGGATCGCCGAGCTGGAGTCGGACCGTGGTGTGGTCGTGGACACGGCCGCCGCGGACCTGCGCCGCATCGAACGCGACCTCCACGACGGCGCACAGGCCCGCCTCGTCGCCCTCGCCATGGGCCTGGGGCTGGCGAAGGAAAAACTGACCGCCGACCCCGAAGCCGCCGCCCGCATGGTCGACGAGGCCCACGGCGAGGTCAAGGTCGCCCTCCAGGAACTCCGCGACCTCGCCCGCGGCATCCACCCCGCCGTCCTCACCGACCGCGGACTCGACGCCGCACTCTCCGCCATCGCCTCCCGCTGCACCGTCCCCGTGACCGTGTCGGTGCAGCTGACGGCCCGCCCGGCCGAGGCCATCGAGGGCATCGCCTACTTCACGGTCTCCGAACTCCTCCAGAACGTCAGCAAGCACAGCCGCGCCCGTCAGGCGTCGGTCGACGTGTGGCGCTCCGGCGACCGGCTGATGCTCCAGGTCCGGGACGACGGGACGGGCGGCGCCCGCCTCGACGGCGGTACGGGCATGTCGGGGCTGGCGGAGCGGCTGGGAGCGGTCGACGGGGTGTTCGTCCTGGACTCCCCCGAGGGCGGCCCGACCACGGTCACCGCGGAGCTGCCCTGGCGCGACCGCCTCGCCGCCGGGGCCGAGCGGGCCGGTGCGGCGTGACACGGCGACGGCGGGAGCTCCCGTCGCGGGTCCGGGACGGGGCGTCCCCGTGGTGGGGAAAACCCCCGTCCGGATACGGAGACGGCCCTCATGGTGAGGCGGCCCCCGGCACAGCACTCTTGAGACATCAGCCGTTGTATCGGTCCGCGGGGAGTTCCCGCTCAGAAGAAACGGACGGACGCCACTGATGGCCACGGCATACGGACCGGACACCCGGGACCAGCACAGGCCCGGCACCGGGTCGGGGGGCTACCCGCCGGCGAAGCACTTCTTTCCCGCGGCGCTCCGCGCGCCCTTCGAGGCGCGTACGTGGCGCGAGCTGGCCTATCTGCTCCTGAGCCTGCCGATCAGCGTGGTGCTGTTCTCCTTCGCGGTGACCATGGTGTCGCTCGGCCTCGGCATGCTGATCACCTTCCTCGGCATTCCGATACTCGCCGCCGGCCTCGTCATGTGCCGCGGCTTCGGTGTCGTGGAACGCGGCCGGGCGCGGGGGCTGCTGAGGCTGGATGTCGCGGATCCCGCGCCGGTGCGCGGCCAGGGCGGACTGATGTCCTGGGTCGGCGCGACGCTGAAGAGCGGGGTGTCCTGGCGGCATCTCCTCTACGCGGTGCTGCACATGCCCTGGGCGGTGTTCGCGTTCACCGTGGCGGTGACCTTCTGGTCCTACGGCTGGGCCGCGTTCACCTATCCGCTGTGGCACTGGATCTTCCCCGCGTACGTGGGTGTCGACGGCCTCCAGCTGTACGGCGACAACACGCACCAGGTCTACCTCGACTCGTCCTTCGAGCTGGGGGTCACCGCCGCGCTCGGCCTGGCTCTCGTGCTGATCACGCCGTGGATCATCCGGGGCCTGGCGACCGTGGACCGGGTCATGGTCGCGGGCCTGCTCGGCCCTTCCCGGCTGGCCACCAGGGTCTCGGAGCTGGAGTCGGACCGTGGTGTGGTCGTGGACACGGCCGCCGCGGACCTGCGCCGCATCGAACGCGACCTCCACGACGGCGCACAGGCCCGTCTCGTCGCCCTCGCCATGGATCTGGGGCTGGCGAAGGAAAAGCTTGATCACGACCCCGAAGCCGCCGCCCGCATGGTCGACGAGGCCCACGGCGAGGTCAAGGTCGCCCTCCAGGAACTCCGCGACCTCGCCCGCGGCATCCACCCCGCCGTCCTCACCGACCGCGGACTCGACGCCGCACTCTCCGCCATCGCCTCCCGCTGCACCGTCCCCGTGAAGGTCGTGGTGGATCTGGAGTCGCGGCCCGCGCAGGCCATCGAGGGCATCGCGTACTTCACGGTCTCCGAACTCCTCCAGAACGTCAGCAAGCACGCCCGGGCCACCCGTGCCTCGGTCGACGTGTGGCGGGCGGCGGACCGGCTGATGCTCCAGGTCAGCGATGACGGGCGCGGCGGAGCCGGTGTGTCGACGGGCAGCGGTCTCGCCGGGCTGACGGAGCGGCTGGACGCGGTGGACGGCATCCTCGTCGTCGACTCCCCCGCCGGGGGACCCACGACCGTCACGGCCGAGCTGCCCTGGCGGGGCTGAGCTCCGCACCGCGTCGCAGTGCCCCGGCCGCCACCACGGCGGCCGGGGCACTGCGACGCGTCCGGTGTCGCCGGAACCGCTGGTGTACGGCCCATCCGGGCGCCGGAGCTGGAATGCTGGGCAGACGAGCGGCCGCGGGCCGGCGGCGAACACACGGAACACCGACAGTGGGGGACACAACGTCGTGGAGGAAAGAGTGCGGGTCGTCATCGCCGAGGATTCGGTGCTGCTCCGGGAGGGACTCACCCGGCTGCTGACCGATCTGGGGCACGACGTCGTCGCGGGGGTCGGGGACGCCGAGGCGCTGATCAAGACGGTGGACGACCTCGCGGGGCAGGACGCGCTGCCGGACGTGGTGGTCGCCGACGTGCGGATGCCGCCGACCCACACCGACGAGGGCGTGCGGGCGGCGGTGCAACTACGCAAGGACTACCCGGGCATCGGGGTTCTGGTGCTCTCGCAGTACGTCGAGGAGCAGTACGCCACCGAGCTGCTGGCGGGCAGCAGCCGCGGGGTGGGTTACCTGCTGAAGGACCGGGTCGCCGAGGTCAGGGAGTTCGTGGACGCCGTGGTCCGGGTGGCGCAGGGTGGGACCGCCCTGGACCCGGAGGTGGTGGCACAGCTGCTGGGCCGCAGCCGCAAGCAGGACGTGCTGGCGCGGCTCACGCCGCGCGAGCGGGAGGTCCTGGGTCTGATGGCGGAGGGGCGTACGAATTCAGCCGTCGCCCGGCAGCTGGTGGTCAGCGACGGAGCGGTGGAGAAGCACGTCAGCAACATCTTCCTGAAACTCGGCCTGTCACCCAGTGATGGGGATCACCGGCGTGTTCTCGCTGTTCTCACTTATCTGAACTCGTGACAAGGCGATGATCTAGTCGCGATGATCTGGATGATCCACCGGTAGCCGAGTGAGACCTCGGGACCAGGACGAAAGGATGAGCACCGGGGGCCTCGTCCAGTGATCGAAAGGTCCGGAAAAATATGGCAAAGCGTGACGCATTCATGTCTCAAAAACGCGTCCACCATATGACCGGTCCGAGGAAGGCGACCCTTACAGAAGTAGGGTGGGGCCTGGACCGCCGGCGGGTCGGCCGGTCCCGAGCCGCCGCCCCGAGGGAGGTCCAGTTCAGTGACCAGCCAGGTCAGTAGCCCAGCCGGAAAGTCCGATGAGGCCAACGAGGCTGTCGTCGGGGAGCAGCGAGCCCCGCGCATTGATCGTACGGGTGCCACCGAGAAGGAAATCCGCCGCCTGGACCGGGTGATCATCCGTTTCGCGGGTGACTCCGGTGACGGCATGCAGTTGACGGGCGACCGGTTCACTTCGGAGACCGCGTCGTTCGGGAACGACCTGTCGACGCTGCCCAACTTCCCGGCCGAGATCCGGGCACCCGCCGGGACGCTGCCGGGTGTGTCGTCGTTCCAGCTGCATTTCGCGGACCACGACATCCTGACCCCGGGCGACGCGCCGAACGTGCTGGTCGCGATGAATCCCGCCGCGCTGAAGGCGAATATCGCCGATGTGCCGCGCGGGGCCGACATCATCGTGAACACGGACGAGTTCACCAAACGCCCGATGGCGAAAGTCGGGTACGCCGAATCCCCTCTCGAGGACGGCTCGCTCGAGGCGTACAACGTGCATCCGGTGCCGCTGACGACCTTGACGATCGAGGCATTGAAGGAGTTCGGTCTTTCCCGCAAGGAGGCCGAGCGGTCGAAGAATATGTTCGCGCTCGGGCTGTTGTCCTGGATGTACAACCGTCCGACCCAGGGGACGGAGACATTCCTCCGGTCGAAGTTCGCCAAGAAGCCGGACATCGCCGAGGCGAACGTGGCGGCGTTCCGTGCGGGCTGGAATTTCGGTGAGACCACGGAGGATTTCGCGGTCTCGTACGAGGTCGCACCGGCGTCGCAGGCTTTCCCCACGGGCACGTACCGCAACATCTCGGGGAACCTGGCATTGTCGTACGGGCTGATCGCGGCGGGCCGGCTGGCGGATCTGCCGGTGTATCTGGGCTCGTATCCGATCACTCCGGCGTCCGACATCCTGCACGAGCTCAGCAGGCACAAGAATTTCGGCGTACGGACGTTCCAGGCGGAGGACGAGATCGCCGGGATCGGGGCGGCGCTCGGTGCGTCGTTCGGCGGGTCGCTGGGTGTGACGACCACGTCGGGTCCGGGTGTGGCACTGAAGTCGGAGACGATCGGTCTGGCGGTGTCGCTGGAGCTGCCGCTGCTGATCATCGACATCCAGCGGGGCGGGCCGTCCACCGGCCTGCCGACCAAGACCGAGCAGGCCGACCTGCTCCAGGCCATGTACGGGCGCAACGGCGAGGCGCCGGTCCCGATCGTGGCGCCGAGAACCCCGGCGGACTGCTTCGACGCGGCGCTCGACGCCGCCCGGATCGCGCTGACGTACCGGACGCCGGTGTTCCTGCTCTCGGACGGGTATCTGGCGAACGGCTCCGAGCCGTGGCGGATCCCGGAGATCGACAGCCTCCCGGATCTGCGGACACAGTTCGCGACCGGCCCGAACCACGAACTGGCCGACGGCACCGAGGTGTTCTGGCCGTACAAGCGGGACCCGGAGACGCTGGCCCGGCCGTGGGCCGTGCCGGGCACGCCGGGCCTGGAGCACCGGATCGGCGGGATCGAGAAGCAGGACGGCACGGGGAACATCTCCTACGATCCGGCCAACCACGACTTCATGGTCCGTACCCGTCAGGCGAAGGTCGACGGCATCCAGGTGCCCGACCTGGAGGTCGACGACCCGGCCGACGCCACGACCCTGGTCCTGGGCTGGGGTTCGACGTACGGGCCGATCACGGCGGCCGTACGCCGGCTCCGCGCGGCCGGGGAGACGATCGCGCAGGCCCATCTGCGCCACCTCAACCCTTTCCCGAGGAATCTCGGTGAGGTGCTGAGGCGTTACGACAAGGTCGTCGTCCCGGAGATGAACCTCGGGCAGCTCGCCCTGCTGCTGAGGGCCGAATACCTCGTCGACGCCCGGAGTTACAACCAGGTCAACGGAATGCCCTTCAAGGCCGAGCAACTCGCCACCGCCCTCAAGGAGGCCATCGATGCCTGACGCCAACGAACTCCTCCAGCTGGTCCCCAAGGCCGAGGGCAAGCAGTCCATGAAGGACTTCAAGTCCGACCAGGAGGTGCGCTGGTGCCCGGGCTGCGGTGACTACGCGGTCCTCGCGGCCGTGCAGGGCTTCATGCCGGAACTGGGGCTGGCCAAGGAGAACATCACGTTCGTCTCCGGCATCGGCTGCTCGTCCCGCTTCCCGTACTACATGAACACGTACGGGATGCACTCCATCCACGGCCGCGCCCCCTCCATCGCGACGGGCCTTGCCACCTCCCGCCGCGACCTGTCCGTCTGGGTCGTCACCGGTGACGGCGACGCGCTGTCCATCGGCGGGAACCATCTCATCCACGCCCTGCGCCGCAACGTCAACCTCAAGATCCTGCTGTTCAACAACCGGATCTACGGGCTCACGAAGGGGCAGTACAGCCCCACCTCCGAGGTCGGCAAGATCACCAAGTCGACGCCGATGGGGTCTCTGGACGCCCCCTTCAACCCGGTCTCCCTCGCCCTGGGCGCCGAAGCCTCCTTCGTCGCCCGCACAGTCGACTCCGACCGGAAGCACCTCACGAGCGTGCTGCGCGCGGCGGCCGACCACCCCGGCACCGCGCTGGTGGAGATCTACCAGAACTGCAACATCTTCAACGACGGCGCCTTCGAGGTGCTCAAGGACAGGGAACGGGCCGAGGAGGCGGTCATCCGCCTCGAACACGGCCAGCCGATCCTCTTCGGCGCGGACAACTCCAAGGGGGTCGTGCGCGACGCGCTCACGGGTGACCTCGGCGTCGTCGCCGTCACCGAGGAGAACCGGTCGCGGATCCTCGTCCACGACGCCCACAACCCCAGCCCGACGACCGCGTTCGCGCTGTCCCGGCTGGCCGACGCGGACACCCTGCACCACACACCGATCGGTGTCCTGCGCAGTGTGGAGCGCCCGGTCTACGACGCGCTCATGTCCGACCAGCTCGACGCCGCGATCGAGCAACACGGCAAGGGTGACCTGAGCACCCTGCTGGCCGGCAGCGACACCTGGACCGTGGTCGGCTGATCCGCCGTCACGCCTGTCCCCCGGGGCCCGGAGCCGACTGGTTCCGGGCCTCGTCGTATGCGGCGCGGGCGGCCTCGACCCCGTCCACCTGCCGCTCGGACCAGCGGGCCAACGCCCAGACCTGGTCGGCGGCATCCTTGCCGAGCGGGGTGAGCGAGTAGTCGACGCGGGGCGGGATCACCGGCTTCGCGTCCCGGTGCACGAAGCCGTCGCGCTCCAGCGTCTGGAGGGTCTGGGCCAGCATCTTCTCGCTGACGCCGCCGACCGTGCGGCGCAGTTCGCCGAACCGGTAGGAGCGCTCCAGCAGCGCGGCCAGCACGAGCACGCCCCACCGGCTGGTGATGTGCTCGAGGATCAGCCGGGAGGGGCAGTTCTGCTGGTTGACGTCCGCGCGCCAACCGCCCACTTCGTCCAGGATGCTCACTGTCATACCAGTACCTTACTTCAAAGTGGGTACTTTCCCAGAGTTAGTACACCTCCTATGGTGAGTTTCGTTCCACTCGCAGCAGGCCCAGCGCCACCAGGAGAGAACCTCATGAGCATCGTCGTCACCGGAGCCACCGGCGCCCTCGGCCGCCTCGTCGTCGAGCGTCTGCTCGACACGGTCCCGGCCCACCAGGTCGTCGCGCTCGTCCGCGACAAGGAGAAGGCGGCCCCGCTCGCCGCCCGGGGCGTCGAGCTCCGCATCGCCGACTACGACCGCCCGGAGACCCTCACCGGCGCGTTCCGGGCCGGCGACCGCGTCCTGCTGATCTCGGGCAGTGAGGTCGGCAGGCGGGTGCCCCAGCACACCGCGGTGATCGACGCCGCGAAGGCGGCCGGGGTCGCGCAGCTCGCGTACACCGGGGCGCTGGGCGGACCGGACGCCGACTTCCTGCTGGCCGAGGAGCACAAGGTCACCGAGCAGCTGATCCTCGACTCCGGGCTGCCGTACACCTTCCTGCGCAACGGGTGGTACACCGAGAACTACACGGCGAATCTGGCACCCGTCCTGGAGCACGGCGCCGTCGTCGCCAACACCGGTGACGGGCGCATCGCCTCCGCCACCCGGGCCGACTACGCGGACGCCGCCGCCGCCGTGCTGACCGGCGAGGGCCACCTGGGCGCGGCGTACGAGCTGAGCGGTGACGTGGCCTGGTCGCTGGCCGAGTACGCCGACGTGGTGGCCGCCGCGACCGGCAAGCAGATCGTCCACAAGAACGTTCCGGCCCCGGTGCACCAGGAGATCCTCGTCGGCGCCGGGGTGCCCGAGCCCTTCGCCGCGATCCTCGTCGACGTCGACGAGGCCATCGCACGCGGCCTGCTCGCCGGGACGAGCGGTGACCTGGCCCGCCTGATCGGCCGACCGACCACTCCGCTGGCCGAGACGGTCACGGCGGCGGTCGCCACCGCCTGAACGGGCACGCCCGCGCCTGTCACGACCGTTTCCCTGAGACGGCAATGACAGAGGGCTCTTCCGGCGCTACCGTCGTGCAGTCGGCCGTCCGCCGACGCAGGAGTGCCGGGAGGGCCCGTGAAGGGGAAGAACGAACAGCGGGCAGGCCTGCTGTACGGAATCGGCGCGTACGGGATGTGGGGCCTCGTGCCCCTCTTCTGGCCGCTGCTGGAACCGTCGGGGGCGGTGGAGATCCTCGCCCACCGGATGGTGTGGTCGCTGGGCGTCGTCGGCATCGCCCTGCTGTTCCTGCGCCGCTGGGCGTGGATCGGCGAGCTGCTCCGGCAGCCCCGGCGGCTGGGGCTGATCGCGATCGCCGCGACGGTGATCTCGGTCAACTGGGGTCTCTACATCTGGTCCGTGAACAACGGCCACGTCGTCGAGGCGTCGCTCGGCTACTTCATCAACCCGCTGGTCACCATCGCCATGGGCGTCCTGCTGCTCGGCGAGCGACTGCGGCCGGTGCAGTGGACCGCGGTGGCGACCGGCTTCGCCGCGGTACTCGTGCTGGCGATCGGCTACGGGCAGCCGCCGTGGATCTCGCTGGTGCTGGCGTTCTCCTTCGCGACGTACGGCCTGGTGAAGAAGAAGGTCAACATGGGCGGCCTGGAGTCCCTGGCCGCCGAGACCGCCGTGCTGTTCGTGCCCGCGCTCGGATTCCTCGTGTGGCTCGGGGCGAGCGGCGACGCGACGTTCCTGGCCGGGGGCGCGGGCCACGGGGCCCTGCTCGCCGCGACCGGACTCGTCACCGCCATCCCCCTCGTCTGCTTCGGCGCCGCCGCGATCCGGGTGCCGCTGTCGGTCCTGGGCCTGCTGCAGTATCTGGCCCCGGTGTTCCAGTTCGCCCTCGGCATCCTGTACTTCCACGAGGAGATGCCCCCCGAGCGGTGGGCCGGATTCGCACTGGTCTGGGTGGCCCTGATGTTGCTGACCTGGGATGCGTTGCGCACGGCACGTCGCACGAGGGCCGAGGCCCTCCGCCTGGCCGTACGGGCGGCGGAGGCCGCGGCTCCCGTCGGAACGGCTTCCGCTTCCACGCCGGACACGGACACCCCGGCCATAAAATAGTTACTGAGTTGCCTTTTTAACTCGGTTGCGTTTTCCTGTACGGCAGGACGACGACCGAGGAGCAGACATGACCGACGTACTGATCGTGGGCGCGGGCCCGACCGGACTGACACTGGCCTGCGATCTGGCCAGGCGTGGCATCGCGGTCCGGATCGTGGACAAATCGCCGGAGTATCCGCGCAGTTCGCGGTCGAAGGGCCCCAACCCGCGCTCCCTGGAGGTGCTGGAGGACCTGGGGGTCGTCGAGGCGGTGCTGGCGGCGGGTTCACCGCCGCTCCCGATGCGCAAGTACCGCGACGGCGTGCCCGTCGCGGACGCCGATCCGTACGCCGGTTCCTCGCCGACACCGGACGCCCCGTACGACCGGGGATGGCTGATCGCCCAGTGGCGGCTGGAGGAGATCCTGCGCGACCGCCTCGCCGGGCACGGCGTGGCGGTGGAGACCGGGACCGAGGTCGTGGGCCTCGGCGACGACGGGACCTCGGTGACCGTCACCCTCGCCGACGGCTCAGCCTTCGGCGCGCGGTACGTCGTGGGCTGCGACGGTGCCCACAGCCGCGTACGGAAACTGCTCGGTGTCCCGTTCGACGGGGAGACGGACGAGGAGCAGATGATGGTCTGCGGCGACGTCGAGATCACCCCGGGCGTCCTGGACCGGGGCATCTGGCACCAGTGGTTCGACGAGGACGGGGCCGTCATGCTCTGCCCCATCCCCGGCACGCGGACGGGCTGGTGGTTCCAGTCGGGCCCGGAGCGTGACGCGGACGGCCGGCCCCTGGCCCCCGCCCTCGACGGTTTCAGGCGGCTCTTCGCCCGGCACACCCGGCTGCCGGCCGACAGTCTCACCGCGGCCACGCTGCTCTCGACGTACCGCGTGAACGTGCGCATGGCCGACCGCTATCGGGTGGGCCGGGTGCTCCTGGCCGGGGACGCCGCCCATGTGCACGCCATCGCGGGCGGGCTGGGCATGAACACCGGCATCCAGGACTCCTTCAACCTCGGCTGGAAGCTCGACCGGGCGCTGCGGGGGCGGGGCGGCCCGGGGCTGCTGGACACCTACGAGGAGGAGCGGCTGCCGGTCGCCGCCTGGACGCTGGACCTCACATCGGAGCGGCTGCGGGCCACGCTGGAGGCGATCAGGGAACCGGGCGGCGGGCTGGACACCGCGATCACCCCGTCGACGGCGGGCCTCGACCGCGGCTACCGGTGGAGCTCCCTCGCCCGCCCCGGGGGCGGGGAGGGCGTACGGTCGGGCGACCGCGCCCCGGACGCCCCCTGCACCGAGGCCGCGACCGGTGCGCCCACCCGCCTGTTCCGCGTCTTCGCCGGGCCGCACATCACGGTGCTGGGCTTCGGGGCGGGTGCGGAGAGGGCGTTGCGGGAGGCGGCCGACGCCCACGGCGACGCGGTGCGGACCTTCCGCGTGTACGGCGCCGGGGCCTCCGGGCCCGGGGCCGGCGCCGCCGCTCCGGACGCGCTGCACGACCGCGAGGGGTTCGCCCACGCGGCCTACGGCGTCGACGGTGACACCGTCGTCGTGGTCCGGCCCGACAACCATGTGGGGCTGATCGCGGACGCCCGCGACCGGGACACGGTACGGCGGTATCTCGACGCGCTGGACGGGGTGCGGGAGCCGGATCCGATGAGTGTGGCAGGCATGGTGGACGGCACCCGCAAAGGCTGATTGAGTGCGCGGATGGGGACGATCCTGAGGGACATGAGGCACGTTCAGTGGCATGAGCTGCGCCATGCCCAGGGCTCCGCGTCCCAGGTCCCCGGGTTGCTGTCACTGATCGCCTGGGGCGACAGCGAGTCGGCCGAGGACGCCCTGAGCGATCTGGGGCAGTGGATCGGCGCCATGGCCGTGTTCGACGCGACGGTCGCCACGGTGCCGTTCCTCTGGGAGCTCGCCGCCATGGAGACCGTGAAGGACCGCGTGGGGGTGCTCGGCCTGCTGGGGACGATCCTCGCCCATGGCCACGCGCACCATCCGGAGTGGACCAGGGACGCGCATCTGGCGGTCCTGGCCGGCCGGGCGACGGCCGAGCGGCTCGCCACGGACGGCGATCCGGCGGTGAACGCGGCGGCCGGGACCCTGCTGACCGCGTGCGCCGGGCACGTCTGCTCGGCCTGCCCGCCACGGTGAGGGCGTGGGCGGCCCCGGCCCCCGGGAGCCGGTGAATCCAGCCTCCGCCGAGGGGGCCGACCGTCCCCGCAGGTCAGCGACGTACGGCTGGAAGGCGATCTCTCTAGGCTGACCCCATGTTCACGCCACCCGCCGCATACACCCTTGTCGCCACGGACCTTGACGGCACACTGCTGGGTTCCGACGACACCGTGAGCGCGCGCTCGCGTGCCGCCCTCGCCCGCGCCACGTCGGCCGGCGCACGGCATCTGATCGTCACGGGCCGGCCGGTGCCCGGCATACGCGCGCTGCTCGCCGACCTCGGATACGACGGGCTCGTGGTCTGCGGGCAGGGCGCCCAGGTGTACGACGCCGGGTCGGGCGGCATGCTGAGTTCGGTGACCCTGGACCGGGAGCTGGCCGACACCGCCCTCGGCAAGATCGAGGCCGAGGTGGGGCAGGTGTTCGCCGCGGTGGACCAGGACGGCGCCGACGGCCGGACCCTGATCGAGCCGGGCTACCGCATGCCCCACCCCTCGCTCCCCGCCCAGCGCGCCGGCCACCGGTCGCAGCTGTGGACGGCGCCCGTCATCAAGGTCCTGATACGCCACCCGGAGCTGACGGACGACGAGCTGGCCACCGCCGCCCGGGGAGCGGTGGGCGACCTGGCGTCCGTCACGATGGCGGGCCCCGGCACGGTGGAGCTGGCCCCCTTCGGCGTGGACAAGGGCACGGGGGTCACTCTGGCCGCCGGGCTGCTGGGCCTCGACCTCGCCGACGCGGTGGCGTTCGGCGACATGCCCAACGACCTGCCCATGTTCCGCCTCGTCGGCCACCGGGTGGCGATGGCCGACGCACACGCGGAGCTGCGGGCCGCCGCCGACGAGATCACGCTCTCGAACGACGAGGACGGCGTCGCGGTGGTCCTCGAGCGGCTGTTCGCCTGAGAACGCGCGTGCCCCGGCCGAAAAGCACCTCCCCAAAACTTCATGCACATGCATATGATGCGTACGCCGGTAAAAGCCGTATGCAATTAATTGGGGGCATGGCATGACCACGCGCGACTTCCTCTTCCTGCTCGGCAGCAGCCGCACCGGCGGCAACACCGAGACACTGGCCCGGCTCGCGGCCGAGCAGCTCCCTGCCGGCACGGGCCAGCGGTGGCTGGACCTGCGGGAACTCCCGCTGCCCGACTTCGAGGACCGGCGCCACACGGACGGCCACCTCTTCCCCACGGGCAACTCGGCGGCCCTCCTGGAGGCGACACTCGCCGCCACCGACGTGGTCATCGCCTCGCCGCTGTACTGGTACTCCGTCTCCACCTCCACCAAGCGCTACCTCGACCACTGGTCGGGCTGGCTGGAAGCCCCCGGCGCCGACTTCCGGCGGCGGATGGCCGGGAAGACGCTGTGGGGGGTCACCGCGCTCGCGGACGACGACCCGGCGGTCGCCGAACCGCTCGCGGGAACCCTGCGCAATTCGGCTCGGTACCTCGGGATGCGGTGGGGCGGGGTGCTGCTGGGCAACGGCAGCAGGCCCGGCGACGTACTGACCGACACCGGGGCCGCGGCCCGGGCGAAGGTCTTCTTCAGCTGACGCGCCCGGCCCCGGGGGCGCCCCCACCGCCGGGGGCGTCCCCGGGCGCGCCGGCCCCGGTCAGGGACCGCAGGACATGGGCCACCAGCGTGGCGACCGTCGCCTCGTCCTGCGCCGGCTTCCGCAGCACATGGCGGTAGTAGACGGGCCCGTAGAGCATCTCCACCGCGAGCGGCAGATCGGCGCCATCCGGTATCTGCCCCTGCTCCTGGGCGCGCCGCATGCGCCCTACGGCAGCCTCGAAGCGCGGGTCGACCAGCTGTTCGCGTACAGCCAGCGCGAGTGCGTCGTCATGATGCATCTCGGACAGGATCCCGGCGTAGGCCGGGCCGTACGGCGCCGTGGAGACCAGCTTCACCGCGCTGTTGATGTGCGTCCGCAGATCGGCCTCGATGTCACCGGTGTCGACGAACGGCGTGGAGCCGACGAACACCTCGGCGAACGCCTCCAGCATCACCGCGCCCTTCGACGGCCACCAGCGGTAGATCGTCTTCTTGCTCACGCCGGCGCGGGCCGCGATGGCCTCGACGGTGACCCGGCCGTACCCCTTCTCCGTACACAGCTCCAGGGCGGCGTCCAGCGTCGCCCGTCGTGACCTCTCGCTGCGGCGCAGGGAACTCGGCGATGTGATCATTCGGTGAGCATAGGGGGATTCCGCCCACCGCTTATTGACAGGTCGTCGCCAAAAGTCGAACAATGACCAGGCTGGAAACGGAACGTACCGTGTCGTGACGTTCCGTGCAGCAATCCGTTCGTGCCGTTCGTGCCGCGACGAGCCGATCGGGGGACGGCTCGACCGGCCGACGGTACGGACGGCCCGTGCCGGGCCTCCTCAGACGGTGACGTCCTTCGTGGTGAACCGCGCCCAGGCCGCTGAGCCGAACACCGCCGCGTACACCGCCTGCAGCCCCAGATTCCTGGCCATCTCGTCCCAGTAGACCGGGTCGCGCAGGAGGTCCGTGAAGGACAGCCAGTAGTGCGGGAAGAGATACGGGTGGATCCCGTGCAGCTGCGGCATCGTGTCCAGGATCTGCACGGTGATCAGCACGCCGACGGTGGCCGCCATCGCCGCGATCCCGCTGTTGCTGAGCGTCGAGACGAAGAGGCCCAGCGCCGCGAAGCCGACGAGTGACACCGCCACCGCGACCGCGATCAGTCCGGCCCGCAGGAGTCCCTCGCCGAAGCCGATCCGGGTGCCCGAGATCGTCGTGACCTCCCCGACGGGGAAGAGCAGCGCCCCGGCCGCGAGCGCCGATGCCGCCACGACCAGGGTGGCGACCAGGCAGAACACCAGCACCGAAGCGTACTTCGCGAGCAGCAGCCGGGTGCGGCCCGCCGGCGCCACCAGCAGATAGCGCAGGGTGCCGCCGCTCGCCTCGCCCGCGACGGAGTCTCCCGCGATGACGCCGACGGCCATCGGGAGGAAGACGGGCAGCGTCGCGGAAAGGGCCGCGAAGACCAGGAAGAGTCCGTTGTTGGTGACCTGGGAGAGGAAGGCGGGCCCGCCCCCGCCGCCGGGCCCGGTCCGGGAGCCGTCACCCGTCTCGATGCGCACGGCGATCCCGATGAGGACGGGGACGGCCGCCAGAACCCCGAGCAGGGCCAGGGTCCGCCACCGGCGGAGCGTGGTGGTCAGTTCGGAGCGGAGGATCCCGAGGGTCCACAGCGCACGGCGCGCCGCGGGCGGCGCCGGGGGCGCCATGAGTTCAGCCTGCGACATCGAATCCCTCTCCGGTGAGCGCGACGAAGGCGTCCTCCAGCGAGGCGCGTTCGACGCCGAAGGCGCGTACGCGAACACCGCCGCGCACCAGGGCCGCGTTGAGGTCCGCGAGTTCCACCTCACCCGGCGGCGCGTCGGCGCTCACCCGGTCCCCGTCGGTCACGATCCCCGTCGCCCCGTGTTCCGCGAGGACGCGGGCCGCGTCACCGGGGTCGGGGGTGGTCACGGCGAGCCGGCCCCGGGCGCCAGCGGCGAGGGTGGTGACCGGGCCCTGGACGAGGAGCCGGCCGCGGGCCATCACGGCGGCGTGGGTGCAGACCTGTTCGATCTCGTCGAGCAGGTGGGAGGAGAGGAAGACGGTGGTGCCCTCTCCCGCCAGCTCCCGCACCAGGGAGCGGATCTCGCGCATGCCCTGCGGGTCGAGGCCGTTGGTCGGCTCGTCCAGCACGAGCAGTCTGCGCGGCTGGAGGAGGGCGGCGGCCAGCCCGAGCCGCTGCTTCATGCCGAGTGAGTACGCCTTGGCCTTCTTGCCGGCCGCGGCGGCGAGCCCGACCCGCTCCAGGGCGTCGCCCACTCGCGCGCGCCGGGTGCGTGGGTCGGCGGCCGGGTCGGCGGAGTCGAAGCGCACGAGATTGTCGCGGCCCGTCAGAAAGCCGTACAGCGCGGGCCCTTCGATGAGCGCGCCGACCTGCGGGAGCACCGCTCGGGCGGCCGCCGGCATGGGGCGGCCCAGGACCTGTGCGGTGCCGGAGGTCGGGTCGATGAGCCCCATGAGCATCCGGATCGTGGTGGTCTTGCCGGAGCCGTTGGGCCCCAGGAAGCCGAAGACGCTTCCGGCGGGAACGGCGAGGTCGAGCCCGTCGACGGCCAACTGCCCGCCGCGGTAGCGCTTGGTGAGCCCCCGCGTCTCGATCACCGCGCCGGGCTCCCGCCCCGTCTCCGGTCCGGCCGTAGCGGCCGCTGTGTCGGTCATGCGCACTCCCGGTCCTGTCCCGCCGTGGTCCGGCACCCCGCGACCTGTGTCCGCCGGCGCCCGTCGCACGGACCGCCGCCCCGCCGTACGGAGCGTACGACGGGGCGGGGCGTACGGTGCGTCCTACTTGGCGGTGTCGGCCGCCTTCACCAGCGCGTCCTTGGTGACCGCGCCGACGTAGACCTTGCCGTCGTCCGTCAGCAGCGCGTTGACCAGGCGCGTCTTGAAGACCGTGCCCGAGCCGAAGTCGCCGGTGACCTTGTCGCCGAGGGCGTCCAGGAACTGCTGCGCCTCCGCGGGGACACCGCCGGAGCCCTGGGCGGGCAGCCCCGCCCCGCCCGGGGCCTCGATCTCCGCGACGGCGTTCCAGCCCTCGCCGATGACGTTGAGGCCCTTGAAGTCCTCCAGCGTGCCCAGGTCCTTGTGCGCCTTGTCCGCCGCGCCGTTCTTCTCCGCCTCGGCCTTCAGCTCGTCGGCCTCGGTCACCTTCGCGCCCTTGGGCGGGGTGAAGGAGAAGGAGGAGGCGTCGGGCTTCGCGAAGTCGACCTTCGTGAAGCCGGCGTCGACCGCCGCCTTGCCGCCGCTGCTCGGGGCCAGGGTGAACTTCAGCGGTACGCCGGTGGAGGCATCGACCGCGACGGTGACGGAGCCGATCGTCGAACCGGACTGCTTCGGCTTGATCACGAGCTTGTAGGCGTCGCGCCCCGCCACCTGCGCCGTGCCGCCGACGGTGACGGACGTGGTGTCGTCCGCGGCGGCGAGCGCCTCCTCGGCGAGCTCCTTCGGAGTGGCCGGCACCCCCTCCGGCGCCTTGTGCTCCTCGGCCTTGCCGCCCGTACGTCCGTTCCCGTCGGACTCCGCGTGGTAGACCTCGTTGCTCTCGCTGTCGTATCCCCAGATGTCGTCGCCGTTGTGGACGAGGCTGTACTCGGAGCCCTCACCGAGGATCGAGAGACGCTGCTTGTCGGGGCCGTCGGCCGCGACCCGGAGCGTGTGGGTCCCGGAGGCGAGCTCCATCAGCTTGGCGTCGGGGGACGCGCTCGACTCCCCCGATCCCGATGCGGCGTCCGGCGCGAAGGAGCCGGCGAGGCCGCCGAGCGACGGGATGCCGAGGTCGGTGCTGACCTTCACCGTGCCGGACAGCTGCTCCTGGTCCGATGCGGCGATCTTCTCGATGAGTTCCTGCGCGGTGATGTCCGGGAGCTCCGGGTCTCCGGAGTCCGCGAGCGCCGGGACGAGTCCGATCGTCGCGGCCGCCACTCCCGCCACCGCGAACGGGACGATGTAGCGCGCCGCCTTCCGGCGGCCCACGACAGTGCCCGTAGCCTCGCCGTTGGTCTCTGCGCTGTCGTTCGGTGCCATGTGTGCTCTACCTCCGTGGTCGGCGGCTGCCATCCCGTTGCACGTGTCCACTCCCCGCCGCCATTCTCACCCGATGTGGTCAGGAGTGGTTGTTATCCATCTGACCAAATCGGGCGAGGACAAGCGTCAGCCCTCGGGAGCAACTGTGCGTACCTCTCCGGGATGACCCCGGAGCAGCGGGGGTGCGGGCACCCTTAGGGGTCCTCGGCTCAGCCTGCCCGGTGCACCACGGCGTCGCACAGCTCTTCGAGTGCGGCCTTCGCGTAGCACTCGGGCAGCGGCGCCAGCGTCGCCCGTGCCTCCTGGGCGTACCGGACGGTGTCGCGCCGGGCCTGCTCCAGCGCCGGGTGGGCACGCAGCCTGCGCAGCGCCTCCGCGAGCCGGGCGTCGTCGGCGAGGTCGCCGTCCAGCAGCTCGACGAGCTCCTTGTCCTCCGGACGGCCCTCGGCCGCCGCCCTCGCGCGCAGGTGGAGGACCGGCAGTGTGGGGATGCCCTCACGCAGGTCGGTGCCGGGCGTCTTGCCCGACTCGTGGGAGTCGGAGGCGATGTCCAGGACGTCGTCGGCGAGCTGGAAGGCGATGCCGAGGCGTTCGCCGTACTGGGTGAGGATGTCGACGACCGACTCGTCGGCGCCGGCCATCAGGGCGCCGAACCGGCCGGACACGGCGACCAGGGAGCCGGTCTTGCCGCCCAGCACGTCCATGTAGTGGTCGACGGGGTCGCGTCCGTCGCGCGGGCCCGCGGTCTCCAGGATCTGGCCGGTGACCAGGCGTTCGAACGCCTCCGCCTGGATGCGGACGGCCTCAGGCCCGAGGTCGGCCAGGATGTGCGAGGCGCGGGCGAAGAGGAAGTCCCCCGTCAGGACGGCGACGGAGTTGCCCCAGCGGGTGTTCGCGCTGTCCACCCCGCGGCGGACGTCCGCCTCGTCCATCACGTCGTCGTGGTACAGCGTCGCCAGGTGCGTCAGTTCGACGACCACGGCGGAGGGGACGACGCCCGGAGCGTCGGGGTCACCGAACTGGGCCGCGAGCATCACCAGCAGCGGCCGGAAGCGCTTGCCCCCCGCGCTGACGAGGTGCTGCGCGGCCTCCGTGATGAACGGGACCTCACTTTTGGTGGCATCCAGCAGCCCCGCCTCGACAGCGGCCAAACCGGCCTGGACATCGGCCTCAAGAGCCTGGTCCCGCACGCTCAGTCCGAACGGCCCGACGACGGTCACGAGGGGATCTCCTGTCTGCTGACGATCACACGGAATGTCGATGTGTCGTTGTCCTCACTCAACTCAGCGTATCCGGTCCCCTTTGGATCACCGTGGGCGCCTTCCCGCCACCGCCGGTATGTTCGGCATCAGCTCATACGATCAGGAGTTGTCGCTTTGTCCCACGCCCCGACCGGTACCGAACCGGCCCAGCCACCGCCCGGAGACGATCACGCCTTCTTCGGCCAGCCACGGGGCCTGATGACCCTGTCCGGGCTGGAGGTCTGGGAGCGTTTCTCGTTCCTCGGGATGCAGGCCATCCTGGTCCTCTTCTTCGCCGACACGGTCTCCGCCGGCGGCATGGGCATGGACCCGGGCACCGCCGCGTCCGTGTCCGCCGCCTACGGCACCCTCGTCTACCTCGTCTCCGTCGCGGGCGGCTGGCTGGCCGACCGGATCCTCGGTTCGTACCGCGCCGTCCTCTACGGCGGCATCCTCATCGCCTGCGGCCACTACGCGATGGCCGTGCCGACCGCCACGATGACCTGGGTGGGCCTCGGCCTGATCAGCGCGGGAACGGGCCTGCTCAAGCCCAATGTCGCCTCGATGGTCGGCAAGCTCTACCGCACGGAGGACCAGCGCCGCGACGCCGGCTTCGCGCTGTACTACATGGGCATCAACATCGGTGCCTTCGCCGGACCGCTGGTCACCGGATGGCTCGGCGAGCACGCGGGCTGGCACTGGGGGTTCTCGGCCGCCGCGGTCGGCATGACGCTCGGCCTGATCCAGTACGTCGCGGGCCGGCGTCACCTGGCCGGGCGAAAGCACACGGCGGAGTACGCCCTCGCGCCCGGCCCGATGCGCCGGGCCGTGCTGACGATCGTGGCCGGTGTCGTGGTGGCCGCCCTGGTGGCGACGGCCCTGGTGCTGGCCGGCTGGCTCACGATGGACCGGTTCGTCGACGTGCTCACCCTCGTCTCGGTGATCGCGCCCGTCGTGTACTTCGCCGTGATGTTCAGGAGCCCCCGGGTCACCCCGGAGGAGCGCGGCAGGCTCCGGCCGTACGTCGTGCTGTTCCTGGCCTCCGTCGTCTTCAACTTCATCCTCTTCCAGGCGTACTCGACGATGATGCTGCTCGCCTCGACGAACGCCCGTACGGAGATCTTCGGCTTCCACTTCCCGGCGAGCTGGTACGCCTCCGCGCTGGGCGCCTTCGAGGTCGCGCTGGCGCCCGTCGTGGCCGCCGTCTGGGCCCGGATGGGACCGCGCCAGCCCCACGCCTCGAACAAGATCGCGATCGGGGTGATCCTCGGCGGTCTGTCCTTCCTCCTGATGGTCATCCCCACCTCGGGTCACGCCGACGACACGTACCGGATGGCCGCCTGGTGGATCGTCGGCTCCTATCTGCTGCTCGGCCTCGGCGACATCCTGCTGGAGACCTCCGGCATGTCCGCCACCACCAAGCTCGCCCCCAAGGCGTTCGCCAGCCAGACGATGGCGCTGTGGTTCCTCTCGCTGGCCCTAGCCAACGGCATCCAGGCACAGATCGTGAAGCTCTACGGCGAGGTCTCCAACCCCGCCTACTTCGGTGTCAATGGCGCTATCGCGGTGGCGGCCGGTGTGGCCGTCATCGCCGCCGCTCCCTGGCTCAAGCGCACCATGCACCCCGTCCACTGAGGTACCGCCATGCAGATCCGCACCGATTTCCCGTACGAGACCACCCACGAGGACCTCTACATCCCTCTGGCGGACGGCACCGAGCTGTACGCCCGGATCTGGCGGCCGGTCACCGACGAACCGGTGCCCGCGCTGCTGGAGTACCTGCCCTACCGGCTCAGCGACTGGACGGCGCCGCGCGACTGGCAGCGCCACCCCTGGTACGCGGGCCACGGCTACGCCTCCGTACGGGTCGACGTCCGCGGGCACGGCAACAGCGAGGGCATGCCGGGCGACGAGTACGACGCGCAGGAGCTCGCCGACGGGGTCGCCGTCGTGCACTGGCTGGCGCAGCAGGAGTGGTGCTCCGGGAAGGTCGGCATGTTCGGCATCTCCTGGGGCGGCTTCAACTCGCTCCAGATCGCCGCGCTCGCACCGGAGCCCCTGAAGGCGGTGGTCACCGTGTGCTCGGCCGACGACCGCTACGACAACGACGTCCACTACATGGGCGGCTCCGTCCTCGGTGTGGACATGCACGCCTGGGCCTCCACCATGCTGGCCTTCGTCTCCCGGCCCCCGGACCCGGCGGACGTCGGCGACGACTGGCGGGACATGTGGCTGCGGCGGCTCGAAAAGGTGGAGCCGTTCATCCACACGTGGCTGGCGCACCAGACCCGCGACGACTACTGGAAGCACGGCAGCGTCTGCGAGGACTACGGCGCCGTCAAGGCGAAGGTCCTCGCGGTGGGCGGCTGGCACGACCCGTACCGGGACACCGTCCTGAGGCTCGTCGAGCACCTGGACCCCGGGCAGGTGCGCGGGCTGATCGGCCCCTGGTCGCACCAGTACCCGGACCGGGGTCTCCCCCCGGGACCCGCGATCGGCTTCCTCCAGGAGACCCTGCGCTGGTGGGACCAGCACCTCAAGGACGAGGACACCGGGGTGATGAACGAGCCCCTCCTGAGGTCCTGGATCAGCGGCTCGCACCCGCCTGCCACGGTGTACGAGACGCTGCCCGGCCGCTGGGTCGGCGACGCGAGCTGGCCGTCCGAGAACGTCGCCCCGGTGACGTACGCCCTGGAGGGCGGACCGCAGACCGTCCGCTCACCGCAGCAGACCGGGCTGGACGCCGGGCGCTTCTTCCCGTTCGGCAACGACGCCGACCTGCCGCCCGACCAGCGGGACGAGGACGCCAAATCGGTGTGCTTCGAGTTCCCGGTCGAGGACGCCCCGATCGAGATCCTCGGCCGTCCGCGGGTGACACTCCTGGTCCGGATGGACGTGCCGCGCGGCCAGGTGATCGCCCGGCTCTGCGACGTGGCCCCGGACGGGGCCTCCACCTTGGTGACCCGGGGGGCCCTCAACCTGGCCACCCGTCACGGGCGCGACCGTGCGGAGGACTGGCCCGTCGGGGAGACCGAGTACGTGACCTTCGAGCTGAACGGCATCGGGCACACCTTCCCGCCCGGCCACCGGATCAGGGTCGCCCTCTCCTCCTCGTACTGGCCGTGGATCTGGCCCCAGGCCGGTTCTGCGGGCTTCACTCTCGAGGCGGAGGGCAGCCTCGTCGAGCTCCCGGTGCGCCGGCACACCGAGGACCCGGGCATCACCTTCGGCGAACCGGAGCAGTCGGAGCCGCTCGGCGTCGTGTACCCGGTCACGCTCGACGAGCAGCGCCCGGAGCGTCTGGTGGTCCGGGACGTCGCGAAGGGCGAGTGGCGCCTGGAGGTCGATCCGCGTTACGGCGGCACGCGTGTCTACCCCGACGGGCTGGAGTTCACCGAGGACGCCCTGGAGACGTACACGATCCAGGAGGACGACCCGCTGTCGGCGCGGGCCCGTTCGGACTGGACGATCCGGCTGCACCGGCCCGAGATGGCCTGGGACGTGCGGATCGAGACGCGTTCGGAGACGAGCGCGGACGCGGACGACTTCATCACGTCCAACGAGGTCGTGTGCAGGGACGGCGCCGAGATCGTCTTCCACCGGACCTGGGAGAAGCGGATCCCCCGCACGGCGGGCTGACCAGGGTTATCGCGTAACTTTCCGGGCATTACGCCTACTTGAGGCGCTGCCGCCCGCCGGCGGCGGCCACGTACCGTATCCCTCAAGCGACTGGAAAGGGGCAGCGACAGATGCCCGAGCAGAGCAGCCCGCTCGACCTGGCCGAGGGCGATCCCTTCGGTCCGCACAACCTTCCGTACGGCGTGTTCTCCACCCCTGGACACCCCGAGGACCGAAGGGTCGGAGTCCGTGTGGGGAAACACGTGCTGGACGCCGGGGCGGCGGCACACGCACTGGGCTCGCCGTACGCCCGGCTGCTGGCGCAGCCGAGCCTGATGCCGCTGCTGGCGGCGGGCCGCACCGCGTGGCGGGACGTGCGGCGGGCGCTGACGGCATGGGTGACGGTCCCGTCCCACCGCCCTGATCTGGAACCGCTGCTGTATCCGTTGGACTCCGTGACCCTGCACCTGCCGTACGAGGTCGCGGACTACGTCGACTTCTACGCCAGCGAGCACCACGCCACCAACGTGGGGCGGATCTTCCGTCCCGACGGTGCGGCCCTCACCCCCAACTGGAAGCATCTGCCGATCGGTTACCACGGGCGGGCCGGCACGGTCGTCGTCTCCGGTACGGACGTGGTCCGCCCCTCCGGGCAGCGCAAGGCGCCGGCCGACCCCGCCCCCGTCTTCGGCCCCTCGGTGAAGCTGGACATCGAGGCCGAGGTCGGCTTCGTCGTCGGTGTCCCCTCGGAGCAGGGCTCCCCCGTGGCGCTCGGTGACTTCCGGGAGCACGTCTTCGGGCTCTCCCTGCTCAACGACTGGTCGGCACGGGACATCCAGGCCTGGGAGTACGTGCCGCTGGGCCCGTTCCTCGGCAAGTCCTTCGCCACCTCCGTGTCGGCATGGGTGACCCCCCTGGAGGCCCTGGACTCGGCCCGCACGGCACCGCCCACGCGGGACGCCGAGCTGCTCCCCTATCTGGAGGACGCGGACGACGAGGAGCCGGGCGGCTTCGACATCCGGATCTCGGTGGAGATCAACGGACAGACCGTCTCCGAGCCGCCGTTCGCCTCCATGTACTGGACGGCGGCCCAGCAACTGGCGCAGATGACGGTGAACGGCGCGTCGCTGCGCACGGGCGACCTGTACGGCTCCGGCACCGTCAGCGGTGCGGAGCCGGAGCAGCGCGGCTCCCTGCTCGAACTCACCTGGAACGGCCGCGATCCGCTGGACCTGGCCGACGGCAAGCGGACGTTCCTGGAGGACGGCGACACCGTCACCCTGACCGCCTGGGCGCCCGGACCGCACGGCACGCGGGTCGGCCTCGGCGAGGTCACCGGACGGATCACGGCCGCACCGTGACCGGCACCGCGCCCACTCTTCCCGAGGCCCTGCTGCTGCTCGCCCTGGATCCCGTACGCGGCAAGCCGTACTGCCGGGGCCGGTTCCTCGAGTACGGCGTCGCCGGGGCGGTCCTGGCGGAGCTGGAGCTCCAGGGGCGGATCGCCGAGGAGCGCGGCCGGGTCGTCGTCGTGAATCCGCTGGACCCGCCGGATCCGCTGCTCGCGGTGTTCCTGCGGAGCCTTCCGCCTCCGGGGAAGAGCCGGTTCGGCTCGGGGATCTCGGCCCGGCGGTGGGTGCGGCAGTCGGGCCGGCGGGCCGAAGGGATGTATCTGGACGCCCTGGTGGAGCGCGGCGTCCTGCGCCGGGAGTCCCGCCGCTTCCTCGGCCTGATCCCGTTCCATCGCCACCCGGCGGGTCCCGCCTCCCCGGCGGAGCAGGTGCGGCAGCGCTTCGAGGAGTCCCGTGCGTCGGGCTTCGCCGACCGCGGGAACCGCCTGCTCGCGGCGCTGGCGGCGGCGGTGGAGCTGCCGTCCGTGGTGAAGCAGGGCGACCGCCGCACGCGCGCGGCCGTGCGGTCCCTGGCACGCGAGGAGTGGCCCGCGCATGCCGTGCACCGCAATGTGCGCCAGGACAAGGCCGCAGCGTCCGGTGGCGGGGACGGCGGCGGGGACGGCGGCGGCGACTGACGTCCCCCTGGTGTCCGAAGGGTGGTCGTCCTGGTGGCAGATCTTCGCCGGCCCGGCGGAGAACACCTGGTCACGGCGGTACGCCCGGCGTCCGCAGGTGGCGCAACACTGTGGCAACACCATCGCGCGGACCCCGTCGGTATGGTCCAGCGCATGCCAGCCGAACGCACCCGTGAGCGGGGCAGGACGACGGAGCCGAGGATCCGCCACCGGCCGCCGCCCATGGTCAGGACCGCCTCCTCCCAGACCGGGGTGAGCGCCCGTACCGCGTGCCGGGTGGAGACCCGTCGCCGCCGCCCGCCGGCGCCGGCTGCGCGCGGACCATGCCCGGCTGCTGGCCGACCTGCTGCGCCACCAGGTGCGTACGGGCGGCTTCCCGGGCGGGGTACTGCCCTTCCCGCGTCCCTGCGGGAGCTGGTCGAGGTGCTGCCGGCCGAACGGGCCCTGCGCGAACCGCTGGTGGTGGCGCTGGGTTCGGAGGACCCCGTCGTACGCGCCACCGCGCTGGACACCCTGCGGGCGCTGCGGCTGGGGGACGCGGAGCTGTACGCGCGCACGCTCGGCGACCCCGACATCGGCGTACGGGTCCACACGGTGAGCGCCCTGGTCTCGGTGGACGCCACGGACCTGCTGGCCGGGGCCGTGACGGACCCGTCCCGGGAGGTCCGGGTGGCCGTCGCGAAGGGCCTGTCGGCCACCCGCTCCCCCGGCCCGGAACCGTTGGTCCCGCTGCTCGACGATCCCGACCCGCTGGTGCGGGCGGCGGCCCTGGCGGCGCTCGCGGCGACGGGGTGCCCTCCCGCGTACGCGGGAACTGTGGTCAGCGCCCTCTCCGATCCGGCCTGGCAGGTCAGGGCGGGGGCGGCGACGGCGCTCTCCTCGGCGGAGCCGCTTCCGGCTGTGGCGGCCTTGGCGGGAGCGCTGGGAGACCCGAACGCCGACGTCAGGAAGGCGGCGGTCCTGGCCCTGCTCCACCACACAGCCCACGACGCGGCCCGGGAGGCCCTGGGGGGGGATGCTCACCGACCCGGACGCGGACGTGCGCGCGTACGCGGCCAGAGGTGCGCTGGTCAACGGCGCGTGACTCGCTCACACGTTTGGGCGGCCATGATCGCTTCCCGCCGGATACGCTGAACAGACCCGCGAGTCTCCTTCGTATGGGAGCACTGATGAGCATCGAACCCGAGGCCCCCGAGCCACGGTGGGCGGTCCCGCCCGTGGGCGGCTGGACCGCCGATGACCTGGACACACTCCCGAATCTGCCTCCGCACACGGAGCTGATCGACGGGAGCCTGGTTTTCGTGAGTCCGCAGACGTTGTTCCATACACGGGCGGTCAGCTTTCTCGAATGGCAGCTGGAGTCGCTGGCACCGCCTGAGCTGGAGGTCGTCCGAGAGTTCACCATCGACATCGACTTCCAGAACCGGCCGGAACCCGATGTCGTCGTCGTGCGCGCGGACGCGGTCGAGAGCCTGCGGCAGACGCGGTTCCCCGCGAGCAGCGTGCTGCTCGCGATCGAGGTGGTGTCCGACGAGTCCGTCACCCGTGACCGGGAGACCAAACCGGTGAAGTACGCGCGGGCGAGGATCCCGCACTACTGGCGGGTGGAGAACCAGGACGGCCGGGCGGTGGTCTACGTCTTCGAGCTGGAGCCCGCGACCGGCGCGTACACGTCCACAGGAATCTTCCACGACCGGATGAAGGTCTCGACGCCCTTCACCGTGGACCTGGATCTGACCGCGATCGTCTCGCGCCGCCGGGCGGCGAAGCCGGAGTAGACCCGGCCCCGGCTCACTCGAACTCCGGCGGCTCCTCGTCCCAGCCGAACTCCGGGTCCGCGTCCTGGACCGGGGTCCGAGCGGGCGGCACCGGTGAGGGAGCCGCGTCCGGCTCCGGAGCGGCTGCGGGGGCCGTGTCCCCCAGCCCCGCCAGCACCTCCAGCACGCCCTCGCCGTACGTCGCGAGCTTCTTCTCGCCAAGGCCGCTGACCCCGCCCAGCTCCGCCAGGGTCGTGGGGCGCAGGGCCGCGATCTCCCTCAGTGTCGCGTCGTGGAAGATCACGTACGCCGGGAGGCCCAGCTCCTTCGCCTGAGCGCCGCGCCAGGCGCGCAGCGCCTCGAAGACCGGGACGGCCTCGGCGGGCAGGTCGGCCACGGCCGCCGCCGACTTGGCCTTGCGCTCGCCCGAGCCGCCGGACCGCGTCGTGGGCTTCTTCGGCTCCTTGCGCAGCAGCACCTCGCGCTCCCGGCCGAGCACGGAACCGCTCTCCTCGGTCAGCACCAGCGTGCCGTACTCACCCTCGACTGCGAGCAGCCCCTGGGCGAGGAGCTGGCGCACCACGCCCCGCCACTCCGCCTCGGCCAGCTCCTCGCCGATGCCGAAGACCGAGAGCTGGTCGTGGTCGAACTGGATGACCTTCGCGGTCTTGCGGCCCAGCAGGATGTCGATGATCTGGCCGGCCCCGAACTTCTGGTTCCGCTCCCGCTTCAGCCGGACCACGGTGGACAGCAGCTTCTGGGCGACCACGGTGCCGTCCCAGGTCTCCGGCGGGGTCAGGCAGGTGTCGCAGTTGCCGCAGCTCTCGGCGCCGGGCTCCTGGCCGAAGTACGTCAGGAGCTGGGCCCGGCGGCACTGGACGGTCTCGCAGAGCGCCAGCATCGAGTCGAGGTGCGAGGCGGCCCGGCGCCGGAAGGCCTCGTCGCCCTCGCCGCCCTGGATCAGCTTGCGCTGCTGGACGACGTCCTGGAGGCCGTACGCCATCCAGGCCGTGGACGGTGCCCCGTCACGGCCGGCGCGGCCCGTCTCCTGGTAATACCCCTCGACGGACTTCGGCAGGTCGAGGTGGGCGACGAAACGCACATCGGGCTTGTCGATGCCCATGCCGAACGCGATGGTCGCGACGACGACCAGACCCTCCTCGCGCAGGAAGCGCGACTGGTGGGTGGCGCGCGCCCCGGCGTCGAGACCCGCGTGGTACGGCACGGCCTCGATGCCGTTGCGGCAGAGGTATTCGGCGGTCTTCTCCGTCGAGTTGCGCGAGAGGCAGTAGACGATGCCCGCGTCCCCCGCGTGCTCCTCCTTGAGGAAGGTCAGCAGCTGCTTCTTCGGGTCGGACTTCCCCACGACGCGGTACTGGATGTTGGGCCGGTCGAAGCTGGCCACGAAGTGCCTGGCGTCGGGCATGCCCAGCCGCTGGGTGATCTCCTTGTGCGTGGCGTCGGTCGCCGTGGCCGTCAGCGCGATGCGGGGTACGTCGGGCCAGCGCTCGCCCAGCACGGACAGGGCCAGGTAGTCGGGGCGGAAGTCGTGGCCCCACTGGGCGACGCAGTGTGCCTCGTCGATGGCGAAGACGGAGATCTCGCCGCGGGCCAGCAGCGCGAGCGTCGAATCGAGACGCAGCCGCTCGGGGGCCAGATACAGCACGTCGAGCTCACCGGCGACGAACTGGGCCTCCATCGAGCGGCGCTCGTCGAAGTCCTGCGTGGAGTTCATGAAGCCCGCGCGGACCCCCAGCGCGCGCAGGGCGTCCACCTGGTCCTGCATGAGCGCGATCAGCGGGGAGATCACGACACCGGTGCCGGGCCTGACCAGGGCGGGGATCTGGTAGCAGAGGGACTTGCCGCCGCCGGTGGGCATGAGCACCACCGCGTCGCCGCCCTCGACGACATGCTCGATCACCGCGCCCTGCTCGCCGCGGAACGCCTCGTAACCGAACACCCGGTGCAGCGTCTGCTGTGCAGCGCTCTCGGTCGTCACACTCATGGTCGCGCCCGTCCGTCCGTCTTCACCCGTCACCGGCAACCATAAGGGCCGCCTACGACAACGCCGGACGGGCTTGACTTTCCAAGCCCGTCCGGCGTCGCAGCGCGTTCGGCCGGTTACCGCACGAACACTCCCGCCTGGCTCGCCAGGTCGAGGAAGTACTGCGGGGCGAGGCCGAGGACCAGGGTCACGGCGACTCCGACAGCGATCGTGGTCATTGTCAGCGGGGACGGGACGGCGACCGTCGGGCCGTCCGCCTTCGGCTCGCTGAAGAACATCAGGACGATGACCCGGATGTAGAAGAACGCGGCGATGGCCGACGAGATCACACCGATCACGACGAGGCCGCCCGCGCCGCCGTCCGCCGCCGCCTTGAACACGGCGAACTTGCCGGAGAAGCCCGAGGTGAGCGGGATCCCGGCGAAGGACAGCAGGAACACGGCGAAGACCGCCGCGGTCAGCGGTGAGCGCCGGCCGAGACCGGCCCACTTCGACAGATGGGTCGCCTCGCCGCCCGCGTCCCGCACCAGGGTGACGACGGCGAAGGCGCCGACGGTCACGAAGGAGTACACCCCGAGGTAGAAGAGGACCGAGGAGACGCCTTCCGGGCTGGCCGCGATGACACCGGCGAGGATGAAGCCCGCGTGTGCGATCGAGGAGTAGGCCAGGAGCCGCTTGATGTCGGTCTGGGTGATCGCGACGATCGCCCCGCCCAGCATCGTGACGATCGCGACACCCCACATGACGGGGCGCAGGTCCCAGGTGAGGCCGGGCAGCACCACGTACAGCAGGCGCAGCAGCGCGCCGAACGCGGCGACCTTCGTGGCGGCCGCCATGAAGCCGGTGACCGGGGTCGGTGCTCCCTGGTAGACGTCCGGGGTCCACATGTGGAACGGGACCGCGCCGACCTTGAAGAGCAGGCCCATGAGGATCATCGCGCCGCCGATCAGCAGCAGCGCGTCGTTGCCCATGGTGGAGGCGAGCGCCGGGTCGATCTGCTGGACGCTGCCGTCCACGACGTTGGCGATGCCCGCGTACGAGACGGTGCCCGCGTATCCGTAGAGCAGGGCGATCCCGAAGAGTAGGAAGGCCGAGGAGAAGGCGCCGAGCAGGAAGTACTTCACGGCGGCCTCCTGCGACATCAGCCGCTTGCGGCGGGCGACGGCGCAGAGGAGGTAGAGCGGGAGCGAGAAGACCTCGAGCGCCACGAAGAGCGTCAGGAGGTCGTTGGCCGCCGGGAAGACCAGCATGCCCGCCACGGAGAAGAGGGCCAGCGGGAAGACCTCGGTGGTGGTGAATCCGGCCTTGACCGCTGCCTTCTCGCCCTCGCTGCCGGGCACCGAACCGGCCTGGGCGGCGAAGGAGTCCACGCGGTTGCCGTGTGCGGCCGGGTCGAGGCGCCGCTCGGCGAACGTGAAGACGGAGACCATGGAGACCAGAAGGATGGTTCCCTGGAGGAACAGGGCGGGTCCGTCGACGGCGACGGCGCCCATCGCGGCGATGTGCGCGTTCTTCGTGGCGTACCCGTCGGCGGCGAGTCCCACCACCGCGGCGAACGCGGCCGCGATCGCGACGATCGTCAGGAGCACCTGGGTGGTGTAGCGGGCCCGTCGCGGGACGAACGCCTCCACCAGGATCCCGATGACTGCGGCACCGACCACGATCAGGACGGGTGCCAGTTGGGCGTACTCGATGGTCGGGGCGGTGAACTTGTCGCCCGGGGCAGCCGATGTCACCCCGCCCGCCGTCGTCCACAGGCTGTGGACAGCTGTTGCGCTCACTTGGCGGCCTCCACCTCGGGCTGGGGGTCCTTCTTCTGTACGTCGTGCATGGTGTGCTGGACCGCCGGGTTGACGACCTCGGTGAGCGGCTTCGGGAAGACGCCCAGGAAGATCAGCAGGGCGATCAGCGGAAGGGCCACCGCCAGCTCACGGACCTTGAGGTCGGGCATGCCCCCGATCCCCTCCCTGACCGGTCCCGTCATCGTCCGCTGGTAGAGGACGAGGACGTAGAGCGCGGCGAGCACGATGCCGACGGTGGCGATGATGCCCGCCACCGGGTACGCGCTGAACGCTCCGACCAGGACCAGGAACTCGCTCACGAACGGGGCGAGGCCGGGCAGCGAGAGGGTGGCCAGACCACCGATGAGGAAGGTTCCCGCCAGGACGGGCGCCACCTTCTGCACCCCGCCGTAGTCGGCGATGAGACGGGAACCCCGCCGGGTGATCAGGAATCCGGCGACCAGCATCAGCGCGGCCGTCGAGAGCCCGTGGTTGACCATGTAGAGCGTGGCGCCCGACTGGCCCTGGCTGGTCATCGCGAAGATGCCGAGCACGATGAAGCCGAAGTGCGAGATCGACGCGTAGGCGATGAGCCGCTTGATGTCGCGCTGGCCGACTGCGAGCAGGGCGCCGTAGACGATGGAGATCAGCGCCAGGACGATGATCACCGGCGTCGCCCACTTGCTGGCCTCCGGGAACAGCTGGAGGCAGAAGCGGAGCATCGCGAAGGTGCCGACCTTGTCGACGACCGCGGTGATCAGGACGGCCACCGGTGTGGTCGCCTCCCCCATGGCGTTGGGCAGCCAGGTGTGCAGCGGCCACAGCGGGGCCTTCACCGCGAAGGCGAAGAAGAACCCGAGGAACAGCCACCGCTCGGTGGAGGTGGCCATGTCCAGCGAGCCGTTGGCCCGGGCCTCGGCGATCTCGGAGAGCGAGAAGCTCCCCGCGACGACGTAGAGCCCGATGACGGCGGCCAGCATGATGAGCCCGCCGGCCAGGTTGTAGAGGAGGAACTTCACCGCGGCGTAGCTGCGTTGCGCCGCGGCGTTCTCGTCGCTGCCCGAGTGCGCCCGGTCCCCGAAGCCGCCGATGAGGAAGTACATCGGGATGAGCATGGCTTCGAAGAGGATGTAGAAGAGGAAGACGTCGGTGGCCACGAAGGACAGGATCACCATCGCTTCGACCATCAGGATCAGGGCGAAGAATCCCTGAGTGGGGCGCCACCGGGAGGAGTGCGTCTCCAGGGGGTCGGCGTCGTGCCAGCCCGCGAGGATGACGAAGGGGATCAGCAGCGCGGTGAGCGCGAGGAGCGCCACCCCGATGCCGTCCACGCCCAGTTCGTACCGGACGCCGAAGTCCCTGATCCAGGCGTGCGATTCGGTGAGCTGATAGCGGTCACCGCCCGGTTCGAAGCGGGCGAACACGACGCCCGCGAGCACGAGCGTCGCCAACGAGACGAGCAGGGCGAGCCACTTGGCCGCGGTGCGCCGGGCGGCCGGGACGGCGGCGGTGGCGATCGCGCCGATCGCCGGGAGCGCCGCCGTCGCTGTCAGGAGGGGAAAGGACATGGGATCAGACCGCCCTCATCAGCAGGGTCGCGGCGATGAGGACCGCCGCACCGCCGAACATCGAGACCGCGTAGGAGCGGGCATAGCCGTTCTGCAGCTTGCGCAGCCGGCCGGACAGCCCGCCCATCGAGGCGGCCGTGCCGTTGACGACACCGTCGACCAGGGTGTGGTCGACGTAGACCAGGGAGCGGGTGAGGTGTTCGCCGCCGCGGACCAGGACCACGTGGTTGAAGTCGTCCTGGAGGAGGTCCCGGCGGGCCGCCCTGGTGAGCAGGGAGCCGCGCGGGGCGACGGCGGGCACGGGCTTGCGCCCGTACATGACCCAGGCGATCGCGACACCGATGACGAGCACCACCATGGTGGCGGCGGTGACGGTGGTCGCGCTGACCGGGGCGTGTCCGTGCTCGTGTCCGGTGACGGGCTCCAGCCAGTGCATGAAGCGGTCTCCGATGGAGAAGAAACCTCCGGCGAAGACCGACCCGAAGGCCAGCACGATCATCGGGATCGTCATCGACTTCGGTGACTCGTGCGGGTGCGGCTCGTGACCTTCGGCGTCGGGCACCCAGCGCTTCTCGCCGAAGAACGTCAGCAGCATCACGCGCGTCATGTAGAACGCGGTGATCGCGGCGCCCAGCAGGGTGACGGAGCCGAGGATCCAGCCCTCGGTGCCGCCCTTGGCGAAGGCCGCCTCGATGATCATGTCCTTGGAGAAGAACCCGGACAGACCGGGGAAGCCGATGATCGCGAGATAGCCGAGGCCGAAGGTGACGAAGGTGACCGGCATGTACTTCCGCAGGCCGCCGTACTTCCGCATGTCCACCTCGTCGTTCATGCCGTGCATGACCGAACCGGCGCCGAGGAAGAGCCCGGCCTTGAAGAAGCCGTGCGTCACCAGGTGCATGATCGCGAAGACGTAGCCGATGGGGCCGAGGCCCGCGGCGAGGATCATGTAGCCGATCTGCGACATCGTCGACCCGGCGAGGGCCTTCTTGATGTCGTCCTTCGCGCAACCGACGATCGCACCGAAGAGGAGCGTGACGGCACCGACGACCACGACGACCAGCTGAGCGTCCGGTGCCGCGTTGAAGATCGCTCCGGAGCGGACGATGAGGTAGACGCCGGCGGTGACCATGGTGGCGGCGTGGATGAGGGCCGAGACCGGGGTCGGGCCCTCCATCGCGTCACCGAGCCAGGACTGCAGCGGCACCTGGGCCGACTTGCCGCAGGCGGCGAGGAGCAGCATCAGGCCGATCGCGGTGAGCTTGCCCTCGCTCGTGTCGCCGGTCGCCTCGAGCACGGGCCCGAAGGCGAACGTACCGAAGGTGGTGAACATCAGCATGATCGCGATGGACAGGCCCATGTCGCCGACCCGGTTGACCAGGAAGGCCTTCTTGGCGGCGGTGGCCGCGCTGGGCTTGTGCTGCCAGAAGCCGATGAGCAGGTACGACGCCAGACCGACGCCCTCCCACCCGACGTACAGCAGGAGGTAGTTGTCGGCGATGACCAGGATGAGCATCGCCGCGAGGAAGAGATTCAGATAGCCGAAGAAGCGGCGGCGGCGCTCGTCGTGCTCCATGTAGCCGATGGAGTAGATGTGGATCAGCGTGCCCACACCCGTGATCAGCAGGACGAACGTCATCGACAGCTGGTCGAGCTGGAAGGCCACGTCGGCCTGGAACCCCTCGACGGGGATCCAGCTGAACAGCTTCTGGTGCAGGGCGCGGTCCTCGGCGCCCTTGCCGAGCATGTCGGTGAAGAGCACGACACCGATGACGAACGACGCGGCGGCGAACACCGTGCCGATCCAGTGTCCGGCCCGGTCGAGCCGACGGCCGCCGCAGAGCAGGACCGCCGCTCCGAGCAGGGGCGCCGCGACCAGCAGCGCAATCAGGTTTTCCACGATTCCGACCCCTTACAGCTTCATCAGGCTGGCGTCGTCGACCGAGGCCGAGTGGCGGGAGCGGAACAGCGACACGATGATCGCGAGCCCGATGACGACCTCCGCGGCGGCGACGACCATCGTGAAGAAGGCGATGATCTGGCCGTCGAGGTTGCCGTGCATCCGGGAGAACGCGACGAGCGTGAGGTTGCAGGCGTTGAGCATCAGCTCGACGCACATGAACACCACGATCGCGTTCCGCCTGATCAGCACGCCGGAGGCGCCGATCGTGAACAAAAGGGCCGCGAGGTAGAGGTAGTTGACGGGATTCACTTGGCGACCTCCTCCTCTTCTTCCGCCTGGTCACGGACTGGTCCGCGGTCACGGCCGAGCCGCTCCCCGGAGCGCTGTTCCAGCGCCTTGAGGTCGGCGAGCGACTCGCTGGACACATCGCGGATCTGGCCGCGCTGCCGCAGCGTCTGCATGACGGTGAGCTCGGACGGGGTGCCGTCCGGCAGCAGTCCCGCGATGTCCACGGCGTTGTGCCGGGCGTAGACACCGGGGGCGGGCAGCGGCGGGAGGTGGCTGCCGCGCATCCGCTCCTGGGAGAGCTCGCGCTGCGTCTTCGCGCGTTCGGTGCGCTCGCGGTGCGTGAGCAGCATCGCTCCGACGGTCGCCGTGATCAGCAGGGCGCCGGTGATCTCGAACGCGAAGACGTACTTGGTGAAGATGAGGTTGGCGAGGCCCTCGACGTTGCCGCCGTGCCGGGCGTTCGCCGCTCCCAGACCGTTGAAGGACGTGAGGGACGCCTGCCCGATGCCGGCGATCAGCAGGATGCCGAAGCCGAGTCCGCAGGCGGCGGCCAGCCAGCGCTGCCCCTTGAGCGTCTCCTTCAGCGAGTCCGCCGCCGTGACGCCGACGAGCATGACCACGAAGAGGAACAGCATCATGATCGCGCCGGTGTAGACGACGACCTGGACGATGCCCAGGAAGTAGGCGCCGTTGGCGAGGTAGAAGACCGCCAGCACGATCATGGTGCCGGCGAGCGAGAGCGCGCTGTGCACCGCCTTCTTCATCAGGACGGTGGAGAGTGCCCCGATGACGGCGACGGTGCCGAGGATCCAGAACTGGACGGCCTCGCCGGTCGAGGTGGCGGTGGCCGCTGCGGCCAGGGTGGAGGTCATGCGTCCACCTCCTTGTCCGCTTCTCCCTTGGAGACGGCGACCTGGCGCTCCGTGCCGGTTGCGGCCTCGGTCACCAGACCGCGGTAGTAGTCCTGTTCGTCCATGCCGGGGAAGATCGCGTGCGGGCTGTCGACCATGCCGTCCTCGAGCCCCGCGAGCAGCTCGTCCTTGGTGTAGATGAGGCTCTCGCGGGTGGTGTTGGCGAGCTCGAAGTCGTTGGTCATGGTCAGTGCCCGCGTGGGGCACGCCTCGATGCAGAGCCCGCACAGGATGCAGCGTGCGTAGTTGATCTGGTAGACGCGGCCGTAGCGCTCGCCCGGGGAGTAGCGCTCCTCGTCCGTGTTGTCCGCGCCCTCGACGTAGATCGCGTCCGCCGGACACGCCCAGGCGCAGAGCTCGCAGCCGACGCACTTCTCCAGCCCGTCCGGGTGGCGGTTGAGCTGGTGCCGGCCGTGGAAGCGCGGTGCTGTCACCTTCTGCGTTTCCGGGTACTGCTCCGTGAGCCGCTTCTTGAACATGGCCTTGAAGGTCACGCCGAAGCCGGCCACAGGATTCTGGAACTTCTCCCCTGAGGGTTCTGATGACTCAGACACCGTCAGCCTCCCTTCCGTCACTCGAACTTCCGGCACCCACCTGGTCGTCACTCCGAGTATCCGGCCCGCCACTGACAACGAGCTCCCGCTCGCGTCGGGGCGTGCGGCGCGGCACCGGCGGCAGGGACTGCCCGGGCAGCGGCGGCACGGGATATCCGCCCGCCATCGGGTCGAACGCCGGCTCCGGTCCGGCCGCCTCCTCGGCGGCCTTCGCCTTCCGGTCGCGGAACATGTCGGCGACGAAGGAGATCAGCAGGACCGCGATCACGGCTCCGGCGACGTACAGCAGGATCCTCGAGTAGTCGTAGCCCTCGTTGTTCAGCGCCCTGACCGTGGCGACCAGCATCAGCCAGACCACGGAGACCGGGATCAGGACCTTCCAGCCGAGCTTCATCAGCTGGTCGTAGCGGACGCGTGGCAGCGTGCCGCGCAGCCAGATGAAGAAGAAGAGGAGCAGCTGCACCTTGATGACGAACCAGAGCATCGGCCACCAGCCGTGGTTCGCGCCCTCCCAGAAGGTGCTGACCGGGTACGGGGCCCGCCAGCCGCCCAGGAAGAGGGTCACGGAGACCGCGGAGACGGTGACCATGTTGACGTACTCGGCGAGCATGAACATCGCGAACTTGATCGATGAGTACTCGGTGTTGAAGCCGCCGACCAGGTCGCCCTCGGACTCCGGCATGTCGAACGGGGCGCGGTTGGTCTCACCGACCATCGTGACGATGTAGATGATGAACGAGACCGGCAGCAGGAGGATGAACCAGCGGTCCTCCTGCGCCGCCACGATCTCCGACGTGGACATCGAGCCCGAGTAGAGGAACACCGAGGCGAACGCGGCGCCCATCGCGATCTCGTAGCTGATCATCTGTGCGCATGAGCGCAGACCGCCGAGCAGCGGGTACGTCGATCCGGAGGACCAGCCCGCCAGCACGATGCCGTAGATGCCGACGGAGGCGACCGCGAGGATGTACAGCATCGCGATCGGCAGGTCGGTCAGCTGCATCGTCGTACGGTGGCCGAAGATCGAGACCTCGTTGCCGGACGGGCCGAACGGGATCACGGCGATCGCCATGAACGCCGGTGCGGCGGCGACGATCGGCGCCAGGATGTAGACGAACTTGTCGGCCCGCTTGACGACGACGTCTTCCTTCAGCATCAGCTTGATGCCGTCGGCGAGCGACTGGAGCATGCCCCAGGGGCCGTGCCGGTTGGGGCCGATGCGCAGCTGCATCCAGGCGACGACCTTGCGCTCCCACACGATGGAGAACAGCACGGTCACCATCAGGAACGCGAAGCAGAACACCGCTTTGACGACGACGAGCCACCAGGGGTCCGTGCCGAACATCGAGAGGTCCTCGGCTGCGAGGACGGTGCCCTGCGGTGCCGCGGCGAGTTGGGCGAGGCCGGTCACTCTCCTACCTCCGTAGTCACGACGTGGGAGCCCGGGGCGGCCGGACCGATCCGGACGAGTCCGCCCGGCCGGGCGCCGGTGTCGGCGGGGACGCCCCGGCCGACGGAGTTGAGCGGCACCCACACCACCCGGTCCGGCATCTCGGTGACCGCCAGCGGGAGTTCGGTGGTGCCCGCGGGGCCGGTGACGGCGAGCAGATCGCCGTCCTTCACCCCGGACTCGGCTGCGGTGGCCGGGGAGAGCCGGGCGACGGCCGCGTGCCGGGTACCGGCCAGTGCCTCGTCGCCCTCCTGGAGCCGGCCCCGGTCGAGCAGCATCCGGTGGCCCGCGAGGACCGCCTCGCCGTCTCCGGGCCGGGGCACCGGGAGGGACGTCGCCCGCGGGTCGTCGGCCCAGCCGCCCTCCCGGCCGCCGAGGCGGTCGAGTTCGCGGCGGGCCGCCCTCAGGTCGGGCAGTCCGAGGTGTACGTCGAGGGCGTCGGCCAGCATGTGCAGCACCCGCGCGTCGGTCGGGCAGAGCGTCCTCGGCAGCTGCTCGGGCTTCAACGCCGCCTCGAACATCCGCGCCCTGCCCTCCCAGTTGAGGAAGGTGCCGGGCTTTTCCGCGACGGCCGCGACCGGGAGCACCACGTCGGCGCGCTCGGTCACCGCCCCGGGCCTCAGCTCCAGCGACACGAGGAAGCCGACCTCGTCCAGCGCCTCGATGGCGCGGGCCGGGTCGGGCAGGTCCTCGGGGTCGACCCCCGCGACCAGCAGCGCGCCCAGCTCGCCGATGGCCGCGGCCTCCACGATCTGGCCGGTGTCGCGGCCGAAGCGGGCGGGGAGTTCGGCGACGCCCCAGACGGACGCCACCTCCTCCCTGGCCCTGGGGTCCGTCGCGGGACGGCCGCCCGGCAGCAGGGACGGGAGCGCGCCCGCCTCCAGTGCGCCGCGTTCGCCGGCCCGGCGCGGGATCCACACCAGTGCGGCGCCGGTCGCCGTGGCGGTGCGCAGGGCGGCGGTCAGTCCGCCGGGCACCGCGGCGAGCCGCTCGCCCACCACGATCACGGCGCCTTCGCCGCGCAACGCCTCGGCCGCCGCGGCGCCTTCGGCCTCCAGGCCGACTCCGCCCGCGAGGGCGTCCAGCCATTCGGTCTCGGTGCCGGGAGCCGCGGCGAGCAGGGTGCCGCCCGCCTTCTCCAGGCCCCGGCTGGTGTGCGAGGCGAGCGCGAACGTCCGCTGCCCGTGCTTGCGGAAGGCCTTGCGAAGCCGCAGGAAGACGCCGGGCGCCTCCTCCTCGGACTCGAAGCCGGCCAGCAGGACGGCCGGCGCCTTCTCCAGCGCGGTGTAGGTGACCCCGCTGCCGTCCAGGTCGCGGCCGCGCCCGGCCACCCGCGCGGCGAGGAAGTCGGCTTCCTCACCGCTGTGGACACGGGCCCGGAAGTCGATGTCGTTGGTGTCGAGGGCGACCCGGGCGAACTTGCTGTACGCGTAGGCGTCCTCGACCGTCAGCCGCCCTCCGGTGAGGACCCCTGTCCTGCCGCGCGCACCCGAGAGTCCGGCCGCCGCGGCTTCCAGCGCCTCCGGCCAGCTCGCCGGCTCCAGCACACCCTCCGCGCTGCGTACGAGCGGAGTGGTGAGCCGGTCGCGCTGCTGGGCGTAGCGGAAGCCGAAGCGGCCCTTGTCGCAGAGCCACTCCTCGTTGACCTCGGGGTCGTTGGCGGCGAGCCGCCGCATGACCTTGCCGCGCCGGTGGTCGGTCCTGGTGGCGCAGCCGCCGGCGCAGTGCTCGCACACCGAGGGCGTCGACACCAGGTCGAAGGGCCGGGAGCGGAAGCGGTACGCCGCCGAGGTCAGCGCCCCGACCGGGCAGATCTGGATGGTGTTACCGGAGAAGTACGACTCGAAGGGGTCGCCCTCGCCCGTACCGACCTGCTGGAGCGCGCCGCGCTCGATCAGCTCGATCATCGGGTCACCCGCCACCTGGTTGGAGAACCGGGTGCAGCGCGCGCAGAGCACGCACCGCTCGCGGTCCAGCAGCACCTGGGTGGAGATGGGGACGGGCTTCTCGAAGGTGCGCTTCTTCCCGTCGAAGCGGGAGTCGGCGCCGCCGTGCGACATCGCCTGGTTCTGCAGGGGGCACTCGCCGCCCTTGTCGCAGACCGGGCAGTCCAGCGGGTGGTTGATGAGCAGGAGCTCCATCACCCCCTTCTGGGCCTTCTCCGCGACGGGCGAGGTGATCTGCGACTTCACGACCATGCCGTCGGTGCACGTGATGGTGCAGGAGGCCATCGGCTTGCGCTGGCCCTCGACCTCGACGATGCACTGCCGGCAGGCGCCGGCCGGGTCGAGGAGCGGATGGTCGCAGAAGCGCGGGATCTCGATGCCGAGGAGCTCGGCGGCGCGGATGACCAGGGTTCCCTTGGGGACGCTGATCTCGATGCCGTCGATCGTGAGCGTGACGAGGTCCTCGGGCGGAACGGCCGCTTCGCCGCCCCCGGAGGGCGCACTCGTGGTGACTGTCATGCGTTCACCCCCCGGTGAGCGTTCTTGTCGTCCTTGTCGTCGGCCCAGAGGGTCGACCTGGCCGGGTCGAAGGGGCAGCCCTTGCCGGTGATGTGCTGCTCGTACTCCTCGCGGAAGTACTTCAGCGAGGAGAAGATCGGCGAGGCGGCGCCGTCGCCGAGTGCGCAGAACGACTTGCCGTTGATGTTGTCGGCGATGTCGTTGAGCTTGTCGAGGTCGGACATCTGTCCCTTGCCGGCCTCGATGTCGCGGAGCAGCTGGACCAGCCAGTACGTCCCCTCGCGGCACGGTGTGCACTTGCCGCAGGACTCATGGGCGTAGAACTCGGTCCAGCGGGTGACGGCGCGCACCACGCAGGTGGTCTCGTCGAAGCACTGCAGCGCCTTGGTGCCGAGCATGGATCCGGCGGCGCCGACGCCCTCGTAGTCCAGGGGGACGTCGAGGTGTTCGTCGGTGAACATCGGGGTCGAGGAGCCGCCGGGGGTCCAGAACTTCAGGCGGTGCCCGGCCCGGATGCCGCCGCTCATGTCGAGCAGCTGGCGCAGGGTGATGCCGAGCGGGGCCTCGTACTGGCCGGGGCTGGTGACGTGCCCGCTGAGCGAGTAGAGCGTGAAGCCCGGGGACTTCTCGCTGCCCATCGACTTGAACCAGTCCTTGCCCTTGTTCAGGATCGCGGGAACCGAGGCGATGGACTCGACGTTGTTCACGACGGTGGGGCAGGCGTACAGACCGGCGACCGCGGGGAAGGGGGGCCGCAGCCGGGGCTGGCCGCGCCGTCCTTCGAGCGAGTCGAGCAGCGCGGTTTCCTCGCCGCAGATGTACGCCCCGGCGCCCGCGTGCACCGTGAGTTCCAGGTCGAGCCCGGAACCCAGGACGTTCGTCCCGAGGTAGCCCGCCTCGTACGCCTCGCGCACGGCCTCGTGCAGCCGCCGCAGTACGGGCACGACCTCGCCGCGCAGATAGATGAAGGCGTGCGAGGAGCGGATCGCGTAACAGGCGATCACGATGCCCTCGATGAGGCTGTGCGGGTTCGCGAAGAGGAGCGGGATGTCCTTGCAGGTCCCGGGCTCCGACTCGTCGGCGTTGACGACGAGGTAGTGCGGCTTGCCGTCGCCCTGCGGGATGAACTGCCACTTCATCCCGGTGGGGAAGCCCGCGCCCCCGCGTCCGCGCAGACCGGAGTCCTTGACGTACGCGATGAGGTCGTCGGGCTCCATGGCCAGGGCCTTGCGCAGCCCTTCGTATCCGTCGTGGCGGCGGTAGGTGTCCAGCGTCCAGGACTCCGGCTCGTCCCAGAAGGAGGAGAGGACGGGGGCCAGGAGCTTCTCCGGGCTGGTCCCGTTCTTGTCGATCTCGGCTGCCAAGGTCATCACTCCCCCTCCTCGGCGGCGGGCCCGGCCGGGTGCTCCGGGTCGGAGGCCGAGGTCTGCTGCGGTGCGTCGTGCGAGCTGAGGTGCTCGGCGCCCTTCTGCGGTTGTGCGTCCCCGGGTGCCTCGCCCCGCTGTCCGACCACGCGCGCGTGCGGACCGCCCTCGCCCTTGGCCAGCTTCAGACCGACCAGGGAGGCGGCGCCCGCTCCGCCGCTCGCCTCGACGGCGCCGGGGCGTTCGTCGGGGAAGCCGGCCAGGATCCGGGCGGTCTCCTTGTACGTGCAGAGGGGGGCGCCCCGGGTGGGCTCGACGGTGCGGCCGGCGATCAGGTCGTCGACGAGTCGCGTCGCGCTCTCCGGCGTCTGGTTGTCGAAGAACTCCCAGTTGACCATCACGACGGGCGCGAAGTCGCAGGCCGCGTTGCACTCGATGTGTTCGAGGGTGACCTTGCCGTCCTCGGTCGTCTCGTCGTTGCCGACGCCCAGGTGGTCCTTGAGCCGGTCGAAGATGGCGTCGCCGCCCATGACCGCGCACAGGGTGTTGGTGCAGACGCCGACCTGGTACTCACCGCTCGGCCGGCGGCGGTACATCGTGTAGAAGGTGGCGACCGCGGTGACCTCGGCGGTGGTGAGGCCGAGCTGGTCGGCGCAGAAGGCCATGCCCGTACGGGATACGTATCCCTCCTCGGACTGCACCAGGTGCAGCAGCGGCAGCAGGGCGGAGCGGCTGCCGGGGTAGCGGGCGATCACCTCCTTCGCGTCCGCTTCGAGCCGGGTGAGCACCTCGGCCGGGTAGGCGGGGGCGGGGAGCTGCGGCATCCCCAGGCTGACTTCTTGGTTGGACGCGGTCACCGGTCGACGCCTCCCATCACGGGGTCGATGGACGCGACGGCGACGATGACGTCGGCGACCTGGCCGCCCTCGCACATCGCCGCCATGGCCTGCAGATTGGTGAAGGACGGGTCACGGAAGTGGACCCGGAAGGGGCGCGTGCCGCCGTCCGAGACGACGTGCACGCCCAGTTCGCCCTTGGGGGACTCTATGGCGGTGTACGTCTGCCCGGCCGGGACCCTGAAGCCCTCGGTCACCAGCTTGAAGTGGTGGATCAGGGCCTCCATGGAGGTGCCCATGATCTTCTTGATGTGGTCCAGCGAGTTGCCGAGCCCGTCGGGTCCCAGCGCGAGCTGCGCGGGCCAGGCGATCTTCTTGTCGGCGACCATGACCGGTCCGGGCTCCAGCCGTTCCAGGCACTGCTCGACGATCCTCAGCGACTGGCGCATCTCCTCCAGCCGGATGAGGAAGCGGCCGTAGGCGTCGCACGTGTCGGCGGTGGGCACGTCGAAGTCGTACGTCTCGTAGCCGCAGTACGGATCGGTCTTGCGCAGGTCGTGCGGGAGCCCGGCGGACCTGAGGATCGGGCCGGTGGCGCCGAGCGCCATGCAGCCGGTCAGGTCGAGATACCCGACGTCCTGCATACGGGCCTTGAAGATGGGGTTGCCGGTCGCGAGCTTGTCGTACTCCGGCAGGTTCTTCTTCATGGTCTTGATGAACTCGCGGAGCCGGTCGATCGCACCCATGGGCAGGTCCTGGGCGAGGCCGCCGGGGCGGATGAACGCGTGGTTCATGCGCAGGCCGGTGATCAGCTCGAAGAGATCGAGAACGAGTTCACGATCGCGGAAGCCGTAGATCATGATCGTCGTGGCGCCGAGCTCCATGCCGCCGGTGGCGATGCACACCAGGTGCGAGGAGATCCGGTTGAGCTCCATCAGGAGCACGCGCAGGACGGTGGCCCGGTCCGGGATCTGGTCCTCGATGCCGAGGAGCTTCTCGACCCCGAGGCAGTACGCCGCCTCGTTGAAGAACGGGGTCAGATAGTCCATGCGGGTGACGAAGGTGGTGCCCTGCGTCCAGTTCCGGAATTCGAGGTTCTTCTCGATGCCGGTGTGGAGGTAGCCGATGCCGCAGCGGGCCTCGGTGACGGTCTCGCCGTCGATCTCCAGGATGAGCCGCAGCACGCCGTGGGTGGACGGGTGCTGGGGGCCCATGTTGACGATGATGCGTTCGTCGTCCGACTTGGCGGCGGATTCGACGACCTCGTCCCAGTCGCCGCCGGTGACTGTATATACAGTCCCCTCGGTCGTGGAGCGCGGTGTTGCACGGGGAGTGGTCATCAGCTGTACGACCTCCGCTGGTCCGGAGCCGGGATCTGGGCGCCCTTGTACTCGACGGCGATGCCGCCGAGGGGGTAGTCCTTGCGCTGCGGGAAGCCCTGCCAGTCGTCCGGCATCATGATCCGGGTCAGGGCGGGGTGCCCGTCGAAGATCAGCCCGAAGAAGTCGTAGGTCTCGCGCTCGTGCCAGTCGTTGGCCGGGTAGACCTCGACGAGGGACGGGATGTGCGGATCGCTGTCGGGGGCCGACACCTCCAGGCGGATCAGCCGCCCGTGGGTGAGCGAGCGCAGGTGGTAGACCGCGTGCAGCTCGCGTCCCTTGTCCCCCAGGTAGTGGACACCGTTGACGCCCGTACAGAGCTCGAAGCGCAGGGCCGGGTCGTCGCGCAGGGTGCGGGCGACCTGGACCAGGTGCTCGCGGGCGATGAAGAAGGTGAGTTCGCCCCGGTCGACGACCGTCTTCTCGATGGCGTTGTCCGGGAGCAGGTCCTGTTCCTCCAGGGCCCCTTCCAGCTCGTCCGCCACCTCGTCGAACCAGCCGCCGTACGGGCGGGAGGTGGCCCCCGGGAGGGTCACCGTGCGGACGAGTCCGCCATAGCCGGAGGTGTCACCGCCGTTGTTGGCGCCGAACATGCCCTTGCGTACGCCGATGACCTCACCGGAGTCGTCACGCGGGACGGGCACCTGGCCACTGTTGCTGTTGGGTTCCTCGCTCATCGCAGCAGCCCCTTCATCTCGATCAGGGGGAGTGCCTTGAGGGCCGCCTCCTCCGCCTCGCGGGCGGCCTCCTCCGCGTTGACCCCGAGCTTGGAGCCCTGGATCTTCTGGTGGAGCTTGAGGATGGCGTCGATCAGCATCTCGGGACGCGGCGGGCATCCCGGGAGATAGATGTCGACCGGGACAATATGATCAACACCCTGAACAATGGCGTAATTATTGAACATTCCGCCAGATGACGCGCAAACCCCCATGGAGATGACCCACTTGGGGCTCGGCATCTGGTCGTAGACCTGCCGCAGGACGGGCGCCATCTTCTGGCTCACCCGCCCGGCGACGATCATCAGGTCCGCCTGCCGCGGCGATCCGCGGAAGACCTCCATCCCGAAACGGGCCAGGTCGTACCGCCCGGCGCCGGTCGTCATCATCTCGATGGCGCAGCAGGCGAGGCCGAAGGTGGCGGGGAAGACGGACGACTTCCGTACCCAGCCGGCGGCCTGCTCGACAGTGGTCAGAACAAAGCCGCTCGGCAGCTTCTCTTCGAGTCCCATGGTGTGCCCCTCAGCCCCTCAGTCCCATTCCAGGCCGCCCCGGCGCCACACATACGCGTAGGCGACGAAGACGGTGAGCACGAAGAGCAGCATCTCCACGAGCCCGAAGATCCCCAGGGCGTCGAAGGTGACCGCCCAGGGATAGAGGAAGACGATCTCGATGTCGAAGACGATGAACAGCATCGCCGTCAGGTAGTACTTGATGGGGAAGCGGCCGCCTCCGGCTGGAGTGGGGGTGGGTTCGATACCGCACTCGTACGCTTCGAGCTTTGCTCGGTTGTACCGCTTAGGGCCGATAAGCGTGGCCATGACCACGGAGAAGATCGCAAACCCTGCCCCGAGGGCGCCGAGCACGAGGATGGGCGCGTAGGCATTCACGCTCCTCGCTCCTTCCAGTCGTCCTTGACCGTTGGACCGCATCGGGCGACCGGCTCGCCACCTCATCAAGATCGTGCACATGTGAGGCAGTTCACAAGCCCGACTGCCCCGCATCCTATGCCTGCCGTCCTGTGATCTGCGACACGGGGTGCACCAACGTCTTTGTGATCTCCACCACCTGACGAACGATCATGAAGTCGGATGAGCGGTGATCTTCATACGCGAAGCGGCCGTCCAGTTACGAGACGTGACATCTCGCGGCGTTATCGCTGGTCAAAGAGGCGTGGCTCTATCAATCGACGGACCGTACAAGCAAATTGGCGATGGACACCGGACGAGTGATATAGGAATCGGCCCCAGGTGGCAGCCACTCGGACGGGGGGACTCCGGTACCGATGTGGACAATGCGCACGCATTCACGAAGTTCCGGGCGGCTGGAGAGGGCCGGACCGGAGCGCGGCATCCGGATGCGCGGGGCGACGGGTTCTTCTCGGCCGGGCCATCCACCCGGAGGACTACGCGAGCGCCGACGGGGGGTCAGGGAAACGGACATGACTCCCCTATGGGGCACGTCGTCGCCAGGTGGTGCCCCGCCTCGCTCCGCACGCGGCGCGCGACCGCGCGGTTGCCTCTCACAGGAGAGTCATACTGTGACCTGCATCACTTCATGCACGCTTCAAGAAAAGCGGGCTTGGCCAACCGTGTGAACGGATGGTAAGCGACGGGCAATTAGGGCGTATTGAAAGAACACCGTGATCACAGGGGTGCATGGACGTGCCCGTTTTGTCCGTTAGGGCGTCAATAAGGGCCCGTAATAAGCGGATTCATAGATTCCGAACGTAACTGTGTCGCAACACACGTTTCTTGATGGGACCCCTACGGCCCTGATAGCGCTAGTACTCATGTCCCACACCGCTCACATACCCAGCCACCGGAAGCCCCGCCAGCGTGCCTCGAAGACGGCGCTGCGGGCAGGAGTTGCCGGTGGCGTCCTCAGCACCATCGCGGTCGCGGGTGCCGCCGGTCCGGCTCAGGCCGAGCCGGTGACCCAGACCATCGAGATGCCCACCATCACGGCCGGGCTCTCCACTTCCGTCGCCGCGTCCGCGCAGGCAACCCAGGCGGTCGCCCTCGACCTGGAGACCCAGGCGAACGAGGACGCCGCCGCCGAGACCGCCGCCAAGGCCGCCAAGAAGGCCAAGGCCGAGGCGGTCCGCAAGGCCGAGGCCAAGAAGAAGGCCGAAGCAGCCGCCGAGGCCAAGGCGGAGGCCGCCGAGCGCGCCTCCCGCACCGCCGAGCGCACCACGCTCAGCGCGGCCTCCGACTCCTCGTCGTCCTCCTCTTCTTCCTCCTCCTCCTCGTCGTCGAGTGCCACCGGGTCCGCCGCGTCCGTCATCGCGTTCGCGCAGTCCCAGATCGGCGACGCGTACGTCTCCGGCGGCACCGGCCCGAACTCGTGGGACTGCTCGGGCCTGGTCCAGGCCGCCTTCGGCTCGGTGGGCATCGACCTGCCGCGTGTCTCGCAGAGCCAGTCGACGGCCGGGACCCAGGTCTCGCTCGACAACCTCCAGCCCGGCGACATCCTGTACTGGGGCGGTGCCGGCAGCGCGTACCACGTCGGGATCTACGTGGGCGGCGGCGAGTTCGTCGGTGCGCAGAACTCCAGCACCGGCGTCGTGCAGAAGTCCCTGGACTACGACCCGCCGTCGGGCGCCGTCCGCGTTCTCTGATTCACAAGCTCCGCACGCCTGAGCACGACCGCGGGCCGTCACTCCTCCGCCCGGAGTGACGGCCCGTCATCGTGCCCGGCCGGCGTCCGCTTCCACGTCCGCCTCCGCCGTGGCTTCCGCCGGCAGGCGCTGGCCCGGCACCTGGCCGCGTTCCGGTTCGGCCTTCTCCCTGCGCAGGAGCACCAGGCCCGCCACGCACACGACGGCGGCCAGCACGAAGCCGTACGGCGGGGTCGAGCCCTTGGGCTGCGTCTCGTAGACGAGCGCGGCCGACAGCACGGTCACTGCGGCCACCGCCCGGCCGCCGCTCATGGTGGCGGCGAGCACCGCCGTGGCCCACAGCAGGTACCACGGCTGCACCATCGGCGAGAGCGCCACCAGGGCCAGCAGCGCGAGGCCCAGGGCGGGGACGGGTTCCGTACGCCCGGTCGTCGCCTGCCAGGCGAGGCGGGCGATGAGCACCAGGGCGACCAGCAGACCGAGGTTCTGCACGGCGGACTTGACCGGATCCGGGTCGGTCCCGGCCAGCAGCCGCAGGAGTTCGCCCAGCCCCAGGCCGAGGTCGCTGCTGACGGACAGCGCGGTGTGGATGCGTCCCGCGACGCTCTGGGTCCCGATCCAGCCGAATCCCGTGCCGCCGAGGAACGTCACGCCGACCACGACCGCCCCGGCGACCAGCCCGGGTGCCAGCAAGCCCTTCGCCACCCGCCGTACGACCGGCCCGCTCGTGGCCCGGCCCACCACGATGCCGACGAAGAGCAGCGCCACGGCAGCGGGCGACTTGACCATCATCGCGAGCCCGACGAGCGCCGACCCGGCGATCCAGCGCCCGCGCAGGGCCAGCAGCACACCGGCCAGCATGAGGCCGGTCATCAGGCCGTCGTTGTGGACGCCCCCGACCACATGGATGAGCAGCAGCGGGTTCAGTGCCCCGAGCCACAGGGCGGAGCTCTCGTCACGGCCGTGCTCCCGGGCGAGATTCCGCAGGGCCCACACGATCAGCACCAGTGCGCCCAGGGCGATCAGACGCATCCCCAGCACGGCCGGCACGATCGTGCCGCCGGTCGCCCACGCCACGCCCCGCGCCAGGACGAGGAAGAACGGGCCGTACGGCGCCGGGGTGTCGGTCCAGTGGCCGCCGACGCTCGCCGCGGCGTCTCCGCCCGGCCCGCCGGGGTCGAGGACGGACGGGCCCGCCTCGTAGACGTCATGGCCTTCGAGGACCATCGCGCCCTGCGCGATGTAGCTGTAGACGTCCGCGCTGTGGAGCGGTGGCGCCAGAACGAGCGGGGCGGTCCACCACGCGAGGGTGACGAGGGTGTCGCGTACGGAGGCTCCCGCCCTCCCGTGCAGCCACCAGGCGACGACGAGCACGGTCAGTCCGCCGTACGCCAGGGCGTAGCCCACGGCGGTCACAGCGGGCCCGTGAGGAACCCACAGCCCCCACGGGTCGTGCGCCGGCAGCGTGCCGACGGCCCAGCCGCCCAGCGCGACCGCCAGTGATCCGGCCGCGCCGAGCCGTCGGCAGCCGCCGGTGGTCCGTGCCCCTGTTGCCCCCATGGCCCGAACCTATCGCAGGCAGGGCCGCGGGGTCCGGGGCCCTGGTCGTCCCCGGGCCCGTCAAATCAGGCCTTCGGGGCGACCTTCGAGAGGCCGTTGATGATGCGGTCCATCGCGTCGCCGCCGGTCGGGTCGGTGAGGTTGGCGAGCATCTTCAGCGTGAACTTCATCAGGACGGGGTGGGTCAGACCGCGCTGCGTGGCGATCTTCATGACCTTCGGGTTCCCGATCATCTTCACGAAGGCGCGGCCCAGCGTGTAGTAGCCGCCGTAGGTGTCCTTGAGGATCTTCGGGTAGTTGTGCAGGGCCAGTTCCCGCTGGGCGGGCGTGGCGCGGGCGTGCGCCTGGACGATGACGTCCGCGGCGAGCTGGCCCGACTCCATGGCGTAGGCGATGCCTTCGCCGTTGAACGGGTTGACGAGCCCGCCCGCGTCACCGACGAGCAGCAGGCCCTTGGTGTAGTGCGGCTGGCGGTTGAAGGCCATCGGGAGCGCGGCGCCACGGATCGGCGTCGTCATGTTCTCGGGGGTGTAGCCCCAGTCCTCCGGCATGGAGGCGCACCAGGCCTTGAGCACCTCGCGCCAGTCGAGCTCCTTGAAGGCGGACGAGGAGTTGAGGATGCCGAGGCCGACGTTGGACGTGCCGTCGCCCATGCCGAAGATCCAGCCGTAGCCGGGCAGCAGACGGTCCTCGGCGCCGCGCCGGTCCCACAGCTCCAGCCAGGACTCCAGGTAGTCGTCGTCGTGGCGGGGCGAGGTGAAGTACGTACGGACCGCGACGCCCATCGGGCGGTCCTCGCGGCGGTGCAGGCCCATGTGGAGGGAGAGCCGGGTGGAGTTGCCGTCGGCGGCGACGACGAGCGGGGCGTGGAAGGTGACCGGGGTCTTCTCCTCGCCCAGCTTCGCGTGGACGCCGGTGATGCGTCCGGTGCGCTCGTCCTTGACCGGCTCGCCGACGTTGCAGCGCTCGTACAGCCGGGCGCCCGCCTTCTGGGCCTGGCGGGCGAGCTGCTCGTCGAAGTCGTCGCGCTTGCGGACCAGACCGTAGTCCGGATACGAGGCGAGGTCCGGCCAGTCGAGCTGGAGGCGGGAGCCGCCGCCGATGATGCGCAGGCCCTTGTTGCGCAGCCAGCCGGCCTCTTCGGAGATGTCGATGCCCATGGAGACGAGCTGCTTGGTGGCGCGCGGGGTGAGGCCGTCGCCGCAGACCTTCTCCCGGGGGAAGGCCGTCTTCTCCAGGAGGAGGACGTCGAGTCCGGACTTGGCGAGGTGGTACGCGGTCGTGGAGCCGGCTGGGCCCGCTCCGACGACGATCACGTCCGCGCTGTGCTCGGAGAGGGGCTCGGTCACGGTCGGATCTCCCGAAGACTCGAATTCGCGTGCCGCGCGGCACATGTCGCGTGCAGTCTATGGGTGCCTGCTGATCAACCTTCCGAAGGGCTCCCCGATGCCGCACGTGCCTGACTCGACTCCGTCCGTCCATCTGCGTGTCCCCACCGACGAGGACACCATGGCCTGGCACCGGGTGTTCGCCGATCCGGAGGTGATGGAATTCCACGGCGGCCGGGCGGCTGAGTACTCCGTGTACGAGGAGTTGACCGCCCGCCAGCGCCGGCACGACGCGGAGCTCGGCCACTGTCTGTGGACGGTGCTGGACGACGCCGGGGAGGTGCTCGGCTTCACGGGCGCCCAGCCCTGGCCGCACGAGTCGTTCGGACCGGTGGGCGAGATCGAGATCGGCTGGCGTCTGGGCCGGGCCGCCTGGGGGCACGGCTACGCGACCGCCGCCGCGCGCGCCACGCTGGAGCGGATGAAGGCGCTCGGGGTGCGGGAGGTAGTCGCGATGATCAACACGCGGAACGCCCGCTCGGTGGCGGTGGCCGTACGCCTCGGCATGCGGCAGGCCGAGACGTACACCTCCCCGGTGACGAAGCAGGAGGCGTACTGCTTCCGGCTGGAGCTCTGAATCCGGCCGGGGGGCCTCAGTCGCGCACGCCCCGGTGGAGTGCCACCACTCCACCGGTGAGATTGCGCCAGGCCACCTTCGACCAGCCGGCCTTCCGCAGCAGCGTCGCGAGGCCGGCCTGGTCGGGCCAGGCGCGGATCGACTCGGCGAGGTAGACGTAGGCGTCCGGGTTGGACGACACCGCCCGCGCCACCGGCGGCAGCGCGCGCATCAGGTACTCGGTGTAGACGGTCCGGAAGGGCGTCCAGGTCGGCTGGGAGAACTCGCAGATCACGACCCGGCCGCCGCGCTTCGTGACCCGGTACAACTCGCTCAGCGCGGCACCGGTGTCCTGGATGTTGCGCAGCCCGAAGGAGATCGTGACGGCGTCGAAGGTCTCGTCCTTGAACGGGAGCTTCGTGCCGTCGCCCGCGGTGAACGGCATCCACGGGTGGCGCGCCTTGCCGACCCGGAGCATCCCGATCGAGAAGTCGCAGGGCACCACATAGGCGCCGGCCCGGGCGAACGGCTGTGAGGAGGTGGCCGTGCCGGCCGCCAGGTCGAGGATCTTCTGGGCCGGGCGGGCGTCGACGGCCCGGGCGACCTCCTTACGCCAGAGCCGCGCCTGTCCGAGCGACAGCACGTCGTTGGTGAGGTCGTAGTTCGCCGCCACGTCGTCGAACATCGAGGCGACTTCGTGCGGCTGCTTGTCCAGGGATGCTCGGGTCACCCTCCCATTCAAGCAGCCCCGCCCCCGATATCCGGCGGCGGCGGGAGCGACGCGTGGAACGGTCTTTCGATTTCGGGAACAGCGACGCCCGAATCGTCGTCTCCTCCGATGAGAAGAAAGGGGTTTCCGCCCCGTTGGCACCCCAGCAACTCCTGGACTACGGACGGGAGAACGGACCGCTGGACGGTGCGCGGAAGGCGGACGGGCACCCGGTGCTCGAGGAGCAGGTCAACGTGCGGGGCGGATGATCATCCACCCTGGACGACCACACCGAGACCACGGATACTCACCACAACATGCACAGTGACGACACACATCGAATACGGAACGCCGCCGGCTCCCGGCGGGGGGCCGGGACACCCGCTCCGAGATCCAGACCCTCGCGCGCACAGTCCCGGAAGCGCTCCATGGCCCTCCGAAAACGGACGCGGCGACGGCGTGCGCTCCTCGCCGGGGCGGTGGTCGCGGTGGCGGCGGCCGCGGCCTTCCTCTACGCAGACCCACCGTGGCAGGACGACGGCGCCGCCGTGGCGGCCGACCGGACCACCCCGCCGTCGGCCACGACCGCACCGGAGGCTTCGGCCTCACCGAAGGCCCTGGTGAGCCCCGAGGCGTCGAAGTCCCCCACGGCCTCACCGAGCGCCGAGGAGTCCGTCGATCCGGACTCCGTGCCGGAGTCGGGCCCCGGCACCTTCACCGTGGCCGGCGAGGGCACCTCGTCCGGCGGCGGCGGCAGCCGCTACCGCGTGGAGGTGGAGGACGGCATCGGCGTGGACCCCGACAGCGCCGCCGAGGACGTGGCGGAGATACTCGCCGACCCACGGGGCTGGAGCAAGGGCGGGACCCGGACCTTCACCCGGGTCGACGACGATTCGGCCGGACTGGTGATCAAGATAGGGACGGCGAAGACCACCGACCGGCTCTGCGGACAGTACGGGCTGAACACCGGGGGCGAGGTGAACTGCCGCGGCGGGAAGAACGTCATGGTCAATCTGGACCGCTGGCAGCTGGGTTCGCCGACCTTCGACGGTCCGGCGACCGAGTACCGCGCCCTGATCATCAATCACGAGGTGGGCCACTGGCTCGGGCACGGTCACGAGACCTGCCCCGGCGCCGGCAAACCGGCCCCCGCGATGATGCAGCAGATCAAGGGGCTCAAGGGCTGCACCTCCAACGCCTGGCCGTACGACGGGAACGGCCGCTACCTGGGCGGCCCGTCCGTGCCGTAGGCCGCGTCGGCCCGGTGCGCCGGTCCCCGCGGGGCGGCCCTCACCGCCGCCGGTGGACCAGCCGTCCGCCGAGCACCGTGGCGACGCAGGTCCCGGCGCCCGCCGCGGCCAGCGCCGCCTCGTCGGGCACGTCGAAGACCGCGAGGTCGGCGCGGCCGCCGACCGTGAGTGGGGCGTGCACGGAACCCGGCAGGTCGCGGCCGCGGGCGAACGGATCGAGGCCCGGCCCGCCGCGGAGGCCGCCGGGAGCCCCGGCCACCGCCGTGAGACCCGAGCGGGCCACGGCGGTGCGTACGGCGTGGTCGTCGAACGGGCCCGCGACATGGGTGGTGCCGTGGCTCAGCATGCGCTGCAGCCCTCGGCGTACGCTGCCGGCCCGGCGGGGCTCGTCCATCCGCCCGGCCAGCCGCTCGAAGTCCGCCCCGGTCAGCGGCTGTTCGCCGAGCTCGTCCGCCTCGCGCGGGTCGGGGTGGTAGCAACGGGTCAGCAGCGGGACGGCGTCCCACTGGCGCAGGCCGGGGGTGAGGACGCCCGGCCACTGCCGGACCCGGGCCCCCGGGTGCTCCACGGTCACCACGTCGTACGGGCCGATGGCCACGATCCGGTCGCCGTCCACCGCGACCGCGCCGCCGTCGACGCCTGCCGCGCCGACCGGAAGGACCAGCGGCGCGGCGTGGATCGTCAGCACCGAAACGTCAGTTGGCGTTCAGGAGCTTGAGCTCCGGGTGCGCCGTGCCGCCCGCGATCGCCGTGGACGAGATGTGCGAGACGACGCGCTCGTCGACCGGGTCGTTCGCCGGGTCGTCGTGGACGACCAGGTGCTCGTAGGTCGTGGCGCGCTGGGCGGGGACGCGGCCCGCCTTGCGGATCAGGTCGATGATCTCGAGCCGGTTCGAGCGGTGCTTGGCACCGGCCGAGGAGACGACGTTCTCCTCCAGCATGATCGAGCCGAGGTCGTCCGCGCCGTAGTGCAGGGAGAGCTGGCCGACCTCCTTGCCCGTGGTCAGCCAGGAGCCCTGGATGTGGGCCACGTTGTCGAGGAAGAGCCGGGCGATGGCGATCATCCGCAGGTACTCGAAGAGGGTGGCCTGCGTCTGCCCCTTCAGCTTGTTGTTCTCCGGCTGGTAGGTGTACGGGATGAAGGCGCGGAAGCCGCCCGTGCGGTCCTGGACGTCGCGGATCATCCGCAGGTGCTCGATGCGCTCGGCGTTGGTCTCGCCGGTGCCCATCAGCATGGTGGAGGTGGACTCGACCCCGAGGCCGTGCGCGATCTCCATGATCTCCAGCCAGCGCTCGCCGGACTCCTTGAGCGGGGCGATCGCCGTACGCGGCCGGGCGGGCAGGAGTTCGGCGCCGGCGCCGGCGAAGGAGTCGAGGCCGGCGGCGTGGATGCGCTCGATGGCCTCCTTCGCGGAGACTCCCGAGATGCGGGCCATGTGCTCGATCTCGGAGGCGCCCAGCGAGTGGATGACGAGCTGCGGGAACACCTTCTTGATCGCGGAGAAGTGCTCCTCGTAGTACTCGACGCCGTAGTCCGGGTGGTGTCCGCCCTGGAACATGATCTGGGTGCCGCCGAGCTCGACGGTCTCCGCGCAGCGGCGCAGGATGTCGTCGAGGTCGCGGGACCAGCCCTTGGCGGTGTCCTTGGGCGGCGCGTAGAAGGCGCAGAACTTGCAGGCCGTGACGCAGACGTTGGTGTAGTTGATGTTGCGCTCGATGATGTACGTCGCGATGTGCTCCGTACCGGCGTAACGGCGGCGGCGCACGGCGTCGGCGGCGGAACCCAGGGCGTGCAGGGGAGCCGACCGGTACAGGTCGAGGGCCTCTTCCGGAGTGATCCGGCCGCCTTCGGCGGCTCGGTCGAGGATGGGCTGGAGGTCGGCCTTCTCGGTCACCGGGCTGTCACCTTTCGGCGGTTTTTCAACGGATCTACGGACCGATCCAGCGTACGCCAGCCCTTACCGGGGTCAGCCGCCGGACCGGCTGAGGGTGCCCTTCGGGTTGCCCGCGGCCTCCTCGTGGGACTCGTAGCGCAGGGTGTCGTCGGAGGTGAGGGTGAAGACGAGGTCGGCCTCGCCCCCGGTGCACAGCGCGCCGGTGCGGGCGTCCGGGTCGGCGCGCTCCCTGATCTTCAGCTCGGTGGCCGTGCCGGAGACGAGCGTGCCGATGCCCTTGCAGACGACGGTCGTCCCGAGCGCGTCGAACCTGTACGACAGCCGGACCACCTCCTCGTTCCTCTTCCCCTCGACGAAGACGGCGGTGACCGTGCCGTGCGGCGCGCCGCTGCGTTCGGTGGCGGAGCCCTTCCAGGTGCCGGCGAACGCCTTGGGCAGCGTGCTCACCGGTGCGGAGGGCGCGGGGGTCTTCGACCCGGCGTCCGTCGGCTTCTGCGACTGGCCGGACGCCGGGGGCTCCGCGGCGTCGTTGCCGTGGTCGTTGCCGCCGCCGCCCGGGAACAGGTCCCCCAGCGTCGCGACACCCACGGTCACCACGGCGAGCGCCCCGGCGACGGCCAGCGCGACGGTGCAGCTGACCCGCCGCCCCCGCCGCCCGCCGGGCTGCCGGCCGGTGTCCACGGTGACGCCGATCCGGGCCTCGGGGTCCCGCTTGCCCGGCGTGTCGGCGTGGGCCGGGGGCTCGGCCGGCGGGGGCGGCAACGGCGGGCCGAAGGTGCCGGGAGCCGCGCTCCCCAGTGAGGCGTTGCTGAACGGCACCGGCCCGGACCGCACCGGTGCGTCCTGCGGCTCCAGGTCCAGCAGGGCCACCGCCGACGTGCTGACCTCACGCACCAGCGGGCCCGGCAGCCAGCCCGGTGCCACCAGTGCGGCGGCCCCGCCGGGCGCGAGCCTGCGGGCCAGTTCGGCGGGGGCGGGCCGGTCGGCCGGGTCCTTGGCGAGGCACCCGGCGACCAGCTCCCGCAGTTCGCCCTCCAGGTCCCCGAGTTCGGGTTCCTCGTGCACCACCTTGTAGAGGAGCACAGCTGAGGAGTCACCGGGGAAGGGCGCGGTGCCGGTGGCCGCGTAGGCGAGGACCGCGCCGAGCGAGAAGACGTCGGCCGCCCCGGAGATGTCCAGGCCGCGGATCTGCTCCGGTGCCATGTAGCCCGGCGAGCCGACGGAGACGCCGGTGGAGGTGAGGGAGACCGTGGCGCCGAGGGCCCGGGCGATGCCGAAGTCGATCAGCCGGGGGCCGTCCAGGGCGAGCAGGACGTTGGACGGCTTCACGTCACGGTGGATCAGGCCGTGCGCGTGTACGGCGTCGAGCGCCTCGCCGAGCCCGGCCCCCAGGGCCCGTACCGCGTACTCGGGCAGCGGGCCGTGGCGGGTGACCGCGTCGGAGAGCGGGGGCCCGGCCACGTAACCGGTCGCGACCCACGGCACGGCCGCGTCGGGGTCGGCGTCGAGGACCGGGGCGGTCCACCGCGCGCCGAGGCGCCGCGCCGCGTCCACCTCGCGGCGGAAGCGCGCGCGGAACTGCTCGTCGAGGGCGAAGTGGGGGTGCACGACCTTGACCGCGACGGTGCGTCCGCCCGCGCTGCGGCCCAGATAGACCCGGCCCATCCCGCCGGCGCCGAGTCTGCCGAGCAGCCGGTAGGCGCCGATGGTGTGCGGTTCGCCGGCTTCCAGCGGCTGCATACGGTCTCCCCCTGTGGTCCCCGGGACTCGGACGGCAGCCTAGGCGGCCCGGGTCGCACGGTCACGGAGACCCCTTCCGCCGATATCGCCCCTATGGGCACGAAGCAGGGATTTCGCCACACGGAAAGGCGTGAATACGTCGTTCGTCCGCACACCCGGGGTTCACCGGAGGGAAACCGGAAGGCGTTACGGGAGACGTCCGCTATTCCTCCGCGCGTCCTTGGGGAGGCCCTCCGCGACAGAACTCCGGACATTCGCGCCCTTTCAAGGGAACGGAATGGAGCAGTCGCGCGTCAGGGCCCGCCGGGAGGAAAGGGCGGCCGGGGAAGGAAGGCCCCCGGGGGGAAGGCCCGGGAACGCGAGGGAAGGCCCGGGAAGGTACGGGATTCACCTTCTCTCCCGCACCATTCCCGTGTGTCCGGGGTCAGCCGCCGAGCAGCTCGACCTTGACGTCCGCCGGGAAGCCGGTCGTCGGACCCGTCCGCCGGGCGAACTCACGCACGCCCGCCAGCTGGTCCGGACCGAAGCGGAAGTCCAGGGTGGTGAAGTAGCGCTCCAGCACCTCGGCGTCGAAGGCCTCCCAGCGCGCCGCCTGCTCGGCCACCTTGGTGACCTCCTCCAGCGAGACGTCACGGGAGGCCAGGAACGCCTCGTGCACCTTCTCTACGTAGTCCGGGTGCGAGGCCAGGTAGTCCTTGCGGGCCGCCCAGACGGCGAAGACGAACGGCAGACCCGTCCACTCCTTCCACATCTGGCCCAGGTCATGGACCTGCAGCCCGAGCCTGGGGGCGTCGTGCAGGTTCGCTCGAAGAGCGGCGTCGCCGATGAGGACGGCGGCGTCGGCCTCCTGCATCATCAGGCCGAGGTCGGGCGGGCAGGTGTAGTAGTCGGGGGCGACGCCGTACCGCTCGGCGAGCAGCAGCTGGGCCAGCCGTACGGAGGTGCGCGAGGTCGAGCCGAGCGCCACCCGGGCCCCGTCCAGCTGCTCGAGGGGCAGCTGGGACACGATCACGCACGACATCACGGGGCCGTCGCAGCCGACGGCGATGTCGGGGAGGGCGACCAGGTCGTCGGCGTTGCGCAGGAACTCGACCAGGGTGACGGGACCGATGTCGAGGTCCCCCCTGACCAGCTGCTCACTGAGTCTTTCCGGGGTGTCCTTCGAGAGCTCGAGGTCGAGCAGGGTTCCGGTCCGCGCCAGGCCCCAGTAGAGGGGGAGGCAGTTCAGGAACTGGATGTGGCCGACGCGCGGCCTGCTGCGACGGTCGTCGCCTTCTGCGGGAGAGACGGTTGAATTGTCCACATCGCGAGGCTAGACCTGCCCCTCCCGGCCGGCATCATCGGGGCTCCCGGAGTGCTCCGCGGGGGCTTTGTCCGTCAGCTCTCCGACGGCTCAATCAAACATCCGGGTGAAGTGATCTTTCCCTCTACCGCTCCCCACAGACTGCGTGCTAGGCTCGCCGCAAGTTGCAGTTTGGTTTCCCTTGCAGTACAGAGCCTGCGGAGCATGTAACCCGCAGGCTTTTGTAGTTTTCAGACTTGTTTGCAGGTTCTGGAGCAGGGCAACCCTTTGGCCCAAGGAGGGCTTATGGCTACCGGAACCGTCAAGTGGTTCAACGCTGAAAAGGGCTTCGGCTTCATCGCCCAGGACGGCGGCGGCCCGGATGTCTTCGTCCACTACTCCGCGATCAACGCGTCCGGGTTCCGCTCCCTCGAGGAGAACCAGGTCGTGAACTTCGACGTCACTCAGGGACCCAAGGGTCCGCAGGCTGAGAACGTCACCCCGGCCTAGTTGCCCGGGTCGGCCGATCGCGGCCGAGTGAGCAGTACCCAAGGAGCCCCGCTCCCCCGCTTCGGCGGAGGAACGGGGCTCCTGCCTTTCCACCCCGGTCTTTCCAAAAGGGGTCCTGCGGTGCGGCCGGCACCCCGGCCGTCGGTCCCGGCTCCACCACGGTGCCGCGGCGCATCACCAGCACCTCGTCCGTGACGTGCTGGACGACCGCCGGGTCGTGGCTGACCCGGAGCGCCCGGGAGATCTCGCCGGAGTGCCCCGAGGACCGCGAGAAATGGGTCACCGAACTCCAGCTTCCCCTCATCGGCTGACCTGACGTCACCCTCCGCACAGGCTCTCGCTCCCCAATCATGTCGAGGGCCTGTGCAGAGGACCACCCGATACTGACGAGCCCGCCCATAACAAGGCAGACTGTTGACCGCGATACCAACGGTATGCGGCAGAGCGGGATCAGCAGGACCGGCGGGGCAAGCAGGACAGGGGGCATCATGGACCGCGACAACGGACCCGGTGTGCGCGTTCCGGAGCAGCGCACTCCACGGGAACGGCCGGCCGGCGCCGGACTGCGCTTCACCGTACTCGGCCCGGTACGCGCCTGGCGCGGCAGTGAACTCCTGCCGTCCGGGTCCCCGCAGCAGCGCGCCCTGCTGGCCGCCCTCCTTCTGCGCGACGGCCGCACGGCCACCGCCGGCGAACTCATCGACGCCCTCTGGGGCGACGACCCCCCGTCCCAGGCACTGGCCACCGTACGGACGTACGCCTCCCGGCTCCGCAAGATCCTGGGCCAGGACACCCTGGTCAGCGAGTCCGGGGGCTACGCGGTCCGGATCCCGCGCGAGGCACTCGACCTGACGCTCGCCCAGGACCTGGCGGCGGAAGCGGAGAAGGCACGCGGCGGCGGGGACCGCGGCCAGGCCCGCACCCTGATCAACAACCTGCTCGGCCTCTGGGACGGCGAGGGCCTCGCCTCCCTCCCCGGCCCGTACGCGGAGAACCAGCGGACCAGCATGGAGGAATGGCGTCTCCAGCTCACCGAGACCCGGCTGGACCTGGACCTGGAGCTCGGCTGCCACGCGGAGGCGGTCTCCGAACTCACCGCCCTCACCGCGGCGCACCCCCTGCGTGAACGGCTCCGCGAGCTCCTGATGGTCGCCCTGTACCGCAGCGGCCGGCAGGCCGAGGCACTCGCGGTGTACGCCGACACCCGCCGCCTCCTCGCGGAGGAGCTGGGCGTGGACCCGCGCCCCGAGCTCGCCCAGCTCCAGCAGCGGATCCTCCAGGCCGACGAGGAGCTGGCCCACCCCGCCGACGAGCCGGCACCGGTCACCGCCGTGATCCGCCCGGCCCAGCTCCCGGCCACCGTCCCGGACTTCACGGGCCGCGACGCGTTCGTACGCGAGCTGGGCGCCCGGCTCGCAACCGCCGAAGGCTCCGTGATGGCGGTCTCCGCGCTCGCCGGCATCGGCGGCGTCGGCAAGACGACCCTCGCCGTGCACGTCGCCCACCAGGCCCGCCCGTACTTCCCGGACGGCCAGCTGTACGTCGACCTCCAGGGCGCGGGCGCGCGGGCCGCCGAACCCGAGACCGTCCTCGGCGCGTTCCTGCGCGCCCTGGGCACCGCCGACTCCGCCATCCCTGACTCCCTGGACGAGCGGGCCGCGCTCTACCGCTCCACGCTGGACGGCCGCCGCGTCCTGATCCTGCTCGACAACGCCCACGACGCGGCCCAGATCCGGCCCCTCCTCCCCGGCACGGAGGGGTGCGCGGCCCTGGTCACCAGCCGCGTGCGCATGGTCGACCTGGCCGGTGCGCACCTCGTGGACCTGGACGTGATGTCCCCCGAGGAGGCCCTGCGGCTCTTCACCCGCATCGTCGGCGACGAACGTGTCCAGTCGGAGCGTGAAGCGGCTCTGGACGTGGTGGCCGCGTGCGGGTTCCTGCCGCTGGCCATCCGCATCGCCGCCTCCCGGCTGGCCGCCCGCCGCACCTGGACGGTCTCGGTGCTGGCCGCGAAGCTCGCCGACGAACGCCGCCGCCTCGACGAACTCCAGGCGGGCGACCTCGCGGTGAAGGCCACCTTCGAGCTCGGCTACGGCCAGCTGGAGCCGGCCCAGGCCCGCGCCTTCCGTCTCCTGGGCCTGGCGGACGGCCCCGACATCTCCCTCGCGGCGGCGGCCGCCCTCCTGGACCTGGACCCCCACACGGCGGAGGACCTCCTGGAGGCACTGGTCGACACCAGCCTCCTGGAGTCCGCCGCCCCGGGGCGCTACCGCTACCACGACCTGGTGCGCCTCTACGCGCGTGCGTGCGCGGAGCGCGACGAACAGCCCCCGGCGGGACGGGAGCTGGCGCTGTCGCGGCTGCTGGACTTCTACCTGGCCACGGCGGCGGGGGTGTACGCGCTGGAGCGGCCGGGGGACCGGCTTGCGGACCACCGGGAAGCCACGCAGTACGCCGGCCTCTCCTTCGCCAACCGGCACGACGCACAGGACTGGCTCTACACCGAGGCCAACTCACTGCTCGCCTGCGTGCGTCAGTCCTCCAACCAGTACATGCTCCGCCGCGCAGTAGATCTGCTCTGGGCCGCCAAAGACTTGGCCGAGTCCGGAGCGAACTCCAAGCAGTACGAGGCTGCCGCCACCGTCGTGCGTGATCTGGCACACGAGATGGGCGACGACCGGGCGGAAGGGCGCGCCCTCACCACCCTGACCAACGTGCGTCTCGTGGCAGGACGATTCGACCAGGCCGAGCAGGATGCCCAGCGTGCCATGGCGCTCGCACGGGCAGCCGACGATCCGCTGCCGAATTGCTGGGCCCCGAACGATCTGGGGATCATCGCGCTTTACCAGAACCGCCACTCCGAGGGAGAGGCGTATCTCCAGCAGGCCATAGCGAACTTCCGAGCCGATGAGAACCGGCCCGGCGAAGCAAGCGCGCTGTGCAATCTGTCGCGGATCCGTCTCGCGATGGGGCGTACCTCGAGTGCCGTGACATTGGCGCAGCAGGGCATCGACATCTACGACGGCATGGGCCATGCCCTGCGCGGTGCCAACGGCCGGTACGCACTGGGTCTCGCTCTGACCCAGCGTGGGCATCTCTCCGATGCTGCGGAGCAGCTCGAGGAGGCCCTGGCTGTCTTCCGTGACAGCAGGCAACGGCTCTGGGAAGGCATGGCGCTCTTCCGTCTGGCCGAAGTGGACTTGGCGGCGCACGTACCGGCGCAGGCAGCGGTCAAGGCCGAGAAGGCTCTCGCCGTCCTGCGCGGGATCGGCGGGGAGTGGCGAAGGGGCAACGTGCTGACGGTGCTCGGGAAGGCTCTGTGCGACATCGGTCAAGCAGGCCGGGCCCAGGTCTGCTGGCACGAAGCTCTGGTCATATATGAGGGTCTGGGTTCACCCGAGGCAGCGGAGGTACGCACGCTGCTCAGCCCTGCCGCCGCTGCCTGACTTCGCCATAAGAGGCGTTCATCGTTCGTTTATCGCGACCCGGCATTCTCTCCCTTGTCGAACCGTCGCGTCGGGGGGCAGGCGGCCCGGCACACGCCGCAGGGATAAGTTGAGCGGCCATGAAGGCCCGCCCGGGGACCCACGGGGGAGTTGCCGGGCGGGCCCGCCGAACGCAGGCAGCAATTCAGGGAGCTGATGACGATGACTGATGCAGAGAAGAAGCCCGTTGAGGCCAAGCCGCTTGACAACCACGCCACCGGCGAAGAGGTAACGACGCTGGACAACCACGCCACCGGCGAGGGAATCACCACACTGGGCGACAACCACGCCACGGGCGGCGAGGCCAAGCTGCTGGACAATCACGCCACGAGCGAGCCGGCCAACTAGACCTGACCCGCACGGGGAGCGGCCGCGGCGGCGCGGAGGGGGAGCCGTCGCGGCCGCCGCATGTCCCCGCGTAAGAAGGAGGGCCCGAGCCGGTCGGCTCGGGCCCTCCTTCGTGCTCCCCTGTCACCACGCCCGGACCTGGACCTCCGGCCGGCACAGCTTCCGCATGTCCTCCTCGTCCGAGGTGAAGACCGCGACCCGTCCTGGCTGCCGCCCCAAGAGAATTGAGAGCGCCGCTCGTGAAAGCGCCTCGCAGTCGAGCACGTAGCAGACCACCGGACATCAAGCAGTCCCGCGGCCGTCGGCCTGCGCTTCGCGCTCCTCGAACCATCGCTCGATCTCACGTCGCCCCGCTTCCGCCGCCGCCGGCTCGGCCTCCGTCAGCTGCCCGTGCTTCTCCTGCATCCACGAGCTCGCCCAGCCGTTCGTGCTCACGCTGACTCCCATACCGACCGCAGTCAGTACCGCAGCTCCGCCGTCACCACGCAGCGCCTCACCCGGGAGACCGAGCGCGGGCTGTCCATGGGGACCGAGATGATCTGCTTCTCGCCGGCCTCGAGGCCGATGTCGGCCCTGCCCGTGTCGACGGTCAGCCCCTTGGCGTCGACGAACGTCACGTCCACCTCGTACGTGTGCTCGGTCATCGCCGTCGAGCGGATCTCGACCGACGAGGCGGTGTACGCCCTGCGCTTGCCCTTCTTGGGCTGTGCGCAGCGGATGACGCGCAGGGAGGGTGACTCGGAGGCGGTCGCGGCGGGAGTGGCCGACTCGTACGTGGAGCCGCCGGACGAGCTCGACGAGCTGTCGTAGTCATCGTCGTCGTAGTCGTGGTAGCTGCCGTTGCTCTTCTTGGAGCTGGAGCAGCCACCCCCGCTCGAACCGCCGCTGCTCCGGCTCTTCCCGCTCTTGCCGCCGTGGCTGGACGTGGAGAATCCGGTGAGCGCGAGCACCACCACGACCAGTACCGCCGCGAACCTCATCTGTCGCCGCATCATTGGCGCGGCCCCCCTTGCTGTAGTCGGCTTCCCGGCCGTCGCACGGCCGCGCGACACCGTAACGCACAGCATCCCGGGCGATTACCCATGGTCCCGTCATGACCCTGTCACGGTCTCGTCATCGTCTCCGATGGCAGGGAGGATCGGCCCGGCGTAGCGTCGAGCGCGGGGAGCGGTGCGCACAGCCGTGCGCCTTGCCGTGCGCCTTGGCCCGGGAGGCTGTCGATGATCCGCAATGTCCTCGGCTCCGTCGTAGCGCTGGTGGGAGCGGCGGCGGCCGTCCAGAGCCCCTTCCACAGCTGGTTCAACGACCGCCTGGGGCGGGACTATCGCGTCCAGGACCTGTTCAACGGCATCAGTGGCGCCTCGTCGTCCGTGATGGGCTCGATCCTGCTGCCGTTCCTCTTCGCCGCCCTGGTGACCCTCGTCGGGGTCGTGTTCCGCTCGCGCTGGATCGTGGCCCTCGCAGGCCTGATCGTGATCGGCTTCACCGTGCTGTGGATGGTCCGGCAGGGCCAGGAGGCGGGCAGCCTCACGGTCGACGGCGACGGGCAGGGGCTGCGGTGGGGCGTCGCGCAGGCGCTGGCGGGCGGACTCCTGCTCCTGCTGGGCGCACTGCTGATGTCGGGGCGGAAGAAGCGCGCGGCCCGGGCGGGGCACACCGCCGAGCCCTACCCCGTGCCGCCGGACGACCGTCCCGACACCTGGCCGCCGACGCAGGAGCCGGGGCCTGCCGCGTACACGTCTCCCGGGCCGGAGCCCGAGGCGGATCCGTACACCGGGCCGGGCCGGCACCGGGCGTCCCCCGCCGACGAGGACACGGCCCAGTACCCCGTCCAGCACCCCGACGAGGGGGACCCGCAGGACCGGGACCGGTATCACCCGCCCCACCCCTGAGGGGCGTCAGGCCCGGGCCCTGTTTCCCGTCCCCGTGCCCTTGAGCGCGTCCAGGGCGTACACGCAGCGGTCCTTGCTGCACGCGTAGACGACGCCCGCCTGTGCCACCGGGGAGCCCGTGATCTCGCCGCCCGTGGCGAGCTTCCAGCGGAGCTGGCCACCTGCCGCGTCCAGGGTGTAGAGGACGTGGTCCGCCGAACCGAAGTGGACCCGGCCGTCCGCGACCACCGGTGCGCCCACGACCTCGCCGCCCGCCGCGAAACGCCACTTCGGCGTGCCGGTGACCGCGTCCAGGGTGTACAGCGCGCTGCCGCTGCCGACATGCACGTTGCCCGCCGTGACCAGCACGGGCTCGATGGACTGCCGGGCCTCCGTCGCGATCCGCCACCGGTCCTTGCCGGTGGCGGCGTCCAGGGCGTACACGGTGCCGAGGTAGTCGGCGAGGTACACCCCGCCGCCGGTGACCGCGGGTCCCGGCGCGAAGGCGGGCGGGGAGAGGAAGACGGCCGGTGACTCGAAGTGCCAGCGCACCCGGCCCGAGACCGTGTCCACGGCCAGCACCCGTGTCCCCGCCGCGACGTACACGAAGCCGTCGGGCGCGGGTGTGATCCGGACCGGGACCCCTCCGCAGGAGGCGGCGTCGCCGACGGGGTAGGACCACCGCTCCGTGCCGGTGCGCGCGTCGACGGCACGCAGCCGGGCGTCCTGCCACAGGAACACCGTGCCGTCGTGGATGACCGGACCGGCCTCCGCCGTCTCGAAGTCCGTCTGGACTCCGGAGGTCTCCCACAGCTTCTCGCCGCTGGACGCCTCCCAGGCCTGTACGCCGCCGCCTCGCGTCCCGGTCAGGACCGTGCCCCGGTCGGCCTTGAGGGAGTAGACCCAGGCGTCGGTCTGGAGCCGCCACCGCTCCGCGCCGGTCGCCGCGTCCAGGGCGTACAGGGACGGGCCGTCCGAGGCGTGGATCCGGCCGCCGTCGACCGCCATCGACCAGGCCACGTCGCGGGTCTTGAACTGGCGGCGCCCGTTGCCCACGTCCAGGGCGTGGACCTCGAAGGACGTCACGTAGAGCAGGTCGCCCACCACGACGGGCGTGCCCCACACGTCGTTCGACATACGGAAACGCCACGGCCGCCAGCGCTCCGGTGCGGCGGGTGCCGCGTCCGGGGCCGGTGCCGGGGCGGGCACCGGGGCGGCCGGCGCCGCCGAGGTCTGTTCTCCGGGTGCCCGCACCCAGCCGGTGGCCGGGTCGGCGTGCGCGGCCGCCGGACCCCGTACGTCCACGGGGCGCGGCCCGGGTCCGATCGGCACCTTGGCGTTGGGCAGCCGCACGGGGCCGCCGTCGGGGGCGGGCGCCGACACGGGCGCGGGGGCCGGCGCTGTCCGCAGATCGCCGCCGCTGCGCCACGCCCCGTCCCAGTCGGCACGGGGCGGCGGCTGGGACGGGGGCGGCGGCACGACCACGGGGGCGGGTGCGACGGCGACGGCACGGCCACCGCCGCGGCGCTGCTCGATCATCGCGGTCGCGACGGTCGGCAGCCAGGCCGACGCCGTGCCGCTGTCGTCGCCGCCGGAGGCGAACAGGTGCGGGGCCAGCTGCGACTGCAGGTCCGCGGGGCTGGGTCGCCGGGCCGCGTCCATCTGCATGCAGGACTCGATGAGCGGGCGCAGATCGTCGGGCAGCCCCTCGGTGTCGGGGCCCTCCCGCAGCAGCATGAACACGGTCTCGACCGGATTCGCCCCGTGGAAGGGTGCGTGTCCCGTCGCCGCGAAGACGAGGGTCGAGCCGAGCGAGAACACATCGCTGGCACCCGTCACGCTGCGCGAGTCGCGGGCCTGCTCCGGAGACATGTACGCCGGCGTGCCCACCGCGACGTTCGTCATGGTCAGCCGGGTGTTGGAGACGCCGGACGCGATACCGAAGTCGATCACCCGCGGCCCGTCCTCGACGACGAGGACGTTGGACGGCTTCAGGTCGCGGTGGACGAGACCGGCCCCGTGGATCGACTGCAGGGCCTCGGCGATCCCGGCGGCCAGCCAGCGCACGGCCTGGGTCGGCATCGGCCCGCACTCATTCACTATCTCCTCGAGGGAGGGGGCGGGGACGTAGGCGGTGGCCAGCCAGGGGACGGCCGCCCTCGGGTCGGCGTCGACCACCGCGGCGGTGTAGAAACCGCTGACCGCACGAGCGGCCTCCACCTCACGCGTGAAGCGGACCCGGAACAGCTGGTCCTCCGCCAGTTCCGTACGGACCGTCTTGATCGCCACCCGCCGGCCCGACGCCGAACGCGCCAGATAGACCAGCCCCATGCCGCCGGCCCCGAGCCGTCCCAGCACCTCGAACGGGCCGATCCGCCTCGGGTCATGCTGCGTCAGCTGCTCCACTTGCCTGCCACCTCCCCGTACGGACCTCAGGAACAGAAGCCCGCGAAATCCCGCCCTGTGCAGCGTCTCACCACTGGGCACCACTTGGCGGTGCGCACCCTGATTCTTCCTGGCTCGGGGCCCGGTTGCGAACCCGGGGGCGGAACGGAGTGTTGTGTGGCACTCCATCCCTTTCAGGACACCTCCAGAAATCCCTACGGCAGCAGCTCGGTCGGCTGGAGCACGGCGAAAGCCGCACCCTGGTCGTCCTGGAGGACCGCCATCCGCCCGTACGGGATGTCCAGGGGAGGCGCCGTGATCCGGCCACCGAGGCGTGCGGCGGCCTCGGCTGTGCCGTCGCAGTCGACGACGGCGAAGTAGCTGAGGAAGTAGCTGGGCAGCATCGCGGGAAACGCGTCCGTGATGACCGCGCGCCCGCCGACCGCGGTGTCCTCACCGGGCTCGGTCCCGGCAGGGGACCAGGTCCGGAACGGCTCGGCCGCCCCGGTGTCGCCCGGCAGTTCGATGTCCGTCCCCTGGAAGCCGAAGACCTCCTCGTAGAAGGCGTCCACACGCTCCGGCTGCCGGGTGTAGACCTCGGTCCAGCAGAAGGCCGCCGGCCTGTTCTGCTTCTCGAAACCCGCGCGCTCGCCCGCCTGCCAGAGACCGAAGACCGCGCCGCCGGGGTCGGCCGCCTGGGCGAGGACCCCGGCGGCGCCGGCCCGCACCGGGTCGGTGATCACCTGGCCGCCCGCCTTCCTGACCAGGGCCACGGTGGCGCGGATGTCGTCGGTCGAGAAGTAGACGCCCCAGGTCGTGGGCATGCGGCCGTCCCGCTTGGCCGCGAGCGCGGCGACGAGCTCACCTTCGCTGTACGCGTCCGCGAACGGCATGCCGTCGCCCGCCCGGAAGGTCCAGCCGAAGAGCCCGCCGTAGAAGCGCTTGCCGGCCTCCAGGTCGGAGAGCTGCACATCCACCCAGCAGGGCGCGGACTGCGCGAATACGGCCATGGCCCGGGTCCTTCCGTCGCATGGATCACCGTGACGCCCGTCACACTCAACGTAGCGTCGGGGGCCTTCCGGCGCGCCCCGAGGGGTTGAATAGAACCTTTGCCCGAATCGTGAAGGTTCTGCGACCTGCGTGGACAAGGTTGTCCACCGAAGTTATCCACAGGCTGTTGATAACAACATCCCACCGGAGCTCCTGCGGCGCGGCAATGAAGAGCAAATCCATAAACAGGTACGCCCGGCGAAAAGCGGATCACACAGCTCCGGGAATTGCGCTGTTCACCCCGTCCGCACTGGGGCGTTCCCCATTTGCAGTCGGTCAGATCGCGCTCGGATCACCCCTCGGTAAGCTGACGGCATGACAGGACAAGTACGCACCGTCGACGGCCGCGTGGCTGGTCGGCGAGGTCAGGCGACGCGGCAGAAGCTGCTCGACTGCCTCAGCGAGATGCTCAGCTCCTCGCCGTACCGGGACGTCAAAGTCATCGACGTCGCACGGAAGGCGGGGACTTCACCCGCGACTTTCTACCAGTATTTTCCCGACGTCGAGGGCGCCGTTCTCGAACTCGCCGAGGAAATGGCCAAGGAAGGTGCCGGACTGACCGAACTGGTCGGTGACCGCTCCTGGGTCGGCAAGGCCGGCTGGCAGGCCTCCGAAGAACTCGTCGAGGGATTCCTCGACTTCTGGCGGCGCCACGACGCGATCCTCCGCGTCGTCGATCTCGGCGCGGCCGAGGGCGACAAGCGGTTCTACAAGATCCGCATGAAGGTCCTGAGCTCCGTCACCAACTCCCTGACGGACGCGGTCAAGGAGCTCCAGTCCAAGGGCAAGGTGGACAAGGACGTCAGCCCCGGCGCGGTGGCCGGCTCCCTGGTCGTCATGATGGCGGGGGTCGCCTCGCACCAGAAGAGCTTCACCACCTGGGGCGTCAAGCAGGCCGAACTCCGGCCGAATCTCGCCCTGTTGGTCCATCTGGGCATCACCGGCAAGAAGCCGGTCAGGTAGGCGCCGGCCAGGACTCCCCCGCACACGCCGGGCGCCGCGCTCCTTCGCGGCTCCCCACGTCCTGTCTCACCGACGGCGGACCACCCCCTGTGGTCCGCCGTCGGCGTTTCCGCACCGGCGCGGGACGCTGTGGAATGGGCCCATGAGCGATGCACAGAAGGACTTCCGCGACCTGCTCCACGCGCAGCGCGTCTGGGACGTGTCCCTCCCCCTCTTCGACCCGTCCGCCGCGCCCGCCGCACCCCTCCCCCTCTTCCACACCTGGTTCGCCGAGGCGGTGGCCGCCGGGCAGACCGAGCCGCACACCATGACCCTGGCGACCGCGGACACGGAGGGCCTGCCCGATGTGCGCACGCTGATGCTGCACGACGCGGACGAGCGCGGCTGGCACTTCGCCACGCACGCCACCAGCGCGAAGGGCCGGCAGCTCGCCGCCCGGCCGTACGCGGCGCTCGGCTTCTACTGGCCCGCCCAGGGCCGCCAGGTGCGCGTCCGGGGCACGGCCGTTCCCGCGCCCCGGGAGGAGAGCCGGGCGGATCTGCGGTCCAGGTCCACCGGCGCGCTGGCCGCCGCGCTGACCGGCTCACAGAGCGAGGTGCTGCCCGCGCACGAGGACCTCGTACGGGCCTCCGAGGCGGCCTGGGAGCGGGCGCGGGCGGAGCCCGACACCGAGGCGGCGACCTGGACGCGGTACGTCGTCGAGCCTCGGGAGGTGGAGTTCTTCCAGGGTGACGACCGGCGCCGGCACGTGCGGCTGCGCTACCGCCGGGACGGCGCGGGCTGGACCAGTGAGCTCCTCTGGCCCTGAGTGGCCCTGAGCGCCCTGAGCCCCCTTCATCCGGTTCCTACCGGAAAGGAGCACTATGGGAGGCAGGTGAGCTGCTGGAGGCACCCATGGCACGAACGCGTTCCCGTTACGCCCCGGACCGAGGCCTGACCACCCGCATGGTGGGCACGATGTTCGTCATCGGCCTGCTGTACGTGGTCCTCGTGGGCGTGCTGCTCGCAGCCCTGCGCGGCTCCTGGCCCGTCATCCTGGTCATCACGGGCGGTCTGTTCATCGCCCAGTTCTGGTTCAGCGACCGCATCGCGGCGTACGGCATGGGCGCCCGGGAGGTCACCCCCGAGGAGGCGCCGGAGCTGCACGGCGCGATCGACCGGATCTGCGCCCTCGCGGACATGCCGAAGCCCCGGGTGGCCATCGCGCGGAGCGACGTCCCGAACGCCTTCGCGACCGGCCGCAGCGAGAGGACCGCCCTGGTCTGCGCCACGACGGGGCTGCTGCGCAGACTGGAACCCGAGGAGCTCGAGGGCGTCCTGGCCCACGAGATGTCGCACGTCGCGCACCGCGACGTGGCCGTGATGACCATCGCGTCGTTCCTCGGGGTCCTCGCCGGCGTCGTCACCCGGGTCGCCCTGTGGGGAGGCTTCGCCCGCAACAGCCGGGGCAACGACCCGGCGGGCATCATCATCATGCTCATCCCGCTGATCAGCGCGGTGGTGTACGCCCTGAGCTTCCTGCTGACCCGGCTGCTCTCCCGCTACCGGGAGCTCTCCGCCGACCGTACGGCCGCCCTGCTCACCGGGCGGCCGTCGGCGCTGGCCTCCGCCCTCACCAAGGTGAGCGGACAGATGGCCAGGATCCCGACGGAGGACCTGCGGAAGGCGGAGCCGTACAACGCCTTCTACTTCGTGCCCGCCTTCGCCGCCAGGGAGAGCCTGGGCCGGCTGCTCTCCTCCCACCCGACCCTCGAACAGCGGCTGGACCAGCTGGCCCGCATCTCCGCCGGCCTGTCCCACCCGTAAGGAGCTTCCGTGGGCCTGCTCGACAGCATCCTGGGCCGCAGCAAACCGGCCCGTCCCGACCTCGACCAGCTCTTCGCCGTGCCGTCGGCCGCGCTCACCCTCCAGGCCGGCACCGGTTTCACGCCGACCGGGCTCGGGTCGGTGTGCTTCGCGGGGGTGGAGGGCGGCACGTTCGCCCGTGTCCAGCAGGACGTCCGGGAGTTGCTCGACGCGGACACGGGGCGGGGCGGGGTCCCGGTCGAATTCAGCCGGGACACCTACGGCTACACCTGGCTGCTCGCCCGTCAGGAACCCGATGACACGGCCGCCCTGGTCAATGACCTGCACGCGGTCAACACCCTCCTCCAGGACGGTGGCTTCGGCCCGCATCTGCTCTGCTCGATGATCGGGTTCCGGAACCCGGAGGGACGTTCGCTGGCCCTCGTCTACCTCTACAAGAGGGGGACGTTCTATCCCTTCGCCCCGGCCCCCGGCGGCGGCGAGAAGCGCGACAACCAGCTGGAACTCCAGGTACGCGCCACACTCGGCGACGACCTCCGGGTGGAGGGCGACCTCTCGCGATGGTTCCCGGTGTGGGGCGCTCCCGGGTTGTGAAGGCCGCAGCCGCGTCCCGTGATCATTTTGCAACCGATTCCCGCCCGGACCGGAACCCATCATGTCCATGTCCTATTACGCTCCGAACCATGCCCGAATCGACCCCCGCCTCCGGTGAAGCCCTGCCCGCCTCCATCGACCGCACCGACGGCCGGCCGGTCTATGTGATCGGCGGCGGCCCGGGCGGTCTCGCCGCCGCGGCGGCCCTGCGGGAACAGGGCGTACGAGCGGTGGTGCTGGAGAAGTCCGGCCGCGTCGGGACGTCCTGGCGCAACCACTACGACCGGCTGCACCTCCACACGACCCGGCGCTGGTCGGCACTCCCCGGGCTGGCGATGCCCCGCCGGTTCGGGCGCTGGGTGTCGCGCGACGACATGGTGCGCTACCTGGAGAAGTACGCCGAGTACCACGAGCTGGAAGTGGTGACGGGCGTCGAGGTCTCCCGGATCGAGCGGACCGCCGACGGAACGGGCTGGCAGCTGAGCGCGACCGGCGGCCGGGTGCTCACCGGGCGGGCGGTGGTGGTGGCCACCGGCTTCAACCACACTCCGCGGATCCCCCTGTGGCCCGGCCGCGAGGACTTCACCGGCGAGCTGGTGCACGCCGCGCGGTACCGCGGCCCGGCCCCGTACGCCGGCAAGGACGTCCTCGTCGTCGGTATCGGCAACACGGGCGCCGAGATCGCCGTGGACCTGGTCGAGGGCGGCGCGTCCAGGGTGCGGATCGCGGTCCGCACGACCCCGCACATCGTGCGCCGCTCCACGGCGGGCTGGCCCGCCCAGGCCACCGCCGTCCTGGTCCGCAGGCTGCCGGTCGGACTCGTCGACCGGGCAGGGAGCGTGATGTGCCGCGTCTCCGTCCCCGACCTGGCGGAACAGGGCCTCCCCCGCCCCGACACGGGCCTGTACTCCCGGGTCAAGGAGGGCGCGATCCCCGTCCAGGACGTCGGTCTGATCGACGCGGTGAAGCGCGGCCGGGTGGTGCCCGTGGCAGCGGTCGAGTCGTTCGACGGGGACGCCGTGGCACTGGCCGACGGCACCCGGATCACCCCGGACGCCGTGATCGCGGCCACCGGATACGACCGCGCCCTGGAGGACCTGGTCGGCCACCTCGGCGTACTGGACTCCCGGGGCCGCCCCGTGGTGCACGGCGCCCGCACCCCGGACGGAGCGCCGGGCCTCTACTTCACGGGCTTCACCAACCCGATCAGCGGGATGCTCCGCGAGATGGCGCTGGACGCGCGGAAGATAGCCGCGCGCGTGGCGAGGACGGGCTGACCGCGGCCCCTCAGCGGACGGCCGCCGGCACCGGGGCCGTCCCCTTGCGGCGGATCACCAGGGCCATCAGGGCCGCCGTCGCGCAGAGGGCCCCCGCGGCGTACCAGACGAGGTCGTACGAGCCGGTCACGTCTCGTACGACCCCGCCGAGGAACGCCACCAGGGCCGCCCCCACCTGGTGCGATGCCAGGACCCAGCCGAAGACGATCGCGCTGTCGTCGCCGTACTGCTCCCTGCACAGGGCCAGTGTCGGCGGGACCGTCGCGACCCAGTCCAGTCCGTAGAAGACGATGAAGAAGACCATCGACGGCTGCACCGTCGGCGCCATCAGCATCGGCAGGAACAGCAGCGAGATCCCACGCAGGGCGTAGTAGACGGCCAGCAGCCTGCGGGCCTCGAAGCGGTCCGTGAGCCAGCCGCTGAAGATCGTGCCGATGATGTCGAAGACGCCGATGACGGCCAGCAGCGAGGCCGCCGCGGTGATCTCCATGCCGTGGTCATGGGCCGAGGGCACGAAGTGGGTGCGGATCAGGCCGTTCGTGGAGGCACCGCAGATCGCGAACGAGCCCGCCAGCAGCCAGAACGGGCCCGTGCGGGCCGCGTCGAACAGGACACGCACGGTGCGTGCCGCGGCACCCGTCGCGGGTGCCGGCTTCTCCACGTAGGTGCCGCCGTACGGGGCGAGCCCCACATCGGCCGGATGGTCACGCATCAGGAGCCAGACGAACGGGACGACGACGAGAGCCGCCAGCGCGACCGTCACCGAGGCCGGCTCCCAGCCGTGCCTGTCGATGATCCAGGCGCACAGCGGAAGGAAGACCAGCTGACCGGAGGCGCCGGCCGCGGTCAGGATTCCGGTCACCAGACCGCGCCGGGCCACGAACCAGCGGTTGGTGACGGTCGCCGAGAACGCCATCGCCATCGAGCCGGTGCCCAGCCCGACGAGCAGGCCCCAGTAGAGCATCAGCTGCCAGGACGCCGTCATCCAGACGCTCGCCAGCGCCCCGGCCGCGACCGCGCCGAGTGCGACGACCACGACCCGGCGGATACCGAACCGGTCCATCAGCGCGGCCGCGAACGGCGCCGACAGGCCGTACAGCGCCATGTCGAGGGAGACGGCGAGGCCGATCTCGCCGTACGTCCAGCCGAAGTCCTTGTTGAGGGGCTCGATGAGGAGACCGGGCAGGGAGTTGAAGGCCGCTCCGCCGATGATCGTCACGAAGGTGACGGCGGCGACGATCCACGCACGGTGTATCCGCGGGAGGGAGCGGCGGCGGCGGGGGGCGCGCTCGATCGTCGCGCTGTCGGTTGTCCGGTTCACGCCGACCAGCATCCGGCCCCCGGCCACCCCCGGACGAGTGGCCGGGGAGACACCCTTCGCAGGGATCGGGCCACCGGGGTCAGGACCGCGCGAGGGAGCGCCCGGACGGCAGGAGGCTGTGGACGGCCCAGGCCAGGGCCGCTCCCACCCCGTACCAGAGGAGATCCGGGGCGTTGAACGTCGAGCCCAGCACCAGCCGTGCCACCGCGCTCCGTTGCGCCAGCCCGGCCGGTACGCCGGTGAGCTGGGCCAGTTCCACCGCCCAGCTGAAGGCCAGCGCGGCGCCCGCGGCCGTCAGCGGCCGCACGCGGGGCACGAGGAGGACCACCAGGGCGTGGATCAGCACGGTGTAGAGCGCGTCGCCTGCGTACTTCGCCACGTCCCCGCTCGCCGCCGAACGCACGCCGAGGCCGGCGGCCACGGTCACGAGCGCCGCCGCCGCGGCCGCCGCGCGGACGAGGGCGGACCGGGGAACAGATGAGCGGGCAGCCGGCATTTCCTTCATGGCCGGTACGTTTATCAGTCCGTAGCCGGTCAGGCCCAATCCGTGGGAGAACGGGAGCCCAGATGCGCCACCGCGTCGTCGTGCTCGCCCTGGACGGAGTGATCCCCTTCGAACTGGGCATCCCGCAACGCATCTTCGGCCGCACACTGAGCACGGAGACGCCCGGCGCGGGCGAGAGGCTGTACGACGTCGTGACCTGCTCCGTGCGCCCGCCGGGCCCGGTCCGCACCGACGCCGACTTCAGCATCGTGGCCGAGCACGGCCCCGAGGCGCTCGCCACCGCCGACACCGTCGTCGTCCCGGCCTCGTACGAACTCGGCCCCGTCCACGAGGAGGGCCGGCTCACCGGCGAACTGGCCGCCGCCTTCGCGTACATCAGGCCGGGGACCCGTATGGTATCCATCTGCACGGGCGGCTACGTCCTCGCCGCCGCCGGATACCTCGACGGGCGGCCCGCCACGACCCACTGGGCTTCGGCCGAACACTTCCAGCGGCTCTTCCCGAAGGTCCGCGTCGACCCGGACGTCCTGTTCATCGACGACGGCGACGTCCTGACCTCGGCCGGTGTGGCCGCCGGGATCGATCTCTGTCTGCACATCGTGCGCCGCGACCACGGCACCGCCGTCGCCAACGACATCGCCCGCCGCACCGTCGTGCCCCCGCACCGCGACGGCGGTCAGGCGCAGTTCATCCGGCGTCCGCTGCCCGAGGCGGGGCTCGCCACGACGACGGCCGCGCGGACCTGGGCGCTGGGACGGCTGGAACAACCGATCCTGCTGCGCGACATGGCGCGGCAGGAGTCGATGAGCGTGCGCACCTTCACCCGCCGCTTCCGCGAGGAGGTCGGCATCAGCCCGGGTCAGTGGCTCACCCGGCAGAGGGTCGAGCGGGCGCGGCAGCTGCTGGAGTCCACGGGCCTCTCGATCGACCAGGTGGCACGGGACGCCGGCTTCGGTACGGCCACCTCGCTGCGGCAGCATGTGCAGGCCGCGCTGGGGGTGTCGCCCACGGTCTACCGGCGGACGTTCCGCTCGACGGCCCCGGGGCGCTGAGGAGCGCACCGGGCGGTGTCCTCAGGCGTTGGCCCGGTCTCCGGGCTGCTCCTGGATCACCGGGACCATCACCGGTCCGCCCCGGTCGATCTCGCACCAGATCCGCTTGCCCGCGCCCTCCGGCTGCCAGCCCCAGCGGTCCGCCAGGCCGTCCACCAGCTCCAGGCCGCGGCCGTTGGTGTCCTCACCTTCCGCGTGACGCGGCTGGGGCGGACGGCAGCTGGTGTCGGCCACCTCGACCCGCACCGTCCCCGCCGAACCGGCCGGACTCGCCGAGCCGAACAGCATCCGCAGCACGGCCGGACAGCCCGTGTGGACCACCGCGTTGGTGACGAGCTCCGAGATCAGCAGGATCAGAGTCTCCGCGAGCGGCTCGTCGTCCTCCATCCCGGACCCGATCAGCCGCGACCGCGCCCATCTGCGGGCCCGCCCCACCTCCGCGGGATCCGGCCCGACCTCCAGCTGAACCTGAAGCACCTGCACCGCTCACACCATCCGAACCGGCGGACACATCGCCTAGCGCCTCCTCGGAGTCACGGAACGTGACTCCCGTGCGAGACAGCATGGTTGACGTACAGTCACCGCAACAAGCGCTTCGGGCATATTCCAGCGCGAAGGAGTACGCGTGGTCCATACTGTGCGACGCGCGCTGCGGAGAGTCGAACAGAAGCGCACCGGCACCCCGGGGACCGAGTCCCCGGCAGGCCCGTCGCAGCTCCGTGGGTCACGAGCAGGGCACCGCGCGCCGCCCGGGGCGGCCACAGGGGCCGTACCCGGATCCTCCGCTTCCAGTACCACTCGCATCCAACGGAGCGTACCCGAGCGCGGGCCCGCGACTCCGCCCGGTGACCGCTCGCCCCGGCCGCACACCCGGGATCCGGATGCGTTGCGTCACCCGATCCGCACGGGCCGTACGCCCCCGGTCAGCCACGACCACCCCTGACCCCGCACCGCGGCCCGGCCGGGGCGCACCCCGAGCCGGGCCGCGGAAGGGCTCGAACTGCTCATGTCGTTGGGCGTGTTGACGCGCGGTCGCGGGCGATCACGGTGGCTGCGCGCCGGTTTCGCCCGCGCGGGCTACGCGTCGGGCTCGATCACGGTGAAGTACGCGGAGAAGGCGGCGACCGCCTCCGTCTCGGCGATCCGGCCGTCCTGGTCGGTGTCCAGGCTCCGGGCCGCGACGCTCGCGATGTCGTCCGCGGCGCCCAGCACCCGCAGGGCGCGCTCCACCGCGGCGACCGGCGCCGAGGCGGGCCCGGCCCCCTCGGGGTCCTTGCCGGCGGCGACGGTGAGCGCCGCACGCAGGAAGGGGCGCGCGATCTCCGCGAAGCGTTCGGGGTTGTCACGCAGCCGCTTCACGGCCCCGCCGACGAACTCCTCCCGGGTGACGCGCTGGTCCCCGTCCACGTCTGCGATGCCCGCCATGCCCTGCCAGAAGGCCTCGGCGCCCGTGTAGAGGGACTGGCCCCGGTCGCAGCGGGCCGTCGTACCGAACTCGGTGAGCAGACGGGCCGCCGCGGCGTTGAAATCGGCGCGATCGATGTAGCCGTTGCCGTCCTGGTCGAAGGCGGCGAAGCGGTGTGCGATCTTGCGCTCGTACTCTGCGCTGTCCATGCGGGGAGCGTACGACGCCGAGCGGCGTCACGTGTCACCGATGGTCGGCAGGGGTGTGACAATTTCGCGCCGGTCCGGCGTTTCAGGCGGTGAGGGGCTGGGAGTCGTCGTCGGTGGCCGCGTCCGAGTCGGGGTAGACGTCGAAGAGCCGGCGTACCCCGAGGGCGCCGAGCACCTTGTTGACGTGCGAACCGTCGACCGCACCGCGGGCCGGGAGGATGAGCCGCAGCCGGCCGCCGCAGGACTTCATGAGGCGTCGGGAGGCGATCAGGACGCCGACACCGCTGGAGTCGCAGAAGAGGACGCCGGAGAGGTCGAGGACCACGTCGTGCCGGCCCGCGGCCACCGCCCCGTGGACGGACTGACGCACGACAGGTGAGCTCACGAGGTCGAGTTCGCCGTGGATCCGCAGCACCGTCCACGCGTCCTGCTCGGTCTCGTACACCTTCAGCGTCACGCGACTCGGCCTCTCGTTCCGGGGCTCCGGAGGATCCGGAAGTTTCCGTTCCTCCTCGCGGCTGCCCGCGTACCCGCCCCGTGAAACACCTTTCCGCCCACCGGCCTGGCACAGGTTTCATCCAGAAATGATCGCTTCAGGATCGTTTACGCGGTCAGGAAAGGGCAAGGGGCGAAGCGTTCCCTATCATTCGGCGCCACTTGAGGGACGTACTTGCCGTAAAGGCACGTGTCCGGACCAGGCCGCCGACTACATTCGGCATGACGAAAGGCACAGGGCTGGGGGCTGGATGGCGAAGGACGCACCACCGCGCTGGGACCGCCGGATGCAGCAGCGGCTGGCGCGTGGCGAGGCGGCCGCCCTCGGTGAGCTCTACGACCGGTTCGCCGCCCTCGTGCACAGCCAGGCCCACCGCATGCTGGACGACGAGGACGCCGCGGACCAGGTGACGCGGGAGGTCTTCGGCTACGTCTGGGAGAACCCCGACGCGTACGACCCCAAGCACGGCTCCATGCGCTCCTGGGTGGCACGGCTCACACACCGCCGGTCCGTGCAGCGGATCCGCAGCACGCACGGTGAGGCCGACGGGCCCGACGCTGAAGCGCGGGCCGAGGAGCTGGAGCACCGGGTGCTCAAGGCCACAGCGGCGGCCCGGGCCGACTACATCGTCGCCTCCATGCCCGCGCCGCTGCGCGCCGCCCTGGAGCTCGCGTACGTCCAGCGCCGGGACTACCGGCAGGCCGCCGCAGACCTCGGTGTCACCGGGGACGAGGCCAGGCGCCGGCTGCGGCTCGGCCTCCAGCTGCTCGCCACCGCGAACACCCGGCCGTCGGCCGACTCCGCGCCTCCCGGATACGGGCCGACGCCGTGAACGGCGGACGCGACGGGGAGCAGCCGGTCGAGCGGCGCATACCGGGGCCGAGGGCAGCCGCGGACGACCGGGAGAGGCTGCCCCCGGTCCGGCCCGGCGGCTCGGAACCGCCCGAACCACCGGCACCTCCCGATCCTCCGGGACCGCCCGGGCCTCCGGATCCTCCGGGACCGCCCGCCCCACCGCTGCCCCACAAGGTGCTCAAGTCCCTCCTCGGCGCCTGGGCCCTGGCCGCCTGCTCCGCCGAGGAGACGGCGGCCGTCGAGGAGCACCTCACCTCGTGCGCGCCCTGCGCCGACGAGGCGCTGCGGCTGCGCGACGCGGTGGGTCTGCTGCACAGCGACGGCACCCTGGACCTGGACCCGATGCTCCGGTCCCGGGTCCTGGAGGGCTGTCTGGGCCGCCGCCCCGCGCGCATCCCCGTGCCGGCGTGGGCCGCGCCGTACGACGCGGAGACCGCACGGCTCGACGCGCTGCTCCGGGACATCGGCGACTCTGAGTGGCACGCGCCGGTGCGGCTGAAGTGGTTCGAGGACGACCGCCAGGTGAACCGCAAGACGACGGTCGCCGGGGTGATCAGCCACCTCATGGCGGTCGACGGTCTGGTCTCCAAGGCCCTCGGCCTGGACGACCCGCTCGGGAAGGGCGACCAACCCCTGCCGCCCACCGCGCGCACCGAGGCGTTCTGGTCGGCCGCCCACCGGCCGCCCACCCGGGCCGTGCGGGAGCCCTGGCGTGACCAGAGTCACTCCCTCGTCCGTACGGTGTCGTTCGCCGGCCGCGGCGTCTCGGAGCTCTCCGTCCCGTACGGCGGCTTCGCCCTCCCGCTGCAGGACTCGCTCCTGGAGCGGGCCTTCGAGTGCTGGGTGCACGGCGGTGACATCGCGGACGCGGTGGACTACCCGTACGAGCCGCCCGCCGCCGCCCATCTCCACCGGATGATCGACCTGGCCGCCCGGCTGCTGCCCGCCACCCTGGCCGAGCGCCGCCGCGCGGGGCTGGCCGCACCTGCCCGCCACCTGGTCACCGCCGGCTCACCGGGCCGCTCCCTCCACCTGGAGGTCGAGGGCCGCGGTGGCGGCGACTGGTACATCGCGCTGGACTCCCCGGCCGCCCTCGGCTCCCCCGCCCACACGGTCGCGCAGGTCGCGCTCGACGGGGTGGAGTTCTGCCGGCTGGTCGCCGGTCATGTGCTGCCGGTGGAAGCCGCGGCGGGCCAGGAGGGCGACCGCGAGGCGATCCGCGACGTCCTGTCCGCCGCGGCCTCCCTCAGCCGGCTCTGAATCCCTACGGGAAGACGACCGTACGGCGGCCGTTGAGCAGGATGCGCCGCTCCGCGTGCCACTGGACGGCGCGGGCCAGCGCCTGGCACTCCACGTCACGCCCCACGGCGACGAGCTGGTCCGGCGTGACGCCGTGCCCCACGCGCTCGACCTCCTGCTCGATGATCGGCCCCTCGTCGAGGTCGGCGGTCACGTAGTGCGCCGTCGCGCCGATCAGCTTCACACCGCGAGCATGGGCCTGGTGGTACGGCTTGGCGCCCTTGAAGCTCGGCAGGAAGGAGTGGTGGATGTTGATGATCCGGCCGCTCAGCTGCTTGCAGAGATCGTCCGAGAGCACCTGCATGTAGCGCGCCAGGACGACGAGTTCGACGTTCTCCCCACGGACCAGCTCCAGCAGCTGCGCCTCGGCCTCCGGCTTGTTCTCCCTGTTCACGGGGATGTGCCGGAAGGGGACGCCGTACGAGGCGACGAGCTCGGCGAAGTCGGTGTGGTTGGAGACGACCGCCACGATCTCGACCGGCAGGGCGCCGGTGCGGGAGCGGAACAGCAGGTCGTTGAGGCAGTGCCCGAACTTGCTGACCATCAGCACGATCCGCATCCGGTCGCTCGCCCGGTGGATCTGCCACTCCATCCGGAAGGCGTCCCCGATCGCGGCGAAGCTGGCACGCAGCTTGTCCACGGTCACCGTGGCGTCCGCCGAGAAGTGGACGCGCATGAAGAAGAGACCGGTGTCGTGGTCGCCGAACTGCTGACTGTCCTCGATGTTGCAGCCGGTCATGAAGAGGTAGCTCGACACGGCGTGCACGATGCCCTGCTTGTCGGGGCAGGAGAGCGTGAGGACGTACTGCTCGGCGACGGTGTCCGAGGCAGCGGATACGGATTCGGCGGGCTGCGGCGCGGTCATTCCCGTAGGGTGCCACACCCTCCGCAGGTCACGCCGATCTGGTCATGATGCGGAGCACGTCCAGGGACCGCGGCGGGGTGTCGGGGTCCTCGCCGTCGTTGGTGGCGAGCATCACATGGGCCTCGCGGGCGGCCACGACCGCATCCTGCCAGCCCGGGTGCTCCAGATAGGCGGGGACGGGGGCGTCGGCGCCTATCTGGTGCATGATGCGCAGCACCCGCAGGGCGGCGACGTCCACGAGGGCGGCCTCGGCGGAGTCGCGGAAGATCGTCCCGACGTATTTCTCGGCGGACCAGTTGTCCAGCCAGGTGTCCTCGACCAGGCGGTACACGGCGTCGGTGACGTCGCCGTACCCTTCCCGGCCGGCCAGCCAGCACTCGTGATGGAAGACGGGGTCGGAGAGCATGTGCAGCGCCGAGCGCACGTTGCTGCGCCAGCGCCACCACGGCATGTCATTGAGCGGCATGCCGCCCATGGTGGAGGAGCGACGGCCGCGACGGGAAGTGTTCTCCGAACCTTGCTGCACGGTTGCCGATCGTACGTTCCCTCGCCGGGGCCGTGCGCGGCCCCCCGTAATTCACCTCCAGGTCACCCTGTGTTGACCGGAGCACGCTGTGGCGTTACCCGTGAACCGCAAAAGTTCATGCCCATGACCGGATGGCGACGCGTCACCTCCCCCCGCCCCCACAGGCTCCTCACATCGGTGGCGGCCGGGGCACTGCTGATATCCGGCTGCGGTGTACTCCCTGGAGTCTCGGGGGGCTCCAGGGAGCCCGTCACCGTGATGACGTGGGCCCCCGACACCACCGGAGCCGACACCGTGAACATGGCGGGCATGCCGGCCATGGCCAGGACCTACGCCCGCTGGATCAACGAGAAGGGCGGGATCGACGGGCACGAGCTGCGGGTCCTCACCTGCAACGAGCAGGACACCGCGACCGGTGCGTCGAAGTGCGCCCGGCGGGCGGCCGACGAGGACGTGGCGGCGGTCGTCGGCTCGTACAGCAGGTACGGGCGGGCGTTCCTGGCGCCGCTGGAGGCGGCCGGGATCCCGTACATCGGCGGGTACGGCGCCTCCGCCGACGAGTTCACCAGCTATCTCTCCTACCCGGTCAACGGCGGCCAGCCGGCACTCGTCGCGGGCAACGGCGAGCAGCTGGCGGCCAGTTGCGATCGGGTGTCGCTCGTGCGGCCCGACACCCTGGTCGGCGACACCATGCCCGGGCTCCTCGACACGAGTCTCAGCCGGAGCGACCGCCCCGCTTCCTACGACATCAGCGCGGCCGAGGAGGCCACGTCGTACGACTCCGAGGCGGCCAAGGCCCTCGCCCAGGCCGACGACGGCTGTGTGACGGCGGTGCTCGGCAAGGGGACGGAGACGTTCTTCGACTCCTTCCGCCGGCTCGAACCCGAGGACAGCGGCGTGCGGATCTCGTCCGTGCTCGGCAGCGTCGGCCAGGGCCTCATCAACCGGTCGGGCGGCGCGGAGAGTCCCTTCGAGGGGGCTCTCGTCACCGGCTGGTACCCGGCGTCCGGCGACGCCCGCTGGAACGAGATGCGTGACGTGGTCGCGGAGTACGCCTTCGGGGACAACCGGATCGATCCCGAGGACACGGGCGTACAGACGACCTGGATCGCGTACACCGCGCTCAAGGCGGTCGTCGAGGCGATGGACCGGACCGACATCACGGCGGGCGGGATCTCCGTCAGCCTCAACCGCGGCACCGAGGTGGACACCGGCGGCCTCACCCCGGTCCTGCGCTGGCGCTTCCAGGACATGGTCGGCACGGCGGCCTACGGGCGCATCGTCAACGGACGGGTGACGTTCCAGGTGGTCCGCGACGGGCGTCTCACCGCCGCGAAGAAGGGCTTCGTGGATGTGACGGAGACCCTCGTGAACGCCCGGTCCGGCGGCTGACGCGCGCTCACCGGCCTCGTTCGAGAGCCTCCGCCCCGGCGTCCGCCCCGGCCTCCGGCCCCGGTGAGCACCGGGGTCGGAGGCCGCCGCGTCAGAGCTGCGTGGGGGCGCGCTCGGTCAGCCCGTACTTCTGCGCGATCTTGTTCCACAGCCCCGACGCCGTGCGCTTCTGGATGGTGGCGTCGCTGCTCGACGCGGCGGCCTTGGCGGTCGCGTCGGTCGATCCGGCCTTGCCGCCCTTGCAGACCTTCTTGCTGTTCTTGGCCTGGCTCGCCCACGTGGCGTAGTGGTCGTCGGCCTCCGCCGACGCCTGCCAGGCCTTGGTCAGGGAGGTCTTCAGCTTGTCGTGGGAGGGGAGCTGGTCGACGCTCAGCGCCTCGAGCCGGGTCACGAGATCCCGGCGCTGCGCGGCGGCGCCCTTCAGATCGGTGACCGCCTGGTCGAGTGCCTTGCAGGCCTTGATCTTCTCCACCGCGCCGATCACCGCCGAGCGGCTGTTGTTGCTGTCCGCGAGCAGCTTGTCGAGCTCCACGGCCTGGGGCTGCGCGGGGTCGTCCGCCGCCTTCTCGGAGGCCTCCGACGCGGGCGAACTCTGCGAGGCCACCGGCTGCTTGTCGTCCGAGGGGCTGTCGTCGCCCCCGCTCATCAGCGCGCCGGCGCCGAGCCCGATGACGGCACAGCCGACGACGACGGCGGCGATCAGCGGGATGTGCGCGGACCGCCTGCGCGGCGCGTCACCGCCCTGGCCCGGCTCCTCCGGGCCGTTCCCCCCGTGCCCGCCGTGGAAGCCCTGCGGGTCCGACCGGTAGGGCTGGGCGCCCTGCGGCGGCTGCGGCGCACCCGCGTGGGGCTGGTACGGCTGCTGGGGGCGCTGCTGCTGGGGCGGCCCGTCGAAGCGGGGCATCTGCTGCGTGCCGCCCGCGGGCTCGTCGCTGCGGAAGAGGCTGTCGAACTCCGCGGGCGGCTGTCGCTCGCCCGGGGTTCCCGGCCGGATTCCGTACGGAGCGCCGCCGGGGACCGGGGGTATGTACTGGGTCGCGTCGGCGTCGGACGGCTGCCCGGCGGCGGACTGCCCCAGGTAACGGGTGGACTCCGCCGGTCGCTCGGGCGGCAGCCCCCCGGGGAGAGGGCCGCCGGGCACCGGCGCGATGTACTGCGTGGCGTCCGCGTCCCCGCCGTGCCCCATGCCCTGCCCGGGCGCGGCGGCCTCGGGCGGCAGGGGCTGGGCGTACGGCTGCTGCTGGTGCTGCTGGTGCTGCTGGTAGGAGTCCTGCTGGTACCCGCCCTGCTGGGGCGCGTAGTGCTGAGGCTGCTGGTACTGCCCGTGCTGCGGCTGCTGGTACCCGCCCTGCTGCTGGTACTGCTGCTCCGGCGGCAGCTGCCCCGGTGGCGGGCCGTCCTGGTGCGCGGCCTGCGGCCCCCAGGGCTGGCCCCACGGCTGCCCGCCCGCGGGGACGGCCTGGTCCGGCTGCCCGCCCGCCGGTCCCCCCGCGTTCCAGGGGGCACCGCCCTCCGCGGGCAGCACGACACCTTCGTGGGCGTGCCGTACAGCGGGAAGCTGCGGCTCGTCACCCTGTCCGCTCTGCGTCACCGGGACTCCTACGTGTGAACCTATGGAATCGTCGGCTCACGCTACCGGGTGCCCGGAGCCCCGCGCCAAGCGCCCGACAGCCTCACGACCCCTTCACACAGGGGGTAACGTCTGGGGCCCCCACGGCGCTGTTCATGGTCAACTCGCCGAAGACGCCGGTCAGGCGGCCTGGAGCTCCAGCCTGGCGCCGAACTCGCGGACCGCCGGCTCGTCCGCGTACGGCTCGAAGCGCTGCTGGAGGTCATCGAGATATTCGGCGCCCCGGCTGGAGCGCACCGTCCCGAGGAGCTCCATCGCCCGCAGCCCCGTGTGGCACGCCTGCTCCACCTCACGGTGCTGCACCTGCGCCGAGGCCAGCAGCACCAGGCCGATGCCCCGGCGCCGGGTCCGGGACTCCGGGAGTGCCGCCAGGGCCTCCTTCGCCCGCCGGGCGGCCGGCTCGGCCTGCCCCAGGTCCCGGTGGCAGTGCGCCAGTTCGTCGGCGAGGTAGCCCGCGTCGAAGTGCGTGATCCAGGCCGGGTCGTCACCCTTCTCCGGGTCGGCCTGCTCCAGGGCGGCCAGCGCACGGCCCGCAGCGGCCTGGCAGGTGCGGGCATCGCCCATCAGCGCGTGTCCCCGGGCCTCCGCCGCATGGAACATCGCCTCCGCCCGGGGGGTCACGCGTCCCCGCGCGCCCTCCTGCGCGGCCCGCGCCAGCTGGGCGATCTCACGCGGATTGCCGAGCTGCGCCGCGAGATGGCTCATCGACGCTGCCAGCACATACCCCCCGTACGCCCGGTCACCCGCGGCCTGGGCAAGGCGCAGCGCCTGGATGTAGTACCGCTGGGCCAGACCCGGCTGGCCGGTGTCCACGGCCATGTACCCGGCGAGCTCCGTGAGTCTTGCGACCGCGCCGAACAGCTCCCGGCCGACCGATTCGCGGTACGAACCCGAAAGGAGCCCGGACACCACGCTGTTGAGGTAGTGCACCAGGACGGGACGTACATGCCCGCTGCCGAAGCGGTGGTCGAGGTCGACGAGCGCGGCCGTCATCGCCCGCACCGCCTCCACGTCCGGCATGCCGACCCGGTTCCCCGACGTCCGCGCCACCTGCGGGTCGGCGCCCGTGATCAGCCAGTCGCGGCTGGGCTCGACCAGGGCGGAGGCGGCCACCGCCGATCCGGACAGCAGGTCGCGGCGGCCCACGTCGCTGCGCCAGAGTTCGCAGACCTGCTCGACGGCGCCGAGCACGGTGGGCGCGAACTGCAGGCCGACGCCGGAGGCCAGGCTCTTGCCGTTGGCCATGCCGATCTCGTCGATCGTGACCGTGCGGCCGAGCTTCCGGCCGATCGCCTCGGCGATGATCCCCGGCGCCCTGCCGCGTGGTTGCTGTCCGCGCAGCCAGCGGGCCACGGACGTCTTGTCGTAGCGGAGATCGAGCCCTCGCTCCGCGCCGACCATGTTCACCCGGCGGGCGAGACCGGCGTTGGAACACGCCGCCTCCTGGATGAGCGTCTGGAGCCGTTCGTTCGGCTGACGGGCGACGAGAGGCCTGGCTGCCATATTTCCCCCTGAGACCGCAGTGATTCGGTGCGGGAATCACTGCCCGGCACGGCACGAGAAATGCGCATATTCATCTGTATCGGGTACGAGTCGTGCCGAGTTGGCACAGTCCTGCACCTGGTTACCCTCACATCGGTGCGTTTCCTCCTACGCGCCCCCGGCCGTGCATCCGTGCGCCCCGCGTGCAGGATCGATCCCTCTCGAAGGGCGCACGCACGCCCGTAACCCCTGGTGACGGCGGGAGTTGAGCGGGGCGTGGAAGAGCCCATCGGAGTGACGGAAGCCGCCCGGATCCCCCGACAGCGCAGTGAACAGCTGCTCGAGGCCGCGGCCTGGTACGCCCAGGAACGGCACTGGGACGTGTTCCCGGGCACCTGGCTCGTGGCCGCCGGGGGGACGGAGCGCTGCTCGTGCGGTGACGCCGGCTGCGCCGCCCCCGGAGCCCATCCCACCCGGCCGGACTGGGCGGGCCAGGCGACCGGCAGCGCCGCCGCGGCCCGCCGGATGTGGGCCAGGCAGCCCGGGTCGTCGGTCCTCCTGCCCGCGGGCCGGACCTTCGACGCCCTGGACGTACCGGAGTCCGCCGGCTTCCTGGCCCTCGCCAGGATGGAGCGCCTGGGCCTCACGCTCGGCCCGGTGACCCGGACCCCGGACCGCCGGATGCTGTTCCTCGTCCTGCCGGGCGCGGCCGCCAAGGCACCCGAGCTCGTGCGGCAACTGGGCTGGGACGCCGGGACGATCGGCCTGACGGCAGTTGGCGAGGGCCATTACGTGGCCGCGCCGCCGACCCGGGTGGCCGGGCGCGGTGCCGTGCAGTGGGCCCGGAGGCCCTCCCGCGCCGATCTCTGGCTGCCCGACGCGGAAGAGCTGATCAGTCCGCTCGCGTACGCCTGCGCCCGGGAAACGGCCGACGCCCGGACACGTCTTTCGTAGGGTGGTCCCCACACGTGGGGATATCGAAAGGCAGTGCCATGCCGGACCAGGCGGACAGCACGAGCAGGACGGACACGGCGGGTGTGGCGGCGACCCCACCACCAGCCGTGCGGGTCGAGGGGCTCTGGAAGCGGTTCGGGGAGCAGATCGCGGTCGGCGGGATCGATCTCGAGCTGCCGGCCGGCAAGTTCATCGGCCTGGTGGGCCCGAACGGTGCGGGGAAGACGACCACCCTCTCGATGGTGACCGGGCTGCTCAGGCCCGATATGGGCCGGATCGAGGTCGGCGGTCACGACGTGTGGCGCGACCCGGTCGAGGTGAAGGCCCGGATCGGGGTCCTGCCGGAGGGTCTGCGGCTCTTCGAACGGCTCTCCGGGCGTGAACTCCTCGGCTACACCGGGCGTTTGCGCGGGCTTCCGGGGGCCGAGGTCGACAAGCGGGCCACCCAGCTGCTCGACGTGCTGGATCTCGCGGGGGCGCAGGACAAGCTGGTCGTCGACTACTCGACCGGGATGCGGAAGAAGATCGGACTGGCGTCCGCCCTGCTGCACAACCCCGAAGTGCTGTTCCTCGACGAGCCCTTCGAGGGTGTCGACCCGGTGTCGGCGCAGACCATCCGGGGGGTCCTGGAGCGCTACACCCGCTCCGGCGCGACCGTGGTCTTCTCCAGCCATGTGATGGAGCTCGTCGAGTCCCTCTGCGACTGGGTGGCCGTCATGGCGGCGGGGCGGATCCGCGCCCAGGGCACACTCACCGAGGTACGCGGCGAAGCCGCCTCCCTCCAGGACGCCTTCCTGGAACTGGTCGGCGCGGGCGCCCGGGACACCGGGGACTCCCTGGACTGGCTCGGCGGTGCCCGATGACGGTGCTGGACGCCCCCGCCGGTTCCGCCGTCCCTGCCGTACCCGGCCAGGGCATCGTCCCCGTCTTCGTACGGCTCAAGCTGACGCTGCTGCGCAACGGACTGCGCCAGTCGTCCGGGCGCCGGGCCGCCTATGTCGCTTCGCTCGTCGTCACCCTGCTCTTCGCGGCGGCCCAGGTGATCGGCCTGATCGCGCTCCGCGGCCACGCCCAGGCAGGCACCCTGGTGGTGCTGCTGACCGCGGTGGTGGCGGTGGGCTGGGCGGTGATGCCTCTGTTCTTCCCGAGCGGCGACGAGACCCTGGACCCGAGCCGGCTGGTGATGCTGCCGCTGCGGCCCCGCCCCCTGATCGGGGCGCTGCTGGTGGCCTCGCTGATCGGCATCGGCCCGCTCTTCACACTCGCCCTGGCCTTCGGCTCGGTGATCGCGGTGGCGCACGGCGCCGCCGCGGTGGTGTTCGGGGTGGTCGCCGTGCCTCTGACGCTGCTGGTCTGTGTGGCGCTGGCGCGGTCCGTCGCCACGGCCAACATCCGGCTGCTGACCTCGCGCAAGGGCCGCGACCTCGCGGTGCTCAGCGGGCTGGTGATCGCGGTGGGCATCCAGTTCGTCAACTTCGGCGCCCAGCGCCTCGGCCGGGCGGGCGGGCTGTCCTCGCTGGAACCGGTCGCGGAGGTGGTGCGCTGGCTGCCACCGGCCTCGGCCCTCGGCGCCGTGGGGTCCGCCTCGGAGGGTTCGTACGGGGCGGCGCTCGGCCAGCTGCTGGTCTCGGTGCTCGCGCTGGGCGGCCTGATGTGGCTGTGGCAGCGGAGCCTGGTGAAGCTGATGACGTCCCCGGACGGCTCCACGCTCGCCGCCGCCGAGCCGTCGGCCCGCCGGTCGGGCACCGAGCGCTCCGGGCTCTTCTCGCTGCTGCCCGAGGGACGCACGGGCACGGTGATGGAGCGCAGCCTGAGGTATGTCGTACGCGACCCGAAGACCAAGGCGTCCTGGGTGACGGCCCTGGCGATCGGCCTGATCGTGCCCGTGCTCAACGCGGTGCAGGGGTCCGGGTCGGTCTACTTCGCGTGCTTCGCGGCCGGGATGCTCGGCATGCAGATGTACAACCAGTTCGGGCAGGACACCTCCGCCTTCTGGATGGTGGCGCTGTCGGTCTCCTCGACCCGGGACGCCTATCTCGAACTCCGGGCGCGTGCGCTGGCACTGCTGCTGATCACCCTGCCGTACACGGTCCTGGTGACGGTGGTGACCGCGGCGGTGCTCGGGGACTGGACGGCGCTGCCGGGGGTCATGGGGCTGTCGTTCGCCCTGCTGGGCGCGATGCTGGCGACGGGGGCGCTGGCTTCGGCTCTGTTCCCGTACTCGATCCCTCAGGACGGGGCGTTCAAGAACGTCGTGCCGGGGCAGGCCGGGCTCGCCTGGATCTCCATCTTCGGCGGCATGGTCGCGGCCGCGGTGCTCAGCGGGCCGGTGATCGGTCTGACGATCTGGCTGCACGTGGCGGACCGTCAGGACCAGCTGTGGCTGCTGCTGCCGGTGGGAGCGGTCTACGGCGCGCTCATCGGATGGCTGGGCGTGCGGCTGGCGGCGCCGCGCACGGCGGACCGGCTCCCGGAGATCCTGGCCGCGGTCAGCAAGGGCTGAGGGACCGGCTCACGGGGGCGGGGCGTCCGGGATCAGGGGCTGACGGCCTCCCGGTCGTCCCGGAAGCCGTCGGTGAGGCGCTCCAGGAAGGGCTCCACCGCCCGGCGCCAGCCCTCGGGCCGGTCGTAGTGGACGAGGTGGCCGGCGTCCTCCACCTCGGCGTACTGCCCGCGCGGCAGGACGCGGACCATCTCCTGGGCCTCGGCCCTGCCCAGCTCCCCGTCGATCCCGCGCAGGACCAGGGTGGGGCAGCGCACCTGCGCCAGCTCCTCCCAGTGGGCGTCGTAGACCCAGGTGGCCCGGGACGTCAGCATCTGCTCCTGGGAGAAGACGGGCCGCCAGCCGTCGGCGGTCTCCGCCATCACCTCGGCGAAGAACTCACCGCGGGAGGGGTTGGGCCGCTCCACCCAGGGGTCGTCCTCTCCGAACCACTTCCGTACGTCGGCGAGTGTCGCGAAGGGGAGCGGCCAGGTGTTGAACCAGTCCGCCCACTCGCGCTGCGAGGCCGCCCCGAGCGCGGAGGCCCGCATGTCGCAGATGATCAGCGCGTTGACGAGATCGGGGCGCTTCGCGGCGAGCTGCCAGGCGGTGAGCGCGCCCATCGAGTGCCCGATCAGGGTGACCGGGCCGAGGTCGAGCTGTTCGATCGCGGCCTCGGCGTCCGCGACGTAGGCGTCGCGGGTGTACGGGCCGTCGGCCGGCTTCTCGCTGCGCCCGTGACCGCGCTGGTCGAGACCGACCGGCCGGTGGCGCTCGGAGAGCCAGCGGGCTGTGGCGGCCCAGTGCGTGGCCCGGCCCATCAGCCCGTGGAGCATTAAGATCCCGGGGGCGTGCCCGGCCTCCGCGCGCCCTTTGGGCGGATCGGCGAACTCCCAGGCCGCGAGGCGTACGCCGTCCGATCCGGTCACATCGATGCGCCGCACCATAGGTTCTGGCACCCCCTTCTGGTCCTCGATCACCGTGTGTTCGTGCGTGCCAGACTATCGAACCTTTATTCGAAAACTCGCTTCCGGCTCGCAACATCCCACGTTTGAGTGACAGCGGTTCAGGATTGACGACGGCTCCCCAGGGGAGACCTTCTCCGGGAAGCGGACCACTCGGGGACAGGGGTCCGCGGAGACTGACCTCGAGAGCTCGGGGCTCCAGGTCAGGGCAGGGGAGGACCGGCCCCGGCACCTTCGGGCGCCGGGGCCGTCCCCTGTTCGGGAACGCACGGATCCGCACTCGGGGCGGACCGCCGGGATCGCCCGGCCGGCCGCCGGAGTGGCGCGGAGGCCCACCGGGGCGATTCGAACGCCCCGCACGGCCGTGGCAGCACCGGGGGGCATGGCACCGGAAGGCATCCAACCGGGATACGCGACACCGGAAGTCATGGCGCGGGGAAACCTGGCGCTGGGGTACGCGGCGCCGGAACGCATGGCGCCGAGATACATGGCGCCGGGATGCATGGCACCGGGCGCGGCGACCCCGGGAGGCGCGAGGGCGCCCGGCGTACGGGCGCGGGAAAGTCCGGCAGTCACCTCACGGTGCACGTGCCAGTGCGACGGGCGCATTTCCTGCTCCCTCCCCGACCGCCCGGCAGGCTCTGCCGGCACCCTCAGGTCATAGGCCTGGCCACAGCCTGGCACGCGTTTCGCCCGGGCGCTGCGATTCCGGGCGGAAAACAGAAACCGGGCTTACCGGTTCACATCTGCACGTGCATCCGCACCGGCGCCTGCACTTGCGGGCAGGCCACCGGTGGGTGGAAAAGCCCTGCTCAGCGCTTCGCGACGAAGACGTGCGAGGCGACTTCGGCGTCCAACTCGGCCGCCTCACCACTGGATCCGACCAGCACGCCGCCGGCCGACTCGGTCACGCTGACGACCGAACCGGGCTGCACGCCCGCCCGCCGCAGCGAATACATCAGCTGTGCGTCGGTCTGGATCGGCTCACCGATCCGGCGCACCACCACGGTCTTGCCCTCCGAGCCCGGGTCGAGCTCGGCCAGGCTGACCATGCCCTCGTCCAGGAACGGATCGGCCTCGGCCTTCTCGCCCAGCTCCTCCAGGCCCGGGATCGGATTCCCGTACGGAGACTCCGTCGGGTGCCGCAGCAGCTCCAGGACCCGGCGCTCCACCGCCTCGCTCATCACGTGCTCCCAGCGACACGCCTCCGCGTGGACCTGCTCCCACTCCAGGCCGATGACGTCGACGAGCAGGCACTCCGCGAGCCGGTGCTTGCGCATCACCCGGGTCGCCAGGCGACGCCCCTCCTCGGTCAGCTCCAGATGGCGGTCTCCCGCGACCTGGACCAGGCCGTCCCGCTCCATGCGCGCCACCGTCTGGCTGACCGTCGGACCGCTCTGGTCCAGCCGTTCGGCAATCCGGGCGCGCATGGGGACCACGCCTTCCTCTTCGAGCTCGAGGATGGTGCGGAGATACATCTCCGTTGTGTCGATCAGTCCGGACATACGTGCCCCTCGATGCTGTGACATGAAGTCGTCGTGCGATGGCCCTCCACCAATTCTGACGCATAGCACGGACAACCGTGCCCCGCCGTCGGGAGTCCGTGGTGACGGACGGTCCGGAGCGCTATTGACAGCCCACTGGTCCAGACCGCAACGTGATCCGCGACACGGGCACCGCACGGACCCCCACCTCCGCAGGAAAGGTCTCCTCGATGAGCGACAGCAAGCTCGCCGGTCAGTTCTTCGACGCAGCGATCGGCCTGCTGGAGCGGGTGCGCGACGAGGAGTCCGAAGCGATCGCCGCCGCGGGAGCCGCGATCGCCGACACCGTCGCCGCGGGCGGGCGGCTCTTCGCCTTCGGCGCCGGGCACTCCTCGCTCGCCGCGCAGGACGTCGTCTACCGCGCGGGCGGACTGGCCCTGATGAACCTGCTCGCCGTACCCGGCACCGTCGGCGTCGACGTCATGCCCGCCACGCTCGGCTCCGCGCTGGAGCGGGTGGACGGCCTCGCGAGCGCCGTGCTCGACTCCAGCCCGGCCCGGGCCGGCGACCTCCTCGTGATCATCTCCCTGTCCGGACGCAACGCGCTGCCCGTGGAGATGGCGCAGAACGCGCGCGCTCTCGGGCTGACGGTCGTCGGGGTCACCTCGGTCGCGTACACGACGGGCACCAGGTCCCGGCACGTCTCAGGCGGATTCCTCCGGGACCACTGCGACATCGTGCTCGACAGCAAGATCGCGATCGGCGACGCGGAGCTGAGCGTGGAGGGCGTCGAGGCGCCGTTCGCACCCGCGTCGACCGTCGTCACCAGCGCGCTGATGCAGGCCATGATGGCCACCGCCGCGGAGGAGCTCGTCGCCCGCGGCATCGAACCGCCGCTGCTGCGCTCGGGCAACGTCGACGGCGGCCACGAGTGGAACGGGCGCGTGATGCGGGAGTACGGCGACCGCATCTTCTACCGGCACTGAGACCGACCGGCACTGAGACCGACCGGCAACGGGGGCCGAGGCCCTTCAGGCACCCGGCCCGGCCGTCAGCCGGGCCAGGTCGACCGCCGAGGCGACCCGGACCGCCACACTCTCCGCGTACGTCACGTCGGGCCGCTCGAACGCGCCCCGGTTCGCCGCCCGAAGGAACGTCACCACACCCAACGTCCGCCCCCGGCTCCGCAGCACCGCGCACAGGGCGTGCACCGAGTCCCCCGGCCACTGGTGCTCCACCGCCCACGCCTCGCCCGCACCGGCCGGCGCCACGGCGCGCACGGAACCCATACGCTCCACGGCCTGGAGGGCGGGGTGCCCCGGCCCGTACCGCACCGGGAGCGAACCCCCGGATACCGGCAGACACGGACCAGGCGCGTCGGGCGGCGTGGACGCGGCCCGTACGAGCTTCCACCCCGCCGCCAGATCCGCCATCAGGTCGACCACCACATGGTCGGCGAACCCCGCCAGGGCGTAGTCCAGCGACGTGGTCGCCGCCTCCATGGGGTCCTCGCACTCCGCCGCCTGGCGCGCAGCCCGGTGCAGCTGGTTGGAGCGGAAACGCACCCGGTCCGCGTCCTGCTCCGCGAGCTTCGCCGCCGTGACGTCCCGGAACAGCCAGCCGACCCCCAGCGGAACGGGCTCCTCCGCCAGCGGCGAGGCCAGCCTCAGGAACCCGCTGCGCCAACAGCGCCGCCGCTCCCCCTCGGCGGTCCGCAGGGTCACCCACAGCTCGGCCGGGGCGGACGGAGCTCCCTCGGCGAGAACATGCTGCAGCGCCCCCTCCAGATCCTCGACACCCTGCACGATCAGCTCACCCAGCGGGCGCCCCAGCAGCGTCGTACGCCCGCCGCCCAGCGCCCGGGCGGCGTACGCGTTGACCACGGTCGGACGCAGGTCGACGTCCACGGCGACGACGCCCCAGGACGCGTCCTCGAACAGGGCCTCGCTGAGCGCGATGGACCGCTCCAGATCGATCTGCGCGTGCACCTCGCTGAACGCGCAGTACACCCCGGCGGGCTTCCCGTCCTCGCCGCGCACCCCGGACGACTGGGTCCGTACGAGGACGCGCCCGCCGTCCTTGCGCAGCAGCGCGAATTCGTGGACCTGCCTCCCCGGCGCGTCCATGGCCGCCAGCAGCCGCCCCTGCACGTCCTCCGCGTCCGCGCTCCGCACGGCCCACCCCGCGAAGCCGCGCCGCCCCACGGCCTCCGCGGCGCTCCAGCCGAGGATCCGCTCGGCCTCACGGTTCCAGTGGGTGATGGTGCCGTGGGCGTCGAACGCGCAGAGCGCGGCGTCCATGCCGTCGAGCAGCGCGGCGAGAAGCCGGGACCCCGGGATCGCCACCGCCGAGGGCTCCCGCCCGGGGTCCTCGTCGGGGCCGAGCGCGTCGGTGGTCCCGGTGCTTCTGGAAGCACTCACTCCGTACCTCCTGCAGGGCATATTCCGCTGCGGGTTCCGCATTGCCGCACGTCAGACCCATTGAACTCGAACGTGAGCCACCACACAGCCACTTCCACGAAATCCGGCGTCCATCGACGGATCCGTTAATTCGCTTGTGTGGCGCCGGGGGACGTTCTTAGGCTGTGGGCACACGTTGAAAGGAGGTGATCCGAAAAGTGCAGTCTTATCGGATTCGTGAGGTGGCTGCGGGCTGACAGCCCGTCGTCGCACACTGTGCACCTCGGCAGGCTGTCTGCCGAAACCCAAGCAGTCACCGACCCGCAGGCTCGCCGGTAAGTCCGGCCGGCTCCTCCGCAAGGAGGGACCAGAGCCTGCGGGTTTCTGCGTATCGGGGCCCGGAGACGGGCCCCGATTGACCGCTCACGGGCAGAGTCGCTCCACCCGCCAGTCCGCCGCCGGGCTCTCCCGGACGTAGCGCAGCCGGTCGTGCAGCCGGTTCTCGCGGCCCTGCCAGAACTCGATCGCGTCCGGTACGACGCGGAATCCGCCCCACTGCGGCGGCGCCGGGACCTTCTCGCCCTCCGGGTAACGGGCGGCGAGCTCCTCGTAGCGGTCGACCAGCTCCTGGCGGGAGCCGACCACCGTCGACTGCTCACTGGCCCAGGCGCCCAGCTGGGAGCCGTGGGGGCGGGTGCGGAAGTACGCGACCGTCTCCTCCCGCCCGACACGGGCCGCGGTGCCCGTGACGATGACCTGGCGGGCGAGCGGGTGCCAGGGGAAGAGCAGCGAGACGTACGGGTTCGCCGTCAGCTCGCGGCCCTTGCGGGAGCCGTAATTGGTGAAGAAGACGAAGCCGCGGTCGTCGTAGTGCTTCAGCAGCACGGTCCGGGAGGACGGCCGGCCCCGGGAATCAGCCGTGGAGACCACCATCGCGTTCGGCTCGTGGAGCGCGCCGCCCCCTGCGACCTGGCGGAACCATTGCGCGAACTGGTCCATCGGGTCGGCGGCGAGGTCCTGCTCCACGAAGTCCTCCGAGCGGTACTGCTCGCGCATCGCGGCCGGATCGGTGGTGCAATCGGATGACGGAACGCGAGAGGAGGCGGAAGCGGAAGACGGAGTGGCATCTGCTGTGGGCACGGGGCCATCCTGCCGCAGCGGGCCGGAATCCCTGCGGGGAGGGGCGCGATCGCCGGTCCGCGAGCCGGGAGGCTGTGCCCGACGTCACCCTTCCCCGCGTCGTGGTAACCCGCCAGTATGCGTGGACCGGCCTTTGTGGCCGTCATACAGCCGCCGAGTCGAGGGAGCCGCCCGATGTCCGACTTCGTACCCGGACTTGAAGGAGTCGTCGCGTTCGAGACGGAGATCGCCGAGCCCGACAAGGAAGGCGGATCGCTCCGTTATCGCGGTGTCGACATCGAGGACCTCGTCGGCCACGTGTCGTTCGGCAACGTCTGGGGTCTGCTGGTGGACGGGGCGTTCAACCCCGGCCTGCCGCCCGCCGAACCGTTCCCCATCCCCGTGCACTCCGGCGACATCCGCGTCGACGTGCAGTCCGCGCTGGCCATGCTGGCACCGGTGTGGGGCCTGAAACCGCTGCTCGACATCGACGAGCAGACCGCGCGTGACGACCTGGCGCGGGCCGCCGTCATGGCCCTGTCGTACGTCGCCCAGTCGGCCCGTGGCCAGGGGCTGCCGATGGTCCCGCAGAGCGAGATCGACAAGGCGCAGTCCGTGGTCGAGCGGTTCATGATCCGCTGGCGCGGCGAGCCGGACCCGAAGCACGTCAAGGCCGTCGACGCCTACTGGACGTCGGCCGCCGAGCACGGGATGAACGCCTCCACGTTCACCGCCCGCGTCATCGCGTCGACCGGCGCGGACGTCTCGGCGGCGCTGTCCGGGGCGGTGGGCGCGATGTCGGGCCCCCTGCACGGCGGGGCGCCCTCGCGGGTCCTCGGGATGATCGAGGAGATCGAGCGGACGGGCGACGCCAGGGCCTATGTGAAGCAGGCGCTGGACAAGGGTGAGCGCCTGATGGGCTTCGGCCACCGCGTCTACCGCGCCGAGGACCCCCGGGCCCGCGTCCTGCGCCGCACGGCCCGTGAGCTGGCCGCCCCGCGCTTCGAGGTGGCGGAGGCCCTGGAGAAGGCGGCCCTGGAGGAGCTCCACGCCCGCCGCCCGGACCGTGTCCTGGCGACGAACGTCGAGTTCTGGGCGGCGATCGTGCTGGACTTCGCCGAGGTCCCGGCACACATGTTCACGTCGATGTTCAGCTGCGCCCGTACGGCGGGCTGGTCGGCGCACATCCTGGAGCAGAAGCGGACCGGCCGCCTGGTGCGCCCCTCGGCGACGTACGTCGGCCCGGGCACGCGTGACCCCCGCTCGATCCAGGGCTACGACCAGCTGGCGGACCTGGGGAACTGACGGGGCGCGTTGTCCCGTACGCCCGGTCGTTGGAAGGTTACGGACGCCAGAGCCGGGCATATGGGGCAGCCACCCGTCCGTGACTTCCCAGCGAGCAGCGGGAGGCCTCAGGACAGGACGTCGTCCAGCAGCCGCGCCCACTGCGCGACCACCCTCTCCCGCCGCGCCCTGTCGTCCGTCAGCAGGTTGGCGAGGCCCAGGCCGCGGGCCATGTCGAGGAGGCCCTGCACCGTCTCGCGTACCCCTGGCCGGGTCTCGTCGGCGCCGAGGAGTTCGACGGCGATGCGGTGGGTCTCGCGGCCCACCCGTGCTTCGAGTTCGGTGACGCGGGGCCGGAGCTGGGCCTCGTTCGACGCGGCGACCCAGAGCTGGAGCGCGGCGCGGAAGAGCGGCCCGGTGTACAGGTCGACGAGCGCGGCGACGACCTCGGCGCGGCCCTGCACGGGCAGGGCGCGCAGGGCGGCGGAGCGTTCCTCGGCGACGTATTCGACGGCGCCGGTGAACAGGTCCTCCCGGGTGGGGAAGTGGTGCTGGGCGGCGCCTCGCGAGACCCCGGCGTGTTCGGCGACGACGGAGACGGTGGAGCCTGCCCAGCCGCGTTCGGCGAGGCAGGCGACCGCCGATGCCAGGAGCCGCTGCCGGGTGGCGCGGCTCCTGTCCTGCTTCGGGGGCGTCACAGCACCCATGCGGGATCCCGTCGTTCCAGGAAGGCCGTCATCCCCTCCCGTGCTTCGTCGGAGGCGAAGAGCGTTGCAGAGCGGGCGATGAGGTCTTCGGCGTGACTGTCGAAACTCTTCAGCACAGTAGCCGTGACCAGCTCCTTCGATGCCTTCAGCCCCTGGGGTGAGGCCCTGCGCAGTCCGTCGAGTACCGGTACGAGCGCCTTGTCCACGTCCTCGGCCGCCATGGTGACGAGCCCGGTACGGGCCGCTTCCACCGCGTCGAAGCGTTCACCGGTGAGGTAGTAGCGGGTGGCGGCGCGTGGGTCGAGGCGGGGCAGCAGGGGCAGGGAGATCACGGCGGGGGCGAGGCCCAGGCGCGATTCGGTGAGGGCGAAGGAGGACTCGGGGCCCGCCACGGAGACGTCGCACGCCCCGAGCAGCCCGAGGCCGCCGGCCCGGACGTGCCCGTTGACCCGGGCGACGACGGGCCTGGGCAGGGCGACGACCGCCCGCATCAGGCCGACGAAGGCCGCCGGTTCGGGGGGCGCCGTCAGGTCGGCGCCCGCGCAGAACGTGTTGCCGGTGTGGGTGAGGACGACGGCGCGGACGGTGTCGTCGGCCGCGCAGTCGGCCAGTGCCTCGGTGAGCTCGCCGACGAGACGGGCCGAGAGCGCGTTGCGGTTGGCCGGGGAGTCGAGGGTGAGGGTGGTGATTCCGCGGTCGTGGGCCGGGGGCACCAGGGTCATCGCGGCTTCTCCCGGTCGCGCAGCTCGCGCCGCAGGATCTTGCCGGACACCGCGCGGGGCACCGCCTCGATGAACTCGGCCTGTCTGACCTTCTTGTACGGGGAGACGCGCTCGGCGACGTACGCGATGACGTCGTCCTCCGTGAGGTCCCCCGCGTCCGGCCGGCGCACCAGGTAGGCCTTGGGGATCTCGTTGCCGTCGCTGTCGTGGACGCCGATGACGGCGGCGTCGGCGATCGCGGGGTGGGTCAGGAGGAGGGCCTCCAGGTCGGCGGGGGCGACCTGGTAGCCCTTGTACTTGATGAGTTCCTTGACCCGGTCGACGACGTACAGCCAGCCGTCCGCGTCGACGCGGCCGACGTCCCCGGTGTGCAGCCAGCCCTCCTCGTCGATCATGGCGGCGGTGGCGTCGGGGCGGCCGAGGTAGCCCTTCATCACCTGGGGGCCGCGGATGAGGATCTCGCCGTCGGTCCCGTCGCGGACGTCGGTGCCGGGGTCGGTGAGCGAGACGATCCGCATCTGGGTGCCGGGCAGCAGCTTGCCGACGGTGCCCGGTGGCGGGTTCTCCGCGTCGAGGGGGACGACATGGGTGCCGGGCGAGAGTTCCGTCATCCCGTAGGCCTGCCGTACGGCGGGCACACCGAGCCGGGTGGAGCAGGCGGCGGCGAGCTGGGCGTCCAGCGGGGCGGCGGCGCTGACGATGTACTCCAGCGAGGAGAGGTCGTAGTCGCCGACGAGCGGGTGCTTGGCGAGGGCCAGGACGATGGGCGGGGCGACGTACAGGCCCGTGATGCGGTGGGTCTGGATCGTCTCCAGGAACTGGGCGAGGTCGAAGCGGGGCAGGACGACGACCGTGGCGCCGTAGCGCAGCGGCCCGTTCATGAGCGCGGTCAGCCCGTAGATGTGGAAGAAGGGCAGCACCGCCAGGATGCGTTCGCGTTCGCCGAGGGGGACGAGGGGGCGCAGCTGCTCCAGGTTGGTGGCGATGGACCGGTGGGTGAGCATGACGCCCTTGGGGGTGCCTGTGGTGCCCGAGGAGTACGGGAGTACGGCGATGTCCTCGGCCGGGTCGAAGGCGATGTCGGGCTCGGGGGCGGTGGAGCCCAGCATGTCGAGTACGGAGGTGTGGCCCTCGGCCTGGTCGCAGACGTAGATCTCCTCGATGCCGCCCGCGAGCTCGGCGGCCCGGCGGGCGACGTCGAGGAGCAGGGAGACGGTGACGATCCAGCGGGCGCCCGAGTCCTTGAGCTGTTTGGCGAACTCCTCGGGCGTGGCCAGCGGGTGGATGGTGGTGACGGTGGCGCCGGCCCGGGTCGCCCCGTAGAAGACGGGCGGGTAGGCGATCGTGTTGGGGCTGTGCAGAGCGAGGACGTCGCCCTTGCGCAGGCCCGCCGCGGCGAGGTGGGCGGCGATGCGCCGGTGGAAGGTGTCGAGCTGGCCGTAGGTGACGGTCATCCCGTTGGTCCCGTCGATCAGGGCGGGGATGTCACCGAAGTCCGGGGCGTTGCCGAGGACGGCTTCGTGGATGGGTTTTTCGAGGGGCGTGACGTCTGCGTACTCGCTGTGGAACACCATGGCGGTCCCCTTCGACGCGGGTGGAGAGCCAGAATCGCCCCTGCGGGGGCGGATGGGGAGACCTGGGGAGCGACCGGAAGACTCAGTACGACTTCGGCAGGCCCAGGGTCTGGTGGGAGACGTAGTTCAGGATCATTTCCCGGCTGACCGGCGCGATACGGGAGACACGCGCCGCCGTGATGAGGGAGGCGAGCCCGTACTCGCGGGTGAGGCCGTTGCCGCCGAGGGTGTGGACGGCCTGGTCGACGGCCCTGACGCAGGCTTCCGCTGCGGCGTACTTCGCGATGTTGGCGGCCTCTCCCGCGCCGGTGTCGTCGCCGTCGTCGTAGAGCTTGGCGGCCTTCTGCATCATCAGCCGGGAGAGTTCGAGCTCGATGTGCGCCTGGGCGAGCGGGTGGGCGATGGCCTGGTGGGCGCCGATGGGCGCGCCCTTCCAGACGGTGCGGGTCTTCGCGTACCCCACGGCCCGATCGACGGCGTAGCGGCCCATGCCGATGGAGAAGGCGGCACCCATGATGCGTTCCGGGTTCAGTCCGGCGAAGAGCTGGAGGATGCCCGCGTCCTCCTCGCCCACCAGGGCGTCGGCGGGGAGCCGTACGTCGTCGAGGACCAGCTCGAACTGCTTCTCGGCCGCCTGGAGCTCCATGTCGATCTGGGTGCGGGAGAAGCCCGGGGCGTCGCGGGGGACGATGAAGAGGCAGGGCTTGAGACTGCCGGACCCGGCGTCCTCGGTGCGGCCGACGATCAGGGTGGCGTCGGAGATGTCGACGCCGGAGATGAAGACCTTGCGACCGCTGAGGACCCACTCCTCGCCCTCCCGCCGGGCGGTGGTGGTGATGCGGTGGGAGTTGGAGCCGGCGTCGGGCTCGGTGATACCGAAAGACATGGTCAGGGAGCCGTCGGAGAGGCCCGGGAGCCAGGCCCGTTTCTGCTCCTCGGTACCGAAGCGGGCGATGACGGTGCCACAGATCGCCGGGGAGACGACCATCATGAGCAGAGGGCTGCCGGCCGCGCCGAGCTCCTCCAGGACGATGGAGAGTTCGGCCATGCCGCCGCCCCCGCCGCCGTACTCCTCGGGGAGGTTGACGCCGAGGTAGCCGAGCTTGCCCGCCTCTTCCCAGAGTTCGCGGGGGTGCTCGCCCTTCCGGGCCAGACCGGTGCTGTAGTCGCGGCCGAAGCGCTTGCCGAGGGCGGCGACGGCGGCGCGGAGGGCCTTGTGCTCTTCGGTTTCGAGGACGGTGCTCATGGGGTCGTCTCCTCCTGGTGCGCGGGGGCTTCCGTGGCGTCCTGTACGACGGCGAGCAGTGCGCCGACCTCGACCTGGAGTCCGGGGGCGGCGTGGAGCGCGGTGAGGGTGCCGGAGGCGGGGGCGAGGATGCGGTGCTCCATCTTCATCGCCTCCAGCCAGATCAGCGGCTGCCCGGCCTCGACGACCGCGCCGGGGGCGAGCCCGTCGGCGAGACGTACGACGGTGCCGGGCATGGGGGCGAGCAGGGAGCCGGGTTCGGTGCGTTCGGCGGGGTCGGTGAAGCGGGGCAGGGCCGTGAAGGTGTACGAGCCGGTGGCCGTGTCCACGTACACCCGGTCGCCGTGGGTGGTGACGGTGAAGTGGCGCGTCACACCGCCGGTTTCGAGGGCGACCGCGCCGGGGCGGGCGGCGAGGACCCGCTCGCCGGTCCCTGGGGCGGGGATGCCGCTCCGGCCCGTGCGGTAGGGGATCTCATAGGCGGTGCCGTCGGGCTCGCACCGGTAGCTCCTGCTCTGCGGCTGTGAGGCGAGGTTGCGCCAGGCGCCGAGGCCGGCGGGGCCCGGACCACTGCCGGCCCCCACGGCGGAGGCGAGTGCGGCGGCGGTGGCGGCGAGGCGGCGGGTCTCCTCGTCGCCGGGGGCGGCTGACGTGGTCAGGGCGGCCAGGTGCCGGTCGTAGAAGCCGGTGTCGAGGTGCCCAGCGACGAAGTCCGGGTGGCGCAGGGAGCGTACGAGGAGCTCCCGGTTGGTGACCGGGCCGTGGATGCGGGCGCGTTCCAGGGCGCGGGCGAGGAGGCGGACGGCTTCGGTGCGGGTGGGGGCGTGGGCGATGACCTTGGCGAGCATCGGGTCGTAGTGCACCCCGACGGTGTCGCCGCCGGTGTAGCCGGTGTCGAGGCGGACGCCGGGTCCGTCGGGCACGTCGAGTGTGAGCAGTGCTCCGGTCTGTGGCTGCCAGTCCCGCGCCGGGTCCTCGGCGTAGAGCCGGGCCTCGACGGCGTGTCCGGTCGGCTGCGGTGGTGCGGCGGCCGGCAGGGCCTCGCCCTCCGCGACGCGCAGTTGCAGGGCGACGAGGTCGAGGCCGAACACCGCTTCTGTGACGGGGTGTTCGACCTGGAGCCGGGTGTTCATCTCCAGGAAGTACGGGCGCCCTTCGGCCGATACGAGGAACTCGACGGTCCCCGCGCCCCGGTAGCCCACCGCCTGCGCCGCGGCGACGGCGGCGTCGTGCAGCGCCCGGCGCAGCCCGTCGTCGAGTCCGGGTGCGGGGGCCTCCTCGATGACCTTCTGGTGGCGGCGCTGGAGCGAGCAGTCGCGGGTCCCCAGCGCCCAGACCGTGCCCTGCCCGTCCGCCATGACCTGGACCTCGACATGCCGGCCCCGTTCGACGTACGGCTCGGCGAAGACCTCGCCGTCCCCGAAGGCGGAGGCGGCCTCGGCGGAGGCTGCGGTCAACTCCTCCGGCAGTGCGGTCAGTTCCCTCACGATCCGCATCCCGCGCCCCCCGCCGCCCGCCGCCGCCTTCAGCAGCAGCGGGAGATCGGCGGCGGTGGCGCTCCCCGGGTCGACCGGAGCGAGCAGGGGGACATCGGCGGCGGCCATCAGCTCCTTGGCGCGGGTCTTGGACGCCATCAGCTCGATGGCCTTGACCTGCGGCCCCACCCAGACGAGGCCCGCGTCCAGCACGGCCTGGGCGAACCCTGCGTTCTCCGAGAGGAATCCGTACCCCGGGTGCACGGCGTCGGCGCCCGCGGCGAGCGCGGCGGCGACGACGAGGTCGCCGCGCAGATAGGTGTCGGCGGGAGCGGCCCCCGGCAGGCGTACGGCGGTGTCGGCCTCCCGTACGTGCAGGGCGTCGGCGTCCGCGTCGGAGTACACGGCGACGGTGGAGATGCCCAGTTCACGGCAGGTGCGGAAGATCCGGCAGGCGATCTCGCCCCGGTTGGCGACAAGCAGTGCGGTGATCATCCGATTCCTCACATCCGGAAGACGCCGAAGCCGCGCGCGCCTTCGACCGGTGCCGTATGGATCGCGGACAGGCACATCCCGAGGACGGTCCTGGTGTCGCGCGGGTCGATGACCCCGTCGTCGTACAGCCGCCCCGAGAGGAACATCGGCAGCGACTCGGACTCGATCTGCTGCTCCACCATGGCGCGCAGACCGGCGTCGGCTTCGTCGTCGTAGGGCAGCCCCTTCGCGGCGGAGGAGGCGCGGGCGACGATCGAGAGGACGCCCGCGAGCTGCTGGGGGCCCATGACGGCGGACTTGCTGCTGGGCCAGGCGAAGAGGAAGCGGGGGTCGTAGGCCCTGCCGCACATGCCGTAGTGGCCGGCGCCGTAGGAGGCGCCCATCAGTACGGAGAGGTGCGGGACCTTGGAGTTCGACACCGCGTTGATCATCATCGCGCCGTGCTTGATGATGCCGCCCTGTTCGTACTCCTTGCCGACCATGTAGCCGGTCGTGTTGTGCAGGAAGAGGAGCGGGATGTCGCGCTGGTTGGCGAGCTGGATGAACTGCGCGGCCTTCTGCGACTCCTCGCTGAACAGCACACCCTGCGCGTTGGCGAGGATGCCGACGGGATAGCCGTGCAGGCGCGCCCAGCCGGTGACCAGGCTCGTCCCGTAGAGCGGCTTGAAGGCGTCGAAGTCCGAGCCGTCGACGAGACGGGCGATGACCTCGCGGGGATCGAAGGGGACCTTGAGGTCGCCGGGGACGATCCCGATCAGTTCGTCCTCGTCGTACTTCGGCGGTTCGGCGGGCCCGGGATCCGGGTGCGCCTTACGCCAGTTGAGCCGGGTGACGATCCGGCGGGCCTGGCGCAGCGCGTCGTGCTCGTCGAGGGCGTAGTGGTCGGCGAGGCCGGAGGCGCGGGCGTGCATCTCGGCGCCGCCGAGCGATTCGTCGTCGCTCTCCTCGCCGGTGGCCATCTTCACCAGGGGCGGGCCGCCGAGGAAGACCTTGGACTGCTCCTTGATCATCACGGTGTGGTCGGACATGCCGGGGACGTACGCGCCTCCGGCGGTCGAGTTCCCGAACACCACGGCCACGGTGGGGATTCCTGCGGCGGACAGCCGGGTGAGGTCGCGGAACAGCGCCCCGCCGGGGATGAAGATCTCCTTCTGCGACGGCAGGTCGGCGCCTCCCGACTCCACCAGCGAGATGCAGGGCAGCCGGTTGGCGAAGGCGATCTCGTTGGCGCGCAGGGCCTTCTTCAGGGTCCAGGGGTTGGAGGCGCCGCCGCGCACGGTCGGGTCGTTGGCGGTGATCAGGCACTCCACGCCGGACACGGTCCCGATGCCGGTGACGAGCGAGGCGCCCACCGCGTAGTCGCTGCCCCAGGCGGCGAGCGGGGACAGCTCCAGGAAGGGGGTGTCCGGATCGACGAGCAGCTCGATGCGCTCACGGGCGAGGAGCTTGCCGCGCCCCCGGTGGCGGGCCACGTATTTCTCGCCGCCGCCGGCCAGGGCCTTGGCGTGCTCGGTGTCCAGCCCGTCGAGCTTCGCGAGCATGGCCTCGCGGTGGGCGGCGTATTCGGGCCCCGTGGTGTCGAGCGCGGTGGGCAGGACGGTCATGCGTTCGCCTCCGGTCGGTCCAGCAGCCGTACGGGCACGGTGACGTGCCGGGACCGCAGCCACTCCCCCAACGCCTTGGCCTGCGGATCGAAGCGCGCCTGCGCGGCGACGCCCTCGCCGAGGAGGCCGTGGACGACGAAGTTCAGCGCCCGCAGCCGGGGCAGGACGTGGCGTACGACGGTGAGCCCGGCGGTCTCCGGCAGCAGTTCCCGGAACCGCGCGACGGTCAGTTCGTGGGCGAGCCACCGCCAGGCGTCATCGGTGCGCACCCACACGCCGACGTTGGCGTCGCCGCCCTTGTCGCCGCTGCGGGCGCCCGCGATCCGTCCGAGGGGGGTGGTGCGGGTGGGCCCGGCGGGCAGCGGTTCGGGCAGGGCCGGCTCCGGCACCTCGTCGAGTTCCCGGTACGGGCCGGTGGCCGGGACGGCCTCGCGGGTCCCGTCGGGCCCCACGGCGACGTGCTCGACCTCGTCGGCCGGTACGTACGCGGCCTCGAACACCCCGTACGGCGCGCCCTTCCCGGGCGGGGCCGTCACATGGAAGCCCGGATAGCTGCCGAGTGCCAGCTCGACGGCCGCCCCGGAGACGGCGCGGCCGACCGCGTCCGCGTCCGGGTCGCGCACGACGAGGCGGAGCAGGGCGCTCGCGGTCTCCTCCGTCGCGGCGTCGGCCCGGTCGGTGCGGGCGAGTTCCCAGCGCACCTCGGCGGGTTTCGAACCGGCGCGGTCGAGCGCATCGGCCAACTGCCCCCGCACGAGCTGCGCCTTGGCCTCGATATCGAGCCCCGTCAGCACGAAGACGACCTCGTTGCGCCACCCCCCGAGCCGGTTGAGCCCGACCTTGAGCGTGGGCGGCGGGGCCTCGCCGCGTACGCCGTCGATCCGCACCCGGTCGGGCCCGTCCTGCGTCAGCGCGACGGTGTCGAGGCGGGCGGTCACGTCGGGCCCGGCATAGCGGGCGCCACCGGTCTCGTACAGCAGCTGGGCGGTGACGGTGCCGAGGTCGACGACACCGCCCGTGCCGTCGTGCTTGGTGATGACACTGCTGCCGTCCGCGTGGATCTCGGCGATCGGGAATCCGGGGCGGCGGACGTCGTGGTCGCCGAAGAAGGCGTAGTTGCCGCCGGTGGCCTGGGTTCCGCACTCCAGGACGTGCCCGGCGACCACAGCTCCGGCGAGGGCGTCATGGTCTTCGGGCGCCCATCCGAAGTGGGCGGCGGCGGGCCCGGTGACGAGGGCCGCGTCGGTGACCCGGCCGGTGACGACGATGTCGGCCCCGGCGCGCAGACAGGCGGCGATGCCGCCGCCGCCGAGGTAGGCGTTGGCGGTGAGGTAACCGTCGGGCACGGGCCGGCTGTCGCCCTCGACGTGCGCCACGCGCACGGGCACACCGGTCCGCGCCGCCAGCTCCCGTACGGCGTCGGCGAGGCCGGCCGGGTTCAGCCCGCCGGCGTTGGCGACGATCTTCACGCCACGCTCGTGGGCGAGCCCGAGCCCCTCCTCCAGCTGCCGCAGGAAGGTGGAGGCGTAGCCGCGCTTCGGGTCCTTGAGGCGGCTGCGGCCGAGGATCAGCATGGTGAGTTCGGCGAGGTAGTCCCCGGTGAGGACGTCCAGCGGGCCGCCGGTGAGCATCTCGCGCAGGGCGTCGAAACGGTCGCCGTAGAAGCCTGACGCGTTGCCGATGCGCAGCGGCCGGGTCATCGGTCCGCCTTCCGGGGGCGCCCGGGTCCGGCGGGTCCGGCGAAGGCCTGCGCGATGTCCAGCCACTGCCCGGCGTCCGTGCCCACCGCCTCGACGGCGAGGTCGTCCCGGTGGGCCCGCTGGGTGACGAGCAGACAGAAGTCGAGGAGCGGCCCGGTGACCCGCTGGGCGGCGTCCTCGGGCCCGTACACGGTCAACCCGCCGTCCTCGGCGCGCAGTTCGATACGGAACCGCTCGGTGGGCGGTTGCAGGCCCCGTACGAAGTAGGCGTAGTCCCGGGCCCGTACGCCGATCCTGGCGACGTGCCGCAGCCGGGCGGTCGGCTTCCTGGTCACGCCGAGCGCGTCGGCGATGTCCTGGCCGTGCGCCCAGGTCTCCATGAGCCGCGCGGTCGCCATCGAGGCGATGCTCATCGGCGGCCCGTACCAGGGCAGTTTCGTCCCCGCCGGCGCCGCGCGGAGTGCCTTCTGGAGCCGGGCCCGGCCCTCCCGCCACTCCACGAGCAGCACCTCGGGGGTCAGGGCGGCGACGGCTTCCTCGGCCGCGTCGCCGACGAAGGTCTCGGGGGCGGCCAGCGCCCTCTCGACCTCGGCGGCGAAGGCTCCGGGCTCGGTGGCGGCGGTCAGGGCCACCTCATCGGTCCAGTTGAGGTGGGCGATCTGATGGGCGACGGTCCACCCTTCGGCGGGGGTCGGCGCGGCCCACTCGGGTGCGCTCAGACCCGCTACGAGCAGGTCGAGTTCGTCGCTCTCCTCCCGCATGTCGTCGAGCACGGCGGCGGTCACGGCCGAAGCGTCGGGCACGGTGCGCTCCCCTCGGGGCGTGGCGGTGTGCACCGGAGCATGCCAGCGCCCCATAAAACAAGCAAGCATGCTTGCATGATTTATTCGGTGGCCCTGATGCGGTGGAGGGCGCTCAGTCGGCCCGGTATCCCGGCACGGAGGGCCAGCGCACGGTCAGCACCACGGACTCCTCCTCCGCGCACCAGGAGTGGTCGACGCCCCGGCCCCACACGACGTAGTCGCCCTGGCGTTCCAGCAGGACGTCGCGCTCGGGGAACCGCATCCGGAAGCGGCCGCTGATGAGCACGAGCAGGGCGGTGCGCTCCTCGCCCCGCACCCACTCCGGCCGCTCGTCACCCTGCGGATGGACACCCCACTTGATCTCCAGGGCCTCACTGTGGCGGGGGTCGGAGGGGTCCTTGAAGTGGCCGAGCAGCCATCCGCGGTCCAGCGCCGCGTCCGTCCCCGCATGGCCTGTGTATACGCCGTCGTCGCCGTTTGGGCCCGGCCGACGGGGAGTCACCGACATCCGGTTCGGACCTTCCGCACGTAACTCTGTCCGCGACTTCCCGGCGCACGCCGGGGCGGGCTCACATCGGCCACTGTTCGCACCCATTCAGTCATCGCCGCACAGCGGTTCCCCGGAGTGATCGAGTCATGAAATGATCTTGATCGCTACGGACCATACCGCGCGATGGCTCCGCCTCGCCCGGCCACTTCCCACATCTGACAAGCCCACCAGGAGTTCACTCATGCGCATGCCCAGACGACTCGCGTCCGCTGCGACAGTCCTCGGCCTCACCGCCGCCGGCATGACCCTCACGGTCGGCACCGCCGAGGCCGCTTCCTACAACAGCGCCTGTGGGTCGGGTTACAGCGTGATCGACTCCATGGATGTCGGCGACGGCAACACCTTCCTGACCTACAACAGCTCCACCGGTTACAACTGCGTCGTGACCGTCGGCGACGCCCCGGGGACGTCCCAAATCCTGGGCGCCCGTCTGCGACTGCACAGCACTTCCACCACATGGAAGTCCGGCGAGATGGACGACGGGGTGTTCAGCTACTACGCGGGTCCGGTCTACGCCTACGCCAAGGGCTCGTGCATCGACTGGGGTGGCCGCGCGGCGTCCAACTACACCCGCGTCAATTACGGCGTCCACTGCGGCTGAGCCGACGAACCCCACGCCTCGGGTCGGCGACCTCGTCGCCGACGGGTGAGAGATCTCCCGGGCTACTCCGTGCGGTCGCCCTCCGCCTGTGAGGGTTCGGTCCGGGGGACGTCGGGGTGGGTCTCGGGGGCCCTGCCGCGCACGGCCGGCTCCTCGCGTTCGCCCTCGGCCTGCGAGGGGGTGTGCGAATACAGCCCGGCGTACTCATCGGTTTCCTTGGTGACTCCCATGCGCGGGCCTCCTTCCTTCGCTCCCTTCCATCGTGCTCCCCGTGCCCGCTACCGGCCTTCCGACGCCTCCTTCATCTTCGTCGTCGTGCTGGCGCCGTCCAGCGCCTCCCGGATGATGTCGGCGTGGCCGCTGTGGTGGGCGATCTCGCGGAAGATGTGCCACAGGACGTGGCGGACGGTCCAGACGACCGGCTCCGGGGGCGACCAGGGGTACGAGGGCAGCGTGACCTCGCGGTCCAGGTCGGCCTCCTCGCGCACGGTGCGGTCGAACGCGGCCGCCGCCGCGTGGAAGGCCTCCAGCAGCCCGGGCACCGTCTCGGCGTCGGTCATCCGGTTGCCGTCGGGGTCGAGGTCCGCCCAGCCGACCTCGGCGGGGGCGGTGCCCTCGACGACGTCGAGCCAGCCGCGCTGCACGAGTCCGAGGTGCTTCAGGAGTCCGCCGAGGGTCAGCTCGCTGACCGTCGTCCGGGCACGGGCCCCGGCGTCGTCGAGCTCAGCGACGGTGTAGAGAAAGTTGGTGCGCTGATCGGTCACGAGCGCCAGCAGGTCGTCGCGTTCCGGCATGTGTTCCTCCAGGTCGGCCATCGCGACCACCCTAGGATCGGACGCCTGCCCGCGCAGGCGGAACGGGCAGGCCGGTCCCCCGACGCGGTGGACTCACCGCTTCCGCGAGCCCCGCGTCTGGCTGCGCACGGCGCCCATGCTCGCCCCGATGACCAGGGCGATGGCGAGGGCGTCGGTGGACGAGAGTGCCTGGTCGAGGAGGAGGAAGCCCGCCGTGGCCGCGATGGCCGGTTCCAGGCTCATCAGGACCGCGAAGGTGGGTGCGGGCAGCCTGCGCAGGGCCATGAGTTCGAGGGTGTACGGAAGGACCGAGCTCAGCAGCGCCACGGCGACACCCAGGGCCAGCGTGGTCGGGACGACGAGCTTCGAGCCCGATTCCATGATGCCGAGGGGCAGCGAGAGGACCGCCGCCACCGCCATGGCGAGGGCCAGCCCGTCCGCCTGCGGGAAGCGGCGGCCGGTGCGGGCGCTGAAGAGGATGTACAGCGCCCACATCACGCCCGCGCCCAGGGCGAACGCCGCCCCGACCGGGTCCAGGCGGTCGAAGCCGCCGCCACTCAGCAGGACGACACCACCGAGGGCGAGAGCGGCCCAGACGAGGCTGGTCAGCCGGCGGGAGGCGACGACGGACAGGACCAGGGGCCCCAGCACCTCCAGGGTGACGGCCGCGCCCAGCGGGATGCGGTCGACGGCCTGGTAGAAGAGCATGTTCATGCCGCCCATCGCGACACCGAAGGCGACCACCGTGCCCCAGTCGGCGCGCGAGTGCCCCCGCAGCTTCGGCCTGCAGATGACCAGCAGGACGACGGCCGCGGCGGCGAGGCGCAGGGTGACGACGCCGAGCGCGCCCGCCTTCGGCATCAGCAGAACGGCGACCGCCGCGCCGAACTGGACGGAGAGCCCGCCCGCCACCACCAGCGCGACCGGGCCGAGCGCGGCTCTCCGGGCGCCGGGGCGACCCGGCAGGCCGTGTCCCGGCTCGTCGAGCGCGGACACCGCCTCGGGTACGGCAACGGCGGCGGCGGGCTCTGCGGCAGCGCGCGGGTCGTTCACCGGAAACCTTTCGTTCGGTCTAATGGAGTGCACCAGGAGGTATACGGTACGGCACCGAGCAGGGGCCGTTCACCTCCTCACCGTAGGGACCCGCGCGCCTCCCGTGAAATGCCGATTGCGCTCCCGTTATGCTCCGCAGGCATGAGCACTGGACAGGGCACGGGGAACGGCGGCCGCTCCCTCGAGGTCCGACACCTCCGCACCTTCCTCGCCATCGCCGACGAGGGCGGCGTCACCCGCGCCGCCGCCCGGCTCGGCGTCACCCAGCCCGTCGTCTCCCGCACGCTGGCCGCCCTGGAGCGGCACATGGGCGTCCGGCTCGTCGACCGGTCCACCCACCACCTCGCCCTCACCCCCGAAGGCGTCGCCTTCCGCGACAAGGCGGCCGCCGCGGTCGGCGCCTTCGACGAGGCCGTCGACCCGGGACGGCCGCACGACCGGCCGCTGCGGATCGGGCACGCCTGGTCCGCGCTCGGCCCGTACACCACGCCGCTGCTGCGGGCCTGGCAGCAGCGCCACCCGGGGACCCCGCTCGAACTGCTGCGGATCGACGACCGCACGGCCGGCCTCACCCGCGGCGAGGTCGACGCGGCACTGCTGCGCGGGCCAGTGGAGACCCCGGGGCTCGTCACCGAGGTGCTGTTCACCGAGGCCCGGGTGGCGGCCGTGGCCGCCGACGGCCCGCTCGCCGCGCGCACGTCCGTGTCACTGGCGGATCTGGCCGGCGATCCGGTCGTCCTCAACACCGTCTCGGGCACCACCACGCTCGGCCTGTGGCCCCCGGACACCCGGCCCGCCGCCACCGTCACCGTCGCCAACACCGACGACTGGTTCACCGCCATCGCGGCCGGGCGGGGTGTCGGGGTCTCGGGGACCTCCACCGCCCGGATGCACGCGTACGCGGGTGTCACCTACGTGCCGCTGGACGACGCCCCGCCGCTGCCCGTCCTGCTGGCCCGCCGGGACGGCCCGGGCCATCCCGCGCTGCCCCGACTGGCGGCGCTGGCCCGGGAGATCGTGGCGCGCCAGCAGGGCACGCCGTCCGGAGATTCCGCTGCTGCTGGGGAATGAAGCTGTGACGTAAGGGAGTTGGGGACCTGTACCGACCAGGTCGATCACTCCAGGGGGCGTCTCATGACCGACACAGCCGACACCACCATCACCGTGCACGGCACGGTCGCGGCGGGTTTCGACGGCGTACGGGAGGAGTTCGCCGCCGTACTCGCCGCGGACCACACCGAGCCGGGCAGCCAGCTCGCCGTGTACCACCACGGCCGGCTCGTCGTGGACCTGTGGGCCGGGGAGGGCATCGACGGTGACTCGCTGCCCGCCGTGTACTCCTCGACCAAGGGCGCCGCGCATCTCGTCGTCGCCCTCCTCGTCCAGGACGGGGTCATCGATCCGGACCGTACGGTCGCGTCCTACTGGCCGGAGTTCGCCGCCGAGGGCAAGGGCGAGCTGACCGTACGCGAGCTGCTGGCACACCGGGCCGGGCTGATCTGGGCCGACGGCGGATTCGGCATCGAGGAGTTGGCCGACGACCGCGTCATCGCCGGGCGGCTGGCAGGACAGCGGCCCTACTGGACGCCCGGTACCGAGGTCGGCTACCACGCGCTGATGATCGGCGCCCTCACCGGCGAAGTGGTCCGCCGGGTCACGGGGCGGTCGATCCAGGAGATCTACGAGGAGCGGATACGCGCCCCGTACGGCCTCGACTTCCACCTGGGCCTGCCCGAGGCCCTCGAACCCCGCTACGTGGCCATCCGTCCCGCCGTGGCCACCCCCGAGCAGCGTGCGGAGGCCGCGGCGAACCCGCTCGACCTGGACAGCCTGATGGCGCTCGCGTTCGGCTTCGCCGAGGACCCGCCGCTCGACCTGGTCGCCCTCGCCAACACCCGCGCCGTGCGCGCGCTCGGGCCGGCCTCGGTCGGCGGGGTGGGCTCGGCGCGGGGGCTCGCGGGGATGTACGCGGCGGCGGTCTCCGGGCTGGACGGCCTGCCGCCGCTGCTCACCCCGGAGACGGTTGCCGAGGCCGGCCGGGTGCGGTGGAAGGGCACCGACGTGGTGACCGCTCAGGCCGATCCCTTCGCCCTGGGCTTCGAGGCGCAGCAAGGGCACTACCCGGCGCTCGGCGAGGGCGCCTTCGGGCACTCGGGAGCCGCGGGCTCGCAGGCATACGCGGACCCCGTCAACGGCGTGGCCTACGGCTACACCCGGCGTCGCTTCGCCCTTCCCGGCGGCGCCGCCGCGGAGAACGAGCGACTGTCCGCGGCGGTGAGCGAGGCCGTCGCCGAGCTCTGAGACGGCGCCCACCGCGGGGCCCGGCCCCGGCCGGCCCCGCGGTGGGCCGCGGGGCCGGCCGGAGTCACTTGGCGCAGACCGCCTTGTCGGCCTCCACGCGCTGGACGCCCTCCGGCGTCTTCTCAGGGGCCGAGAGCGGGCTGCCCGCCTCGGTGAAGTCCGGGCCCAGGGTCAGCACCATGGGGTCCATCTCGCCCGCGTCCGTCGTGGTCGGCTTGAGGGCCGAGGCCGACAGGCCCATCATGGCGGCCAGGCTGCGGGCCTGGTCCGCCTGGTTGGGGGCGTAGACGAGCTGGGTCTTCTTCACGTCCTCGGGCGCGTTCGCCTTGTTGGTGGACTTCAGCACGCCTTCCTCGTTCTGCAGCCAGTCCAGGGCGCTCTGCGCGGAGCCGGCGGGCGCGCCGCCGTTGAAGACGTCGACCCGCACGTCCGCCGCGTCGGCCTTCTCGCCCTTCAGCTTGGCGTCGTTCTTGGCCTTCGCCGCGGCCTTCTCCTGCTTCTCCACCGCGGTGAAGGAGACGTCCTCACGCATCATCGAGAAGACCTTCTGAGCCTTGGCGCTGTCCAGCAGGACGGTCGCCACGTCATCCGGGTTGTCCCGCACCGGGACGGTGGTGAACGTGATGTTCTTGGGATCGACCGACGCCAACTCCATGCCCAGCTTGCGGAGCTGATTTATGTCGGAGATCTTGTCGTCGACGGTGAGCGCCTTGGTGGCGGCCTCCGCCAGCGACCACATCTTGGTGGGGCTGGTCAGGGTGTCGTTGGACTTCAGCTTGCGCATCAGCGAGCCCAGGAACTGCTGCTGGATCTCGATGCGGCTCAGGTCACTGCCGAATCCGACGGAGTGCCGGGTGCGCAGGAAGGCCAGGGCTTCCTCGCCCTGGAGGGTGTGCTTCCCCTTGGACAGCTTGAGGTGGGAGTCCTTGTCGTCGATGTCCTTGGCGAGACAGACTTCCACGCCGTCGACGGCCGTCGTCAGGGACTTGACCGCGTTGAAGTCGGCCACCATGAAGTGGTCGGGCGTGATGCCGGTGAGCTCGGTGACGGTCCGCATGGTGCAGCTGGGGGTGCGGTCGGACTGTCCGAGGCTGGTGTTGAAGCGACTGGCGGCCGTCGCGGGGATGTCCTTCTTCTCCCCGTTCTCCAGGGTGGTCGGGCAGTTGGGGATGTCGGTTATCAGGTCCCGGGGGATGCTCAGCGCGGTCGCGTTCGTGCGGTCCTTGGAGACGTGGAAGAGGATGTTGGTGTCGGCGTGGCCGACACTGCCCGCGTCCCCGTAGCCCTCGTTGCCGTCGCCGGTCCGCTTGTCGGTCCCGATCACCAGGACGTTGATCGCCCGGTCCTTGCTGAAGCCACCGGTGCCGGCCCCGTCGGTGGAGACGGCGGTGATGTTGCCGTTGAAGTGCTGGTACACGAGGTAGCCCGCGGTGCCGGTGCCCACCAGCAGGAAGGCGAGCACACCGCCGGTCCACACCAGGGCCTTCTTCTTACGGGTCTTCCTGGGCTTCGCCTTGCGGCGTCCGGTGGAAGGCGCTGCCGCCCGGCTCCCCGGCCTCCGCGGCTCGTCCCGGTCCCCGCGCCCGCCGGCGCCACCCGCACCCCTGCGGCCGCCGCGCTGGCCGGGCACGGAGGCCCGGTCGCCGGGCGGTGTCGTCTCCGGCTTCGGCCTCCGGCGCGGTCCGGGCGTTCTGGCGTCCGACGCACCGGCCGACGCGGATGATCGCCCTGGGGAGGGAGTCAGTCGCAGTTCGTAATCACCGGTGTCCGGGTTGAGTACCCACTGGTCTGCGGGGTCGATATTTTCGTCCCGCCCACGGCCTTGCGCGTCCACGGTTGCCTGCGTCCTCCGTCGGGGCCACGCGGCGCCTCCCCCTTCAAGGCGCGCGGTCTGTCTTACGGCAGTGCCGACCTGGGAGGTCGGACGCACCGGAGCGCTCACACTAGCTGGCCACCGGCCCGGGAGCGACGATCGTGACAAATCAAGCCCCACACAGGGGACATACCTACGCATTCAACGCGCCTCGCCCATCCGACCTCTCGCGCAACACCGGAAACACTCGCCAACGGGCACGAATCAGGTCGGTACAAGCCAGATTTCATACAGAAGTGGCCACAAGGAATCCCCAAACAAGTCGCCAATTCTCCTATAGTTGCCGTGACTTGATCAGGAACAATCAGCTCCAGTTGTGGTTCTTTCGCCGTCACCACACCGATATGTCCTGATTGTCCCTTCGTTACACCAGCCGCACCTGTCCCTCCCGCCGCACCGTCCGCCCCGAGGACTCCCGATTGCGCCCTTCACTCCGGCCGACCGCACTCGCCCTGCTGATCTCGGCAGCCGTTACCGGTGCTCTGTGCCTGTGGACGGTCTCCGCCGCGCCCGCCTCGGTACGGACACCGCTCGCCTGGGGGGCGGGTGCCGCCGCCGTACTGCTGTGCGTCGCGGTGGCCGTGACGGTCCACACACTCGCCACCGCACGCAACCTGCGGGCCCTGCGGGCCGCCGACTCCGAACGCTTCACCGCCGAGACCTCCCGCCTCGTCTCGACCTCCGCCGCCGAGGCGCAGCGCTTCACCGCGGAGACCGCCCGGATCAGAGCTGCGGCCTCGGCCGAGGCGGCGCGGGTCACCGCCGAGGCGGACGAGCGGGTCGCACGGGTCACCGCCGACGCGGCCGAGCAGCACGAGAGGCTCACCGCCGAGACCGCCCGCCTCACCGCCCGCGCCCGGCGCAGCGAGACCGAGCGCTCCGCCGCGGTCGCCGCGTGTGCCAACGCCGCCGGCCGGATGCAGGCCCTGGCCACGAGCATGCTGGCCGACCTGCGTGAGATGGAGCACCGGCACACCGCCGAGGACGTGCTCGGCGACCTGCTGCACCTGGACCACCGCACGGCCCAGGCGGGCCGGCTCGCCGACTCCATCGCCGTGCTGACCGGGGCGCGTTCCGGGCGCCGCTGGGCCAAGCCGATCGTGATGGAGTCGATCCTGCGCGGCGCGATGGGCCGTATCGGCGGCTACCAGCGCATCCGCCTCCACTCGACCAGCGATGTGGCGATCGCCGGCCACGCCGCCGAGGGCGTCATGCACGCCCTGGCGGAGCTCCTCGACAACGCTGCCAACTTCTCGCCGCCCACCGCCGAGGTGCATGTGTACGTCGAGGAGGTCCCGGCGGGCATCGTCGTCACCGTCGAGGACAGCGGCCTGGTGATGAGCGATGTGCAGCTGCGCCGCGCCGAACGGGCCGTCTCCGCCGACAACCAGGACCTCACAGGGCTCTCCGGAACCCGGCTCGGCCTCGCCGTCGTCGGCCGGCTGGCCAGGAAGCACGGCCTCACGGTCTCGTTCCGGCCGTCGGCACGCGGCGGCACGGGCGCGCTGATGATGCTGCCGCAGGAGCTCATCTCCCGTACGCCCACGCCCGCCCCGGCCCCCGCGTCCGCCCGGCACCCCGAGCCGGAGCCCGACCACGCGACGCCGGACGCGGAGAACCAGGGCCGGGCCACGGCGGACTCCCCCGGGCCCGCGTCCCGCACGGCGGCCGCGCCCGGGAAGCCCGAGTCGGCGTCCGAGTCCACCGGTTCCGTCCCCCAGTTCGGAGAGAGCGGCCTGCCCAAGCGCCGCCGCGGCCGCACCCTGGCCGCCGCCGAAGCCCGTACCGGCGATGCCGCCCCCGGCGGAGCCGAAACCCCCAGGCCCCGTACCACCGACCCGAAGGTGCAGGCTGCCCGCTTCAGCACCTTCAGCAAGGCCGTACGAGCCAACTCCCCGCACCCGGAAGGCAACACCCGATGAGCGCGACCACCGACGAGAAGCTGAACTGGCTGCTGGAGGGGCTGCTCGACCGCACACCCGGCGCCCGGCACGCCCTCGTCCTCTCCCGGGACGGCCTGAAGCTGTGCCGCACCCCCGAACTCTCCGTCGACCAGGCCGACCAGCTGGCCGCGATCTCCGCCGGCATCCAGAGCCTGTCCCACGGCGCGTCCATGGAGTTCGGCGACGGCACCGGCGGCGTACGGTCCGCGATGACCGAGTTCTACGGCGGCGTGCTGTTCATCGTCGAAGCGGGCGCGGGCGCCCATCTGGCGGTCGTGGCGGCGGAGGACTCCGACGTCGGCCTCGTCGGCCACAACATGAGCGAACTCGTCGAGCAGCTCGGCGAATACCTCGTCGCCCCTCCGCGTGACCCCGCCGCCGGTGACGCGGCGGCCCCGGCCACGGAAAAAGCGGACGTATGACATCGGTCCCGCGCCCCCGCCCCGGACGCGACGACGACCCGGACCGGCTGTACACCCTGACGGGTGGCCGCAGCCGGTCCGACTCGGCCGCGTTCGACCTGGTGACGCTCGTCGTCGCCGAGTGCGAACCGAGCCCCGGGATGCAGTCGGAGCACGTCGCGATCCTGCGGATGTGCGACAGCCCCACCGCGGTCGTCGAGATCTCGGCCACCCTGAATCTGCCCGTCAGCATCGTGCGCATCATGCTGTGCGACCTGCTCGACACCGGCCGGATCAGCGCCCGCCACCCCCGTACTGCACGTGTCGAGGACCGGCTCCCCGACACCGACACCCTGGAACAGGTGCTCGTTGGACTCCGCAACCTCTGACCGTGCCGCCCTGCAGGCGACGGCCGACAACGGACTGAAGATCGTCGTTGTCGGCGGCTTCGGGGTCGGCAAGACCACCATGGTCCGATCCGTGAGCGAGATCCGTCCGCTCAACACGGAGGAGACCATGACCCGCGCGGGCGAGGCCGTCGACGACCTCGACGGTGTGCACTCCAAGACGTCCACCACGGTCGCCTTCGACTTCGGCCGCATCACGCTCGACGCGCGTTCGGTCCTCTATCTCTTCGGCGCGCCCGGACAGGAACGCTTCTGGTTCCTGTGGGACCGCCTCTTCTCCGGCACCCTGGGCGCCGTCGTGCTCGTCGACACCCGGCGGCTCGCGGACTCCTGGTACGCGATCGACCGGCTGGAGCACCACGGCACGCCGTTCATCGTCGCGTGCAACGACTTCGGCGGGCCGCTCCACACCGAGCAGCAGATCCGTGAGGCCCTCGACCTGTCCCCCGACGTCCCGCTCGTGGAGTGCGACGCCCGGGACCGCTCGTCCAGCAAGTACGTCCTGATCACGCTGGTCGAGCACCTCCACGCGCTCTCCCTCGCCCGCGCGAAGGGGGCCGACGCGGCCCTCGCGGGCGGTCAGGGCGCCACGGCGATGACCCCGGAGCGGACCCCGTGACCAAGTGCCCCGTGTCCCACGGCTCCGTCCCCCTGTCCGGGCCGCGGTTCCAGACCGACCCCGTGCAGCTGTACCGGGACATGCGCCGCGACCACGGCGCCGTGGCCCCCGTCGCGCTCGACGGCGACATACCCGCCTGGCTGATCCTCGGCTACCGCGAGCTGCACCAGGTCACCAACGACCCGGTGCTCTTCAGCCGGGACTCGGACCTGTGGAACCAGTGGGAGAACATCCCGGACGGCTGGCCGCTGCTGCCGATGATCGGCCACAAGCAGCCGTCGATCCTCTACACGGTGGGGGAACGGCACACCGTCCGGGCCTCGATGATCAGCAACGCGCTGGAGGCTGTCGACCCGTTCGCGCTCAGGCGGTACGCGGAGGAGTTCGCCGACGACCTCGTCGACGGCTTCTGCTCCACCGGCCGCACCGACATCATCGCCGAGTACGCGATGCTGCTCCCGGCCCGCGTCCTCGCGAGGATCTACGGATTCAGCGACGAGGTCGGAGGGCCCCTCGTCGGCGCGCTCAACGACATGATCGACGGCCGTGAGAGGGCCCTGGCCGGACAGCAGCACCTCGGCACGGCCATGCAGCAGCTCCTCGCCGACAAGCACGCCGGGCCCGGCGACGACGTCGCGAGCCGGATGCTCCAGGACCCGGGCGGCTTCACGAACGAGGAGGTCGCCCAGGACCTCATGGTGATGATGGCCGCCGGCCACCAGCCGACCGCCGACTGGATCGGCAACTCGCTGCGGCTGATGCTCACCGACGACCGCTTCGCCGCGTCGCTCTCCGGCGGCCGGCACAGCGTCGCGGAGGCCATGAACGAGGTGCTCTGGGAGGACACCCCCACCCAGAACGTCGCGGGCCGCTGGGCGTCCCGCGACACCCACCTCGGCGGACGCCACATCCGCGCCGGTGACCTGCTGCTCCTCGGTATCGCCGCCGCCAACGGCGACCCGCAGGTACGCACCGACGGCTCCGCCCTGACCGGCGGCAACAACGCGTTCCTCTCCTTCGGCCACGGCGAGCACCGCTGCCCGTTCCCCGCCCAGGAGACCGCGGAGGTCATCGCCCGTACGGGGATCGAGGTGCTCCTGGACCGGCTCCCGGACGTGGACCTCGCCGTCCCCGAGGACAAGCTGACCCGGCGCCCGTCCCCGTGGCTGCGAGGGCTGACGGAGCTGCCGGTGCACTTCACGCCCACCCCAGCACTTGGAGGCCCGAAATGACCAGGATCGCCCTCGATCCCCTCGTCGCCGACCTCGACACCGAGAGCGCCGCGCTGCGCGCCGCCGGGCCGCTGGCCGAGGTGGAGCTCCCCGGCGGGGTGCACTGCTACGCGGTGACGCACCACGCCGAGGCACGCCAGCTGCTCACCGACAGCCGCGTGGTCAAGGACATCAACGTCTGGAACGCCTGGCAGCGCGGCGAGATCCCGATGGACTGGCCGCTGATCGGCCTCGCCAACCCGGGCCGCTCCATGCTGACGGTCGACGGGGCCGAGCACCGCCGGCTGCGCAGCCTGGTCGCGCAGGCGCTCACGGTGAAGCGGGTGGAGCGGCTGCGGTCCGGCATCGAGGCGCTGACGAACGCCTCCCTGGACCGGCTCGCGGCGCTGCCCCAGGGCGAGACCGTCGACCTGAAGGCGGAGTTCGCCTACCCGCTGCCGATGAACGTCATCAGCGACCTGATGGGCGTGGACGCGGCGGACCACCCCCGGCTCAAGGAGCTGTTCGAGAAGTTCTTCTCGACGCAGACCCCGCCGGAGGAGGTCCCGCAGATGATGGCGGACCTCGGCACCCTCTTCACGAAGATCGTCGACGACAAGCGGGCGAACCCGGGCGACGACCTGACCAGCGCCCTGATCGCGGCCTCCGAGGAGGGCGACCACCTCACCGACGAGGAGATCGTCAACACACTGCAACTGATCATCGCGGCCGGGCACGAGACCACGATCAGCCTGGTCGTCAACGTCGTGGAGGCGCTCCAGACCCACCCGGAGCAGCGCAAGCGCGTGCTGAGCGGCGAGGTGCCCTGGGAGAACGTCATCGAGGAGACGCTGCGCTGGAACACCCCCACCTCGCACGTCCTGATCCGCTTCGCGACCGAGGACATCGAGGTCGGCGACAAGGTCCTGCCGAAGGGCGAGGCCCTCATCGTCTCGTTCGGGGCGCTGGGCCGCGACGAGAAGCAGTACGGGCCGACCGCCGGTGAGTTCGACATCACCCGCTCCCCCAACCGCCACATCGCCTTCGGCCACGGCCCGCACGTCTGCCCCGGCGCCGCGCTGTCCCGCCTGGAGGCGGGGGTCGCGCTGCCCGCCCTGTACGAGCGCTTCCCCGACCTGGACCTCGCGGTCCCGGCCTCCGAGCTGCGGAACAAGCCGATCGTGACCCAGAACGACCTGTACGAGCTGCCGGTCGATCTCGGCTGATCAGCGGCCCCGGTTCCCCGCCGCACCGGGCGCCCACGATCCGGAGCGTGTGTCTCATCGGACGGACACGGTCCTCGACCGCTTCCGGGAGGGACTACGCTCCGGATCGTGGCTGACATCCAGATTCCCGCAGACCTCAAGCCCGCCGACGGACGTTTCGGCGCCGGGCCCTCCAAGGTGCGGACGGAGGCGGTCGACGCGCTGGCCGCGACCGGCACCTCTCTTCTCGGTACGTCTCACCGCCAGGCCCCGGTCAAGAACCTGGTCGGCGAGGTGCGTGACGGCGTGCGCAGCCTCTTCTCCCTCCCCGAGGGATACGAGGTGATCCTGGGCAACGGCGGCTCCACCGCCTTCTGGGACGTCGCGACGCACGGCCTGATCGAGTCGAAGTCCCAGCACCTGAACTTCGGCGAGTTCTCCTCGAAGTTCGCGAAGGCCGCCAAGCTCGCCCCGTGGCTGTCCGACCCGACCGTCATCGCCTCGGACCCGGGCACCCACCCGGACCCGAAGGCCGAGGCGGGCGTCGACGTCTACGCCTTCACCCACAACGAGACCTCCACCGGTGTCGCGGCCCCGGTCAAGCGGGTCGCGGGCGCCGACGAGGGCTCCCTCGTCCTGGTGGACGCCACCTCCGGCGCGGGCGGCCTGCCGGTCGACATCACCGAGACGGACGTCTACTACTTCGCCCCGCAGAAGTCCTTCGCCTCCGACGGCGGCCTGTGGATCGGCGTGTTCTCCCCCGCCGCCCTGGACCGCGCCGCGCGCGTCCACGCCTCGGGCCGGCACGTCCCGGAGTTCTTCTCGCTGCCCACGGCGATCGACAACTCCCTGAAGAACCAGACGTACAACACCCCGGCGCTGGCCACCCTCTTCCTGCTGAACGAGCAGCTGAAGTGGATGAACACCCAGGGCGGCCTGGACTTCACGACCGGCCGCACGGCCGCGTCCTCGCAGCACCTGTACGGCTGGGCCGAGGAGTCCAAGTACGCCACCCCGTTCGTCACCGACCCGGCGAAGCGCTCGCAGGTCATCGGCACGATCGACTTCGAGGACGGCATCGACGCCGCGGCGGTCGCCAAGGTGCTCCGCGCCAACGGCATCGTCGACACGGAGCCGTACCGCAAGCTGGGCCGCAACCAGCTGCGCGTGGCGATGTTCCCGGCGATCGACCCGGCGGACGTCCAGGCGCTCACCGCCTGCATCGACTACGTGATCGACAAGCTCTGACGGTCACCGGACACGGTACGGCCCCGCACACCTCGGTGTGCGGGGCCGTTTCTGCTTCACTCAGCCAGGTGACGAACCGCCTGCGGGACGAAGTGGGGCGTCCCGCCCTACGATGATGGTCTCGACACCAGCCATTCCAGGAGGGCCCTCAATGTCTGCAGCAGCAGTCGAGCACCCCTGTGACGATGAACCGGAACCGATGCTCGTGACGGCCAACCACCTCATGGAGCAGCTTCCGGGTTATCGCGTCGAGATCATCGGAGGCGTCATCACCGTGGCCCCACCCCCGGACGGACCGCACGCCAACGCGCTGACCACACTCATGATCCCGTTCCTTGCCGCAGGGCTCCACGGCGACGAGACCAGGGTCCTCCAGGCCATCGGCCTGTGGCTGCCCGGCGGGCCCGAGGACTACGCCATCCCGGACCTCGCCATCGTCGACGCCGACTTCGACGAGCACCTGGTCGAGAACAACTGCTACGACCCGGCCGTCTTCCGCCTCGTGCTGGAGGTGACCTCCGGGAACTACAAGAGCGACCTGCGCAACAAGGTCACCGCGTACGCCGAGGCCAAGATCCCGGTCTATGTGATCGTCGACCGCAAGCACAGCCGCCTCCACGTCCTCACCGAACCCACCGGCGGCACCTACGACAACCACGAGGTGTACGCCCCCGGTCAGACCGCCGCGCTCCCTGACTCCATCGGTGCCGAAGTGGCGCTGGACGTGGCGGAGTTGGTGCGGGCCGGACGCCCTCGCGCCTGAGCGGTCACCTCCCGCCCTCCGTGACGCGGACGACGAGTACGGCCACGTCGTCCCGCTGAGGGGCGTCCGCCAGTCCGTGGGAGAGCGCCTCCAGGAGCTGCGGGAGCGGCTCGTCGCCGTGTGCCGCCAGGGTGGACGCCGCCTGGCCGATGCTCGCGTCGATGTCGTTGTCGCGGCGCTCCACCAGCCCGTCGGTGTACAGCAGGAGCACGCTGCCCCGGGGGAGTTCACGCGCGTGGTCGTGGCGGGCGGGGCCGGCCGGGGCTCCGAGGAGGAGCAGGCCGTGTTCGTCCAGGGCCGAGACTCGGCCGTCGGGTGTCCGGAGCAGTGGCGGTGGGTGGCCTGCGTTGGACCAGGTCAGACGCCACCGGCCGCCGTCCGGGTCGAGGCGGGCGTGCACCGCGGTGGCGCCGGGGCCCAGCGGCAGCGCGTCGAAGGCCCGGTCGACCGCGTCCAGCGCGGCGGCGGGTGAGTGCGCGGGGTGTCCGAGGGTGGCCATGCGCAGCATGCTGCGGATCTGCCCCATCACGGCGGCGGCCTGGACGTCGTGTCCGATGATGTCGCCGATGGACAGCATCAGGGCGCGCTGCGGGGCGTCCGGGAGCGGCGGCAGGAGGTAGGCGTCGTACCAGTCGCCGCCCACCATGTCCTGGTCGGTGGCCGGCAGGTACAGGGCGGACATGTCCAGGCCCGGCACGTCCGGGAGGTCGGTCAGCATCGCGGCCTGGAGCTGTTCGGCGGTGCTGAGCCGGGTCTCGACGAACAGGGTGCGGTCCACCGCCTGTCCCACGTACCCTGCCACCGCGGTGAGGGCCGCCTCCTCCGTCACCGCCAGGACGTGGGGCCGGGGCCAGCACCACATCAGCACACCACGGCCGCCCGGGAGCGGCACGCACAGCACGGAGCGGATGCCCAGCGCGTCGTACCCGGCGACGGCCTCGGGACTGAAGCCGGCCACGAGGGTCTCGTGATCCGGGACGAAGACGGTGCGCTGTTCGCGCATGGCCCGCGTGCTGGGGAAGCCGGCGTCCATGTCCAGGCGGTCGATGGCTGTCTCGACGGGCTTCACGTCGTCCGGGTCGATCACGCGCCACAGCCCCCGGCGGTCGGCGAGCAGCAGACCCACGAAGGACGGCGCGTAAGGGCCGTCGAACACGTGGCGCAGGCGCCGGGTGAGGTCCGTGAGGTCGTGGGAGTGGCCCAGCTCGACGGAGGCGCGCAGCAGCAGATCGGCGTGGTCGCGGTCCTGCCGGATCTGCTCGGAGGCGATCCGCAGGCGCAGTTCCACCGAGCAGGCGGCCGTGAGGTCCTCGAGGTCCTGCAGTTCGCCCTCGGTCCACTTCCGGGGCTCGTGGTCGATGGCGCACAGCGATCCCAGGACATGCCCGTCGGCATCCGTGAGCGGCATCCCGGCGTACGCGATCACCTGGAGGTCGGGGATGGCGAGACTGGCGCAGGTGCGCGGATGTGCCCGTGTGTCCTCCAGGACCAGCGGCCGGCCGTCCATGACGACGTGCTGGCAGAAGGAGTGGCTCAGGGGGGTCTCGCGCCGTTCTGCCCAGGGTTCGGCGAGTCCGACCATGCCGGGGAAGACCTGCCGGTCGGTCTCCAGCAGCGAGACCAGGGAGACGGGGACGCGGAGGAACCGGGCGACCAGTCGCGCGAACCGGTCCATGCCGGGGTCGGCCGCCGCCGTGAGCCCGGCGAGCCGCAGCGCCTCCAGCCTCCCCAGTTCGCCCATCCCGGGGCCTCCGTCGATTGCTCGGCAGCCGTGGCGGTGTCCACGCACCGCGCTCTACGAAGGTATAAGACAATTCCGGCCATGTCGTGATCAGGGGCCGTGCCCGGCGTCCGCCACCCGGCCCGGCGCGGCCTCCCGGGACACGTCCCGCCGCCACCGCACCTCGCCGTCCTCCCACTCACCCGTCGGCAGCAGCCCTGCGGCCGAGGCCACGGCGGCCGACGCCGCGTGGCCGGGGTGGATGTGGGCGACGACGGTACGGACGGAGCCCTGGCCCAGCAGGTGCCCGACCAGGCCGGCCGCCGCCTCCTTGGCGTATCCCCTGCCCTGCCACCGGGCCCCGACCACCCAGGCGACCTCCGCCCGTGCCCCGCGCACGGTGGCCTGGACGTAACCGGCCAGGCATCCGTCGGCACGCACCCGGAGCACCCAGTTCCACCAGCGTTCGGCGGGGTCGGGCGAGCCGGCGCCCTGGCGCTCGTAGCGGGCGCGCAGGGCGTCGGCGTCCTCCGGAACGCCTCCCGTGTAGGTGTGCAGGGCGGGGTCGAAGAGGACCACGGCCATCTCCTCCGCGTGCGCGACGTCCAGCGGGAGCGCGTCGAGACGGGAGGTGGAGAAGGGCTCGGGGGCCCCGTTGACCTGCATGGGGCGGAGCCTACGCGGCGTCCCGCCGAAGATCAGCGGCTGAGCCGCTGAAATCTGCGTACGGCGAGCGGCAGGAACACCGACGTGATCACCACGGGCCACACCAGTGCCATCAGCAGGGCGTGTTCCTCGACCCAGGTGCCGCCGCTCGCCACCGGGTTGCCGAACAGCTGCCGGGCGGCGGTGACCGTGGAGGAGACCGGGTTCCAGGCGGCGAGCGTGCCCAGCCATCCGGGCATCAGCGAGGGGGCGACCAGGGCGCTGGAGATCATGGTGACGGGGAACGCGACGGCGTACAGCCCGCCCGCCGACTCCGCGTTCGGGACGAGCAGCCCCAGCCAGACGCCCACCCAGATCAGGCTGAACCTCAGCAGCAGGAGCAGCGCGAAGGCCGCCACCGCCTCCAGCGGGCTGCCTCCGGCCCGCCAGCCGATCGCGAGCGCCGTGGCGGCCAGGATCGTCAGTTCGGCGCAGGCCACCACGAGGTCCGCGACGCCGCGCCCGGTCGCGACGGCGGACGGCGCCATGGGCATGGACCGGAAGCGGTCGATGACGCCCTTGCCCGCGTCGGTGACGACGGCCATGGCGGTGCCCATGAAGCCCATGGTCATGGTCGTGGCGAACATGCCGGGCATCAGGAACTCCCGGTAGTCGCCGCCCCCGGGGACCTTCATCGCGCTGCCGAAGACATAGCCGTACAGCAGCACGGAGATGATCGGGAAGCCGAGCTGCCAGACGATCGCGAGAGGCTGCCGCTGGTAGTGGGTGAGGCTGCGGCGGGTGACGTTCCAGCAGTCGGCGAGCGCCCAGTACGCGCGGCTCCGCTCGCGGCCGCTGGTGGGGTGCAGGTCCAGGGTGGTCATGCCGCGACCTCCATTCCCGCGGCGGCTTCCGCCCCGCGTCCCGTGAGGCGCAGGAACACGTCGTCCAGGCTCGGCCTGCGCAGCCCGATGTCCTCCACCGCGATCCCCTCGTCCTGGAGGGCGCGCGCGACCTCGGTCAGCGCGGCCACCCGGTCGGTGACCTGGGCGTGCACACGGCGGGCCGGCGCGTCCGTCACCACGAGCCCGCCGCCCGCCACCCGGTCCACGGCCTTCGCCACCGCGGGCAGGTCGGCCGGTTCGGCGGCGACGACCTCGATCCGGTCACCGCCGACCCGGTCCTTGAGCCCGTCCGGACTGTCGTCGGCGATGGCCCGCCCCCGGTCGATGACGGTGATGCGCGAGGCGAGCTTGTCGGCCTCGTCGAGATACTGCGTGGTCAGCAGCACCGTCGTCCCGCCGGCCACCAGCGCCCGTACGGCGTCCCAGACCTCGCCGCGGCCGCGGGGGTCGAGCCCGGTCGTCGGCTCGTCGAGGAACAGCACGGTGGGTGCCAGGATCATCGAGGCGGCCAGGTCGAGCCGCCGCCGCATCCCGCCGCTGTACTCCTTGACGCCCTTGCCCGCGGCGTCGGCCAGGTCGAACCGCTCCAGCAGTTCCCCGGCGCGCCGCCGGGCCCCTCCGCGGCCCAGGTGGAAGAGGCGGCCGAACATCTCCAGGTTCTGCCTGCCGGTGAGCACCTCGTCCACGGCGGCGTACTGACCGGCGAGCCCGATCCGGCTCCGTACGCGGCGCGGTTCGCGCGCGACGTCCAGGCCCGCGACCTCGGCCCGGCCGGCGTCGAACCGCAGCAGGGTCGCGAGGACCCGTACGGCGGTGGTCTTCCCCGCCCCGTTCGGCCCGAGCAGCCCGTGCACGGTCCCGGGGCGGACCGCCAGGTCGAACCCGTCGAGCGCGTGCTTCTCCGCCGCCCCCTTCTCCGCCCCGTACCTCTTCACCACCCGTTCGGCCAGCACGGCATATCCGGATGCGGACATGGCTCACTCCCCTCTCCGACTCCCGGGACCGGCCCCGAGAAACTGAGTACACCGTACCCGATTACGAGTACACCGTACCCAGTTTTGCGCCGACGGGCTTACCCTGTGGCCATGGCGAAGAGCGGACGGGCAGAGGGCACGACCACCGGCAGCGGCGACATCGGTCGCAGCCTGGAGCTCCTGTGGGGCACCGGGGAGCGCCCCAGCCGCGGCCCCAAACCCGGCCTCACGCTCGACCGGATCGTCACCACGGCCATCGGGATCGCCGACGCGGAGGGTCTCGACGTCCTCTCGATGCGCTCCCTCGCCACGGAGCTCGGCACCGGCACGATGACGCTCTACCGGTACGTCCCCGGCAAGGCCGAACTGCTCGACCTGATGCTCGACCGCGTCCAGGGCGAACCGCTCACCGTGGACGCCTCGGAGGTGCCCGGGGAGTGGCGGGTGGCCGTCGACGTGATGGCCCGCACCTATCTGGCGACTCTCCGGGCCCACCCGTGGCTCCTCAAGATCAACCAGGCGCGTACGGTCCTCGGCCCGAGCGCTCTGCGCGGCCTCGAACTGGCCCTCACCGGCCTCCGGGGCATGGGGCTCACCGACCCCGAGCTGATCGGGGTGATCATCACGGTCAACAGCTTCGTCGAGGGCCTCGCCCGCACCGAGAGCCACGCCGCGGAAGCCGCCCGGGAGACGGGCCTGGACGACGCCGCCTTCTGGGAGGGCCAGCGCCCCTACCTGGAGCGGGCCATGCTGAGCGGCGACTACCCGCACATGGCGGCCCTGTCGGAGGATGCGTTCGCCTCCGACTTCGACCACTTCGCGTTCGGCCTCGGCCGCATCATCGACGGCTTCGAGACCCTGGTCCGGCAGCGCGAGGAACAGTGACCGAAAAGCCCGGATCGCGCCGTTTTCATGCACCATGGGATACATGGAGACGATCCGTGAGCTCGAGCCCTTCGTGAAGCAGTACACCGTCCTGCTCAGCAGCCGCAGGCCGGACGGATCAGCTGCCAGGACCCCCGTCAGCATCGCTGTCGAGGGGGACCACGCCTACATCCGTACGTTCTCCTCGGCCTGGAAGGTCGACCGGATGCGTAACCACCCGGTCGTGGAGATCGCCCCGTGCACCGTGCGGGGCGCGCCGACAGGGCCGCCGGTGAAGGCATGGGCGCGGCTCCTGCCGCAGGACTCGAAGGAGAACACCCACGCCGCCCGGACGCTCTCCCGGAAGTACCCGGCGCTCCAGGGCGTGGCCGTCCCGCTCACCCACCGGCTGAAGCGCGACCACACGCTCCACTACGAACTGCGGCCCTTCACCGACGACGTCTGAGCGGACCGGGCTGGGCCGCCGAGCGCCGCTGCCGGCACGGCGCGGCGGCACGGCGGCGGGCGATCCGGCGGGCGGGGGTCAGGCGCCGTCGAAGTCCGTGCCCCGGGAGACCTTCTCCCACTCGGTCAGCTCCGCCCGCACCGAGTCCAGGTGGCCGGCGAGGGCGTCCACCGCGTCCCCGCCGAGCGGCAGCCGCAGAGGGGTCTGCCCGGCCTCCAGCGCCAGTCGGATCGCCGCCGCGGCCTTCGCCGGGTCGCCCGGCGCGTCACCTCCACCGGCCTCCACGGTCCGCCGGGTCACACCGGCCGTACCGGCGTAGGCCTCGGTCTCCTCGCTGAAGTACGCCGCGCCCTTGCCGAAGAGGTTGGTCCTGAAGGCGCCCGGCTCCACGATCAGCACCTTGATACCGAAGGGCCGCACCTCGTCGACCAGTCCCTCGGAGAGCTGTTCCAGCGCGGCCTTGGTGGCGCTGTAGGCCGAGAAGCCGGGGAAGGACAGCTGGCCTCCCATGCTGCTCATCATGACCACCGCCCCGCTGCGCCGCTCCCGCATGCTCGGCAGGAGAGCCCGGGTCAGCCGGGCGGGACCGAAGACATGCAGGTCGAAGAGGTCCCGCAGCTCCCGCTCCGTGGTCTCCTCGAACGCTCCGACCTGGGTGCGCCCGGCGTTGTTGACCAGGACGTCCACCCTGCCGTAGCGGGCCAGGACATCGGCGGCGACCTCGTCCACCCGCTCGCCGTCGGTGATGTCGAGGCCGATCGCCTCGACCTGGTCGGGGTGGGCGGCGACCAGGTCGTCCATCGCCGAGGTCCGCCGGACCGCGGCGATCACGGTGTCGCCGGCGGCGACCGCGGCCTCCGCGACGGCGCGCCCGAAGCCGCTGTTCGCCCCGGTGACCAGCCACACCTTGCCGTCGTTCGCGCTCATGATGGTCTCCCTCGTCGCCTGCCGTCCGGGACCGTTCCCGTCGACAGGTCCCACCCTTCACCCGGGCCCCGGGGCGCGTCCAAGACTTCCTGTGATAGCCATGGGTTATGGACGTCCACGGGCGCGATCTCCGCTACTTCACCGCTGTGGCCGAGGAGTTGAGCTTCACCCGGGCAGCCGAGAGGCTCTTCGTGTCGCAGCCCGCGCTGAGCAAGCAGATACGGATGCTGGAGAAGCAGACCGGCGCCGACCTCTTCGTCCGGGACCGGCGTACGGTCCGGCTCACGGCGGCCGGCGAGGCCCTGCTGCCGCACGCCCGCGCGGTGCTGGCGGCCTGGACGGCGGCGGAGCAGGCGCTGGAGGAGGCGAAGGCCGCCGAGCGGACCACACTGACCATCGGTATGTCCACGAGCCCGGGCCGCGGCCTACTGCCCGCCCTGCGGGCCCGCCTCACCGCCCGCTTCCCCACGGTCCGCCCGGTGCTGCGCCAGGTCAACTGGGCGGACGCGAGCGCGGGGTTGGCGGACGGTTCGTGCGATGTGTCGTTCGTCTGGCTGCCGCTGCCTGATGCCGGGCGGTACCGCTGCGTGGTCGTGGCCCGTGAGCCGAGGCTGATCGCGCTGCCGGACGACCACCCGCTCGCGGCGCGGGCGTACGAGGACCCCGAGGGCATGGCCGACTTCACGGACTTCCTGGACGAGCCCTTCCTCGCCCTGCCTCCGGACGCCGGACCGATGCGGGACCACTGGCTGGCCCTGGACGCCCGTGGCGGCCGGGAGCCGGTGATCGGGGGCGTGATCGCCAGCGCAGAGGAGACCCATGAGGCCGTGGCCAACGGGCAGGGCGTGGCGCTGCTGGCGTCCGGGAACGCCCCGCTGATCGCCCGTGACCACGTCATCTGCCTGCCGGTCCGGGGCATCACCCCGTCGGAACTGGCGGTGGCGGCCCGCCGCGACGACGAACGCCCCCTGGTACGCGCCTATCTGGCCGGGGCGAAGCAACTGGCCGCCGGGACGGGAGCGCCTTCCCGCGTGTCCCTCGGCGACGAGAAGCCATAGGCCATGCCCGCGAGGTCCCGCCCGGCCCGCGACGCCTGGCACTCCGCTGTCCCCGCGGTTCAGGGGGCCGCCGTGGGGCCTTCCCCCGGCACGCCCTGAGGACAGCGCGTCCGCGCATCAGGGGGAAAGCCGGATGGGCCGATCCCCTCTCCGCTGGTGGGATGGTCGCCGACCACCGGCTCCGGGGACGAAACAGCTCCGGCAACGGCCCGAGCGGTCCCTGAACGCACGGGCAGCCCGAACAGAAAAGGGATCACCATGCATGTGTCGAACAGGCGCCGGCGAGGCCTGCTGGCCCTGACCAGCCTGGCCGTTGCCCTCCTCACCGCATCGACCGGGCCGGCGACGGCGAAGCCGCGGCAGGCCGATCCGCTCCAGCGGCAGGTGGACGCGATCCATGACACCGGAGCCGTCGGCGTGCTTGCCGAAGTGACGTCACCGCACACACGTGAAAGGGCGAGGGCCGGGACGGCCCAGCGGGGCACCACGCGGCCGATGCCGCAGAACGGCAGGTTCCGGATCGGCAGCGCCACCAAGACCTTCACCGCCACGGTCGTGCTGCAACTCGTCGGCGAGGGACGGATGTCGCTGGAGGACACCGTCGATGAATGGCTTCCGGGAGTGGTCCGGGGCAACGGCAACGACGGCGGCCACATCACCGTACGGCAGCTCCTGCAGCACACGAGCGGCATCCCCGACGTCGAGCCGATGATCCCCGCGTTGCACAGCGCCGACGGCTACCGGACCGAGCGGTTCCGCACCTACACGCCCGAGGAGTTGGTGGGGCTGGCGATGCGGCACACTCCCGAATTCACTCCGAGCGGCACCGACTGGTCGTACTCCAACACCAATTACATTCTCGCGGCGATGATCGTCCACGAGGTCACCGGGCGGAGTTGGGCCCGGGAGGTGAACGAGCGGATCATCCGCCCGCTGGGCCTGAAGGGCACCGGTACGCCCGGCACCTTCCCATTCGTTCCGGGCCCGCACGCCCATTCCTACGCCGCGTTCGGCACCGACACCGCCATCGACGTCACGGTGCTCGATCCGAGTATGGCCATCGGCTCCGGCTCGGTCATCAGCACCACGCACGACCTGAACCGCTTCTACGCCGCACTGCTCGGCGGCCGCCTGCTGGCTCCGGCGCAGCTCGACGAGATGACGGCCACCGAGCCCGCGCCCGAGCTGGGCGCGAGCTACGGACTCGGCCTGGGTGAACTCCCGTTGCCCTGTGGCGGCAGCTACTTCGGCCACCCGGGCAACCTGCTCGGCAGCCGCACGTGGAGTGGCGTCACCCGGGACGGGTCCCGGACCGCCGTGGTGTCCGTCACCAGTGACGGCGGCCCGGGCACCCAGAAGGCCATGACGGCACTCGTCGAGCGGGAACTGTGCCGGAGCAGCTGACACCAAGCACCATGCCAGGTCCGCGAGGTCCCGCCTGCCCGAACGAAAGACCCTAGGGTCGGCCGTCCGTACCGTCGACGGCCTCCCCAGCGGGGCCGGCCGCCTCGTCGCCGCTGTCCTCCCCGCCGACTGCCAGGTCTTCCCAGTGCAGCACCCGCCAGCCTTCGCCGGGAGCTCCGGAGAGGATGACGACACCGGTGTTCCGCAGCGCGCGGGCGGACGCGAAGCCGACGTCGATGTTCTCGGCCCGGGCCGCCGCCCACATGCGGATGGCGGCGCCATGGCTGACCATGGCCACGGTCTCCGCCCCGGTGGCCGCGGCCTCCTCGACGACGGCGTCGTAACGCCGCAGCGCCTCCACGCCGTTCTCCCCGCCCGGCATACGGAGCCCGGTGTCCCCCGCCGACCAGGCGAAGGCTGTGGTCATGTAGGTCTCGACGGCCTGGTCGTCCCCGCGCATCTCGAGGGCCCCGGCGGACAACTCCCGGAGCCCGTCCCGCACCCGGACCTCCAGCCCCGTCCGCGCCGCCAGGGGTGCCGCGGTGAGCTGGGTCCGGAGCAGGGTGGAGGCGTAGAGGGCGTCGATCCTCTCCGCCGCCAGCGCGTCCGGGAGCGCCGCCGCCTGCTCCTGGCCCAGCGGGGTCAGGGCGGGGCCTGGCTCTGCGGTGTCCAGCAGACGCTTGACGTTGGATGGGGTCTGACCGTGGCGAATGAGCAGCAGCCGCATAAACAGATCTGTCTCCGGAGTGGCAGGGGCGGTCTTCCACTCTGCCACTGCGGGACCACTTCTTCGAGGGCCCGCCGGGTGACCCGGACGACTCGCCCTACCCCCGGCGGCGCTTCGCCGCGATCAGGGCCAGCACGATGACGACGACGGCCACGGCGCCGCCCGTAGCGGTGCCCTTCTTCGAGACGCCGTCCTCCCCGCCGTCCTCGGAGGACGTCCCGCCGCCCCCACCGTTCGGGGAGGCCTTGCCGCCGCCTCCGCCCTCCACCTCGACCCGCACCACTTCGCTCCGCTCCCCCTCGGAGCCGAACATCATCGCCGAGCCGTCCGCCGTGTACGTCACCGACTCGGACTGCCCCTGGAGCGGCACGCTCACCGCGTGGTCGGCGCCGAGCCGGCCGTTCTCGAAGGCGTAGCGGCGGGCGCTGAAGTAGGAGCGAAGCACCAGCTCCTTGCCGTCCGGCGAGAACGCGCCGTCCGTCACCCACGGCACCTCGCCCACGCGCCGGAAGACGTTGTCCCCGCCGGCGGTCAGCTTCTCCGGGCCCTCGTAGAGCGCGCCGCCTCCCTCCCTCTTCGAGGCGATGTACACCCGGCCCGTCTTGGGGTGGACCATCATCGCCTCGGCGTTGCGCGCCCCGTCCGCGTACGTCACGTCGAACTGCGTCGCCCGGACCGTGGCGTCCGCGAGCCGCTTCGGCTCGGGGAAGCGGTAGATCCAGACGTGGTCCCAGGAGCCGTCGAGATTGTCGCCGATGTCACCGACGTACAGATTCCCGTCGGGCCCGACGGAGATCGCCTCCACGTCGCGTGGCTCCCCCACACCCTTCATCGTGATCGTCGCCACGGTCTTCCCGGTCCGGGAGTCGACTGCGTAGACGTACGGCCCGTCGTCGCTGTCGTTGTGCGTCCAGTAGATCCCCGGGTGGATCCGGCTGGCGGCGAGACCGCTGGACTCGGTGATGCGGGAGTCCTCGATCGTGAAGGTCCGGTCCGCCCCGTCCCCGTCGTCCGCGACGGCGGGCACCGCCCCCGTCAGGAACAGGAGGGTGGCGGCGGCGGAGGCGGTCAGCAGCGATCTCATGGCACAAGTGTCCACTGTCACGTCGCAGGCCGGAGCGGTGATCGGCCATGATGTCGCCATGCGTTTTCTCTTCGTCGGCGACTCCATGACCATCGGGCGTTCCGGCGACTTCACCTGGCGCTACCGCATGTGGCAGCACCTCGAGGCGACCCTCGGCGACGGCGGGTACGCGATCACCGGCCCGCGTACGGAGCTGTACGACACCGAGGCCGACGCCCCGCTCTCCCACGCCTACGCCGACCCGGCCTTCCCCGCGCCCGCCCGCCGGCACCTGGCCGGATGGGGCGAGGGCTGGCTCCATATGGCCCCGGCCATCGCGGACACGGTCACGGCGGCCCGCCCCGACGTCCTGCTGGTCTCGCTCGGACTGATAGACCTCGGCTTCTACACGGACAGCACGCAGACGGCCGCGAACGCCCGGGAGTTCATCGCCGCGGCCCGCACCGCCAACCCGCGGATCAGGCTGGTTCTGCTCCCCGTCATCCCGAACATCCGGGCGGAGTCCGACGCCCCCTTCGCCGCCGAGTGCGACCGTTTCAACACACTTCTCGCGAAGACGGTCGCCGACCTGGACGCCTCGGGGTCCCCGATCCTGCTGGCCTCGCACCCCGCGGGCTACGACATCCACACGGACACCTACGACGGCACCCACCCCGGCCCCACCGGCGAGCACAAACTGGCCGGAGCCTTCGCCGACGCGATGCACCAGGCCTGGGGCGTGGGCGGACCGTACGCGGGAGCGCTGGCGGCGGCCTGATCCCCCCTGACCCTCACACCCGCGGGCTGGAGCATGAACGCGTGACGAAGAAGAAGCGGGACGGGCGGACGCCCGGCTGGAGCTGGGAGCGGGGCCGCGTGACCACCCTGCTCTGCCTCCTGACGGCCGTCCTTCTGGTCTTCCCCGGCCTGGTCCCCAACACCCCGGGGCACGCCGGGAGTCTGCTGGAGACCTTCCTCCCCTGGCTGGGCCTGGCCGTCCCCGTCCTGCTGGTCCCGGCGCTCCTGCGCCGCTCGCTCCTGGCGTCGGCTGCGCTGCTGCTGCCCGTGGCCGCCTGGGCCGCGCTCTTCGGGGGTCTGGTGTCCTCCGGGGGCCAGGCACCGGACGGCACGTTCACCGTGGTCCAGCACAACGTCAGCGATGTGAACCCCGACCCGGCCGCCACCGCACGGGCGTTGGCCGGGAAGGGCGCCGACATCGTCGCCCTGGAGGAGCTGACGGCCCCGGCCCTGCCCGCCTTCGAGGCGGCGCTGGCCGCGGACTACCCCCACCACGCGACGAAGGGCACGGTCGGCCTCTGGTCGAAGCACCCCCTCACCGGCGTACGGCTGGTGGACATCAGGCCGAAGGACGTCGGCGCGGGCTGGGACCGGGGCCTGCGGGCGACCGCCCGTACACCCCGGGGCGAGGTCGCCGTGTACGTCGCGCACCTCCCCTCGGTCCGTATCGGCGCGACCGGGCTCACGTCCGGGCGGCGGGACGAGAGCGCCGCTCTCCTGGGCGAGGCCATCGCCGCCGAGCCCCTGGACCGGGTGATCCTCCTCGGTGACCTCAACAGCACGCTGGACGACCGAGGCCTGGAGCCGGTCACCTCGCTGATGGACACTCCGGGCCCGGGCTTCGCGTTCAGCTGGCCCGCGAAGCTCCCGGTGGCCCGGATCGACCAGGTCCTCACCCGGTCCGCGACGGTCGCCCGCGTCCGGTCGCTCCCCGCCACCGGCAGCGACCACCTGCCCATAGCGGCGGACATCCGCCTCTGAGCGGTGCACCGGGGCGGTCCGGGCTCAGCCCGCCATCTCGATCCCGAGCATCGCCAGTCCCAGTTTGGTCAGCTCCTCCGACACCTCGCCGGGCCGGGCCCTGCGCGGGCGGCGGGCGTGGTGCGCCATGAGCTCGTGGACCGTACCCACCATCACCATCACCACGACCCGGTGGTCCCGCTCCTCCACCTCGCCGCGCACGGCGGCACGTTCGGCCTCACCGGTCAGGAAGTCGGTCCACAGGTCACGCCACCGCTTGCAGTGCGCGTCCACGGCCGGGCTCACTCCCAGGACCTCGACGAACGTCACCCGCGCCTCACGCAGATCCCGGGTCACCGCCGACACGTACGCGTCGAAGAGCCGCCGGAAGCGCTGCTCCAGCGGGCAGTCGTCCATCCCCTCGGAGAGCAGGGCCACTTCGGACGCCCGCAGTCCGGCTGTCGTGATCTGGTTGTGCAGGGCCATCAACAGGCCCTCCCGGGAGCCGAACTCCTCCCTGAGCACCTCCTCCGACACCCCGGCCGTCGCGCACAGGGCGTAGTCCGACGTCTGCGCGTAGCCGTACACCCCGAACAGCTCCAGGCCGGCGTCGAGGAGCTGCCCACGGGCCCGCGTACGCATACCGTCGACCGCGCCGGTCAGTTGGTCCACCGGGACATCCACCACGGGTCCTCCTTGGTCTGCCGCACATCCGGTGCCCACGACCGCCGTCGAGCGGGTCGCGCGGGCCGCAGAGGGCGCGGGCGCCTCTGGATGGCGCGTGCGCCATTGTCCTGGTACGTCCCGCCCTACGCGCGCCGCGCCGCGCCGCCACGCCGACAGTCCGCCAGGACCGGTGAGCGCTCGCACGGATGTGCAACAAGGGATACGCCGCCGAGGCCGGCCCTCACACGCGCCGGCCGATGTCCACGGTGCGTGTCCCGGACGTGAAGCCGCCGAAGGACTGTTCCCAGCTCTCCCCCGGCCAGTGGTACGTCACGCGGCCCTCGGCCGGACGGTAGTCCGCCGTGTACAGCGTGCCGAGGCCCTCGTCGTAGGCGTACTGGTACAGCGGCGGCTCCAGCATGGCCGCGACGTCCGGCCCCGTCGCGCGGACAGCGGCCAGCCGCTCCTGGGTCCGGGTCACCTGCTCCTGGCCGTCGGGCACCTCCAGATGCTGGTGGTTGGCGGCGCAGGCGTCCGGCGCCACGGTCATCGGGATGTCGGGGCCCACGTAGACGGTCACCGCCCGGGCAGGGTCGGCCAAGGTGACGTTCTGCGGGATCGCGACGGGTATCGGCCGCAGGGTGTCGAGGGCCTCGTCGACGGTCGAGCAGGTCTCCAGCAGGTAGCGCAGCACGATGAGGATGGTCAGGCCCGGCCGGTGGACGAACCGCCCGCCGAAGGTGAGGGACACGGCGAGCCCCGCGTCGTTCATCCCGTCCAGCAGCCCCCACCCGGCTTCCTGCGTCCCGATCACGGGGCGCAGGAAGTGCGAGGACACCAGGGTGCCTTCGCACATGTCCGGGCTGAAGTCGTAGTTCCGCAGCAGGGTGCCCGGGGCGCCGTACTGGGTGCAGGACGAGAAGAACGGTCGCATCCCCGCGTGCGTGAGGTAGGTCCCGCTGTTGGGGAAGTCCAGTTGCGCGGCGAGCCGGTCGAGCACCGGGACCAGCTTCGGCAGGTGCGACTCGAACAGCTCCCGCGCCCGCGCGACGCCCTCCGGCGTCAGGCTCTCCGCGCTCAGCCAGTTCTCCGCGGCCGGCGCCCACACCGCCCGAGCATGGGCGGCCCACCGCCCGTCGCTCCCGTCACCGACCTCCAGCGCGTGGAAGGTCATACGTCGCTGAGCCATGCCGATCACTCCTGGGGCAGCCGGGCGGGACGACCGCAACCTAGCGAAATGTGCAGGGTGATTCACAGCAGGCGCCACCGCCGGCAGTGAGCCGGCGGCAGGTCAACTGGCGTATGTGGCTCCTTACTTTGCCGGGCGGCCGGGCGGCGTCCCCCGTCCCCGTAGTCCTCGCCGACAAGCTCGCGCAGATCAGCGAGCTGTGGTTTCCAGCTCCGGCACGGGGACGTCACGCTCGGCCCCGGCGAGCTCTTCGTCGTCCCCCGCGGCGTGGAGCACTGCCCGGTGGCCGAGGAGGAGACCGCCATCCTGCTGCTCGAACCGGCGGGGACGGTCAACACCGGCGACGCGGGCGGTCCGATGACCAAGCAGGCCGAGATCCTCGGCTGACCCCGCCGTCGCGAGGCCCCGCCTCCCACCGGCCGTGGCGTCAGAGCCGCTTCAGCACGGCCTGTTTCGCGGCGGCGAACTCGTCGTCGGTGAGGATGCCGGCCCCGTGCAGCTCGCCGAGCTCGCGGAGCCGCCGCAGCAGGACGTCGTGGTCGTCGGCGGACGGGGCGGGCCCGGTTGCCGGGGCGGCTTCGAGCGTGAGGGCGGGGCCGACGGGTGCCGGCATCCGTACGAGCACGGCGGCCGCGACCAGGACCGCGGTGTACTCCCGCTTCGACAGCCCCCACAGATCGAGGGAGTACGGGTCGAACTTGGCGGGCGAGGCCGAGACGGAGCCTCCCCGGTCGAAGCGCAGGGAGCCGTTCTCCAGCCCGATGGCGGGCATCCAGCGCACCCCGGTCACCTCCGGCAGCGGAAGGGTGACCGCGCCGCCCGCGGTCTTCGACTCCTCGGCCTTCCAGTTCCAGGTGAGGCGGACCGTCTCCCCGTCGAAGGACGCCGTGCCGTCCCCGCCGCCGCCCGACACCGGCACCGACGGCCCCGGCAGCAGGAAGCGGTCCACCGGCCCGTCGGGCACCTGCTCGATGAGCAGGGCGTTGCGTATCTCGTCGACGAGGTACTCCGCCACGCCCGTGCGGTCCTTCTCCACCACGAGCTGATACGGGTCGGCGGCGTCCTTCAGCCGGCCGTCCGCGGCCCGCAGGACGGGGCAGGCACCGGTGCGCAGCCGCAGCCGCAGACGGCCGCCCTTGCGGTCCGGCTCGAAGGAGACCCCCGCGACCGCGTGCAGCGGGACGGCGAACTCGCCGAGTTCCTGCCGCACGGGGTGCACCTTGCCGCCCGGGACGATGCGCACCGTGTCCCCGTCGAAGCTCCACGTGCCGTCGCGCGAGATGATGTCCGCCATACGCCGGATTCTGCCAGGCGCACCGGCGTGCGTGACCGGGACGGCTCCTCACCCGGACACCGCCGCGTGGACCTCTGCGCGGTCAGCCGAGGTCGCGGCCCGCGCTCCGGCCGTGGACCAGCGGCAGGAAGACCTCGTCGACGATCTCGACGAGGACGGCGTCCGGCACGGCCGGGACACCCCGCGTCATGTACTCGTTGCGCAGCAGCGCCACCGGGGCGGACGCGACCCGGGGATGCACCGCCTGGGGGGTGGCCTCGCCACGGGAGACCGCCCGGCCGAGCACCGACGCCCACGCGGCCTCGTACGCATCGCCGCCGGCCTCGGGATCGCGCAGCTCGGCGAGCAGCCCCGGCGTCCCGCCGGCCGCCGCGATCAGGCCGCGCAGGATCTCCCCGTACGGCGACGACCAGGTGCTGTTCGCGCGCCGCAGCAGCTCCAGGGCGTCGTCCCGCAGCGATCCGGTGTCCGGCACCGTGGTCTCCGCCGCGGTCAGCCGGCGGTACGCGGCGACGCCGAGCGCGACGCGGTTGGGCCAGCGGCGGTAGATCGCGTTCTTGTTCGTGCCCGCCCGCCGGGCCACCTCGTCCATGGTCAGCCCGGCGACACCGGACTCCCCCAGCACCTCGGCCGCCGCCCGGAGGATCGCGTCCTCCAGCACCGCCCCGCGCCGCCGCTGCGCGCCGGCCTGCTTCGGCCCGTCACCGGCTTCCGGCACTGGTCGTCCCCTCTCGTCCCGTACGCCGATATCTACGGCACGGAGCGCGCCCGCACCAAATCCGGACGTCCGAGAGCCAGCCTTAGGGTACGGTCAGTACCCTAACGACATCCGCGCAGAGAGGGCCCTGCCGTGCGCACCTTCGGAATCAACTTCGACACCGGCTTCACCAGTGCCGGGACCACCACCCGCGAGCCCTTCGACCCGGCCGTCGTCCGCCGTGAGATGGAGATCATCCGCGAAGAGCTGCGCTGTGACGCCGTCCGCGTGACCGGCGGTGACCGCGACCGCCTGGAGACGGCCGCCCGACTGGCTGCCGAGGCCGGACTCGCCGTCTGGTACTGCCCGTTCACCAACGCCCTCACCCAGGACGAGCTCCTCGACCTCCTCACCGACAGCGCCGCCCGCGCGGAGAAGCTGCGGCGGGACGGCGCCGAGGTGGTCTTCTTCACCGGGTCGGAGATCTCCCTCTTCACCGACGGCTTCCTCCCCGGCGACACCACGGCCGACCGGGTCGCCGTCCTCTCCGACCCACAACGGCTGCGGGCCGCCCTCCCTGCCCTGTCCAACCGGATCAACGCTTTCCTCGGCGCCGCGGTCACCGCCGTGCGGGCGGAGTTCGGCGGACGCGTCGGGTACGCCTCGCTCCCCTTCGAGGGCGTCGACTGGACACCCTTCGACCTCGTCGCCAGCGACGCCGGCTACCGCGACGCGAGGAACGCGGGCCAACTGGCCGACGGGCTGAGGGCGCTGACCTCGCACGGCAAGCCTGCGGCGGTCACGGAGTTCGGCTGCGCGCCCTTCCGGGGCGGTGCCGCCATCGCGAGCCGGGCCGATGGTGTCGTCGAGTGGGACGAGAGGGCACGCCCCGCGCGCTTCACCCGCCCGGTGATCCGCGACGAGCGGGAGCAGGCCGATTACGTACGCGAACTCCTCGGCCTCTTCGAGAACTCCGGCATCGAAGCCGCCTTCGTCTACACCTTCGCCCGCTACGACCTGCCCGACGCCGGGACGGCCGGTGCCGGGGCCGACGACCGCGGCCGCGACCTCGACTTCGACCGCGACCGCGACCTCGACTTCGACCTCGACCGCGACCTCGACTTCGACCGCGACTTCGACAAGGCATCCTTCGGCGTGGTCAGGGTCCTCACCGACGGCCGTACGGGCACCGCGTTCCCGGGCCTCCCCTGGGAGCCGAAGGCCGCCTTCCACGCACTCGCGGAGTACGGCCGCGGCCGGACGGAGCCCCCACCCTCCGCCCACTGAGGTGCCGCGCGGTCAGGCGGCGGATCGCTCGCCGGGCAGCCGACGGCGCAGGCGGGCCTGCTGGATGGCCGGAGGGTCGTAATCCATGTCGAGCCTCCCGATGTCGGTGCCGGGAGGCACGATGGCGTCGATCCGGTCCAGGGTCTCGTCGTCCAGCACGGTCTCCGCACCCGCGAGCAGGTCGTCGAGGTGGTCCATGGTGCGCGGGCCGATGATCGCGGAGGTGACGGCCGGGTGGGCGATCGCGAAGGCGGTCGCCATGTGGGTCAACGACATCTCGGCGTCCTGGGCGACGGGGATGAGCTGCTCGACCGCGTCGAGCCGGCGCTCGTCGCCGAGGTGCTTGAAGCCGAAGCCGGCCCGGTGGGTGTCCGCCGTCTCGCCCTTGCGGTAGCGGCCGGTGAGCAGGCCGCCCGCGAGAGGACTCCAGACCAGGGCGCCCATTCCGTAACGCTCACAGGCGGGCAGCACCTCGCGCTCGATGCCCCGGTTCAGGATGGAGTACGGCGGCTGCTCCGTGCGGAACCGCTCCAGGCCCCGCCGGTCGGACACCCACTGCGCCTCGACGATGTCCGAGGCGGGGAAGGTGGAGCCGCCGATGTTCCGGACCTTCCCGGCGCGCACGAGGTCGGTGAGCGCGGAGAGCGTCTCCTCCACGTCGGTGTCCGGATCAGGCCTGTGGACCTGGAACAGATCGACGTGGTCGGTGCCCAGACGGCGCAGCGAGTCCTCCAGCGCGCGGACCAGCCAACGCCGCGAGTTGCCGCGCCGGTTGGGGTCGTCCCCCATCGGCAGATGGGCCTTGGTCGCCAGCACGACGTCGTCCCGGCGGCCCTTGAGCGCCTTGCCGACGATCTCCTCGGACTCGCCGTGCGAGTAGAAGTCGGCGGTGTCGACGAAATTGACGCCGGCGTCGAGGGCCCTGTGGATGATCCTGACGGACTCACCGTGATCGGGATTCCCCACGGCACCGAACATCATCGCGCCCAGGCAGTACGGACTGACCTTGATCCCGGTCCGGCCCAGCGTGCGGTATTGCATGAGGAGCTCCTCGTCCCTTGGCCCACGCATGGCGCGGGCATTAGGCTGCGTAAACGGAACAACGTTCAGCATCGACAATACGGAACAGTGTTCCGTATAGCAAGGGGAGCACCGTGCGCGAGGACACGACCCGGGAAGCCGAAGCCGACGCCGGAAAGCCCCCGGCGAAGCGGGTGCGCGCCGACGTACGGCGCAACACCGACGCCCTGCTCACGGCGGCTGCGGAGGTGTTCCTCACCTCGGGAGTGGACGCGCCCGTACGTCAGATCACGGCGAAGGCGGGCGTGGGTGCCGGCACGCTCTACCGGCACTTCCCGCAGCGCTCCGACCTCATCGCCGCGGTCTTCCGCCACGAGGTCGACGCCTGCGCCGACGCCGCGCCCACCCTCGCGGCGGAGTACGAACCGGCGGAGGCGCTCACCAGATGGCTCCAGCGCTTCGCGCTCTTCTTCGCCACGAAGCGCGGGCTCAGCGCCGCCCTGCACTCGGGGGACTCGGCGTACGACAGCCTGCCGTCCTACTTCGAGCAGCGCTTCATGCCCGTACTCACCACGCTCATCGACGCGGCGGCGAAGGCCGGCGAGATCCGCTCCGACGTGGACCCCGAGGACCTGCTGATCGCCACACGCAATCTGACCCTGCCGGCCACCGAGGACGACAACGACCACACACGGCGGATGATCGCCCTCCTCGTGGACGGCCTCCGCTACGCAGTGAGGTGAGCCGGGAGCCCCGTACGGTCCCACGGCCCGGTCGTTGGGAGAAAAGGGACGCCCGGAACGGCACATGAGGGGCACCCTGTTGTCTCGTTCCTCCCAACGACCCCACGCAGCGGAACGGCTCAGCTCAGCCACACCTTGCTCGTGACGATCTTCTCCATCTCGGCGAGGGTCAGGGCGGGGTCCTCGCGGGTGGCGGCCTCGTTCTGGTTCGCGGTGTTGAAGGCGGAGATCACCACCCGGAAGCCGTCGGGGCGGATCGTGTCGACCGTCCACATCTTCACGTCGCCGCCCTTCTCGCCCGGCCCCTGGCGCGTGGTGACCTTCGTGCCGTCCGCCAGGACCTTCGCGTCGGGGCCGAACAGGTCGCCCTCGACGTCGGACATGTCCGACTGGACGTTGATCTGCACGAAGCTCTTGCCCTGGCCGTCGTCGACCACGACGTACGCGTACTCCGCCTCCTGCCGACCGGACGCCTTCACCGTCAGGCCGTCGGGGAGCTGCTCGATCAGCCTGCCCAGGATCACGTCGCCGTTCTGACCCTGCGGGGCCGGTTGTTCCAGCGGCGGCTGTTCGGGCGCGGGGAGGGACTCGATGATCGGGCGCCACTCCTCGGCCCGGGCGAGCGCCTTCAGCCGGTCCAGCGACAGCGGCGGGGCGGGACGGCTGATGGGGGCGCCCTTCTCGGCGGCCGCGTTCCATTCGGTCACAGAGATCCGGTGGCCTTCGGGCGTCAGCAGGTCCGCGGACCAGCGCTTGGTCTCCACGCGCCGGTCCGGATACTCCCAGCCTTTGAACAGTACGAGGCGCGAGCCGTCCTTCAGCGTCGTGGCGGAGCAGGCCTCGAACACGTTGAGGTTCTTGTCCGGGCAGGAGAGCTCGCCTTCGGGCAGCTTCTGGTCGGGGTGCTGCCGGCTCAGGCTCACCGATACGGCGGCCTTCCCCTGGCCGTCGTCGTACACGACGGAGGCATACGGCGCGTGCAGGTTTTTCTGGTCACCCACACCGGTGGTGCCGCGGCCCCTCCCGTCGCTGACCTTCCCCGCCGGCAGCAGCCCTTCGAGGGTCTTGATCACCTGCGGGGCGGTGTAGGGGCCTGACGGCTTCTCGGTCCTGTCGGTCTTCTCCTTCGCCTGGGCGCCCACCGCCGCCCCGTTGCCACCGTCCTGCGAGGCGCCGGTGTTCCCGGTGACGTACGACCCGCCGAACCCGATCACCGCCAGCGCCGCCACGCTCCCGGTCACCACGGCGCTGCGGCGCAGCACCGCCCGGCGACGGCCGCGTGTCACGCCGCCGTCGACCAGCGGCCGCCCCGCGGCCGAGAACCCCTCCCCGGCCTGCTTCATCGCCACACCGAGCCCGCCCTCGAAGGCGTCCCGGTCGTCCTGAGCACTGTTTTCGCGCATGCCGTCCACCACCGTCCCCACACCTGTGGAAAGAGAAAAAAGAATCACGAAGAGAGTTAGTGCGCGGCCAGTTCACCGATGCTGCCGCCCAGGTGCTCGCGCAGCCGGGCGAGCGCACGGGTGCTGCGGGTGCGCACCGCCGCCGAGCTGACGTGCAGCGCATCCGCGGTCTCACTGACCGACCGGTCCTCCCAATAGCGCAGCACGATCACCGCCCGGTCCTTGGGCGGCAGGCCGCGCAGCGCGTCGAGGAGCGTCATCCTCAAGGACGCGTCCTCCGCCGACTCCCCCGCCCGCTCCGGCAGTTCGCCGCTCGGCCGTTCGCCGGCCGACCGGCGCCGCTGGTGCCCGAGATAGCACCGCACGAGCACGGTCTGCGCGTACGCCGCCGGATTCCCGACGCGCGACGTCCGTCCCCATATCGCGTACATCCGGCCGAGCGTCTCCTGCACGAGATCCTCGGCAAGATGCGTGTCCCCGCCGGTCAGCAGGCACGCCGAACGGAACAGATGGCCCATACGGGCTTCCGCGAACTCACGGAAGGCGCCCTCCTTGGACTGCCTCATCCGCCACCCCCTCTCACCTACACCCTTTAGATGCGGTGGCCGTCGGGAAATGTTTCACCCGCGAGGCCACGGACCGATGTTCATGCGGGCAGCGCCCCGCCGTCCGTCGGTCGGGCAGCAAAAGGAGGTGCGCCCAGGAGGGCCGCGTCGCAGGATTGCCGCGTGACCGAGCCGATGAGCGACGCCGTTCCGCCCCGTCCCGTCCTCGACGCCTTCGGGGTGCGGGGGACCCCTGTTCCGCTGGCCGGTGGGCAGGGGCGGAGTGTTCTCGTCGGCGGGTACGTGTTCAAGCCTGCCGAGGGCGCCGAGGCCGAGGCCGAGTGGGGCGCTTCGCTGTTCGACGAGCTGGCGACGGGCAGTGGTTTCCGCGTCCCACTGCCGCTCCGGGCCGCCGACGGCCGGAGTGTCGTGGACGGCTGGACGGCCGGTGAGTTCCTGACCGGTGAGCCCGGCCCGCAGGGGCGTTGGGAGGACGTCCTGCGCGCCGGCCGCGCCTTCCATGCCGCGTTGCGGCCGTATCCCCGGCCGGTCTTCCTCGCACGGCGGGCCCATCCCTGGGCAGTGGCCGACCGGGTCGCGTGGGGCGAGGAGGACGTCGAGGTGACCGAGGACCTCGCCGCGCCGTTCTCGGCCCTGTTGGAGCTGAGGCGCCCCGTGAGGCAGGACGCGGCTCAGCTCATCCACGGCGATCTCACCGGCAACGTCCTCTTCGCCCCGCACGAACTGCCCGCTGTGATCGACTTCTCGCCCTACTGGCGGCCTCCGCTGTTCGCCGAGGCCGTCGTGATCGCGGACGGTCTGCTGTGGTGGGACCTCCCGAGCGGACTGCTCCTGGTGCGCAGCGATCACGCCGACTGGCGGCAACTGCTGATCCGTGCGCTGATCTTCCGGCTCGTCGCGCTCAGCGAGATCGTGAGGCCTGCGGGGCGGGCCCGGCCGGGTGAGCCGGAGCGGTATGCCCGGGCGGCCCGCCTGGTGGCGGAGAGGGTGACGGGGCCTCAGACGTAGCCGAGGCCCCGGGGCGTACGTGTCCGGATCACGCGGCCACGGTGACGGCCTCGATGGCCGGGGCACGCAGGGTCCTGCGCGCGGTTCCGAGGCTCGTGCCGAGGGTGACCACGGTGGCGATGGCCATGATGACCAGCCAGGTGCCCGGGCCCTGGTCCGGCAGGACCTGGTCGGTGCGGACCATCGTGAAGGGGATGATCCCCGCGATTCCCGCGACCGTGCCCAGGACGAGCCCGGTCAGTGTGAGGAGCACCGCCTCCCAGCCCACCACGCCCAGGACCTGCCCGGGTGTGGCTCCGGCGAGGCGCTGCTGGCCGAACTCGCGGCTGCGGTAGGAGGTGGCGGCGTACAGGCTGTTGACGAGCATGATGCAGGAGAAGACGACGATGATGCCGACGACGACGAGGTTGAGGGTCTCCAGGTTCTTGTCGTCGACCGTCTTGTCCAGGCCGGACGCCGTGACCCAGTCGCTCTCGACGCCCTGGATGTAGAGGGTGGCGGTGGCCATGCCGGTGAAGATGATCATCGGCATGAGCACTCCGGCCAGTTCCGCGCCGCGTCGGCGCAGGTTGCGGGCGCTCAGGTAGCCGCCCGCGCCGCCCACCGCCGCGAGGGGGCCCCGCAGCAGTTCCAGGAGCCTGCCCAGCAGGGACGGGGCGAGGACGGCGAAGCCGACGGAGAGCAGGATGGCGCCGTAGGCCGGGAACGCCATCAGCATCTCCTCGGTGCTGTCGACGGCGTACGTGGTCAGGATCCCCCCGGTCCCGGCCACCAGCGCGGCGGAGCCGGCCAGGGTGCGGCCCCGGCGGCCGGACGGGCCGCGCGCGCCGGCGGCGGCCTTGGTGGCGCGGCGTACGGCGAGGAACGCGGCGCCGACGGAGGCGAGGACCGCGATACCGAAGCCCGAGCCGAGGGCCATCGCGCCGAAGGCCGGGTCGACGTCCGCGGCGACCTGGCCGCTGTCCTTGAACAGGTCGACCAGGAGCCGGCCGCCGAGCACGGCGGGCCCGACGGCGAGCGCGGCGCCGACGAGTGCGACGACGGCGGACTCCCCGACGACCATGCGCGTGACCTGGGCGGGAGTCGCCCCGGTGCAGCGCAGCAGGTGGATCTCCTCGGCGCGCTGGCGGACGCTGACGGTGAGGGTGGAGGCGATGGCGAAGAAGACGAGGAGGGAGCCGTATCCGCCGACGACGCTCGCGGAGATGGTCATGGACTCCGAGCTGACCTTGTCGACCCCCGGGGCCGCCGCCGTGTCGTGCAGGGAGCTGAACGTCATGATGATCACGGCGCCGAGGAACGCCGAGAGCAGGGTCGCGAGGAAGCGCCCCGGGCGCTTGCGGACCGAGCGCGTGGCAAGGAACAGCATGGCTCACACCTCCATCAACGGGCCGTTGTCCGCGCGCCGTTCGGCCACACGGTCCCCGAGGTGGGTCATGCGTTCGGCGACGGCCTCGGCGGTGGGAGCGGGGAGGTGTCCCGCCAGTCGCCCGTCCGCGAGGAAGAGGACCGAGTCGGCGTAGGAGGCGGCGACCGGGTCGTGGGTGACGAGCACGACGGTGCTGCCGTGCACCCGGACGGTCTCCTTCAGCAGGCTCAGCACTTCGCGTGCGCTGCGCGTGTCCAGGGCGCCGGTCGGCTCGTCGGCGAAGATCACCGCGGGCCGGGTCACGAGGGCGCGCGCGATGGCGACACGCTGGCGCTGCCCGCCGGAGAGCTCGTCGGGGAGATGGCCGAGGCGGTCACCCAGGCCGACCTGCGTGAGAACCGCGCGGATGCCCTCCCGGCCGGCCTTGCGGCCGGCGAGCCGGAGCGGCAGCGCGGTGTTCTCCTCGACGGTCAGGGTGGGGAGCAGGTTGTACTGCTGGAAGATGAAGCCGATCCGGTCCCGCCGGAACTTCGTGAGCGCCGCCTCGCCGCCGCCGCTCATCTCCTCGCCGTCCACGACGATCTGTCCCCGGTCGGGGCGGTCCAGGCCGGCCGCGCACTGGAGGAGCGTGGACTTGCCGGATCCCGAGGGGCCCATGACCGCGGTGAAGCTCCCCCGCGGGAGGCTCAGGGTCACGCCGTCCAGGGCGGTCACGGCGCTGTCCCCGGTTCCGTACACCTTGCTCACCGAAACCAGCCGCAGAGCCTCGGCGGTCCGGCTCGTGGGCTGTCGTCTGCGATCGGACATGGCCATCACCCTCTGCTCGTCGGACGCACTCTGCGCCACGTCCACGACGCTACGGAGAGGGGCGGGCGGGCACATTGGGCGTACGCCCCCGACTTCGGGGTGGCGCTGAGTACACCCGGACCAGGGGGAAGCACCCGGGTACGATACCCCTGGGGGTATACGAGCCCCAGCGACAGGTATGCGCGGGAGGAACCATGCAACTCGACATGGCGGCCGAAGAGCTGAAGTCCGTCCTCAACCGGCTCCGGCGGGCCCAGGGGCAGATCGCCGGGGTCATCAGGATGATCGAGGAGGGCAGGGACTGCGAGGACGTGGTCACGCAGCTGGCCGCCGCGTCCCGGGCCCTGGACCGGGCGGGGTTCTCCATCATCGCGACGGGGCTCGAACAGTGCCTGGCCGACGAGGGGCAGACACCGGCGGACAGGGACCGGATGCGCGCCCGTTTGGAGAAGCTGTTCCTCTCACTGGCGTGAGAGGACGCGAGGACACCCCGTCAGCGCTCCGGGAACGGCTCCCCGCACGCGCTGCAGAACTTCGGCTCCCGGTCGGCCGACAGCCGCCCGCACTCCGGGCAGACCAGGTCCAGCATGCAGGGAGCCTCACCGCCCTCGTACGCGGGAGTGCGCACGGCCGGCTTGATCGTGAGGCCCGGGCGCCGGCGGTGCACCGTGAGGTACGTCAGCCCGTCCGGCCCCGCCTCCAGCGCCCTCCGTGAGGTCCGGGGCAGCCAGGTGACGGCCGTCGGGGCGAGGTCCAGGGTGTCGCCGCCGCCCGTACGCAGGCTGCCGCCGCCCGCGAGGACGACGAGCAGCACGTCCAGGACGTCCTCCTGGTGCTCCTCCACCCCGGCGTCCGGCGGCAGATGGACGACATTCGCGTCCAACTCCCTTCCCTCTTCGGCGAGACGCCAGAGGGCGCCGCGCTCGCCGGGTGCCGCGGAGGCGAGGAGTTCGTCCAGGACCGCCAGCACCTGGGGGGTGGCGTTCACGTCGCGGCCTCCTCGTCGTAGCGTTCGCGGGCCTCGTGGACCGGTCGGAGCAGGCCCCCAGCATTTCACGGGGACAGGGGATCCACTCAGCCATGCCCGAGCTCCGACAGCCGGACGAAAGGCCTCCGTTGGTGGAGGCCTTCTCCGGCCGGTCCGAAACCGCCGAAAGGACCCGGTGACCGCTGTACTCTCGGCCGATGATTCAGCCGACGCCCTCGCCCCCCTCGGCCACGGACGCCGAGTGCGTCGCGCTCACCCGGACCCTGCGCCGCCGGGGCACCGCCGTGCTGTCGGTGTTCGCCGTGGTGTGGGCCTTCGCCGGGGCGTCCGGGCTGGCGTCGTCGGGTGCGGCTCTGGCCGTCGAGATCATCGCCGTGCCGGTCACCGCGGCGGCGCTCCACCTCGCCTACCGCAAGGGCGCCGCGCCCTCGCCGCGCCTGGTCTCCCTGCCCGCGAACTGGGCGCGTTCGGTCGGCATCGTCAACGTCGCCGAACTCGCGGCGATCTTCGCGGTGATCGCAGCGTCCAACGCCTCCGGCCACCCCGCCTTCATTCCGCCGGCCGTCGCGCTGGTGGTCGGCCTGCACTTCGTCCCGCTCGCGCGCCTCTACGACCAGTGGCAGTACAAGGGGACGGCCGCGCTGCTCTGCGCCGTCGCGGTCCTCGGTTTCGCGCTGATCGCGGCCGGCCTGTCCGACGGCGGCGTGCGCGCAGTGGTGGGCCTGGGCTCCGCGGTGACGCTGTGGGCGTCGGCGTACCACGTGGCCGTCAGGGGCTGAGGCTCCGGCCGCACGGCTCCACCGGCGCACCGGACCTGCGGGAGAGGGCCCTGGGTAGGGTGGGCGCGACAGCGCACCGTGAACCGGACCGAGGAGCAGACGTGAGCGAGCCGGCGGACATCGCCCTGCAGCAGGAAATCGCCAGGGAGCTGGAGGTCGCGGAGACCTTCGACGCCCACCAGGAGATCGAGCGCCGCGTGGCCTTCCTCGCCGAGCGGCTGACCTCCACGGGTCTGGGCTCGCTGGTCCTCGGCATCAGCGGAGGCGTCGACTCCACCACCGCCGGCCGGCTGTGCCAGCTCGCCGTCGAGCGGGCCAGGGCAGCGGGCCACGCGGCCCGGTTCTACGCGATGCGACTTCCCTACGGCGTCCAGGCCGACGAGCACGACGCACAGCTCGCGCTCTCCTTCATCAATGCCGACCAGGTGCTGACCGTGGACATCAAGCCCGCGACCGACGCCATGCAGGAGTCCCTGCTCGGCGGCGACGTGGCCTTCCGCGACCCCCACCACCAGGACTTCGTGCTCGGCAACGTCAAGGCCCGGCAGCGCATGATCGCCCAGTACGCGGTGGCCGGAGCGCACAGCGGCCTGGTCGTCGGCACGGACCACGCCGCCGAGGCGGTCTCCGGCTTCTTCACCAAGTTCGGGGACGGCGCGGCCGACCTGGTCCCGCTGACCGGGCTGACCAAGCGCCGGGTGCGCGCCGTCGCGGAGGCGCTCGGCGCGCCGGCCGAACTGGTCGGGAAGGTGCCGACGGCCGACCTGGAGACGCTCGACCCGGGCAAGGCGGACGAGCACGCGCTCGGCGTCACCTACGACACCATCGACGACTTCCTGGAGGGCAAGCCGGTGGACGAGCAGGCCTTCGACACGATCGTCGGCCGCTACCGCCTCACCGACCACAAGCGCCGGCTGCCCATCGCGCCGTAGGGCCCCGCACCGGAGAACCCTGGCGTCACCCCCACGGCGCGGCTGCGGGACCGGGCCCCTCCGCCGACCGGTCGGATCCCACGCCGAGGACTCCGCCCGCCACCACTCCCGCGGCTACCGGGGCAGCGGGCCGCCGTCCACCTGCATCGAACAGCTCACGGACCGAGGGGGACACGCAGTGGACAGGCGGCCCGACGAGAAGTACCCGCCGGTCGAGCCCTACGACCACGGAATGCTGGACGTCGGCGACGGCAACCTCGTGTACTGGGAGGTCTGCGGCAACCCGGCCGGCAAGCCCGCTCTCGTCGTCCACGGCGGCCCGGGCTCGGGGTGCGGGCCCGGGGCCCGGCAGCACTTCGACCCGGACCTCTACCGCGTCGTGCTCTTCGACCAGCGCAACTGCGGCCGTTCCACCCCGCACGCGAGCGACCCCGCCGCCGACATGCGGCACAACACGACGGCGCACCTGATCGCCGACATGGAGCTCCTGCGCGCCCACCTCGGCATCGGGAAGTGGCTGCTGCACGGATGGTCCTGGGGCTCCACCCTGATCCTGGCGTACGCCGAACAGCACCCGGAGCGGGTCTCGGAGATCGTGATCCCCGCGGTGACGACGACCCGGCGCAGCGAGATCGACTGGCTGTACCGGGGCGCCGGACAGATCTTCCCCGAGGCGTGGGACCGGTTCCGGGCGGGCGTCCCCGAGGCCGAAGGCCCCGATGACCTCCTCTCCGCGTACGCCCGGCGGACGGAGAGCCCCGACCCGGAGGTCCGGGCGAAGGCGACGGCCGACTGGTGCGCCTGGGAGGACGCGGTGCTGTCCATGGAGACGCACAGCGGCCCGCCTCCGTACACGGGGCGGCCGGACCGTGACCGGCTGGCGTTCGTCCGGATCTGCGCGCACTACTTCTCGCACGCCGCCTGGCTGGAGGAGGGGCAGCTGATCCGGGACGCGGGCCGCCTCGCGGGCATCCCCGGTGTCCTGGTGCACGGCCGCTTCGATCTGGGCAGCCCGCTCATCACGGCCTGGGAGCTTGCCAGGGCCTGGCCGGACGCCGAACTGACGGTGATCGACGGCGCGGGCCACACGGGCGGCCCCGCGACCTCCCGGGCGGTGCTGGCCGCGCTGGACGACTTCGCACGGCGCGCCTGAGCGGCTCCCCCTTGCTTCGAGCGCACTCGAAGGAGTTGGGTTGGCATCCATGAAGTACACGCAGCTCGGACGCACCGGACTCAAGGTCAGCCGCCTCGTGCTGGGGACGATGAACTTCGGCCCCCAGACCAACGAGAGCGACAGCCACGCGCTCATGGACGCCGCCCTGGAGGCAGGCGTCAATTTCTTCGACACCGCGAATGTCTACGGCTGGGGCGAGAACAAGGGCCGCACCGAGGAGATCCTCGGCACCTGGTTCGCACAGGGCGGCGACCGCCGCGACAAGGTCGTCCTCGCCACCAAGGTCTACGGCAACATGGGCGCGGACGGCGAGGCGTGGCCCAACCACGACAAGCTCTCCGCCCTCAACATCCGCCGCGCAGTCGACGCCAGCCTCAGGCGGCTGCAGACGGACCACATCGACCTGTACCAGTTCCACCACGTCGACCGGGACACCCCGATCGACGAGATCTGGCAGGCCATCGACGTACTGATCCAGCAGGGCAAGATCCTTTACGCGGGCTCGTCCAACTTCTCGGGCTACAAGATCGCCCAGGCCAACGAGCGCGCCCGGCAGCGGGGCAGCTACGGCCTGGTCAGCGAGCAGTGCATCTACAACCTGATGGAGCGCGGGGCCGAGATGGAGGTCATCCCGGCCGCCCAGGAGTACGGCCTGGGCGTCATCCCGTGGTCGCCGCTGCACGGCGGACTGCTCGGCGGCGCGATCCGCAAGGAGCGCGACGGCGGCGGCGCCCGGTCCACCTCCGGCCGGTCCGGTGAGGCGCTCGCCGACCCGAAGGTGCGGGCGCAGATCCAGGCGTACGAAGACCTCCTGGAGAAGCACGGCCTGGAGCCCGGCGAGGCCGGTCTGGCCTGGCTGCTCACGCGGCCCGGCGTCACGGGGCCGATCTCCGGCCCGCGCACACGCGAGCAGCTCGACTCGGCGCTGCGCGCGGTGGAGCTGGAGCTGTCGGGCGAGGTGCTGTCGGCCCTCGACGAGATCTTCCCCGGCCCGGGGCCGTCGCCGGAGAACTTCGCCTGGTAGCCGGCGCGCGTGCGTGCGTCCTCGGCGGGCTCAGCCCCCGAGGGCGGACGCCGCCGCGACGACGATGAACATCAGTACGAGCACGGCGGCCATGATGCGGTTTCTGGTCTTCGGGTCCACCCGACGAGCGTAACCGCCCCGCTCACCGCCCCAGCGGCCAGGCCCGCACCACCTCGTACCGCGGCTGCTCCCCCGGCACCCCGTCCACGGGCGGATTGCTGCGTACGAGACTGAGCTCCCCGGCCTCCCAGCGCAGGCCCTCGAAGCCTTCCAGCGCCGCCGTGTACGGGGTCAGGTCGGCCTGGCCGCGACTGCGGGCCAGGGTGAGGTGGGGGGTGTAGCGGCGGTGCTCCTCCATCGGGATCCCGGCCCTGCGCGCGGCGGCATCCGCCCGCTGCGCCAGCAGCCGCAGAGTGTCGAGGCCCCCCGCCGCCCCCGCCCAGAGCGCCCGGCCGTCGAATCTGCCGCCGCCGTGGATCCGGAGCGGGAAGGGCTCGGTCCGGTGCGCGGCACGCTCCAGCCGGCTGTACAGCTCCGGCAGCAGCTCCTCGTCGACGTTCCCGAGGAAGGCCAGCGTGTAGTGCCAGCCCGCACGGGCGGTCCAGCGGAGGTTCACGGCCCCGGGGATCGTGTGCAACGGACCGACGGCCCCCGCAAGCTCGTCGGCGGCGGGTCCGGGCGGCAGGACGGCGGCGAAGAGTCTCTGGCTGCTCATTCGGCGAGTGTCCCAGCGTCCCGGCGTGTCCGGGGCCCTTCGGCGTACGGCCTCACCTGGAGACCGCCGGCTCCCCCGCGCCTGAACGCACGACTGCCCTCCTCCCGGCGGGGGAGGAAGGCAGTCGCGTGTCACCGGCTCTCAGGCCGCCGTGGCCAGCTGCTCGCGCGGGACTATTCGCACGTGCGGGCGACCCGGCCGCAGGTCGACCTTCAGACGCAGGCCGCCGACGCGCGTCAGCATGAAGCCGACTCCGACCGCGGCCACCATGGAGATCGCGCCTCCGGCCGCCATACCGACCCGGGCGCCGTAGGTGTCGCTGATCCAGCCGACGATCGGGGCGCCCACCGGCGTGCCCCCGGCGAAGACCATCATGTAGAGGCTCATCACCCGGCCCCGCATCTCGGGGTCGGCGGCCATCTGGACGCTCGTGTTGGCGCTGATGTTGGTCGTCAGGCCGATCATGCCGATCGGGAGCAGCAGCAGCGAGAACAGCCACACCGACGGCGACAGGGCCGCGGCGACCTCCAGCAGACCGAACAGGGTGCCCGCCGCCACCAGCATCCGCAGCCGCGAGGAGCGACGGCGGGCGGCGAGCAGGGCCCCGGCGAGGGAACCGGCCGCCATGAGGATGTTGAAGAACGAGTACATCCCGGCGCCGCCGTGGAAGATCTCGTCCGCGAAGGCCGTCAGGAAGATCGGGAAGTTGAACCCGAACGTGCCGACGAAGCCGACCAGGACGATCGGCCAGATCAGATCGGGCCTGCCGGATACGTAGCGCAGGCCGTCACGGAGCTGGCCCTTGGCCCGCTTGACGGTCACGGACGCGTGGAGCTCGCTCGTCCGCATCATCATCAGGCCGACGAGCGGCGCGATGAAGGACAGCCCGTTGAACATGAACGCCCAGCCGCTGCCGACCGTCGTGATCAGGACACCCGCGACGGCGGGGCCGATGAGCCGGGCGGACTGGAAGTTCGCCGAGTTCAGGCTGACCGCGTTGCGCAGCTGCGCGGGGCCGACCATCTCGGAGACGAACGACTGGCGCGCCGGGTTGTCGACGACGGTCACCATGCCGAGCAGGAAGGCGATCAGGTAGACGTGCCAGACCTCGACGACGCCGGAGAGGGTCAGGACGGCGAGCGCGACGCCGCAGAGGCCGAGTGCGGCCTGGCTGATGAGCAGCAGACGCCGCTTCGGGAGCCGGTCGGCGATGACCCCGCCGTACAGGCCGAAGAGCAGCATCGGAAGGAACTGGAGGGCCGTGGTGATACCGACGGCGGCGGCGGACCCGGTGAGGCTCAGGACGAGCCAGTCCTGCGTGATGCGGGACATCCAGGTACCGGTGTTGGAGATCACGGCGCCCGTGGCGAACAGGCGGTAGTTACGGATCTTCAGCGACGAGAAGGTCCCGCCGGTCTTGCTCTCGTGGGTGGAAGTCGGTGCGGGGGCGGAGTCTGCTCCGGATCCCGTACTCAAAAGAGTTCGCCTCCTCGGACGTATACGGCGTTCTTACTGACGGGGACGTGACTGCGGGCGCTGCGGACCGGGGTCCGGCGGCGCCCGAAGGGGTCACAGGTGGGCGAGCTTCTCCAGCACGGGCGCGGCGGCCCGCAGCTTCTCCCACTCATCCTCGTCCAGGCCCTCGGCGAGTCCGGTCAGCCAGGCGTTCCGCTTGTCGCGGCTCTCGGCGAGCATGGCTTCCGCCTGCTCGGTCCGGCTGACCATCTTCTGCCGACGGTCATCGGGGTGCGGTTCCAGTCTGACCAGGCCCTTCGCTTCCAGCAGCGCGACGATGCGGGTCATCGACGGGGGCTGCACGTGCTCCTTGCGGGCCAGCTCACCGGGGGTGGCTGAACCGCAGCGGGCGAGCGTACCGAGCACCGACATCTCGGTGGGGCTCAGCGACTCGTCGACGCGCTGGTGCTTCAGGCGCCGGCCCAGCAGCATCACGGCGGAGCGGAGGGAGCTCACGGCGGCGGCACTGTCACCGTCGTGGATCAGGTCAGGCATGTTCCTTAGCGTAACTCATTAGCCATGCTAAATACCACCCGGTGGTACACGCGCGAGAAACTGATCACCCGAACGAGTGAGTATGAGGCGGAAAGACGCGCGAAAAGGCCGCACGTGCCGCGACCCTGCTTGGCATGGGATCGACAGTGCTCAGCCTGCGCATAGACGGTGAGCTGCTCGACCGGCTCCGCCGGCACGCCGCGAGACGCGGTATGAGCGTCCAGGACTACGTGGTCCAGACGCTCGTGCGCGACGATTTCGACGAACGTTTCCACGCCGCCGTCGACGAGACGGAGAAGTTCTACGGGGCGGAGACCCGTCACGCGGACCCGGCCGACCGGGTCACATGACGGGCTCCGCCCCGCAGGGGTGAAGATTTTTCGCGCGTCGGGGTGCGCGCCTACGTGAGGCCGAGCGCCGGCATCGCGTAGTAGAAGACGAAGACCGCGGACACCACGTACATCGCCGTCGGGACCTCCCGGCCGCGCCCGGCCGCCAGGCGCATCACGCTGAAGGCGATGCAGCCGATGCCGATGCCGTTGGTGATCGAGTACGTGAGCGGCATCATCAGCATGGCCATGAAGGCCGGGACGGCGAGCGTGTAGTCGCTCCAGTCGACGTCCCGCACATTGCCCGCGAGGATCAGGAAACCGACCGCGATCAGCGCCGGAGTGGCCGCCTGCGAGGGGACCATCGTCGCCAGCGGCGTCAGGAGCAGCGCCACCGAGAAGAGCAGCCCGCTCACCACGCTCGCGAGCCCGGTACGGGCGCCCTCGCCGACCCCCGCCGTGGACTCGACGAAGCAGGTCGACGCGGAGGAGGAGCTCACGCCACCCGCGGCGACGGCGACACCGTCGACGAGGAGGACCTTGTTGATGCCCGGGAAGTGGCCGTCCTTGTCCATCAGCTTGGCCTCGTCACCGACGCCGAGGATGGTGCCCATCGCGTCGAAGAAGCAGGACAGCAGCACGGTGAAGACGAAGAGGATGCCGGTCAGGAGGCCGACCTTCCCGAAGCCGCCGAACAGACTGACCTGACCGATCAGCCCGAAGTCCGGGGAGGCCACCGGATTGCCGGGCCACTCCGGGACGGTCAGCCCCCAGGCACCGGCCGGCAGGTCGGCGACCGCGTCGATGACCAGCGCGACGACCGTCATGACGACGATGGAGAGCAGGATCGCGCCCGGCACCTTGCGGACGATCAGCGCGAGGGTCAGCAGCGCGCCGAGGACGAAGACCAGGACCGGCCAGCCGTTGAGGTGGCCGTCGTTGCCGAGCTGCAGCGGCACCGTGGTGTGCGCGGCGTCCGGGATGCGGGAGACGAAGCCGGAGTCGACCAGGCCGACCAGGAGCACGAAGAGGCCGATGCCCATCGCGATGCCCTTGCGGAGCGAGCGCGGCACCGCGTTCATCACGCGCTCGCGCAGCCCGGTCGCGACGAGCAGCATCACGACGATGCCCGCGAGGACGACCATGCCCATCGCGTCGGGCCAGCTCATCCGGGGGGCGAGCTGGAGGGCGACGACGGTGTTGACGCCGAGGCCGGCGGCGAGCGCGATCGGCACATTGCCGATGACACCCATCAGGAGCGTGGAGAACGCCGCCGCCAGCACGGTGGCCGTGACGAGCTGGCCGCCGTCGAGCTGGTGCCCGTACATGTCCTTCGCGCTGCCGAGGATGATCGGGTTGAGCACGATGATGTACGCCATGGCGAAGAACGTGGCGAAACCACCACGGACCTCGCGCGCGACCGTCGACCCCCGCTCGGAGATCTTGAAGTAACGATCAAGGACACCGTGAGGCTGCTGCGGCATCGGAGGCTGATCGACCGGAGCGGTGGCCGAGGAGGACATGTATGACCTTCAGTCGTGCATCGAGGGGATGAAAGCGGTCAGATTTGGATGTTCACACGAATGAATCGAGTCACCCACAAGCAGATTCAGTATGAATACATAAGGGAAAGATCGCTATCTCCGCGCGTAGATCCTTGGGCCGACTGGCCCGCAGCGCAGCCCGTAGACTGACCGCATGGAGAAGTGGACACCGAAGCACGAGGCGCCCGAGCCCCTGGAGGGCCCTGTCGTCGCCACCGTCACGGGCGGCACGATCCTCTGGTTCGTCCTCTTCGTCGTGCAGGTTCCCTTCTACGGCTGGTTCGACGACCGCGGTCACGCCTGGTGGATCTGGGTCTGCCTGGCCGGTGCCGGACTGGGCCTGATCGGCATCTGGTACGTCCGGGGGCGGGACGCGGCGCTCAAGCGGGCCGCCGCCCGTGCCGCCGCCGACGGGCCCGCGCCCGACGGCGCGCACCACTGACTGCGGGCGCCTGCTCCCGTACGGCCCTGCGGTTCCGATCCCCCGGCCCCGTCCCCTGACGTACGACCGTGGGACCATTCCGGTCCTCCCCCGGTCGGATCTTCCGGCGCCCGGCGGGTGAACCGCCCCTTCCGCCCGTACGGTCGGAATCATGACGCAGCGGGCACTCGATCCCTTCGGTGAGCAGCCGGACCCCGTACGGACCTCGCCGGCGCCCGCGCCACCGGGCGGGCTGACGACCGCCGAGGTCGCCGAACGGGTCGCCCGAGGCGAGGTCAACGACGTACCGGTCCGCTCGTCCCGCTCCGTCACCGAGATCGTCCGCGCGAACGTCCTCACCCGGTTCAACCTGATCATCGGCGTGCTCTGGGTGATCATGCTGTCCGTCGCGCCGATCCAGGACAGCCTCTTCGGCTTCGTGATCATCGCCAACACGGGGATCGGCATCGTCCAGGAATGGCGCGCCAAGAAGACCCTGGACAGCCTCGCGGTGATCGGCGAGGCGAAACCGACCGTGCGGCGCGACGGAAAGGCGGCGGAGGTCTCCGTCTCCGAGATCGTGCTCGGCGATCTGGTCGAGCTGGGCCCCGGGGACAAGGCCGTCGTGGACGGCACGGTCGCCGAGGCCGACAGCCTGGAGATCGACGAGTCGCTCCTGACGGGCGAGGCCGACCCCGTGGTCAAGCGGCCCGGCGACCCGGTGATGTCCGGCAGCTTCGTCGTCGCCGGCGGCGGGGCGTTCACCGCCACCAAGGTCGGCCGCGAGGCCTACGCCGCCCAGCTCGCCGAGGAGGCGTCCCGCTTCACCCTCGTGCAGTCCGAGCTCCGCAGCGGCATCAGCACGATCCTCAAGTACGTGACCTGGATGATGGTGCCGACGGCGATCGGGCTCGTCATCAGCCAGCTGGTCGTCAAGGACAACAACTTCAAGGACTCGGTCGCCCGCACGGTCGGCGGCATCGTCCCGATGATCCCCGAGGGCCTGGTGCTGCTCACCTCGGTCGCCTTCGCGATCGGGGTCATCCGGCTCGGCCGCAAGCAGTGCCTCGTGCAGGAGCTGCCCGCCATCGAGGGCCTGGCCCGGGTCGACGTCGTCTGTCTGGACAAGACCGGCACCCTCACCGAGGGCGGCATGGACGTCACCGAGGTCCGCCCGCTGAACGGCTCCGACGAGGAGTACGTACGCCGTGTCCTCGGCGCTCTCGGCGCCTCCGATCCCCGGCCCAACGCCAGTCTCCAGGCCATCATCGACGCCTACCCGGACGGTGAGGGCTGGGGCGTCACGCAGGCCATGCCGTTCTCCTCGGCCCGCAAGTACAGCGGGGCCGCCTTCACCGAGGGCGACGGCGAAGCGTCCGCCTGGCTGCTGGGAGCCCCCGATGTCCTCCTGGGCGCCGACGACCCCGCCCTCGCCGAGACCGGCCACCTCAACGAGCAGGGGCTGCGGGTCCTGCTCCTCGCCAGGGTGCGGGGTGAGCTGGACGCCCCGGACGCCGCCTCCGGGGCCGTGCCCACCGCGCTCGTCGTCCTGGAGCAGCGGCTGCGGCCCGACGCCGGCGACACGCTGGCCTACTTCGACGACCAGAACGTCGACGCGAAGGTCATCTCCGGCGACAACGCCGTCTCGGTCGGCGCGGTGGCCCAGAAGCTGGGGATGCCGGGCGCCGAACACCCCCTGGACGCCCGCCGGCTGCCCGAGGACAGCGACGACATGGCGACGGAGATCGAGCGGAACGCGGTCTTCGGCCGGGTCACCCCGCAGCAGAAGCGGGACATGGTCGGGGCGCTCCAGTCACGCGGGCACACGGTCGCGATGACCGGGGACGGCGTCAACGACGTGCTGGCGCTGAAGGACGCCGACATCGGGGTCTCGATGGGCTCGGGCTCGGAGGCGACCCGCGCGGTGGCCCAGATCGTGCTGCTCGACAACAGCTTCGCGACGTTGCCGTCCGTCGTCGCCGAGGGCCGGCGGGTCATCGGCAACATCACCCGGGTCGCCACCCTGTTCCTGACGAAGACCGTCTACTCGGTGCTGCTGGCGATCCTGGTGGTCTGCTTCCAGGTGGAGTACCCGTTCCTGCCGCGCCATCTCACGCTGCTGTCCACGCTGACGATCGGCGTCCCGGCGTTCTTCCTGGCGCTCGCCCCCAACAAGGAGCGGGCCCAGCCGCACTTCGTGCGCCGCGTCATGCGGTACGCGATCCCCTCCGGGGTGATCGCGGCGGCGGCCACCTTCGCCACGTATCTCGTCGCCCGGCACCACTACGCCGGTACGGGGGCGCTGGACGCGGAGACGAGCGCGGCGACCCTCACGCTGTTCCTGGTCTCCATGTGGGTCCTGGCGATCATCGCCCGCCCCTACACGTGGTGGCGGATCGCCCTGGTGGCGACGATGGGCCTGTGCTTCCTCATCGTGCTCGCGGTGCCCTGGCTCCAGGACTTCTTCGCGCTGAAGCTGGTGGGGACGACGATGCCGTGGGCGGCGGTGGGGATCGCGGTGGTCGCGGCGGCCGTCCTGGAACTGGCCTGGCGTATGGTCGGCCGCCGCTTCCGCTCGTAGCTGTCTACTTCACAGCTGCTTACTTCACGTCGACGAAGTCACCCGCGGTCGTGACGGCCGGGGTGGTCGAGGTGCCGGCGAAGCTGTAGCGCCAGTAGCCGTCCACCGAGGCCTTGACCGTGGTCTTCAGCGCACCGGTGCTGTTCGTCTTGATGGTCTTGACGGTGGTGTAGGTGCTGCTGGTCTTCTTGCGGAACTGCAGCTTGACGGGCTGCACGGTGTAGCCCATGTACGTGCCGTTCTCCCAGTTGGCACGCGAGAGCTTCCCGGTGGCCGTGATGGTGGCGCCCTTCTTGACGGGCTCCGGCGCGGCGTTGACGGTCAGCTTGGAGAGGCGCTGGACGCGGGCCGTGGACTGGTAGTCGTTCCACGCGACCGACTGGTCGCCGGCGAGCGCGCCGGCGGTGACCTTCCAGGTGCCGGCCAGCGTGTTCTTGTACAGGTCGTAACCCGGGTACGCCGTGATCGTCATCGTGCAGGTGGCGGTCGTGGCGCTGAGGTTCTTGCAGGACGCCACGTCCTCGTTCGGCAGCAGCACCCCGTCGAGACCGGAGCTCACGTTCGTGCCGTGCCACAGGTCGATGTAGCCGTCGACTATGCCGGACGGGTGCGAGGCGGTGACGGAGACCGTGATCTTCTTCGCGGCCGTGGTGCCGACGACGACGTCCTTGCCGCCGTTGATGACGACCTTGGAGATCACCGGGGTCGTCACGGCGGCGCGCGCCGCCGCGCGAGGGGCCTTGGCGCCGGTGCCGAAGACCTCGGCCGCGGTGGGCCTGTCCAGGTCCGGGACTGCCTGGTCCCCCGCCTGCGCGGCCGGTACGGCGAGAGCGGACAGAGCCAGGGCGCCGGAAACAGCGGCGACGGTGGCACGAATACGCATGTGGTCCCCTGTGGAGCAGGGGACCCGCCGTGGTGGTGTCCACCCGGCGGGCCCCAACTGGTCGATGAGTCTGATGACTCGCACGATCAGACAGCGCCCGGATGTGAATAGTTGTGCCCGGGGAATGTATTTATGGTGAAGATCACACAGGGGTGCCGGGTCGGTCCGGTATCAACACCCGTGCACCCGGTCACGCCTCCGGGGCAGAGGGGGCACACGGATGATCGACCCGCTCACCGGCGTCATCGCGGTCGCGGTCTCAGGAGCGCTGGGCGTCGCCGGCGAACGTGCCGCCCGCAGGCGGAAGCGCGCGTTCTGGGACCGCTACGGGACCTATGAAGGGTTCCGGCGCCAGGTCGACGAGGACAAGGTCCGCTCCGTGCGCGGCGCCCGTGGGGACGTCGCGGCGATCAAGACGGTCCGGGACGACCACCCGCTCGCCTCGCTGGTCGTCGCGAAGCGGTACGTCCAGGAGCTGTGAGACCCGCCCGGTCGCGGGTCTCCGACAGCCTCCCGGTTGCCGGTCGTCAGTCGAACCAGCGGTCCCGGGCCAGCTCCTCCGTGCGGGACGGGTCCTCCAGGAGCGCCGCCACCTCGAAGCGGCGCGGCCACTGGCCGGCCGCCCAGGCGAGGCCGGCCGCCACACCCTCCACCGTGGACGCGTGGACCACACCGTCCGGGCCGCGACGCCAGTCCAGCTCGACGCCGCCCGCGCGCAGTTCGCCGTGCTCGACGTACGTGCCGGGGGTCCCGGCGCCGAGCAGGATCCGTACGGACTCCGGCACCTCGTGCACCTCGCCCTCCGTCGTCACCACGGCCTCGACGCTCTCGCCGAGCCGCCGCACCTGGAGCAGGTCCGCCAGCTCGGCCGCCCGGGCGGGGGCCACCGGGAGCAGTGGGAGCCCGCCGGTCAGCGGCAGCAGGTCGGGGGCGTCGGCGATCACGACGTCCGCAGCGTCGGCGACCCGCACCTCGTCGTCCACGACGGCCCGCAACTCGTCGGGCAGCGTGACCTGTTCGGGGTCCAGCTCGGCGAGCGCCGTGTAGAGCGAGTGCAGCTGTACGGGACCGACGGGGCGGTCCTCGTCGGCGAGCCGGCCCAGCAGCTCGGCCGCCCCGCCCGGCTCGTCCAGGAGCGCCGCCACCGAGGTCCGTACGCCGAGGGCGCGCAGCACCTGCGCGTCGTCGAAGCCCGTCGCGTCGGCGGAGTCGTACAGGCCCGCGAGGCGCGGGTCACCGCCCGCCGCGCGCAGGCCGGCCGGGCGGCGGCCGTCGAGCACGGGGTGGTCGCGCAGCCACCACGCGGTGTAGGGCCGCACCGACTGCGTCGTACCGTCCGGGAGCAGCACCCGTACCGGCTGGGTCAGCGCGTCGCGCAGCGGCGGGAGGGCGAGCATCGCGAGCGCCTGCGGCCAGGCGTCGTCGTCGACGAGGTCCAGGTCGCGTACGGCGACGAGCTCGGTGGCGACCGGTGGGACGGGGGTGTCCGGGAGCTGGTCCAGGACGTCCTCGCACCACACGTCGACGGCGTCGAGCAGGCCCGCGTCGTCGGGCTCGGCGAAGTCGCCGTCGCGGGGCTCCAGTTCGTCCGGGTCCAGGACGACGTCGGCGGCCCGTACGAGGGCGAAGGTGGCCAGCACCCCGCAGGCGGTCAGGGGCTGTTCACCCCAGCGATCGGCCAGCTCCGCGTCGCACAGGGCGAGTTCACCCTCACGCATCACCTGGGCGAACGGGCTGTCCGGCAGCACGAGTTCGCCGGCGGGTGCGGGTTCGCCGTCCTCGTCGGGCAGGGCGAGCGCGCCCAGCCAGGGCTCGTCGCCGGGCGCGAGGTCCGCGTCGCGGACGAGCGTGAGGACGGTCTCGGCGAGCTCGTCCCCGTCCAGGGCGTCCTCGTCCCAGATCTCGCCCGCGTCCAGCGACCCGGCGACGGCGGCCCGGACCTGCGGGGTCGTCAGGACGGCCCGGGGGGTGGCGGGCAGCGCGCCGAGCTTCTCCAGCAGGGGGTGGGCGGCGTCCGGGTGGGCGACCTTCAGCCCGAGCCGGGCCAGCCGGGCGAGCACGGGCGAGGTGAGCGCGTCCGGCAGCGGCAGGAGGACCTGGCGGGGTCCGATCGTGGTGCGGGGCGGCGCGTCCACCGGGCCGGCGAGGGGCACGGGCAGCCCGGAGAGCCGGTCGGGGTCGACGCCGGCCAGGCTGTCGTAGAGTCGCCGCCACCAGTCCGGGTCGCGCTCCAGGCCGGCCAGCCGGTCGATGGCCTCGGTCAGCGGGACCCGGGCGACACCGAGCGTGCGCAGCTCGACGCGGCGTTCGAGACCGGCGGGCAGCAGACAGGGCAGGACCTCGGCGAGGACCCGTACGGTCCGGTCGCCCACGCCCTCGACCACCTCGGCCTCGACGGGCCGCAGCGCGGTCGTCCCCGGGCTCGGTGCCCCGGCGCCGTCCCAGTCGTCCCACTGGGCCGCGGCCTCGGCGGGGTCACGGGGCGCGGCGGGCTCCAGGAACGCCACCCGCGGCAGCCGCTCCAGGATCGCGGCCCGCAGGGCGCCGTCGAGCTGCCCCTTGCCGAGCGCGCCCGGCACCAGCGCGATCGTGGCGGTGGACACGGGCTCCCACCCGGCGAGCAGCTCGGCGTAGGCGTCGGCCGCGCGCTCCACCAGGAAGTCGGTCAGCGGGCCCGGCGCGGGGTGCCGGCGGGTGGTGTCCAGCGGCAGCGAGGCGATCAGCAGGGCGGGGACACCGAGGGGCTCGTCGGTGGGGGTCGGCGCGTGCACGACGGGTGCCGTACGGGGCTGCTGGGGCGCCCCGTCCTCGCCCACGGGCACGGCCCACGTCACGGACCAGTGCGGACGCAGCCGCTCCTCGACGGGCCGGTCGGCCAGCAGAGCGGGCTCCAGGGGGCCCTGGCCGGCGACGGTGCGCCAGCGGTGGAGGCCGTGCACGGAGTCGTCGACGTGCGTGTACGGGCCGTGCTGCGAGCGTCGCAACGTCCGTACGCCGGCGGGGGTTTCGATGACGATCTCGTCGAGGCCGGACAGCGTCAGGAGGAGCGCGTCGTCGACGCCTTCCAGCAGCCTGCTCACGAGGTCCTCGGCGACACCGTCGCGGAGCGGCAGGACGACCACGGTGTCGTAACCGTCGGGCGCGGTGCCCTCGGCGGGCAGCGGGAGCCGGAGCAGCGGTACGTGTCCGTCGCGGCGGCGCAGCTCGTCGCCGAGGCCGGGGCTGCCGACGGCCGCCTGCCGCGCGAGGTCGCGGGCCTCCGCGAGGGACCAGCGGACGCCTCCGTGGCGTCCGATCACGGCGGGCTCGTCACTGACGGCCAGCACGGCGGCGAAGCCGACACCGAAGCGGCCCACGGACGACTCGTGACCCTCGCGCTTGGCGGAGGCACGCAGGGTGCTCAGCGACTCGACGCCGGTCGCGTCGAGGGGCGCGCCGTTGTTGGCGGCGGCAAGCACGGCGGAGCTGTCGCCGTCCGCCTCGTGCAGGGTGAGGCGGAGCCGGCCGGGGACACCGGCGCGGGCGGCGGCGTCGGCGGCGTTCTGGGCGAGCTCGACGACCAGGCGGTCGCGGTAGCCGCCCAGCGCGAGGTCCTCCTCGGCGTTGGCGTCCTCCCGGAAGCGGGCCGGGCCCGCGCCCCAGGCGTCGAGCACGCCGCGCCGCAGTCGCGCCGTCCCGAACGGATCGGCCCCCTCGGTCGCATTCATGCTCACGCTCGTACTCCGCTCTTCCGGTGACCCGTAACCCGTGACGCCCAGTGTGCGCCCGAAGGTACCGCGACGGGGCAGCCCCCGACGCCGGCCGGCCACGGGACCAGCAACACGCAGGGCCGGACCGCGCCCCGGCAAGATCAAGCCCGCCCGGCGATTGAGGACAAAGCCTGTACCAGGAGCGCCCGCGGGCCCCGCGATGCCCGGGCACCGCGAGCCCGGACCCCACAGCGGACAGGAGCGTCAGGAGTGCCCCAGATCCTCCGTCGCGCCGTCCGCACGGTCCGGGACCGAGCCGGAGCCGTCGGCAGGACGCAGGGAGTAGTCGTCCACCCGCATCGTGTCCAGCGCGTGCGACGGCTTCGGCGTCTTCGGCATGACCGCCGCCTCGGAGTGACCCCCGCAGCCGTACGCCAGGGAGACGACCCGGCCGTCCGCCGGGGCGAACTCGTTCGCGCAGACCCCGAAGGCCTGCTTCAGCGAGCCTGCCATCGGCACCAGGAACGCGCAGGTGACACACGACGCGGGCGCCGCCTGCGCCATGGGCGTCTTCGCGCCGAACTCCTCGTCCCACCGGTCCGCCGCCAGACTCAGCCCGTACCGGGACAGCACCCGCGCACGCCTCGTGCCGAGCTCGTCCGCGACCGCGGCGATCGAGCCCCGCCGCGTCCCGGGCAGCGTCGTCAGCTCCGCGTCCTCGACGTCGGCGAGGGCGGCCAGCTCCTGCGACACCTCGGAGACCGCGGAGTTCGGCAGGGGCTCGTCCTCGCCCGTCCAGCCGGGCTCCAGGCGCGGATCCTCCGCCTCGGTGGGCAGCAGGTCGCCGGGGCCCATGTCGCCGGGCCGCAGCCGCTCGCTCCAGGGCACCCACTCGGGGGCCAGGAGCGCGTCGGATCCGGGCAGCAGCACCGTTTCGTCAAGGGTGACGTTCTTGGCGCGGGAGGCCCTGGCGACCGTCACCGCCCAGCGCCAGCCCCGGTAGCCGGGTTCCTTGGCCTCGAAGTAGTGCGTGACGACCCGGTCCCCCTCGGAGACCAGGGCCACGTGCTCACCCACCACTCCTGGCGCGGCAGCCTCTTCCGCGGCCGCGCGTGCGAGGTCTACCGCCTCGGCGCACAGACGGTCAGGGGCGGGGGTACGGGCCGTACGGCTTCGCGTCGTCGCAGCACTCACAGGTCTCGCTTCTCTCCATACGCCGTCTCACGAGCGCGCCAGCAGCTCCATCGATGTCCGATTTCGGCCATGACAGTTGTGAGCGGAGCGGACCTGGGGGCCGCGTCGACGTCCACACCCGTTGTGCCTGCCTCGGGCGCGCCTTCTGCCACCCATTCTGCGGGATCGCGGAGAGGCGCGCGGCCAAGAACAACCGCCGGTGGCGCGTGAGTGCACGCTACCCTCTCCGCCGCCCCGCGCCCACCTGCCCGTCCCAAACAGCACCGGAACCCTTCCGTACCGGTTCGGATCCGTTACCGGGCGGAGAGCGGAATCGCCCGGGAGCGGCGGCGCGTACAAGCCGTTTCCCGGCCGGGGACGACTCACCCGACGGAGCGTCCGTCGCCACACCCCGGCCCGATCATGGGTTCGTGACGGCGGGGGGTGGGGCACTATGACGACGTGGCCGCCGCCAGGTCGTCCGACGGATCCGGCCCGCTCCGCAGGGCGGGGCGGGCGATCACCCGTGCCCTGCGCGCCCCGTTCACGGGCACCGCACGGGGGATCAGGAAGGCGACCCACGCCCACGGGGCCGGCGAGTCCGGCCTCGGCAAGCTGATCGAGCTGCACGCGGTCAACGGCGCCGGTGACGTCATGATCACCGTGGCGCTCGCCTCCACGGTGTTCTTCTCCGTACCGACGGACGAGGCACGGGGGCGCGTCGCCCTGTACCTCGCCGTCACCATGGCCCCCTTCACCCTGCTCGCCCCGGTGGTCGGCCCCCTCCTGGACCGTCTGCCGCACGGCCGCCGCGCCGCGATGGCCGGTGCGATGTTCGCCCGGGCGGTGCTCGCGATCACGATGTCGGGCGCGGTGGCCACGGGCGGCCTGGAGCTCTATCCGGCGGCCCTGGGCGTCCTGGTCTGCTCGAAGGCGTACGGGGTCGTGCGCAGCGCCGTGGTGCCCCGTCTCCTGCCGCCCCGCTTCTCCCTGGTGAAGGCCAATTCGCGGGTCACCCTTGCCGGTCTGCTGGCCACAGGTGTCGCGGCGCCGATCGGGGCGGGGCTGCAGAGCATCGGGTCCCCCTGGCCGCTCTACGGCGCCTGTGTGATCTTCCTCGGCGGTACGGTCCTCGCCTTCACGCTGCCCCCCAAGGTCGACTCCGCGAAGGGCGAGCGCAAGGCCCGCCTCGTCGTCCCGCACGAGGAGGCGGCCGCCCCGCCGCCCGTCCGCGTCAGCACCTCCAAGAGCGCCAGGGACGGCAGGACCGGCAGCACGTGGGCCGCGAGGAGGAGCCGGCGGGAGAAGCCGCCGGGGCTGCGGTCCGTCGGGCCGTCCGTCCTGCACGGCCTCCAGGCCAACGCCGCGCACCGCGCGCTCTCCGGCTTCCTGATCTTCTTCCTGGCGTTCCTGCTGCGCGAGCACCCCCTGGCGGGGCAGAGCGCCGCCGTCTCCCTCGGCATCGTCGGGGTCGCGGCGGGCGCCGGGAACGCCTGCGGCACGGCGGTCGGCTCGTGGCTCAGGGCGCGCGGCCCCGAGGTGATCGTCGCGACGGTGCTGGGGCTCGCCCTGGGGGTCGCTGTGCTCACCGCGGTGTTCTTCAGCACCGTGATGGTCGCCGCCCTCGCCGCGGTCGCGGGTTTCACACAGGCCCTGTCCAAGCTGTCGCTGGACGCGATGATCCAGCGCGACGTGCCGGAGGAGGTGCGTACGTCGGCCTTCGCCCGGTCGGAGACGCTGCTCCAGATGTCCTGGGTGGCCGGCGGCGCGATCGGCATCGCGCTACCGCTCAACGGAGTACTCGGCATGTCCGTCGCCGCGGGGCTCCTGGCGCTGGGTGCCGCCGCCTCCGTACGGGGCCTCCTGGGGGCCGCACGGCGCGGCTCACCGCACCCCCGCGTGGCGTGAGCGGCACCGACCGATAACCTTCGGCGCATGACCGTTGCGTTCTTCTCCGGTAAGGGCCGTCGAATCGGCGTCGCTCTTGGTGCCGTGTCCGCGGGACTCCTAGTCCTGTCCGCCTGCGACAAGCCGACGCCGCTCGCCACCGTGACGGTCGGCGACAACTCGGTGAGCGCCGAGGCGTCCTGCTACAACGACGGCAACGCCCTCAAGGAGTCCGAGATCCAGGGCTGCCTGAACAAGAAGGCGGAGGACACCGTCAAGGTCGCGATGGACGACAAGGTCCGCTTCGGCGTCGACCCCGAGGTCGCGGACCACGGCTGGAGCCTCTTCATCAACGGCCAGCAGGCCGAGCAGGAGCCGTACAAGAAGACCTACCGGTCGATCCCCGGCAGCGCCTTCTTCGCCAGCCAGACCGGTGAGACCACGGCGGACAAGACGCAGGTCAGCATCGTCGAGACCAAGGGTCAGAAGCTCACGGGCGTCTGGCACTTCCAGCTCACGAAGACATCCTGACCGACCCTTCGACCCCGAGGACCACCGCCGTGCGGGTGCTTGTCGTGACCGCCGTCCCGGCCGAACGGGACGCGGTCACGCGCGCGTTCGGGGGTGATCCGGAGGTGCGGGAGGTGCCCGGCGCCGAGCTGCACCGGGCCGGCCCGTTCGACGTCCTCGCGGGTGGCGCGGGCCCGGCCGCCGCGGCGGCCGCCACCGCCTTCGCCCTCGCCGCCGCGCCCGCCTCGCAGCCGTACGCGGCCGTGGTCTCGGCCGGCATCGGCGGCGGCTTCGCACCCGCCGCGCCCGTCGGCTCCCTCGTCGTGGCGACCGGCATCGTCGCCGCGGACCTGGGCGCCGAGACCCCGGACGGCTTCGTGCCCGTCACCGGTCTCGGCTTCGGCAGGGACACCTTCCTGCCGCCCGAGGCCCTCGTACGGGACGTGGCGGAGGCCACCGGCGCCGTGCCGGGCCCCGTCCTCACCGTCTCCACCGTGACCGGCAGCGCGGCCCGCACCGCCGAGCTGCTGGCCGCGCACCCCGGAGCCGTCGCCGAGGCCATGGAGGGCTTCGGCGTCGCGGAGGCCGCCGACAGGTTCGGTGTGCCGGCGCTGGAACTCCGGGCCGTCTCGAACACCGTGGGGCCGCGCGACCGCGGGGCCTGGCGTATCGGCGACGCCCTGGCGGCGCTCACCGAGGCGTTCGGGAAGACCGCACCTGTAGTGGAAAGTTGGACCTGGCATGACCGACTCGACCGACATCGTGACTGACACCGCGACGGACTCCGCCGGCGCTTCGCTCCCCGCGCTGCGGATCGCCTTCTCGCCGTGTCCCAACGACACCTTCGTCTTCGACGCCTGGGCGCACGGAAGGGTCCCCGGCGCGCCCGCCCTCGACGTCACCTTCGCCGACATCGACCTCACCAACGGCATGGCCGAGCGCGGCGAGCTCGACGTGCTGAAGGTGTCGTACGCCGTCCTCCCGTGGGTGCTCGACGAGTACGCGCTGCTGCCGTGCGGCGGGGCCCTGGGGCGTGGCTGCGGGCCGCTCGTCCTCACGAGGGAGGCGGGCGCGGACCTGACGGGGAAGACCGTCGCCGTGCCGAGCGAGCGCTCCACCGCCTATCTGCTGTTCCGGCTGTGGGCGGCCGAGGTCGTGCCGGGCGGCGTGGGCGAGATCGTCGTCATGCCGTTCGACGAGATCATGCCGGCGGTGCGCGACGGCCGGGTGGACGCCGGGCTCGTGATCCACGAGGCCCGTTTCACGTACCAGAACTACGGTCTGCACAGCCTCGCCGACATGGGTGAGCACTGGGAGTCGACCACCGGCCTGCCGATCCCGCTGGGCGCGATCATCGCGAAGCGCTCGCTGGGCGAGGAGACGCTGAACAGGCTGTCGGAGTCGATCCGTACGTCGGTGCGGATGGCCTGGGACGACCCGGAGCGTTCGCGTCCGTACGTCCTGGAGCACGCCCAGGAGATGGACCCGGCCGTGGCCGACCAGCACATCGGGCTGTACGTGAACGAGTTCACCGCCGACCTCGGCGAGAGCGGCTACGCGGCGATCCGCGGCCTGCTGACCCGGGCGGCGGCCGAGGGCCTCGTGCCGGCGCTGGCGCCGGACGCGTTCTCCGTCACCGGGCGCTGATCAGGGACGCCCGGGCCCTGCCCGGGCGTCCCCGCGTACGTCAGACGTCGAGCTGGTCGGCGACGGCCCTCAGCAGGCCGGCGATCTTCGCGCCCGCCGCCTTGTCGGGGTACCGGCCGCGTTCCAGCAGCGGCGTGATGTTCTCCAGCACCGTCGTCAGGTCCTGCACGATCGAGGCCAGCTCGTCCGGCCTGCGCCGCTGTGCGGCGGCGACGGACGGCGTGGGGTCGAGGATCACCACGGAGAGGGCCTGGTCACCGCGCTGGCCGGCCACCACGCCGAACTCGACGCGCTGGCCGGGCTTGAGCGCTTCGACGCCGGCCGGGAGTACGGAGGAGTGGACGAAGACGTCGGCGCCGTCGTCGCGCGAAAGAAAGCCGAAGCCCTTTTCCGAATTGAACCATTTGACCTTACCCGTGGGCACGTCTGTCCTCGTCCTCGTACTCGTCGGTGCGCGGGAGAGCCGTGAAACGGCTCCGGATAGCAGTACAGCGGGTCTTCCGACCCGCCGTGCCCCAGGCTAATGGTCCAGGGGCCGGACACAAGACGTCGCCGAATGGTTCCGCCGAGCTGGGAACTACCCTGACCGGGTGAGTACTACTCCTTCCGGCGCAGGCGACCGGCTCGTACAGGTCGGCGCGATCGTCTTCTTCATCGGCGCACTGGCCACACTGGTCACCGTGGCCCCACTGTTCCTGGGCACCGACCCGTTCCCGTCCATCGCCTACGCGGTGTGCATGCTGATGGGTGTGGGCTTCCTGATCGCGGCCGCGGGGGTGGTGCGGTCGGTGTGGAAGAACTCCCCGAAGCGCGCCGCGGCCCAGTAGCGGCGCTCACGCCGCGGCGAAGGTCCGCAGCCAGGCGGGGAACACCGTGAGGTCCGGCAGGATCACGTCGGCTCCGGCGGCCCGGAGTTCGTCCTCGTCGCACGGGCCGGTGGTGACACCGACCGACAGGGCGTTTGCCGCCCGCGCACCCCGCACGTCCCCGGTGTGGTCGCCGACGTAGACCCGCGCGCCGTGCTCCAGGAGCGCCTGCGCCTTGCCCTCCGCCCAGAGCCCGCCGATCAGCACGTCCGCGTCTATGCCGAGGTGCGCGAGGTGGAGCTTGGCGTTCGGCTCGTACTTGGCGGTGACGACCATCGCCCGCCCGCCGAGCGCCTGGACGGCCTCGACGGCCTCCCGGGCGCCGGGGAGCGCGGTCGTCGGGGTGATCGCCGTGTCCGGGTAGAGGGCGCGGTACCGGTCGCAGGCCTCGTCGATGGCGTCGGCCGGGAACCAGTTCCGCATCTCGTCCTGGAGCGGCGGGCCGAGCCGGCTGACGACCAGTTCGGTGTCGATGTACACACCCGTCTCGGCCGCCAGTCTCTCGTAGGCGACCTTGATGCCGGGCCGGGAGTCGATGAGCGTCATGTCGAGGTCGAATCCGACCGTCAGGGTGGGTGAGGACATGACGTCCATTGTGCCGGTGTCCCGGACCGGGCGGCCGGCCGTCCGAAATGCGGGCCCCACCGCATCCGCCCCCTACCGAGGAACGGCCCTTGACCCCGTACTCCCTGGCGTTCTACGTCCATGCCGTCACCACCGGCACCGTGCTCGGCCTCCGCCCCGAGGGGTCCCCCGACGAGGTCGCCTCTGTCCTTGGGACGGACTTCGCCGAGAGCGACTTCGGCCGGGCCATGTGCCGTGACTACGGCCTGGCGGAGTTCCACTACCACCGCGCCGGGGCCCGCGACCCCTGGTCGGGGCACCACTTCAGCCTCCAGGTGCACCGGCTCGCCCGCCGTGACCGCACCCTCCCGGGCGAGGTGCTCCGGGCCCGCTACGGACGGTTCGCCCCGCGGCTCCGGTTCGAGAAGCTGGAGCGTCTCCTGCGGCGGCGGGGCGTCCCGCTGGTGGAGATCCCGGAGTACCCCGGGAACGCGCCGTACTACCGCACGTTCTGGCAGCCCGCCTCGCGGACGGCCGTCTCCTTCATCGCCGTACACGGGGAGTACAGCACGCCGGACGGCCTGCGGGTGGGGGACGTCCACAAGATCCAGGCCCCCGTCACCGCCGAGGAGGTCGCCCTGCGCAGGGCGAGGGCCCGGTGACGGAGCCCATGGGCGCCCTGCCCCGGTTCATGGGCCGCACATAGACTTAGCCAAGCCTTACCTCGCAATGCCCTGATCCGTGCAGTTCCTGGCCCTCGCTCCCCCGATTGGTTCCGATGGCAGCCGCCGCTCCACGCCTGTCCAGACGCGCGCTCGCGACCGCTGCCGCCGTCGTCGCCCTGCTGCTCTCCGTCCTGCTCAGCCTCGCCGTGGGGGCCAGGACCATCGCGCCGTCCGCGGTCCTCGACGCCCTGCTGCACGGCGGGCACTCCGACGCCGCCGAGGTGATCCGGCAGATGCGGGTGCCGCGCACCGTGATCGGGCTGATGGTCGGCGCGGCGCTCGCCCTCGCGGGCACGGTCCTCCAGGGCATCACGCGTAACCCCATCGCCGACCCGGGGATCCTCGGGATCAGCCAGGGCGCCTCGGTGGCCGTCGTCCTGGCCATCGCCTACGCGGGGATCCACACCCTCACCGGCTATGTGTGGTTCGCCTTCGGCGGGGCAGCCGTCGCTTCCGTCGCCGTGTACGCCATCGCCTCCCGGGGCCGGGGCGGCGCGACGCCGGTCAAGCTCGCGCTGGGCGGCGCCGCGATCAACGCGCTGCTCGTGTCGGTGACCATGGCGGTGCTCACCACGAAGGCGTCCGCGCTCGACGAGTTCCGCTTCTGGCAGGTGGGCTCGATCGCCGGCCGGGAGGCCCAGGTCGCCCAGCAGATCTGGCCGTTCCTACTGATCGGGGCCGCCCTCGTGGTGTCCGTCGCGCGCGGGCTCGACGCGCTGGCGCTCGGCGAGGACGTCGCGAAGGGTCTGGGGCAGAACGTCGCGGCCGTCCGCATCGTCGGCGGCATCGGGGCCACCGTGCTCACCGGCGCGGGCGTCGCGGCGGCCGGACCCATCGCCTTCGTCGGTCTCGCGGTGCCGCACATCGCCCGCGCGATCGTGGGCGGCGACCACCGCTGGGTGCTGCCGATGGCGGCCCTCGTCGGGCCCGTGATGCTGCTCGTCTCCGATGTCGTCGGCCGGGTCCTGTTCCCGCCCGGCGAGGTCCCGGCAGGCGTGATGACGGCGCTGATCGGCGTGCCGTTCCTGGTCACCCTCGTACGCCGGAAGGCGGTGCCCGCATGAGCGCGGACACGGCAGTGCCCGTACGGACCCCGGTCCGTCCCGCCGGCTACCAGGTCGTACGGGTCGGGAAGCGGGCCCGGTTCCTGCTCCACCGGCGCGCCGGGCTGGTCGCCGTGGCCCTCGTCGTCCTGCTGGCGGCGGTCTGTGTCGCCTACCTCTGCACCGGTGAGAGCTTCGTGGCGCCCGCGGAGGTCGTGAAGGTCGTCCTCGGGCAGCCGTCGCCCGACGAACTGGTCGTGGGCACCCTGCGGCTGCCCCGCATGGTCGTCGGGCTGCTCGTCGGCGCGGCCTTCGGGATCGCCGGGGCGCTCATCCAGACCGTCGCCCGCAACCCGCTCGCCAGCCCCGACATCATCGGCATCAGCCAGGGCGCGAGCGCGCTCACGGTCGGCGCGATGACCTTCGGCCTCACCTCGTACACCGTCCTGCCCTACCTCTCCGTCATGGGCGGCGTCGCCGCCGCCGCGCTCGTCTATCTCTTCGCGTGGCGCGGCGGGCTCCACGCGACCCGCTTCGTCCTCATCGGGATCGGCTTCGCGATCGCCCTGCGGTCGGTGACCACCCTGTTCCTGACGAAGGGCGACTACCTGGTCGCCCAACAGGCGCAGATCTGGATGACGGGCTCGCTCAACGGCCGCGGCTGGAACGAGGCCGCCCCGATCGGCTGGGCCCTCCTGGTCCTGCTCCCGGCCGTCCTGTGGGCGGCGCGCGCGCAGCGCACCGTCTCGATGGACGACGACACCGCGACGGCGCTGGGCGTCCGCCTCGGACGCGTACGGCTGGGGCTCGTCGCCCTCGGGGTGGTCCTGGCGTCGGTGGCGACGGGGACGGCCGGGCCGGTCGACTTCGTGGCGCTGCTCGCCCCGCAGATCGCCCGCCGGATGACGCGTACGGCGCAGATCCCGCTGCTGTGCTCGGCGCTGCTCGGCGCCGTGATCGTCGTCCTCGCGGATCTGCTGGCCCGCAGGCTCTTCTCCCCCACCGAGCTCCCGGTGGGTGTGCTGACGGCGGCGGTCGGCGCCCCGTATCTGATCTGGCTGATCATCCGTGGCCACGGCGGCCGCAGTGGAGGCAACGCATGACGACGACCCGTACGCAGGACACCGCCACGTCCAGGCTCACGGCGCGCGCCCTGACCCTCGCCTACGACGACCGCACCGTCGTGCACGAGCTGGACCTGGCCGTGCCCGACGGGTGCGTGACGGTCATCGTCGGCCCCAACGCCTGCGGCAAGTCCACGACCCTGCGCGCGCTGGGCCGGCTGCTGAAGCCGGCCGGCGGATCCGTGCTCCTGGACGGTACGGAACTGTCGCGCATCCCCACGCGCACGATCGCCCAGTCGGTCGGGCTGCTCCCGCAGACGCCCGTGGCACCCGAGGCGATCACCGTCTCCGACCTGGTCGCCCGCGGCCGCCAGCCGCACCAGCGCTGGTGGCAGCAGTGGTCGGACGCGGACGAGCGCGCGGTGAGCGACGCCATGGAGCGCACGGACATCACCGCGCTCGGCGACCGGCCGGTGGACGAGCTGTCCGGGGGCCAGCGCCAGCGGGTGTGGATCGCGATGGCGCTCGCGCAGGACACGGATCTGCTGCTGCTCGACGAGCCGACGACGTACCTCGACATCGCGCACCAGGTCGAGGTCCTGGACCTGGTGCGCCGGCTCGCCGCCCCGGCCGCGGACGGCAGCCGGGGGCGGACCGTCGTCACCGTCCTGCACGACCTCAACCAGGCCGCCCGTTACGCCGACCACCTCGTCGCCATGAAGGCCGGCCGCATCGTCGCCGAGGGGCGGCCCGGGGACGTCGTCACCGCCGAGCTCGTGCGCGAGGTCTTCGGCCTGGAAGCCGTCGTCGTCCCGGACCCGGTCACGGGCTCGCCGCTCGTCGTACCCGGCGCGCCCTGGACTCCCGCCCCGTCCTCTTCAGGAAAGGCTCTCTGACATGCCCGTCTCGTCCCGTCTGCTCGTCACCGGTTCGCTGGCAGTGACCGCCGTACTGACCCTCACCTCCTGCGGCTCGTCCGACTCCGGCTCCGGCTCCGGCGGCTCGGCCTCGTCCTCCGACGGCAGGACCCACACGGTCGCCACGGCCATGGGCAACATCAAGGTCCCCGTCGCCCCGAAGCGGGTCGTCGTCCTGGACACCGCGGAGCTGGACTCGGCGCTCACCCTCGGCGTGACGCCGGTCGGCGCCACGCACACCGGCACGGAGTCGGGTTACCTGAGCTACCTGCCGAAGGAGAAGGTCGCGGGCATCGAGGACGTCGGCGAGATGATGACGCCGAACCTGGAGGCGATCGCGGGGCTGAAGCCGGATCTGATCCTCACCAGCAAGATCCGCCACGGCGACAAGTACGACGAACTCTCGAAGATCGCCCCGACGGTCATGACGGAGAACACGGGCTATCCCTGGAAGGAGAACTTCCAGGTCCACGCCAACGCGCTCGGCAAGGTCCCGGTGGCCGAGAAGGTCATCGCCGGCTACGACGCACACGTCGGCGAGGTCACCGAGGCGCTCGGCGGCAAGAAGAAGGCGGCGGCCACCGAGGTCAACATGGTGCGCTTCGTCGAGGGCGCGGACATCCGCGTCTACGGCCGCCAGAGCTACATCGCGACGATCCTCGCCGACGTCGGCCTCGGCCGGCCCGCGATCGTCGACAAGGCCAAGGACGGCTTCTCGTACGACGTCAGCCCGGAGAAGATCGACCAGGCGGACGCGGACGTCGTCTTCCACTCGACGTACGGGGACGCGGAGAAGTCCAAGCAGAAGCAGACCGTGGGCAGCGGGCTCTGGAAGAACATGGGCGCGGTGAAGGCCGGCCAGGTGTTCCCGGTCGAGGACGGGCTGTGGATCCAGGGCATCGGCTACACGGCGGCGGACAAGATCCTGGACGAGCTCCAGGCGGACCTGACGAAGTAGGGCCCGCGCGGTCACCCCTCCCGGTTCCGGCGCCCCAGCGCTTCCCGGAGCCTGACGGCCGCCGGAGCCACCAGGAGCGGGGCCACGATGCCGCCCAGCGCCGCGTAGCCGACCGAGGGGTACTCGCCGCGGAGGAAGACGGAGAGGCTGTCCGAGCGGGCGCCTCCCTTGCCGCCGAGCGTCGTCGTCACCACGACGACGCCGGCGGCTCCCAGCAGGCCGCAGCCCGCCGCGAGCAGGCCGTGGCCGGCCGCCCCGGTGAGCCGGCGCGGCTCATGGCTCCGGCGCCACGCCGAGCTGTTCTCGAAGAGGCCGCCCAGGCCCACGACGACACCGCCGACGCACGGGAAGAGCACGAACCCGGCCGAGGCGGCAAGGCCGTACCCGCCGCCGGGCCACCGCGGGGCGACGTCACGCCACACGTCCTCCGGCAGTGGGGAGAGGAACAGCAGCACAGCCCCGCAGACGACGGTGGCCAGGACCAGCGCCCCGGCCACCGGCCACAGCTTCCCGCGCCGCTCCCGGCGCTGCCCGCCGCCGTCGGACGCGGTCCGCTTCGCCGCGCGCCTCGTTTCCTCGGCCCGCTTCGCCGCGCGCCTGCGCCGCGTCTCCCTGGCCCTTGCCCCGGACCCGCGTGCCATGGTCCCAACCCCCCTCGTAGAGCGTGAGGGAGATGGTCTCATCGGTGGAGAAGCCTGTGGGGCGCGGTGTCAGGTCCGCGCCCCACAGGCGGTTCGGTGGTCCTAGGAGGTCATGCGCAGGACCGCCAGCCGCGTCAGCTCGCGGTCCTGCGGCTCGGTGTCGAGGGACCGGTGCAGGGCCAGCCCCTCGATCAGCGCGTCCAGCTGACGGGCGGTGTCCGGGTCGAAGTGCTGCTCCAGCAGGCGGCGGCTGCGGTTCATCCACGCATGGGTGAGCTCGCGGTACTCGTCGCGCCGGGCGGCCAGCGTGTAGAGCTCCTGGGTGAGGACGAGGTCGCGCCGGGGGCCCTCGGAGAGCACGTGGATGAGGTCGGTGACGGCCTCACGCGCCTGCTCGGGGGTGTCGACCCGGCCCAGGTGCAGCTCGAAGACGGCCACGATGTGGTCGGCGAAGCGGGTGAAGGCCTCGCGCAGCAGGTCGTCTATGCCGTCGAAGTGGTACGTCATCGAGCCCAGCGGGACCTCGGCGCGGCCTGCGATCTTGCGGTGGGAGACGCCGACGACGCCCTCCTCGGCGATGTGGTCGAGCGTGGCGGCGAGGATGCGCTCGCGCCGCTGCGGATCCGTGCGTCCGGTGGCCATGGGCGGGCGGGTCAGACGCCGCGGACGACGCGTGCGGGGTTGCCCACGGCGACGACGTCGGCGGGGATGTCCTTCGTGACCACGGCTCCGGCCCCGATCACGGAGTTGGAACCGATGGTCACCCCGGGGCAGACGACGACCCCGCCGCCGAGCCAGACGTTGTCACCGATGGTGATGGGGAGCGCCGCTTCCAGCTTGTCCCTGCGGGGCTCGGGCTCCACGGGGTGGGTGGGGGTCAGGAGCTGGACGTTGGGGCCGATCTGACAGTCCTCGCCGATGGTGATGCGCGCGACGTCCAGCGCCGTGAGGTGGTAGTTGACGAAGGTGCGGGCGCCGATCGTGATGTTGCTGCCGTAGTCGACGTAGAGCGGCGGGCGCAGGTCGACGCCCTCGCCCACGGAGTCCAGCAGCTCCGCCAGGATCGTCCTGGCCGCGTCGGCGTCCTCGGTGTAGGCGGCCTGGAAGCGGGCCGCGAGGCGCATGGCCCGCTGCTGCCGCCGGCCGATCTCCGGGTCGTCGGCGACGTAGAGGTCACCGGCGAGCATGCGCTCGAGGTTGGTACGCGGATCGTTGGCGAAGTAGTCCGTCGGCATGCGTACGATCGTACACCCTGAAGTGTACGAACGTACACTCTCCGTGCCGGCCGCTGTCATCCCGCCAGCCTGCGTGACCGCCACACCAGATACAACGCCGACGACACCGCCGCCACCCGCACCACCACGGGCCAGACGTCCGTCATCGCGTCCCCCATCGCGTCCGCCGCGAGGGGTTCGCCCCAGCGGCCGTCCGTACGGCCCCACAGCCAGACGAAGGCTCCGGCCACGACCACGCCCGGCAGGCCCAGCGCGACCCACTTGGCCTCGGCGCGCGAGAACTTGCGCGAGCTGTACGCCAGCAGCCAGCCGCCCGCGAGCGCCAGCCACGACCCGGTCACGGCGCCGGCCACCAGCAGGGCAGCCGCCAGCAGCAGCAACGGGTTCGAGAGGCGGGGCCGCACGGCGGCCTCGCCGTCCACGGCGGCCCGCCGGACACGGCGCAGCCGTAGCTTCCGCCGCCGGGGCGCCGGCGGCTCGGCCTCCTTCCCGGCCTCCGTCGGCCCGGGCTCCTCCGCCTCGGCCGGCGCACGCGGCCCCGGGGCCTTCGGAGCGCTCGGCAATCCGAACAGCTCCGGGCTCTCCAGCCCGCCCACGAACCCCGGCACGGCGGTGCCGGGCCCCATGGCCCCCGGCACGCCCTGCCCGCCGGGTCCGCCTTCACCGAAGGGTCCCGGCTCGATCCGCCACCACTCGGGCTCCGCCCCGGCGGGCGCCTGGTCCAGGCCGGCCATGTGCGGCGCGGAAGCCGACGGCCAGTCCGGGTCCGGCTCGCCGGACGCCCTTTTCTCGGTGTCCGGCTCCCCGAGCCCCGACTCCGGGCTCCCGGCGGCGCTCCGGGGCTCCTTGCGGCCCGGCGACGCGCCCTTGCGCGGCGCGGCTTTCCCGAGCACGCTCCGCCGCGCCCGTGGTACCCCGCGCGGTTCCGCGGTGTCCGTGGCCGTGCCCGCGGCCGCGTCCGCCCGGGGAGACGGCAGGGACACCGCCCCGTCGCCCGACTCGGCCGCAGCGGCCACGAGTTCACCCGGGGCGCCGAGCCGTCCGAGGATGCGCCGGACCACCGCGGGAGAGTCCGAGCCGTCCGTGGAGCGCTGCCGGTCGATCTCGCCCCGGAGCGTCGCGACGAGCCTCATCCGGGCGCCCGAGGACAGCTGTTGCTGCTGTGCCAGGTCACCGACCCGGCTGAGGTAGTCGTAGACAAGCTGGTCGCTCTCGATCCCCACGCGATCGTTCTCCCTCCACCGCCCTGCCCCGACCGTAGCGTTCCAGGGGCTACCGTGGGACGGATGGGGACGACCACACCACCGCGCACGCTCGCCGAAGCTCTGCGCGCCCGGGGCGACGAATCGCTGGCAGGGCTGCTGCGTGCCCGCCCCGACCTGCTCAGCCCCGTGCCGAACGACATCACCCAGCTGGCGACGCGGGCCGGCACCCGCGCCTCCGTCGTCCGTGCGCTGGAGCACCTCGACCGCTTCGCCCTGCAGACCGCGGAGGCGCTGGCCGTGGCGCCGGACCCGGCGCCGTACGACACGCTGCTCGCGCTCCTCACCGGTGACGGCCAGGACGACGGCGACGGGCGCGACGACGCGGGTGCGGCGATCACCGCCGCGCTGCCCGGCGCCCTCTCGACGCTCCGCGAACAGGCCCTGGTCTGGGGCGAGGACACCCGGCTGCACCTCGTGCGCACCGCGCGCGAGCTGCTCGCCCCGTCACCGCAGCACCCCTCCCCCACGGGCCTCGGCCCGACCGTCTCCGAGGCCACGGCCGGGATGTCGCCCGGCAGGCTGCAGGAGATCCTGGCCGCCGCCGGGCTGCCCGCCACCCACGACCCGGTGTCCGCCGTCTCGGCGCTGGCCGGGCTCTTCACGGACCGGACGAGGATGGCGGAGCTGCTGGACACCGCCCCCGTCGAGGCGCTGTCCGTGCTCGACCGGCTGGTGTGGGGGCCGCCGTACGGGGAGGTCACCCCGAACCCCGCGCCGCCCGTGCAATGGCTGCGCGACCGCGGGCTGTTGCTGCCCGTGTCCACGCGCACCGTCGTCCTGCCGCGCGAGGCGGCGCTGCATCTGCGGGCCGGCCGCGCCCACCGGGTGCCCGAGCCCGTGCCCCCGGTGATCGTGGCGGCGGCCGAGCGGGATCCCCAGGCTGTGGACAGAGCGGCGGCGGGTCAGGGCTTCATGGCGCTGTCCACCGTCGAGGAGCTCCTCAAGCTCTGGAACGACGGCGGTCCGGCCATCCTCCGCGCGGGCGGCCTGAGCGTGCGCGAGCTGAAGCGCGCCGCGAGCGCGCTCGACGTCTCGGAGACCGTCGCCGCCTTCTGGATCGAACTCGCCTACGCGGCGGGCCTGCTGGCCTCCGACGGCGAGACCGACGAGCGGTACGCCCCGACGCCCGCGTCCGACGAGTGGCTGGACCTCCCCGCCCAGGACCGCTGGACCCACCTCGCCACCGCCTGGCTCGCCGCCACCCGCACCGCGGGTCTGATCGGCGGCCAGGACGCCAAGGGCAGGGCGCTGTCCGCACTCGGCCCCGATCTGGACCGCTCGGCCGCCCCCGAGGTACGCCGCCGGGTGCTGGCCCTGTTCGCCTCGCTCCCGCCGGGCACCGCTCCCGACCCGCAGACGCTGCTCGCCCGGCTCCGCTGGGAACGGCCGCTGCGCTCCCAGGCCCCGGGCGGACCGCCGGCGCCGGGCGACGCCTCCGACCTCCGTTCCCGGATCGCCCTGTGGACGGTCAACGACGCGGAGCTGCTGGGGATCACCGGCCGCGGCGCCCTCTCCTCCCAGGCCCGCGCGCTGCTCGACGAGGGCCCCGACGCGGCCGCCGCCCGCCTCGCCCCGCTGATCCCCGAACCCCTGGACCACGTGCTGCTCCAGGCCGACCTGACGGCGGTCGCCCCCGGCCCGCTGGAACGCCCGCTCGCCGACATGCTCTCGGTGCTCGCCGACATCGAGTCCAAGGGTGGTGCGACGGTCTACCGCTTCACCCCCGGCTCCGTACGCCGCGCGCTCGACGCCGGACAGGCCGCGACGGACCTGCACGCCTTCCTGGCCACCCACAGCCGTACGCCGGTGCCGCAGCCGCTGAGCTACCTCATCGACGACGTGGCCCGACGCCACGGCCACCTGCGGATCGGCGCCGCCTCCGCGTACGTACGCTGCGACGACGAGGCCGTGCTCAACGAGATCCTGGCCGACAAGCGCTCGGCCACCCTGCGGCTGCGCCGGCTGGCACCGACCGTCCTGGCCTCGCAGGCCGACCCGGGGTCGCTCCTCGAAGGGCTGCGCGAGATGGGGTACGCCCCCGCCGCCGAGTCCGCCGAGGGTGACGTCCTGATCACCCGCGCCGGCGCCCGCCGCACTCCGCCGCGTACGCCTCCCGTCCCCGTCCCCGAGGGCCCGCCGGTCCCGGACGCCACCCTGCTGAGCGCCGCGGTCCGGGCCGTCCGGGCGGGCGACTCGGCAGCCAGAGCCGTCCACAAGGAGGGCCCGGACACGGCCACGGCGGGCTCACTCCCCCGCACGGCCCCCGCCGAGACCCTGGCCACGGTGCAGGCGGCCGCGATGACCGGCTCGGCCGTCTGGATCGGCTACGTCAACGCCGACGGCGCGGCCAGCCAGCGGGTGATCGCCCCGGTCAAGGTGGAGGGCGGCTTCGTGACGGCGTACGACCACACGGCCGACGAGGTCCGGACGTATCCGCTGCACCGGATCACGGGCGTGGCGGAGCTCGCCGACGAGCAGATGCCCTGAGAAGTCGTCGGGAAGTTACGGACACACATCGGTCCCATTTACCCGATATCGCCGTCCGCAACTTCCCCACGACCGGGCCGTCCGACGGTCGCGGCCTCGCGGAGCACGTCGACCAGCATGGGCATGGTGAGCCGGCCGGTGAACGTGTTGCGCTGACTCGGGTGGTAGCTCCCCAGCAGGTGCAGTTCCTGCCTGCGCTCCGTGGCGGGCAGCACGACGTGCGCACCGTGGCCGAAGGCGGGACGCGGGCGCGGCAGCCGCCACCCCGCCTCGGCGAGCACCGGGAGCACCGCCTGCCAGCCGAACCCGCCGAGGACGACCACCGCGCGCAGTCCCGGGCTCAGCAGGTCCAGTTCGGCGGCCAGCCAGGGACGGCAGTTGTCGCGTTCCTCCGGCGTGGGCCTGTTCGCCGGGGGCGCGCAGTGCACGGGGGAGGTGAGCCGTACGCCGCGCAGCGTGAGCCCGTCCTCCGCGTGGACGGAGGACGGCTGGGAGGCCAGGCCCACGGTGTGCAGCGCGGCGAAGAGGAAGTCGCCGGCCGCGTCGCCGGTGAACATCCGGCCGGTCCTGTTGCCGCCGTGGGCGGCGGGGGCGAGCCCGACCACCGCCACCGTGGCGTCGGGCGGCCCGAAGCCGGGGACGGGCCGCGCCCAGTAGTCCCAGTCCTGGAAGGCCGCGCGCTTGGTCGCGGCGATCTCCTCCCGCCAGGCGACCAGCCGGGGGCAGGCGCGGCACCGCGTGACGAGGGCGTCCAGCTCCCCCGGCGTGCCGCACCGCGGCGCGTGGTGCGCCGGGAAGCCCCGGTCCTCGGCGCCCGGCGCCCGTCCTGCGGCTTCCGCTCCGTCCATCCCTCCACGCTACGGGCCCGGGGCCTTCGTCCGGGTCAGCGCCGGAGGAACATGGCCGGCAGCACTGCGGATCGCGGACGACCGCGGCGGTCGGAACGGACGTCGTCCGTGCCATGACGTGCGTCACAGGCGGTCTCAGGGTACGTACGCGCGGTGCCCGCTTCCAGGGGCGTCGGCCGCAGGAGCCCCGCCCGTCGGCGGCCGATGAGGCACACTGGACGTTTGGCCGTTCGCACCCGGCGGCCACCCCACGCCGGAAAGGGCCGACGCGCGTGACCGGACCCCTCATCGTCCAGAGCGACAAGACGCTGCTCCTCGAGGTCGACCACGACCAGGCCGAGGCCTGCCGCCGTGTCATCGCACCCTTCGCCGAGCTGGAGCGTGCCCCCGAGCACATCCACACCTACCGGGTGACCCCGCTCGGCCTGTGGAACGCCCGCGCCGCGGGGCACGACGCCGAGCAGGTCGTCGACGCGCTCGTGGAGTACTCGCGCTACCCCGTGCCGCACGCGCTCCTCGTCGACATCGCCGAGACGATGGCGCGGTACGGCCGCCTCACCCTGTCCAAGCACCCGGTCCACGGGCTCGTGCTGACGTCCAACGACCGGCCGGTGCTGGAGGAGATCCTCCGCTCGAAGAAGGTCCAGCCGCTGGTCGGGGCGCGCCTCGACCCGGACACCGTGGCCGTGCACCCCTCGGAGCGCGGCCAGATCAAGCAGACACTGCTGAAGCTGGGCTGGCCCGCCGAGGACCTCGCCGGATACGTCGACGGCGAGGCGCACCCGATCGAGCTCGACCAGGAGAGCTGGTCGCTGCGCCCGTACCAGAAGCAGGCCGTCGAGGGCTTCTGGCACGGCGGCTCGGGCGTCGTCGTCCTCCCCTGCGGCGCGGGCAAGACCCTGGTCGGAGCCGGCGCCATGGCGGAGGCCAAGGCGACCACCCTGATCCTGGTCACCAACACCGTCTCCGCCCGGCAGTGGAAGCACGAGCTGGTGAAGCGGACCTCGCTGACCGAGGAGGAGATCGGCGAGTACAGCGGTACGCGCAAGGAGATCCGGCCGGTCACCATCGCCACGTACCAGGTGCTGACGACCCGCCGTAAGGGGATCTACCCGCACCTGGAGCTGTTCGACTCCCGTGACTGGGGGCTCGTGATCTACGACGAGGTGCACCTGCTGCCCGCGCCGGTCTTCAAGTTCACCGCCGACCTCCAGGCCCGCCGTCGTCTCGGGCTCACCGCGACGCTGGTGCGTGAGGACGGGCGCGAGTCGGACGTCTTCTCGCTCATCGGGCCCAAGCGGTTCGACGCCCCGTGGAAGGAGATCGAGGCGCAGGGCTACATCGCGCCCGCCGACTGCGTCGAGGTCCGCGTGAACCTCACGGACTCGGAGCGCCTCGCCTACGCGACGGCGGAGGCCGAGGAGAAGTACCGGTTCTGCGCGACGACCGCGACGAAGCGGAAGGTCACCGAGGCGCTCGTACGCAAGCACCAGGGAGAGCAGACCCTGGTCATCGGGCAGTACATCGACCAGCTCGACGAGCTCGGTGAGCACCTGGACGCCCCGGTGATCAAGGGCGAGACGAGCAACGCGCAGCGCGAGAAGCTGTTCGAGGCCTTCCGTCAGGGCGAGATCAGTGTGCTGGTCGTCTCGAAGGTCGCGAACTTCTCGATCGACCTGCCGGAGGCGACGGTCGCCATCCAGGTGTCGGGGACGTTCGGCTCGCGCCAGGAGGAGGCACAGCGGCTCGGCCGGGTGCTGCGGCCGAAGGCGGACGGGCACGAGGCCCGGTTCTACTCGGTGGTCGCGCGCGACACGATCGACCAGGACTTCGCGGCGCACCGCCAGCGGTTCCTGGCCGAGCAGGGGTACGCGTACCGGATCGTCGACGCGGACGAGTTGCTGACGGAGAGCTGACAGGGATCGGTGGCCGGGGCCTAGCGGTGGCGGCGGACGACGCCCGCCTCCTCCGCGTACTCCCCGAGGACGGCCACACCGAACGCGGTGCGTGTGAAGACCGAGACGGCGCGCACCGCGTTTCCTATGCGGTGGCCGCGTGGGTGACCGGTGGCCGCCGTGGCGCCGTGCGCGGGGCCGGTCCTTCGTGGGTTCAGCTGGACGGTGCTCATGTACTCCATGGTGCTCCGCCGGCCCGCTCCCCTGCATCGGCCGACCGGCCGAAGAATGTGCGGATCCGGGTCGGCCGAAAGACGGACCCGTCCCCTACGGGACGGACGGTGCCGCGCCGCTCGCGGTCGGACCGTCAAGACGGTCTTACCGACCTGTTGTCCCCGCTCCAGGTACCGGTGCGCCCGGACGATCTCGTCGAGGCCGAACTCCCTGTCGGCGGCGGGCCGTAGCACCCCGGTGCGCAGACCGGCGTACCACCGTGGGATCGGGCGTGTGCTCGGAGCCGGCGGGACCCTGCGGCGAAGCCGCCATCGACTTCCAGGGGTCGGAGCAGGACGCTTCCGACGGCCGGTAGGCGACACCGGGCGCCCCGACGCCCGGCGGGGACGTCCGGTCCCCGTGATCTATTCGTTCGCCCCCGGGGGCGGCGGTCGATACAATCGCCGGTCTGCCCGCCTCCCGCACCGTGGTACCGGCCTGCCCTTCGAGCGGCCGGCAGCCGGGGGAGCGCCGCCGACCGGACGGAAACCGGCCGACAACAGCCGCACGCGCCCACCCCGCGTGCGCATCTGTGTGTGAACGTCCCCGAGCGGACCGGGCGGTGAGCCCTGTCCGCCGTCCTGCGACGAAAAGCCGGAGGCAACACCGTGCCCGCGCACGAAGAGTCAAGCAATCCACTGGTCAGGGAGCGGGCGCACCTTGCCGCGTCCCGTGCCGCGCTGCGCGCCATGCGCGAGGACGTGCAGGCGCTCGACATCCGCGACGTCACCGCGAACTGGGTCAACGCCGCGGTCCTCCAGTCGCAGATCGACGACCGCATCAAGGCGCTCGCCGACCTCACCCACACCCCGCTGTTCTTCGGACGCCTCGACTATCTGCACGTGGTCGGGGCCGAGAAGGCGGAGGGCGCCGAGGGAGAGCGGTTCTACATCGGGCGCCGCCACGTCCACGACGCCCATGGCGACCCCATGGTCATCGACTGGCGCGCCCCGGTCTCCCAGCCGTTCTACCAGGCCTCCAGGAACAACCCGCTGGACGTCGACCACCGCCGCCGCTTCGGCTACACCGGCGGGGAGCTGACCGCGTACGAGGACGAGTACCTCACGGACCCGGCGGAGACCGAGCAGACCAGCAAGCTCCTCCAGGCCGAGATCGAGCGGCCCCGTGTCGGCCCGATGCGCGACATCGTGGCGACGATCCAGCCGGAGCAGGACGAGATCGTCCGAAGTGGTCTCGGCGGCACGGTCTGCGTCCAGGGAGGCCCCGGGACCGGGAAGACGGCCGTCGGCCTGCACCGTGTCGCCTACCTCCTGTACGCGCACCGCGAGCGCCTCGCCCGCACCGGCACCCTCGTCGTCGGCCCGAACCGGTCGTTCCTCCACTACATCGAGCAGGTCCTGCCCGCGCTGGGCGAGCTGGAGGTGCAGCAGGCCACCGTCGAGGACCTGGTGGCGGCGCGCGTCGAGGTGCGTGGCACGGACGAGGCCGCCGCCGCGGTGATCAAGGGCGACGCACGGATGGCGCAGGTCCTGCGCCGGGCGATCCGCTCGCACGTGACGCCTCCGACGGAGCCGGTCGTGGTGGTGCGCGGCTCCCGCCGCTGGCGGGTCCCGGCGTACGAGGTCGAGGAGATGACCACCGAGCTGCTGGCCCGCGACATGCGGTACGGGGCCGCCCACGAGGCCCTTCCGCAGCGCATCGCCCACGCCGTCCTCGTGCGGATGGAGGAGGCGGGCGAGGCCCCCGACGACCGGGTGCAGAACGCGGTGGCGCGCAATCCCGCGGTGAAGGCGGCGGTGAAGGCGGTCTGGCCGGCGGTGGACCCGGCGAAGCTGGTGCTGCGGCTCCTGACGGACGCGGAGTTCCTGGCCGCGCACGCGGAGGGGCTCCTCACCGATGACGAGCAGAAGCAGATCGTCATGGCGAAGCCCGCCCGCAGCGTGAAGTCGGCGAAGTGGACGGCGGCGGACGCGGTCCTGATCGACGAGGCGGCCGACCTGGTGGCCCGGACGCACTCGCTGGGCCATGTCGTGATCGACGAGGCGCAGGACCTGTCCCCGATGCAGTACCGCGCGGTGGGCCGCCGCTGCTCGACCGGTTCGGCGACGGTGCTCGGCGACCTGGCGCAGGGGACGACGCCGTGGTCGACGGGGAGCTGGGAGCAGGCGCTCTTCCATCTGGGCAAGGCGGACGCGGTGGTGGAGGAGCTCACGGCCGGTTTCCGTGTGCCGCGCGAGGTCATCGCGTACGCCTCCCGGCTGCTCCCCGCGATCTCGCCGGGCCTGGCCCCGGTGGAGTCGGTGCGTGAGACGCCCGGCTCCCTCGCGGTGCGTGAGGTGGCGGAGGCCGACGAGCTGGACTCCGCGGTGGTCGCGGCGTGTGCGGAATCGCTGCGGAACGAAGGCTCGATCGGCCTGATCGCCGCCGACGCCCGCATCCCGGCCCTGGCGGCGGCGCTCGGGGCGGCGGGCCACGCGTATCTCTCCCCGGGCGAGGAGACGACCGCCGCGTCCCGGCTGACGCTGGTCCCGGCCTCGCTGGCCAAGGGCCTGGAGTACGACTACGTGGTGCTGGACGAACCGGCGGCCGTGGTCGACGGCGAGCCCGACGAACGCACGGGCCTGCGCCGCCTGTACGTGGCCCTGACCCGCGCGGTGTCGGGCCTGGTCGTGCTGCACGCGGCCGCGCTGCCGGAGCAACTCGGCTAGTCCGGACCGCCACACGCGGGACCCGACCGGCACACGCGGGACCCGACCGGCACACGCCGGGAAAGGTCGGCTCAGGTCAAGCGGTCACCACCACCGTCGTGGCGACGGTGACCGCCACCATCGCCGCCTGCATGTTGCGGATCGCCGTACGCACGTCATCGCCCGCCCACTGGCCCTCCGCGATCTTCTCCATGCGCGGCTTCAACTCCCGCACCGGCACCTCGGGGAACGCGAGCCGGTGCAGCTTGGCGGCGTGGATCAGGGCGACGAGGCCGGCCGTGCGGTCGTCCGGATCCGCGCCGTGCAGCACCACCGAGGCCAGGCGCTCGCGCAACTCCGCCTCGGTCGACCCGTCCGCCTCGGGGTAGCGGCGCACCGGGAAGACGCCGAGCACCTTGCGCCGCTCCTCGCTCACGAGGCCACCTGCCCGCAGGCTCTCTGTCGTGGCCTCGACCGCCTTGCCGTGATCCCTCGTCAGCCAGTCCGTCACCTTGGGCGGCTTGCTCTTCTTCGCCACCCAGGCGTCGATCAGACCGAGCCGGTCGTCGAGCAGGGCGACACCGGTGGGCGTGCGGTCGGTCACCGACAACCGGCCGCCGTCCACCGAGAGCCGCCCCGCCAGGACGAGTTCGAGCAGGATGCCGCCCGCGACGGCCCATCCGGCGGCCTGCCGGTCCTTGGCCGCCCCGGACTCGTCGTCCAGGGACAGCAGCATGATCTCTTCGCCCAGTGTGACCGTCACGATTCCACTCCCCGTCCATTTGCTTACTCTTAGTGACGAACAGGGGCGGCGATCAGTTCCCGGCCACCCAGATGTCCGTAACTCCCGCACATTCGCGGGAAGTTGCAGCAGTCGCTGCGCGAGGCGTTTACAGACCACCCGGCGCGCGCTACGTTTTTGGGAGCGCTCCCACAGACCCTGGCACTCTCCTTCATCCCCCCAGAGGAGATCAACCTCATGGCCATGCGAACCCTCTTCCGGAGCACGTCTCCGATGCGCGCGCCTCGCGTGCTGAGCCTCCTGGGGGCCGGCCTGTTGGGCCTCACCCTGGCCGGCCTGCCCTCCCCCGCATCCGCCCACGGCGTCGCCATGGATCCGGGCTCGCGCAGCTATCTGTGCTACAAGGACATGATCGCGAGCGGGAACCAGATGCCCTCGAACCCGGCCTGTGCCGCAGCGGTCGCGGCCACCGGCACCACTCCGCTGTACAACTGGTTCGGCGTCCTGGACTCCAACGGCGGCGGGAAGACCAAGGGTTACATCCCGGACGGCGAGCTCTGCAGCGGTGGCCACAACGGCCCGTACAACTTCTCGTCGTACAACGCGGCCCGCAGCGACTGGCCGACGACCCACCTCACGGCGGGCACCACCGCCCAGGTGAAGTACAGCAACTGGGCAGCCCACCCGGGCAAGTTCAACGTCTACATCACCAAGGACGGCTGGTCGCCGAGCCAGCCCCTGGCGTGGGACGACCTGACGCTCACCCAGACCGTGACCAACCCGCCGCAGGCGGGTGGCGCAGGCTCGGACGGAGGCAACTACTACTGGAACCTCCAGCTCCCGCAGGGCAAGTCCGGCAAGCACATGATCTTCATCCAGTGGATCCGCTCGGACAGCCAGGAGAACTTCTACTCCTGCTCCGACGTCGCCTTCGACGGCGGCAACGGCGAGGTCACCGGCATGAAGGGCGGCGGGATGTCGGCGGCCGAGCTGGCGGCGGCCGAGAAGAAGGCCGGAATCAAGCCCGCGCAGGTCCATGCGGAGCACGCCGGGCATGTGGCCGAGGCCGGTGAGGCGGACCTGGTGTCCGCCGACTCCTCGGCCGGTTACCTGCCCGTCGCGACGGCGGTGTCACTGACCGGCGCCGCCCTGATGTTCGCCGCCGGGGCCGTGGCTCAGAGCCGGCGCCGCCGACGAGCCGAACAGGACTGACGGCGCGGGACAGTTCGTGGCCCCGGCCCGGTGACCACCGGGCCGGGGCCACGACGCACGCCCCCCGCCTCACCCGTCCAGGGCATCGCGCCACTCCCGTACCGCCGCCTCGCCCACCGGGCCGCTCCAGCCGCCGGGCCGCGCCGCCCCTCCGATGTGGAAGGCCCCGATGCCCGCGGCGCGCAGGCGCGGCAGGTGGTCCAGGCGCAGGCCGCCGCCCACCATGATCTGCGGCTCGTAGCCGGGCAGGTCGGAGTGTTCCGCTTCGGCGAGCAGGGTCTCCAGGCCCGCGTCCACGCCGTTGGGCGAGCCCGCCGTGAGGTAGGTGTCCAGGCCCGGGAAGTCGGCGAGGTGCTTGCGCAGGACATCGCGGTCGGCCGCACGGTCGATGGCGCGGTGGAAGGTCCACGAGCAGCCGTTCAGCGCGGCGACGAGCCGCTCGACGGCGACCAGGTCGACGTGGCCGTCCTGGTCGAGGAAGCCCAGGACGAATTCGTCGGCACCGGCGCCGCGCATCGTGCGGGCCTTCTCCACGAGGACGCCGATGTCACCGGCCGCGAAGCCGTCCGCGACCCTGAGCATGACCCGCAGGGGGATCGCCACGGCGGCCCGGATCTCCTCGAAGGCGGCGAGCGAGGGCGTCAGGCCGTCGGCCGCCATGTCGGTGACCAGTTCGAGGCGGTCCGCACCGCCCGCCTGCGCCGCGACCGCGTCCTCCGCGTCGAGAGCGATCACCTCCAGGAGTGCACGGTTGCTCATGGTGTTCCCATCCTTCGGAGCGGCTACGGACTACAGGTCTAGTCCAATAAACCAGACTACGGGTCGCCCACCCGGCGCGCAGCTCCCCATGGGGACACGTGCGTGAAAATACGCGAGGCCGCGGCGGCATCCGGGAACGGACGCGCCGCGGCCTCGATGGTCACGAGGAGGACGGTCAGGGCTGGAGCGGCATCGACCAGCAGTTGGAGGCGGCCTTCCTGCCGGAGAGACGGTCGGTCATCCAGGAGATGGCACTGCCCTGATCGGTGAGGTAGGGGGCGAGGTGATTGGTGAGGATCTTGTCCCCGAGGTTGGGCAGCTGCACGGCCTCGTACGTGACGTTCGCGCCCTTGCGGCACCAGTCCACCGCGAGCTGCCTGGCCTGCTCGTGACCGACGATGTCGTCCTGCACCCCGGTCGCCAGCCGCACCGGGGCCGCCGGCTTCAGATTGCCGATGCGCTGCTGGGCGAGGACCGCCTGCAGCTTCGGCTCGGCCGCGATGACGTCGGCGATCGGCTTGCCGTTCGCGGTCCACTTCTTGCTGTTGGTGAAGCCGTGGCCGAGGATCGCGTCGCCCACGCACATGGTCGAGGCGTCCTTCAGCGCGGCTTTGCCGACGTCGTTCGTGTTCGCGTCGACGACCGCCTTCAGGGACGGGTCGGACTGGGCGAAGCCGTTGATCGACCAGGCCAGCGCGCCGGCCAGGGCGCTGCCGTCGATGCCCTTAATGACCTCGGTGAGGTCGGCGGGCGGGGCTCCGGCGTAGGTGCCCGCCAGATTGACGTCGGGTGCGTACGACGACTGCAGCTCGGCGGCCGAAGCACTGGCCCCGCCGCCCTGGCTGTAGCCGTAGAGACCGACCCGTGAGGCGGAGGTGATCGAGGCGCCGGAGACGGAGCGCGCCGCGCGGGCCGCGTCCAGGAGGGCGTGCCCCTCGTCGACCCGGTTGACGTAGGTGTGGAGCCGGTCGGTCGCGCCGAGGCCGGCGTAGTCGGTGACGACGACGGCGGCACCGGCGGCGAGGAAGCGGTAGACCGCGATGTTGTCGTAGCCGATGGAGACCGTGCCCTCGCCGATGGTCAGCGGGTGCTGGAGCGAGAGCGAGGGGGCGCACTGGTCGCCCTGGCCCATGGTTCCCGAGGCCAGCGCCACCAGGGGGCGGGGGCCGTCGCCCCTCCACGCGGCGGACGGCTCGATGTACGCGCCGGTGACGGCGACGGGCCCGCCGCCGGCGTCGGTGGACTTGTACATCAGCCGCGTCGCGGTGCCGGGTATTCGCCGGCCGTCCAGCCCGGGGAGGCTGAGCCCGAGCGGCAGCGGCTCGGTACGGACGAGGGACCCGTCGGCGGAGGGCAGCTGCGCCGGCGGGTTGTAGAAGGCGGGGATGGTCACTCCCCGGGACACCACCGGCTCCGGCCCGGCGGAGGTGGCGGCGGCGGAGGCGGGTACGGCCACCGCGCCGAGACAGGCCGCGGCGGCCACCGAGGCGGCCAGCAGGCGCCCCGTACGGCGTCCCGGCCGTCGGGGTCCAAGGAGGTGGGGGGTGTTCACGGTCGAGCTCGAACGGGTGGTCTTGCGCGGACTCACGGCTCACTCCTCGCTCTGCTCCGATGAAGGTCTGCGCAAGCTAGCACCGTGGCGTTACCTTAGGTAACTCGTCGGTAAGTTACGCTTCGGTAACGTGAGATTCCGAGGCGGGCCCGCCCCCGGTCCTGCCCGAGACGCGTCCGGCTCCCGTCACGCGCGTACGAAGCGCACCGGCGTCCCCGGGGCCGCCTGCGCCGCGCCCGCCAGCGCGGCTTCGGCGACCACGCCCACGACCGGATAACCCCCCGTCGTCGGATGGTCGTTGAGGAACACCACGGGCAGGCCGTCCGGTGGGACCTGGACGGCCCCCAGCACCATGCCCTCGCTGGGCAGTTCGCCGTCCCGGGTGCGCCGCAGGGCAGGGCCCTCCGTGCGCAGCCCGATGCGGTTGCTGCGCTCCGAGACCCGGTACGCGGCGCTCGTGAGCGTGTGCAGGGCCTCCTCGGTGAACCAGCCGTCGCGCGGGCCCCGGTGCAGGGGCAGCACCAGCTCGGCCGGGGTGCCCGGCCAGGGCACGGGAGCGGCGTGCGGGACGTCGCCAGGACGGCCCAGCGGCAGGACGTCGCCGTCGCGCAGGACCGGCGGACCGAGGCCGGAGAGCAGGTCGGCGGACCGGCTGCCGAGCACCTGCTCGGGCACCAGGCCGCCCGCGAACGCCAGGTAGCCGCGCAGCCCGTGCACCGCGGGGCCGGCCTCCAGCACCGCGCCGCCGGGCACCCGGACGGGTTCGCCCCATGCGACGGGGCGGCCGTCCACCGTGACCCGGCACCCCGCCCCGCCGACGACGGCGTACACCGGCCGTGTGCCGGTCACCCGGACCGCGCACCCCGTGAGCGTGGTCTCCAGCACGGCCGCGTCCGGCGCGTTGCCGACGAGCCGGTTGGCCAGCCGCCGGGCCGGTGCGTCCAGCGCCCCGGCCCTGGGTACGCCCAGGTGGGCCCAGCCGGCCCGGCCCTCGTCCTGCACCGTGGTCAGGGCGCCGGCCCGGACCACTTCGAGCCCCGGGCTCATCCGGACACCCCCGTCGGCACGAAGCGCACACGGACCCCGGGGCCGAGCAGCGCCGCGGGCTCACGTCCCGGGTCCCAGAGCGCGTCCGGCCCGGGCATCCGGCCGATGAGCTGCCAGCCGCCGGGCGACTCGCGCGGATAGACCCCGGTGTACGTCCCCGCGAGGGCCAGCGCCCCGGCCGGCACCCTGGTCCGGGGCGTGGCCCGGCGCGGCACGCTCAAGTGACCGGGCAGGCCCGTCAGATAGCCGAAGCCGGGCGCGAACCCGCAGAAGGCCACCCGGAATTCCGTACGCGCGTGGATGTCCCCCACCTCCTCCACGGCGACACCCCACGCGTCGGCCACATCGGAAAGGTCCGGGCCGTCGTAGACCACGGGTATCTCGACGGCCTCCCCCGCGCTCCGGCTCAGCGACGGCACGGTCCACGACCGCAGCCGCCCGGCGAGCGTCCGGTCCTCCACCCCGTCCAGCAGCACGGTCCGGGCACCGGGGACGATCTCGCGTACGCCGGGGAGCTCCCCGGCGGCCCGGCGGCGGAGCAGCTCCGCGTGGAAGGCCTCCGCGTCCTCGCCGGACGCGAGCTCCACGAGCAGGGCGCGGGGCCCGGCCTCGAAAACCTGGACGCCGCTCACGCGAACGCCTGTACGCGGACGCCCGCCTCTTCCAGCGCCGTACGCACCCGCAGGGCGAGCGCGGCGGCACCGGGGGTGTCCCCGTGGACGCACAGCGACCGGGCCGCGACGGCTATCCGGCTGCCGTCCACCCCGGTCACGGCACCGTGGACGGCCATGCCGACACTGCGGCGTACGACCTCGTCGGCGTCGTGCACCACGGCGCCGGCCCGGCCCCGTGGCACGAGGGTGCCCTCGGGGGTGTACGCGCGATCGGCGAAGGCCTCCTGGACGGGGGCCAGGCCCGCCGCCTCCGCGTGGGCGAGCAGCCGCGAACCGGGCAGCCCGAGGACCGCCGGCCGGCCACCCGCGAGCAAGACGCCCGCGACGACGGCGGCGGCCTGCTCCTCGTCCCGGACGACACGGTTGTAGAGGGCCCCGTGCGGTTTCACGTACGACACCGTGGACCCGGCCGCCTCCGCGAAGACCCGCAGGGCACCGATCTGGTAGGCGATCTCGGCGGTCAGCTCGTCCGCCGGTACGTCCATGGCGCGCCGCCCGAATCCGGCCAGGTCGCGGTAGGAGACCTGCGCGCCGATGCGCACACCCCGCTCGGCCGCCGTGTCGCAGACCCGCCGCATCACGGATGCGTCGCCCGCGTGGAAGCCGCAGGCCACATTGGCGCTGGTGACACAGGTCAGCAGCGCCTCGTCCTCGGTGAGGGTCCAGCGCCCGAACCCTTCTCCCAGGTCCGCGTTGAGGTCCATCGGCCGCGCCGGGCGCGTCACACTCGTCAGATCCGTCACGGACGCACGCTAGCGATCGTTCAACAATCTGACAAGGGCCCGCTCACCGCCCGAGACGCCCGTACGGTTCACTGGGCACTGAACACAGCTGACGGAACACCAGGCAAGGGGCGGGGCATGGCGGGGACGACGAACGGCGGGCGGGCCGGCTCCACCCCGGATCTCTCGGAACTGGCGACGCACAGCGCCTCCCTGGAGCGGTCCGGCACGGCCGAGCGGGTCGCCGCCATCCTGCGGGACCGGATCACCGAAGGCTACTTCCCGCCGGGCAGCCGCCTGTCCGAGGAGAGCATCAGCGGCGCCCTGGCCGTGTCCCGCAACACGCTGCGCGAGGCGTTCCGCCTGCTGTCGCACGAACGCCTCCTGGAGCACCGCCTCAACCGGGGCGTCTTCGTCCGCGTCCTGACCGTGGACGACCTGGTCGACATCTACCGGGTGCGACTCCTCGTCGAATGCGCGGCCCTGCGGACCCTGGGTGAGCCCCCGTTCGACCTGGCGGCGGTCGAGGCGGCGGTGTCGACGGGCGAGCAGGCAGCCCTCCGTGACGACTGGCCCGCCTGCTCCACCGCCAACATCCGCTTCCACCAGGCGCTGACCGGCCTGGCGGACAGCCCCCGCACCGACGAACTGATGCGCAGCGTCCTCGCAGAACTGCGGCTCGCCTTCCACGTGATGGCCGACCCCCGCCGCTTCCACGAGCCCTATCTCACCCGTAACCGTGAGATCACGGACAAACTGGCCAAGGGGGACGCGGCCGGGGCCGAGCGGATGCTCGCCTTCTACCTGGAGGATTCCCGGCGTCAGCTGGCGGAGGCGTACGCGCAGCGGCTCACCGAGAGGTAGTCCCGGATTGTCCTCCGGTCCGCACCCCGCTCACCACCCCGAAAGCGGTCTTCCCTCCCGTACCGCCTGATTCCGATCGATGTAGCCCACACTCTTGTGGGATTGTTGAACGAACCCTAAGGTCTCGCGTAATACCCCCGTCTGAGCAGGACCGTGCACCGCCACGCCCCTGCGCGGAAGAAGGCCGACGCGTGATCGTTCTCCTCGGCGTGCTCGTGGTGATCCTCGGATTCGCCACCCGCCGCAATCCCCTCCTTGTCGTGGGTGTCGCTGGCATCGTCACGGGGCTGCTGGGCAAGATGTCCCCGCAGGAGGTGCTGGCCTCCTTCGGGGAGAGCTTCGCCTCCGCGCGTTCCGTGACGGTCTTCGTCATCACGCTGCCGGTCATCGGGCTCCTGGAGCGCTACGGACTCCAGGAGCAGGCCCGTACCCTCATCGGCAAGCTGGGCAAGCTGACCACCGGCCGTTTCCTGACGCTCTACCTGCTGATCCGGCAGCTCACCGCCGCCGTCGGCCTCACCAGCATCGGTGGCCCCGCGCAGAGTGTGCGGCCGCTGATCGCCCCGATGGCCGAGGCCGCCGCCGAGACCAAGGCGGGTGGTCCGCTGCCGCAGAAGCTGCGCGAGAAGGTCCGCTCGCACGCGTCCGGCGCCGACACCATCGGAGTGTTCTTCGGCGAGGACTGCTTCCTCGCCATCGGATCGATCCTGCTGATCACCGGCTTCGTGAACTCCACGTACGACCAGCACCTGGAGCCCCTGCACCTGGCGATGTGGGCGATCCCCTCCGCGATCTGCGCCTTCCTGATCCACGGGGCCCGTCTGCTCAACCTGGACCGGCAGCTGGAGCGCGAACTCGCCGTCGCCGCCGCCGAGAACGACCTGACGGCACACGCCGGGCTCCGGACGGAGGACGCCAAGTGATCAAGTCCGAGTACTTCTTCTGGCTGGTCGGCGCGGTGTTCCTCGTCATGGCCGCGCAGATGGCCATGGACCGCACCAACCCCAAGCGCTTCGGCTCCGCCGGCTTCTGGGGTCTGCTCGGCGCCGCGTTCTTCTACTCCACCGGAGTCGTCGACAAGTCCCTCCCCGCCGAACCCCTGGGCGTCGTCGTCCTGATCCTGATCGTCCTCGGCGGCTTCGGTCTGACCGGCAAGGGCGAGGCACACACCCCGGCCCGCGAGAAGCGCGCGGCCTCGGCCGCCCGCTTCGGCAACAAGCTGTTCCTTCCGGCTCTCACCATCCCCGTCGTCGCGATGATCTGCGCGACGCTCGTGAAGAACTGGAAGATCGGCGGCGAACCGGTCCTGGAGCCGGGGTCCGAGACCATCCTCGGCCTCGGTGTCGGCGCGATCGCCGCGCTGGCCGTGGGCATGGTGCTCCTGCGCGAGCGGAAGGTCTCCGTGCCGCTGCACTCCGGCCGCAACATGCTCGAATCGATGGGCTGGGCCCTGCTCCTCCCGCAACTGCTCTCCGTCCTCGGCTCGATCTTCCAGACCGCCGGCGTCGGGGAGCAGGTCGGAAGGATCACCGAGGCGGTGCTGCCGGACGGCCAGAAGTTCGTGGCCGTGGCCGTCTACTGCTGCGGCATGGCGCTGTTCACCATCGTCATGGGCAATGCCTTCGCCGCGTTCCCGGTGATGACCGCCGCGATCGGCTGGCCCGTCCTCATCGAGCAGATGAACGGCAACGCGCCCGCCGTCCTCGCGATCGGCATGCTGTGCGGCTTCTGCGGCACGCTCGTCACGCCGATGGCCGCCAACTTCAACCTGGTCCCGGCTGCGCTCCTCGAACTCAAGGACCAGTACGGCCCGATCAAGGCCCAGCTCCCCACGGCAGCGGCCCTGCTGGTCTGCAACGTCGTGATCATGGCCCTCTTCGCCTTCTGACCCGAGCCGCCCTCCTGCCCGAGCCGCCCCTTGACCCGAGCCGCTCACCCACCACCCCTGGAGTGACCCCGATGTCCCCCGCGCTCCCCGCCGCGTACGCCGTCCCCTTCGCGGAACTGGCCCTCGCCAACGTCGTACGCGAATACCCCAACGCGCCCGCCCACCTCTACGCCGGGCCCGAGGAGCTCGTCGCACCCCGCACGCTGCACCCCGCGTTCTACGGGGGCTACGACTGGCACTCCACGGTGCACATGCACTGGCTGCTCGTCCGCATCGTGCGCCGCTTCTCCGCCACCGGCGATCTCCCGGCCACCGTCACCACCCGTATCCGCGAGGTGCTCGACACCCACCTGACCCCCGGGAACATCGCCGTCGAGGCGTCCTACCTGCGCGGCCGGCCGCACTTCGAGCGCCCCTACGGCTGGGCCTGGCTGATCGCGCTCGCCGGGGAGTGCCGGGCGCTCGCCACGCCCGACGGCGACCGCTGGGCCGAGGCTCTGGTCCCCGGCGTGGAGGCGGTCGGCGACCTGCTCGGCGCCTGGCTGCCCAAGGCGACCTACCCGGTCCGGCACGGCGTCCACAACAACAGCGCGTTCGGTCTGGGCCTGATCCTCGACGCGGGCGGGGCGGCCGGGCTGCCGGCACCGGTCCTCGACGCGGCGACGGACCGGCTGCGGACCTGGTTCACCGACGACCACGACGCCCCCGCCCACTGGGAACCCTCCGGCCAGGACTTCCTCTCCCCCGCCCTGGCGGAGGCGGACGCGATGCGGCGGGTGCTGCCGGTGACGGAGTTCCGTACCTGGATCGCCACGTTCCTGCCGGACCTGGTCTCCGCCACGCCCGACTCCACGCTGCTCGTCCCACCGGTGGTCTCCGACCACGCCGATCCGCAGATCGGCCACCTCCTCGGTCTCACCCTGAGCCGGGCGGCCGCCCTCCGGTCGATCGCCGGCGCGCTCCCGGACGGCCCGGCCCGCACCGCGCTCCTGGCCTCGGCCGAGGCCCATCTCACGCTCGGCCTGCCGACGGTGTCCTCCGGGGACTTCTCCTCGGACCACTGGCTGGCGACGTACGCCGCACTGGCCCTGGACACGGCGCCCGGTCACTGACCGGCGGGGGTGGGCCGTGCGCGCGGGGCGCACGTCCTACCCTCGGCGTATGAGCGACAGCGCCCCCGACACGTCCGGCACCTCCGCGCTCCGTGGCCGCTGGCGCGAGGCCCTGCTCGCCGCACGCGGCGGGACGGGCCTCGCGCCCGATCCCGAGCCGTACGCCGACGCCCTCCTCGCGCGCTGGGCCGAACCCCAGCGGCGCTACCACACCACGGCTCACCTCACCCAGGTCCTGGACCGCGTCGACACCCTGGCCGGCCACGCCGCCGACCCGGACCTGGTGCGCCTCGCCGTCTGGTTCCACGACGCGGTGTACCGCCCCGACCGCTCCGAGAACGAGGAGCGCAGTGCCGCACTCGCCGAGCGGGCCCTGCCCGAGGCCGGTCTCCCCGACGCGGCGACGGCCGAGGTCGCCCGGCTGGTCCGGCTCACCGTCACGCACGACCCGGCGGACGGCGACACCAACGGCGAGGTGCTGTGCGACGCGGACCTCGCGATCCTGGCGGCGTCCCCCAAGGAGTACGCGGCGTACGCGGCGCAGGTACGGGAGGAGTACGGCTTCGTCCCGGACGACGCCTTCCGCGAGGGGCGGGCCGCCGTCCTGCGGCAGCTTCTGGAGCTGCCCTGCCTGTTCCGCACGCCCCACGGGGCGCAGGAGTGGGAACCGAGGGCCCGGCAGAACCTGACCACCGAACTGGAGCTTCTCAGCCGCTGAGACATGGGAATGACAGGGACGAAAGCACTGTTGGCCACTGTCATGCCCGACTCTGTTTCCAGCCGCTCCCGTATGCCGATGGCCGTCTACATCCTCGGCCTGTCGGTCTTCGCCCTCGGTACCAGCGAGTTCATGCTGTCCGGGCTGCTGCCGCCCATCGCCGAGGACATGGACGTGTCCATCCCGAAGGCGGGACTCCTCATATCCGCCTTCGCGATCGGCATGGTGGTCGGAGCCCCGCTGCTGGCCGTCGCCACGCTGCGGCTGCCTCGCCGCACGACCCTCATCGCCCTGATCTCGGTCTTCGGGCTGGGCCAGGTCGCCGGTGCGCTGGCACCGACGTACGAGGTGCTGTTCGTCTCCCGGGTGATGAGTGCGCTGGCGTGCGCCGGCTTCTGGGCGGTCGGCGCCGCGGTCGCCATCGCGATGGTGCCGGTGAACGCGCGCGCCAGGGCGATGGCCGTGATGATCGGCGGGCTGTCGATCGCCAACGTGCTCGGGGTGCCGCTGGGCGCCTTCCTCGGGGAGAGCTTCGGCTGGCGTTCGGCGTTCTGGGCGGTGGGCGCCGCGTCAGCCGTGGCACTGGCCGGGGTCGTCACACGCATCCCGCGCATTCCACTGCCGGACGAGAAGCCGCAGCTCAAGAAGGAAGTCGCGATCTACAGGGACCGTCAGGTGTGGCTGTCCATCGTGATCACTGCTCTCGCGGCCGGCGGCGTGTTCTGCGCGTTCAGCTATCTCGCGCCCCTGCTCACCGACGTGGCGGGGCTGAGCTCGGGCTGGGTGCCGTGGGTCCTCGCGCTCTTCGGCGCGGGTGCGCTGATCGGTACGACGATCGGCGGCCGGGTCGCGGACGCGCATCTCTTCGGTGTGCTGCTCAGCGGCATCAGCGCCTCGACGGTCTTCCTGGTGGCCCTGGCCCTCTTCGCGTCGAACCAGGTCGCCGTCGTCGTCCTGGCGTTCCTGCTGGGGCTGTCGGCGTTCTACACGGCCCCGGCGCTCAACGCCCGGATGTTCAACGTCGCGGGTGTGGCCCCGACGCTGGCGGGTGCGACGACCACGGCCGCGTTCAACCTGGGCAACACGAGCGGGCCCTGGCTGGGCGGTGCGGTGATCGACGCGGACTTCGGCTTCCGGGCCACGGCCTGGGCGGGGGCCGCGATGCTGCTGCTCGGCCTGGTGGCCGTCACGGTCTCACTGCGGCTGGGCGGCGACGGGAAGCCGTCCCGGCGCATCGCCACGGGCACACCGGCGCACGTCATCCCGGCGCAGGACGCCCCTTCGGCCTCCGCAGCCCCGCGTCGGTGAGCCGGCGCACGATCTCCTTCGAGCCGACCTCCAGCGCCCCGGCGCGCACCGCGTCCGCGTAACGCGCCTCGGGCACGTCGTAGTGGTCGCGCTCGAAGGCGCGGGGCGGGCAGCCGATCGTGGCGGCGAAGGCGTGCAGCTCGTCGAACGACACGTCGCTGACCAGGTGCGACCACATGCGGCCGTGCCCCGGCCAGGTCGGCGGATCGATGTAGACGGTCACCGCCCGAGCACCTCGGCGAGCGACCCCACCCGTGCGACGGACACCGTCGCCTTCGTGCAGACCCAGTGCGGATCAGGGCCGAGCTCCGGCTCGACGTCCAGGGCGTGCGGTCCTTCCTCCGTGCAGACCGGGCACAGCGGCCAGCGCCCGTGCTCCTCGAGGAGAGCGTCCTGGACGTCCTGCGCCACGAGCCCCGTGACGAAGGCCACACCCTCGGGCCACTGCTCGACCCACCACCGCCGGTGGGCCACCGCGTCCTCGACCATCGAGACGATTCCGGCCTCGGCCACGTCGCCCGCGACGAGGTCGGCCATCACCAGCGCACGGGCGGTGTGCAGCTCCTGTTCCAGGGTGTTCAACTCCATGGCTCCATTGTCCCCCGGCCGCGCGACAGCCCGGGTCTTGATCCTTCAGAGGTAGGGACCAAAGGGGGGTTGACGGGATTCATGACTGAAAATATCTTTCAAATGTGACCAATGACGTGAAGGAAAGTTTCAACCCGGACTCCCCGCCCGCCCCCGCGGCTCTCGCCGCCAAGGTGCGCACCCTCGCCCCGACCATGACCCGTTCCATGCAGCGGGTCGCCGAAGCGGTCGCGGGGGACCCCGCCGGGTGTGCCGCCCTCACCGTCACCGGTCTCGCCGAGCTCACCGGCACGAGCGAGGCGACCGTGGTCCGCACCGCCCGCCTTCTCGGCTACCCGGGCTACCGGGACCTGCGTCTCGCGCTCGCCGGCCTCGCCGCCCACCAGCTGTCCGGCCGGGCACCCGCCGTCACCGCCGACATCGCGGTCGACGACCCGATCGCCGACGTCGTCACGAAGCTCGCCTACGACGAGCAGCAGACCCTGGCCGACACGGCGGCCGGTCTCGACACCGTGCAGCTCGGGGCCGCAGTGGCCGCCGCCGCGACCGCTCGCCGCATCGACATCTACGGCGCCGGGGCGTCCTCCCTGGTCGGCCAGGACCTGGCCCAGAAGCTGCTCCGGATCGGCCTGATAGCCCATGCACACATGGACCCGCACCTCGCCGTGACCAACGCGGTGCAGCTCCGCTCCGGCGACGTGGCCATCGCGATCACCCACTCCGGCTCCACGGGCGACGTCATCGAGCCGCTCCGGGTCGCCTTCGACCGCGGCGCGACGACGATCGCGATCACCGGCCGCCCCGACGGGCCGGTCTCGCAGTACGCCGACCACGTGCTCACCACGTCCACCGCCCGGGAGAGCGAGCTGCGGCCCGCCGCCATGTCGAGCCGCACGAGCCAGCTCCTCGTCGTGGACTGCCTCTTCATAGGGGTCGCCCAGCAGACGTACGAGACGGCCGCACCCGCACTGTCCGCCTCGTACGAGGCGCTCGCCCACCGCCACACCCCCCGCAGCCGCTGACCCCGGCAGCACCCCGCACCCGCACCCGCGAACCGTACGAGCCCGAGAAAGCAGAGCCGCTGTCCATGACCTCCACCACCGACCCCAGCACCGACGCCGAGCCCGGCGGTTACGGCGAGCTGCGCGCCCAGCTCGCCACCCTCACCACCGAGGCGTTCCGCCCCGAGCTCGCCGAGATCGACCAGCTCCCCACGCAGGACATAGCGCGGATCATGAACGGCGAGGACACCACCGTCCCCGCCGCCGTGGCCGAGAAGCTGCCGCAGATCGCCGCCGCGATCGACGCCACCGCCGAGCGCATGGCGCGCGGCGGCCGGCTGATCTACGCGGGCGCCGGCACCGCCGGCCGTCTCGGTGTGCTCGACGCCAGCGAGTGCCCGCCCACCTTCAACACCGACCCGTCCGAGGTCATCGGCCTGATCGCGGGCGGCCCCTCCGCCATGGTCACGGCCGTCGAGGGCGCCGAGGACAGCAAGGAGCTGGCCGCCGCCGACCTCGACGGACTGAACCTCGGCGCCGACGACACCGTGGTCGGAATCTCCGCCTCGGGCCGCACGCCGTACGCCATCGGGGCCGTCGAGCACGCCCGCGCCAAGGGCGCGCTCACCATCGGCCTCTCCTGCAACGCGGACTCCGCGCTCGCCGCCGCGGCCGAACACGGCCTGGAGATCGTCGTCGGCCCCGAGCTCCTCACCGGCTCGACCCGGCTCAAGGCGGGCACGGCGCAGAAGCTCGTCCTGAACATGCTCTCGACGATCACCATGATCCGGCTCGGCAAGACGTACGGGAATCTCATGGTCGACGTGCGCGCTTCCAACGAGAAGCTGCGCGCCCGCTCCCGGCGGATCGTCTCCCTCGCCACCGGAGCCTCCGACCAGGAGATCGAGGCGGCGCTCGCCGCCACCGACGGCGAGGTGAAGAACGCCATCCTCACCATCCTCGGCGGGGTCGACGGCCCCACCGCCGCCACCCTCCTGACCGACTCCGACGGTCACCTCCGCGCCGCTCTCGCGGCCGTCCGAACCACCTGACGCACCACTCCCCGCACAGCAAGGCACCACGCACCATGGCTACTGAAGACAAGAACCGCGCCACTGCCGCCGCGATCCTGCCGCTTGTCGGTGGCGCCGCGAACGTCAGCTCGATCGCCCACTGCATGACCCGGCTCCGGCTCGGCCTGCACGACCGTTCCCTCGTGGACGACGAGGCCCTCAAGGCGGTCCCCGCCGTGATGGGCGTGGTCGAGGACGACACCTACCAGATCGTCCTCGGCCCGGGCACCGTCGCCCGGGTCACCCCCGAGTTCGAGCAGCTGGTCGAGGAGGGCCGGGCGTCCGGCACCCCCGCACCCGCCCCCGCCCACACGGCCGAGGAGCTCGCCGACAAGGGCGCGTCCCTCAAGGCGCAGCGGAAGGCGAAGAACGCCACCCCGTTCAAGCTGTTCCTGCGCAAGATCGCGAACATCTTCGTCCCGCTGATCCCCGCCCTGATCGGCTGCGGCATCATCGCCGGCCTCAACGGCCTCCTGGTGAACCTCGGCTGGCTGCCCTCGGTCACCCCCGCCCTGGCGGCGATGGCCTCCGGCTTCATGGCCCTGATCGCGGTCTTCGTCGGCTACAACACGGCGAAGGAGTTCGGCGGTACGCCGATCCTCGGCGGTGCGGTCGCGGCGATCATCGTCTTCCCCGGCGTCGCCAACATCGACGCCTTCGGCCAGACCCTCTCCCCTGGCCAGGGCGGCGTGCTCGGCGCCCTGGGCGCGGCGGTCCTCGCTGTGTACGTCGAGAAGTGGTGCCGCCGCTGGGTGCCGGAAGCCCTGGACGTCCTGGTCACCCCGACCCTGACGGTCCTGATCTCCGGCCTCGTCACGATCTTCGGCCTGATGTACGTGGCCGGTGAGGTCTCCACCGCCATCGGCACCTTCGCCGACTGGCTGCTCTCCACGGGCGGCGCGGGCGCGGGCTTCCTGCTCGGCGGCTTCTTCCTGCCCCTGGTGATGCTGGGTCTGCACCAGGCCCTGATCCCGATCCACACGACGCTGATCGAGCAGCAGGGCTTCACGGTCCTGCTCCCGATCCTCGCGATGGCCGGAGCCGGCCAGGTCGGTGCGGCGGCCGCGGTCTACCTCCGCCTCCCCCGCAACGAGTCGATCCGCAAGACCATCAAGTCCGCCATGCCTGCGGGCCTGCTCGGCGTCGGCGAGCCCCTGATCTACGGCGTCTCGCTCCCGCTGGGCCGCCCGTTCATCACGGCCTGTGTGGGCGGCGCGTTCGGCGGTGGCTTCGTGGGCCTGTTCAACCAGCTCGGCGACTCGGTCGGCTCGACGGCCATCGGCCCGTCCGGCTGGGCCCTGTTCCCGCTCCTCGACGGCAACCACGGCCTCGGCTCCACGATCGCGATCTACGCGGGCGGGCTGCTCGTCGGCTACGTCGCGGGCTTCGTGGCGACGTACTTCTTCGGCTTCAGCAAGGCGCTGCTGGAGGAGTTCGACGTCTCCCAGGAACCGGCCCCGTCGACGGTCGCGGCGACCGGCCCGGCCGCCGCTTCCGGCGGCTCCCCGGCGAAGGAACCGGCGGGCGTCTGAGCCGTCGCTGGGAAGCTACGGACCACCGAACCGTCACATATCCGCCTCCCGCCCGTCCTCAATCTCCCAACGACCCACCAAGTGTGATGGGCCGGTGTGTAAGGGAAATTCTTTCGGGCACTAGGGGGGCGGAGGTTGATAACAATGGTTCCCCTGCTTCTCGTTCTTCTGCTCGCCCTGATCCTTTTCGGTGCCGGTTTCGCACTCAAGGCACTCTGGTGGATCGCGGTGATCGTGCTCGTGGTCTGGCTGATCGGATTCTTCGTCCGCCCGGCTGCCGGTGGTGGCAAGCGGGGCCGGTGGTATCGCTGGTAGTCCGACCTGACCAGCAATGACGCGGGTGGCGCGGGACCTTCGGGTCCTGCGCCACCCGCGTTTTCTGCGTTCGCCGAATTCACGGGGTGTGGACCGGAAAAGTACGGGCAGCCGAAATAGTGAGCGGCACTCGTCCTCATCACGATGGGATTCGCCGTACCGAATGAAACCGTCGAGGAAGGAGCCGTAAAATGAGCGACAACCTGTGGGGCTACCAGCCCACGAGCGGTCACACCGCGGGCGCCGACCTGACCGGATTCTCGGTCGAGGCGACGGACGGAAGCATCGGCAAGGTCGACAAGCACTCCGACGAGGTGGGCTCGGCCTACCTGGTCGTCGACACCGGGGTCTGGATCTTCGGAAGGACCGTCCTGCTTCCGGCAGGCACGGTCAAGGGGATCGACACGGAGCACAAGACGATCTTCGTCGACCTGACCAAGGACCAGATAAAGGACTCCCCGGTGTTCGACAAGCACAACCACGCGAACGACCCGGGTTACCACGCACAGGTCGGCGGCTACTACGACAGCTACCGCATCATGTGACCCCGACGCACAGCGCACCATGATCAGAGGCGGGGCCGGCTCCCATCACGGAGCCGGCCCCGCTGTCGTTCAGCCCGGGAAGTCTCCCGTGAGCAGGGTGACAGCGAAGGGTTCGGGCAGCGGAAGCGGCTTCCCGAAGGGCACGGCGTCGGAACGCTTGTATGTTCCGTCCTCGTTCGGCTCGGTGAACAACGTGGCCGTCGCACCTCGCGTGTCGAAGCGGTCGATCAGCAGGTACATCGGGACGCCTGCCCGCGCATAGGCGCGGTACTTCTTCGTCCTGTCCTCCCGGGCGTTCCCCTTGGACGTGATCTCGACGATCAGCAGCGCCTCCGACGCGTCCATCGGTTCGCTGGTCTCCGGGTCGGCGGCTGCGATCAGCTCCCTGGGCATCACGACGAGGTCGGGCACGTAGAGCTTGTCGAGCGGCGCAACATGTACACCGAGCGTCTGGTAGATCCCCAGCCCGCCGGGAAGACCTCGGTAGAGGAGGCTCTGTACCACCTCGGCAATGCCGTTGTGGTGCGCATGAGGCGGCGGTACCAAGACGATCTGCCCTTCGTCGATCTCGGCGCGCCACCCCTCGGGCACGTCCAGTTCCTGCCATGTCCGCAGCAGGTACTCCCACGGGCGGCCTTCGGAGCCCTGATCGCTTTCGACCATCGCGGCGGTCATCGCGGGTCCCTTCTCCTGTGGCCTGATCTGGAAGCGTAGATCGACGTTCGAGCAGCGGTGAGCCACTCCGTCCAGCGTCCCACGATCGGGTGAGGCCCGCACTGACCCCGTCGCAGGTGTCCTCGCGTCGCGGCGATGCCCTTCCCCAGGAGCTGCCGATTCTGTCCCCGCCGGAGAACCGTGCGGCCGTCCCCCCGCATCTCAGTGTGCAGACGCTGATCACCGAGCAGCGCGCATCTGGACGGCGAAAGGCGGAAAGCATGACGCAGGGTCCCACCACGCCCGAGCAAGCGCGGGCGGAGGAGGGCGGGCACGGGCCACTTCATGGCATCGTCCGCACAGCCTTCAGCGCCCTGCGCCGCGACGGGCGCCCGCTGTTCGGAGTGACGGCGCGCGTGACCGGGTTGGCCGCGCTGGGGGGCATGGCGGTGACGGTCGTGGCATTCCTCGTCATGTGGCCCACGTTCACCGAGATACGCCTGGGCGCGATCCGGGCCCGCATCGACGAGGACTCCTACGCCCCCGACGGCAGCCGGGTGAACGACATGTGGCTCACCCTCCTGGCCTGCCTGCCGTTCCTGATACTCCTGCTGCACCTCGCGTGCGCCGCCATCCAGACCGCTGCGGCCCGTGCGACCGGCGGGGGACGCGGCCGCTTCCGCGCGGTCCTGGGCGTGTACGTGCTGCGCGGAGTGCTCGTGTGGGCCCCGGTGGTGCTCGGGATCCTGGTGGAGGAGTACTTCACCACCACCACGTTCAGGGAGTACACCGCGCTCGTCCCGAAGTGGGAGTACCCCAACCTGTTCGAGGTGCTGCGCTACGGCCCGCCCCTGCTGGGCATGACGACCGCACTGGTGCTCCGGCTCGGCTGGACCCTGGCCCCGGCCACCGCCGCGACGGAGGGCCTCGGGCCCTGGGCCGCGATGCGACGCTCCTGGTCGCTCGTGTGGGGCCGGGCCTCCGCCTGGTTCCGGACCGTGGCCTTCGCGCTTCCCCTGGGCGGGCTCACCGTCGGCATGTACGTCCTGCTCCACCTCGCCGCACGGCCCCTGCGCTCCGGCACGGTCCACGTCTTCCTGGAGTGGGGCCCGGACAACACCTACGCGGCGTACGTCGTCGGGCTCCTCGTCCCGATCGCCGTCGCCCTGCTGCTCACCGGCGCCCTGGCCCTTCCGCCTGCGCACGCCATCCTCGCGGTACTCCAGCAGCGGCTCGCCCGGTCCCGGGAGCGGCAGGCTGCGGCCCGGACGTGACGCCCCGGGGCGGCTTCACGGCAGCCGCCCCTCCCGGTTGATCTCCCGTACCCGGGCCCGGAGCACGAGCCCCGGCGGGGCCGGCCGGACGGCGTCCGGCGGGCAGTCCCACTCCGCGCCGCCGCCCGGCGGACGCAGTTGTACGTACGGTCCGACGTGGCCCATCACCCGGCCCACCCTGCCGTCCCTGCCGTCCACCGCGAACGTCCCGGGCTCCGGCTTGCACGGCTCCAGTCCTTCAACTGTCATGAGCCGCCGCCGCTTCCAACTGCACGCTCAGCCGCGTGGCCGTCTCCAGCGAGCACCGGCCGAGGTCGACGAGCGGGGTCGGCTCGTCCCCCGCACACGAGACCAGGTCGATCCGCAGCGAGGGCAGCTTCACGCCGACCCCCGCGAGGCCGGCCCGCAGCCGCGCCACCGCGTCCTCCGCAGCCCGCACTCTGCCCGCTGCTTCTTTGCGCCGTTCCGTAGCCGTCATCATGATCTTCCCCATTTCCACGCTGAGTAGTGGCTATGCCTACAGAGCGTGTCCAATTCGTCGCTACCGTGGAAGAGGCGCAGTTCCGACACCCGCAGATGTGTCACAGGGAGTCGCCTTGCCCGGACCCGAGAAGCTCGATCCCTCGTCCTCGCCTCGCGCGCTCCTGGGCGCCGAACTCCGCCACCGCAGGGAGGCGGCGGGCCTCTCGCAGGACGAACTGGGGGCACCGCTGTTCGTCAGCGGCTCCTTCATCGGCCGGCTGGAGGCCGGCACGCGGCGCATGCAGGTGGCCAGGCCCAGAAACTGGACGAGGTGCTGGGCGCGGGCGGGTTCTTCGTACGGAACTGCGCGGCCCTGAAGAAGTCCAAGTACCCGGACCACTTCGCGGAGGCGGCGGAGGCGGAGCGGGAAGCGATCACCATCAAGGAGTACGCGCCCCTCCTGATCCCGGACCTGTTGCAGACCGAGGCGTACGCGCGCGCTGTGTTCCGGGCCGGCCTGCCGACCGCGACCGAGGACGCCATCGATGAGCTGGTGGCCGCACGCCTTGAGCGAGCGCAGTTGCTGACCGATCCAACAACGCCCCTGGTTTGGGTGGTTCTCGACGAAGCGGTCCTGCGCCGCGAGTCGGGTGGCGGAGCCGTGATGGCCGCTGCGCTCAAGCACATCGCCGCGCTCGCTCGGGAGCACCGCGTGATCGTGCAGGTTCTGCCGTTCTCCGCCGGGGCGCACATGGCTCTCGAAGGACCCCTGAAGCTGATGTCCTTCTCCGGCGCTCCCCCGCTCGCCTATCTGCAGGGCCTGGGCACCGGGTGTTCCGGACCGCCGCATGGTCCGCCTTCGTCGCCGGCCTGAAGCGCGGCTGACCGGGTCCGGCTCCCCCGGCGGGCGCGCTCCGCCGGGGAAGCCGGAAATGCCTGTCAGGTAAGGGTGATCAGCCCTTGTAGAACGGGGTCAGCTCGTACGTGTTGGGCTCGGAGCCCACCATGCAGGCGAAGTCCTCGACCGTACCGTTCGCCTTGAGCGCCTTGCCCCAGTTCATGCAGTCCTGGAAGCTGCCGGTTCCCATGATGTCCGGGCCCTGCACCGACGCCTGAGCGGCGCCGGCGGTGATACCGGTGAGGGCAAGGACGCTCGCACCGACGACTGCGGCCTTGATGAGGGTCTTGCGCATTGTTCGCTCTCTTTCGCCTGAGGGCACGCGCGCCGAAGGGCGCACGACCGCTGGTGGGGGGACGGACGCGGGGACATCACACGTTTCCGCCCTACCGCCCCGGCCCGCGTCGATACGGGGCCGGAGGGGCGACGCAGCTGATACGCCTCGCACTCCGGAACGGTCGAGGATTCAGACCGGGCGGAGCACTGGTACGCGCCGGGGATTCCCCGGGCATTTGTCATCTGATCACACTCGCAACGGCTTCCACAGAGATCGACAAGCCCTGTTACAGGCCCCGGACGAAGCCTTGAAGAGGCCATTACGCCGACGCTGGAACGACTTTCGTCGTCCGCCGTCGCGACCAATGGCTACAGCGGTGCCGGCCCGGGGCTCTCTACCGTGGGCGCGTGACTCGTGTTGATTCCATGGCCCCCGCAGACCCCTCCCCCCTGGCATCGGCGGTGAGGACGCGGCTGGTGTCCTGGTCGGCCGTGCCGGGGCGGGCCCTCCTCGCGCCCGGGATGTGGCCGGCCCAGCGCATCGTGGGGGAGATCTTCCTGAGCCTGGTGCTCGCGCTGCTGGCGGTGGGCGCCGGGCTGCTGGACGACGAGAGCACGGTGCAGGCCCTCGTGGTCGGGGTGCTGGCCGGGCTGTTGTCGCTCCTGCGCCGCGGGCTGCCCGCGGCCGTGCTGCTGGCTGCCGCGGCCGGTTCCGCGCCGTTCTTCGGTTTCGCGCCCCTGCTCCTCGTCGTCGCCTGGTCGGCCGGGCGGCGGATCGGCGGCCTCGGCAGGGCATGTGCCGTCTTCGCTCTTGCGTACGGTCTCTGCCTCGGCCTGACCGCCGCATGGGAGTCGCACGCGTCGTGGTCGCTGCTGGCCGTCGCCGGGATGTTCATCCTGGTCGCGATCATCGTCCCGGGACTCGCGGGACGCTACTGGTCGCAGCGCCGGACGCTGACCGACACCCTCCACGAGTACAACGCCCAACTCCTGCGCGAGCGGGAGATGCTCGTCGGGCAGGCCAGGATGCTGGAGCGTCAGCGCATCGCGCAGGACATGCACGACAGCCTCGGCCACCAGCTCGCGCTGATCGCGGTGCACACCGGCGCGCTGGAGGTGGACCGCGAGCTGACCGGGCAGCAGCGCGAGGCCGTCGGTGTGCTGCGTGAGGCGTCGGTGGCCGCGATGCACGAACTGCGCGACGTGGTGGGCGTGCTGCGGGACGGCGCGGACGCTCCGCCCGCCGGGGACAGCGCTCAGGGCGAGGACCTCGGGGCGCCGTCGCGTGGTGTGGGGGGCATCGACAGCCTGGCCGAGACGTCCCGGAGGGCGGGCGCGACCGTGGAGATCCGGCGCTCGGGCGAGGCACGTCCGCTCGCGACGACCGCCGACCACGCGGCGTACCGCGTGGTCCAGGAGGGTCTGACCAACGCCCACAAGCACGCTCCGGGTGCGCCGATCACCATCGGCCTGCGGTACGAGCCGGACTCACTGGTCGTGGAGGTCGCCAACGGACCGGTGCCGGTCCCGGTGCGCGGCGGTGTGGCGAGCGGGGGCCAGGGGCTGCCCGGTCTCGAGGAGCGGGCCCGGCTCGTCGGCGGCATGGTGCACGCGGGTCCCACGGCCGGCGGAGGGTTCCGCCTGGCCGGCGTGCTGCCGTACACGTCGCCCGGTGACACGAGGAAGACGTTCGTCGCTCCGCCCGACGACTTTCGGGCGCAGAGTCCGGCGGGCCCCGCGGGTGAGAGTGATCCGGTCATCGACTGGAACGGTCTCCCGAAGGAGTTGGCCAAGGCAGTGAACAGGACCAAGAGGGGCAACGGAGTAGCCATCGGGTGCGGGGTGGCGGCTCTGGTCGCCGTCGTGCTCGTGATCGGGGTGGTCGTGGCGGGGGTCCTTCTCGTACGGGAGGCGGACAAGGCGATGATCGAGCCCAAGCAGTACGACGCGGTGACGGTCGGCCGGTCGGAGCGGTCCGTACGCGATGAACTGCCCAGCGGCGACTCGTTCATGAACACCGGTCCGGGCGACGGCGCACCGCCGGAGCCGGACGGCGCGACGTGTCTCACCCTGCTCTCCACGGAGATCGGGTCCAGCCTGGACGCCGATCCGGTCTTCCGGTTCTGCTTCAAGGACGGCAAGCTGATCGAGAAGAAGTCCTTCGAGGCGGGCTGAGGGAGCGCAGGCCCCCGGCGGGCCGGGTGATCGGGGATGATGGCCCGATGCCCGCAGAGTTGACCGATCAGCACCGCTCAGGAGAGTCGTGATCAGGGTTCTAGTGGCGGATGACGAGCCGCTGATCCGGGCGGGCATCCGGATGATCCTCTCCTCGGCCGACGACATCGAGGTCGTCGCCGAGGCGGCGGACGGCCGCGAGGCGGTCGAACTCGCCCGTTCCCAGCGGGTGGACGTCGCGCTGCTGGACATCCAGATGCCGGTGATGGACGGGCTGACGGCCCTGACCGAGCTGCGCCGGGCGGTCCCCCAGGTGAGGGTGCTGATCCTGACGACGTTCGGGGAGCGGCAGAACGTGCTTCGTGCCCTGACCGGGGGGAGCGCCGGCTTTCTGCTGAAGGACTCGGCGCCCGCGGAGCTGATGCGGGCGGTCCGGGCGGCGGCGGCCGGGGAGGCCTATCTGTCGCCGGGCGCCACCCGGCATGTCGTGGACTCGCTGGCCTCCGGAGGCGCCACGCAGCGTGCGGAGGACGCCCGCCGCAGGCTGGAGAAGCTGACGGGCCGCGAACGTGACGTTTTGGCCCTGCTCGGCGAGGGCCTCTCCAACGCGGACGCGGGTCAGCGGATCCATATGAGCGAGGCGACGGTGAAGGCGTATGTGAGCCGCATCCTCGCCAAGCTGGAGTGCGAGAACAGGGTGCAGGCCGCGCTGCTGGCACGGGACGCCGGCCTCGGCGTGTGAGTGCGGGGCGCGTCTCAGACCACCTGGATCACATGCTTCCCCCGTACGCCGCCGGCCTCAAGGGCCCGGTGGGCTGCGGCGATTCCGGAGAGCGGGTGGACGGTGTCCACGACCGGGCGGATGGCACCGCTCTCCACGTACCGGGTGAGTTCGGCGAGCAGGCTGTGGGTCGGGTTGCCGCTGAAGAAGCGGACACGCCCCCGGCCGTGGGCCGTCGAGGCCAGCATGTAGCCGAGGCTCGCGGCGATGTGGTCGATGTCGAAGGAGATGGAGACCATGCGGCCGCCGGGTGCCAGCTGCCTCCGGAAAGCCCGCAGTTCGGTGCCGACGGTGTCCATGATGACGTCGAACCGGCCCAGGTCGGACGGTCCGGTGGTCGCGTAGCTGTGGGCCTCGTCCGCGCCCAGCTCCCGGACGAGGTCGAGGTTCTTCGTGCTCGCGAGGCCCGTGACGTGGGCGCCGAGAGCCTTGCCGAGCTGGACGGCGATGCTGCCGACTCCCCCGGTGGCCCCGCGTACGAGCAGGCGCTCGCCTGCCTTCAGCCCTGCCTTGGTCCGGAGGGCGGTGATGGCCGTCGTGCCGACGGGAAGGGAGGCGGCCTCGACGAGGCCGAGGTTCTCGGGGGCGTACGCGAGGTTCCGGGGGCGTACGGCGACGTATTCGGCCGCGCTGCCGAAGGTGCGGGGCAGGACGCCCCACACCCGGGTGCCGGGGCGCAGGCCGGTGACGGCCGGGTCCACCTCGGCGACCTCGCCGGCGAAGTCGATCCCCGTGCGCTTCGGGAAGGTACGGCCGGTCACCAGGCGCACGCGTCCGGCCCGTCCGTACAGCTCACCGCCGTTGACGCTCGCCGCGTGGACGCGGACCAGCACCTCGCCCCGCTGTAGTGCCGGTACCGGGACCTTGCCGACGTAGAGCACTTCGGGAGGGCCATAGCTGTCGTAGAGCGCCGCGCGCATGTCGTTCATGACTCCAGGCTATGCGCGTAAGTGGATGACCCCCTCCACTTGGCCTAAAGTGAGAAACATGCCTGATCAGACCTCTCACAAGTCGTCCGGTGACGGCCTGCGCGCCGATGCCCGGGAGAACCGGGAGCGGATCCTCCGGGCGGCGCGCGAGGCCTTCGCCGCGCAGGGCATCGACGTCCCCGTGGCGGCGGTCGCCCGGCGGGCCGGGGTCGGGGTCGCCACGCTGTACCGGCGGTTCCCCACCCGCGACGCGCTCGTGACGGAGGCATTCGCGGAGGAGCTCACCCACTGTGTCTCCGTGCTCGACGAGGGGCTGGCGGACCCGGACCCCTGGCGCGGGTTCTGCACGGTGATCGAGCAGGTCTGCCTGATGCAGGCGGTGGACCGGGGGTTCACGCAGGCGTTCCTCGCGGAGTTCCCCGGCCAGGCGGACTTCGCGCTCGAACGCACCCGCGCCGAGGAACGTCTGGCCCTGCTGGTCCGACGGGCCAAGGACGCGGGCGGGCTGCGCCAGGACTTCGACCCGAGCGACATCACCCTGCTGCTGCTCGCCAACTGCGGGGTCGCGGTCGGCTCGGGCAAGGAGGCGGCCGCCGCGTCCCGGCGTCTGGCCGCCTATCTGCTCCAGGCATTCCGGGCCGACCGGGCAACACCCCTGCCGCCGCCCGCGTCTCTGGGGCTGGGCGACATCGCCCAGTAGTCGGCGGGCGTCTCAGCCGTTCCGGTGGTAGCGGCAGTCCGGGTCGTCACATGAGGCGGGGACCTCCCACCGGGTGTCGATCCGGTGCAGCAGCCCCCGCTCCGGCGGCCGTGCGGGCAGGGAGCAGATGACGTCGGTCGGCGTGTACACCGGCCGGGCGTCCTCCTCGATGTGTTCGGGGTCGGTGAAGTAGAACTCGTCCCGGCGGTCCCACGGCGGTGTGATGCGGGGCTTCGGCAGACCGCTGCCACCGGGGGTGAGGCGCCACCCGGTGCCGGAGGCCCGGTTGTGGACCTCGCCGAGATACCAGGCGGCCACCGTGATCTCCGCCTCGCCGGCCTTCTCGCGCGCCCGGTCCGGGCTCGCGTACGCGGCGCGGACCATCGCCTCCAGCCGGACCAGGGAGTCGACGGTGAAGTCCCACGGTCCCCACTCCTCCCGGTGCCGCTTCCACGTCTCGAACGCCTGCTCCTGGGCGTCCAGCCACGCCGTCAGGGCCGGGTTGTGGGCTGCCTCCTCCTCGGCCTGCTTCTCCTCGCGCAGGTAGGCGGCGTGCTCCTCGGGATCCATGTCGCGGGGGTCTGTCCATTCCATGGGGCGCGAGCCTAGTCCCTCACCGAGAGACGGCCGCGCGGCCGTGTGTGCGGAGTGTGACGTTCCGGTGGAACAGCGGAGTTGACGGCCACGCCACGCCAAATACCCCGTGCGGAGGGCCAGTTGAGTCCCTAGTGTGAGCGGTCGCTCGGGCGGCACCGATCGACCACGGGGGCCCGTGGTGCCGCACGGAGCACTGTGCTGATCTGGGCCCCCTGGGGGTTTCGCGTGACACAAGCGAACCGTGCCCGCCGGCGAAGCTGGTGGGCGAGAACTGCGATAGCCGCGGCCTGTGCCGGGGCCTTGACCATGACCGGTCTGCCGTCGCTGACGGCGGCGGAGGCGGCGCCGAAGGCCCTCAAGCCCGGCAAGCGCTGCGACGAGATGTTCAGCGATCTCTACGACTTCACCGATGTCGTGGAGGGCGCCATGCCCGACGACGGCTTCGAACGTAACAAGGCCGACTGGGACGAGTTCGACTACGTCAACGGGCAGAAGCAGTGGGACGGGCTGAGGGAACCCACCCAGGCAGAGCTGGACGGCATCAGCGACGACCCCGACGACTACAAGAAGGGCGACAAGCGCCGCGTCTGGGCCTACTGGAAGCGGGCCAAGGAGACCAGCCGGTGGAAGAACGCGTCGTTCACCGCCTACCGGGACGACTTCTACATCCCCCAGGGCGGTCATGACCCGCGCGGCCGTGCCTACATGGCGAAGCTCGTGCACGACCGGGGTCTCGTCGGGCCGGACTGGATCTGCGAGAAGGAGATCGAGGTCCGCGACCCCGAGACCAAGAAGACCTACGTGCGGCGCCTGGACGCGTACAACACACGCACCGGGGAGGTCGTCGAGGGCAAGTCGAACAACAAGCCCGACCGCACGCAGCGCCCCAAAGACATCGCCATGCTCAAGGACCCCGCCCACAAGGGCAAGAGCCTGACCTACGCCTACGGTCAGGAGCCGAAGGGCGGCGCCAAGAACCATGACGAGGCGATGCGGAAGCTCGCACCGGACCGGGTGAAGAAGGTCTACTACCGGTCCGACGCCGTCGAGAACGCCCCCAAGGGGACCCAGAACGCGCCCACCCGCCGCGTCGACCCCTACATGAACGCCAAGCCCGGCACCTCCACCGGCTCGCGTGGCGGCGGCAACGACCTCATCAACAGGTCCGCCCCCACCCCCGAGGACATGAAGCAGCGGCTGGAGCGGATCGGGAAGATCCCCAGCATGGACCGGGGCATGAAGGGCCCGGGCGGCGTCGACTTCACCACGATGGACCTCCAGTACGTCGGAAAGCCCGTGAAGGGCCAGGGGCTCGACTACTCGTTCGCAGCGAACGAGGCCCCCGAAGGCCAGGAGATGGGCTGGGGCGGCAAGACCCGCGCCCAGTTGATCTCCGACTCGTTCTTCACCTGGCTGGCCCTCACGCCGGACAAGTTTTGGGTCAATCTGAACCCGGACCAGCCCGGCAAGGTCATGGACACCAAGTTCGGCAGGACCGACGCCGGGCGTGTCCTGCTGGAGGCCGACCTGGAGATGAAGCACGACTTCGCCGAAGCCGTGAACCCCGACAAGCACGCGGGGGCCAAGCGGTACTGGGACACCGCACCGCGCCGTGACGGCATCCCGTGCTTCCCCGGTGTGCGCATGTGGATCAGCCCCGAGACGGCGAAGGTCCGCCAGCAGGACGGCGGCATCTACATCCTGGACGCACCCCTCAAGGTGGACGTCCAGTGGCTCGACGTCGACTACACGGTGCCCGGCAGCACCGAGTGCAAGGATCTGTCCGACGCGGAGAAGACGTCCATCGAGCGGAGCATCAGCACCAACGTCATGCCCGTCGTCGAGGAGCGCATCAACAAGGACGCGGACTACGCCGACCTGCGCGCCGTCTACACCGCCCGCGTCGCCGCCGAGTACATCCGGCAGCAGGACGCCCAGCAGCCCACCGACTACCGCACGATCATCAACAGCGACGACGCCTCCGCGTGGCCGCTGCGCGCACCGAACCAGGACTGGACCCGCGAGGGCGTCTGGGAGCGGTACATGAAGAGCATCCGCGACGGTGTGGAGTGGTTCGAGCTCCGTTACGGCGGCAAGGTCTACAACCAGGGCGTAGGCGGCGTCGACTTCTCCAAGCAGCCGAAGCGGAACGTCTCCCAGGCCGAGTTCCGCGTCGAACACCCCTACCGGCCCCGCCAGACCAGGACGTCGGTCAAGACCGTCACCAACGACACCCGCACCGATGACCTGCTCCTCCTCGGCGGCAACAGCGCGGGCCGCAACGACGAGGGCGACACCACGCCCACCCCGACGCCGACCCCGACGGGCACCGGCAAGCCGACCGACCCCCCGACGTCACCGGCTCCGGACCCCACCACCCCCGGCCCCGGTGACACCGGCAGGCCGGCCCCGCCGGCCGGGGAGCCGGGCGGCGACCTCGCCGGCACCGGCTCCGACACCCCCGTCGGCCTCATCGCAGGCGCCGCCGCCGCTCTCGCGGTCGCGGGTGGCGCCCTGATGTGGTGGATGCGCCGTCGCAAGGCTGCCCAGGAGTAGCCGACAGCACAGCGATACGACTGGAAGGGCCCCACCCGAGGCCGGGTGGGGCCCTTCACGTCACATGTGACGCAGGTCACATTCATGTCGCGTCACAGGCGGGCCCGCAGCTTCCGTCCCGAGGTCATCAGCAAGCGACGGAAGAAGGCGGAAGCGATGAACGCACAGCACGAGACGGACCGGCCGGCCCCCCACCACGTCCTGATCCTGGGCGCCGGGTACGCGGGCATGGCAGCGGCGATCCAGCTGGCGGCCCGGGTCAAGCGGCAGAAGGACGTACGCGTCACCCTGGTCAACGCGCAGGACCACTTCACCGAGCGGCTGCGGCTGCACATGACCGCGACCGGACAGCAGGTCGACGAGCTGAGCATCCCGGAGCTGCTCGACGGCACGGGCGCGCAGTTCGTACGCGGCTGGGTGACGGCGGTGGACGCGGACGCGAGGACCGTACGGATCGACGACGACCGGGTCCTGCACTACGACACGCTCGTGTACGGGCTGGGCAGCGTGGCCGACACCTCGGCGGTGCCGGGCGTCGAGGAGTACGCGTACACCCTGAACAGCCCGCAGGACGCCGAGGCGGTGGCCCACCGGCTGGCCCGGCTCGACAGCGGCACGGTGGTCGTCGGCGGCAGCGGGCTGACGGGCGTCGAGTCGGCCGCGGAGATCGCCGAGCAGCACCCCGGACTGGACGTCGTGCTCCTGGGCCGCGACGAACCCGGCGCGCTCATGAACCCGAAGGCCGGGGCGTACGTACGGTCCGCGCTGGACCGCCTGACCGTCCGGGTGCGCGGCGGGGCCGAGGTGGTGAAGGTGCTGCCGGACTCGGTCGAACTGGCGGGCGGGGAGAGCATCCCGGCCGACCTCGTCCTGTGGACCAGCGGCACGCGGGTGTCACCGCTGGCCGCCGCCGCAGGCCTGGAGGTCGACGAGCGCGGCCGCATCGTCACGGACACCACACTGCGGTCCACGTCCCACCCGGACGTCTACGCCGTGGGCGACGCGGCCGCCGTCCGCCAGGGGTACGGCGTCATGCACGGCACCTGCCAGAGCGGGATGCCGACCGGCGTGCACGCGGCGGTGTCGGTCGTCCGCGCCCTGCGGGGAAAGCGCCCCAAGCCCTTCCGCTTCGGCTACTACCACACGCCGGTCAGCCTCGGCCGGCACGACGCCGTCGTGCAGTTCACCCGGCCCGACGACAGCCCGCGGAGGATGTACCTGACAGGCCGTTCGGCCGCCAGGTATAAGGAGACCGTGACCGCATCCCCCTGGGCGACCTACGTCCGCATGAAGAAGATGCCCGCGTCGGGCGCGTTCTGGCCCCGTGGCGGCCGCTTCACCCGGATCCGGGGTGCCCGATGACCCGGACGGCACCCGACACCGGCCAGGACGCCTTCGACCGGTACCGCAACCTGCTGTTCTCGGTGGCCTACCGCATCCTCGGCACCGCGGCCGACGCCGAGGACACGGTGCAGGACGCCTGGATCAAGTGGTCGGCCGCCGACCGCTCCCAGGTGGCCGACCCCAAGGCCTACCTGGCGCGGATCGTGTCGAACCTGGCGATGGACCGGCTGCGCTCCACCCGGCACAAGCGCGAGGTCTATGTGGGGCCGTGGCTCCCGGAGCCGATCCTGACCAGCGCGGACACCGCCGACACCGTCCTGGACGCCGAGTCGGTGTCGATGGCGATGCTGGTGGTGCTGGAGACGCTGAGCCCGCTTGAGCGTGCGGTGTTCGTGCTGAAGGAGGTCTTCGACTTCAGCCATGCCGAGATCGCGGAGGCGGTGGAGCGGTCCGAAGCCTCGGTGCGGCAGGCCGCGCACCGCGCCCGCGAACACGTCCGGGCCCGGCGCCCGCGTTTCACGGCGGACCGTTCGCAGCAGCGCGACGCCACCGAACGGTTCTTCACCGCAGCGACCGGCGGGGACATGAACTCCCTGATGGAGCTGCTGTCCCCGGACGTCACGCTGTGGACGGACGGCGGCGGCAAGGTCCGCCAGGCCCTGCGCCCGGTCGTGGGCGCGTCCACGGTGGCCGCCTGGTTCGCGGCCATCGGGACCGTCACCTACCAGGGCGTCGAGCCCGCCGACATGAAGGCCGAACTCGTCGAGATCAACGGCGGTCCGGGCCTGGTCTTCAGCGGCGCGGGCCGCGTGATCGCCACGGTCACCTTCGACTTCGACGAGGACGGGCGCATCTCGACCATCCACAACGTCGCCAACCCAGACAAGCTGCGGGCGGTCGGCTCGGGCGCACCGTATCCCCTCCGGACGCGGTGAGCCGGTCGCGGGCCCGAGGCTCAAGCCTTGGGCCCCGAGCGCTCTTTCCAGGGAATGGATGGTGGGTCTCTTTCCCACCCACCCACCCTCCCCGCCTGCGAAGTTGACCGGATGTGACCGACTTGCCACGGACCGTCGCCACGCTCTAGCGTGCCAACAACCAGACGACCCCCGTCGGTGCGCCAACACCTGACAGGGGTCTGACCAACGAGATCGACTGAATTGGAACCCGATCTGATGGCTGTCGACCAGCTTAGTGCTGCCTCCCGCCCCCCGTACGTGACCCCGCACCCCATGGCGAACCCCGGTTACGGAAAGCGTTCCGCCCCGGACCAGCGCCCGCGCGACGAGCGCGACTTCTCGCATCTGGCGCCTCGTGAGGCCGCCGTCGCCGCCTACATCGACCGGCTTCCTGACGGCTCCGACATCTCCGTGAAGACACTGGCCAAGGTGCTTCCGTACGGACAGTGCGCCCTGCGGACCGCGCTCAACAGGCTCCAGGCGGCCGGGCATCTGCGCCGGGGCCGGGAGTGCGTCGCCACCGACGAGGTCATGCTCTGGGTGACCCGGACGTTCTTCTCCCGGACCGCGCGCGACGACGACTGGTGGGTGGCGTTCATCCGGGGCGACGTACCGCAGGAGAGGCAACAGCCCACCCGCACACGGGCGTTCGTCCTGCTGGCCGCCCTGGGACGTACGGCTCCCGCGCTGAGCCTGTCGGCGGCGGAGTGCGCGAGCCTGGAGCCGCAGGTCGGCGAGTGGTTCGAGCGGGGTGCCACGGAGGCGGAGCTGCTGCACGCCCTGACCGACGGGCTCCCCGTGCCGGTCCATCACGCGGCCTCGCTGCTCCGCAGGCGGCTCACCGACAAGTTGCCCCCGTATCGCCCGGCCCCGGAGCGGCGGACCGCGCTGCTCACGCTGGAATGCGGCGAGTGCCGTGCGCCGGGCAGCCCCGAGGCGCTGGCGGGCGGACTCTGCGCGCCGTGCCGGGGCGAGGCGGCGTACGTGCCGGCGGGTCCTCCCGGCGCCGTGTCCACCGGCGGGGTGCAGGAGCGGATGGCGTCGGTGCGGGCGGGTCTCGTCCCCCGCCCGGACAGGACGTCCTGGGCGCGCCGCCGTCGCTGAACGCGAGACGCTCAGGCCTCCTCGCCGCGCTTCCCCAGCGCGCCGGTGAGCTCGGACCTGCGCCGTATCCGCAGCTTGCGGTAGGCGTGGGTGAGGTGGGTCTCCACCGTGCGCCGCGCCAGGTGCAGCAGCCCGGCGATCTCCGCGTTGGTGCGTCCGTCCGCGGCCAGTTCGGCGACGCGCCGCTCACTTGCCGTCAGGGCGGCGGACCCGGTCCGGGACGAGGAGTGATGGCGGGCGCCTCCCTCGCGCAGCGCCCGGGCGGCCAGGGCGTGGAACCGTACCGCACCCTTGCGTTCCGCCCGTTCCGCGGCCTCGCGCAGGCAGTCGCGGGCACGGGAGCGCTCCCCTGCGCCCATGAGCTGGCGGCCCTGCGCGAGCAGCGCCGGGATCAGCTCCATGTCCGTGTCGGCCGTCGCGCCGCGTAAGATCCGCACCGCTTCCCCGGCCAGTTCCAGGCCGCGCCGTCCACCGGTCACGGTGCCCAGTACCCGCAGGGCGCGGCCGACCGTGCGCGGGGTGTTCCACACCTCGGCGAGCCGCAGCTCCTCCTCCGCCAGCTCCACCGCCTCCCCCGCCCCCGGCCCCGGGCCGCACTCGGCGACCGCGGTCCGCCACGGCGTGACGACCGGGCTGACCACCTCGCGCGCCAGCTGGCGCCTGCCGCACTCAAGCCAGTCGTGGAGCGCTCCCGCCGAATCGCCCACGGCGGCCCGCAGCACGCCCCGGGCGTACAGGAAACGGTTCAGCTCCCAGGAGTCCGGCGCCCGGCGCAGGTCGAACCCCGCGGCGAGCCGCTGTGCCTCATCGGTGCGGTCGGCGTGCACGAGCGCCATCAGCACATGGGCGTCGATGTTGCCCGGCCCCGCGTCGGCCGGTATCCGGCGCGGATCCGCGGCGGCGGCGAGCAGCGCGGCCTGGTCGCCCCGGGCGGCGGCGATGTCGGCCCGGGTGTTGACCAGGGCGCGGTGCATCGGGTGCAGCAGGGAGCAGCTCTGGAGGGCCAGGCCGCGCTCCACGAGCCTTTCCGCCTCGTCGAGTTCGTCCGCCCACTGGGCGACGGCGGCCGCCGTGCCCAGCAGGAACGGCTCCGCGGACGGGTCGGCGGGCACGGCCAGCAGGGCGTGCACCTGTTTCATCGCGTCCTGTGCCGAGACCAGCCCGGCCGTCGCCGCGTACCGCACGAGCAGGGCCTGTCCCGCGGTGCCGACCAGCTCCGGGGAGCGCGCGGCCGTCTCACCCAGCCATCCGTACGCTTCCTGCCGCTGGACCTGGTCCTGGTCGGACAGGATCGCCGTGGCGGTCTGCACGGTGCGGGCCAGCCCGGGGTGCTCCGACAGTCCTGCCTCGGTCCGGCGCAGCATCCCCATCGCCGTACGGACCTCGCCCTGGCCTGCGAGCGCGGTGCCGAGGGCGATCGCCGTGTGCACCCGGTCGCGGGGATCGCCCTCCAGGTGCAGGGCCTCCGCCAGCCTCGATATCGCGGCCCCGGCGTCCGCCGAGTGGTATTCCAGGGAGCCCAGTTCGGTCAGCAGGCGCTGCCTGCGGGCGTCGGACAGCGGTTCGTCGAGCGCCCGGCGCAGATAGGCGACGGCGTCGTCGGCCCGCGCACCGTCGACGGCCACCGTCACCGCGTCCCGCAGGACGCGCAGCGCCCACGGCTTGCCGACGACCGGGGCACGGAGCAGATGCCGGGCGACCGCCTCCACCCGTCCGCCCCGGGACAGCAGCGCTTCCGCGGCCGCCCGGTGCACCTCCTGCCGCCGCGGTGTCGGCCAGCCGGTGAGCACCGCGTCCCGCAGCAGCGGGTGGGCGTAGCGGGGCTGCCCGTCGGGGCCGAGGCGCAGCAGTCCGAGCCGGGTCATCGCGGTGAGCCAGCCCGCGACCCGGGCGGGATCGGCTCCCGTCGCCTCGGCGAGCAGAGCGGGCGGATCGTCGCCGGGGTCCGGCGTCCCCACCTCCTCCAGCGCGGCGAGGGCGCGCGCCACGTCGGCGGTCGCCGTCCCGGCGCTGTCCAGCCACCAGGCGACGGCCGCCGGATACGCCCCCGGGTACAGGGCGGCGCAGGAGTCCGGCAGCGGGAGCGGCGGAGTGCCGCGCAGATCGTCCAGCAGGGCGAGCAGCAGCAGCGGATGGCCCGCCGAGGCCCGCACGCACTCCGCCGTCCACTCCGGGTCCGCCCCGGGGAGGAGGGCTCCGAGCATCTCCGCCGACGCGCCGTCGGTGAGCGGGGCGAGGGTGTGCGTGCGGACGAAGGAGGCGGAGAGCGCGTGGGTGAGACCGGCGGGCTGCGGTTCGATGTCGTACTGGCTGCGCTCGGTCGCCACCACCAGGACCGGCATCCGGTCCAGGTGACCGGCGGCCTCGGCGAGCCAGCGGCGCGAGGAACGGTCGGCCAGATGGACGTCGTCCACGGCCAGCAGCAAGGGGGACCGCGCCGCCAGGGAGCGGAGCAGCTCCCACAACCGGGCGGCTCTGCGGTGGTAATCGGAGGACGGCATGCCCGCGTACTCCGGAACGTGGCCGAGAAGTCGCCCTACGGTCGAGAGGGGCATGCCGTCGTCCTCGGGGGAGCAGCGCGCACGCAGCACGCACACCCCGCGCTCCACGGCGTGTGCGGCGGCGGCCTCCAGCACGGCGGTGCGGCCGGTGCCGGTCGCGCCGCGCAACAGGACGAGGCCGCCCACGCCACGGAGGGCGCGCTCGGTCCCGGCCGCCAACAGTGTGTGTGCGTCGTCGCGTTCGCGCAGCGCATTGATCATGCATGCCTCCTGAGAAGATGGTGCGCGCCGTCGCACTGTGAGAGTGACCGGCGCGCGCCCGGGTGGCGTGATATGACCCACAGGGCAGATTTTCTGCCCCCTTTTCTGCCCTTGGTGTGTCGAGACTCACGGCATGGATGTGCATCGCTCCCGCAAGGCCACCACCCCGCGTACGCACCCGCGTTGACCTGCGGTGATACGGCTTCCCGGCGGGACGTTCGGGTGACCGCCGCGCTTCTCTCGTGGTCCGCGTCGTGGTGGTCCACGATTGCCCGTTCCGCGGGATTCGCAGAAGTGTGGATCAGGTCCTTCCGCCGACGGCCCTCACGCCCGGCGGATCCGTGAACAGAGGAAAACGGTTGCTCAGCTCACCCCGGACCACTTCGGACACCGCCCTGGGAAGCCGGGTGCCCGTGTCCGTGACCGCCCCCGACCCGATCAGCCGCGAAGGTGCCGTCAGTCAGCTGCGCCGGCATCCGGAGGTCGAACTGCGCGAGGAGTCCCGCCCCGGCACGGTGGCCCTGCTGATCGAGGACGCCCTCGACGAGACGGCTCTCACCCGGCTGCGCCGGGTCGTGCGCAGCGAGGGTGCGCGTGCCGTGCTCGTGGTGGACACGATCCGCGAGAACGAACTGCTGGACGTCATCGAGTGCGGTGTCGGGGCCATCGTGTGGCGGCGCGAGGCCACCGCCCACCGGCTGGTGCAGGCGGTGCTGGCCGCCGCCCGTGGCGAGGGCGACCTGCCTGCGGACCTGCTCGGCCGGCTCATCAACCAGGTGGGGACCCTGCACCGGGGCGGCACCGGACGGCAGGGCAGCCCCTCCCTGGGGCTCACCCCCCGCGAGGTCGATGTACTGCGGCTCGTCGCCGAAGGCCTCGACACGGGCGAGATCGCCGGAAAGCTGTCCTATTCCGAACGCACCGTCAAGAACGTGATGCACGGGCTCACGACCCGCCTCCATCTGCGTAACCGCGCGCACGCCGTGGCCCATGCCCTCCGGGAGGGCTACATCTGACCGTTGGGGCAATCCCGGGCGGGCCGCCGGGCAGAACCGCTGTCCGACGGCCGTCCCCGGCGAGCCTGGGGCTCCGGCGGCACACAGGGCACGATCGGTGGCATACGGCGCCCAACGGCGCCGGACGTACGGCAGGCACCACGGCAGGGCAGGAGCGGCAAGAGTGATCCACGAGGTGGACGAGGTCCTCAAACGCCTGCTCAGCGGCGGGTCGTTGGCCGGCTCCGGGATCGAGGTGTCCTTCGAGGCGCCCACCCGTGACTGGGCGGCCCGGCGCAATGCCCCCGTGGTCAACACCTACTTGTACGACATCCGGGAGGACGTGACCCGGCGGCAGCGCGGCCACACGTCGGTGCGCGACGAACGGAACATCGTGGTGCGCCGCAGCCAGCCGCCGCGCTGGTTCCGGCTGTCGTACCTGGTGACGGCGTGGACGAAGACCCCGCAGGACGAACACCGGCTGCTCTCCGCCGTGCTGGCGACGCTGCTGCCCCGGGAGCTGCTGGCCCCCGAGGAGCTCCCCGGCTCGCTGGGGCGGCTCGGCCTGACGATTCCGCTGACGGTGGCCGGTCTCCAGACCGAGTCGCGCTCCTTCGCCGAGATCTGGTCCGCGCTGGGCGGTGAGCTCAAGCCCTCCCTGGACCTGGTGGTGACCGCGCCCTTCCCGGCCTTCCCCGAATACGACGCCGGGCCCCCGGTCACCGAGGGCGCGACGGTCCGCGTGGGCGACCTGGAGGGCGAAGCCTCCCAGTCCCGGGGGCGCTCCCACCGGCCGCACCAGGTGGCGGCGGCCCGCGCCGCCCACGAGGAGGCGGCGGCGGCCCGCCGCGCGGAGAAGCGATGAACGCCCCGCACCCGCCCGCCGAGGCGCTGCACGGCGACATCCCGGACACCCCGCCCCGCGACCCCTCCCACCCGCTGCTCACGCGGCTGGCCGGACTGCGGGAGGCGGTGACCGCGCTGGTCGAGCAGCGCTCCGCCACCGACCCGACGGCGGGCGACCCGCTGCGCGGCCTGTATCTGTCCGACGAGGCCGTGCTCCACCTGCTGAACACCTGGCCCGCCACGGACCCGGACGGCTCCCTCCCGCCGGGGACGCGGGCCGGACAGCCGGACGACGCCGACGACCGGCTGGCCCGGACCGCCGCCCGGCTGCGGCTGACCGAGTGGGACGCGGCCGTCCTGCTCATCGCGCTCGCCCCGGACCTCGACCGCACCTTCGAGCCGCTCTACGGCTACCTCAACGACGACGTGAGCCGCCGCCGCGCCACGGTGGGCCTGGCCCTCGAACTGTGCGGGCTCCCCGCCCATCTGCCGGAGGGCCGCGCGCGCTTACATCCGACGGCGCCGCTGCTCGCCCTCGGGCTGCTGGAGGTCGAGGAGCCCGAACGCCCCTTCCTCTCCCGCTCGTTGCGCGTGCCGGACCGGGTGGCCGCACATCTGCTGGGTGACGACACCCCGGACGCCGCGCTGCTCGGCCGTCTCCAGCCCATGCCGGACCCGCTGTCCGCCGCAGAGCAGGACGAGGCCTTCGGCCGGCAGCTGGCCGCCCGGCTGCACGCCGGTCCGATCGCCGTCTACCTGCGGGAACACCGCGAGGGCGACGGCCTGGCCGCCCTCGCGTCCGCCCTGCACACGGCGGGCGTCGACGCGCTGCGCTACTCGGGCCACTCCGGCCCCCCGGACCCTTCCGGCCACGCCCACCCCTCGGACGCCCCCGGCACCTCCCTCGGCACCTCTTCCGGCACCTCTTCCGGCGCCTCGGCAGCCGGCACCGACGACAGCGTGCACGCGCTGCTGCGCGAAGCGCGCCTCAGCGGCCGGGCGATCGTGGTGTCCGGCCTGCCCGGCCGGCCGGGCCCGCTGGTCGAAGCGCTGACCCGGGCCACGGACGTGACCGTGCTGCTGGCCGACCCACGCCCGTACGACCCGCACTGGTCCCCGGACGACCCGCTCGTCCTGGAGGCGCCACGGCGACCGGCCGGCGGCGCCGCCGTCTGGCAGGCCGCTCTGGGCCCCGACGCCGGCCATCTCGACCTGACCGCCACCGTGGCGCCGTACCACCTCGGCGGCGAGCGCATCGGGCGTGCGGCCCGTGCCGCCCTGTCACTCGCCGGCTTCGACGGGACACCGCTCACCGCCGAGCACATCCGGCTCGCGGCGCGGCAGCAGTCGGCGTCGGGCCTCGAACAGCACGCCCGCCGGATCCGGCCCGCCGTGGGCTGGGGGGACCTCGTCCTCCCCGACCAGCCCCTCACGCAGCTGCGCGAACTCGCCCTGCGCGCCCGCCACCGCGACCGGGTCCTCGGCGACTGGCGGCTCAGCGCCGGCGGGGGGCGCGGCCGTGGCGTCGTCGGCATGTTCGCGGGCGAGTCCGGCACCGGGAAGACCCTGGCGGCGGAGGTCGTCTCGGCCGATCTGGGCCTCGACCTCTACGTGGTCCAGCTGTCCTCGATCGTGGACAAGTACATCGGCGAGACCGAGAAGAACCTCGAACGGATCTTCACCGAGGCCGACAGCACGGACGCCGTGCTCCTCTTCGACGAGGCCGACGCCGTCTTCGGGAAGCGCTCCGAGGTCAAGGACTCCCACGACCGGTACGCCAACATGGAGAGCTCCTACCTCCTGCAGCGGCTGGAGTCCTTCGACGGCATCGCCCTGCTCACCACCAACCTGCGGTCCAACATCGACGAGGCGTTCACCCGGCGTCTGGACCTGGTGGTCGACTTCCCGTTCCCGGACGCCGGCCAGCGGCTGGCGCTGTGGCATCACGGCCTGGCGCACGTCCCGTCGGCCGAGGACATCGACGCCACGCCCCTGGCGCGGGACTTCGAGCTGGCCGGGGGGTCGATCCGCAGCGCGGTGGTCACCGCCGCCTACCTCGCCGCCGGGCGGGACGAACCGGTCGGCGCGGACGACCTGCTGGAGGGTGCCCGCCGCGAGTACCGCAAGGCGGGCCGGCTGGTGCCGGGCGAGGCGAACTGGTGACGGTGCCCGGCAAGACGCGGGCCGCGCTCGTCACACCCTGAGCCTGATGGCTTCCAGCTGGAGCTTCAGGTTCATGGGACTGCCGCTGTAGACCCATTCACCGGGCTTGGTGCAGGAATGGCCGTACCATCCCTTGTCCTTCACGTTGCTGTCCTGGCAGACGCTCCCCTCGGTGACCCCGATGGTGAAGCCCTGCATGGAGGAGTACGACTCCTTGGTGCTGCCGAGGTACATGTCCTTACCGGTGCTCTGCTGCTGCCACTTGTCGCCCTTCCTCCAGCCCTCGACCACGTAGGCGGACGCGCCCCGGACGCCCTTGGTCTTGGACACCGCGATGTTGATGGCCTTGATGGGCAGGCCCTTGCCGACCGTGCCTGCCGTGGCGCCGTCGCACACCGGGTCCTGCCAGCCGCGGTCAGCCACGTAGACGCGGTAGCAGATGTGACGGCCCTCGCTGAGCGCGGCGATCTCGTGCACCGCGACTGCCGCGGTCCGCTCCGGCGGCTTCTTCGTCTCCGAACCGCCGCCGCCACCGCCGTCGCCGTCGGGGCTCTTGGTCTCGGTCTCGGGGGTCTTCTCGGGCTCCGGGGTGGGCGGAGCGGACGTGGGCGCGGCGCTCTCCTTGGGCGGCGGGATGGCGCTGACGGTCTCCGAGCTCTTCTCCGTCGCCATGCTCCGCACCTGGGGCTTGTACGCCAGCCAGATCACCACGAACGCGATGGTCAGCGTCAGGAGCAGACCGAGCACGGTGGCCAGCCAGCCCGGCAGGAACCCCCGCTGGACGTAGGTGCCGTCCACGTCCACGCTCTTGGCACCGGAGCGCCGCAGGGCCAGCGCGTAGGGCTGCTCCTCCTTCGACCCGAACCAGATGATCTGCCGAGGCTTCAGCGTCGTCCTGACGAAGGTGGCCCGGCCCGGCTCGATCTGGACGTTGCTCGGCTGGATGTCGTACGACAGCCGGTCGCCGGAGTCACTGCCGCTGAGCGAGGCGGTGACCTTGGTGTTGCCGAGGTTGTCGACCGCGAGCCGGGGCCGGCCGCGGAAGCGGCCCTTGACGACCGGCGGCACCAGCTCGGCACGCACCTCCGTGAAGGGGGTGATGGTGAGGTTGCCCTCCGGGACGGTCACCGCCTCCGGATGCTCGGTCGGCGTGATCCGTACGGCGTACGGATTCGGCCCGGCGGTGGCGTCCGGCGTACGCGGCGGAGCGAACGTCAGCTCCACCGAGCCGGTGGTGCCGGGATAGAGGCGGAGCGTCTGCGGCTCCACGGTGGTCCAGGGGGCGAGGCCGCCGATCGGTTCGAAGCGGTATTCGTCCACCACATCGCCGGTGTTGCGAAGCCGGAGCCGCACGGTGGCGCTGCTGCCGGGGTCGACGGTGGTGGAGAGGGGTTCGAGAGAAGTCCACAGGCTCACACGCCCACGTTAGGCGGGGACGTAGCGCGCGTCAGGGGCCACGAGGGCACACCGGGTGCCCTCAGGGCTCACCCGTATGACCCACCCCCGCGGCGTACGGTCCGGGCTCCGTACCGCTACGCGGCGTCCCACTCGGAGTCCGAGGAGTCCGGATTGTGGCCCACGGTCTTGTCCGTCATGGCCCCCTGGAGAACCCCGTTCTCCAGCTTCGCACCGATCTTGCCTGCCTGCGCCTCCACCTCCGCCACCACCTTGGGGTACGCCTTCATCCACTCCGGCATCCGCCAGCCGGGGAAGAACTGGGCGTGGGTACCGGAGGCCTGGACCTCGTAACCGTTGGGCCGGCCGATGTGCTCGTTGACGGCCTCGAAGGCCCACTGGCAGCTGGCGCACGCCTTCTTGACGCCGCCCATCATGACCTGCTCGATGTCCCCCGAGGTGTTCGGGTTCGCCACCCAGCCGGCGACGTGCTGGCCCAGCACCGTCATCTCACCGTGCTGCGAGCTCTTGCCGGACTCCGTGCCCCCGACCGCGAACCACTGGATGGGCCTGCGCAAGGCGTCGCCGACAGCGATCAGCCCGGGTGCGTTGCCGTGCCCCTCGGAGTAGTCACCCGCCGTCAGGGCCTTGAGCTTCGTCCGGTCCCTCTCTTTGGCGTGCTTCATCTCGGGGGTCCCGTCCACGTACTTCCGCAGCTCCGCCTCGACCACACTCTTGTCGTTGTCGGTGACCCGCTTCTCGCCGGTGTTCCCCGCGATGGCCAGGGTCTGGCCGCCGGGGAGGAGCGACACCGCCAGGTGGGGAGTGATCTTGCTCTTGCCGCGCTGGGGGTTGCCACGTTGGTCCGTGTAGTCGCTGTTCGTCTTGGTGATGGTCTCCAGGGCGATACGGGACATCCGGTCCAGCATGCGCAGGGTCACGTCCCGGTCTTCCGGGGCGGACGGCTTCGTCTGCTGGTACTTGGCCGGGGCCTCCTCGGTCTCGGAAGCGACCCGCTGGACCTCGGGTGTGTCCGCCCCGGGAAACTCCACGGCGCGCTGCACCGGCGCGGACGAGCCCGGCAGGGAGAGGTCGGGTGCGCCGCCCTGGGCCAGCTTCCGGCCGTTGGCGGCGGACTGCTTCTCGAACGGGTCGTCCTGGTGCGAGACCTTGGCCCCCGCACCGTTGTCCGTCCCCGCCACCGGGCCCATCGTCTGCTGACGGACGTGGTCCAGCTCGTGGAAGATCGTCTCGTCGTCCAGGTGCGGCTTCTGGCTGACGATGTCCGAACCCGTGGTGTAGGCAACGGCGTTGAACTCCATCGCCGAACGCTGCGCGACCGGCCCGGTGTGCAGCCGGACGTGGTCGAAGCTCATCCCGTACGCCTGCTGCGCCTTGTCGAGGATGCGGGGTTCCGGCCGGCTGCCCGGCGAGGAGATCGCCTCCTGCACCGACACCCTCCGCTGCACGGCCGACTGCTCGCCTGACGGCGCCGCCTCACCGTGGCCGCACCCGGGCCCGTGCGCGTGCCGCTCCTCCTCGATGGCGCGCGACACCGCCGCGTTCCCCGCCGTGCGCTGGAGGGCCAGCATCCGGCCGGCCTGCGTGCTCGGCGCACCGGTGCGGCGAGGTTTGCTCCGGTCCCCGGGCTGCGGGGCCGGTGTTTCGTGTGCGCGCACGACGCTCCCTTCGGAACCGGACAGCTGACCACCCAGCTCTACCCGACCGCACCGGCCCCGGACAGGTCCGCGAGGGCAACCTTGCGGGCAACGGCGTCACGCAGAGGGGGACGCATCGCACAGAAGTGCCCTTGTGGGCAAGAGAGGTGCCCCCGATCGGGCCCCGGAGGACGTTTCGGGGGACGCGCTTCGCGCGTGAAGGTGAAAGCCGTCCTGTCTCGTACCCCGAGGAGAGCAGAGCATGCCGTCCTACCTGTCGCCCGGCGTATACGTCGAGGAGGTGGCCAGCGGCTCGCGCCCGATCGAGGGTGTGGGCACTTCGGTCGCGGCCTTTGTCGGCCTCGCGTCGACCGGGCCCCTGAACGAACCCACCCTGGTGACCAACTGGACGCAGTACGTCGCAGCGTTCGGTGACTTCACCGACGGGTACTACCTGGCGCACTCCGTCTACGGCTTCTTCAACAACGGTGGCAGCGCCGCCTACGTCGTGCGGGTCGGCGGCTCGGCCGAAGGCGTGTCCGACGCCGCCCCCGCCGCGGTCACCGGCTCCAGGACCCCGGCCGCGCTGCCGACGGGTGAGCCGCAGCAGCTGGGCACCTTCTCGGTGACGGCGCTCGCGCCCGGGCAGAGCGGCCAGCTGACCGTCGAGGTCGCCGACCCCGAGGGCGAGGGCCCGGCCGAGCGCTTCAAGCTGGTCGTCAAGGACGGCGACAAGACCGCCGAGACCTTCGACGTGACCGCCAAGAAGAGCGGCCGCAACTACGTCGTCACGCAGGTCAAGGAGCGCTCCAAGCTCATCACCGTGCAGGAGGCCGCGCCCGCCGCGCAGCTCGCACGGCCCGACAACCAGACCGTGGCGCTCGCGGCCCCGGCCCCGGCCGCCGCCCCGGCCGTCCCCGCGGCGGACACCTCCGCCCACCCCGGGCCCGCCCAGTACCTCGGCGACTCCGCCGACCGTACGGGCTTCGGCGGTCTGGAAGCCGTGGACGAGATCTCCATGGTCGCCGTCCCCGACCTGATGTCCGCCTACCAGCGCGGGGCGATCGACATGGAGGCCGTCAAGGCGGTCCAGCTCGGTCTGATCGCGCACTGCGAGCTGATGGGCGACCGCGTCGCGGTCATCGACCCGCCGCCGAGCCTGAACGCCCGCCAGATCAGGGTCTGGCGCCAGGAGACCGCCGGCTACGACTCCAAGTTCGCGGCCCTGTACTACCCCTGGGTCAAGGTCTTCGACCCGGCGTCCGGCCAGTCGAAACTGGTCCCGCCGAGCGGTCACGTCTCCGGCATCTGGGCCCGCAACGACTTCGAGCGCGGCGTGCACAAGGCGCCCGCCAACGAGGTCGTACGCGGCGCGGTGGACCTGGAGATCCAGATCACCCGCGGTGAGCAGGACCTGCTCAATCCCATCGGCGTCAACTGCATCCGCGCCTTCCCCGGCCGCGGTGTCCGCGTCTGGGGCGCCCGCACCATGTCCTCGGACCCGGCCTGGCGCTACCTGAACGTGCGCCGGTACTTCAACTACCTGGAGGAGTCGATCCTGATCGGCACCCAGTGGGTGGTGTTCGAGCCGAACGACACGAACCTGTGGGCCCGCATCCGGCGCAACGTATCGGCGTTCCTGGTCAACGAGTGGCGCAGCGGCGCCCTCTTCGGCTCGCGTCCCGAGGAGGCCTTCTACGTCAAGTGCGACGAGGAGACCAACCCCCCGGAGTCGGTCGACGTCGGTCGCGTGATCTGCGAGATCGGCATCTCCCCGGTCAAGCCCGCCGAGTTCGTGATCTTCCGGCTGGCCCAGTTCTCCAGCGGCAACGGCGAGCTGGAGGAGTAGGCCCCCGGCCTGCGCCCACAGCCCTCGCACGCAATCGACAAGACTTTCGGTAGGACGGGAAACAGATGAGTATCGGCCCGGGTGACGCATTCACCTCACACAACTTCGGCCTCCAGATCGACGGCGTCATGGTCGAGTACCTCGCGGAGGTCAACGGCCTCACCATCGAGCAGGACGTCATCAAGCACCTTTCCAACTCCGCGCAGGGCAAGCCTGAGGTGAGCCTCATGCCGGGCACGCAGAAGGACGGGCAGTGCACGGTGGTCCGGGGTATGACCCCGTCGGCGTCGTTCACGACGTGGATCAACGACTCGATCGCCGGTCAGATGTCCACGGCGCGCAAGAACGCCTCCATCATCGTGATGGACTACCAGAACAACCCGACGAAGCGTTACAACATGCGCAACGCCTGGTGCAGCAAGATCGACGCCAGCGCCCTGAAGGCCGGTGAGGCCTCGGCGCTGACGGAGACCGTGACCATCGTCTTCGAAGAACTGGTCATCGAGTAATGCGGCGTACTACGGCCAGGGCCGGCGCGGGCCCGATCACGGACGTACCGGCGCCCGAGGCCGTGGCGGGGCCGGAGCAGACGCCTGCTCCGGCCCCGGCCCCCGCCCCCGCTCCGGTGCCGCAGCGGTTGCAGACGGAGTTCCCCTTCGAGCTGCCGCGCGGCTACGTCGACGACGCGGGCACCGTGCACAAGGACGGCGTGATGCGTCTGTCCACGGCCCGGGACGAACTGATCCCGCTGCGGGACGTCCGGGTCCAGGAGAACCCCGCGTATCTGTCGGTGGTGCTGCTCGGCCGGGTCATCACCCGGCTCGGCACGCTGTCGATGGTGCACGACGGGACGGTGGAGAACATGTTCGCCTCCGACCTCGCGTTCCTCCAGGACTTCTACCGGCAGATCAACGCCGAGGGCCACACCCGGGCGGCGGTGGAGTGCCCGCACTGTTCCGAGCCGTTCGAGGTGGAACTCGGCGGGAGCCGCCTGGGGGAATCGTGACGTACGCGACCGACCGGCTGCATGAGGAGATCGCGTACGTCGCCTATCACTTCCACTGGAGCCTCGACGCGATCCTGGACCTGGAACACCACGACCGCAGGCTGTACGCGGACCAGATCGCGTCCTTCGTGACGCGCGCCGGAGCGGAGGGCTGAGCCGTGGGGTTCCTGGACCGGATGCGGGGCCGTGAGGCCCGCGCAGACGCACAACACACCGCACCCGCCGGGGCCGGGGCCACCGGGCCCACCGACTCGGCGGGCTCAGGCGCGGGAGCCGACCCGGGCCCGGCGTCCGGCTCCGGCTCCGGGCCGGTGCCGACGGCCGTCGCGTCCTGGTCCGGCCTGCCGCCGATCCAGCGGGCCATGGGCGCCGGACGGTCGGTGGTCGCGGACGCCGGTTTCGGCGGGCGGCTGCCGACGTGGCAGAACCCGTCGTTCACCGGGCCGCCGTCGCTCGGCGTCATGAACACCGCGGCGGACAGCCTCCTCTCGGGGGCGCTGACCCGCTCGGCGCGCCCGGTGGCGGGGCTCGAAGGGCGCTCCGGCGCACTGCCGTTGGCGACGGGTGCGGCAGCAGAACCGGTGGTGCAGCGTGCCCCGGCGGTGCCGCTACGAGCGCTGCCTTCGGCACGGCCGGCCCGGTCTGCGCCCACGTCGGGGCCGACCTCGGCGTCGGCACCCGCGTCGGTGCCCGCGTCACAGGGGCCCAGGGGGCCCGCGCGCGCGGCCGGACGTCCTGTGGCTGCGGCGCCTGCTGCTCCGGCGGCCTCCTCGGCGCCCGCGTCAGCCGCCCCGGCCGTGCGGACGCGGTCCCTGGGCAGTCCTTCCGCGTCAACTCCCGCGTCCCTGCCGGTGTCTCCGGCGGTGACGCCTCCAGCCGCCGGCGACCGCGCGGCTGTCGCCGCACCGCCCGCAGCGGGGAGCACGGCCCGTGCGGACGCGGCCCCCGCGCCGGGTCGGGCACCCGCTGCCGAGGCATCGGCACCGTCCGGGGCGTCCCCCGCACCCGTACGGGCGGTCCGGAGCCCGGGGCCCAGGAACGCCCCCGCCCCGGCGCCCGGCGTCCGCGTGGCGCCGGTACCACCCGCCCCCACCCGGACCCGGCCTCTGACGAAGGCACCGGCAGTGCAGCGACGGGTCCTGCCGGCCACCCGGCGAGAGCCCTCGGCCCCGGGGAGCACGCGGAGTGCGCCTGGTCCGGCCACATCAACTGAAGGTGACCGAGGGGGAGTCGGCGCGACCGGCTCCCCCCGCACCGCGCCCTCGCCCCAGCCCTCGCACTCTCCTTCGCCCGCGCCCGCGCCTGCGCCGTCGCCCGCGCCCTCGCCCTCGCCTGCGCCTGCGCCTGCGCCGCAAAGGATCGCCGGGGGTACGTCGACCGGTGACGCCGCCGTGCAGCGTGCGGTGGCCCCGCGTGACACCGCACCGGGCCGCCCCGGCGACGGCGTGACCACGGGGACACGCGGTGCCGAAGCGCCCCGAGCCTCCTCTTCCGGTGCGGGATCAGCAGGCAGCGGCTCACGCGGTGCCGGTTCGCCGGGGGCTGCTTCGTCCGGCGCTGCTTCGCCTGGTGGCGGTTCACGCGGTGCTGCTTCGCCCGGCGCTGCTTCGCCCGGTACCGGTTCACGCGGTGCTGGTTCGTCCGGTGCCGGTTCGCGCGGTGGAGCAGAGGCGGGCGCTCCCAGGACGGAAGGCGCACGCAGCGCCCCCGGCTCGGCCCCGTCCGGGCCGGCCCCGGCATCCGCCCCGGTCCAGCGAGCCGTGGCCGAAGGCGCGGCCCCTCGTGGCCCCCGCGACAGGGCAGCCTCCCCACCCGTACGGCCCGCCGGTCCCGGCGGAACGGCACCGGCGGAGCAGAGCGCCCCGCGCGGCCTCGGCCGCCCGACGAACGTGCCCCGGACCGCGCCCCCGCAGGCGGCGACGCCCTCGAGCGCGCACCGCGATCCGGCTGCCCCGAGCGCCCCCACAGCCTCCGCCGGTCCGCGCGACGCGAAGGCCGCTGTGCAGCGGCGCACCGCCGACGCCGGCAGTCCCGGCACACCGCCGCCCACCGGCGACCGCGCCCGCCCGGTGGCCCCTGCCGCACCTGCGGGGCCGGCCGGCCCCGCTGCCTCCGCCCCGCGCGGCGGCACCGTACGCGCGGACGGGCAGCCCCCGGTGCGGCGCACCGAGCCGAGCCCCTCCGCCCCCGGCTCGGACACGCCTGCCACCCGGCCGTTCGGGGCAGCAGGCTCCGGCAACGGCGGAGCGGGGCGCACCACTTCTCCGGCCTCGGGCTCACCGGCCCCGGTCCGGCGCGCCGCAGCGGACACCCGTAGCCCGGCCACCGGTGCCACCCCCACCGGCCCTTCGACCTCCCCGGCGCCCGTCCAGCGCACCGCGTCGGACACCCGTGGTCCGGCCACCGGTGCCGCCCCCGCCGGCCCTTCGGCCTCTCCGGCGCCCGTCCGGCGCGCGGCATCGGACACCCGTGGTCCGGCGTCCCCCACGCCGCCTACGGCCGCCGCCCCCGCCGCCCTCCCGGTGTCGGCTCTCCCTCGCACCACACCGCCGGGTACGGTCAGCAACCGGCCGGCCGGTCCGCGCGGCAACCCGCCGAAGTCGGCCCGCCCGGGTCTCGGCGCCCCGATGTCCTCCGCACCGGCCCCCGTGTCTCCCACGGCCCCCGCGCCCGCCTCACAGCCACACGTGCGGACGGCCCCGCAGTCGCCGCCCCCCGCGCACAATCCGCCGCCCACCGCGCCGGCCCACGGCTCCCCCGCACCCGCGCTCCCCGTGCAGCAGGTCCGGCGCGCGGTGGCCCCCGCACCCGTCGGGCAGGTCCAGCGCACCACGGCCGCGCCCCCCGCCGCCGCGCCCCGGCGTCGTACCCCGCTCGGCGCCCCGATGTCCTCGGCGCCCACGGACGTGGCCCCGCTCATCGCCCCTCCCACCCCGCCGGCCATCGGCCCCCGAGCCACGGCGCCGGCCATCCCCGCACCGAGCACCCAGGCTCCGCTGCCCCCTCTGCCACCGCCTCCGGCCCCTCCTCAGGCCGCCCGGCCCCCGGCCGCCGTCCCGCCCTCGTCGCCCACCCGCGTCCAGCGCCGTGCCATGCCCCTCAGCGCCGTACCGATGCGCGGCCTCACGCCGCCAGGCGTCGCCGCCGCGTCCCCGCTCCCCGTGGCGCCTCTCACCCCGCCCCCCGCGACACCGCCGGCGCCCTCGCGCCCCGTACAGTCCAGCGGCAGCAGCGCCTCGGACCCCACCGTCCAGCGCCTCGGCGGCGGTTCCACCATCGGCGCACTCGCCTCCGCGGCCGCCGGCACGGTGGCCTCCTCCCTGAGCCGTATCCGGCCGCACCGGAGTGGCCACACCACCCCGCCACCGCCGGCCTACCAACCACCCTCCGGGAGCCCGCCCCCGTACTCCCCGCCCGCCGGCGGCTCCACCCCGCCCCCGGGCTCCACGACCTCGCAGCAGGAGCCGCCGCCCGAGTACGCGGCCGTCCCGGCCGGCGGGTTCGACCCCCGCGAGCTCACCGACTTCCAGCTCGACGAACTCGTGCACCGGATCATCGGCCGCATCACCCGCCTCATCCGTACCGAGTTGCGGATGGACCGCGAACGGATCGGCAGACTCCGCGACCCCCGTCACTGACCCGGGCGCCCCGCCGTCCGACGACCACCTCCGACGTAGACGTATCCGACGAAAGGCCCACCCGCGATGCCCCGCCAGGACCCGGGCTCAACCATCTGGTTCACCCTCACCATCGACGGCGAGAGCCTCGGTTACTTCAACGGGTGCGAAGGCCTGTCGTCCCAGGTGGAGATAGAGCAGCGCCAGGAGGGCGGCAACAACGGGTTCGTGTGGCAACTGCCCACCCGCGTCTCCTTCTCCAACATCCGGCTGACCCGCCCCCTCACCCCGGACACGGCCAAGGTCGCCAAGTGGATCTCCTCCGTCCAGACGGGGATCAAGCGGCCGACAGCCCAGATCTCCGCCCTGCGCGCGGACGGCTCGCTGGTCGCCCGCTGGGGGCTGATCGACGTACTGCCCGTCAGCTGGCAGGGCCCCAGCCTCGACCCCGGCAACCCGGCCGTGGCCAACGAGGTCCTGGAGATCGCCCACCACGGCTTCACGGACTGACGGCGCCGAAGAGCAGAGAGGAAGACCATGGCCCAGAGCAGCAAGGGCGCCGGCAAGAGCCTCGTGCGAGCCGGCCTCGCCATCCACGAGCCCCCGGTGGGCACGAGCACCACACCCGGCGCGCTCATGCGGACGTTCAGCTTCGAGTTCAACCCGGCGCAGCTGTCCCTCAGCCAGCGCGCCCAGTGGAAGTCGACCCCGACCGCGGCCGTACGGGACGGCTCGAAACCGGAGTTCATGGGAGCCGAGCCCCGGGAGATGACACTGGAGATCTTCCTGGACTCCTCCACCAAGCCGACCGGCAACACCGTGCTGAAGAAGGTGGAGTCGCTGCTGGGCTGCTGCGAGGTGACCGCCAAGAGCATCGCCGCCAACCAGCCGTCGCCGCCGTGGGTGGTCTTCCAGTGGGGGTCGTTCTCCACGGCCCGCTTCACGGCGTACGTCAGTTCCATCGAGGCGTCGTACACCCTCTTCGGCACGACCGGCGTCCCCATCCGCGCCACCTGCCAGGTGCAGCTGCACGAGATCCCCGGCAAGACCAAGGGCCAGAACCCGACCTCCGGGGCGCTCACCGCCCAGCGCGTGCACCAGGTCGTCGCGGGCGACTCGCTCCAGTCGCTGGCATGGCGCGAGTACGGCAACGCCACCGCGTGGCGCGCGATCGCCGAGGCCAACGGCATCGACGACCCGTCCCGGCTGCCCTCCGGCACGGAACTCGTGCTGCCCGCGGCGGAGGAGGTGCGTCACTGATGGTGCAGACCGCGTTCTCCAGCATCATGCAGGTCACCGTCGGCGGTGCGAAGCTGCCCGCCGCCATCGCCCCGATGCTCGTCGAGGGCTGGGTCGACCAGGGCGCCGGTGTCCCCGCGGCGTTCCGGCTCACCTTCCGCGATCCGTACCACCTGGTGCTCGGCGAGCTGAGCGTGAAGTTCGGCACCCGGGTGGTCCTCACGCCGGTGGCGGACGGCCAGGGCATCGGCAAGCCGCTGCTGACCGGCGAGGTCACCGGCATGGAGGCCGACTACGACGGCACCGGCAGCTTCACCGTCATCCGCGGCTACGACTTCGGGCACCGCCTGATGCGCCAGCGCCGGGTCGCCGCCTACCGCAACCAGTCGGCCTCCGACATCGCCCGAAAACTCGCCGGCATGGACGGCGTGCCCATCGGCCGCATCCAGTCGACGAAGGGCGCGTACGCGTTCATCAGCCAGTCCAACGTCACCGACTGGGACTTCCTCGCCCGGCTCGCCGACGAGAACGGCATGGTGATGTCCCTGGACCCCAAGGGGAAGTTCCGCTTCGTCAAGCCGAACCCGTCGTCCGGCGCGCCCTCGCCCAGCACGGACGGCGACAAGAGCCCCTTCGTCCTCCAGGCCGGCCACGACATCCTGCGGCTGCGGGCCGCCGTCACCGCCGCCGACCAGGTCGGTGAGGTCGAGACGCGCGGCTGGAACGTCACCACCAAGAAGAAGATCACCGAGGTCTCGCCCGCCAAGACCGACCCGGGCATCACCATCGGCCTCACCCCCGGCGAGGCCGCCGGCAAGTTCAAGGCGGCCAAACTCGTCGAGACCGGCAACCCCTACGACAGGCAGGACGAGGTCAGACACGCCTCGAAGGCGCTCGCCGCCGACGTCACCTCCTCCTTCGCCGAGCTCGAGGTCGTGGTGCGCGGCAACCCGGACCTGCGGCCCGGCGTGCCCGTGGCCCTCGCCGACGTCGGCAAGCCCTTCGAGGGGAAGTACACCGTCACCTCCGTACGCCATGTGTTCGGCGACGGGAAGCACTACGAGTCGTGGGTCACCGTCAGCGGACGCCAGTGGCGCTCGCTGTACGGGCTGACCTCGGGCGGCGGCACCCCGGACGGCGGGCGGCTGCCCAGCGTCGCCAACGCCATCGTCACCGACGTACAGGACCCGCTCAAGCAGGGCAGGGTCAAGCTCCAGTTCCCGTGGCTCGACAACACCTATGTCAGCGACTGGGCGCGCAGCGTGCAGCTCGGAGGCGTGGGCGGTGGCGGCGTCTTCCCCATGGACGTCGGCGACGAGGTGCTGGTCGCCTTCGACCGGGGGGCGCTGGACCACCCGTTCGTGATCGGCGGGCTCTACAACGGCCGGGACGTACCCACCACCAACGACGTGCCCCTGCACGACGGCCTGAAGAAGAAGGCCACCCGGCACACCGTGTCCGACCGCCAGGGCAACCGCGTCGACCTGCTCAGCCAGCGGACCGGCGGCCGGAATCAGGGCGTCCGGATCGCCAGCGGCGACGACAGGCTGACCATCAACCTCGACCGCACCAAGACGGAGATCACCGTCGACAGCAAGGGCGCGGTCAGCATCACGGGCAGCCGCTCGGTGTCGGTGGAGGCGGGCACGAACCTCTCGCTGAGCGGGCGCCGGTCGGTGTCGATCAAGAGCGGCGGGCCGCTCACCCTCCAGGGGCAGGGCATGGTCAACCTCCGGTCCACGGGCGGCGTGGTCAGCGTGAACGCGATGGGTGCACTGAACCTGTCGGCGACCGGCGCCGCGTCGCTCTCCGCCACAGGGATCATCTCGGTCCAGTCCGTGGCCAACGTGAACATCAAGTCCGTGAAGCTCGACCTCATGGGCGGCTTCTTCGTCAACACCATCAAGTACCCGTTCGGATGACCGGACGACCGTACCGGCATGCCGGGTCCGTACCGAGAAGAAGGCAGGTGGCTCCCTGATGGCCGAACAGTTCGTCGGATCCGGCTGGGCCTTCCCGCTGCGCATCGGGCCCACGGGCGGCATCGCCCTCGTCAGCGGGGAGCGGGAGGTCGAGGAGGCCATCAGGCTCGTCCTGGCCACCGCCCCGGGCGAGCGGCCGATGCGGCCCGAGTTCGGCTGCGCCATCCACGACCTCGTCTTCGCGCCGGTCAACGAACAGACCGCCGGCCGCATCCAGCACGAGGTCCACACCAGCCTGGACCGCTGGGAGCCCCGCATCGAGGTCCACGAGGTCGAGGTCACCGCCGGCGCGGAACAGAACGTCCTGTTCATCGACGTCCGTTACGCCATCCGCGGCACCAACAACCCGCGCAGCCTGGTCTTCCCGTTCTACGTCATCCCCTCCCACGACGAACCCGGGGGGCCGGGCCCCTCCGGTGGCTCCGGTGCCCCTTCCGAAAGCGACGGCTGATGTCTCTGCCCTCCCCCAATCTCGACGACCGCCGCTTCCAGCAGTTCGTCGACGACGCCAAGCGCTACATCCAGCAGCGCGCCCCGGAGTGGACCGACCACAACGTCTCCGACCCGGGTGTCACCCTCGTCGAGACGGTCGCGCACATGGCCGACCAGATCGTCTACCGCCTCAACCGGGTGCCGGAGAAGAACCACCTGGCCTTCCTCGACCTCGTCGGCATCACCCTCTTCCCGCCGGCCGCCGCCCGCACCGACGTCACGTTCTGGCTGTCCGCCCCGCAGGAGGAGGCGATAGCCGTACCGGTCGGCACCGAGGTGGCGACCGTACGCACGGAGCGGGAGAGCGCCGTCGTCTTCGCCACCGAACGCGAACTGACCGTCGTGCCCAGCGCGCTCCGGCACCTCGTGGTGCAGCACCAGGGCGAACCCGTCGCCGACCGGACCGACGACCTCGCCGAGGGCAAGGACCTGCTCTGCTTCGCCGAGTCGCCCACCCCCGGCGACTGCATGCTGATCGGCCTCACCGCCGCCGTCCCGCACTGCGCCCTCGCCCTCGAACTCGACAGCCGCGTCGACGGTGTCGGCGTCGACCCCCGGCAGCCCCCGCTCGTGTGGGAGGCGTGGACCGAGGACGGCTGGCGGCCCTGCGAGGTCGACCGCGACGGCACCGGCGGTCTCAACCGGCCAGGCGACATCGTCCTGCACATCCCCGGCGGCCACGTCCTCTCCCGCAACGGCGGACAGGAGGCGGGATGGCTGCGCTGCCGCGTCACCGAGCCCCAGCCCGGCCAGCCCTTCTACGCCACGTCGCCGACCATCCGGTCCGCCGAGGCCTACACCATCGGCGGCACCACCGGCGTCGTGCACGCCGAGGCCGTGTACGACGAGGCGCTCGGCGAGTCCATCGGGCTGCCCGGCCAGCGGCTGCGGCTCACCAACGCGCCCGTGGTCGGCGACGACCCGCCCCTCTGGCTCCAGACCGCCGAGCACGACGGCTGGGAGGACTGGCAGGTGGTCCCGCACTTCGCCGCGTCCCGGCCGGACGACCGGCACATCACCCTGGACGCCGCGACCGGCGAGATCGCCTTCGGCCCCGCCGTCCGCGAACCCGACGGCACCCTCCGCCAGTACGGCGCCGTCGCACCCAAGGGCTCCGTCATCCGCGCCCGCCGCTACCGCACCGGCGGCGGCCGGGAGGGCAACGTGGCGCGCGGCACCGTCCAGGTCCTGCGCACCTCCATCCCGTACGTCGCCGAGGTCGTCAACCGCGAAGCCGCACGCGGCGGCGTCGACGGCGAGACGGTCGAGGAGGCCAAGCTCCGGGCGCCCATCACCCTCCGGGCCCAGGAACGTGCCGTGACCCTGCGCGACTACGAGGAACTCGCCCGCCGGGCCGCCCCCGAGACGGCCCGCATCACCTGCCTGGAGGGCGAGGAGAGCGAGTACGGGGCCTACGCGATCCGGGTCCTCGTCGTGCCCCAGGCCGTCCCCGACCCCGGCGGCCGGCTCCGCTTCGAACAACTCGTCCCGGGCGACGCGCTGCTCGGCCGCATCACCCGCCACCTCGACGAACGCCGTCTCATCGGCACCCGGGTCGCCGTGGGGCCGCCCTACTACCAGGGGGTCACCGTGGTGGCCACCGTCCACGCCTTCCGCGGGGTGGACACCGACCGCGTACGCCGCCAGGTCCACGACGCCCTCTACCACCATCTCGACCCGCTCACCGGGGGCGCCGACGGCCGCGGCTGGCCCTTCGGCCGCCCGGTCCAGGCGGGCGAGGTCTTCGCCGTCCTCCAGCGGGTCCCCGGTGTCGAACTGGTCGACGAGGTCATCCTGCACCCCGCCGACCCGCTGACCGGCAAGCGCGGCGACCCGACCAACCGCATCGACCTCGAACCGCCGGCCCTGGTCTTCTCCTTCGACCACCGCGTACGGGTGATCGGAGACGGGGCGTGACGGCCATCATCTGCACAGGAGGTCCCCGATGAGAGGCTCCGTCGACGGCCTCGGCTCGTCCACACCCATCAGCACGATGCTCCCCGCCGTCTTCGCGGAGGACGATCTCGCCCAGCGCTTCGTCGGCGGGCTCGACGACGTCCTGGCACCGATCCTGAACGTACTCGACTGCGTGGACGCCTACTTCGACCCCGCCCTCACCCCGGTGGACTTCGCCCAGTGGCTCAGCACCTGGGTCGGCGCAGAGACCGACGGCACCGAACCTGAGCCACGGCTGCGCGCAGCCGTGGCCGCCGCCGCCCGCCTGCACCGCGTACGCGGCACCCGGCGCGGCCTCGCCGAAGCCGTACATCTCGCCTTCGGCACCGACCCGGAGATCTCCGAGAGCGGCGGCGCCACCTGGAACGCCCGCCCCCTCGGCCCCGTCCCCGGCAAGCCCCGCCCCCACCTCCACGTCACCATCGCCCTCCCCGATCCCACCCCCGCGGACACGCACCGCCTGGACGCCCTCGTGGCAGCCGCCCGCCCCGCACACATGCCCTACACCGTCACCGTGACGGCCGCCGAAAGGACCCCGGAGAGATGACCACGCAGAACTGCGCCGAGTGCGGCACCCGCGCGGAACCGGGTCAGTCGTTCTGCGACGCCTGCGGCGCCGTGCTCAGCTGGAGCCCAGGCCCCCGCACCGGTAACACGGCACAGACCGCCGGATCCACCCCGCCCGCCGGATCCGCGTCGCCCGGCCACCGCCCCGAAGCGACGCCCCCTGCCGGCGTCGGTGTCCACACCGGCGCCACCACCGCGACGGCACCCGGCGAGGCCGGCCCTTCGGCCGCGACACCCGACGCCTCGCGCCTGCCGCGCCACCACCGCGACGTCCAGGAGCCCGGCCGGGCGGACGCGACGGGCGGGGGCACCGACGGCTGGGCCGTCGCGGCGCCCGGCGCCTCCGGCGGCCGGCACCCGGGCGAGACCGACCCCACCGTGCCGCTGCCCACCTCCGGCGAGAGCGCGGCCGACCGCGCCCGCTCCCTCCTCGTCCCGGTCGCCGAGCCCGAGCCGTCCCACTCCTCACCGCCCCCCGCCGCCGCTCCGGTCCTCCCCGGCCGCCCCGACACCGACCGGCCGCAGGTACGCGTCCCCGGCCCCCAGCAGGACACCGGGAACGGCCCGCCCTGCTCCTGGTGCGCCACCCCCAACCGCCCCGACCGCCACTACTGCGCCCGCTGCGCGATGCCGCTGGCCGGCAACGACGAACGCGCGCCCGCCCCCCGCCCGTGGTGGCGCCGCCTCGCCGGCTCCCGCCGGAACGAGAACCCGTGGGCCGGCGACAGGCCCCGCATCCGCCGCGCCTTCGACCGCATCGGCACGTGGATCACCGCCGCCGTCGTCGTCACCCTGGCCGTGCTCGGCGTGATGTACCTCCCCGACGGCATCCAGGCCACCAGGGACCACTTCGCCAAGCGCGCCATGGTCGCCCCCGACGACATCGTGGCGTCCCGCTCCTGGACCGGCCACAAGCCGCAGCTCGCCTTCGACAAGGTGAACAACACGTGGTGGGGCCCGGGGGTCACACAGTCCGGTGAGGGCGAGTGGATCGAGGCCCGCTTCGACCAGCCGACCCGCCTGCTGGACGTGATCATCACTCCGGGCGTGTCCATCCGCCCCGACGACCTCAACAAGTCCGCGCTGCCGCAGCGCATCAAGGCGACGATCATGACGAAGGACGGAAAGACCACGACCCGCCAACTGACCCTGGACCAGGGCACGGGCGGTCAGCGGCGCGCCTTCCGCGTCGGCGAGGCCGTCAAGGTGCGCTTCACCGTCGAGTCGGCCCACGCCGCGTCCTCGGACAAGCAGGTGGCCATCGCCGAGATCGAGTTCTTCGGCCGGTCGAACACCGACGGGTCCTGACCCCGCCGCACCTGAACACCGCACAGCGGCGAAAACGACGACGCCGGCCCCCGGGAACGAATCCCGGGGGCCGGCGTCGTACGGATACCGCGGTACCGCCTGGAGCTGCTGATCCGAGGATCAGAAGTCCATGTCACCGCCCGGCATGCCGCCCGGAGCGGCCGCAGAGGCCTTCTCCGGCTTGTCGGCGATGACGGCCTCGGTGGTGAGGAACAGCGCGGCGATGGACGCGGCGTTCTGCAGAGCGGAGCGCGTGACCTTCGCCGGGTCGATGATGCCCTCGGCGATCATGTCGACGTACTCGCCGGTCGCGGCGTTGAGGCCGTGACCGATCGGCAGGTTGCGCACCTTCTCGACGATGACGCCACCCTCGAGACCACCGTTGACGGCGATCTGCTTGAGCGGGGCCTCCAGCGCGAGCTTCACGGCGTTGGCGCCCGTGGCCTCGTCACCGGTCAGGTCGAGCTTCTCGAAGACGGCCGAGGCCTGGAGCAGAGCCACGCCACCACCGGCGACGATGCCCTCCTCGACGGCGGCCTTGGCGTTGCGCACCGCGTCCTCGATGCGGTGCTTGCGCTCCTTGAGCTCCACCTCGGTGGCGGCGCCGGCCTTGATGACGGCCACGCCGCCGGCCAGCTTCGCGAGGCGCTCCTGGAGCTTCTCGCGGTCGTAGTCCGAGTCGGAGTTCTCGATCTCGGCACGGATCTGCTTGACGCGACCCTGGACCTGGTCGCTCTCGCCGCCACCGTCGACGATGGTCGTCTCGTCCTTGGTGATGACGACCTTGCGAGCGGTGCCGAGCAGGTCGAGACCGGCGTTCTCCAGCTTGAGACCGACCTCCTCGGAGATGACGGTGCCACCGGTGAGGATGGCGATGTCGCCGAGCATGGCCTTGCGGCGGTCACCGAAGCCCGGAGCCTTGACGGCGACGGACTTGAAGGTGCCACGGATCTTGTTGACGACCAGGGTCGACAGCGCCTCGCCCTCGACGTCCTCCGCGATGATCAGCAGGGGCTTGCCCGACTGCATGACCTTCTCGAGCAGCGGAAGGAGGTCCTTCACGTTGCTGATCTTGGAGTTGACAATGAGGATGTACGGGTCGTCGAAGGACGACTCCATGCGCTCCATGTCGGTGGCGAAGTACGCCGAGATGTAGCCCTTGTCGAAGCGCATACCCTCGGTGAGCTCGAGCTCCAGACCGAAGGTCTGGGACTCCTCGACGGTGATGACGCCTTCCTTGCCGACCTTGTCCATAGCCTCGGCGATCTTGGCGCCGATCTCGGTGTCAGCAGCGGAGATGGAGGCCGTCGAAGCGATCTGCTCCTTGGTCTCCACGTCCTTCGCCTGCTCCAGCAGAGCGGCGGAGACGGCCTCGACGGCCTTCTCGATGCCACGCTTCAGAGCCATCGGGTTGGCACCCGCGGCGACGTTGCGCAGGCCCTCGCGGACGAGTGCCTGAGCGAGAACGGTGGCGGTGGTCGTACCGTCGCCGGCGACGTCGTCCGTCTTCTTGGCGACCTCCTTGACCAGCTCCGCACCGATCTTCTCGTACGGGTCCTCGAGCTCGATCTCCTTGGCGATGGAAACACCATCGTTGGTGATCGTGGGCGCGCCCCACTTCTTCTCGAGGACGACGTTACGGCCCTTGGGGCCGAGGGTGACCTTGACGGCGTCGGCGAGCTGGTTCATCCCGCGCTCGAGACCGCGCCGTGCCTCCTCGTCGAACGCGATGATCTTGGCCATGTGAAGTGGTCCTCCCGGACAGGGGTGGATTTCTCCGGACCGAGTGGCGCCCGCGACGGACGGCCAGCGTGCTCAGTGGTTCCTTGCCCCACCGAGCCTGCGGGCCTCACCGGCCCGGTCCAAGTTTTCTGTCACTCTCACCTGGAGAGTGCTAACGCCAATGATTAGCACTCGACCCCTTCGAGTGCAAGCGTCCTCTTCGCGATGTGGACAACCTGCGGGCGCGCCGGGAGCACCCCGCCGGACGGACGAGGACGCACGTGAGGCCCGTACCCCTGGCCGGGGTACGGGCCTCACGTGCGTGAGTAGTGTCGTTGGCCGACCGCGCCGAGCTCAGCCGACGGCGAGCTTGACCATGTCCGCCTGCGGCCCCTTCTGGCCCTGCGAGATCTCGAATTCAACTCGCTGACCCTCTTCGAGGGTGCGGTACCCGTCCATCTGGATCGCGCTGTAGTGGACGAAAACATCCGCACCACCGTCGACCGCGATGAAGCCGTACCCCTTCTCCGCGTTGAACCACTTGACGGTGCCCTGAGCCATGCCTAACTCCCCTATTACTGGCCCTTGCACGAGCACCGCACTTCGCGGGCCCGGGTCAGAACTCACCCTCCGACAGGAGAGGGTGGCGTGCGCCGGAACGCGTCGACCGCGGCCGAATGTATCTGCCCAACTGCCCTCTGCAACAGGTCAATCGGACGAGAATTCTGGGCACAGGTGACCGCACGCAATGGGGGGATTCACAAGATTCCAGGGCAAGTCGGGCCTGACAAAGGCGACTTATGCCACAAGGCGTTCACTTACTTTGGCTGCTTCTTGTCGCGGCCGGGCGCATTCTCATATGCGGGCGGCATGGGCAGCTGCGGGGACTTCCCCAACTGTACCGTGCTCAACCATGCAGAATGGCCCCCTCCGCTTCTCTCGCGGAGGGGGCCATGGTGCTCACGCTGTGCGGTCGGGCCGCCGATCGGGCCCGTGACCGTATGGGGGGATCAGCCTCCGGCGACGGCCGGGATGATCGAGACGCCCGCGCCGTCCGGGGTCTTCGCGTCCAGACCGCCCTCGAAGCGCACGTCGTCGTCGTTGACGTACACGTTGACGAAGCGGCGCAGCTTGCCCTGGTCGTCCAGGACACGGGCGCCGATGCCCGGGTGGTTCTGCTCCAGGGACGCGATGACCTCGGAGAGGGTCGCACCCTCGGCCGGGACCTCGGCCTGACCGCCCGTGTAGGTGCGGAGGATGGTGGGGATACGGACCTTGACGCTCATGTGGGTGCCTTCCTCGGTCTCTCGGGTGGTCAGTTGGCGGCGGCAGCGAGGCCGGCGTCGCGGAACGCGTCCAGGCTGGGCCTGATCGTCGCCGACAGGCCGGTCGTGGGGGCGACCGCGTCGAGCGTCTTCAGTCCGTCGCCGGTGTTCAGGACGACGGTGGTGAGGGACGGGTCGAGCAGGCCGGCGTCGATCAGCTTCTTCGTCACACCGACCGTCACCCCGCCCGCGGTCTCCGCGAAGATGCCCTCGGTGCGGGCCAGCAGCTTGATCGCGTCGACGACCTGCTCGTCGTTCACGTCCTCCACGGCGCCGCCGGTGCGCCGGGCGATGTCCAGGACGTAGGGGCCGTCGGCCGGGTTGCCGATCGCCAGGGACTTGGCGATGGTGTTCGGCTTCTGCGGACGCACCACGTCGTGGCCGGCCTTGAAGGCGGTGGAGACCGGGGAACAGCCCTCGGCCTGGGCACCGAAGATCTTGTACGGCTTGTCCTCGACGAGGCCGAGCTTGATCAGCTCCTGCAGCCCCTTGTCGATCTTCGTGAGCTGCGAGCCGGACGCGATCGGGATGACGAGCTGGTCGGGCAGCTGCCAGCCGAGCTGCTCACAGATCTCGTACGCCAGGGTCTTGGAGCCCTCACCGTAGTACGGCCGGAGGTTGACGTTGACGAAGCCCCAGCCCTCGCCGAGCGGGTCACCGATGAGCTCCGAGCAGAAGCGGTTGACGTCGTCGTAATTGCCCTCGATGCCGACCAGCTCGCCGCCGTACACCGCGGCCATGACGACCTTGCCCTGCTCCAGGTCGTGCGGGATGAACACGCAGGAGCGGAAGCCGGCGCGGGCGGCGGCGGCACCCACCGCACCGGCGAGGTTGCCGGTGGAGGAGCAGGAGAGGGTGGTGAACCCGAAGGCGCGGGCGGCCTCGACGGCGATGGCGACGACACGGTCCTTGAAGGAGTGCGTCGGATTGCCGGAGTCGTCCTTGACGTACAGACCACCGGTCACGCCCAGCTCGCGGGCGAGGTTGTCGGCCTTGACCAGCTTGGTGAAACCGGGGTTGATGTTGGGCTTGTCCGCGACATCGGCGGGGACCGGCAGCAGCGGCGCGTAGCGCCAGATGTTGTTCGGACCCTCGGCGATGCGCTTCTTCAGCTCTTCGGGGGAGCCGCTCGGCAGGTCGTACGCCACTTCGAGCGGCCCGAAACAGGACGCACAGGCGAAAATGGGGCCGAGCTCGAAACGCTCGCCGCATTCGCGGCAGGAAAGTGCCGCGGCGGGACCGAGGTCCACTGCGGAGGTATTGGTGTCGGCTGCAACTGTCTGCACGGCCATGATGGCGGAGGCCCTTTCTCCTCATCTTCCTTGCGACGTATTTCGCCACAAGACGGAATTGGCACCTTCCCCACCGTGACCTCGCGGTCGGCAGGAGGGTTGCCGGGACTTCAACGGGCCGTTCCCTCAGTCCCTCTGGATGAGCGCTATGGCACCGGACCATGGATCCGGGCGTTTATTCGCGGACCGACCCCGACATGCGAGGGTCATCCGCGTTGTTCAAGACTGTAACCGAAGCACCGGACGATTGAGATAGTCGTCCGAACCGCGAGATGGATCACATACAGGGAGTATCGACCGTGCTGGAAGAGGTGGAACGCTGGCTGACCAGGCGTTCCTGGTCTGCTGCCGACCGCCCGCTGGACCGGCTCACGGCCGCGCGGGCGAGGGATCCGCACCGCTCGCGCGTGAGCGTCGTCCTGCCCGCGCTGAACGAGGAGGCGACGGTCGGCGCGATCGTCGCGGAGATCCGGCGCGAGCTGATGGAGAAGGTCCAGCTCGTCGACGAACTGGTGGTGATCGACTCCGGATCCACCGACGCCACCGCCGACGCGGCGCGGCTGGCCGGCGCCCGGGTCGTGCACCGGGACGCGATACTCCCCCGGATCCCCGCCCTCCCCGGCAAGGGCGAGGTGCTGTGGCGATCACTGCTGGTGACCAGCGGGGAGATCGTCTGCTTCGTCGACGCGGACCTCAAGGACTTCTCCGCCGACTTCGTCTCCGGGATCGTCGGCCCGCTGCTGACCGACCCCTCGGTGCAGTTCGTGAAGGCCATGTACGACCGGCCACTGGGCGACGCCGCAGGCCAGGGCGGCCGGGTGACCGAACTGGTGGCCCGCCCGCTGCTCAATCTGCACTGGCCCCGCCTGGCCGGCTTCGTCCAGCCGCTGGGCGGCGAGTACGCGGTGCGGCGCTCCCTGCTGGAGCAGCTCCCCTTCCCCGTCGGTTACGGAGTGGAGCTGGGCCTGCTCGTCGACGCGCTGCACACGGTCGGCCTCGACGCGCTGGCCCAGGTCGACGTCGGCATACGCAAACACCGCCACCAGGACGGCCAGGCCCTCGGCCGGATGGCGGCCACGATCTACCGCACGGCGCAGCTGCGGCTCTCCCGGGGAGCCCTCGTACGCCCCGAGATCACCCAGTTCGAGCGGGGGCCCGACGGATTCGTCCCGCACACCCATGCGGTGGACACCGAGGAACGCCCCCCGATACGGGAGATCGCGGAGTACGCCTCGCGGAACGCGGCGTAACGGTTCCTCCCGCCCGGCTCCGCACACACTTCACGTTTGGCGGCTTCCCGAACGGGCTAGGTTCGGGACATGGTCTCCGAGCACGCTGCCCAGGTCCTCGTCGCGTCCAACCGCGGTCCGGTGTCGTACACACGGCGGGAGGACGGCACGCTCGACTCGAAGCGGGGCGGGGGCGGGCTCGTCTCCGGCCTCAGCGCCGTCGACGACAAGCTGTGGGTCTGCGCCGCCCTCAGCGACGGCGACCGCGAGGCGGTCCGGCGCGGTGTCTCCGAGCCCGGGGTCCGGATGCTCGACATCGACGCCGGGGTCCACGCCGACGCGTACAACGGCATCGCGAACTCCGTGCTCTGGTTCGTCCACCACATGATCTACCAGACGCCGCTGGAGCCCGTCTTCGACGCGGAGTTCCGCCGCCAGTGGGCCTCCTTCGAGGCGTACAACCAGGCCTTCGCCGAGGCGCTCGCCGAGGAGGCGGGCGAGGGTGCGGCGGTCCTGGTGCAGGACTACCACCTCTCGCTGGTCCCCGGCCTCCTGCGCGAGCTCCGGCCCGACCTGCGGATCGGGCACTTCTCGCACACCCCCTGGGCGCCCGTCGACTACTTCCGGCTGCTTCCCGACGACATCGGCGAGCAGCTGCTCAACGGCATCCTGGGCGCCGACCGCGCCGCGTTCCTCACCCGCCGCTGGGCGGACGCCTTCATCAGCTGCTGCACGGAGGTCCTGGGGGGCACCGGCCGCACCCGGATCGGGGTGCACGGGCTGGGCGCCGACGGGGACTTCCTGCGCCGCCGCTCCCACGAGGCGGACGTGGACGACCGCATGGAGATCCTGCGGGAACAGGTCGGCGCGGACCGGCGCACGATCGTGCGGGTGGACCGCACGGAGCTCTCCAAGAACATCGTGCGCGGCCTGCACGCCTACCGTGCGCTGCTGGAGGAGCGCCCCGAATGGCGCGAGCGCGTGGTGCACATCGCCTTCGCCTACCCCTCCCGGCAGGACCTCACGGTCTACCGCGACTACACGGCGGAGGTCCAGCGGGTCGCCGACGCGATCAACGCGGAGTACGGCACGGAGGGCTGGACCCCGGTCCTGCTCCATGTCGACGACGACTTCGCCCGCTCCCTGGCCGCGTACCGGCTGGCGGACGTGGCCCTGGTCAACCCGATCCGTGACGGCATGAACCTGGTCGCCAAGGAGGTCCCGGTCGTCTCGGACCACGGCTGCGCGCTGGTGCTCTCCCGCGAGGCGGGGGCGTACGAGGAGCTGGGCGAGGACGCGATCGTGGTCAACCCGTACGACGTCTCGGCCACGGCGGCGGCGCTGCACGAGGGGCTCACGATGGACCCCGACGAGCGCGGCGCCCGCTCGAAGCGCCTGGCCGCCGCCGCGACCGCCCTGCCACCGCAGCAGTGGTTCCTGGACCAGCTCGACGCGCTGCGGGCCTGAAGACCCTAGGACTGCGTGACGCGCCCGGCGATGGAGCGGAGCAGTTCCGCGACCGCCGCCGGGCCCGGAAGCAACAAGTCGGCGCGGTCCGCGAGTTCGGGGACCTCGGTGCCGCTGCACACCAGCAGACCCTTGATGCCCCGGGTGCGGAGCTTCTCCACGGCGGCGTACGCGGCGAGGTCGCCGAGGTCGTCACCGGCGTAGAGCACCGTCTCGGCGCCGGTCTCCTTCACGTACTCCTCCAGTGCCACGCCCTTGTCCATGCCCGGCGGGCGCAACTCCAGGACGAGGCGGCCGGGTTCGACGACCAGGTTGTGACGCGCGGCCAGGCTGCCCAGCGGAGTGCGCAGGGCCTCGAAGGCGGCCTGCGGGTCGGCGGCACGGCGGGTGTGCACGGCGACCGCGCGGCCCTTCTCCTCGATCCAGGTGCCGTCGTCCCCACCGGCCTCCTCCAGCACGGCGGGGAGCTCCGCCAGAGCAGCCGCGACGCCGGGGTCCGGCGGAGGGGCGTGGACGGTGGCGGTGGCGGCGTCCCAGCGCTCGGCGCCGTAGTGCCCCAGGACGACGAGGTGGTCCAGGCCCGGCGCCCCCGCGAAGCCTCCGTACCGTACGGCGGTGTCGGCCGGGCGGCCGGTGATCACGGCGACGGCGGCGACCTGGGGAGCGAGCGCGGAGAGGGCCGGGACGACATCGGGGTGCGCCCGGGACCGCTCCGGGTCCGGGACGATGTCGGCGAGCGTGCCGTCGAAGTCCAGCGCGACGACCGCACGGGCGGGCCGGGCCAGGAGTGCGGCGAGGCCTTCGCGGCCGGCCTGGGTGGACGGGGTCGGGATGGGGTGTGCCGAATTGCCCATGGCCCGAGCGTAGCGGTGAGCAGAACAAAACCCAGCCCAGCCGCCATCCCTGCGCCTCACCGGGGCAAAGCCCGGCCCGCCGTCATCCCTGAGGCTCACCGGGGCAAAACCCAGCCCCGCCGGCGTTTGAGGCGCGGGGTCGGGGACGGAGCCCCGGGAGGGCCGGGGCTCAGCGGGCGGAGCCCCGGGAGGGCCGGGGCTCAGCGCCGCCCCCGCCTCGCGTCCCGGACCCGCCGCAGCCGGTTCACCGTCACCGGGTCCGCCTCCAGCGCCCGTCGGTCCTCCAGGAGCGCGTTGAGCAGCTGGTAGTAGCGGACCGGCGAGATCCCCAGGTCTTCCCGGATCGCCCGCTCCTTCGCGCCGGGGCCCGGCCAGGAGCGCCGTTCCAGGGCCAGCACCGCGCGCTCCTGGTCGGAGAGCGGGGCAGCGGAGTCCGCGTCGTCAGCGGGAGGGCCGGTCATATGAACCAACCTACCTATTCGGCACTCTCCGCCTGCCGGGCCTGGGACGCGATCTCCACCAGCACGCTCTCCGGGCTGCCGCCGGGCTCGACCGCCGAGCCGATCTTCTCCTTGATGCTTTCGCTGGCCTGCGCCCACGACGTCTTGCCGAACGGGTACAGCTGCGAGTTCGGCAGCGCCGACAGGAACTCGCGCAGCTGCTTGTGCTTGCTGTCCGTCTCCATCGCGGCGGACGCGGTACCGGTCACGGGCAGCAGGTCGTACTGGTCGGCGAAGGCGAGGACGTTCTCGTCCGTGTAGGCGAAGTCGAGGAACTTGCCGATCTCCGCCCGGTGGCCGTTCTGCTTGAAGCCCATCATCCAGTCGGCCACGCCCATCGAGCCCTTGCTCGGCCCCTCGACCCCGGGCAGCGGGACCATGCCGACCTCGACGCCCTGCTTCTCGGCCTCCTGCATCAGCGTCGGGTGGCCGTTGAGCATGCCGACGTCACCCTTGGTGAACGCGTCGAAGGCCTTCGCCCGGTCGAGCTTCCCCGGGGCGACGGGGCCGGTGAGGCCCTTCCCCACGAGGTCGTTCTTCAGCCACTTGAAGGTCTCTATGTTGGCCTGGGAGTCGATGTTGTAGTTGCCGACCTCGTCCGTGTAGCCCCCGCCCCCGCTGAGCAGCCACATCAGGGTCTCGGCCTGGGACTCCTCCTGGCCGAGCGGCAGGGCGAAGGGGTAGGTCACACCGCGCTGCTTGAGCGCGGCGGCGTCTCTCTGGATGTCGTCCCAGGTCTGCGGGGCCCCGAGGCCCGCCTTGGCGAAGAGGCCCTTGTTGTAGAAGAGGAGCCGGGTGCTGGCCACGAACGGAAGGCCGTACAGAGTGTTGTCGACCTCGCCCGCGTCGGTGAGCGAGGGCAGGAAGTTGGACCCGGTGCGGATGGCGATCATCTCGTCGGCAGCGTAGAGCTTGTCCGCCTTGGCGTAGTCGGCGTACGCCCCGATCTGCGCGATGTCGGGGGCCTCGCCTGCCTTCACCATCTCGGCGACCTTGCGGTCGACGTCCTTCCAGGAGTAGACGCTGACCTCGACGTCGATGTCGGGGTTGGCCTTCTCGAACTTCCCGGCGACGTCGTCCCAGTACTTCTGGGAGCTGTTCTCCGCATTCGTGCCGTAGTCGGCCGCGACCAGCCGCAGGGTGACATCGCCGCCCCCGGTGTCCGAACCGCACCCCGACAACGTCGCCGTCATCCCGAATGCGGCCACCACCGCGGTCAGACCCACATAGCGCCGCTGCACAGCCTTGCCCATCCCTACATTGGTCGACGCGGACACCGCCGCTCCCGACGGCGAACCCGCGATACTGCCTCACGACCGCACGGAGGTCTACACCACCTGCGTATCGATTCGGCAATCTAGCAGGACCGTTTTGTATGGGTGCTCAACAAACCACGATAGTGGACTAGACCTTTTAGGGGTCGGCGGGCGAAACTGTCTTCCGTGAGACACGTCATCGCCCTCGATGTGGGCGGCACAGGAATGAAGGCCGCTCTGGTCGGGGCCGACGGCACCCTGCTCCACGAGGCGCGCCGGGCCACCGGCAGGGACCGCGGCGCCGAGGCCGTCGTGGAGACGATCCTCGGCTTCGCCGAGGACCTTCGCGCGTACGGCGAGGAGCACTTCGGCGAGGGCGCCGTCGCCGCCGGGGTCGCCGTGCCCGGCATCGTCGACGCGGAACGCGGGATCGCCGTCTACGCCGCGAACCTGGGCTGGCGCGACGTGCCCCTGCGCAAGCTGCTCGGCGAACGGCTCGGCGGCATACCCGTCGCGCTCGGCCACGACGTCCGGACCGGAGGCCTCGCCGAAGGACGGATCGGTGCCGGCCAGGGAGCGGACCGCTTCCTGTTCGTGCCGCTGGGCACCGGAATCGCCGGCGCCATCGGCATCGCGGGCACCATCGAGGCGGGCGCCCACGGTTACGCCGGTGAGATCGGCCACATCGTGGTCCGCCCGGACGGCCCCGACTGCGGCTGCGGCCAACGCGGCTGCCTGGAGACCCTCGCCTCGGCCGCCGCCGTGTCCAGGGCCTGGGCCGCCGCGTCCGGAGACCCCGACGCGGACGCCGCGGACTGCGCGAAGGCCGTGGCCTCGGGCGACCCGGCGGCCCTGCGCGTGTGGCGGGACGCCGTCGACGCGCTGGCCGCGGGGCTGGTCACCGCACTCACCCTGCTGGACCCCCGCACGCTCATCATCGGTGGCGGTCTTGCCGAGGCAGGGGAAACCTTGTTCACACCACTGCGTGCGGCTGTCGAGGAACGGGTCACGTTCCAGAAGCTGCCTCACATCGTCCCGGCGGCCCTCGGGGACACCGCCGGATGCCTGGGCGCAGGGCTGCTCGCCTGGGATCTACTCTCCACGGAGGTTTCCGCCTGATGGCCGGACGCGCAGACAGCACGGTTCTCGCAGGTGCCCGGGTGGTGCTTCCCACCGGCACCGTCGAGAACGGCCGGGTGATCATCGAGGGCACCCGGATCGCCGGCAGCACGCGGGAGGACACCCGGACCGTCGACCTCTCGGGCCACTGGGTGGTCCCCGGATTCGTGGACATCCACAACCACGGCGGCGGCGGCGCGTCCTTCGCCACCGGCACCGCCGAGGACGCCCTGACCGCGGTGCGGGCGCACCGCGCACGCGGCACGACGACCGTCGTCGCCTCGACCGTCACCGGCGAGATGGACTTCCTGGCCCGGCAGGCCGGCATGCTCTCCGAACTGGTCGAGCAGGGCGAGCTCGCCGGAATCCACTTCGAGGGCCCCTTCATCTCCCCGTGCCGCAAGGGCGCCCACAGCGAGGGCCTCCTCCGCGACCCCGACCCCGCAGAGGTCCGCAAGCTGCTCGACGCGGCGCGCGGGAGCGCCAGGATGGTCACCCTCGCCACCGAGCTCCCCGGCGGCATCGAGTCCGTACGGCTGCTCGCCGAGCACGGGGTGATCGCCGCCGTCGGCCACACGGACGCGACGTACGAGCAGACCGTCGAGGCGATCGACGCGGGCGCCACCGTCGCCACGCACCTCTTCAACGCCATGCCCGCCATCGGCCACCGCGCCCCCGGCCCGGTCGCGGCGCTGCTGGAGGACGAGCGGGTCACCGTCGAGCTGATCAACGACGGCACGCATCTGCACCCCGCCGCCCTGGAGCTCGCCTACCACCACGCGGGCGCCGGCCGGGTCGCGCTGATCACCGACGCCATGGACGCGGCCGGTGGGGGCGATGGCTTCTACGAGCTCGGACCACTCGCCGTCGAGGTCAAGGACGGCGTCGCACGCCTGGTGGAGGGCGGTTCCATCGCGGGCTCCACCCTCACCCTGGACACCGCGTTCCGCAGGTCCGTGACCATCGACCGGATCCCCGTCGAGGACGTCGTCCGGTCCATCTCCGCCAACCCGGCCCGGCTCCTCGGCCTGTACGACAAGGTCGGCTCGCTGGAACCGGGCAAGGACGCCGACCTGGTGGTCCTGGACGCGGACTTCGCGCTCAAGGGCGTCATGCGCCGGGGCGAGTGGATCCTGGAGCCCTCGGTCGGCTGACCGTCCGGGCCGGCCGACGGGCGGTTGAACACGTAACGAAGAGACGGCGGTTGTCCCGCGGACCTGGGACGGCCGCCGCCTCTTTGGCATGATCATCAGGGACGGCGCCGCCGGGGAGACGGCGCGTGGACAGGGACGATCAAGGAACCGGGGGCCGGTACAGGTGATACTGACCGTCACGCTGAACACGGCACTCGACCTGACCTACGCCGTCCCCGCACTCGTCCCGCACACCAGCCACCGTGTCGACGAGGTGACCGAGCGCCCCGGCGGCAAGGGCGTCAACGTGGCCCGGGTGCTCTCCGCCCTCGGCCACGAGACCGTGGTGACCGGCTTCGCCGGCGGCGCCACCGGAGCGGTCCTGCGCGAACTCCTCGGCGCACTCCCCCACCGCCCCACCGACGCCCTCGTCACCGTCTCGGGGAACACCCGCCGCACCCTCGCCGTCGTCGACCGCTCCAGCGGTGACACCACCCAGCTCAACGAGCCGGGCCCGCACATCGGCGCCGGCGAGTGGGCGGCCTTCCTCGGCACGTTCGGAGAACTGCTCCCCGGCGCCGCGGCCGTCGCCCTCTGCGGCAGCCTGCCCCCCGGCATCCACGTCGGCGCGTACGCGGAACTCGTGCGGCTCGCCCGCACGGCCGGCGTACCCGTGCTACTGGACACCGACGGCGAACCCCTGCGCCGCGGTATCGCCGCCCGCCCCGACCTCGTCAAGCCGAACGCCGACGAGCTCGCCCGGCTCACCGGCTCCCGCGAACCCCTGCGTGCCACCCGCGACGCCCGCCGCCGGGGCGCGCACAGCGTCGTCGCGTCGCTGGGCGCGGACGGGCTCCTCGCCGTCACCCCCGACGGCGTCTGGCGGGCCGCACCGCCGACCGCCGTACGGGGCAACCCGACGGGCGCGGGCGACTCCGCCGTGGCCGGACTGCTGTCCGCCCTCGCCGAAGGGCTCGGCTGGCAGGACCGGCTGACGCGCGCGGTGGCCCTGTCCACGGCGACCGTGCTGGCGCCGGCGGCCGGCGATTTCGACCGCGCCGCCTACGAGGACCTGCTGGCCCGCGTCACCGTCGAACAGGACGCGGCGGCCGCCTGAGAGGTCCCCGGGAACGACCGCGTCCCGGCTCGCTGGGCGATGACCGGGACGACGGTGGTGCGATTTTCTGAGCGGCGGATCAGTCCTTGACGTGACCCGACTTCAGCGAGAGCTGGTCGAGGTTGGCGTCGCACGAGTCGCCCTCGTTGCACGACAGCATCAGGGTGTTCGACCCCTTGTCGAGCTGCACGTACGCGAACGTCCTGGTCCAGCCCTTCTCCAGGTCACCCTCCGCGGCGTGCGCGAAGTTCGTCATGTTGATGGACCGGGGCGCCTCGTCGTTGACGGTCAGGGACGTCTTGGCGTCCTTGCCCGGCACGCCGTACGTCACGAACAGCGTGTACGCACCGCTCCGGGGCACGTCGACCGTCCAGGTCGCCGACCGGCCGACCTCGTTGAGGCTGATGTACTGGCCGTTGGCGCTCTTGGCGCCCTTGACCGTGTTGTCCAGCGAGGCCGTACCGCCGAGCGTCAGCGTCGCCGCGTCCTGCTCGGGCAGGTCGACGGGCTCCTTGGACGGCTTCGCGGACTTCTCCGGCTTCGGGGAGTCCTCGACCTCGTCGGCCGGACCCGCCGACGATCCGGCCTCGTCCTTCTTGCCGTCGCTGTCGTCGCCGGTCATCAGCGCCGCACCGATGCCGATGAGCACGACCGCGACCACCGCGACGGCCGCGATCAGCAGCGCCTTGGTGTTGGGGCCCCCACGGCCGGGACCGCCGTTCCCGCCGGGCACCGACCCGTGCTGCGCGGTCACCGCACCGCCGGGGTAGGTCTCCGGCGCCGCGTACTGCGGGTTCGGCTGGCCGTACTGGGGCTGCTGGCCGTACTGCGGCGGAGGCTGCTGGCCGTACGCCTGCTGCGGCGGTACCTGCCCGTACTGGCGCTCACCGACCGTCCGCACCTGGTTGTAAGACGTTCTGGGCACGCCGGGCTGCGCGGCCGGACCCGGGTAGCCGTATCCACCCTGCCCGGGCGGCTGTGCGCCTGCCGCCCGTCCGTCCTCGTACAGATAGCCGAACGGATCGTCGTCCTCGGGCTTGCTCGCGCCGTTGTTTCCGGCCGTCATCCCTGGGTCACTCCTCACCATGTCGCCAGCCGTCGCCGACCGGCCGAGCCTACCCCGAACGGAGCACGCGTCGAATTGCTCTCGGTCCCCCGGAAAACCGGGCGGTGTACGGGGACAGCCAGGGCGTGAACGTCAGCCGGCTCTGCGGTGAACCTTCGATCGGGACCGCTTTTCCACATACATCCGCTGGTCGGCGGAGTGCAGGACCTCTTCCTCGGTCATGCCGCACTCGGCCCAGCCGATACCGAAACTCGCCCCGACCCTGACTGCCCGGCCGTCCACCCGGATGGGCGGAATGATGGCGTTACGCAAGCGTACGGCCAGATCCGCGGCATCTGCGGCCCCGAGACCGTCCGCGAGGACGACGAATTCGTCACCCCCGAGCCGCGCGACCGTGTCACCGTCCCGTACGCAGGTCGTCAGCCGCCGGGCGACCTCGATGAGAACCGCGTCACCCGCGTGATGCCCGAAGCGGTCGTTGATGGACTTGAAGCCGTCCAGGTCGCAGAAGAGCACCGCGAGCCCCTTGGTGCCGTCGTCGCGGTCCGGGTCGGGCGCCTCGATGTGCACATGGTGGTCGTAGGGGCCGACCCCCGGGGCGACCTCCCCCTCGTAACCGTCCGCCCGGTAACCGTGCGCCGCGCTCTCGACGTCGCCGTAGGCCGCGTCCAGCGCCTCGATCGCGCTGGAGGTGACCGAGTGAGGCCTCTCACACAGCCGCGCGCCGAGCCGGGAGCGCAGCTCGGCACTGTTGGGCAGACCGGTGAGCGCGTCGTGCGACGCGCGGTGCGCGAGATTCAGCTCGTTGCGCTTGCGCTCCTCGATGTCCTCGACATGGGTGAGCAGGAAGCGCGGCCCGTCGGTGGTGTCGGCGACGACGGAGTTGCGCAGCGAGACCCAGAGATACGTGCCGTCCCTGCGCCCGAGCCGCAGCTCCGCCCGCCCTCCCTCGGCGGACGTGCGGAGCAGGGTGCCGATGTCCTCGGGGTGGACGAGGTCGGCGAAGGAGTAACGGCGCAGGACGGACGCGGGGCGTCCCAGGAGCCGGCAGAGCGCGTCATTGGTGCGCAGCAGCCTGCCGTGCTGGTCGCCGCCCATCTCGGCGATGGCCATGCCACTGGGGGCGTACTCGAACGCCTGGCGGAAGGATTCCTCGCTTGCGCGGAGCGCCTGCTGTTCACGCTCGAGCCTGACCAGTGCGCGCTGCATGTTTGCTCGAAGGCGAGCGTTACTGATCGCAATGGCCGCCTGGGAGGCGTACATCTGGAGGGCCTCACGGCCCCAGGCGCCGGGGCGGCGGCCGTTGCGCGGCCTGTCGACCGATATGACCCCCAGGAGGTCCAGACCTCCGCCGGAGGCGTACATGGGGGCGTAGAGGCGGTCCAGGGGGTGCCACTCGTCCTCGAAGCGGGGCTCGGGCCCCTCGGTGTGCCACTGCGGTACGTCGTCGTCGAGGAGCACCCAGCCCTCGGTGTGGGGTATGAACCGGAGCTCGTCCCAGGCCTCGCCCATCGACAGCCTGCGCTCCCAGGACTCACGGGAGCCGACACGGCCGGTGATCAGGGCTTCCGCGGCGCTGTTGCCGGCGAAGGCGGCGACCACGAGATCGCCGTCGGGGCGTACGAGGTTCACGCAGCCCAGCTCGTAACCGAGACCGGTGACGATGCCGTCGGCCACGGACTGCAGCGTGTCCGCCAGGCTCCGCGCCGTATTGAGATCAGCGACGGCCTGGTGCAACTGCCGCATGGTCGCAAGGCGGACGTACGGCTCCGACTCGGCCTCCATTGCTCGCACTCCCTGAGACCTCGACAGCAACTCCAGGTTTCATATCGACGTACTTGTTGCACTGTCACGGCCACTGAATCACAGTGAGCTGTGCACCCGGTACACAGGGTCAACAAATATTGCTCTCTGTGACTCAAGTCACAACATATGGTAAAGGCCTTCCGAGGCGCCTCCGGGGACTCCCTCTATTTGCCGAACGCAAATCGGCGCCCCTGGGGCGGTGGTCCTAGGACCCGGCTGGTCCCCTGGCCCGATGCGACGGGGCGTACCGCGGCACTAGCGTGCCCCGTGTGCTGCAGAAGACTCCCCCCGCCCCGCGCCCCGAAGCCGTCCCCCATGCTGAAGGGGTGAGCAACGACGAATTCCGCGCCGCCCTGTCCAGACTGGCCGCGGGCGTGGTGCTGATCACCGCCCAGGAGCCGCCGCTGGACGAGGACGGCCGGGGCGAGGACGTCGGGATGACGGCGACGGCCTTCATGTCGGTGTCCCTGGACCCGCCGCTGGTCATGGTGAGCGTGCGCAACGACTCACGGATGGACGACCTGCTGGACGAGCAGCCCCAGTGGGCGGTGTCCGTGCTCGCGGAGAGCCAGCGGAGCATCGCCGGGCGGTTCGCCATGAAGGGACGGATCAGCGACCGGCTGCTGTTCGAGAACATCCCCTGCGTGCGGGGCGAGGCCACGCAGGCGTTCCTGGTGGAGGGGGCACTGGCCACCCTGGAGTGCCGCACGGAGCAGCGCGTCCTGGCCGGTGATCACACGCTGGTGATCGGCAGGGTGCTGACGGCTTCGCTGCCGAGCGCGGACGGAGAGCCGCTGACGTACTTCAAGGGCCGCTACCGGCAGCTGGGCTGACCGGCCCGCCCGCGGACCCCCGCGGGGGCCGTCACCAGTCGCGGCCGGAGCGCCCGCGCTTCGTGTCGCCCCGCTGCTTCTTCTCGCGCAGCCTGCGCTCGTTGATGCCGCGCGGAATCTTCTTCTTGAGGCGTGGCTTGGGCGGCGGGGCCGTGGCCTCCGCCAGGAGCGCCGCGAGCCGCACGGCCGCCGTCTCACGGTTGCGCCACTGGGAGCGGTGCTCCGAGGAGCGTACGGACACGACACCGCCGACCAGCCGGCTCGCCAGCCGTTCGAGGGCCCGGGCCTTCCACACCTCGGGCAGGGCCTCGGTCGCCGCGAGGTCGAAGCGGAGCTCCACCTGGGAGTCGCTCGTGTTGACGTGCTGCCCGCCGGGCCCGGAGGACCGCGAGAAACGCCACATGAGTTCGGCCTCCGGCAGGGAGACCGAACCGCGGATGACATAGGGCCCGGACATGACACCCATGTTCCCTGGCGTACGACCGGTTCGTCACCTTGTTTTGCGAGCGTTCGGCCAGAAGTTCGGCAAAGAAAGTAAAGGGAACAGGAACCTCGTGGTCTCTTGTCTGCGTTAGGACGGGTGACGGTAGCTTTCGTGATGGCACGAAGCCCGCACATGACGAGGAAAGGGACTTCCCATGGCTGTAAGCCTGTCCAAGGGCGGCAACGTCTCGCTCACCAAGGAGGCCCCGGGCCTGACCGCCGTCACGGTCGGCCTCGGCTGGGACGTCCGCACCACCACCGGCACCGACTTCGACCTCGACGCCTCGGCGATCGCGGTCAACACCGCCGGCAAGGTCTTCTCCGACGGCCACTTCGTCTTCTTCAACAACAAGGCGACGCCGGACCAGACCATCGTCCACACCGGTGACAACGTCACGGGTCAGGGCGAGGGCGACGACGAGCAGATCAACGTCAACCTCGCGGGCCTCCCGGCGGACATCGACAAGATCGTCTTCCCGGTCTCCATCTACGACGCCGAGGCCCGCAGCCAGAACTTCGGCCAGGTGCGGAACGCCTTCATCCGCATCATCAACCAGGCCGGCGGCACCGAGATCGCCCGCTACGACCTGAGCGAGGACGCCGCCACCGAGACCGCCATGGTCTTCGGCGAGCTCTACCGCAACGGCGCCGAGTGGAAGTTCCGCGCCGTCGGCCAGGGTTACGCCTCGGGCCTCCGCGGCATCGCCCAGGACTTCGGCGTCAACCTCTGACGTAGACGACTTCCCCACGGGAGCCCTCGCCCGACTCAGGTCGGCCGGGGGCTCCCGTGCGTTCGCTTCATATAGCGGACACGAACGCACCCCAGTCGGACAAGAAATGGTCAAAAACATGTGAGGTAATTGTCGGCGCCCCGTCAAAACTGTTCATTCGGTGGCACGCTCTCCGCTCGTAACCCCCACAGGAACGAGCAACGGAGAAGGCATGACCCCCCACATGAACACCCGTCGCGCCGCCGCCCTGGCCGCAGTTGCCGCGATGGTCGTCGTCGGCGTCCAGACGGGTACGGCAACGGCCGGTTCCCGCACCGCGGATGACACCGCCTCTTCCGCCGGCGCCACCGCCCTCGGCGTGAACACGGCCGGCCACCGTGCCACCGCCCTGCGGGCCGCCCAGGCCGACGCCTCGTCGGCCGCCGAGACCCTCGGGCTGGGCAGCCAGGAGAAACTGATCGCCCGTGACGTGATCAAAGACGCCCACGGCACCGTCCACACCCGTTACGAGCGCACCTACGCCGGGCTGCCGGTCCTCGGCGGTGACCTCGTCACCCACACCGCCTCCGACGGCACCTCCAAGGGCGTCGACAAGGCCACCGAGGCCCGCATCGCCGTGCCCTCGACCCAGCCGAAGCTGAAGGCCGCGGCCGACGCGCGCACGGTCGTCTGGGCGGGCAGTGGCAAGCCCACCCTCGCCTTCGAGACCGTCAGGAACGGTGTCCAGAAGGACGGCACCCCCAGCCGGCTCCACATCATCACCGACGCCACGACCGGCAAGCGCCTCCACAGCTACGAGGCCGTCGAGACGGGCACCGGGAACAGCCAGTACAGCGGGAAGGTCACGCTCTCGACCACCCAGGGCGGTTCGGGCTTCGAGCTGACAGACGGCGACCGAGGCGGACACAAGACGTACGACCTCAACCAGGGCCAGACCGGCACCGGCGACCTCGTCACCGACGCCGACGACACCTGGGGCGACGGCACCGGGAACGACCGCCAGACCGCGGCGGTCGACGCCCACTACGGCGCCGCCACGACCTGGGACTTCTACAAGTCCGAGCTCGGCCGCGACGGCATAGCCGGCGACGGCCGCGCCGCGTACTCCCGCGTCCACTTCAGCACCGGCTACGTCAACGCTTTCTGGGACGACAGCTGCTTCTGCATGACCTACGGCGACGGGGCCGACGACAAGAGCGCGCTCACCGCGATCGACGTCGCCGGCCACGAGATGAGCCACGGCCTGACCTCGGCCACCGCCAACCTCGACTACGCGGGCGAGTCCGGCGGCCTCAACGAGGCGACCAGCGACATATTCGGCACCTCCGTGGAGTTCTTCGCCGACAACGCCACCGACCCCGGTGACTACCTCATCGGCGAGAAGATCGACATCAACGGCGACGGGACGCCCCTGCGCTACATGGACAAGCCGAGCAAGGACGGCGGCTCGGCGGACTTCTGGGACTCCGGCGTCGGCGATCTCGACGTGCACTACTCCTCCGGTGTCGCCAACCACTTCTTCTACCTGCTGGCCGAAGGCAGCGGCGCCAAGACCATCGACGGCGTCGACTACGACTCCCCGACCGCCGACGGCTCCACGGTCACGGGCATCGGCCGCCAGAAGGCCTACCAGATCTGGTACAAGGCGCTTTCCGTCTACATGACGTCGAGCACCGACTACGCCGGAGCCCGCGAAGCGACCGAGAAGGCCGCCACCGACCTGTTCGGTGCCGACAGCGCCGAACTGAAGGCCGTCCAGGCAGCCTGGACCGGCGTCAACGTCAAGTAACCGGAGCACCACCGGGAGCCGGTCAGCCTCTGGCGGGCCGGCTCCCGCCGTTGAGCCAGGTGTCCCACACCTCCGTCAGATCCAGGCCGGACTTCTCCCCGGCGTACGCGGTGAAGTCGGCCGTCGAGGCGTTGCCGTGCCGGTGGGCCGTCAGCCATCCCCTGACCAGGCCGAAGAAGGCCTCGTCGTCGTCCATCTCCTGCCGGATCCTGTGGACGACCATCGCACCACGGCCGTACACCGGGGGCCGCGACAGATCGGCGGCGCCCGGCGGGCGGGCGGCCGGAAAGGCCCAGTTCGCCTCGTCGGCGTACGCCTTCCCGAAACTCTCCGCCACGGGAACGCCGTCGTGGTCCTCGCTCCAGAGCCATTCGGCGTACGTCGCGAAGCCCTCGTTGAGCCACATGTCCCGCCAGCTCGCGGGCGTGACCGAATTGCCGAACCACTGGTGGGCCAGCTCGTGGACGAGCAGCCCGGTGTCCGGCGGGCCGGGGAAGAACGGCCGGTTCTGGGTCTCCAGCGCGTACCCCGCGTCCCCACGGCGGCCCACGACCGCCCCGGCCGAGGAGAAGGGATACGGCCCGAACCGCTTCTCCCCCCACGCGATGACCTCCGGAATCCGGGCGAGCACCGGGGCGCTCGCTCCGGACACGTCCGGGTCGACGGCGGTGACCACCGGCAGGCCGTTCCCGGTGGCCGACTCCCGCACCGTCCAGCGGCCCACCGCGACGGTCGCGAGGTAGCTCGCCATGGGTTCGCGGACACGCCAGTGGAACGTCGTGCGCCCCCGTGCCGTACGACGGGACGTCAGCTCGCCGTTGGAGACGGCGGTCCGCCCTTCCGGGACGGTGATCCTCACGTCGTACGAGGCCTTGTCGCCCGGGTGGTGGTTCCCGGGGAACCAGGCCATGGAGCCGGTCGGCTCCCCCAGCGCCACCGCCCCGTGCGCGGTCCTCAGCCAGCCCTCCTCGGAGCCGTCCGGATCGGTCACCGTGCGGGGTGAGCCGGCATAGCGCACGACGGTGCGGAAGGTGGACCCCTCACGGAGGCGGCCCGCGACCCCGCGGTCCGGACGCAGCGTCAGCTCCGAGCCCGCCCGGTTCACGGCGGCGGGGCGGCCCTCCACGGTCGCCGAGGCGACCTTCAGCCCGGTCAGATCCAGGTTGAACGCGCTGAGGTCCTGGGTGGCCCGGGCAGTGATCACGGCCGTGCCGCTCAGCCGGCCCGCCGTGGAGTCGACGTCGAGGGACAGCCCGTAGTGCGTGACGTCGTAACCGCCGTTGCCGAGCCGGGGGAAGTACGGGTCACGCACCCCGGCCGCACCCGGGGTCCACCCGCTCCCGCCGAGGCCCGCCGTGCAGCCCGTGACCAGGGTGAGCACAGACAGCAGCAGGGCGCCGCCGCGCGCGGTGCGGGGGCGCCCTGCTGCTGTCGGCTGTTCCACGCCGCCGATCCTAAAGACGTGCGCCGCTCCTCGGCGGCGGCCGCCCCGCTACTTGGAGACGGCGGCGACGCCCGCCGCGGCGAACTTCTCGTCCAGGTCGCCGCTCGGGGCCCCCGCGACGCCGATGCCCGCCACCGGAGCGCCCTTGGCCTGCACGGGTGAGCCGCCCGCCAGGAACAGGGTGCCGGGGATGTCCTTCAGATTCGGGGCCTGCTCCAGACGCTTGACCAGCTCCGAGGTGGGCGCGTTCCAGGAGACGGCGGTGTACGCCTTCTCCACGGCCGACTCGGGGGACTGCGGGCCCGCGCCGTCGCCGCGCAGGGTGACGAGGGTGTTGCCGTTACGGTCGACGACCGCCACCGAGATCCGCTGGTTCTCCTTCTTCGCGGCGTCCAGCGCGGCCTGCGCGGCCTTGGTGGCGGCGGCGACGGTCAGGTGCGTGGACTGCTGGAGATTCCGGTCGGAGGCGTCGGCCTTCACGGCGGCGGCGGGCGCGGCGGCCGGGGTGGACGCGTTCGCGGACATCGCGCCGAAGGTTCCGGCGCCCAGGGCTGCTGCGGCGACGGCACCGGTCAGGACTCGGGTGCGCAGCGACATCTTCTTCATGGTGGTCTCCTCGGGTGTTCTCGGCTCTGTCTCGAACCGTCCGGCTTCCTGCTTCGATCCTCCGGCCGGATCCGGGCCCGCACGGTCGGCGTACCGGCTGGAAGCCGCACCCGGGTCGGCTGACCGCCCCGTCAGCCGATCGGTTGATGCGGAGGTGGCCCCGCGGGGTGACCATGGGGTGTCCGCGCAGGTCAGCAGCGCGGTTGCTGGGGCGGCACAGGTCACGGTCGAGGGAGGGCGGGGTACGAGGTGCGGCGGAACGGAACCGGCCCGGACACGGAGCGGACGGCAGCGCCGGACGCGGCGGGCTCGACCAACCGGCCGGACGCGGCAGGCTCGACAAGCCGACCGGACGCGGCGGGTGATCCGGACGCCCGGTGGATGGCCCTCCTCATGCACGCCGCGTTCTTCCTGCTGCTCGGCGCCTCGCTCGCGCGCTTCCTGATGCGCCACCCCGGCGAGACCCGTACCCCCTGGATCATCGCCCTGTCGACCGTGCTCGCCGTGCTGTACCTCGTCGGCCCGGTGCTCGGCTCCCGCCCCACCCCCCGACGGCTGACCTGGCTCGGCGTCCTCGTCGTGGTGTGGATGGTCCTGGTCGTCCTCGCGCCGAGCTTCGCGTGGTGCGCCGTCCCGCTCTTCTACACGGGCCTGCGGATCCTGCCGCCGCGTGCCGCCCTGGCACTCGTCGCCCTGCTCACCGTCTTCGTCGTCGCCGCACAGCTGCGGCTCGCCACGGGCTTCGACCCGAATCTCGTCCTGGCCCCGCCCGCGGTCGCCGCCGTCGCCACCGCCGTCTTCGTCCACATGCGGCGCCAGGCCGTACGCCAGCGGGACCTGGCCGCACGTCAGCGCGAACTCATCGACGACCTGCTGCGCACCCGCCGGGAACTGGCCGCCACCGAACGCCGGGAAGGCACCCTCGCCGAACGCCAGCGGCTTTCCATGGAGATCCACGACACCCTGGCCCAGGGCCTCTCCAGCCAGCAGATGCTGCTCCAGGCCGCCGACCGCTCCTGGGACACCGACCCGGCCGCCGCCCGCCGCCACGTCCTGACGGCGACCGGCATCGCCGAGCGCAACCTCGCCGAGGCACGCCGCTTCGTGCACGACCTCGCCCCCGCCGACCTCGCGGAGGGCGGCGGACTGGAGGCAGCCCTGCACGCGCTCGCCGTCCGGGAGACCGCCCAGGCCGGAGGCCACCTCACCGTCCGCTGCCACGTGGAGGGCGTGCCGGCCGCCGCGCTGCCCGACCGGGTGCAGTCAGCGCTGCTGCGGATCGCGCAGGGCGCCCTCGCGAACATCACCGAGCACGCCGAGGCCACCGTCGCCGCACTGACCCTCACCCACCTCGGTGACCGGGTCGCCCTCGACGTCGCCGACAACGGCCGGGGCTTCGCTCCCGGCCGGACGGCGCCCCGCCCGCCCGAAGGCGTACGCGGCCACGGGCTGCCGGCGATGCGAGCCCGGGTCCAGCAGCTCGGCGGCACCCTGACCATCGAATCGGCGCCCGGCGAGGGCACGGTCCTGTCCGCCGCCGTACCCCTGCCCCAGACCGCCCCGACGCCCCCGGAGGAACCCGCATGACCCCGCCCGTAAGGCCCGTACGGATCCTGCTCTGCGACGACCACGCCGTCGTACGGGCCGGGCTGCTCGCCCTCCTCGGCGGCGAACCCGAGATCGAGGTCGTGGGCGAGGCCGGCAGCGGCGAGGAGGCCGTCGCCCTCGCCGCCCGGCTCGGCCCCGACGTCGTGCTCATGGACCTCCAGCTGGGCCCCGGGATCGACGGCGTCGAAGCCACCCGCCGCATCACCTCCGGAGCCGGAGCCGGCACCGCCAACGTGCTCGTCCTCACCACGTACGACACCGACGCCGACATCACCCGCGCCATCGAGGCGGGGGCCACCGGTTACCTGCTGAAGGCCGAACGCCCGGAGGAGCTCTTCGCAGCGATCCGCGCCGCCGCGCAGGGCCGCACGACGCTCTCCCCGCCGGTCGCCAGCCGGGTCATGGCCCGGATGCGCAGCCCCCGGCCCACGCTCACCGAACGTGAACTCGACATCCTGGGCCAGCTCTCCCAGGGCCTCGGCAACCGTGACATCGCGCGGGCCCTCTTCATCAGCGAGGCCACCGTCAAGACCCACCTGGGCCGGATCTACGAGAAGCTCGGCGTGGACACCCGGGCGGGAGCCGTCGCCGTCGCCAACGAACAACGGCTGCTCTCTTGAGCCCTCTCCGGAGAGCGGCACGGGGCGCTCGCGCGGCATGACACCATCGAACCGTGCTCGACATCGGCTACTCCCTCTCCCGGCGCTTCCCGGACCCCCCGCAGACCGACTACCGCCGCGCGGACGTCCACGCCCTGCGGCACGACCTGTTCTCCGGAGACGTCTACCTCGCCGACACCAAGGCCGACCGCGAGGTGTCCACAGCCTGGGGATGGGTCCCGGTGCTCGACTTCGCCTGGGCACTCTGCGACATCGTCGAGCAGATCGACCGCGACCCGCGGGGCAACCGCTCGCACCGCCAGCAGTACGCCGAACTCGACTTCACCGAATCGTCCGACCGCATGCTCTTCGAGCGCCGCTTCGGCTGGGTGGACGTCGAGGCCGACTGGATGCCCGGCGACGAACCCCCGCTCACCTTCAGCCACTCGCTGCTGCGCCGCGAGGCCCGCGACTTCCTCCACGACCTGATCGCCGACCTGGCCGACATGCACGAAGGCCTCGCCGACAACCCCGTCGTCTGGGACCTCCAGGCCCGCTTCCCCCGCCTCTGAGCGGGCCCGTGGCTACGCCTCCACCCGCACCCCGATCTGCGCCGCGAACGCCGGAGCCAGCTCCATCAGCTGGGACGGGCTGATCACCGCCCCCGCCAGCCGCTCCACACCCCGCGCGATGTCGAGCTCCGCGACCGTCCGCAGATCGACGGACTCCATCCGCACCGAACTGAAGTCGGCACGCTTCAGCACACAGTCCCGGAACTCCACCCGGACCAGCTGCGCCTCCCCGAAATCCGGCTCCGAGAGCACACACCCCTCGAACACGACGTCCTTCAGCCGCGCCTTGCGGAGATTCAGGTAATCGATCTTCCCGCCCCGCACCAGCACCCTCTCCAGCACCGCACCGTGCAGCTGCACCCCGCCCAGCCGCGCGTCCAGGACCTCCACGTCCCGCAGCGACGCCCCCGCGAGATCGGTGCCCACACCCCGCACCCCCGTCAGCACCGAGTCGATGAACCTGGCCCGCACCAGCTCCGTACGGTCCAGGGCGCAGCCGCGCAGCTCGCAGTCCATGAAGCGCGCCCCCGGACCCGACGCGTCGGCCAGGTCCGTCTCCCCGAACCGCACCCCGTCGTAGTCCCCGTCGGGCTCCAGGCCCTCCCCGCCGTACTCCACGAGGGGCGGCAGCCGGACCTCCGGCCGCCGCGCCTCGGCCACCCCGTCCCTCGCGCCCGCGCTCCTGCTGCTCCTGTTGCCTGTACGTGCCATGCCCCCCATCGTGACGCACACCACTGACATCGCCCCGGCCCGGTGTCACAGAACGAGAAGGCCGAACCGTCCTCCATGCAGAAGCGCCCCACAGCAAGGAGACCCAGCCATGCAGCGCATCCACATCGTCGGCGGTGGCCTCGCCGGACTGACCGCCGCCATCACCGCCGCCGAGTCCCGGGCCCAGGTCACCCTCCACGAGGCCCACCACACCCTCGGCGGACGGGCCAGGACCTCCGACGGCCCCTACCTCACCAACGAGGGCCCGCACGCCCTGTACCGCCGTGGACCGCATTGGACCTGGCTCGCACAGCGGAAGCTCCTCGGCCCGATGGCCTCGGTACCGCCCCTCGAAGGGACCCGCTTCCTCTTCCGCCGCGACGGCGCCCTGCGCAGGACCCCGCCCCTCGCCATGCTGCGCCTCGCCCGCCGCAGCGCCCGCACGGCGCCCGTCGACACCGACTTCCTCAGCTGGGCCACCGGCCAGGTGGGCGAGGACGGCGCCCGCGCGGCAGCGCACTACATGGGCGTCGCCCTCTTCCACCACGACCCCGGTTCGCTCTCCGCCGCCTTCGTCCAGCCACGCCTGCGCCGCGCGACCGCTCTGCCGCCCGAGGCCCACTACCCCGTCGGCGGCTGGGCGCAGCTCGTCGACCGGATGGCCTCCCTGGCCTGGGAGCTCGGCGTGCGCATCGAGACCGCCGAGCGCATCGGCCCCCGCGACCTGGCCGGCCTCCGCGACGGCGGACCGGTGATCGTCGCCACCCATCTGGACTCCGCCCGCACCCTGCTGGAAGACCCCTCCCTGACCTGGGACAGCGGCCGCACCACCCTGCTCGACCTGGCCCTGCGGACCCGGCGCGGCGACCCGTTCATCGTCTCCGACCTCGACGCCCCCGGCTGGATCGAACGGTTCACCGCCCAGGACCCGACCCTCGCCCCCGCCGGCGAACAGCTCATCCAGGCACAGATCCCCCTCGCACCGGGCACCCCGCGCGCCGACGCCGTCCGCCGCGCCGAGGACCTGCTCGACCTCGGCTTCCCCGGATGGCGCGACCGCACCACCTGGCGCCGCGAAGCACTCGCGGCCGGCCGCACCGGCGCCGTCGACAAACCCGGCACCACCTGGCGCGACCGGCCCGCCGTCGACCGCGGCGACGGGATCCTGCTCGCGGGCGACCAGGTGGCCGCCCCGGGACTCCTCAGCGAAGTCGCCTTCAACAGCGGCATCGAAGCGGCGGTCCTGGCACTGAAACTCCTCGGCAGGACGGCACAGGGGACCCCCCGCACGGCAGAAGCTCCTTGACCTCAAGCGCACCTGAGGTCGGAGGGTGGAGAGCACCAGTCACCACCACTACGCCGCCACCCGGGGAGCCCACCATGTACGCCATCCGCCTCCACGCCTTCGGCCCCGCGGAGAACCTCGTCCACGAACGGACCGAGGACCCCGTCCCCGCCCCCGGCCAGGTCCGCGTCGCCGTGGCCGCGGCCGGCGTGCACCTCGTGGACACCCACCTGCGCGAAGGCAGACCCGGCCCCTACCCGATCAGCGCCGCCGACCTGCCGACCATCCCCGGCCGCGAGATCGCGGGCACCGTCGAATCCCTCGGAGAGGGCACCGACCCCGCCTGGCTCGGCCGCGACGTCGTCGCCCACATCGGCGCGGCCCCCGGCGGCTACGCCGAACTGACCGTCGTCGACGCGGAGAAGCTCCACCCGCTCCCCGCCGGTCTCGACGCGGCCGAGGCCGTCGCCATGATCGGCACCGGCCGCACCACCCTGGGCATCGTGCGGTTCACCGACCTCGGCCCCGGCTCCGTCGTCCTCGTCACCGCCGCGGCCGGCGGCATCGGCACGCTCCTCGTCCAGTACGCCAAGAACGCCGGAGCCACCGTCGTCGGACTGGCGGGCGGACCCGCCAAGACCGCCCGCGTCACGGAGAACGGGGCCGACCTCGCCGTCGACTACACCCTCCCCGACTGGCCGCGCCGCGTCCGCTCCCACCTCGAAACCCTCGGCCGCCCCGCCACCGTCCTCTTCGACTCGGTCGGCGGGATCACCGCCCGCGCCGCCGTCGGCCTGCTCGGCCCCGGCGGCGAGCACCTCGTCTACGGCGCCTCCGGCGGGCAGACGCCGGCCCTCGGCGAGAAGGAACTCGCCGAGCGCGGCATCACGTCCCGAAGCGTCCTCGGCCCCGCCATGATCGAGAAGGGCGGCGGCATGAGGGCCCTGGAGACCCGTTCCCTCGCCGAAGCCGCCGCGGGCCGCCTCCGCCCCGCAGTCCAGCGCTTCCCGCTCGCCGAAGCGGCCGAGGCCCACCGCGCACTCGAAACCCGCGGCACGGTGGGCAAAGTCGTCCTCGTACCGTAAAAGGCCCTCAGGCCGCTCCTAGCTCCGCCAGCGCCCCGCCGTGAAGCCGGTACACCGTCCACTCGTCCTGGGGACGCGCACCCAGCGACTCGTAGAACGCGATGGACGGGGTGTTCCAGTTCAGCACCGACCACTCCAGGCGCCCGTAACCGCGCTCCACACAGATCCGCGCCAGCTCCGTCAGCAGCGCCTTCCCGTAACCGCCGCCACGCCGCTCGGGGCGCACGTACAGATCCTCCAGATACACCCCGTGCACCCCTCGCCACGTCGAGAAGTTGAGGAACCACAGCGCGAACCCGACCACCGCGCCATCGTCGTCCGCCACCGCGACATGCGCGTACGCGGCGGGCCGCTCTCCGAACAGCGCCTCGCGCAGCTGCTCCTCGGTGGCGTTCGCCTCGTCGAGCGCCTTCTCGTACTCGGCGAGCTCACGGACCATGGCGTGGATGGCGGGAACGTCTTCAGGAGTGGCTACGCGAATCATGGGGGCAGCCTAGACAGCCGGGACCTCGCGCCTCAGTCCCGCCCCAGCAACTGCCGGGCGATCTCCGCATGGTCCGCGTAGAGCCGCGGCCTTCCCCGCCGGATCCCCCACAGCGCGTTCTGCAGCACCCGCCCCAGCGTCCACGCCGTCGCCCGCTCCCGGTCCAGCTCCAGCACCCCGCACAGCAGATCGAACCGCCAGAGCACCTCCGACGCGTCCCACCTCTGGTCCAGCGCCGGAAAGAGGTCGAACGCCGGATCCCCGGCCAGCGGCTTCGGGTCCAGGGCCACCCACTCCCCCGCCCGGCCCTCCTCCGCGCGCCCGGCCAGGATGTTGGCGTAATGCAGGTCCCAGTGCAGCAGGCGGTCCCCCGGCTCCCCCGCCACCTCCCCCACCGCGGCCGCGCAGTCCAGCAACAGCCGCCGCTCGCCCGCGTCGTCCAGCACCCCGACCGCCCCGGGCGTCTCCGCCAGCATCAGCGCCGCCAGGTCCCCCAGCCGCCGCATCCCCGGCGGAGCCGGCACACGCGCCAGCCGGGCCAACGACTCCGCGAGGACCCGCACCGCCACCCGCGCATCCGGCACGTCGGTCAACGGGCGCCGCTCGTCCAGCCGTTCCAGCAGCATCGTCCCCGTCGCCGCGTCGTACTCCAGCAGGCCCACCGCCCCCGCGCCCGCCGCACCCCACACCCGTAGCGCGACCGGCTCCCCCACCGTCTCCGCGTCCACCATCTGAAGCTTCAGCGCCGCCCCGCGGCCGTCCGCCTCCCGCACCACCGGAAGCACCAGCGCGCACATCCCGCACATCGAGGCCCCGTCGAGCCGCAGCCCCCACCCGTCCAGGAACCTCCCGGCCAGCGCGGGCAACGCGGCGGCGAACTCCCGCCCCTCCGCCCCGTGGTGCTCACCCAGTTTCACGGCCAGGTCATCCGGAACGTCGATCACACCACGAGCCTAGAGGTACCCTCCAGCGACCGGTCTGCACACGGACAAGCAGGGGACACATGAGCACCGTCAGTACGGTCAACGGCGGCATTTCGTTCTGGTACGCGGACGAGGGCACCCCCGCCCCCCGCGAACCCCTGCCCGGCGACACCAGCGCCGACGTCTGCATCGTCGGCGGCGGCTACACCGGTCTCTGGACGGCGTACTACCTCAAGAAGGCCGTCCCCTTCCTCAACATCACCGTCCTGGAAGCCAAGTTCTGCGGATACGGCGCCTCCGGCCGCAACGGCGGCTGGCTCTACAACGGCATCGCCGGCCGCGACCGCTACGCCGGACTGCACGGCCACGACGCCGCTGTCCGCCTCCAGCAGGCCATGAACGACACCGTCGGCGAGGTCATCCGGATCGCCGGCGAGGAGAACATCGACGCCGACATCCACCACGGCGGCGTCCTCGAAGTCGCCCACACCCCCTCCCAGCTCGCCCGCCTCAAGGACTTCCACTCCGTCGAGATCGCCTTCGGCGAGACCTACCGCGTCCTGCGCGGAGCCCGCGAGACCGCCGAACGCATCCGCGTATCCGGAGCCGTCGGCTCCAGCTGGACCCCGCACGGCGCACGCCTGCACCCCGCCAAACTGGTCAAGGGCCTCGCCGACACCGTCGAAGCCCTCGGCGTCACCATCCACGAGTCGACACACGTCACCGAGATCAAGCCCAAGCACGCCGTCACCCCCTACGGCACGGTCCGCGCCCCCTACGTGCTGCGCTGCACCGAAGGCTTCACCTCAGCCCTCAAGGGCCAGAAGCGCACCTGGCTCCCCATGAACTCCTCCATGATCGTCACCGAGCCCCTGCCCGCGGCCCTCTGGGACACCATCGGCTGGGACGGCCGCGAGACCCTCGGCGACATGGCCCACGCCTACATGTACGCCCAGCGCACCGCCGACGACCGCATCGCCCTCGGCGGCCGGGGCGTCCCCTACCGCTACGGCTCGGCCACCGACCACGACGGACGCACCCAGCCCGCCACCATCGAGGCCCTCCGCGACCTGCTCGTCCGCTTCTTCCCCACCACCGCGGGCACCCGCATCGACCACGCCTGGTCCGGCGTGCTCGGCGTCCCCCGCGACTGGTGCGCCACCGTCACCCTCGACCGCTCCACCGGCCTCGGCTGGGCCGGCGGCTACGTCGGCTCCGGCGTCGCCACCGCCAACCTCGCGGCCCGCACCCTGCGCGACCTGATCCAGCAGGACTCCGGCCAGGCCGGCCCCACCGACCTCACGGCCCTGCCCTGGGTCAACCACAAGGTCCGCCGCTGGGAACCCGAACCCTTCCGCTGGCTCGGCGTCCACAGCCTCTACGCCGCCTACCGCGCCGCCGACCGCCGCGAAGCCGCCTCACCGCACCTCGGCACCGACCGCCTCGCCAAGGCGGCGGACCGCATCGCGGGCCGGCACTGACCGACCCGCGACACGGTCCGCTCCCGGCCCTCAGGCGGCGTCCGCCCGGGCCGGCCGCCTCCCGTCGTGGTGGATCGGCGTCGCCGAACCCGTGAGAGGAACACCCGTCCCGCCCCGCCGCGCCGCGACGATCTCCGCCGCGATGGACAGAGCCGTCTCCTCCGGCGTACGGGCCCCGAGGTCGAGGCCGATCGGCGACCTGAGCCGCCCCAGCTCGCTCTCCTCCAGACCGGCCTCCCGCAGCTTCCGGTCACGGTCCGCATGGGTCCGGCGCGACCCCATCGCCCCGACGAACGCGACCGGCAGCCGCAAGGCCTGCTCCAGCAGAGGCACGTCGAACTTGGCATCGTGCGTGAGCACGCACAGAACCGTCCGCCGGTCGGTCGCGGTGCGCCGCAGATACCGGTGCGGCCAGTCCACGACCAGATCGTCCGCCTCGGGGAAGCGGGCCCGGGTGGCGAAGACAGGACGGGCATCGCACACCGTGACGTGATACCCGAGGAACTTGCCCGCGCGCACGAGCGCCGAGGCGAAATCGATCGCACCGAACACGATCATCCGAGGCGGCGGCACATTCGACTCCACGAGGAGCGTGAGACCACCCGGGCACCGCGTCCCGTCCTCCGCCAGGTCACGGGTGCCGGTGCGCCCCGCGTCCAGCATCGCCCGCGCCTCGGCCGCCGCCGTCCGGTCCAGCTCCGAGAAGCCACTCCCGTACGACCCCTCGTACGACCCGTCCGAGCGCACCGACAGCGCCATGCCCAGGAGTTCGGCCGGACCACGGACGACCCGGACCAAAGCCGTCGGCTCACCCGAGGCTGCGGCCGACAGCGCCGACCGGACCACCTCCCGGGCAGGCGACCCCGCGCCGAACGGGGTGACCATGACATCGATGACCCCGCCACAGGTCAGCCCGACCGCGAAGGCGTCCTCATCGCTGTAGCCGAACCGTTCGACAACGGTCCCGCCGTCCTCCAACGCCTGGACACACAGGTCGTACACCGCCCCCTCCACACACCCGCCGGAGACCGAACCGACAGCCGTACCCTCACTGTCGACGGCGAGGGCAGCACCCGGACCACGCGGCGCGCTGCCACCGACGGCCACGACGGTCGCGACGGCGAACTCCCTACCCTCCTCGGCCCAACGCGCCAGCTCACCGGCGATGTCAAGCATGCGGGCCTGCCGTGAGAACACGGTCGGGCCTGATCGGCAGGGAACGATGGCGCACACCCGTCGCGTGCCAGACGGCGTTGGCGATCGCCGCCGCCGCCCCCACGATCCCGATCTCACCGATGCCCTTGATCCCCACCGGGTCATCCGGGTCGAAGTCGTCCACCCAGTCCGCCTCGATCACCGGCACATCAGCGTTCGTGGAGACGTGATAGCCCGCGAGATCGGCACCGTAGAGGGCACCGGTGTTCCCGTCCCTCAGCGCCTCCTCGTGCAGAGCCATGGAGATGCCCCAGGTCATCCCGCCGACGAACTGACCACGAGCCGTCAGCGGGTTGACGATCCGCCCCGCGGCGAAGATGCCGAGCATGCGGCGTACGCGCACCTCCCCCGTCGTCACGTCCACGGCCACCTCGGCGAACTGCGCCCCGAACGAGTGCCGCTCCTTCTGCGCGAGAGCCCCGATCGCCTCGGTCGTGTCCGACCGCACCGTGATGCCCTCCGGCGGAACGACACCGCTCAGCGCGAGCCGCTCCCGCAGTTCCTCGGCCGCGGCAGTGACCGCCCACGCCCACGACCGGGTGCCCATCGAGCCGCCGGCGATCATCGCAGGGCCGAAATCACTGTCGCCGATCCGCACCCGCACCTGGCCGGTCGGCACCTCCAGGGCATCGGCCGCGACCAGAGTGAGCGCCGTCCGCGCCCCCGTGCCGATGTCCGCCGCATTGATCCGCACGGTGAAGGTGCCGTCGGCCTCCGCGGTCACAGCCGCCGTGGACGGCATCGCCCCCGCACCGAAGGACGCCGCCGCCGTCCCCGTACCGAGCAGCCAGCGCCCGTCCCGGCGCAGACCCGGACGCGGGTCCCGGTCGGCCCAGCCGAACCTGCGGGCACCTTCCCGGAAACAGGCGGGCAGGTTGCGCGTCGCGAACGGCAGTCCGGAGACCGGACCCACCTCGGGCTCGTTGCGCAGACGCAGCTCGACCGGGTCGATCCCGCACTTCTCGGCGAGCTCGTCGAACGCCGACTCCAGCGCGAACGACCCAGGCGCCTCACCAGGAGCGCGCATGAACGTCGGACTCGGCACATCGAGCCGCACGACCCGGTTGGCGGTGTGGTGGGCGCGGGCGTCGTACATCACCCGGGCCGGCCCGCCCCCCGACTCGACGAACTCGTACACCGTCGAGGTGAGACTCACACAGCGGTGCTCCAGCGCGCGCAGCCGCCCCTCGGCATCGGCACCGAGCCGCACCCGCTGCGCCGTGGGGCTCCGGTAGCCCGCGAGCGAGAACATCTGACGCCGCGTCATGACCACCCGGACCGGGCGAGACAGGGCGGTGGCCGCCATCACCGCGGCCACCTGATGCGCACGGACACCCTTGCTCCCGAAGCCGCCACCGACGTGCTCGGACCGCACACGCACCGAGGCCGGATCGAGCGAGAAGAGATTCGCGAGCTCACCCGCCACCCACACGGTGCCCTGGTTGGAGTCCACGACCTCCAGCCGGCCACCGTCCCACAGGGCGGTCGCCGCATGCGGCTCCATCGAGTTGTGGTGCTCCTCCGGCGTGGAGTACTCGGCGTCCAGGACGACGGCGGACGCAGCCAGCTCGGCCTCCAAGTCCCCCTTCTCCTCCACCCCGGCGCCGCTGGGGCCGGCCACCGCGTACGCGTCCGGGTGCTCGCCGGCGAAGGAGACGTCGTGCGGCTCCTCCTCGTACCGCACCACCAGCGCCTCGGCGGCTTCCCGGGCCTGCTCGGAGGTCTCGGCCACGACGAGCGCGACCGGCCAGCCCGCGTGCGGCACCCGGTCGTGCTGGAAGACGGCGACGGTCGGGTCCGGCGGCATACCGAGCATGCCGGTGTAGTCCGTGTCGACCCGCGGGGCGTTTCCGTGGTGCAGGACCATGAGGACGCCCGGCATCCCCAGCACCGCGTCCGTCTCCACCGAGCGGATGCGGCCACGGGTGATCGTCGACAGCACCAGCCATCCGTGCGCGAGCCCCGCGAAGGGGATCTCGCCCGCGTAGCGGGCCGCTCCGGTGACCTTGTCGCGGCCCTCCACGCGGGTGTGCGCGGTGCCGACGGCCTTGGCCGCCCTGGTCCCGGTCGTGGTGGTGGTCATCGGGCGGCCTCCTCGGTGAGTTCGCTGAGCACGGCGACGACGAGGTTGCGCATCAGTGTCACCTTGTACGCGTTGTCCGGCAGCGGCCGGGCGGCCGCCAGTTCGGCATCGGCCGCGGCGGCGAAGGCCGCGGCGGAGGCCGGCCCGCCGGTCAGGGCCTGTTCGGCCGTGCTCGCCCGCCACGGGCGGGAGGCGACCGCCCCGAAGGCCAGCCGCACCTCCTGCACGACACCGTCACGTACGTCGAGCGCGGCGGCGATCGAGCCGATCGCGAAGGCGTACGAAGCCCGCTCGCGCACCTTGCGGTAACGGGAGTGGACAGCCACCGGGGCCGGCGGCAGGGTCACGCCGGTGATCAGCGCTCCCGCCGGAAGGGCGGTCTCCCGGTGCGGGGTGTCCCCCACCGGCAGGTAGAACTCGGCGAGCGGCAGCCGGCCCGGCCCGTCGGCCGTCTCGTACTCGACGACGGCGTCGAAGGCCGTCAGCGCCACACCCAGATCGGAGGGGCTGGTGGCCACACAGTGGCCGGAGGCGCCCAGGATCGCGTGGTTGTGGTGCTCACCCCCGATCGCGGGACAGCCACTGCCGGGGACGCGCTTGTTGCACGGCTTGGTCACGTCGGCGAAGTAGCCGCAGCGGGTCCGCTGCAGCAGGTTGCCGCCGACGGTGGCCATGTTGCGCAGCTGCCCGGAGGCACCGGCCAGCACCGCCTGCGTCAGCGCCGGGTAGCTCCGGCGCACGTCGGGGTGGGCCGCGAGGTCGCTGTTGGTGACGGTCGCACCGATGCGCAGCCCGCCGCCCTCGGTCACCTCGATCCGGTCCAGCGGGAGTTCGCGTACGTCGACGAGCCTGCCGGGCCGCTCGACACCGGTCTTCATCAGGTCGACCAGATTGGTGCCACCGCCGAGGAACCGGGCGTCCGGGTCGGCGTCGAGCAGCGCCAGGGCGCCGGAGACGTCGACCGCGCGTTCATATCCGAACTCCTTCATGCCGCAGCCCCCTCGCGCTTCCCGTCCTGCGTACTCTCATCGGCCCGGACGGCCTCCGCGTGGATCCCGGCCGCGCGTTCGACCGCCTGCACGATCGACACGTACGCACCGCAGCGGCACAGGTTGCCGCTCATCCGCTCCCGTACCTCATCGGCGGTCAGCGGCGGCGGCCCCGCGTCGGGACTCAGGTCACCGGTGACGGCGCTCGGCCAGCCGGCGGCGTGTTCCTCGATCACCGCGACGGCCGAACAGATCTGGCCAGGCGTGCAGTAACCGCACTGGAAGCCGTCCAGGTCGAGGAACGCCTGCTGCACGGGGTGCAGTTCCTCGCCCTCGGCGATGCCCTCGATCGTGGTGATCTCCCGGCCCTCGGCCGCCACCGCCAGCTGCAGACAGGCGACGGCCCGGCGTTTGTCGAGCAGGACGGTGCACGCACCGCACTGCCCCTGGTCGCAGCCCTTCTTCGTACCGGTCAGATCGAGACGCTCACGCAGGGCGTCGAGCAGGGTGGTGCGGTGGTCGACGGTCAGCGTGTGCTTCTCGCCGTTGATGTTCAGAGTGACGGCGCTGTACGTCGACGAGGGTGCTGGGGCCATGATCAGCCTTCTTTCGCGTTCCCGGACCACATCGCGAGGGCGGTCCGGCAGGCAGGGGGAGACGGAAGACGTAAAGACGTACGGGAAGGGGAGGCCGGTGCCGACCATCGGCTGTCGCTCAAGGCCACCCACCGCTAAGGTGTACCTAAGTGGACAACTGTCCGTTCACTGGAAAACGTAGTGGACAGTTGTCCACTTAGCAAGGGTGGGATTCGGCCACGAACCCGCGAGGAGGACGAGTGCAGCAGAAGAAGGACGCACCTCTGCGCTCGGATGCGCAGCGGAATCGCGAGCGCATCCTGGAAGTGGCCCTGACGGAACTGACGCGCTGCGCGGACGTCCCGCTCAGCGTGATCGCCAGGAAGGCGGGCGTCGGACAGGGCACCTTCTACCGCAACTTCCCCAAGCGCGAGTCCCTCGTCCTCGAGATCTACCGCCACGAGATGCAGCAGGTCGCCGACGCCGCGACCGAACTGATCAGGACCCACGAGCCCGACCGGGCCCTGCGCGAGTGGATGGACCACCTCGCCCGCTTCGCCATGACCAAGGCAGGCCTGGCGGACGCGATCCGCCAGGCCACCAGCACCCCGGACGGCCCGGCGAAGCCGGGCCACACCCCACTGACGACAGCGACCGAGACGCTCCTCCGCGCCAACGAGGAGGCCGGGACCATTCGCCCCGGAGTGACGGCGGACGACTTCATCCTCGCCATCGCCGGCCTCTGGCAGCTCGACCCCCACGACGACTGGCAGCCCCGCGCCGCCCGCCTCCTGGACCTGGTCATGGACGGGCTGAGGGCGGGGGCGCCGGGCGGGGCGGGGCCGGGGAGCGGGGGGACAACCGAAAAGCCCAGGTCAGAGGATGCCTGACCTGGGCTTTCGCTGAGCCCCCTGTCGGATTCGAACCGACGACCTACGCATTACAAGTGCGTTGCTCTGGCCGGACTGAGCTAAGGAGGCGTGCGGGAGCAGTGTAACCAACGCCGGCACCGGAACCTGCTCGATATTCGAGACCTCGGACTACTGACAGATTCGAAAACGCCAGGTAGCGTCACCTCAGGTTCACTCCAGTGGACCACACCACTCCCTACTCGGATCGTCCGGCACGTTCCTGCCGGTTGAGGAGAAGCATCGTCATGGCCAGTGTCACGTTCGACAAGGCGTCCCGCGTCTACCCCGGCTCCACGAAGCCGGCCGTGGACCAGCTCGAGATCGACATCGAGGACGGCGAGTTCCTCGTCCTCGTCGGTCCTTCCGGTTGTGGCAAGTCGACCTCCCTGCGCATGCTCGCGGGTCTCGAGGACGTCAACGGCGGTGCGATCCGCATCGGTGACCGCGACGTCACGCACCTGCCCCCGAAGGACCGGGACATCGCCATGGTGTTCCAGAACTACGCGCTCTACCCGCACATGTCCGTCGCGGACAACATGGGCTTCGCGCTGAAGATCGCCGGGATCAACAAGACGGAGATCCGGGCGAAGGTCGAAGAGGCCGCCAAGATGCTGGACCTCGTCGACTACCTGGACCGCAAGCCGAAGGCGCTCTCCGGTGGTCAGCGTCAGCGTGTGGCGATGGGCCGTGCCATCGTGCGTGAGCCGCAGGTCTTCCTCATGGACGAGCCGCTGTCGAACCTCGACGCCAAGCTCCGTGTCTCGACGCGTACGCAGATCGCGTCGCTGCAGCGCCGCCTCGGCATCACCACCGTGTACGTCACCCACGACCAGGTCGAGGCCCTCACCATGGGCGACCGCGTCGCGGTCCTCAAGGACGGTCTGCTCCAGCAGGTCGACTCGCCGCGCAACATGTACGACCGCCCGGCGAACCTCTTCGTGGCCGGCTTCATCGGCTCCCCGGCGATGAACCTCGTCGAGGTCCCGATCACCGACGGCGGCGTGAAGTTCGGCAACAGCGTCGTCCCGGTCTCGCGTGAGGCGCTCACCGCCGCCGCGAACCGCGGTGACACCACCGTCACGGTCGGCATCCGCCCCGAGCACTTCGACATCGTCGAGCACGGCGGCGCCGCCGCGACCGGCCTCTCCAAGGCCTCCTCCGACGCCCCGGCCGGTCTGGCCGTCTCCGTCAACGTCGTCGAGGAGCTCGGCGCCGACGGTTTCGTCTACGGTGCCGCGCAGGTCGGTGGCGAGCACAAGGACCTGGTCGTCCGCGTCGGCGGCCGTGCCGTTCCGGAGAAGGGCACCGAGCTGCACGTCGTGCCGCGCCCGGAGGAGCTGCACGTCTTCGCCACCTCGACCGGTGAGCGTCTGACCGACTGATCCTCACGATCCAGCCGCTACGGCCCCGCTCCCTCCGAGGACGCGGGGCCGTTCGCGTGTCGCGGGCGGGATCGGGTTTCGGGCCGGGCGAGCCCCAAATACCCTGGCACACCGGTCAATTCACCCCAGGGCGTCAACACGTGATTCGAAAAGACCTCTCGAACCATCCCTCGCAAGGGTGACGAAATGTCGCCAAGTCATCACTGCCCGCTACGCTCGCCTGCGTGACCCACACCGCGCGCCGTATCGGCCGAACCCTAGCTCTCGTACTGCCCGTCGTCATGGTTCTGTCCGGGACCCTCGCGGTCACCCGTGTGCAGTGGTCGGGGCAGGACACCGAGACCCAGCTGCTGACCGCCGCCTCGGAGACCGTGTCCAAGCGGGCGAAGGCCCGGGCTCCTCAGGACGTCCTGCGGGACAAGCTCCTGCTGGAGCTCCGTGAGAAGGACCCGGGTGTCGCGTTGACGAGCCTCCAGCGCACCGTCGAGGGGCGGCCCTCCCTGGCCAAGCACTGCATGTCGATCGCCAGGGCGCTGGGCAAGGCCGCTGTGGACCAGTACGGTCCGACCCGCGCCCACCGCTTCTCGCGTCCGGTCTGCGACACCTCGTTCGCCTCGGGGGTCGCGCAGTTCAGCTGAGCCGGGTGCGTCCGGGCACGGCATATCGTGCCTGGCATGCATACGTATCCGACGCAGGCCGTGATCCTGGCGGGTGGTCAGGGCTCGCGGCTGCGCCCGTACACCGATGACCGCCCCAAGCCGATGGTCGAGATCCCGGGGACCGGGACCCCGATCATCGGCCATCAGCTTTCCTGGCTGGCCGCCGAGGGTGTCACGGACGCCGTGATCTCGTGCGGCCATCTTGCCGATGTGCTGCGGGAGTGGCTGGACTCGGCCGATCTTCCGTTGCGTGTCACGACCGTCGTCGAGACCGAGCCCTTGGGCCGGGGCGGCGGTCTCAAGCATGCCGCGGCGCGGCTGCCCGATCCGTCGGAGCCCTGGTACGCGACGAACGGCGACATCTGGACCCGCTTCTCGCTGCGGGAGATGGCCGCGTTCCACGCCGAGCGGGACGCCACCGCGACGCTCGCGCTCGCCCGTCCCCGGATCCCGTGGGGGGCCGTGGAGACCGACGCGTTCGGGCACATCACCGACTTCATCGAGTCGCCGCCGTCGCCGTATCTGATCAACGCGGGGGTGTACGTCTTCGCGCCGGCGTTCACCGCGATGCTGCCGGACCGCGGCGACCACGAGCGGACGACCTTCCCCCGGCTGGCCCGTGAGCGCCGGCTGGCCGGGTTCCCGCTGCCGCACGGGGCGTACTGGCGGGCGATCGACACCGCGAAGGACCTCACGGAGGCGGCGAAGGAGCTGGGCGCCCACGCGGGCGGCTGACCCGCCGCCCCCGTACGTGGGCGAGGACGGTCACCGGGCTCCGGTGACCGTCCTCGTGGTGTGTGGTGCCTGTGTCAGCCGAGCAGTCCGCCGATGGGGTTCTGTCCGGCGCCGCCGGACGAGCCGCCGTCGGATCCACCGGTGGAGCCGCCGTCGTCCGAACCGCCGGTGGCGCCGCCCGAGCCGTCGGAACCCGAGGAGCTGGGGCCCGCGTCGCCGGAGGGGGGCTCCTGCGGGGCCGGCTCCTGCGGGGGCGCCTGGCCGGTGCCCTGGGTCTGGCTGGGACGGCCGGTGCTCGCACCGGCCGTCGGGCCGGAGTCACGCCCGGAGCCGGAGCCCGGGGTGGACTCCTCGGCCGACGGGGTGCCGGGGGCGCTGGAGGGGGAGGTCTCGGGGGTGCGGTTGTCCGGGGTCCTGGAAGGCTTGCCCTTCCTGTCCTTGGACTTCTCGGGGAGCGGGGAGCCGGGCAGCTGGTTGGTCGGGTAGCTGTCGGGGCCCGGCACGGTGACGACCTCGGTGGAGCGGACGGCGCCGCCGAGCATGGAGCCGACCAGCAGGGTCAGGCCGACGACGACGGTGGCGACCGCGCTGCCGCGGCGCAGTACGCGGCGGCGGAGGTCCCAGATGCCGGAGCGCGGGCCGAGGGTGCGCCAGGCCTCCCCGGCGAGGCGTCCGTCGAGGGAGTAGACGGGGGCGCCGGCGATGACGAGCGGGCTCCAGGCGGCCAGCAGGATGATGTCGGGGGTGTCGTAGGCGGCGGCGGTGCGCCAGCTGACCGTCACCAGGATGGCGGCGGAGAGCAGGGCTCCGAAGGCCGCTGCGACGCGCTGCCAGAGCCCGAGGACGGTGAGGACTCCGACGACCACCTGGAGGAAGGCGACGGAGAGGCCGGCGGCGACGGGGTGGCCGAGCGCGAAGTCGCGCAGGGGTTCGGCGGCGGTCCAGGGGTGCAGCGAGGTCAGCCACTTGACCATGGAGCCGCGGTCGCCGCCGTCGAAGTAGGCGGGGTCGCAGAGCTTGCCCATGCCGGCGTAGATGGCGAGGAAGCCGAGGATGACGCGCAGCGGGAGGAGCACGACGCCGAGGTTCATCCGGCGGCCTGGGTAGTAGGCGTGCCGGACGGTGTCGTTGGCGTGGCGTCGTTCCCCGGCTGAGGTGCTGCCCTGGCCGTCGGTGTCGGGGTCGTCGTCGTAGGTGAGGTCGTGCGCGTCGCGGGCCGGGGTGGCGACGGCGTCGTACGCGCCGACGGCCTGCCGCATGGGAGGCAGCAGCGGGCCGGTGCGGCCCCCGGGCTGGTGGGGGGGCCGGAGCACGGGGTTGGGCTGGGTCTCGTCGAGGCGCGGGATGACCTGCGTGCCGCCGCCCGCGTCGTCGTGTCCCGCGCCGTAGTCGCCGCCGGTGCGGGTGTCGAGGTGGCCGGCGGTGGAGTTCCGTACGGCCTGCAGGAGTCCGGTCGCTCCGGGGTCGCCCGGTTCGGACCTGCCGCTCCAGACGACGGGGGCCCGCCTGCGGCCGCCCGCGCCGCTCATGGCGGGGATCCTGGCCGGTCCGGCGGAGCCCACGGGGCGCAGACGGGTGCGCTGGCCCGGGGCGAGCTGCACCCGGAAGCTGGCGTGGCTGACGATGACCTGCGCGGGGTCGCTGTCCACCTTCGTCATGCTCAGGGCGGGTTGGTCGTCGAACCGAGGCGTTCTGGTGTCCACACTCATCTAACCGAGTGATGTGTGATTAGGACACTGCCTTGACGCGTCCGAAGTGTCCGAGACCCGTCAACAGTCCTCCGCGGAACGCGGGGCAGCGTACGCGCGCACGGCCCGGGGGCGGGGACGTGCGTCATTCAGCGGGCGTACACCGCCCGGCCGGCGGGGCCCCGCGTGCCGCGTCGGCCGCGGGGCCAGGTCCGTGCGGCGGGGGTCACGCCCGGCGGCGTGCGACCTCGTACATCACGATGCCGGCGGCGACACCGGCGTTGAGGGATTCGGCGCCGCCCGGCATGGAGATGCGGACGCGGTAGTCGCAGGTCTCGCCGACGAGGCGGCCGAGGCCCTTGCCCTCGCTGCCGATGACGATGACGACGGGGCCACCGAGGGCTTCGAGGTCCTCGACGGTGTGCTCGCCGTCGGCGGCGAGGCCGACGATAGCGATGCCTTCCTTCTTGTACGCCTCGAGGGCGCGGGTCAGGTTGGTGACCCGGGAGACGGGCGTGCGGGCGGCGGTGCCGGCGGAGGACTTCCAGGCTCCGGCTGTCATGCCGGCGGCGCGGCGTTCGGGCACGACGACGCCGTGGCCGCCGAAGGCGGAGACGGAGCGGACGATGGCGCCGAGGTTGCGGGGGTCGGTGACACCGTCGAGGGCGACGATGAGGGGGTCCTCGCCGTTGTCGTAGGCGGCGGCGGTGAGGTCCTGCGGGTCCGCGTACTCGTAGGGCGGGACCTGGAGGACGAGGCCCTGGTGGTTCAGGCCGTTCGTCATCCGGTCGAGCTCGGGGCGCGGGGCCTCCATGAGGTGGATGTTGCCGCGCTCACCGGCGAGCTGGAGTGCCTCGCGGACCCGCTCGTCGTTGTCGATGTACTGCTGGACGTAGAGGGTGGTGGCGGGCACGCCGTCGCGGAGGGCCTCGAAGACGGGGTTGCGGCCGACGACCATCTCCGAGGTGCCCTTGACGCCGCCGCGCCGGGGGGCGGGGCGGCGGTTGGCGGCCTGCTTGGCCTTGGCGGTGGCCATGCGGTTCTTCTTGTGCTTCTTACGTTCCTCGGCGGGCGGCGTCGGTCCCCGGCCTTCGAGGCCACGGCGACGCTGCCCACCGCTGCCGACCTGCATGCCCTTCTTGTTGGACGTGCGGCGGTTCCTGCGCTGGCTGTTCCCGGCCATGACCTACCTGTTTCGTTGCTTCAGAAAGACGTCGTCAAGTGAAAGTGTGCCGCCCGGACGGCCGGGCGGCACATTTGCGCTGCTCACGCATGGTGCGAAGGTCCGCTCAGCGCGGTCCGAGTGTCCACCGGGGTCCGCTGGGGCTGTCCTCGATGACGAGGCCGGACTGGTTGAGCTGGTCGCGGATGGCGTCGGCGGCGGGCCAGTCCTTGCGGTCCCGCGCGGACTGGCGCTGGTCGAGGACGAGGCGTACGAGCGTGTCGACGACGCCGTGGAGGTCCTCGCCGCGGTCGCTCTCGCCGGCCCAGTGGGGGTCGAGGGGGTCGAGTCCGAGGACGCCGAGCATCGCGCGGACCTCGGCGAGGCGGGCGACGGCGGCTTCCTTGTCGTCGGCGGCGAGGGCGGAATTGCCCTGCCGGACGGTGGTGTGGACGATCGCGAGTGCCTGCGGCACACCGAGGTCGTCGTCCATGGCCTCGGCGAACGCGGGCGGCACCTCGGCTGCGGCCTCGACGGGGCCGGCCTTCTCGACCACGCGCTGGACGAAGCCCTCGATCCGCGCGAACGCGGACTCGGCGTCGCGCAGCGACTCCTCGCTGTACTCGATCATGGAGCGGTAGTGCGGGGTTCCGAGGTAGTAGCGCAGGACGATGGGACGCCACTGCTTGACCATCTCGCTGACCAGCACCGAGTTGCCGAGGGACTTCGACATCTTCTCGCCGGACAGGGTGACCCAGCCGTTGTGCACCCAGTACTTCGCGAACTCGTCGCCGAAGGCCTTGGCCTGGGCGATCTCGTTCTCGTGGTGCGGGAAGATCAGGTCGATGCCGCCGCCGTGGATGTCGAAGGCGGTGCCGAGGTACTTGTGCGCCATGGCGGAGCACTCCAGGTGCCACCCGGGCCGGCCGCGGCCCCAGGGCGTCTCCCAGCTGGGCTCGCCGGGCTTGGCGGCCTTCCACATGGCGAAGTCGCGCTTGTCGCGCTTGCCGGTCTCGTTGTCGCCGGAGGGCTGCCGCAGGTCGTCGAGGTCCTGGTTGGAGAGCTCGAGATATCCCTCGTACGAGCGGACGTCGAAGTAGACGTTGCCGTCGGCCTCGTAGGCGTGGCCGCGCTCGATGAGGCCGCGCATCATCTCGACCATCTCGGTGATGTGGCCGGTGGCCCGCGGCTCGTACGTGGGCGGGAGGCAGCCCAGGGCGTCGTAACCGGCGTTGAACGCGCGCTCGTTCTCGTAGCCGATGGCCCACCAGGGGCGGCCCTGCTCGGCGGACTTCTTGATGATCTTGTCGTCGATGTCGGTGACATTCCGGATGAACGTCACGTCGTACCCGCGGTATTCGAACCAGCGGCGCATGATGTCGAAGTTCAGCCCGGACCTGATGTGCCCGATGTGCGGGGCGGCCTGGACAGTCGCGCCACAGAGGTAGATCGAGACACAGCCCGCTGTGAGCGGGACGAAGTCACGAATCTGCCGGGCGTTGGTGTCATGCAGGCGAATAGTCACCCCTCAAGGGTAGTGGGCCCGCACCCGTGCCCAGCGCCCCCTGTGGAAAACGTGTCACAACTAATCGGTGACGGTGGTGACGGGCTCCGGCGTGCGCCGCCCGGTGGGCAGCGTCAGGGAGAGCGCGGCGCCGGCGAGGGGGACGGCGGCGAGCGCTGTCCAGAGGACGGGTCCGGGGCCGTCGAGGAGCGTTCCGGTGGCGGCGCTGCCCACGAGGACGGCGAGGCCCGATACGGAGGACAGGGCCCCGGTGGCGAGTCCGAGCCGACGGTCGTCGACCAGGTCGGGTACGAGGCCCCGGGCGGCGGGGACCAGCAGCATCTGGCCGAGTGTGAGCAGGACGACGAGGACGGCCCCGGGGAGCAGTCCGGCGGGCCCGTCCGGCGCGAGGGGCACCGCGGCGAATCCGGCGGCGACGACGGCGAGCCCCGCGACGAGGGCGGTCCGGGGCGCGACACGACGGGCGGACCAGCGGGTCAGGGGCAGCTGGGCGGCGACGACGAGCAGGGAGGAGAGCGCGAAGAGTCCGCCGAGCGCGCTCTGGGAGCCGGTGGCCCGCTCCACCTCGGCAGGCAGGGCGAGGTAGAGCTGGTTGTAGGAGACGAGGTAGGTGCTGTAGGCGAGGCAGAGCACGAGGAAGGGGCGGTTGGCGAAGACCTGGCTGAGGGGGACGGCGTTTGCCCGGTCGGTGCGGACGCGGCGGGGCCGGCGGGGCATGAGGCGGGCGTGTCCGGCGAGTACGCCGACGAAGACGACGGCCCCGGCCAGGCACGCCGTCCGGAAGTCTCCTCCCAGGAGCAGCAGCAGGCTGCCGAGCAGGGGTCCGAGGAATGCCCCGGCCTGGCCTGCGGCGGAGAAGACGGCCAGTACCTGGGCGCGCGGCGTCCCGGTCCCGGCCTCGTGCGCGACGGCGGCCCTGGCGGTCTCGGATTCGACGGCGGGTGAGAAGAGGGCGGCGGCGAAGCCGATGAGGAGGACGGCGCCGATGACGGTGACGGTGGTGCCGGCCTGGGCGAGCCAGCAGAATCCGGCGATGCGCAGGACGCAGCCGGTGAGGACGACGGGCCGGGGGCCGTAGCGGTCGGTGAGGGCGCCTCCGACGACGAAGAGGCCCTGCTGGCTGAAGGTGCGCAGGCCGAGCACGAGGCCGACGAGCCACCCGGCCATGCCGAGTCCGTCGCCGAGGTGTGCGGCGAGGTAGGGCAGGACCGCGTAGAAGCCGGTGTTGAAGGCGAACTGGGTGGCGGTCAGGAGCCGCAGGTAGGGCGTGAGCCCCCGGGCGGTACCGGACCGGCTGCGGGCCGTGGAGGTCGTCATCGGTGCCGCCTGCCGCGTACGGCACGGGTGTGCGTCGTGGAGGTCGTCATCGGTGCCGCCTGCCGCGTACGGCCGCCGAGGTCAGCACCGCGAGCGCGCCGAGGGCGGCGAGGGCGGCGGCGGGGGCGAGGACGGCCCAGGGGGCGCGTTCGGCGTAGGGCATGTTCTCGGAGAGCATGCGGCCCCACTCCGGCGCGGGGGCCGGGGTGCCGAGGCCCAGGAAGCCGAGGGAGGCGAGTGCCAGGGCGATGGCGGGGACGCGCAGGACGGCGTGGCGTACGACGGGTGGCAGGACGCCGGGCAGGATGTGGCGGCGCAGCCGGTGCCACGGCCCGGCGCCGAGGGCGCGGGCGACGGTGACGTGCGGTGCGGCGCGTTCCTGGGCGTACAACGCGGAGGTGTGGGCGGCGAGCGGGGCCCAGGCGACGGCGGCGACGGCGGCTGCCGCGCCCCAGGGGCCGGGGCCCGCGATTCCCGCGACGACGAGACCGGCCAGGACCGCGGGCAGGGCGTTGGCCGTCTCGGTGAGGGCTCCGGCGCGGGCCGCCCCCGCGAGCAGTCCCAGGAGGAGCGTGACGGCGCCGACGGCGATCGCGGTGAGCACGGTCCGGGCCGCCCCGTGGCCGAGGCGGGCGAGGACGTCGCGGCCCAGGGAGTCGGTGCCCAGCGGATGTGCGGCCGAGGGGGGTGCGAGGCGGGCGGCGGTGTCGGCGTACAGGGGGTCGCGCAGCAGGCCCGTGAGGACGACGGCGACGAGGAGGGCTCCCAGGACCGCCGCCCCGACGGCCACGGTGCGGCGGGCGGGGAGGGGTGGCGCGACGAGCGGGGGGAGGGCGCCGTCGGCCCGTGCGGGGCCGAGCAGGGCCCTGGAGCCGAGCCGGGCCGCGAGCCCGGCCGCGACGCCCAGGAGGAGCAGGAGCAGCACGCAGGCCTGGAGGACGGGCAGGTCCTGGGCCAGGGCGGCGGCCAGGGCCGTACCTCCGAGCCCGGGGATGGCGTAGAGCGTCTCGACGGCGACCGCCCCGCCGGTGAGCCCGACGACGACGAGGCCGAGCTGGGGCAGCAGTGCGGGCAGGGTGCGGCGCAGGGCGTGCGCGGCGATCCTTCGGGCGGGCATCCCGTGGGCGGTGGCGGCGCGCGCCCAGGGTTCGGCGAACGCGGCGGGCAGCGCGTCGTCGAGCAGCCGGCCGAGGAGCGCGCCGGCGGGGACGCCCATGGCGAGGGCGGGCAGGACGAGCTGTTCGGGCCCGCCCCAGCCGAGGGCGGGGAACCAGCCCAGCTGTACGGCGAGGACGGTGGCCAGGACCGCGGCGAGGAGGAACTCCGGCAGGGCGGCGAGCACGGCCGCGCCGACGCCCGCCCTGGTGGTGACGAGCCGTCGGCGGGCGCCCCGACGGAGCGTTCCGGCGACGAGGGCGAGCGCCAGGAGTACGGCGACGGCGAGCGAGACACCCATGAGGGTGAGGGAGACGCCGAGTGCGGAGGTCACGTCGGGGCCGACGGGCTGACCGGAGACCCAGGACTCTCCCAGGTCGCCGCGGAGCAGTCCGGAGGCCCAGCCGCCGAGTACGTGCAGCGGGCCGCCGTCGAGGCCGGTCTCGGCGCGGATGGCGTCGAGCACGGCGGGTGTGGGCGGGCGGTCCGCGTAGCGGGCGTGCAGAATGGTCAGCGCCGGATCGGTGCGGGTCAGCCTGGGCAGCAGACCGATGACGGCGAGGACGGCCAGGAGGGCGCCCAGTCGTCCGGCCAGGTACTTCACGGGGTCACCCGACGCGGGTGTCGGCGGTGATGAGGGTGCGTTCCATGGGGTCGAGGGCGACGCCTTCGACGCGGGCGTCGTCGTAGCCCTGGACGAAGCGCTCGTGGACGAGCGGTACGAGGGCGTCGGCACCCAGGACGGCGGCCTCGGCGGTCATCTCGGCGGTGTGCCGGGCGTCCGTACCGGTGAGCGAGGCGGCCTTGCCGACGGCGGCGTCGACCCGCTCGTCGCACAGCTGGGAGATGTTGAAGCTGCCGTCGCAGGTGAAGTCGGAGGCCAGGTAGGAGACGGGGTCCGCGGTGTCCAGCAGGGTGTTGCGGGCCTGGATGAAGGCGTCGTACTTCCCGGCGAGGGCGTCGGCCTCCATCTGCGCGTAATCGCGGACGACCTGCTTGACGGTGAACCCGCGCTTCTCCAGCTGCTGCTGGACGAGCGTCGCGACCTCGGGGAGCTCGGGCCGGTTGGTGTAGGTGGCGAGGACGATCTCTTTCGTCTTCGCCACCTCGGCGCGGCTCGCCGCCTGGGTCCGGCCGGTGGGCGTGGTGCGCTTTCCGGCGGCCCAGGGGATGCCGGGGCCGAGGAGCCCCTGTGCGGTGTCGGCGCGGCCCTCGTACACACCGTCGACCAGGGCCTGGGAGTCGATGGCTTCGCGGGCGGCGGCGCGCATGGCCGGGTCGGCGAAGACGCCGCGCTCGGTGTTGAGCGAGAGGCCGTTGGTCCGGGCGGACGGGAACTCGTGGACGTACGAGTCGCCGAGCAGGGAGGCCTGCGCGATCGGTACGTACTCGGCGACGTCGACGGTCTTCGTGCGCAGTGCGTTGGCGCGGGCGGTGCCGTCCGCGGCGAAGGTGACGTCGACGCCCGGGGCCTCGGCCTTGTCGCCCCAGTAGTCGGCGTTCCGTTCGAGAGTGGCGGCGACCGCGCCCTTGACGTCGGTCAGGGTGAACGGGCCGGTGGCGTGCCCGGCGGGGTTCACCTTGCCGTTCTTGTACGCGCCGGCGGACAGGATCGTGAGCGAGGGGTTGGCGAGCCGCTGAGGAAGCAGCGGGTCGGCCTCACCGGTGACGATCCGTACGGTGTCCTTGCTCGCGGCGGTGGCCTTCAGGGTGGTGTCGGAGAGGACCCGGGGCAGCGGGGAAGCCTTGCTCGCGGCGGTGAGGGACCGGGCGACCGCGGCGGCGTCGACCTTCCCGCCGTCCTGGAAGGCGGCGTCGCGGAGGGTGAACGTCCAGGTGGTGGGGTTGTCCTGCTTCCAGGACGTGGCGAGGGCGGGCTTCGCGGCGCCGTTCCTGTCCAGGGTCGTGAGGCCCTCGATGACGGCGAGCCGGCTGAGGGTGACCGCGTCGTCCCCGTACGGGGACATGGCCTGGGCGGGCGGGAAGGCCATGACGACCCGGAGCCGCTGTGCGTCGCCGGACGCTCCGGAGCCGCTCGACGAGGTACAGGCGGCGAGCGGGAGCAGCAGGGCGGTGGTGGCGACGATGACCGGCAGCGGGAAGCGGCGGCTTCGGGACGTAGGCATGACGGAGACCCTATGTGAAAACGATTGTCATCTGATATTCGGGGTGGCCATCCGGACCGTCCCCGCGGGCCCCTGGGGTGCGGGCATCGGCAGCTCGAAGTGGATGATGCCCTGCCCGCCACCCGGCAGCGTGCGCTCGTCGCAGACCTCTTGGGCGAGCGACCGCCAGAACGGCTCGGCGCCCGGCACGGCCGGATCGGTGTGCAGGTAGAGCGAGGTGTAGCCACCCGCCCGGGCGGCGAAGCCCTCGAGCTCCCGCACCAGCCTGCGGGCCAGGCCGTGCCTGCGGTGGTCGGGCCGTACGTAGATCCGGCACAGCTGCGCCGTCGACCCGGAGGGGAAGCGGTCCGCGACCCACTGCGGATTGGGCGGCGCCTGCGGTCCCCGGTCCCGTACCGCCCCGGTCGCCACGACCTCGTCGCCGCGCACGACGACCAGGAGGGTGCAGCGTTCGGGGCGCAGATAGGCGCCCTCGAGGTCGATGATGTCGGCGTGCCAGCGGGGCACGTAGCCCGAGCGCAGGTCGTGGTAGACGGTGTCCAGCATGACGGCCCGGGCGCCGCCGACGTCCTGGGCGGTGGCGGTCCGCAGGACGTATCCGTCCGCTCCGGCCGGCGCTTCCGGCATCCTTGTCGCCCCGGCGGTCGCGCTCACCACTGACGCTCACCCTCGCTCTCGGCCGTACGGCACATCACTTGCCGCACCAGCGTACGTGCAAGCGATGTGCAATAAGGCGGGCGGGGGCGCGTGACCGCCCGCCTGGGACGGCGTCAGGTGCTTGCGCGGCAGGCGTCAGGCGCCTGCGAGGTAGACCAGGGCGGTCGCGATGCCCGCGATGCCCGCGCCGCGGCCGGTGAAGCCGAGTCCGTCGGAGGTCGCGGCCGAGAGCGAGACGGGGGCGCCGACCGCGTCGGAGAGCACCTTCTGGGCCTCGTCGCGCCGCTTGCCGATCTTCGGCCGGAGACCGACGACCTGCACGGCGACGTTGCCGATGGCGAAGCCCTCGGCGCGGACGATCCGGGCGGCCTCCGTGAGCAGAGTGACACCGGAGGCGCCCGACCACTCCGGGCGGCCGGTCCCGAAGTGCTGCCCCAGGTCACCGAGTCCGGCGGCCGAGAACAGGGCGTTGCAGGCGGCGTGCGCCACCACGTCGGCGTCGGAGTGGCCGGCGAGGCCGGGTCCCTCGCCCTCCCACAGCAGGCCCGCGCACCAGAGTTCGCGGCCCTCCTCGAAGGCGTGGATGTCGGTCCCGATACCGACGCGCGGGATCAGGGGAGCCGGCTGCGTCGTTGCCTCAGAATCCATCGTTCGCCCTCCGGCGTGCGAGAACGGCCTCCGCCAGGACCAGGTCCAGGGGGCGGGTCACCTTGAACGCCTCCTCGTGCCCGGGTACGACGACGACCGGCGAGCCCAGCCGCTCGACCATGCCCGCGTCGTCGGTCGCACCCTCGCCGTCGACGGCCACGCTCCTGTGCGCCTCGACGAGCGTGGACCGGTCGAAGCCCTGGGGCGTCTGCACGGCCCGCAACCGCGCCCGTACGGGGGTCGAGAGGACCGGCTCCGGCACACCCGGCACCCCCGGCTCGACCTCCTTGACGGTGTCGGCGAGGGGAAGCGCGGGAACGACGGCCGGAGCCCCGTCCCGTACGGCCTCGATGACGGCGTCCACGGTGTCGACCGGCACGAGAGGCCTCGCCGCGTCATGGACGAGGACGACGGTGACGTCGTCCGGCAGGGCGTCGAGGCCGAGTTTCACCGATTCCTGGCGTGTCGCGCCGCCGGGAACGACGACGTAGTCGGTGCGCTCGGGCAGCGCGTGCCCGTCGATGAGGTTCTTGACCTCGGGCGCCCCGTCCGGGGGCGCGACCACGACGACGAGGCTGACGGCCCGGGAGGCGGCCATGGCCCGTACGGCGTGGATCAGCATGGGGGTGCCGCCGAGCGCGCGCAGCGCCTTCGGGGCGCCGGGGCCGAGCCGGACTCCGCGGCCCGCCGCGGGGATCACGGCCGCGGTGCGGGAAGGGCTCGGTTCAGCGGGCATCGGTGACATCGGTGACATCGGTTGCACTCCGAAGCTTCGGCAGGTTTGTTTCCACGGCCGACATGGGTATGGCCTGGGCGTGCCCCGACCGTAGGCCGGGGGACGAGCCGGGCGCGACGCCTTGACTTGACCGGGACCCCTTCCGTGACCCCCGGTCGGACGAGCCGCAGCAGGGCCCGGTGGAGGTTGCCGAGGGGACGGCGGCACCGGGTGCGTCGGCAGCTTTCCGGATGGATCTTCTTCATCGGGTCCGAACATGCCGCTGGGGACATGCCACTCGGGTCCGAACATGCCGCAGCGCCCGACGACTGCCGTGAAAACGGCTGGTCAGCGGGCACCGCTGCATATTCCTCGACACCGGATCCGGCTGGTCGGCGTCATCCGGACACCGGCGAGGTCCGGTTACCGGTCTCCGGTCGCCTTGGTCACCGGTGTCGTCCGGTTCAGGACGCGAGGACCTCGTCGAGCAGGGCCTCGGCCTTGTCCTCGTTCGTGTTCTCCGCGAGAGCAAGCTCGCTCACCAGAATCTGGCGGGCCTTGGCGAGCATGCGCTTCTCACCTGCGGAGAGTCCGCGCTCGCGCTCACGACGCCACAGGTCACGCACCACTTCTGCGACCTTGATGACATCGCCTGAGGCGAGCTTCTCGAGATTTGCCTTGTAGCGTCGGGACCAGTTCGTCGGCTCTTCGGCGTACGGCGCGCGCAGCACCTCGAAGACCCGGTCCAGCCCCTCCTGCCCGACTACGTCACGCACACCGACGAACTCCGCATTGTCCGCCGGTACACGAACCGTCAAGTCGCCCTGGGCGACCTTGAGCACCAAGTAGGTCTTGTCCACGCCTTTGATCTGGCGAGTTTCGATAGCCTCGATCAGCGCGGCCCCGTGATGGGGATAGACCACGGTGTCGCCAACCTTGAACGTCATGTGACAGGTACCCCTTCCGTGGCTATCCAGAGTAACACGAGAACGGCTTCTCCTGAATGGCGTTTTCGCAGGTCAGGGCATATCTCGGGGCTTGACAACTGAGACACGAACGTGCTGCGACAGCCTTCCGGAAGGCGATATTCGCAGGTCGGAGCGGGCGTACGACCGAGGCGAAACACGCGCGTCACAGGTGTCGGAAGCCTTCAAGAAGGGGCCGAAAGTCCCGTTTTGCCGGATTCCGGATGGTGAACTTTCTGTACTCCGTTCGGCCCTCGATCACCCGTACGGCTCTTAGCGTCCATGGTCATTGAAATTGATCAACGACCTGGGGCCGGGTGGATTATGCGCGGGAAATGCGCCACCGCCGGAAATGGATCATCGGCGCGTCAACGCGCCGCTCCCCCGGGTTTTGTGAACACCGTGCGAATCGTCGTGCCCGGGGGGACGGCCGGGGGATGTCTGAACCACGGCCGCCGGCGCCGGTCCACAGCTCGGGCGCCCCGAGGGGCGGGTCGGGTGCGGGCCCAGGACGGCGGCTCGGTAACCTGAGCCCGCTGACACACACTTAGGGCGGCTTTACGGCCGCTCGGGCCTTCCTGTCCGCAGAGTCCGAAGTCCGCAGTCCGAACGTTCAAGGAGTTGCCGCCGCCGTGAGCCGCAGCCTTCGACACGGCGCCTTCGCCGCCACTGCCCTCGTGTTCTCGATCGCCGCGCTGTCCGCGTGCAGTGCAGGCAACGACGCGCAGACGCTTCAGGTCAGGCCGGACAACGCAGCCACCGCTGTCGACTCCATCAAGATCCAGAACCTGAACATCGTCACCCAGCCCGAGCCGGACGCCGAGGGCCCCGCGGTCATCGCCGCCACCCTCTTCAACGACGGCCCGAAGCGTGAGGTCGTGGAGACGATCGCCCTGCCGGGCACCAACGCGACGGTGGCGCTGAAGCCCGCCAAGGGCAAGGGGCCGCTCGTGGTCCCGGCCGGCGGACGGCTCATCATCGGCGGGAAGGACAACGCCTCCGCCGTGATCGAGAACGGCCGCCAGGCAGGGGCGAACGGCAACGTGCAGAACGTCGCCTTCACGTTCAGCGAGACCGGCGAGGTCTCGCTCGGCGCCGCCATCGTCCCGGCGACCAGCTTCTTCAAGGACTTCGGCCCGAGCGCACTGCCGTCGGCGAAGCCCACCCCCTCGGACTCCGCCTCCGGGACGCCTGGTGCGTCCGAGACGCCGGGCGAGCAGTCCGGAAGCCCCTCGGGCGAGGCGACCGACACGGCCCCGCCGGCCGACGGCGCAGCCGCCGAGCACTGATCGCGCGCGTGGGGGGTGTCTCCGCCGGAGACACCCCCCACATAGCTCGCAGCCCTCGGTTTACGGCTCGAACTTGTAACCCAGGCCCCGCACCGTCACCAGGTAGCGCGGAGCCCCCGGGTCGGGCTCGATCTTGGCGCGCAGCCGCTTGACGTGGACGTCCAGGGTCTTGGTGTCACCCACGTAGTCCGCGCCCCAGACCCGGTCGATCAGCTGCATGCGCGTCAGCACGCGCCCGGCGTTGCGCAGGAGCATCTCGAGGAGGTCGAACTCCTTCAGCGGGAGGTCGACCTTGCCGCCGGAGACCGTGACGACGTGGCGGTCCACGTCCATCCGGACCGGGCCGGCCTCCAGGGCCGCCGGGGTGACCTCCTCCGGCTCTCCACGGCGGCGCAGGACCGCGCGGATGCGGGCCACGAGCTCCCGCGAGGAGAAGGGCTTGGTCACATAGTCGTCGGCTCCTATTTCGAGGCCCACGACCTTGTCGATCTCGCTGTCCTTTGCGGTGACCATGATCACCGGGACGTTGGACCGGACGCGCAGCTGACGGCAGACCTCCGTGCCGGGCAGACCCGGCAGCATCAGGTCGAGCAGCACGAGATCGGCGCCGTTGCGCTCGAACTCGTCGAGGCCGTCCGGGCCGGTGGCCGCGATGGCCACCTCGAAGCCTTCCTTGCGGAGCATGTAGGACAGGGCGTCGCTGAAGGATTCCTCATCCTCGACGACAAGCACTCGGGTCACGGAAGGGCCTCCGGGGCAGGAAATGGTTCAAAAGAATCGGTCCCGTACGGCCCGTCGTCGTCAACAGCACCGTTGACGACCAGGGATCCGCCGGTGGTACGACCCCGTACGACGCCCGACTCGGGCAGTCGCAGGGTGAACGTGGAGCCCTGTCCCTCCGAGCTCCATACGGTGACCTCCCCGCCGTGCGAGGCGGCCACGTGCTTGACGATGGCGAGGCCGAGACCGGTGCCACCGGTGGCCCGTGAGCGGGCCGGGTCGACGCGGTAGAACCGCTCGAAGACGCGTTCACGGTCCTTCTCGGAGATGCCGATGCCCTGGTCGGTCACGGCTATCTCGATCAGATCCCCGCCGGGCGCGGCCAGCTTCCGGGCGGCGATTCCGACGCGTGTGCGGGCGGGGCTGTAGTTGACGGCATTCTCCACGAGATTGCCGAGGGCGGCCGCGAGCTGGCTCCGGTTGCCCCAGACGAAGAGGTCCGCGGTGCCGCCCGAGGCCATGGTGATCTGCTTCGAACCGGCCTGCTGACGGCACCGGTCGATCGCCTCGGCGACCAGATCCTCCACCCGTACGGGTTCGGCGTCCTCCAGCGGGTCGTCGTTCTGCACCCGGGAGAGGTCGATCAGCTCCTGCACCAGGTTGGTCAGCCGGGTCGCCTCGATCTGCATGCGGCCGGCGAACCGCTCCACCGCCTCCGGGTCGTCGGAGGCGTCCATGACCGCCTCGGAGAGCAGGGAGAGCGCTCCGACCGGCGTCTTGAGCTCATGGCTGACATTGGCGACGAAGTCACGCCGCACCGCTTCTATGCGCCGGGCCTCCGTGAGGTCCTCGACCAGCAGGAGGACCAGGCGTGAGCCCAGCGGGGCGACCCGGGCCGACACGGCGAGCGCCTCGCCCCTGCCCGTACCGCGACGCGGCAGGTCCAGCTCGCCCTGCCGTATCTCACCGTCGCGCCGGGTGTCCCTGGCCATGTGGAGCATCGGCTCGACCGCCAGTCGTCCGCCCCTGACCAGGCCCAGCGCATAAGCGGCGGAGCTGGCCTTGACGACGCTGTCGCTCTCGTCGAGCACGACGGCCGACGAGCTGAGCACGGAGAGGACCGTGTCCACCCCCGGGGGCAGCGCGGCGTTGCCGTCGGGCCGCAGGGACGTACGCGTGGGCCGCTTCTGCTCGCGCTCGCTCCAGCGGAACGCCAGCATCGCGATCACACCGGTACAGAGCCCGGCGATCGCGGCAGCTGCGGCGACCGCCGCGTTCACGTCCATGCCTCAAGGTTATGCGGGCGCGCCGACACTCTCCCAGCCATCCGGGTGCCATCTCGAACACTCGTCGCCCAGAGTTCACCAAGGGGATAGTGCCGGTTCACTTCGGGGGCCGGATCCCGACGCGTTGGCCCCGCACCGTGGCAACGTGGGGGTCGGCCCCAAGACCCCGGCCTCAGGATCTGGAGAGGGACTTCCATGCGCGACGCTTATCACGAGGAACTCGATTCGATCGGCGAGGACCTGGTCGAGATGGCCAGGCTCGTCGGCTCGGCGATCGGCCGGGCCACGACGTCCATGCTCGACGCCGATCTCAAGCTCGCCGAGAGCGTGATCGCCGCGGACCAGAAGGTCGACGACCTCCAGCACGACCTGGAGGCCCGTGCCATCGCGCTGCTGGCCCGCCAGCAGCCGGTCGCCACCGATCTGCGGATAGTGGTCACCTCGCTGCGGATGAGCGCCGACCTGGAGCGCTCGGGCGACCTCGCCCAGCACGTCGCCAAGCTGGCGCGGCTGCGCTTCCCCGCGTCGGCGGTGCCGCACGACCTGCACGCCACCATCCTGGAGATGGGGCAGCTCGCCCAGCGGCTGATGGCGAAGGCCGCCGAGGTGATCATCACGAAGGACGTCGACCTGGCGCTCCAGCTGGAGCAGGACGACGACGAGATGGACCTGCTGCACCGCACGCTGTTCCAGCACCTGATGGACGACCGCTGGAAGCACGGCATCGAGACCGCTGTCGACGTCACCCTGCTCGGCCGCTACTACGAGCGCTTCGCCGACCACGCCGTGTCGGTCGCCAAGCGGGTCGTCTACCTGGTCACGGGTGAGCACGCCGACGAGATCCAGGCGGCGACGTCGGTCGAGGGGGCGTAGGGGGCGCGGCCGTCACGGCAGCCGCACGTCTGTTCCCGCGCTTGTGCGCCGTTGATGCGCCCTCCGGGCTGGGCATGCAATGGGTGCGGGGGCGGCGCGGCATGCCTGCGGCCCCCGCCGTCGGCATGTGTGCCCCATACATGTGCCGTACGCCGTCGAGTCGTACGCCCTGAGGAGGGACCATGGCCGATTCCCCCATGACCGAACCCCAGCAGCAGGAGACCCCGACCGAAGTGGTGCATCTGCCGTTGCTGGGAGCCTGCGGCTGCGGCTCGGGCTGCGGGTGCGGCTGCCAGGCCGGCGCGCCGTGCCAGTGCGGCGGCTGAGTCCGGCCGGATCCAGCGGCGGTGCCCCGCGACGGACACACGTCCGTCGCGGGGCAGCGGCGCCGGGCCCGCCTGCTCCTCAGACCGCGGGCTCCTGCTTCTCAGACCGCCGCTCCTGCTCCTCGGACCGCGGGCTCGGAGCGACCGCCCGGTCCTCGGGGGCCGGCGAGGCGGCGACCACGGGCTCCGGCAGGTCCAGGTTCCGCATCAGCAGCCAGTAGCCGAACGCCGCCACCGTGCCCAGGACCGCGCAGGTCCCCCACAGCCAGGCGGCGCCGTAGTGGTCGATCACGAAGCCGGACATCAGCGGGGCGACGAGCGCCGCCACCGACCAGGACATCGTGTACATGCCCTGGTAGCGGCCCCGGCCGTGGGCCGGTGACAACTGCACGACGATGCCCGTCTGCGTCGGCGCGTTGACGATCTCGGCCAGGGTCCAGACGCACACCGTCAGGGCGTACACCCCGACCGATCCCGCGAAGGCGGTCAGCCCGAAGCCGTAGCCCGCGATCAGGGACGAGAGGATCAGCAGCCGGCGCGGGTCGCGGTGCTGGATGAACCGGGTGACGGGGATCTGCAGGGCCACGATCAGCACGCCGTTGACGGCGATGGCCGTGCCGAAGTCGGAGCTGGACAGCCCGTCCGTGCCCATGGCCACCGGCAGGCCCACGTACCCCTGCTGGAAGATCAGCGCGACCAGGAACGACAGCCCGACGACACCCATGTAGCGCCCGTCACGCAGGACCGTCATCAGCCTCACGTCGTCCGGCGCGGGGACCCCCGCGGCCCGGGGCGCCGGCTCGGGCCGGGATTCCGGCACCTTGAGGAAGACGAGGACGGCACACAGCAGCGTCAGGGCGGCCTCGCCCATGAAGCCGGCCAGATAGCTGTACTCGGCGATGAACCCCGCCCCGGCCGACGAGACGGCGAAACCCAGGTTGATGGCCCAGTAGTTGAGCGAGAAGGCCCGCACCCGGTCCTCGGGCCGGACGATGTCGGCCATCATCGCCTGCACGGCCGGCCGGGACGCGTTGCTGGCCATACCCACGACGAAGGCCACCCCGGCGATCGCCACCGGATGAACCATGAAGCCGAGCACGGCCACGGACACGGCGGTCGAGAGCTGCGCGATCAGCATGGTCGGGCGGCGCCCCAGCCGGTCCGTCATCACCCCGGCCCCCAGGGACGACACGACCCCGCCGAGCCCGTGGAGGGAGGCGACGAGGCCGGCGTACGAGGCCGAGTAGCCCCGGTCCAGGGTCAGGTAGAGCGCCATGAACGTGGCGACGAACGCCCCGAGGCGGTTGACCAGCGTGCTGGTCCACAGCCACCAGAACTCCCTGGGGAGGCCGGCGACCGTCTCGTGTGCCGCCTTTCTGAGACCAGCGACAGACATAGGGCTACTCCCCCGGGACGTGCGCGAACGGATGAACCGCCGGCCTGTGTAAGCGGCCCGGCGGCTATCCGAACATTACGAAAGCGGAGTCCCCGGCTGCCACTCGATTGACGCCACCCGTCAACAGTCGCGCCCCGGCACCGCTCCCCGTTCCGCCCCCGGCCCTCCCCCCGGTCCGCCCTTTGACCGCGCGCGCGTAGGGCGCGCGGGTTCGATTACGCTCGGACCCATGGCCGACGCACCGTACAAGCTGATCCTCCTCCGCCACGGCGAGAGCGAATGGAACGCGAAGAACCTGTTCACCGGTTGGGTGGACGTAGACCTCACCGACAAGGGCGAGAAGGAGGCGGTCCGCGGCGGTGAGCTGCTCAAGGACGCCGGCCTGCTCCCCGACGTCGTGCACACCTCCCTCCAGAAGCGCGCGATCCGCACCGCCCAGCTCGGGCTGGAGGCCGCGGACCGCCACTGGATCCCCGTGCACCGCTCCTGGCGCCTGAACGAGCGCCACTACGGCGCCCTCCAGGGCAAGGACAAGGCCCAGACGCTCGCCGAGTTCGGCGAGGAGCAGTTCATGCTCTGGCGCCGTTCGTACGACACCCCGCCGCCCGCCCTGGAGGACGGCACCGAGTTCTCGCAGAGCGACGACGCCCGCTACGCGACGATCCCGCCGGAGCTGCGCCCCCGCACGGAGTGCCTCAAGGACGTCGTCACCCGCATGCTGCCGTACTGGTACGACGGCATCGTCCCGGACCTCCTCGACGGCAAGACCGTCCTGGTCGCCGCCCACGGCAACAGCCTCCGCGGCCTGGTCAAGCACCTGGACGGCATCTCCGACGACGCCATCTCGGGCCTCAACATCCCGACCGGCATCCCGCTCGCCTACGAGCTGGACGCCGACTTCCGCCCCCTGAAGCCGGGCGGCACCTACCTCGACCCGGACGCGGCGAAGGCCGCGATCGAGGCCGTGAAGAACCAGGGCAAGAAGAAGTAAGCAGAGCCGAGAAGGCCCTCAACCCGCAGGTTGGCGCCTTCCAGGGATCGTTGCGACACGTGGTCGGCTGGTCGGACCGCGAGCAGTTCATGCAGGCGCCCGGTCGGGGTTCACCGGCCGGGCGCTTTTGCGTGGGTGGCCGTCATTCCTTGCTGCGCAGGAGCGTGATCTGCTGCCGGGAGAGTTCGACAGTGCGCTGCATGTGGCGGTACAGCAGCGCGCGCTCTTCCTCGGTGTAGTCGGCGAACATCGCGCGCCAGCCCTCGCCCAGCTCGGACCACAGTTCCGTGAGCTCCCGCATCGCCTCCGGGACAGGTTCCACCCGGACCCGGCGGCGGTCGGTCTCGTCGCGGTGCCGGACCACGTAACCGGCCCTCTCCAGGCGGTCGACCAGCCGGGTCGCCGAGCCGCTGGTCAGGCCCGTGAGTTCGGCGATCCGGCCGGTGGTGAACGGGCCTGGCTCGGTGGTCAGCAGGTTGAGGCACTGGACGTCGGTGGGGTGCAGCTTGAGGTGGTCCGCGACTGCCTGGTTGAACATGACGTACGAGGCCAGGTAGCGGCGGGACTCCTGCTGGAGATCGTCGGTCTGCATGCACACCACTCCTAAATACCTGCGCGACGCAGCAACTGCGTCGTACAGTGACCGCATGACAGAGGAACCTTACCGGCCCGTGGTGGCCGTCGCCGGAGCGACCGGCGCCCAAGGCGGCGCGGCCGCCCGCTCCCTGCTCGATCAGGGCTTCCGGGTCCGGGCCCTGACCCGCAATCCCGAGTCGGCCGCCATCCACACGCTGAGGGTTCTCGGCGCCGAGGTGCGCGCGGCCGACTTCGACGACGGCACGTCGCTGGAGGCCGCCCTGAAGGGCGCCGACGGATTGTTTGCGATGTCCACGCCATTCGGATCCGACCCGGACACCGAAGTCCGGCAAGGCATCCGCCTGCTGGAGGCCGCCCGTGGTGTGGGGCACATCGTGTTCACCTCCGCCGCGCACGCCGACCGCGACACGGGCATCCCGCACTTCGACAGCAAGTACCGCATCGAGCGGCACCTGCGAGGGCTGGGTGTGCCGTGGACGATCCTCGGGCCGGCCGCCTTCATGGACAACTACACGGTCGAGTGGTCGCTCGAGGGGCTGCGCGAAGGCCGGTTCGTGCTACCGATGCCGGCAGACCAGCCGCTTACGCTGATTCCCGCGCAGGACATCGGGACCTTCGCGGCCCATGTCCTCGCGCACCCGGAGGAATTCGCCGGCCGGCGCATCGACATCGCCTCCGACAAGCTGACCTGCCCGGAGATCGCGAAAGCGTTGACCGGCGCGTGCGGCCGGCAGATCGTCTTCGAGCGGCTGCCGATCGCCCACGTCGAGGCGTTCTCGGCCGATCTCGCCGCGATGTTCCGTTATTTCACCGAGGTCGGCCTCGAAGTGGACACGGACGCACTGCGGCGCGAGTTTCCGGAGATCGGCTGGCAGCGCTTCGGCGCCTGGGCGGCCAGGCGCACATGGCCTCTCAGCTGAGTGGCCCTCACCCCGGAACCTCACTGCGGCCTGGCGGACCGTGGCCGTCGAACTCGGCGGACAGTCGGGCACCCCCGCGGCGTGGCAACCGCTAACGTGACCCCTACACCTGCCCGTTATCCAGGCGCACGCCCTCGGCGGCAGAGGCAGGCGGGGCGCGGAGAGCAAGGAGATCGGGGAGAGCGATCATGGGCGAGTCTCTGAAGACCTTCGTCGGCGGCACCGAGGTAGAGGTGCCCAACAGCATTCCGGCGATCCGTGCCGCGCTGCCCGAGGAGAGACGCGAGGAGTTCGACCACGCGATCAACGAGGCCGGGGTGCACGAGATCCAGGCCGTCATGCGGCACTGGATGCTCGAGTCCGTACCCGATCCCGAGGCCGAACAGATCCTGGACCGGCTGGCGCAGGACGAGGCCGAGAGGCGGAACGTCGCTTGAGCTTCCGCATCTCCTACGCACCGCCCGCCGACGACACCCTGGCCAAGATGCGCGACGGCGACTCGTTCCGGGACGAGATGGCGCGCACCCTGGCCCTGGATCCGTACGGACACGCCTCGTCCGCCGTGAAGCGAGAACGCGACCGCCGCGAGGCGACGGTGTACGGCGCCATCGTCCTCTACTACGTCTCCGGGTCCGTGCTGACGGTCACCGTGGTCAGGCTCGTGCCGCTGCCGTGACCCGGAGAGACGGCCGAAGGCTCAGCCGAGCTTCTTGACCTGTGCGTCGATGACCGCGGTCGGCTGTTCGAAGTCGGCGTCCGCGCCCGTCTTGCCGAGGTTGAAGGAGAAGAAGGTGGCGACCGTACCTTCCTGACGCAGGGTCACGAGCTTGAAGGGCGCCACCTCGTCGCCCTCTCCCATCTGCACCCGCCAGGCGAGGGCCTCCTCGCCGCCCGTCACCTTCTCCTCGGTCAGCTTGGTGACCTTCTGCTTCGAGCCCTTCATGGAGAGGGTGAAGCCGCCGGTGCACTTGGCGGCGGAGTCGCGGAGCTCGGCGAGGCTCTTCGCCGCGCCGTCGCCGTCGTACGAGGCCAGGGTGACCAGCGACGACGTCATGTCGAGCAGCCCGGCGAGCGCGTCCTCGGGGTCGGCGGACTCGTCCTTCTTGGGCTCCTGGACGACCTTGCGCCCCGCGTTCCCGACGGGGGTCCCCCGCTTCACGCCGTAGAAGGCGAAGCCGATCGGCTCGCACTCCTTCTTGTCGACGGTGACCTCTCCGGGCTGCGCGATGTCCTCGGGGCCCGTCTTCGAGACCTTGTGGCCCGCGACGTCACCCTGCTCCAGCGACACCTTCTCCAGCTCGGCCGACGTCAGCGCCTTGACCGCAGCGGGCTTGGAGGAGGCGTCGTCCTTGCCCCACGAGGTACCGCCGTCGCCCTTGGCGTCGGAGTCCGAGCCGCTGCAGGCGGTCGCGAGCAGGGTCAGGGACGCCGCGGCGGCGACGAGGGCGGTACGGCGTACGGCGGTGGCGCGCATGGTTCGTTCATCTCTCCGTCTGAAGGAGCAACAGCCCGTCCCCGGGCAGTAATTCATGGCCGGTACGGGGGGCTGTGGCAGTGCAGGACACTCTACGATCGGACACCTGTCCGATGATCGCCCCGAACGGTCACGGGATGTGATCGTGACTACGCTGTGATCACTCTGTGAAGCTCCTATGGGGTGGCCGATTCCGCAGGTGAGCCACAGAGAGGACCCGCCCGTGTCCGTCGACGCGACAGCAGCCGTACTGGAAGCCGTGGGAGCCCCCGATCCCGCGTCCGTCGAGCCGCTCGCCGGGGGCACGTACAACACCGTCACCCGCGTGACCTTCGGCGACGGCAGGGACTGGGTGGTGAAGGTCCCTCCGGCGCACGCCACCGGGCTGAGCTACGAACAGCGCCTGCTCGTCAACGAGGTCACCTTCTACGGCGCCGCCGCCGGGACCGGTGGCACGATCCCGCAGGTCGTGCACAGCGAGCTCGACCCCGGGGCGCCGGCTGGAGCGTACGTCGTCATGACCGCACGCCCCGGACTGCCCTGGAGCGCCGTCGCCGGTGACCTGACGGCCGACGAGACTCGTGACCTGCGTACCGAGTTCGGGAGCATCGTCGGCCGGCTGCACGGCATCACGGGCCCCGGCGGCTTCGGGTATCCCGCCGAGCCCATGGGGCCGCTCTCCCCCACCTGGCGCGAGGCGTTCACGGCGATGACGGACGCCGTGCTCGCCGACGCCGAGAGGTACGGCGCGAGGCTGCCGTACCCCGTGCGACTGATCCGCGAGGTGCTCGCCGGGGCGTCGGACGTGCTGGACGAGGTCACCCGGCCCGCCCTGGTCCACTTCGACCTCTGGCAGGGGAACGTCCTGGTGACCGGGGATCCCGGCGCCCGGCGCATCGGCGGGATCATCGACGGTGAGCGGATGTTCTGGGGTGATCCGGTCGCCGATCTCGTCTCCACGTCGCTCTTCGGAGACCCGGAGACGGACCTGGACTTCCTCGGTGGATACGCGGCCGCGACGGGCGCGCCGCTCGAGTTCACCCCGTCCGTACGCCGCCGGATCGACCTCTGCCGCAGCTACCTCTACCTGATCATGCTCGCCGAGACGGTGCCCCGGAGCGCGGGACCCGACGCGGTGGAGATGACGTGGAACGAGGTGGCGCCGAGGCTCGTCACGGCGCTCGAGAAGCTCATGTAGCGCCGAGACCCGCCTCAGGAGGGCCGCTGCGTCAGATGCGTGAAGGCGTCCAGGTTGCGCGTCGGTTCGCCGCGCTCCACCCGCCAGGCGTACTCCTTGCGGATCGCGCTCGCGAAGCCCAGCTCCAGCAGCGGGTTGAACGCGCCGTCCGCCGCCTCCAGCACCGCGCCGAGCAGCCGGTCGAGCTCGTCGCGCGTGACGACCGAGAGCGGGAGCTTGCCGACGAGATAGATGTCGCCGAGCTGGTCGATGGCGTAACTCACCCCGAAGAGGCGGAGATTGTGCTCCAGGAGCCAGCGGTGCACGGCCGCGTCGTTCTCGTCGGGGTGACGGATGACGAACGCGTTGAGGGAGAGGGAGTGCTGCCCGACGATCAGGGAACAGGTCGTGGACAGCTTGCGCGTGCCGGGCAGCTTCACCACGTAGTTCCCGGGCCCGGGACTCTCCCATTCGAGCTCCGCGTCGTTCAGCGTCGCCTCGATGACCTGCGCCGCTGCTGCCTCGTCGGATACGTCAGCCATGGTGCGAGCGTACGACAACGCGTCCGCGCGCTCAGCCGGACGCCTCCGCTCAGCCGTGGTGCGCGCGGGCGCGGCGCCGGTGGTCGTGCATCGCCGCAGTGTACACGTCGGCGGTGGCCGAGGCCGCCGTGTCCCAGCCGAACGACTGGGCGTGCGCGGCCGCGGCCTCGCCCATCCGGCCGGCCAGCTCCGCGCTGTCCGCGAAGCGGCCCAGCGCCTGTGCGTACGCCTCCGGGTCGTGGCCGGGGATCAGGAAGCCGCTGACCCCGTCCCGCACGGCGACCGGGAGACCGCCCACCGCCGCCGCGACGACGGGCGTGCCGGCTGCCTGGGCCTCTATGGCGACCAGCCCGAAGGACTCGTTGTACGAGGGCATGACCAGGACGGATGCCGCCCGGAACCAGTCGGCGAGCTGGTCCTGGCCGACCGGCGGGTGGAACCGTACGACGTCGGCGATGCCGAGGCGCGCGGCGAGCTTCTGGAGGCCCTCCGGCTTGGCGAGCCCGCTGCCGCTGGGCCCTCCGACGACGGGTACGAGGATGCGCGAACGCAGCGAGGGGTCCCGGTCCAGGAGCACGGCGACGGCACGCAGCAGCACGTCCGGGGCCTTCAGCGGCTGGATGCGCCCCGCGAACAGCGGGATCAGCGCGTCCTGCGGCAGCCCGAGGCGGGCGCGCGCGGCGGCGCGGCCGTCGCCGGGGCGGAAGCGCTCCAGGTTCACCCCGGGGTGCACGACGGCGACGGACGCCGGGTCCGCGTCGTAGAAGCGGACGAGTTCGTCGGCCTCGCCCGCGGTGTTCGCGATGAGCCGGTCGGATGCGTGCACGATCTGGGTCTCGCCGATGACGCGGGCGGGCGGCTCGGGGGTGTCGCCCTCGGCGAGCGCGGCGTTCTTGACCTTCGCCATGGTGTGCATGGCGTGGACGAGCGGCACGCCCCAGCGCTGCGCGGCGAGCCAGCCGACCTGGCCGGAGAGCCAGTAGTGGGAGTGGACCAGATCGTAGTAACCGGGGCGCTGGCCCGCCCACGCCTGCATCACGCCGTGGGTGAAGGCGCAGAGCTGTGCGGGCAGCTCTTCCTTGGCGAGGCCCTCGTAGGGCCCCGCGTCGACGTGCCGGACCAGGACTCCGGGAGCCAGTTCGACCGTCGGGGGCAGCCCACCGGTGGTGGCCCGGGTGAAGATCTCGACCTCGATGCCGATCGCGGCGAGGCGCCTGGCCAGCTCCACGATGTAGACGTTCATACCGCCGGCGTCGCCCGTACCGGGCTGGTGCAGCGGAGAGGTGTGCACGGAGAGCATCGCGACACGGCGCGGCTTACGGTGTCCGGCGAACGTGCCCGGGAAGCGGATACGGGGTGCCGCACGGCTGCTGCCGAGCCGGGAGACGTACTGACTCACGGGTCCGCTCCTCCTCGCTCAGGGCATGACACGTACAGGGCACACAGCCCCTTCGAAGTGCCAGAACAGCGGAACCCCGTCTTTCATTTCCACTTTGCCGAAACATTGCGATCCCTACGGCGCGCCGGACGGCGGTTCCCGCGCCCCGCCGCTCCCGCGTCTGCCCGCCGGGCCTTCGCATACGCTCCTCTCCATGCACCAGCGCCCCATCGGCACCGCGACCCGCGGGACCACCAACCCCAACCGGCTGCGCCGCATGGACCGCTGGATCGCCGCCACCCACGGCCCCGCACTGCGCCGCGGCGACGCGCCCGTCGCGGTCGACCTCGGCTACGGCGCCGCCCCCTGGACCGCCGTCGAGCTGCTGGAGCGGCTGCGCACCGCCGAGCCGCGCACGGCCGTCGTGGGCGTCGAGATCGATCCCGCCCGGGTCGCGGCGGCGCAGCCGTACGAACGCGAGGGCCTCACCTTCGTGCACGGCGGCTTCGAGATCCCCACCGCCGGCCGGCCGCTCCTCATCCGGGCCGCGAACGTGCTGCGTCAGTACGACGAGGGTGAGGTCGCCGCGGTCTGGCAGCGGCTGTGCGCCCGGCTCGCCCCGGACGGGCTGCTGGTCGAGGGCACCTGCGACGAGATCGGCCGCCGGCACGTGTGGGTCGCGCTCGGCCCGGAAGGCCCGCGCACGATCACCTTCGCGACCCGGCTCGGCTCGCTGGACCGCCCCTCCGACCTGGCCGAACGCCTCCCGAAGGCCCTGATCCACCGCAATGTGCCGGGCGAACCCGTCCACGCCTTCCTGCGGGACCTCGACCGCGCCTGGGCCACGGCCTCCCCTTACGCGTCCCTGGGCGCGCGGCAGCGCTGGATCGCGGCGGTCCGCGCGGTCTCCGCCGACTGGCCTCTGACGGACGACGTACGGCGGTGGCGGCAGGGCGAGATCACGGTGCGCTGGTCCGCACTGCGGCCGGCCACGGGGTGAACAGCACCGGACCGGAACAGGTCGACACGGGACGGCACCCGATCCGGGAACACCGGCGGATCACCGTTCGTCCCCCTGTGTGACGGGGAGGGTGACGCGGACCTCTGTTGCTTTACGGGACTACATGGCACGATCGCGTCGTCACGGAATTGTTACTGACGGTAAGTCAGATGTACGCGATACGGCTTTCGTTGCCTTTCGCCCGGAGGGGGAGCTTGTGAACCGACGCCACTGTGCCGCTGCCGCGATCACCCTGGTCTGCGCACTGGCCCTGCTGACCGCGCCGGTCCAGGCCATGGCTGCCCCGGTACCCGAGCCCAGCCCGACAGCCGCCTCCTCCGCGTCCCCGAAGAAGAGCCTCGCTGAGGTCCGCGAGGAGATCGACACCCTCTACCGCAAGGCCGGGGCGGCGACGGACGCGTACAACCTCGCCGAGGAGCAGTCGAAGAAGCAGTCAGGCGAGATCGTCCGGCTGACCAAGTCGATCGCCGACGGCCAGGCGAAGATCGCCGAACTGAAGAACAGGGCAGGCGCGCAGGCCCGCGAGCAGTACCGCAACGGCGGACTGCCCCCGGGTGCGCAGCTGATGCTGAGCGGCGACCCGGACCTCTTCATGGACGGCATCAACAAGGCCAGGCAGGGCCAGCAGGCGACCAAGGGCATGCTGACCGAACTGGAGCAGGCTCAGGAGGACTTGGAGACCTACACCAAGGACGCCGGCCTCAACCTGGAGAAGATCGAGGCCGGCCGCGTCAAGCAGGCCAAGGCCAAGAAGAGCATCGACGCGCAGATCGCGGCTGCGGAGAAGCTCGAGTCGCAGCTGGCGAAGGAGGAGCGGGCCAGGCTCCTCCAGCTGGAGAAGGACACCGCTTCCACGGCGCAGGCCGCCTGGCTCTCCTCCGGCGCCCTCAAGGACATCAACCGCGAGGCGAGCGCCGCCGGCAAGCAGGCGGTGGCCTTCGCGACCGCCCAGATCGGCAAGCCGTACGTATGGGGGGCCGAGGGCCCCGGTTCGTACGACTGCTCGGGGCTGACCTCACAGGCCTGGGCTGCGGCGAAGCAGCCGATCCCCCGGACGTCGCAGGAGCAGTGGCGGCAACTGCCCCACATCGACATCGAGGACATGCGCCCCGGCGACCTGATCATCTACCACGGCGACGCCAGCCACGTCGGGATGTACGTCGGCGACGGCTCGATCGTGCACGCCCCCCGGCCCGGCCGGGATGTCACGCTGACGGGCGCGGGCTCCATGCAGATCCTGGGCGTTGTCCGGCCGGACAAGTAGGTCTTCCGGGGGCGGCCCGGAGAATTGTGCGCAGCGCGTGTCGAGCGCGTGATGTTTGTCATGGCCACATGTCCGTTTCGTGCGCGCCCATCACGTCGGATCCGTGGCGGGAAGCGGCTTATGGCCGCGCATATGACAAAGGATGATCGGCTGACGCCATTCCGTTCCCCTGCCGCGGACCGCTATCGTCCCCGTCGGCGGGTCGTCGATCGTCGTCCCGCCGCGCCCTCGGGGGGAGGGAAGGAAACCCGAACCGATGCCCGTACCCGTACCGCAGCAACGTGCCGTTCCCGCTGCGGAGACCACTCATGGCGCCGACCTCACACTCCTGGTGATCGAGGACGACCCTGCGGGCACCTTCGCCGTCCCCGAGCTGTCGTCCACGACCGGGGCGCGGGTCCGCGTCCGTACCGCCCGTAACCTCACCGAGGCCGGACGGCTGCTCACCGACGATGTCGACTGCATCCTGCTCGACCTCGACCTGGAGGCGGCCGCGCTGCCCGCCGGCGCACGCGCCGACGGCCGGGACGACGAGCCCGGCCGGCCGGACGAGCTCGCCGCCCTCAAGCACGTCCTGCGCATCGCGCCGCGCCACGCCGTCCTCGCCCTCACCGCGGAGGGCGACGCCGAGCGGGCCGCCGAGGCCGTACGCGTCGGGGCACAGGACTATCTCTTCCGCGACGAGCTCGACGGGCGCCTCCTCAGCCGCGCCATCCGTTACGCCGTGGAGCGCAAGCGCGCGGACACCGCCCAGCACCAGCTGACCGAGTCCCGGCTGCGCGCCCAGGAGAACGCCCGGCTGGAACGCGGGCTGCTGCCCACCCCGCTCCTCGACGGCTCCGATCTCGCCTTCGCCGCCCACTACCGGCCCGGCCGCAGCCGTGCCCTGCTCGGCGGGGACTTCTACGACACGGTCCGCACCCCGGACGGCACGGTCCACGCGATGATCGGCGACGTCTGCGGACACGGCCCGGACGAGGCGGCGCTCGGCGTCGAGCTGCGTATCGCCTGGCGGGCGCTCACGCTGGCCGGGCTCTGCGGCGACGCCCTGCTCTCCACGCTGCAGCAGGTCCTGGAGCACGAGCGGCAGAGCGAGGAGATCTTCGCGACGCTCTGCACCATCGACATCGCACCCGACGGCCGCCGCGCGGGCCTGTGCATCGCGGGCCACCCCGCACCGCTGATCGCCCGCCAGGGACGGGCGGCGCACCTGCTCCCGTACGAGGACGGCGGCCCGGCCCTCGGCCTGCTGCCGCACGCCCGGTGGCCGCGCCGGCAGGTCGAGCTCGGGGGCTCCTGGAGCCTGATGATGTACACCGACGGGCTCATCGAGGGGCGCGTCGGGCAGGCAGGCACCCAGAGGCTGGGCCAGGACGGCATGGTCGCGATGATCAACGGCCGGCTGGACCAGGGGCTCGGCGGCGAGGCCCTGCTGGAGGCCGCGGTCACCCAGGTGCAGGAGCTGAACGGCGGCGAGCTGACCGACGACGTGGCGGTCCTCCTGCTGGAACGCGACGAGGCCCGGATACGACGGAGGGGCAGGAGCGCGTCGCGCTCCCGCCCCGGTGCCGCCTCGTCGGCGAGCGCTCAGCGCCCGCCGTTGTAGGGGCCGTACGGTCCGTCGCTGCTGGAGCCTCCGCGACGGCCGCCGCCACCCGATACGGCCTTGATCGCCGGCCGGACGTCCACCATGAAGACGATGGACGCGATCACGCCCGCGATCTGCAGGAACAGGATCGGGATGACGAGGTTCACGAAGACCGTGACGCCGAGGATGATCAGCCAGAAGGACTTCTTCTGCTTGTCCGCGGCCCGGTAGGCGTCCTCCCGCGCCGTCACGGCGAAGACCAGCGCGACCACGGCCAGGACGAGCATGGCCAGGTACAGCAGCTGGAGGAACGAGCCGAATGCTTCGAGCAACACGGTGAGCACCGCCTAGTCAGTGGATGAGCGCCTCGCGGCCAAGGTACCGGGACAACGACCCGGGCACCCCCAAAGGTGCCCGGCCCGCTCTTCCGGCAACCCCGGAACCGCTTGCCTCTACTTCGCGGAGGGCGGGGTGGTCTTCTTCGCCGCGGGCTTGCGCACGGGCGCCGTCTTCTTCGGCGTCGCGGCGGGCGCCGCCTTGGACTCGGCGGCCTTCGGCGCGGGCTTCTTCGCGGCAGGCGCCACCGGCTTCGCGGCTACCGGCTTCGCGGGGGTCACCGGCTTGGCGGAGGTCACCGGCTTGGCGGGGGTCACCGGCTTGGTCGCCGCCTCGGACTTCTGCTTCGGCACGGACTTCGGCTCCGCCTCGACGACGGCGGCGATCTCGACGATCTCGTCGGCCGTCTCGCCGCGCCACGTCCGCACGCTCTGCTCGCCGCGCTCGGCGACCTTCTCGTACGTCTCCCGGGCGCGGACCGCGTACTCCGCGGCCACACCCACGCTCCGCAGCGCCAGGTCCTGGGCGGTCTCGCCCCACTTCTTCAGGTCGGTGTCCAGCGCCCCGAAGACCTCGGTCACCTTCGCCTGCACGGTGGCCTGAGCCTCCTTGGCCTGCGTGGTGACCCGCTCCTGGACGGCCTTCGGGTCGGTGTTGCGCACGGCCTCGATCCGCTCGGGCGCCTCGGCCCTGAGCTGGTCGAGCAGAGCGGGGACCTTGCGCGCCTGCTCCACGGCGAGCTCGGCGGTGCCGGCGGCGAAGTAGAAGGGGGTGGGGTCGGTGAGGGTCTTGCGCAGGTCATCGGTGATGGCCATGACTGTGGTCCTCCCGGATCATCAGAAGTCGGTTAGCTGGTAGCTGGTGGGTCTGCGTCACTGCCGCCGGCCGTGCGGGGGCCGCGGGCATCCGGACCGGCACCGTCCGCGTCGGCACCGCTTTCCGCGTCGGCATCGATTCTGCTCTTCGCGTCGGCGGCACCGTGGAACTCGGCGCCGGTGTCGGGCGCGACATCGAAACCGTTCTCCCGGCGGAAGGAGTCGTAGATCTGCAGCAGTACGTTCTTCTGCCGCTCGTTGATCGACGGATCGGCCAATATGACCGCCCGCGTCTCCAGCTCCTCCCGCTCCCGCTCATCGAGGATCCCGGCGCGCACGTAGAGCGTCTCGGCCGAGATCCGCAGGGCCTTGGCGACCTGCTGCAGCACCTCGGCGCTCGGCTTGCGCAGACCGCGCTCGATCTGGCTGAGATACGGATTGGACACCCCGGCGGCGTCGGCGAGCTGCCGCAGGGAGAGCTGCGCGGTACGCCGCTGCTCACGCAGGTACTCGCCGAGATTGCCGACGTTGAGTGATGCCATGGGTCGATACTGCATCACTCTTGCTAACTTTTGCAAGCGCCTGCTTGCAAAAGTGTTCCGCGTCATGTCACAGCGCCGTACCGAACCCCCGCCGCGCCCGCCTCCCTGGGCCGCCCCGGCGCTAGCGTCGGCCCATGATCGTATGGCTCAACGGCACCCACGGCGCCGGCAAGACGACGACCAGCGCGCTCGTGCAGCAGCTGATCCCGGATTCGCGGGTGTTCGACGCCGAGAAGGTCGGCGAGACGCTCATGGACATCACGCCGGGGCTGCCCTGGACGGGCAACTTCCAGGACTGGCCGCCGTGGCGGCCCCTCGTGGTCGAGACCGCCCGCCACGTGCTCGACTACGCCGGCGGCACCCTGGTGATGCCCATGACCGTCCTGGTCGAGCAGTACTGGCGCGAGATCAGCGCGGGCCTCGCCCGGCACAGGATCCCGGTGCGGCACTTCGTCCTCCACGCCGACCAGGAGACCCTCCGCGGCCGCATCGAGGGGGACTTCGACCTCGGCCCCTCCACGTTCCGCCTCCAGTACCTCGAGCCCTACGCCGAGGCGGCGCGCACCTGGCTGCACGACGAGGCCGAGGTGATCGACACGACGACCCTCACCCCCACCCAAGCCGCACAACGAATCGCAAGCTCCACCACCACCTGAACCCCCACCCCACCCCCTCCCCCCACCCCCGCCGGTCGTTGGGAGGTTACGGACGTCCAAACCAGGCAAAAGCCACCACCAGTCGTCCGCAACTTCCCAACGACCGGCGGCAGATCCGGGGGGCGGGCCCCCGTGACGGGCTTCCGTGGGGCGGCACCGGCGGGGCAGGCTGGGCGGCATGACCGCACCTGACGCCAAGGCCGACCTCCACTTCTATCTGCAGTCGGCCCGCGACGCACTGCTCTGGAAGCTCGAAGGGCTGTCCGAGTACGACGCACGACGCCCCCTGACGCCGACCGGCACCAACATCCTGGGCCTGGTCAAGCACGTGGCGAGTGTGGAACTGGGTTACCTCGGCGACACGTTCGGACGGCCGTCCGGCGAGGCGTTGCCGTGGGTCGAGGAAGGGGCCGAGCCCAACGCGGACATGTGGGCGACCGCCGACGAGTCACGTGAGCGGATCGTGGGGCTGTACCACCGGGCCTGGGCCCACGCGGACGCGACGCTCGACGCGCTGCCGTTGGACACGGTCGGCACCGTCCCGTGGTGGCCGAGCCACCGGGCCGAGGTGACTCTGCACCATGCCGTGGTCCGCGTGATCGGCGATACGCACCGGCACGCCGGGCACGCCGACATCGTCCGGGAACTCATCGACGGCGCCGTGGGGATGAGCAAGGGCAACGACAGCATCCCGCCGGGTGACGCCGCGTGGTGGGCGGACCACCGGAACCGGCTGGAGCGCGCGGCCCGTGAAGCCGACCGGGATGCGTGACACCGCGGGACGGAGGCCTGGCGGGGCCGCCGGTCCCGTAGCGTCGGCCCCATGAGCGACCTCCTGCCACTGCTCGTACTCGCGGGCGCGCTCGCCGCCGTCATGGGCCTCTTCCGGTGGCTGGCGTCCCACGTCCGGCGGCGAGGCACCGCCGGGACGGCCATCAGCGCGGCGCTGGCGTCCTACGACGAGGCGTTCCGGGTGACCGCCCACGACGCCCACCACGAGATCCGGGCACAGGCCGAGCGCAAGGCCCCGCTGCTCTCGCCCGACCGCCCGTGGGAGACCGCCCGCGGGGTCGGCCCGTCGCCGGGCGGACGCCCGCGGAGCCGACGGCCGCTGCGGCGCCGGGCCGGCCGCCTGTGGCACAGGTGCGGACGCCGGGCCGGGGGCGCGTAAACCGGTCGAACGGCGGGGGCACGCGCCCTACCCTGGCCGCATGCCTCCGTCCAGGACCTCGTACGTCTGCCTGCCGTGCCGGGCCTCGTACAAGCAGCCCTGCGACAGGGAGCGGGCGGACCGCGTCTGCCCCCGGTGCGCCGGGGCGCTGGTCCATCTCGGCTCCGCCTTCGCGGCACCGAGGCGGCGGGACACCGCGGGGTGGCGCACCCTCTCGGTGCTGCTGAACGCCGGTGTCCGCTTCCACGCGGGCTGCAGCGACGGGCCGGGCTACCGCCCGCGCAGGCTGAGCGAGGTGAAGGAGCGCATGGCGTACGCGCAGAGAACCGGGGAGCCGTTCGCGAAGTCCCTGCTCCGGCGGGAGCTGCCGCGGTAAGGGCGCCCGGCCACCCTAACGTCCCCTTGTGGACGATCTGCCACGGTACGAATTGTTACGCTGGGCGGCATGACCGCCCTCACCCCCACCGCCCGCACATCACCCGACCTGTCCTTCCTCCTCGACCACACCAGCCACGTCCTGCGGACCCGGATGGCGGCCGCGCTGGACGGGATCGGGCTGACCGCGCGCATGCACTGCGTCCTCGTCCACGCCCTGGAGGAGGAGCGCACCCAGATCCAGCTCGCCGAGATCGGCGACATGGACAAGACCACGATGGTGGTGACCGTGGACGCCCTGGAGAGCGCGGGGCTGGCCGAGCGGCGCCCCTCCAGCCGCGACCGGCGGGCCCGGATCATCGCCGTCACCGAGGAAGGCGCCCGGGTCGCCGTGCAGAGCCAGGAAATCGTCGACCGGGTGCATCGGGAGGCTCTGGAGGCGCTCCCCGGCGGTGACCGCGAGGCACTGCTGCGCGCACTGAACCAGCTGGCCACGGGCCACCTGGCCACCCCCTCCGAGAACCCCCGGCCGGTCCGGCGGGCGCGCCAGGGGCAGGGGTAATCACTCCGGACGAGACCGTAAAAGATAGTCCGCAACAGAACCATCTGTTACGGTCTCTCTTGTCGACCCGTCCGACAGGAGAAGACCGATGGCCGTTGATGCCTCGCACCGCCGCCCCAGCTCCAGCACTCATGAACCGACCGCTTCTGGACCCACTGCCGCCGACGCTTCTGGACCCACCGCGTCCGGGGCGACCGCCCGCCGCCGCGGGCTCGCCCTCGCGGTGATCGCCGCGGGGATGCTCACGCTCACCCTCGACGGCTCGATCGTCACCGTGGCCATGCCCACCATCCAGCGTGACCTGGGGTTCACCTCCGCCGGCCTCAGCTGGGTGGTCAACGCCTACCTGATCGCCTTCGGCAGCCTGCTCCTGCTCGCGGGCCGGATCGGCGACCTGATCGGCCGCACCCGGGTGTTCCTGGCCGGCACCGCCGTCTTCACCCTCGCCTCCCTGCTGGCCGGTGCGGCCACGACCCCCGCGATGCTCATCGCCGCCCGCTTCCTCCAGGGAGTCGGCAGCGCGATGGCCTCCGCCGTCGGGCTGGGCATCCTCATCACCCTGTTCGGCGAACCCCGCGAACGGGCCAGGGCCATCGCCGTGTTCTCGTTCACCGGCGCCGCGGGCGCGTCCATCGGGCAGGTGCTCGGCGGGGTTCTCACCGATGCCCTCAGCTGGCACTGGATCTTCTTCATCAACCTGCCGATCGGTGTGGCGACCCTCCTGGTCGCCCGCCGGGTCCTGCCCGCCGACCGTGGCCCCGGGCTCGCCGCCGGCGCCGACGTCATCGGGGCCGCTCTCGTGACGGCGGGCCTGATGCTGGGGATCTACACGGTGGTCAAGGTCGAGGAGTACGGCTGGATCTCCGTGCCCACGCTCGGACTCGGGGCGGTCGCGCTCGCGCTGCTCGGAGCGTTCGTCGTACGCCAGGCCACCGCCCGGACCCCGCTCATGCCCCTGAGGATCCTGCGTTCCCGCAGCGTCGCCGGGGCCAATCTGGTCCTGGTCCTCATCGTCGCCGCGCTGTTCTCGTTCCAGATCATCCTCGCGCAGCATCTGCAGAACGTCCTCGGATACGGGGCCGCCGGGACGGGGCTCGCCATGCTCCCGGCCGCCACCGTCATCGGGGGCGTCTCCCTGGGGATATCGGCCCGGCTGAACGCCCGGTTCGGCGAGCGCGCCGTGCTGCTGACCGGCATCGTCCTGCTGATCGGCGCCCTCGGGTTCCTCACCCGGATCCCCATGGACGCGCGGTACGTCACCGACGTGCTCCCCGTTCTACTCCTCGCGGCCGGCTTCGGCCTGGCACTGCCCGCGCTGACCTCCCTCGGGATGTCCGGTGCGGGCAAGGACGACGCCGGGCTCGTGTCCGGGGTCTTCAACACCGCCCAGCAGGTCGGCATGGCCGTCGGTGTCGCGGTGCTGACCACCCTGGCGGCGTCCCGGACCGACCGGCTGCTCGGCGAGGGTCACCGCCGGGCCGAGGCGCTGACCGGCGGCTACCAGCTCGCGTTCACCGTCGGCACCGGACTGCTCGTCGCCGCCTTCGCCGTGGCGTTCCTCGTCCTGCGACCCGCCCGCTCCGCGACGACCCGCCCCTGAAGCACCGGACTCCGAACCCCGAACTCCGAAAGGTACGCACCGTGAACACCACCGACGAGACGAAGAGCGGGCCCGCGCCCCGCACCCTCCCAGACCGGGCGCTCTCCCGGATCCTCCAGGAACAGCAGTTCGGAGTGCTCGCAGCGGTCCGTTCCACCGGCCATCCGCACCTGTCGACCGTGCTGTACCGCTGGGACGCCGGCGAGCGCGTCCTGCGCGTCTCCTCCACCGAGGGCCGCCTCAAGACCCGCGTCCTGCGACGGAACCCGCACGCCTCCCTGCATGTCGACGGCGGCGACGTCTGGTCGTTCGCCGTGGCCGAGGGACTGGCGGAGGTGTCGGAGCCGACCCTGGCCGCCGGGGACGCCGTCGGACGGGAACTCCTCTCCCTGGCACCGGATTTCGACGACCCGGCGGACGAACGGGCCTTCCTGGAGCAGGCGGTGGCGGAACACCGCGTGGTGATCAGGCTCCGGGTGTCGAGGCTGTACGGAGCGGCCCTGGACGTGACGGAGAAGGCCGAGCGGTGACGCACGACCTGGCCTACGACGCCGTGCTGTGCGACCTCGACAACGTGGTCCGCTTCTACGACGTGACGCACCTGGCCGCTCTGGAGCGGGCGGCCGGCCTGCCGGAGGGCACCACGGAGGACATCGCGTACGCCCCCGAGGTCGATCTCCCGCTCCTCCTGGGCCGGATCACCCTGGAGGAGTGGGCCGGGACCATCGCACTCGCCCTCGCCCGCCGGGTCGGCGAGGCCGAGGCCCGGGAGCTGGGCAGGGCGCTCGCGGAGGCGCCGTTCCGGGCGGACGGGACGGTCGTCGCCCTGCTGCGCCGGATCCGGGCCCGCGTACCGCTGGTGCTCGTCACCAACGCCACACCCCGGCTGGCCGAGGACCTCGCCGCCCTGGGGCTCACGGACCTGGCCCACCATGTGGTCAGCAGCGCCGTCGAGGGGGTCGCCAAGCCGGACCCCGCGATCTACCGGATCGCCGCCGCACGGGCCGGGGTGCCGATGGACCGTTGTCTCTTCGTGGACGACAGCCGGGAGAACGTCGACGCGGCCGTCGCGCTCGGCATGACCGGCGTACATTTCCGTGAACCGGCCGATCTGCACGGGCCGTTCGGCATCACTCCGGGAGAGGCATGAGCGAGGACGAGGGAGAGGTACTGCACGGCGGCATGACCCACCCGGGCGCCGTCGTCCGCCGGGGGGACACGGTCGAGCGACCGGCCCAGCCGCACGCCCCCGCACTCCACGCCCACCTGAGGGCGCTGGCCGTCGCGGGCTTCGACGGCGCCCCGACACCGATGGGGATGAGCGGTGACGGCCTCCGCGAGCGGCTCGGCTACGTCCCCGGTGATGTCCCGCTCCCGCCCTTCCCGCCCTGGTCGCTCACCGACGAGGCGCTGCGCTCGGTCGGCGTACTGCTGCGGCGGCTGCACCGGGCGTCCGCCTCCCTGCCCGTGGACCGCACCGTCGCGTGGCCTGCCGAACTGGCCGACCCGGAAGCCGCGTCTTTGCCGGACACCGCCCTGATCCTCTGTCACAACGACGTCTGCCCGGAGAACGTGGTCTTCCGTGAGGGCCGCGCCGCCGCCCTCATCGACTTCGACCTGGCCGCTCCCGGCCGTCCGCTCTGGGACGTCGCGACAGCCGCGCGCTACTGGGTGCCGATGTTCGCGGAGGATCCCGGCACGGCGCGCCGGCTCCGCGTCCTCGCCGACGGCTACGGCCTGACGGCCGAGGACCGCACCGCTCTCCTCCCGGCGGTCGAACAGGCCGCGGCGGCGGCCCGTGCCTTCTCCGAGCGGCGGGTACGCGGCGGCGACCCCCTCTATGTGCGCGCCCTCGCGGAACGCGGCGGCTGGGAGCGCTGGGACCGCCACCAGGCGTGGCTGGCCGCGCACCGCGCGGTGTTCACCGAGGGGCTTCTCCGGGACGGGTCATGAGCAGCCCTTCCTCCAGCTGGGCGAAGGCCAGACCGGCGGCCTCCACCGCGTCCGCGTACACCTGGCCGGTGCTCTCCCCCGCGTCGATCCGCCGCCAGTTCTCCTCGGCCAGGATCCGCAGTACGGCGATGATCTGGCCCGCCGCGAGCCGCGCCGCCACCGGGATGCCGGGGTCGAGGGCGCGGGCGAGCGCGGCCTCGGAGCGGCCCTGGTAGGCGTACAGGCGGGCGACGAGTGACGGGGTCCCGTAGAGCAGCCGGTGGAAGGCCAGCACGTCCGGGTGGTCGCAGAGCCCGGTCACCGGGTCGCGGTGTTCCAGGCCGTCGAGGAAGTGGCGTCGCAGCGCGTCCAGCGGGGTGGTGCCGTCCGGCCGGCCGTCGACGACGCGGGCGGCCTCGTCCTCGTGGTCGGCGAACCGGTGCAGGACCAGGTCCTCCTTGGCGGGGAAGTAGCGGAACAGCGTCGGCTTCGAGATGTCGGCCGCCGCCGCCACCTCGGCCACCGAGACCTTGTCGAAGCCCCGTTCGAGGAACATCGAGATCGCGGCCTCGGAGACGGCCTCGTAGGTCAGCTGCTTCTTCCGCTCGCGCAGGCTGATCCTCTCGGCGCTCATGAGGGTGTGCCCTTCTCGATGAGCGCCTCGACCCCGTCGAGGATCCGTTCGAGACCGAACACGAACTCGTAGTCCGGTTCGTCCGGCTCGCTCATGATCCCCGTCTCCAGCAGATTCGCCAGCTCCGGATTGCGTACCGGGTCGACGAGCCTGCGCACCGTCCGCTCCCACCGCGCCATGAATTCCTCCGGGGAGACGCCCTTGTCCTCGACCGCAGCGGAGATGTCGCTCATGAGCGTGGCCTCGTTCCGCACGAAGCCCGAGACGAGGAGGATGACCGAGATCTTGTCGCCCGGGGACAGGCCGCTGCCCGCCAGCGCCTGGAGCCCCTGTTCCCACCACAGCACCATGTGCGGGCTGGCCGGCGGACCCCCGATCGGGATGCGCAGGGACCACAGGTGGCGCCCGAACATCCGGCGCTGGGCCCATGCCCACTGGGCGATCGCCTCGCGCCAGCCCGCCCCCTCCTCCAGCGCGGGCAGCGGCTCGGGGACGCCCATGACCGCCTCCTGCATGAGGACGTAGAGCTCCTCCTTGGCGGAGACGTAGCGGTAGAGCGACATCGTGGAGGCGCCCAGCTCCTTGGCGACCCGGCCCATGGAGACGGCCGAGAGCCCCTCCGCCGCCGCCACCTCCACGGCCGCGGCGACGATGCGGTCCAGCGTCAGGCCGGGCTTCGGGCCCTTGACCGGCCGGTCGCGCAGGCCCCACGCGGCCTCGATGCTGGCCGGCAGGCCCGTGCCGCCCGACGCGCTGCTGTTCTCCGTCACCCGAAAGCCGCCTTCCCCAGTACTGGCTTGCCACCATCCTAGGTTTGCGTAATGCTTACGCAGTAACGCGTATGCCATACGCAGAAGGGGGATCATCATGTCCACGGCCATGAACGACGTCATGATCGAGGCGCAAGGCCTGACCAAGTCCTACGGAAAACCGGGAGCCCGGGTCCGCGTCCTGGACGGCGTCGGCCTCCGGGTCGCGCGCGCCGGGATCCACGCACTGCTCGGCCCCAACGGCGCGGGCAAGACCACGACCGTGCGGATCCTCGCCACCCTCACCACCGCCGACTCCGGCACGGCGCGCGTCGCCGGGTACGACGTCGTCACCGACCGGCGCCGGGTCCGCCGCGCCATCAGCCTGACCGGACAGTTCGCCGCCGTGGACGAGACGCTGACCGGCGAGGAGAACCTGCGGATGATGGCGCGGCTGTCCGGTCTGCCCCGCAGCCAGGCCCGGCGCCGCGCCGAGGAACTCCTCGGGCGCTTCGACCTCACCGACGCGGCCCGCAGGCAGGCCCGTACGTACTCCGGGGGCATGCGGCGCCGCCTGGACCTGGCCGCGGGACTGGTGGGCTCGCCCGAGCCCGGCGTCTTCTTCCTCGACGAGCCCACCACCGGCCTCGACCCGCGCAGCCGCCGCGAGCTCTGGCAGGTCGTCCGCGACCTCGCCGGCCGGGGCGCCGCGGTGCTGCTCACCACCCAGTACCTGGAGGAGGCGGACCAGCTCGCCGACCGCATCACCGTGCTCCACCAGGGCGGCAGCGTCGCCGAGGGCACCCCGGAGGCGCTGAAGTCACGCGTCGCCGGACACCGTCTGGACCTCGTCCTCAGCAGCCGTGAGGCCTATCTCCGGCTCGCGACCCGCGCCGTCCACCACTCCCCCGAGACCCTCACGCTGGGCATCCCCACGGACGGCACCGCCGCCCACGCCCGCGCCCTGCTCGACGAGATCGACCCGCACCGCACCGACGTCGACCGCTTCTCCGTGCACAGCGCGACCCTCGACGACGTGTTCCTCGCCCTCACCGCCGAGAAGACGGAGGCACCCGCCCATGTCTGACGCACCCGGAGCCCTGACCCACGCCACGGTCATGACCGGCCGCAGCCTGCTCATCAGCCGCCGCAACATCGACGCCGTCATCACGTCGATGATGCTGCCGATCATGCTGATGCTGATCTTCGTCTACTTCTTCGGCGGGGCGATCGACACGGGGGCGGGCTACGACACGTACGTCATGTACGTCGTCCCCGGCGTCCTCTTCCTCTGCGCCGGCTTCGGCTCGGCCACCACCGCCGTGGCGGTGAGCGAGGACATGAAGGGCGGCATCATCGACCGCTTCCGCTCCATGGACATCGGCGGGACTCCGGTGCTGGCCGGGCATGTCGTGGCGAGCACGGTGCGCAACCTGGTCTCCACCACGCTGGTGTTCGCCGTGGCCCTGCTCATCGGCTTCCGCCCCGCAGCCACCGCCGCGGGCTGGCTCACCGTCGCCGCAGTGCTCCTCGCCTACATCGTGGCGCTGTCCTGGATCTCGGCGGCGATCGGCCTGCTCGCCCGCACACCGGAGGCGGCCGGCGGATTCACCTTCTTCATGTCGTTCCTCCCGTACCCGAGCAGCGCCTTCGTCCCGGTCGACAGCATGCCGGGCTGGCTCCACGGCTTCGCCGACCACCAGCCGGTCACCCCGGCCATCGAATCCCTCCGCGGTCTCCTCCTGGATCAGCCGGTGGGCAACGCCCCCTGGACCGCGCTCTCGTGGGCGGCCGGGATCCTGCTGGTGGCCGTGGCCCTGTCGGGGGTGCTCTTCAAAACGCGGACGCGGTGACGCCCCAGGGCCAGCGGTCGTAGGCGCCCAGGACCTCGCGCGGGGTCCCGGCTGCTCCATCGCCCGTGGTGAAGCCTCAGAACACGTCCGGACACCACGCCCGCCGTGGCGTCCGGAACACCGCGTCCGCCGTCTCCGCCGCGCCCGCCCGGTGCTCGTCGAGCCGGCCCAGCGCCGCCAGCCGTACCGGGGACTCGTCGCCCAGACAGAGGGTCGCCAGCTCCGCCACGTCCAGCGTGAGGTCGGCGTCCCGTGTCGTGGGGGCGCACGAGGCGCCGGACGGTGACGCCTCCAGCAGGAAACGGCCGCCCGCCAGGCCCGCTCCGTCCCGGACGTCCAGGACCAGGGAGCCCTCGGTCGCGTACGTGCGTGCCTCCAGCGCCCGGGGGACGTCCAGGACGCGCAGCCACAGCCAGTCCGCCTGGGTCACGACGCGGGCGGCGCGCGGGTCCGGGAGGAGCAGCGGGAGCAGGTCGTCGGGCGCGCGGTAGCCCGAGCGGACCGTGGTGATCCAGTCGATGGAGCAGACGAAGTGCCACAGGGCGCGTTCCGCCGCGGGGGTCGTCGCGATCATGCCGGCCACCGTCGCCGTGTTGAGCGGCTGCTTCCGGTCTCCCCACTTGTCGTCGGCGCGGTAGGCGATCAGCCCGTCCGTCTCCCCGTCCGCCGACCGGTACACCGCGTAGAACGGCTCCGTCCACTTGTCGGACGCCGGGACGTCCACGCCCGTGCTGCGCTGCCACCAGCGCTCGTCCCGGGACACCACCCCGTGCTGCCGCGCGGCGAGGCGGCCGTGGAGCTCGGGGCCCAGCTTGCGTACGTCCGCGCCGTCCACCAGCTCGATCCGGCCGCCGTCCGCCTCGGAGGGGACCCGGGCGCGCGGGTCCAGACCCGCGCGGGGGACGTCGATCTCCCACTCGGTGGTCCAGGAGGCCGGCCCGAATCCGTACCGCCCGTAGATCGGGTACTCGGCGGCGATCAGCGAGGCGACCACGTCACCGCGTTCCTTCGCCGCCGCCAGGTCCGTGGCCATCATCCGGCTGAGCAGCCCGCGCCGGCGGTGCGTCGGGGTCACCGTCACGCCCGTGACCGCGTCGGCCCGCACCTTCGCGCCGCCCACGACGGTCAGCTCCTGTGCGAACGAGGCGAAGGTGGCGACGCAGCGTCCGGCGTCGAACACCCCCTGGACACGGGAGAGATCGGTATGGGCCAGGCGCACCGCGACCTCCTCCTCCGCCGGCACCGAGGCCGACCGGAGGAACCCGGTCCCCACGGCCCGCAGCCAGTGAGGGTATTCGGCTTCGGAGACGGTACGCGGATCAAGGCTCATGCGGCCCACGCTAGGCACAGCGCGTTCGCGATGTCGCCCGCTTTTCCCGCCGCCCCCACCGTTGGAACCCCCGCTCAGAACGCCGCCCGGATCTCGCCGACCTCGGCGCCACCGCCCAGCAGCGGGGCCCGCCCGATGCGGGACACCACCGGGGCGTCGACACCCAGCATCCCGAGGGCGCGGGCCAGCACCGGGCCCAGGGCGCGGGTGGAGCCGTCGTCGATCTTGAAGGCCAGGGCCCTGCCGTCCGGGAGGGCCACCGCCTGGACCGCCTCCGCGCCCATCTTGGAGAGCGTGCCCGGCACCTCCCGCATCAGCCAGGTGTCCGGCCGCCGCGTGCCCGCGACGTACTCGGGGTGCGCCCGCATCGCGTCCGCGACCCGGCGCTCCGCCGTGCCCGGCTCCGCCAGCACGAACGTCCGGAACGCACGGGCCAGGCCCACCAGCCCGATCGCCATCAGCGGGGCCCCGCAGCCGTCCGTGCCGATCGACGCGACGGGTTCGCCCGCCGCCTCCGCGACGACCTCGCCGACCAGCCGCTGCAGCGGGTGGGCCGGGTCGAGATACGTCGCGGTGTCCCATCCGTTGCGTACGCAGACGGCGAGCATCGCCGCGTGCTTGCCGGAGCAGTTCATCGTGAGCGGCTCCCGCACACCCCCGGCGGCGAGGTACGCCTCCGCCTCGACGGGATCCAGGGGCAGATCGGGCGGCGTCTGCAGATCGTCCGGCTTCAGCCCGTGCTCGGCGAGCATCGTGCGCACCAGGTCGAGGTGGAAGGCCTCGCCCGAGTGGCTCGCGGCCGCCAGCGCCAGCCGCTCCCCGGAGAGGTCGAGACCGGCCCGGAGGATCGCGGCGGCCTGCATCGGCTTGTTGGACGAGCGCGGGAAGACCGGGGCCGCCGGGTCGCCGAGCGCGAGCTCCACGCTCCCGTCCGCGGCCAGGACGACGAGCGACCCCCTGTGGTGGCCCTCGGTGAAGCCGGACCGCACGACCTCGGCCAGGACCGGGGGCACGGGCGAGGAGGACGCGTACGAGGCTATGGAGGAGCTCATGGGGGTGATGGCCTTCCGGGGACGGGCGTGACCCGCCCCCCGAAGGGTCACCTCAGGCGAGCAGGTCCTCTACTTGTGCTTCCCCGTCACGGTACCTGCGGGCGATCTCCGCGCTGCAATCGTCGACGGTCCGCTGGAGCCGGTGACGGCGCCGGGACACCTGCTGCTCGTAGCGGACGAGCCGTCCCATGGCGGTGAGGAGTTCTTCGTCCGTCCGGGCGTCGAGGTCGGAGAGCTCGACCTCCGCGAGCGTGTCCGCCGCCAGTTGGCGGTACTCGTCGCTGCGCGGCGTGGTGAGGGTGACGTGCCGGGCCGAGGAGCGGTGGACGGACGGGGTGTCGGCGAGGATCTCCGAGAGCCGGTCCACGACGGGCGACTCGGGGTCCACCCGGCGGGCGAGCTCGGCGCGCAGGATGTCGATCCGGCCCTGGACCAGACGGCGTACGTAGCTGAGGTCCGCCTCGTCGCGCTGGGCGTCACGGCGCAGGGAGCGCAGGTCCGGCAGCCGCAGCCCCCCGAATTCGGGCTGCGGGCGTACGGAGGCCAGTCCTTCGACCGCACCGCCCCCGGACTGCCCGGGCACGGACACCGCTCCCGGCAGATGTACGAGCGGTGGGGCGGGCAGCTGGCCGGGCGGCGCGGTACCGGTCCGCTGCACCGGCGGCCGCAGGCCGGCAGCTGTACGTGTCCCTGGTACGGCACCGGGTGATGGCCCGGTTCCATGTGTCGTCATGATGTTCCGTCCCCTCGACCGGTGCGTCGGCACACCGACACCGTGCATGGTGCCACTACGCACGGTGTTCACGCAGGTGCTCTGTACCCGTTCAGCCCAAGATAGGTTGGTCTGTATGCGTGCAGTGATACAGAGAGTGGACGGCGCGAGCGTCACCGTGGCGGGCGCCGCGGACGATCCGTCGGGGACCGGAACGGTCGGCGAGATCGTCGGCGAGGGCCTGTGTGTGCTGGTGGGGGTCGCTCACGGCGACACCGCGGAGAAGGCGGCGCAGCTCGCCCGCAAGCTGTGGACCCTGCGGATCCTGGAGGGCGAGAAGTCCTGCTCGGACGTGAATGCACCGCTTATGGTCATTTCGCAGTTCACTCTCTACGGGGACGCCAGGAAGGGCCGCAGGCCCACGTGGAACGCCGCCGCGCCGGGCGATGTCGCCGAGCCGCTGGTCGACGAAGTGGTGGCGCGGCTGCGCGCCCTCGGGGCGCGGGTGGAGACGGGCCGGTTCGGGGCGGACATGCGCGTCTCGCTCACGAACCACGGCCCGTTCACCGTGCTCGTCGAGGTGTAGCGGGCCCTCCGGCACCGCCTACGGCTCGACGACCGGCTCCTGGGCCGCCGCGGTGTCCCCTGCGATCAGCTCCGCGTCCACCGCGACGTTCCGCTTCACCAGCGCCAGGGCGATCGGCCCCAGCTCGTGGTGGCGGGCCGAGGTGGTGATGAAGCCGAGCTGGCGGCCCTCCTGGCCGTCGGCGGCGAGCCTGACCGGCGTCCCGTGGCCCGGCAGATGGACCTCGCTGCCGTCGAGGTGCAGGAAGACGAGGCGGCGGGGCGGCTTCCCCAGGTTGTGGACACGGGCGACCGTCTCCTGGCCCCGGTAGCAGCCCTTCTGCAGATGCACGGCACTGCCGATCCAGCCCAGCTCGTGCGGGATGGTGCGGTGGTCGGTCTCGAAGTTCAGGCGGGGGCGGTGCGCCTCGACGCGAAGCGCCTCGTACGCCAGGATCCCGGCCACCGGGCCGTGCTCGGCGGCGTACGCCTCCAGGTCGGCCCGGGGCAGGAAGAGGTCGCGGCCGTGCGCCGTCTCCCGCACGGCGGCACCCTCCGGGACCTCGGCGATGGAGCCGGCCGGAAGGTGCACGACGGCGATGTCCTCGGTGCGGTCGGCGACCTCGACCCGGTAGAAGAACTTCATCGACTCCAGGTACGCGATCAGCTCGCCCTGGGTCTCCGGCTCGGCGTGCATCCACACCGTCGTACCGTCGTCGACCAGATAGACGGCGTGCTCGATGTGCCCGTTGGCGGAGAGGATCAGCGCCTCGGTCGCCTGGTTCGGCGCGAGGTCGCTGACGTGCTGGGTGAGCAGCAGGTGCAGCCAGGCCAGCCGGTCGTCGCCGGTGACCGTGACGACCCCGCGGTGCGAGAGGTCGACGAGGCCGCTGCCGTCGGCGAGTGCGCGTTGCTCACGGAACAGGTCGCCGTAGTGCGCGGCGACGCCTTCGTCGCGCCCCTCGGCGGGGACGGCGCCGGGCAGGGACAGCAAGGGGCTCTTCATGCGACCAGCGTACGACCCGCGCGGCCCCGGCTACCGGGCGCTGCCGGGTTCCTCCGGCGCACCGGCCTTCGCCGCGCAGTCGGCACAGCGTCCGAAGATCGCGAAGTGCTTCATGTCGGTCTCGAAACCGAACGTCTCCCGCAGCTTCGCCGTGAAGTCGGCGACCACGTCCACATCGGCCTCGATGACGTCCGTGCAGTCCCGGCAGACCAGGTGGATGTGGTGGTGGCGGTCCGCGAGGTGGTAGGTCGGGGAGCCGTGCCCGAGGTGGGCATGGCTGACCAGCCCGAGCTCCTCGAGGAGCTCCAGGGTCCGGTAGACGGTGGAGATGTTCACACCCGACGCCGTCCTGCGCACCTCGCAGAGGATGTCGTCGGGCGTCGCGTGCTCCAGCTTGTCCACGGCCTCCAGGACGAGCTGACGCTGAGGCGTCAGCCGGTAGCCACGCTGCCGAAGATCGGTCTTCCAGTCGGTGCTCACCACGTGCCCAGTGTAGGGCGGAGCGAGCCCCGGCCCGTCGGACCGGCGCTCCACACCCCCGGCAGGGCCTACTTGAAGAACGCGATGCCGTCGTCCGGCATGTCCCCGAGGCTCTTCGCCATGGCGGCGACCTCTTCCGGGGTGACGACCTTCTTCAGGTGCGCCGACATGTACGGCCGCAGCTCCACGTCGGGGGTGGACTTCTCGCCGACCCACATCAGGTCGCTGTTCACATAGCCGTAGAGACGCTTGCCGCCGCTGTACGGCCCGGAGGCCGCAGTGCGGGCCACCGCGTCGGTGACGATGTCGATCTGCGGCTTCTGCTTCGCCAGCTCGCCGTACCAGACCTCGACGATGCCCTGGTCGCGGACCATGACGATCTCGACCTTGCGGTCCTTGTCGATGCGCCAGTAGCCGGACTCGGACTCGAGCGGCTTGACCTGCTTGCCCTCGGCGTCCAGCACCCAGGAGTGCGAGACGTACTCGAGGAAGTCACGGCCGTCGTGGCTGAAGGTGACTTCCTGGCCGAAGTTGCACTTCTCGGCACCGGGGAAGTCGGAGACGCCCGCACCCGCCCAGTTACCGAGGAGGAAGGCCAGCGGCACGAGGTCCGGGTGAAGGTCGGACGGAATCTCGATCATGAGCGGCTCAGACGATCTGTGAGGGTGTACGGAAAGTGTTCGGCGAGGGTCAGCGCTGGCCCTGGTACAGCTTCTTCACGGTCACGGCGGCGAAGGCGAGCACGCCGACGCAGACCAGGACCAGCAGGGCGGAGAAGAAAGCCTCAAGCACGGGAGCTCCTCGGAACGAACGACATGACGGCAGCAGACGGCCGGGCCCCCAGCCTAATGGGTGGGGGCCCGGCGCGGCGGCCCGGGGTTTCCCGGGCGCGGCCGCTCAGCCCAGCAGCTGGTCCTGGAGGACGACGGTCTGGTGGAACGGAACGGCCTCCGTGCCGGCCTCGCCCTTGCGGGTGTGGACGACCAGGGCGAGGGTGTCCCCGGCCAGCACATACGAGTGACGGACCTGCTCGGCGCCGTGGGGCTCGGGCTCCGTGTACGCGTGCGCCGCGGTGAATTCCGCTCCGGCGGTGGCGCTCCACCCCTCGTCGAAGTCGGGCTCGTCCATCCCGGCGAGGGGAAGGGGCAGGGAGCCGTTGTCGAAGAGGTTGTCCTGGAACTCGGTGGAGTAGGCCACCGAGTTGAACTGGAGCAGATAGACCCGGGACGAGGTGCCGTCCGGCATGGTCCAGCCACGGGCCGCGATGTGCCGCGGGGCGGAGTTCTCGAGCTGCTCGGTCAGAGCGGCCCGGTCGTCCTTGCCGTACTCGGCGACGTAACGAGCGATGTCCACCCAGCCGCCGTCGAGCTCCTTGTCCACGGTGGCCCCGGCGGGCGCGGGCAGCAGCAGACGCCGCAGGTCCGCGTGGTGGACCTCCGCCGTGTTGAAGTCGGTGAAGGGCCGGGGCGCACCGGCGGGCAGGGCCGGCAGGCTCAGCGCCGGGTAGTCCCAGCGCCCGTCGTCCCGGGTCGCGAGACCCGGCACATCGGTGCGGTCCATGGTCGTGATGCCGGCGGCCGTGCCCGTGCCGAGCCCGCCGAGGACCAGCACGGCGGCCGTCCACCGGAGGGCCGCCCGCAGGGCGCGGCGCGGCGGGCGGGGCGCCGCGGGCGCGGGGCCCTCCGCGGGGATCCGCGGCGGGTCCTGCGGGACCGGGGGCAGGGTGGCCTCGGGAAGGGTGGACGGTGCGGGAGCGACCGCGTCGGTGGGTGCGGCCGTCTGCTCGGTCATACGTACTCCCCCGGGGACGTGATGTGGTCCAGCTGGTCCTTCAGAAGCTCGGCGACGGCAGCCTCGTCGACGGGCTTGATGCCGGTCGCCGAGTAGCTGATGCTCAGCTCACCGTCGTAGGCCGCGCACACCATTTCCTCGATGTCGCTGTCGCTGTCCTTGGGCTGCAGGTAGCAGGCCGCGTTCCGGGTGTGGCCCTTGATCTTCGGGCCCTCGCGGAAGATCCCGAGTGCGTCGAACAGTCCCGTCTGGAAGGCATGGAAGCCCCGTACGGACTTCTTGTCCTTCATCCGCACGATCGCGGCGTGCACCTCCAGGTCGTCCTCCTGGGTGACGTACGAGCGGAAGGCGACCCCCTGCACACGGAGCTTGTCGATCCGCTTGTCGTACTCCCGGCGCTCCTTGCCCGCCAGCCCCCGGTTGGACTCCTTCATCGCGGCGACGGCCCGCTCGCCGTCCACCTCGTCGTCGTTGCCGTGCTCCCCGTCGTCCGGGCCGAGCCGGTAGCCCTCGGGCACGGGCAGCATCAGCTTGCTGAGCGCGGTGTCCGCCCTTCCCCGGCTCGTGTCGCGGGCGGGATCCTTGCCGGGCTTGCGGGCGGACACCTTCCAGACGGTGGTCTCCACGCTGCGGTCGGCGCCGTCGACCGTGATCTTCGTGTACGTCGCCGCGCCGCCGACCGCTCCGAGCACCAGCACGAAGGGCAGCGCGGTGAGCAGGATCCGCCGGGCCCGCCCGGGGCGTGCGGCGGGGTCCGGGGCGCCGGTCGGTTCATGGGCACCTGTGGCTTCTGGAGCCTCGGCGGGCTCGGGCCGGTCCATGTCGTTCACAGGCGCTCCAGCTGCTGCTCGGCCAACGTCCGGATGTCCTTCTTGCTGATCGGCCGGCTGTCGTACAGATCGATCTCGATCATGATGTCGCCGCGGTTCATGACGGCTCTGGCCCGGTAGAAGGGCTCGTAGCCGGGCTCCCGGTCCACCTCGTAGAGGTAATAGCGGCCCTCGCCGCTCCCCTTGACCGGGTCGCCCTCGTTGCCCGCGCCGTCCTCCGGGTCGGCCATGTAGGCGCGCTGGCCGTTGGCGAACTCCGCGGCGGACGTGCCCACCCCGGAGGAGAACTGGACGAGCTGGATCGCGGCCTCGCGGTCCGCGCCCTTCACCCAGGAGGCGCCGGCGATGCGGCGGATGTCGGACTCCAGGAAGTACTCGAACATCGAGTCCTCCTCGTCGAAGTCGCGCGCGAGTTCGCCCACGGTCATCCAGCCGTCCTGCAGCCAGTCCGCGTCCTTGTTCTCGCTCCAGCCCGCCGGGCGGTCGATGAGCAGCTTGCGCAGGTCGCCGTCCGTCTTGACCTGCCGGTCCTGCGAGGCGGGCAGCGGGGCCGGGGCCTTGTCCGCGGGGAGCGCCTTCGCCGGGTAGGCCAGCTCCGCCTGCGACAGCGCGGGCAGCGGCGTCGGAGGCCGCTCGGCCTGGATGCCGTAGCCGACCGCCGTGCCGCCGGAGATGCCGAGCAGGGCTGCGGCGGCGATCAGCAAGGTCGTACGGCCCCGTGGACGCTGCCGTCCGGGGGCGACGGGCGGCTCGTCCGGCGCGCCGGAAATGGTGTCGTTCGGTTCCAAAAGGGTCCCCCCCAAGAGACCTGAGGCGCGGGTTCCATTACCTGCGCACACAACTGACCCACAGGTCACAGGAGAGGTTGCCCGGCCGAGGATTACAGTTCGGTACATGCCGAAGAAGCTCGTGATCAAGGTGACCGCCGGAGCCGATGGAGCCGAGCGCTGCTCCCAGGCCTTCACCGTGGCGGCCGTGGCCGTCGCCAGTGGGGTCGAGGTCTCGCTGTGGTTGACCGGCGAGTCCGCCTGGTTCGCTCTGCCGGGGCGCGCCGCCGAATTCGAACTGCCGCACTCCGCGCCGTTGCCCGATCTGATCGACTCGATCCTGGCGGGCGGCGGGATCACGCTCTGCACGCAGTGCGCGGCACGGCGCGACATCACGGAGAAGGACGTCCTGGAGGGCGTACGGATCGCAGGCGCGCAGGTCTTCGTGCAGGAGGCCATGGCGGACGGCACCCAGGCCCTCGTCTACTGATCGCCGGTCGCGGGGCCGGACGGCACTTCGCGGACTCGGCCTAGCGGCGGTGGTCCCTGCCGTCGAGCTCGTCCCACCACTCGTCCGAGATCCGGTCGCCCGTGCGCTGCACCCGTGGCGGACGGGGCCGCTCGTCACGCGGACGAGGCCGCTCGGCCCGGGGACGGCGATCAGCAGGCCGGGAGGCGCGGGCGGGGTCGTCCCACCAACGGTCCTCGGGTCCCCTGCGGTTGGCGACGATCGCCGCGACGGGCGGTATGACCATGGCGACCACACACATCGCCACGGCGGCCGGGACGGACCACAGACGCACGAAGGCCCAGGCGGAGACGAAGAGGAAGAGGCATCCGCCCATCATCAGAAAATAGACGCGCCTACGCCGGGCGTACATGTCTCCAGCGTAGAGCTCTTCGGCGCGGAAGCGAACGCGGACGGCACGAAGGGCCGCACCCCTGTTCAGGTGGCGTCCAACCCCCTGGGGTGCGGCCCTCCGGCCGTATGTGCGCGTGAACTACACGGCGATGGCGACCTCGGCGAGGCCACCGGTCTGCGCCACGACCGTACGGTCGGCGGTGCCGCCCGGAACCAGGGCGCGGAGCGTCCAGGTGCCCTCGGCCGCGTAGAAGCGGAACTGTCCGGTCGCCGAGGTCGGGACCTCGGCGGTGAACTCACCGGTCGAGTCCAGCAGACGGACGTAGCCGGTGACGGGCTCGCCGTCGCGGGTCACGCTGCCCTGGATGGTCGTCTCGCCGGGCTTGATCGTCGAAGCGTCGGGGCCGCCGGCCTGTGCTCCACACATGGTGTTCTGTCCTTCTGGTCGGGGTCCTGCTGATCGGGTCATGCGGAATTAGAGGGTCCGGCAATTGGGGGTGGGAGAAGGAGCGGGGTTGGGTGGTGCAGCTGCGAGGCGGGGGAGAAAGGCACCGCGGAGCGATCGGGGTCTCCCCTGGTCGAGCGAAGCCGAGACCTTGGGGAAGACTGACGACGACGCCGGTGGGGGCCCCTCCCTGCTCGAGCGAAGCCGAGAGCTTGGGGGAGTGCGTGCCCAACCCCGCGACGCCGCCCCCAATTGCCGGACGCTCTTACTTGTTGGCGCCGAGCTCGATCGGCACGCCCACGAGGGAGCCGTACTCGGTCCACGAACCGTCGTAGTTCTTGACGTTCTCCTGGCCGAGCAGCTCGTGCAGGACGAACCAGGTGAGCGCGGAGCGCTCACCGATGCGGCAGTACGCGATGGTGTCCTTGGCCAGGTCCACCTGCTCGTCCTCGTAGAGGGCCTTGAGCTCGTCGTCCGACTTGAACGTGCCGTCGTCGTTGGCGTTCTTCGACCACGGGATGTTGCGGGCGCTCGGCACGTGGCCGGGACGCTGCGACTGCTCCTGCGGGAGGTGCGCCGGGGCGAGCAGCTTGCCGCTGAACTCGTCGGGCGAACGCACGTCGACGAGGTTCTGGCTGCCGATGGCCTTCACGACGTCGTCGCGGTAGGCGCGGATCGACTCGTCCTGGGCCTTGGCCTTGTACTGGGTGGCCGGGCGCGCCGGGACGGCGTCGGTCAGGTCGCGGGAGTCGAGCTCCCACTTCTTGCGGCCGCCGTCGAGCAGCTTGACGTTCTCGTGGCCGTACAGCTTGAAGTACCAGTACGCGTACGAGGCGAACCAGTTGTTGTTGCCGCCGTAGAGGACGACCAGCGTGTCGTTGCCGATGCCCTTCTCGGACAGGAGCTTCTCGAAGCCGGCCTGGTCGACGAAGTCACGGCGGACCGGGTCCTGGAGGTCCTTGGTCCAGTCGATCCGGATCGCGTTCTTGATGTGGTTCTTCTCGTACGCCGAGGTGTCCTCGTCGACCTCGACGATGGCGACCTGCGGGTCGTCGATGTGGGCCTCGACCCAGTCGGCGTCGACCAGAACGTCTGCGCGGCTCATGTGTTTCTCCTCCGGGGCAGTCTGCGGCGGGGTGGTGCGGTGTGCGGAGTGCGAGGTGTACGCGCAGGTGCTTGGAGCGGAACGCGTACGGAAGGCACGGGTTCGGCCCTGACGTGGTCGAAGGGCCGGGGGAAACGGGAGAGGGTCCCGCTCAGAAGGTGCGACAGAGCATGGCGGCGACGCGGCACAGGTCTACTGCCCGCCGCTTCGTGAGGTCCGCCTGTCGCTTCATGCGTCCGATCGTAGGGAGGTACGGCCGGAGATGTCACCGTCGTGTCGGATGATGAGACACGATCGTCCGCGATGCGAGACGAGAGTCGAGTCGATGCCCTCGACGGCCCGGGAACGGGCGGCCGCCGGGCAGCGGTCATCTGCGGAACGGACGAGCTCGTCTCACTATCTGGATCGGCCGTCCGGGACGTCCTCGCGAACCCCTACCCCGGCCACCCGGGAGTTAGGCGTGGCCGGGGTCCACCCGTGGTGGCGCCCGTGGAGCGTCGTCATCCGGCGAGCCGGACGTCGGCACCGGTCATCGATATCTCCAGGCCGCCCGGAGCGACCTCGATCTTCTCCATCTTCAGGCCGTCGGGCAGCCCCGCGATCTTGCGCTCGAAGTCGGTCTTCTTCCTGACCAGGCCCTCAAGGCCGGGGATGCCCTCACCCGGGACCTCGTCGGCGTGCACCTTGACGGTGCCCCCGTCGACCAGGGTGACCGTGGACAGCACGCTGCGCGTGACCGTCTGGCCCAGCAGCGGGATCTGTACCGACCCGGTGACCTTGACCTTGCCGTCGCCGCCGTAGGCGACCGTGACGCCGTCGTCGGCCGCCTCGGTGAGAGCCGCGTACGAGATGACGGCCGTCCCGGTGGCCCGGGAGGCCGTCGCGCTGGTGTAACCGGCGCCCAGCGTCACCTGACTCAGCCGGGCCCGGATCTCACCGATCCGTATCTCCCGGCCCGCCGCGCCCGCGCGGACGTCCTTGACCGTGACGTCGACGCGGTCGAGCTCCGACCCGGCCACCTGGGTCAGGAAGGGGAAACCCTTGATCGAGACCTCGGTCGAACCGGTCTCGGCGCCGGCGAAGGAGACCCGCCCCTCGGCTTCCGACTCCGCGAAATACACGGCGGCGCGGTCCACGGCGACGAAGACGCCACCCAGCACCACGGCGATGATCAGCAGTATTCGCAGTGCTCGCATGCCTGTTGTTCCCCCACTCGGACCGGCCTGACCCCTGTGGGCGTGAGCCTACTGCCGCCGTGCGGCACGCCCGCAGTGATCGACGAGCGGGCGGCCCCGCCGGTTCCCCGGGCGCGGGAGTGTGAGTGAGGGAACGTCAGGAACGTCGGTCGTCAGGCGATCGCACGGCCGATCAGATAGACGGCGGGAGCCGCGGCCGTGAGCGGCAGCGCCACCCCGGCCGTCATGTGCACGAAGCGCGACGGGTAGTCGTAGCTCGCGACCCGCAGGCCGATCAGCGCGCAGCCACCCGCCGCGAACCCGAGGAACGCGGCCTGTGCGCCGAAGTCCGTGAACGCTCCGACGCCCAGGCCGGCACCCGCCGCGGCGAGCAGCGCCACGACGACCGAAACCGGTCCGGGCAGCGGCAGGGCCCTGACGAGCACCGCCACGGCGACCGCGATGCCGCCCACCGTCACCGCGTCCGGGACGGCGGCCAGGTGCCCGGCGGCCAGCACGGCGAGCGCGGCCGACGCGACGGTGGCCGTCAGGCCGTACATCCGCTCGTCCGCCCCGGCCCTGCTGCGCAGCTGGAGGACGAGGGTGAGCAGCACCCAGACACCGAGCGTGCCGAGGATGGCCGCCGGGGCGTTGCTCCGGCCCGCGGCGAGCAGCACGACGTCGGCCACCACACCTCCGGCGAACGCGAGCGCGATGCCCTGCCTGGCCGGCCACATGCCGTTGAGCCGGAACCACCCCGCCGCGGTCACGGCCTGGAGCAGGACCAGGGGCACGAGCAGGGCGTACGGACCGATCGCGGCGCCGAGAGCGAGGAGCAGGCCGAGGCCCGCGGTGATCGCGGCGGGCTGGATCCCCGGCGCGATGATCGGCGAACGCCCCTCGGCCCGGGCCCGCTGGGCGTCGGTGACCCGGCTGTTGCCCAGGGTGGTGGGCGCGCTGTAACCGGCGTCGGCGGGCGCGGCTGCCGGAGCCTCCGGAGCCGACGGGGCGGGCGGGGCCACCGGGGTCTCGGGGGGCAGCGGGTAGCCGCCCGGGGCGCCCTGCGCGGGGGCGGGGGCGGGGGCGGGCGCGGCCTGGTGCTGCGGCTGGATCGTCGGCTGGTACTGGGTGTCCCAGGTCTGCCCCTGCCACGTCTGGGTCGCGCCCTGGTCGGCGGTCCCCTCGGGCACGCCCTGCTCCGGGTACGCGGAGTGCTGCTGCTGCGCGTAGGGCTGCTGCGAGCCGTACGCGGGCGGCACGGGCTCCTGTCCGTAGGCGGGCTGCGCCGGCTCCTGGCCGTACACGGGCTGCTGCTGCCCGTACGCCGGCTGCTCGCCCTGCTGCCCGAACGCCGGCTGCTGAGCCTGCTGCCCGTACGCCGCCGGGTCGTACGGCTGCTGCGCGTACTCCGGGTCGTAGGGCTGCTGTCCCTGGTGCTGCTGCCCGTGTCCCGGGTCGTACGGATACTGCTGATCGCTGTTGCTCATGGTCTGCGGTTCACCCTCCTGCGAACGGCGGGAGCACCTCGACCGTGCCGCCCTCGGCAAGCCGTACGGTCTCATGACCGCGGGTCCCCACAGGATTCCCGTCGATCAGGAACGAACATCGGAGCAGCACGCGCGTCAGCTCACCGGGGTGCCGCTCGCGCACACCTTCGAGCGCCTCGGCGAGCGTCTCCGCCGTGTACGGCTCCTCCGCGGTTCCTGCGGCGGCCTTGGCCGCGGCCCAGTAGCGGATCGTTCCCGCCGCCATGGCGGCACCCCTTTCGTCGTACGTCGGCTGTCCATCATGGATCACGCCGAGTCGGTCCAGTCGGCGATACGGGTCAGCAGTTTCTCGTCCGCGGCGTTCTCCGCGTGGCCCATGCCGTGCTCCAGCCAGAACTCCGCCCTGTCGCCGGCGGCACCTGCCAGCATCCTCGGGTGGTCGACGGGGAAGTACGGGTCCCGGTCGCCGTGCACGATCAGCAGGGGCGCGGTGATCAGCGGGACGGCCTCCACCGGCGAGAGCGGCACGGGGTCCCAGTCCTCCCGGTGGATCCGCGTGCGGAAGCCGTAGCGGCCGACGAGCCGGCCCGTGGGGCGGGTGACGACCCAGTGCAGGCGGCGCATCGGGGCCGTACCCCGGTAGTACCAGCGAGCGGGCGCGCTCACCGAGACGACCACATCCGTATGCGCGCCCGTATGCGCCTCTGCGCGCTCCCCGTGCGCCTTGTGCGCCCCAGTGCGCCGGTCCACCCGTTCGGCCCCCACGGTTTCCGATTCCTCATCCACGGATTCACCGGCTTCCGGCGCCGTATACAGAGCGGCATGGCGGAGCACCACGGAACCGCCCATCGAGAAGCCGACCGTAACGACGCGTCGGTGCCCCAGCGACCGTGCCCAGGCGACCGCGGCCGCCAGGTCCAGCACCTCGCGGTCACCCACCGTGGACCGCCCGCCGGACTTTCCGTGACCCCGGAAGGAGAACGTGATCACGGCCGCACGCTGGGCGAACACCTCCGCCGCGCGCAGTACGGCCGGCCGGTCGACGGAGCCGGTGAAACCGTGCGCGAGGACGATGGCGGTCCCTGCGGACCCATCGCCGTCGGCGGCCCCGGAACCCGCCGTACACGGGGTGTACACCGCCTCGATACGGACCCCGTCACCGGTCAGCAACGTGGTGCGCCGGGGGGCCCGCGTGATCGAGGGAACAGAAGAACTCGTGAAACGACCCTCGGACGCAGAACTCATGTGGGCTATTCTGCTGCGAAGAGGATCCGGGCAAAGCAGCCCCCGGGTCCTTTTGTGCTTTCCGAGCGTTGTTACGGCAGCGTTTCCACAAGCTCAGCGTTCCCCGGGCGCGGGACCGCACAGTAAAAACCGTATGACGGCCGTCGAGAGAAATGGTCGTACGGGAGTACGAAGCAGTGCCGCATACTCCCCCGGGTCCGACCCGGGAGTGCCCCTCTCGCAGGGAACGAGGAGGACCGACGTAATGGGCGAGCTGAACGTGCACGATCGACCGACGACCCAGGCAGGTGGGCGGCGATGAGTTCACTGCTGCTTCTGACGAATGCCCTTCAACCGTCGACGGAGGTGCTCCCCGCCCTCGGCCTTCTGCTGCACAGCGTGCGGGTCGCCCCCGCCGAGGGACCAGCTCTCGTCGACACCCCTGGTGCCGACGTCATCCTCATCGACGGCCGGCGCGACCTCCCGCAGGTCCGCTCGCTCTGTCAGCTGCTGCGGTCCACCGGGCCCGGCTGTCCGCTGATCCTCGTCGTGACGGAGGGCGGCCTGGCGGCCGTCACCGCCGACTGGGGCATCGACGACGTCCTGCTGGACACCGCGGGTCCGGCAGAGGTCGAGGCCCGGCTGCGGCTGGCCACCGGCCGCCAGCAGATCACCGCCGACGACTCCCCCATGGAGATCCGCAACGGCGATCTGTCGGTCGACGAGGCGACGTACAGCGCCAAGCTCAAGGGCCGGGTCCTCGACCTGACCTTCAAGGAATTCGAACTGCTCAAGTACCTCGCGCAGCACCCGGGCCGGGTCTTCACCCGCGCCCAGCTGCTCCAGGAGGTCTGGGGCTACGACTACTTCGGCGGTACGCGCACGGTCGACGTCCACGTGCGGCGGCTGCGGGCCAAGCTCGGCCCGGAGCACGAGTCGCTGATCGGCACCGTCCGCAACGTCGGCTACCGCTTCGTCACCCCCGAGAAGGGTGACAGGGGAGCCGAGAAGAGCGACCGCGGAGCCGAGGAGGCCAGGGCCAAGGCGGCGTCGGGGCCCGTGGACCAGGTGGTCACCCGTTCGGAGCAGTCCGCGGAGGCTGAGATCACGGAGGAAGCGCCGGTCCGGCCTGCCAAGCGGTAGGTCGATCCGCGTAGACTGCCGCGCGTGGCCAAGGTGACGCGGGACGATGTGGCGAGACTGGCGGGGACCTCGACAGCGGTCGTCAGCTACGTCATCAACAACGGACCCAGGCCGGTCGCCCCGGCCACGCGCGAGCGGGTGCTCGCCGCGATCAAGGAGTTGGGGTACCGGCCCGACCGGGTCGCCCAGGCCATGGCCTCGCGGCGCACCGACCTCATAGGGATGATCGTGCCGGACGCCCGGCAGCCCTTCTTCGCCGAGATGGCGCACGCGGTCGAACAGGCGGCGGCAGAGCGCGGGAAAATGGTGCTCGTCGGCAATTCGGACTACCGCGACGAGCGCGAGGTCCACTATCTGCGGGCCTTCCTCGGCATGCGGGTCTCCGGTCTGATCCTGGTCAGCCAGGGACCCAGTGAGCGTGCCGCGGCCGAGATAGAGGCCTGGGACGCCCGCGTGGTCCTGCTGCACGAACGCCCCGAGGCGATCGACGACGTCGCGGTCGTCACCGACGACGTCGGCGGCGCCCAGCTCGCCACCCGCCACCTCCTGGAGCACGGCAACGCCTACGTGGCGTGCCTCGGCGGCATGGAGTCGACCCCGGTGGTCGGTGACCCGGTCGCCGACCACATCGAGGGCTGGCGCCGGGCGATGCAGGAGGCCGGACGGCCGACCGAGGGCCGGCTCTTCCATGCCCCGTACAACCGCTACGACGCCTACCAGGTGGCACTGAAGCTGCTCTCCGGGCCCGACAGGCCCCCGGCGATCTTCTGCTCCACGGACGACCAGGCCATCGGGGTGCTGCGGGCCGCTCGCGAGCTGCGGATCGACGTGCCGGGTGAGCTGGCGGTCGCGGGCTTCGACGACGTGAAGGAAGCGGGCCTGACCGATCCGCCGCTCACGACCGTCTTCTCGGACCGTCCGGCGATGGCCCGGGCTGCCGTGGACCTGGTCCTCGACGACTCCCTGCGCGTCTCGGGGTCGCGGCGCGAGCGGCTGAAGCAGTTCCCGTCGGCGCTCGTGGTGCGCCGGTCGTGCGGCTGCGGCGAACCGACGGTCACCGCGCTGTAGCGAGGCGCTTCCTTATATCGGGCATACGAGGTTCTGCCGGGCTTCTCAGGGCGTACTCAGGCTGCTCTCATGTTCGCTGGCCACTCTCGTAGACATGACCGACAGCCACCGCCCGAGCGGCGAGTACCCGATGTCCCCCTCGCACGACAACGGTTCGTACGGCAGCGGTACGTACGGCAGCGGCTCGTACGGCAGCGCTCCGCACGGCAGCGCCTCGCACGGCGATGGCCAGGCGGCCTATCCGCCGCCGCCGGCCTACGAGCCCGAGCGGCAGACCGCCGAGGTGCCCGCCGCCGCCTACGCCTGGCCCGCCCCGGCGCCCGAGCCCGTCCCGGCCGCGGCCCCCGCGTCCGAGCGCCGGGTCAAGCGGCCCCTCGCCCTGCTGGCGGCCGTGGCGATCGCCGCCGCGGCGATCGGCGGCGGCACCGCCACCCTCATCGGCGAGCTCGCGGGCGGCGGCTCCGGCAGCTCCGGCTCCGGCGGCGTAGTCAGCGGCACCACCGTCTCGCAGAGCAGCGCCGGCACCGTCTCCGGCGTGGCGGCCGCCGTGTCCCCGGCCATCGTCGAGATCGGCGCGACGTCCTCCGCGGGCGAGGCCACCGGTTCCGGCGTCGTCATCACGGCGGACGGCGAGATCGTCACCAACAACCACGTCGTCTCCGGCGCCTCCGAGATCAAGGTGACCCTCAGCACCGGTAAGTCGTACACCGCCGATGTCGTCGGCACGGACCCCGACAAGGACCTGGCCCTCATCAAGCTCCAGGGCGCGAGCGGGCTGAAGACGGCCTCGCTCGGTGACTCCTCCTCGGTGAAGGTCGGCGACGAGGTCGTGGCGATCGGCTCGCCCGAGGGCCTCACCGGCACGGTCACCAGCGGCATCGTCTCGGCCCTCGACCGCGACGTCACGGTCGCCAAGGAGGACGAGCAGAACCAGCAGCAGCAACAGCAACAGGGCGGACAGAACTGGCCGTTCGAGTTCGGCGGCCAGCAGTTCAACGGCGACACCGGCTCGTCCCAGACGACGTACAAGGCCATTCAGACCGACGCCTCGCTCAACCCCGGCAACTCCGGCGGCGCCCTGATCAACATGAACGGCGAGATCATCGGCATCAACTCCGCTATGTACGCGCCTAGTTCGTCCAGCACCTCGGGCAGCTCGGCGGCGGGCAGCGTGGGCCTCGGCTTCGCCATCCCGGTCAACACGGTCAAGGCCGACCTGGACGCTCTGCGCGCCGGCGACGGCTCCTGACGAGGAGGTCCCATGAACCCCGACACCCCCGTGGCCGCCGGCCCCTCCGGCCTGGCCCTCCCGCTCGCCCTGGCCGCCGAACTGGCCGCCTCGGCGCACGCCGCGCCCGCACCCCGCCCGGCCGAGATCCGCAGCGGCTCCGGCCGTGGGCCCCGTGCCGCACGACGACGCGCGGCGGCCGTGCGAGGCTGAGAGCCCCGCACGCAGCACCCGGCACGACGGAAGAGGACGAAGAAGCGATGAGCCCCGCCGAAGACGATCCCCAGCGCGTCCTGATCGTCGACGACGAGCCCGCCGTGCGCGAGGCCCTGCAGCGCAGCCTCGCCTTCGAGGGTTACGGCACCGAGGTGGCCGTGGACGGCTACGACGCCCTCGCCAAGGCCGAGTCGTACGCCCCCGACCTGATCGTCCTGGACATCCAGATGCCCCGCATGGACGGCCTCACCGCCGCCCGGCGCATCCGGTCCACCGGATCGACCACACCCATTCTGATGCTCACCGCCCGTGACACCGTCGGCGACCGTGTCACCGGACTCGACGCGGGCGCCGACGACTACCTCGTCAAGCCCTTCGAACTGGACGAGCTCTTCGCCCGCATCCGCGCCCTGCTGCGCCGCAGCTCCTACGCGGTCGCGGCGGGCGGGCCCCTCCCCGACGACGACGTGCTGTCCTTCGCGGACCTCCGCATGGACCTGAACACCCGCGAGGTCACCCGGGGGACGCGCCGGGTCGAGCTCACCCGGACCGAGTTCACGCTCCTGGAGATGTTCCTGGCCCACCCCCGGCAGGTGCTGACCCGTGAGCAGATCCTCAAGGCGGTCTGGGGATTCGACTTCGAGCCCAGCTCCAACTCCCTGGACGTGTACGTGATGTACCTCCGCCGCAAGACCGAGGCGGGCGGCGAACCGCGCCTCGTGCACACGGTCCGGGGCGTCGGTTACGCCCTGCGCTCCGGCGGCGGTGACGGGTGACCGGCCTGCCCCGCCGGCTCCGCGCCCTGCCGCTGCGCTCACGGCTCGCCCTGCTGGTCGCCATGGCCGTCGCGGTGGCCGTCGCGGCGGTGGCGGCGGCGTGCTGGTTCGTGACGCGGGAGCAGCTGGAGCACCAGCTGGACCAGTCGCTTCGCAACTCGACGGCGATCGACGAGACGTACGTCCAGAACCTGCTCAACGCCTGTGCGGGCACCGCGGCCCGCCAGCGCCCGGCGCCCGGCTCGTACAGCGTGCAGATCATCGCCACCACCGGTGACCCCTGCGCCGCGCCACCGCGCCCCCAGCCCTTCCCCACGACGGACGAGGACATCGCCGTGGCGGGCGGTGACAGGGACAACGTCCTGCACACCGTCACGGACACCGACGGCGCCAAGCTGCGCGTCTACACCTACCAGATCAGGCTGGACCGCCCCGGCCCCGGAGCGATCACCACCCTCGCGGTATCCGTGGCCCGCCCGATGGACGATGTCACCGACCCCCTCTCGACCCTCGCCTGGGTGCTGTTCCTCGTCGCCGGCATCGGCGTCGTCGGAGCCGGCGCGGCCGGTCTGTGGATCGCCCGTACCGGTCTGCGCCCCGTCGACGACCTCGCCCACGCGGTCGAGCACGTGGCCGAGACCGAGGACCTGACCGTCCGGATCCCCGCCGAGGGCGAGGACGAGATCGCACGCCTCTCCCGCTCCTTCAACGTCATGACCAGCTCCCTGGCCACCTCCCGCGACCGTCAGTCCCAGCTCATCGCGGACGCCGGGCACGAACTGCGCACCCCGCTCACCTCGCTCCGTACGAACGTCGAGCTGCTCGTCCGCAGCGACGAGACGGGCCGCGCCATCCCGCCCGACGACCGCAAGGCGCTGATGACCTCGGTCAAGGCCCAGATGACGGAACTCGCCGCGCTCATCGGCGACCTCCAGGAGCTCTCCCGCCCCGACGCCGCCCAGCCCGGCCCCCTCCAGGTGGTCGCGCTGCACGAGATCACCCGTAACGCCCTGCAGCGCGCCCGCCTGCGCGGACCGGAGCTCACCATCACCGCCGAGCTCGCCCCCTGGTACGTACGCGCCGAGCCCGCCGCCCTGGAGCGTGCGGTCGTCAACGTCCTGGACAACGCGGTGAAGTTCAGCCCGGCGCGTGGCACGGTCGACGTCGTCCTCCACCGCGGCGAGCTGACCGTACGGGACCACGGCCCCGGCATCCCCGCCGAGGATCTCCCGCACGTCTTCGACCGCTTCTGGCGCTCCCCCTCGGCCCGCCAGCTCCCCGGCTCCGGCCTCGGCCTGTCCATCGTGGCCCGGACGGTCCAGCACGCCGGCGGCCAGATCGCCCTGAGCCCTGCGGAAGGCGGCGGCACGGTGGCATCGATCCGCCTCCCCGGGGCACCTCAGCCGCCGCCGGGGGCGTGAGAACCGGCTGAGGGGCTGCCCCGGTGGGGGCCTGGTGTTTCCGGGCTCCGGGCAGTACAACTAGGCCCCATGTCAGACCAGCAGCCGGGCCGGGCGCCCGGTGCGCACATGGTGTACGCGCCACCGCAGGCCCCGGCGGTCAGCGACGCCTACCGGCGGTGGGCCGGCATCCTCGTCCGGCTCGCCGCCGTCATCGCGTTCCTCATGGCGGCGGCGTTCGTCGCGAGCATCGTCCTTCTCGTACGGGCGGACGAGGACACGCGGAACGCCGCCTACGGTTACCTCGCTATCGTCCTCTGGGCCGGGATCGCCCTCGCGATCCCGGTCCTGCTCGCGGTCGGCATCCCCGGCATGGTCATGAGGCGGCGTGTCCGGCAGCATCGGACGTGGCCTTCGTAGGCGGCGCCGGCGTGCGGCTCAGCCCGTCGGGTTGTGCCGGATCAGCGACTCGACCAGGCCGGAACGGGTCGCCGGGTAGTCCAGGGGGACGATGCCGAGACCGGTCCAGCCCGCCGCCTCCGATCCGTCGAGGAACGAGTGCACCTGCGGGTTGAGACGGTCGGAGTTCCAGCGCGGCGGCATCAGGGCGGCGGTGCTCACGTAGTTCATGAAGAGCTTGCCGGGCTGCTGCGCGGCCTTGCGGAACTGCGCCTCGATCTTGGGGTACTTGCCGAACGGCTCCGCCATGTAGTCGTCCTGGATGTCGAAGACCGCCGGGTCGGCGTACCGGACACCGGGCAGGCCGCCGTTGTCCGCGAGCAGCACGACCTTGCCGCGGGCGCCCCCGAGGTCCGGCAGCACGGGATCGAGGTGGAGGAGCGGGCGCCAGCCCTTGCCGTCGAGGTAGAGGTCGAAGATCCGCCGGAACGCGGCGTCGCTCTCCTCGGAGTACTCCTGCTTGACCCGCATCAGCACGGTCTCCGACGGCTGACGGGCCAGGAAGTCCCGGCAGGCGCCCAGCACATCGTCGAAGTTCAGGTTCTGGTACGACGCCCCGTGATGGATGGCGTACGCGTCGCCGCTGATCCGGCAGCGTATGTCGAGGAAGCGGATGCCGCTGTCGAGCTGCTCGGCGATCGTGGTGTTCTGGCACTCCGTCCACGGACCGCCGTACCGCGCACCCGAGTTGTGCGTCCCCGGGATCGTGAGGCGCCGCAGCGCGGTGGCGTCGGGAACGGCGCTCATCCAGTCCTGGACGCCGGTCGCCTTCCGGGCGGCGGCAAGGGCAGGCGTCGCGCCGACGGCGACTCCGGCGGTGGCGCCCAGGACGCCGGCGAGGAAGGTCCGGCGTGTAGTGGTGTACGGACTCATGCGGATGCGTCTCCGGTCAGCCGTGGGGGGAGCGGGGCCTGAATTATGACGGGTTCACTTCAATCACGGAACAGGACCGGACCACCCCCACCCGCCACCGCCTGGCTCCTGGATTGCGGATTTCGTGAAATCGCAATCTGCGAGATTCGTGATGGATTGGCTGGGATGGCGACAGAGGTAGGAGGTCATCACCTGACTACGGCCACGGCCACATTGCGCACGAACGGGCAGGTCACGCTGCCCAAGGCCATCCGGGCCGCCCTCGGGGTGGACCAGGGCGACGAGCTCGAGTTCGAGATCACCAGCGCCGGTGAAGTGACAGTGCACGGACTCACCAAGATCCGCTCCGACCAGGCCCGGTTCTGGACCCCGGAGTGGCAGGAGGGTGAGCGCAGGGCCAGCGAGGACATCGCTGCCGGGCGCACCACCGTCCACGAGGACACGGACAGCATGTTCGCGCACCTCGACGAAGACTGACCCCTGACACCGGGAGGCCCGATGGCCGACATTCGAGACGACTGCCCACTTCAAGCGCGACTTCAAGGCCCTGAAGCCTGAGGAGCAGAAGCGCTTCGAAGACGTCATCCGAAGAAGTTCGTTCCGGATGTGGAGCGAGGGCAGTTCCGACCCGGGCTCCGGGTCAAGCCGGTTCAGGGCATCTCCCTACCGCAGGGTGCACGCCCTGTCATGGAGATGACATGGGCTCCCGACGGGCGTGCCACCTGGCAGTACGGAGACGAATTCCGTCCAGGGGAAACGCACATCCTGTGGCGCCGCGTGGGGGGACACGAAAGCTTCGTCCCCGGACCGGCCTGAACAAGCCGACGGCCCGCCACTTCCCGTGGTGGGCCGTCGGTGCCCCTGAGCCCGGGACCGGGCCGTGCAGGGCTACTGCACGACCGTGATCCGGTCCGTGGCCGGCGGGTCCAGCGGCGCGGCGGCCGTGGAGTGCGCCGCCAGGTAGGTGTTGAACAGGTCCAGGTCGGACGGGCCGACCAGCTTGTTCGTGCCGGCGCCGAGGGCCGCGAAGCCGTCGCCGCCACCCGCGAGGAACTCGTTCATCGCGACGCGGTACGTCTTCGCCGGGTCGATCGCCTCACCGTTCAGACGGATCGTTTCCGCGACCACCCGCTCGGCGCCCGCCTTCGTCATGTCCAGCGTGTAGGTGAGGCCCTTCGAGACCTGGAGGATCTTCGGCGACGCCTCGTTGGAGCCGCTGACCTGCTGCTGGAGTGCGGCGACGAGTTGCGCACCGGTCAGATCGACGACGTTCATCATGTTGGTGAACGGCTGGACGGTGAACGCCTCGCCGTACGTCACCACCCCGTCGCCCTCACTGCCCGACGCCGTGTACACGAGGTCCGAGCGGATACCGCCCGGGTTCATGAACGCGACAACCGCGCCGCCCTTGTCCTCGGGGGCCAGGCCCTCCAGCTGGGCGTCCGCGATCAGGTTGCCCAGCGGCTTCTCGGGCGAGGTCGAACCGCGGCCGTTGATGTCGGCGGAGATGAAGCCCTGCGGCCGGCCGGCGATCGGGGCGGCGAGCGTGTTCCAGCGGCTGATCAGCGCGGTCATGTCGGAGGCCTTGGCCTGGTCACGGCTGACGACGTGGTTGGCCGACTCCACCGACGTACGCACGATGTCCTTTGTGCGACGGTCATAGGTGAGGGTCGTGTCGGTGTAGAGCTTGCCGAACGACGACGCCGAGGTGACCATGCGCGGCTTGCCCGAGGGGTCCGGGACCGTGCAGACGTACGCCTGGTGGGTGTGGCCCGTGACCAGGGCGTCGACCTTCGGCGTGATGCCCTTGGCGATGTCGGTGATCGGCCCGGAGATGCCGTCACCGGCGCCCGGACTGTCGCAGTCGTAGTTGTACGAGGACGAGGCCGGCGCCCCGCCCTCGTGGATCAGCGCGACGATGGACTTGACGCCCTGCCGGTCGAGCTCCTTGGCGTACTTGTTGACCGTCTCGATCTCGTCGTGGAACTTCAGGCCCTTGACGCCGTTGGCCGTGACGATGTTCGGCGTGCCCTCCAGGGTCACCCCGATGAAGCCGATCTTGACGCCGTTCTTCTTCCAGACCGTGTACGGCTTGAGGACCGGCTTCCCGGTCTTCTCGGCCGTCACATTGGCCGCGAGGTACGGGAAGTCCGCGCCCTCGAACGTCTTGCCCTTCTCGTAGCAGCCCTCGACGGGGTGGCAGCCGCCGTTCTGCAGACGGGCGAGCTCCGTGGCCCCCTCGTCGAACTCGTGGTTGCCCACGGCCGTCACATCGAGGTCGAGCCCGTTGAGCGCCTCGATGGTGGGCTCGTCGTGGAAGAGCCCCGAGAGCAGCGGGCTCGCTCCCACCATGTCGCCGCCGGCCGCCGTGACGGAGTACGGGTTGCCCTTGCGCGCGTTGCGCAGCGAGGTGGCGAGGTACTCGACGCCGCCGGCCGGGACCGACTTCACCGTGCCGTCCGCCTGCGTCTCGCTGACCGTCCCGGCGGAGCCGGCCGGCGGCTCCAGGTTGCCGTGCAGGTCGTTGAAGGAGAGCAGTTGCACGTCGACGGTGCGGGACGGGTGGCCGTGGTCGTGCCCCCGGTCGTGGGCGCCGGCCGGCATCGCGGCGACGAGCGCGCCGACGGTGGCCAGTCCGGCCGCGGCGGCGAGCACCCGCCGGGGCGCACGGTTCTTCTGCGGATGCGGTGTCGCTGACATCGGTCCCCTTCGAGTCTCTGGATCCTGCGTGCGGCAGCCTAGAGTCAACGCGCGTAGCGCGACAGATGTACGGGGTTACGAACTGGTTGCCGCACGCTCAGAAAGGGGTCGATCACCCGTAGGGCGTACATATGCGAGCAGAAACGTCACCGGACGCGTACATGCCGGAAGCATGTGCCCCATGGAGAACGAACTCATGGCCGAGGCGACGGTGCCGGCCCAGCAACGGGGCGAACTTCCCCCCGGCTTCCACGAGATGGTCGACGACCTGAAGTCGATCGTGCGCGGCGCGCACATGCGGGCGCAGCTCAAGGTGAACACGGAGATGCTCCTGATGTACTGGGAGATCGGGCGGACGATCCTGGAGCGGCAGGGCGAGGAGAGGTGGGGGACGAAGGTCGTCGGACGGATCGCCACGGAGCTGCGGACCGAATTCCCGAACCAGCGGGGGTTCAGCGCGCGCAACCTTCAGTACATGCAGCAGATGGCTCGAACGTGGGCCGAACAGTTTGCGCAGCAAGCTGCTGCGCAATTGCCCTGGGGCCATCTCCAGGTCCTCATGGACAAGTGCAAAACCCGCTTCGAGCTGGACTTCTACGCCCAGCACGCCGTCCACCACGGCTGGTCCCGCGACCGTCTCAGCACACACATCCGCAGCGGCCTCCACCTGGCTCAGGGCGCCGCCGCGAACAACTTCGGTGTCACGCTCCCCCAGGCGTCCGATGCGGCCGAGCAGGTGTTCAAGGATCCGTACCGCCTGGACTTCACCCAACTGTCGGACACCGCCGCGGAACGCGACCTCGAGGACGCGCTCGTCACGAGGATCGTGCAGTTCCTCACCGAGCTCGGCTTCGGGTTCGCCTTCGTCGGCCGGCAGTATCCCCTCACCGTGGGCGACACGGAGTTCCGCATCGACCTGCTCTTCTACCACTTCAGGTTGCACCGTTTCGTGGTGATCGAGCTGAAGACCACCAAGGCTCATCCCTCACACCTCGGTCAGCTCAGCTTCTACGTCACCGCGGTGGACCGTCTCCTCCGCGACCCGGAGCGTGACGACCGGACACTCGGGATCCTCATCGCGGAGAGCAAGGACGAGACCGTCGTCGAATTCGCCCTCCAGTCGCAGAACGAGCCCCTCGCGGTCTGTACGTATGCGGCCCTCCCCTCACGCGTACGAGAGCTGATGCCCAGCTCGGACGACCTCTCCCGCATCGCCCAGGAAGTCCTGCACCGCGAGGGGTGACAGGGGGCGGGCGGCGCCCGGTCGGACCGCGCTACCACGTGCCCCGGCCTCCCGCCCCCGCGCCGTAGGCTCGTACCCATGACGACTGACGCACCCCTCCCCTCCCCCGGGCGCGAGATCGAGACCCTCGACGCGCTCACCCCCGAGCAGGCCGACGCCGTCCTCGCCCTCCTCGGCGAGGCCGCCGGGACCGACGGCCGGCAGGCCGTCTCCGAGCAGGGGCGGCTGCAACTGAGGGGCGGGCACCGTGAGGGCGTCCGGCATTTCCTGCTGAACGTCGACGGCACCCTGGCCGGCTACGCGCAGCTGGAGGACACGGACCCCGTCGAGGCCCCCGCCGCCGAACTCGTCGTCCACCCCTCCCACCGCGGACGCGGACACGGGCGCGCCCTGGGTGCCGCGCTCCTCGCCGCGACCGGGAAGCGGCTGCGGGTCTGGGCGCACGGCGGCAAGTCGGCCGCCCGGCACCTCGCACAGGTCCTGGGCCTCTCCCTCTTCCGCGAACTGCGCCAGCTGCGCCGCTCCTTGACCGATCTCGACATCGCCGAGCCGGTGCTCCCGCCGGGCGTCACCGTCCGCACCTTCGTCCCGGGACAGGACGACACGGCCTGGCTCGCCGTCAACAGGGCCGCCTTCGCCCACCACCCCGAGCAGGGCTCCCTCAGCCAGCGCGACCTGGACGACCGCAAGGCCGAGCCTTGGTTCGACCCGGAGGGCTTCTTCCTGGCCGAGCGCGACGGCGGGATCGTCGGCTTCCACTGGACGAAGGTGCACGCCGAGGACGAGCTCGGCGAGGTGTACGTCGTCGGCATCCTCCCCGACGCCCAGGGCGGCGGGCTCGGCAAGGCGCTCACCGCGATCGGACTGCGGCACCTGGCCTCCCGGGGGCTGCCGACGGCGATGCTCTACGTGGACGCCGACAACCCGGCCGCCCTGTCGGTGTACGAGCGGATGGGCTTCGCCACGCACGAGGTCGACCTGATGTACCGCACGGAGTCCTGACCGAGCACAACCCAGGCGGGGGCGGCGTCACTTGACGTCGCCCCTTCTTTCCGACACCCTTTCACTACTCAATTAGTGAAAGGGTGGTGCAGATGGCAGGATCCGCAGCGGTCGAGTTCCGCATCGACCGGCGCAGCGGCGTCGCCACCTATCTGCAGATCGTGCAGCAGACCAAGCAGGCGCTCCGCCTGGGTGTGCTGGAGCCGGGCGACCGGCTGCCGACGGCCCGTGAGGTTGTCGAGGCCACGGCGATCAATCCCAACACCGTGCTCAAGGCCTACCGCGAGCTGGAACGCGAAGGCCTCGTCGAGGCCCGCCGCGGCCTCGGCACATTCGTCCGCCGCACCCTCGGCAGCGCGGCCGTCACCGCCGACGCGACCCTGCGCGCCGAACTCACCGGATGGACCCGCAGGGCCCGCGCCGCGGGACTGGACAAGGACGACGTGAGCGCGCTCTTCACCGACGTACTGGACAGCACATTCAAGGGGGACCAGGACTCATGACAGGCGCCGCGATCGAGGCGAACGGCCTCGGTATGACGTACGGACGGAAGCGGGGGTGGGCCCTGCGCGACTGCTCGTTCCGGCTGCCCGCAGGACGGGTCTGCGCCCTCGTCGGGCCCAACGGAGCCGGGAAGTCCACCCTGCTCGCCCTCACCGCCGGCCTGCTCCGGCCCACCGAGGGCTCGGTGCGCGTGCTCGGCACCGGTCCCGGGGAGGCGCGGCCCCGCATCGCGTACGTCTCCCAGGACAAGCCGCTGTATCCCCAGCTCACCGTGGCCGACACCCTGTGGGCGGGCCAGGAGCTCAACCCCGCCACCTGGGACCGCGCGGCCGCCGACCGGGTCGCAGGACCGCTCCCGCAGGACGCGAAGGTCCGGGCGCTCTCCGGCGGGCAGCGGACCCGGCTCGCCCTCGCGCTCGCGCTGGGCAAGCGGCCCGAACTGATGCTGCTGGACGAGCCGATGGCCGATCTCGACCCGCTCGCCCGGCACCAGCTGATGGGCACCCTGATGGCCGAGGCGGCCGAGAACGCCACCACCATCGTGATGTCCTCTCACATCCTCACCGAGCTCGAAGGCTCCTGCGACTACCTCCTGTTCGTCGACGGCGGCCGGGTCCGGCTCGGCGGCGAGAGCGAGGACATCGTCGCCGCGCACGCCCTGGTCACCGGCCAGGCCCGCGATCTCACCCCGCACACCGTCGTCGAATCGCGCACGACGGGACGTCAGCTCACCGCACTCGTACGCAAGGAGGGCCCGGTGGACCCCGCCGCCTGGGACGTCACGCAGCCCTCCCTGGAGGAGCTGCTGCTCGCCCACCTCCGCTCCCCGGAGGCACCGCCGCTGCTCACCCCCAGCGCGTCCAACGAACCGGCCCGGACGGTGGCGGCCGCATGAGCACTCTCACCACCCTCCGCGGCCCCGCCCGCGTCGTCGTACGCCAGCACCGCGGCACCCTGCGCGCCGCGGGAATTCTCGCCCTGGCCGGACTCGTCGTCGTCATCGGCTTCGCCCTGTGGACGTCCCACCTGATCGACGAGTTCGAGGCCGGCTCCTGCAAGGCCTCGGGTGTCTCCGGACCCGCGTGCGACCAGCGGATCGTGGACTTCAACGGGTCGATGTCCCTGTTCAGCTCCGTGCTCATGTACGCGGGCCTGGTCGTGACGGTCCTGCCGGGGATCATCAGCGCCTTCGTCGCCGGCCCCCTGATCGCCCGGGAGCTGGAGAGCGGCACCTACCGCGTGGCCTGGACCCAGTCCGTGACGCCTGCCCGCTGGCTGGCTGCCAAGCTCGCCGTGCCCACCGTGCTGCTCGTCGCCGGTGTGACCGTGCTGTCCGCCGTCCTCGCCTGGGCACACACGCGGACGGCCGCGGACTTCACGGTCGACTGGTTCGACGCCCCGGTCTTCGGTGCGACCGCCCCCGTGGTCGTCGGCTACACCCTGCTCGGCATCGCCGTGGGCGCGCTCACGGGCCTGCTGGTGCACCGCACCGTGGCCGCGATGGCGGTGGCCGTCGTCGTCACCGGCACGGTGATGGTGACCCTCGGCGCCTTCCGGAGCGCCCTCTGGCCCCTGCGGACCGCGATCAGCACGACCGACGGACACCTGGATGTCCCCCTCGACTCCTGGGTGCTCGACATCGGCCGCATCACCGCGAGCGGCGACCGGCTGCCCACGGATGTGTGCTGGCGCGGCGCGAGCGAGGCACAGGAGGCCCGGTGCCTCGCCGAGCGCGACATCACGGGCATGTTCGTCGATCACCACCCGCCTTCCCACCTCTGGCCACTCCAGCTCGTCGAGACGGGCATCGTGCTCGTCCTCGCCGCCCTGGCCGTCGCCGTCGCGTTCCGCGTCCTGCGCCGCCGCACCGTCTGAGAGCCGCCTCCTGCCCGGGCCCCGGGGGGAGCCCGGGCAGGAGGTTCACCTACGGTGAGGAGGGGGCGGCACCCGCAGCCACACCGCTTCCTGTATGTCATGTCACCGTTACCGGCCATTCAGACGGGCTTGCGACCCTCACGGGATGCAGCCAGCTGTGCCCACCCCCCGCAACGGGAGCGGCCCCGGTCCAGGGGCCACTTCCGCTCCTTCCGCGATCTTTCCGGGCTCCGACGCGCCTGAGGAGCCGAACGCGCGGAAGAATAGGTCCATGAGCCAGCAGCCCAGCTCCGAGGTCCCGGTCCAGCCCGCCCAGCCGTCGGTCGGCTCCCTCGCCGCCCACCGGCCCCACGCCGTCGCGGGCGCGGTACCCGCAGGTCTGTCCACAGCCGCCGACCTGGACCCCGATCTGGACAACGACCCGGACGCGTACGAGCCCGAGGGCGACGGCGACGAGCTGCCGCAGGGACGGTTCCTCGACCGGGAGCGCAGTTGGCTCGCGTTCAACGAACGTGTTCTGGAACTGGCCGAGGACCCCGCCACACCGCTACTCGAACGGGCTAACTTCCTCGCGATCTTCGCCTCGAACCTGGACGAGTTCTTCATGGTCCGGGTCGCCGGTCTGAAGCGCCGTATCGCGACCGGTGTCGCCACCCGCTCCGCGTCCGGACTTCAGCCCCGCGAGGTCCTCGACCTGATCTGGACCCGTTCCCGCGAGCTCATGGCCCGCCACGCCGCCTGCTACCAGCAGGACATCGCGCCGGCCCTGTCCGACGAGGGCATCCAGCTGGTCCGCTGGCCCGAGCTGACCGAGAAGGAGCAGGCCCGCCTGTTCACCTTCTTCCGGCAGCGGGTCTTCCCCGTGCTGACCCCGCTGGCCGTCGACCCCGCGCACCCGTTCCCGTACATCTCCGGGCTCTCGCTGAACCTCGCCGTCGTCGTGCGCAACCCCGTCAGCGGCCACCGGCACTTCGCCCGCGTCAAGGTGCCGCCGCTGCTCACCCGCTTCCTGGAGGCGTCCCCGCAGCGTTACGTCCCGATAGAGGACATCATCGCGGCCCACCTCGAGGAGCTCTTCCCGGGCATGGAGGTCCTCGCCCACCACATGTTCCGGGTCACCAGGAACGAGGACCTGGAGGTCGAGGAGGACGACGCCGAGAATCTGCTCCAGGCCCTGGAGAAGGAGCTCATGCGGCGCCGCTTCGGCCCGCCGGTCCGCCTGGAGGTCGAGGAGTCCATCGACCCGTACGTCCTGGACCTGCTCGTGCGCGAGCTGAAGATCTCCGAGACCGAGCTCTACCCGCTGCCGGGCCCCCTCGACCTCACCGGACTGTTCGGCATCGCGTCGCTGGACCGGCCCGAGCTGAAGTACCCCAAGTTCGTCGCCGGCACCCACCGCGACCTCGCCGAGGTGGAGTCCGCTTCCGCGCCCGACATATTCGCCGCCCTGCGCGAACGCGACGTGCTGCTGCACCACCCGTACGACTCCTTCTCCACCTCCGTACAGGCCTTCCTGGAGCAGGCGGCGGGCGACCCGGACGTCCTCGCGATCAAGCAGACGCTGTACCGGACCTCCGGTGACTCGCCGATAGTCGACGCCCTGATCGACGCGGCCGAGTCCGGCAAGCAGGTCCTCGTCCTCGTCGAGATCAAGGCACGCTTCGACGAGCAGGCCAACATCAAGTGGGCCCGCAAGCTGGAGGAGTCCGGCTGCCACGTCGTCTACGGCCTCGTCGGCCTCAAGACCCACTGCAAGCTGTCGCTCGTCGTCCGCCAGGAGGGCGACACGCTGCGCCGCTACTCCCACGTCGGCACCGGCAACTACCACCCCAAGACGGCCCGGCTCTACGAGGACCTCGGTCTGCTGACCGCCGACCCGCAGGTCGGGGCGGACCTCTCCGACCTCTTCAACCGGCTCTCCGGCTACTCCCGCCGCGAGACCTACCGGCGGCTGCTGGTCGCCCCGAAGTCGCTGCGCGACGGCCTGATCGCCCGTATCAACAAGGAGATCACCCACCAGCGCGCCGGACGCTCCGCCTACGTACGCATCAAGGTCAACTCGATGGTCGACGAAGCGGTCATCGACGCCTGCTACCGGGCGGGACAGGCCGGTGTGCCGGTCGACATCTGGGTGCGCGGCATCTGCGCGATCCGCCCCGGCGTCAACGGGCTCTCGGAGAACATCCGGGTCCGCTCGATACTCGGCCGCTTCCTCGAACACTCCCGGCTCTTCGCCTTCGGCAACGGCGGCGAACCCGAAGTGTGGTTCGGCAGCGCCGACATGATGCACCGCAACCTCGACCGCCGGATCGAAGCACTGGTCCGCGTCACCGACCCCGCGCATCGCGCCGCCCTCAGCAGGCTCCTGGAAACAGGGATGTCCGACACCACCTCCTCCTGGCACCTGGGCCCGGACGGAAACTGGACCCGGCACTCCACGGACGCGGACGGGCAGCCGCTGCGGCACGTGCAAGAGATGCTCATTGACGCCCGGAGGCGCCGGCGTGCGACGCCCTGACCACCAGACGACGACCCTCTCCGCGGAAGCGGTCCTCGCGCCCTACCTGCGCGAACAGGCCGCCTGCTTCCTGCGGGGCCTGCGGCTGCACCGCGAGCACAGCGCACCCGCGGACGCCGGCGCGCAGAGCGCCGACGACGCCGCCCGCGCGCTGCGCCACGCGGCGCGCCGGATCAGCGGCACGCTGCACACCTTCCGGGGTGCGCTCGACCCGGCCTGGGCCGACCAGCTCCGCGCCGAACTGGCCTGGCTCTCCGGAATCCTGGCCCGCGAGCACGCGTACGCCACCCGGCTCGGCCGGCTCCTGGAGGCGCTGCACCAGCTCTCCGGCGCCTCGCTCCCGGCGGCCCGGCCCGCTTCGGGCGAGAGCCCGGACGGGAGCGACAAGGAGCGGGCGGCGCTCGGTGTCGGCGCGGCCCGGGCCGGGGCGCTGCTGGAGCGCCGGCTGACCCTCGCCCGGACCCGCGCCCACTCGGCGGCGCTCCAGGCCATGGGCTCCTCCCGCTTCCACGCCGTCGCCGACGCCGTCGCGCTGCTCGCCTCGGAGGTCCCCCTGTCGGCCTCGGCGGCACAACCGGCGGAGGAGGTGCTGCACGCACCGGCCGGGCTGGCCGAACAGCTGATGCTGGACGCGGTGGCCGCGCTCCCGCCCGACGAGGCCGTGGAGCCGTACAACGAGGCCCACGACGCCCTCTATCACCAGGCCCGCCTGCTGCTGCGGCTCCACCGGTACGCGCACGAGATGCTGCGGGGGGCCCCCGATCCGGCCCTGGCCGGGCCGGGACACGCGCTGGACCTGCACCGGGACGCGGCAGAGGCCGCGGCGGCCGCGGCGGCGGCGGCGCGCACCCCGCGCATCGCGCCCGCGACGGCGTACGCCCTGGGGGTGCTCCACGCCGACCAGCGGCACGAGGTGGAGGCGGCGCGTGCCGTGTTCCGGGAGACCTGGCCGTACGCGGCGGCCGTGACCGCGCCATGAGCGACACGCCGGTACTGGCCGCGGGGTGCGTGCTGTGGCGCCGCGCCCCGGACGGCGGCCTGGAGATCTGCCTGGTCCACCGGCCCCGCTACGACGACTGGTCGTTCCCCAAGGGCAAGCTGAAGCGCGGCGAGACCACGCTGGAAGCCGCCCTGCGCGAGGTTCTGGAGGAGACGGGCCACCACTGCGCGCCGGGCGCCGCTCTGCCCACCGCCCGTTACATGGCGAACGGGCGCCCCAAAGAGGTCAGCTACTGGGCGGCGGAGGCGGCGGACGGCGATTTCGAGCCCAACGACGAGGTCGACCGGCTGGCGTGGCTCCCGCCCGGCACGGCCCGTGCCCGCCTGAGCCGCCCCGGCGACCGCGTCCAGCTGGACGCCTTCCTGGAGAGCGGCCCGCAGGTCTGAGGTCCCCACCGGTCGGCGCCCCTGTCCTTTCCCCGGGGGCCCGCCCGGCACATGACGTCCCTGTCGGGCCCGCCGGCCACTCCCGCCGCGCGACGGAACCAGCCCGCCCGACACGGTTCACCTGCCGTTCACTCTCCCCCGCAGGCCGCTTCACCTGTTCTGCCTAATTTCGGACGTACAAGGTGCACGGCGCCAAGCCGCCGCACCGATCCACATCGCACGCCGCCTCGTCCCCACCAGCCGCGGCGGCTCCTGGAAGGAACACCCCGAAAGTGAAGCTTCAGCGCAAGAACCGGCTTCGTGCCACCGCGCTCGGTGCCCTCGCCGTCTCCGGCGCCCTGGTCCTCACGGCGTGCGGTTCGGACGACAACACCGGGGCCGACGCCGGCGGCAAGACGAGTGCCGCCGCGTCGAACATCAAGTGCGACGGGGCCGACGGCCAGCTGCGCGCTTCCGGGTCCAGTGCCCAGAAGAACGCGATGGACCTCTGGGTCAAGAACTACATGGCCGCCTGCTCCGGCGTGGAGATCAACTACAGCTCCTCCTCGTCCGGCGAGGGCATCGTCGCGTTCAACCAGGGCACCGTCGGCTTCGCCGGCTCGGACTCCGCCCTGAAGCCCGAAGAGGTCGCCGAGTCGAAGAAGATCTGCAAGAGCGGCCAGGGGATCAACCTCCCGATGGTCGGCGGCCCGATCGCGATCGGCTTCAACGTGGAGGGTGTCGACAGCCTCACGCTGGACGCCTCCACACTCGCCAAGATCTTCGACAACAAGATCAAGAAGTGGAACGACCCGGCGATCGCCAAGCTCAACGACGGCGTCAAGCTGCCGGCCACGGACATCCAGGCCTTCCACCGCTCCGAGGACTCCGGCACCACGCAGAACCTCGGCAAGTACCTGAACGCCGCGGCGCCGAGCGACTGGAAGTACGAGGCCGAGAAGAAGTGGCCCGCCCCCGGCGGCCAGGCAGCCTCCGGCTCGTCCGGCGTCGCCAGCCAGGTGAAGGCCGTCAACGGCTCCATCGGCTACTTCGAGCTGTCGTACGCCAAGTCGCAGGACATCACCACCGTCGACATCAACACCGGCGGTGCCGCCCCGGTCGAGGCCACCTCGGAGAACGCCTCCAAGGCCATCGCCGCCGCCAAGGTCAAGGGCACCGGCAAGGACCTGGCGCTCGACCTCGACTACACCACCAAGGCCGAGGGCGCGTACCCGATCGTCCTGGTGACCTACGAGGTCGTCTGCGACACGGGCAACAAGGCCGACACCCTCGGCACCGTCAAGTCCTTCCTGACCTACGCCGCCTCCGCGGACGGCCAGAAGGTCCTCACCGACGCCAGCTACGCCCCGATCCCCGAGGCGATCAACACCAAGGTCCGCGAGACGGTCGCCGGCCTCAAGTAGCCCGGCCCCGCACGACACGCACGCACAGGCGGGCCGGTCCGGCGCACCCCTCCGGACCGGCCCCCACCGCCCGAACATCCGGTGCACCGCCGCCAGGGGAGCAGCCGCTCCCCCACACAGACCGGAAAGACCATGGCTTCCACCACACCGCTCGACATCCCACCGGCTCCGCCGGAAACACGATCGCGTCCCAAGTCCAGCGGACGCGCCGGCGACAAGATCTTCCTGGGCCTCTCACGCGGCTCGGGCATTCTGCTGCTCGTGATCATGGCGTCGATCGCCGTGTTCCTCAGCTACCGCGCCGCCATAGCCATCTCGAAGGACGAGGGGAACTTCCTCACCACCTTCGACTGGAACCCTGCCGGTGACCCGCCGGTCTTCGGCATCGCGGTCCTCCTCTTCGGCACCGTCGTCAGCTCGATCATCGCGATGGTCATCGCGGTTCCGATCGCTGTCGGCATCGCCCTCTTCATCTCGCACTACGCGCCGCGCAAGCTGGCGGCCCCCGTCGCCTACGTGGTCGACCTCCTCGCCGCGGTGCCCAGCATCGTCTACGGCATCTGGGGCGCGCTGGTCCTCGTCCCGTATCTGGAGGGCCTGAACCTCTGGCTCGACCAGTTCTTCGGCTGGACCTACCTCTTCGAGAAGACCGAGATCGGCGTCGCCCGCTCGCTCTTCACCGTCGGCATCCTGCTCGCGATCATGATCCTGCCGATCGTGACCAGCGTCAGCCGCGAGGTCTTCCTCCAGGTCCCGAAGATGAACGAGGAAGCGGCGCTCGCCCTCGGTGCCACCCGCTGGGAGGTCATCCGCCTCTCGGTGCTGCCCTTCGGCCGCTCCGGGATCATCTCGGCTTCGATGCTGGGCCTGGGCCGCGCGCTCGGCGAGACGATGGCCGTCGCCACCGTGCTGTCGCCGAACTTCCTCATCTCGCTGCACGTGCTCAATCCGGGCGGCGGGACCTTCGCCCAGAACATCGCGGCCAAGTTCGGCGAGGCCGACGAATTCGGGCGTGACGCCCTGATCGCCTCGGGCCTCGTCCTCTTCGTCCTCACCCTGCTGGTCAACGGCGCGGCCCGGCTCATCATCGCCCGCCGCAAGGAGTACTCGGGGGCCAACGCATGACCCACGCCACCACCACCGACATCCAGGACGACCGTCCCCGGATCTCGCCGGAACCCGGCAAGGGCGGCCTCAGCAGCCGCAGCCTTCCCCGCTGGTCCCCGGTCGGCTTCGCCGTCCTGGCCATCGCGCTCGGTGTGGGGATCTCCCTGGCGGCCGGCTGGCACAGCCGCGTCCAGTGGGGCCTGATCTCCGCCCTGCTCTTCCTGGCCATCTCGTACGTCGCGACGACCCTCGTCGAGAACCAGCGCCAGGCCAAGGACCGCCTCGCCACCAGCATCGTCTGGGTCTGCTTCCTCATCGCCGTCGTCCCGCTCGCCTCGCTGCTCTGGACCACGATCAGCCGCGGCTCCGAGCGCCTCGACGGCTACTTCCTCAGCCACTCGATGGCCGGAGTCCTCGGCTCCGACGACAGCGGCGGTGTCTACCACGCGCTGATCGGGACCCTGGAGCAGGTCGGGATCGCCACCGTGATCTCCGCCCCCCTCGGACTGCTGACCGCGGTCTACCTGGTCGAGTACGGCAAGGGCGCGCTCGCCAAGGCCGTCACCTTCTTCGTCGACGTCATGACGGGCATCCCGTCCATCGTGGCCGGTCTCTTCATCCTGTCGATCATGCTGATCGCCGACCTCGAGCCCTCCGGGCTGATGGGCGCCCTGGCCCTGACGATCCTGATGATCCCGGTCGTCGTCCGCTCCACCGAGGAGATGCTCAAGCTCGTCCCCAACGAGCTCCGCGAGGCCTCCCTCGCACTCGGCATCCCCAAGTGGCGCACCATCCTGAAGGTGGTCCTTCCCACCGCGATCGGCGGCATCACCACCGGCGTCATGCTCGCCATCGCCCGCATCGCGGGGGAGACGGCACCGATCATCCTGCTGGTCTTCGGCAGCCAGCTGATCAACACGAACCCCTTCGAAGGCGCCCAGAACTCGCTGCCCTTCTACATCTACGAGCAGTACAAGGTCGGCGAGGCCGCGTCCTACGACCGCGCCTGGGCCGCCGCACTGGTGCTGATCGCCTTCGTCATGATCCTCAATCTGGTGGCCCGCGGCATCGCCCGCTGGAAGGCCCCGAAGACCGGCCGCTGAGGCCACGCAGAAAGCAGTTGATTCCACATGGCCAAGCGCATCGACATCGGCGGCCTCACCGCCTACTACAGCTCCCACAAGGCCATCGAGGACATCTCGATGACGGTGGAGCCCCGCTCCGTGACCGCCTTCATCGGCCCGTCCGGCTGCGGTAAGTCCACCTTCCTGCGCACCCTGAACCGCATGCACGAGGTCACCCCCGGTGGCCGCGTCGAGGGCAAGGTGCTGCTGGACGACGAGAACCTGTACGGTCCCGGCGTCGACCCCGTCACCGTGCGCCGCACGGTCGGCATGGTCTTCCAGCGCCCGAACCCCTTCCCGACCATGTCGATCTTCGACAACGTCGCGGCGGGCCTGCGGCTGAACGGCTCGTACCGCAAGAGCGAGCTGTCGGACATCGTCGAGAAGTCCCTCAAGGGCGCCAACCTCTGGAACGAGGTCAAGGACCGCCTGAACAAGCCGGGCTCGGGCCTCTCCGGCGGCCAGCAGCAGCGCCTGTGCATCGCCCGCGCCATCGCGGTCGAGCCGGACGTGCTGCTGATGGACGAGCCGTGCTCGGCGCTCGACCCGATCTCGACCCTCGCCATCGAGGACCTGATCGGCGAGCTGAAGGAGCGCTTCACGATCGTCATCGTGACGCACAACATGCAGCAGGCGGCACGCGTCTCGGACCGTACGGCCTTCTTCAACCTCTCGGCGGTGGGCAAGCCCGGCCGGCTGATCGAGATCGACGAGACGGAGCGGATCTTCTCCAACCCGTCGGTCCAGGCGACCGAGGACTACATCTCGGGCCGCTTCGGATAACCACAGACGGCCTTGGGGTGCTGCATGGCGGTGCCACCACAAGGCGAAGGGCCCGCCCCCGCTCTCCACCGGAGAGCAGGGGCGGACCCATGAGCAGAACCAGGCCGGCCGGAACCGCTCAGCCGAAGAGCAGCACGACGATCCCGTAACTGAGCGCGGCCACCAGCGCGGCGGCCGGCATGGTGATGAACCACCCCAGGATGATGTTCTTGGCCACCCCCCACCGCACGGCGTTCACCCGCTTCGTGGCGCCGACGCCCATGATCGCCGAGGTGATCACATGAGTCGTGGAGATCGGGGCGTGGAAGAGGAACGCCGAGCCGAACATGATCGACGCGCCGGTCGTCTCAGCGGCGAAGCCCTGCGGCGGGTCCAACTCGATGATCTTGCGGCCGAGCGTACGCATGATGCGCCAGCCGCCCGCGTACGTCCCGAGGGACAGCATCGCCGCACAGGCGATCTTCACCCAGACCGGGATCTCGTCGTTCGGGCCCTCGACATCGGCGATGACCAGGGCCATCACCACGATGCCCATCGTCTTCTGGGCGTCCTGCAGACCGTGTCCGAGCGCCATCCCCGCCGCCGAGACCGTCTGCGCGATACGGAAGCCGCGCTTGGCCTTGTGAGGGTTGGACTTCCGGAATATCCACATGATCACGACCATCACCAGATAGCCGACGACCAGGCCGATGACCGGGGAGAGGAACATCGGGATGACGATCTTCGACAGCACGCCGTCCCAGTGCACCATCGTCCCGCCGGCCAGCGCCGCGCCGACCATGCCGCCGAACAGGGCGTGCGAGGACGACGACGGCAGACCGTAGTACCAGGTGACGAGGTTCCATATGATCGCGCCGACCAGCGCCGCGAAGAGGATGCCCATCCCCTTCTGGCCCTCGGGGGTGGCGATCAGGCCTTCGCTGACGGTCTTGGCGACCCCCTGGCCCAGGAAGGCGCCTGCGAGGTTCATCACAGCGGCCATCGCCAGAGCCGCACGCGGGGTCAGCGCCCGGGTGGAGACCGAGGTGGCGATGGCGTTCGCCGAGTCGTGGAAGCCGTTCGTATACGTGAAGCCGAGCGCGACACCGATGGTCACGATCAGCGCAAAGGTGTCCACGAGGTTCAGGACTCCTTGACCGCGATGGTCTCCACGGTGTTGGCGACGTGCTCGAACGCGTCAGCCGCCTCTTCCAGCACATCCACGATCTGCTTGAGCTTCAGCACGTCCATGGCGTCGTACTTGCCGTTGAACAGCTGGGCGAGCAGCTTGCGGTGGATCTGGTCGGCCTGGTTCTCCAGCCGGTTGATCTCGATCCAGTACTCGGTGAGGTTGTCCATGGTCCGCAGGCTCGGCATGGCCTCGGCGGTCAGCTCCGCCGCTCTGGCCAGGACCTCGATCTGCTGCTCGACACCCTTCGGGAGCTCCTCGACCTGGTACAGCACGACCAGGTCGACGGCCTCCTCCATGAAGTCCATGATGTCGTCGAGCGACGACGCGAGGTTGTAGATGTCCTCGCGGTCGAACGGCGTGATGAAGGAGGAGTTCAGCTGGTGGAAGATCGCGTGGGTGGCATCGTCCCCCGCGTGCTCCGCCGCCCGCATACGCTCCGCGATCTCGACTCGGGAGGCAGAATCCGCCCCGAGCAGTTCCATCAGGAGCTTCGAGCCCGTGACGATGTTGTCCGCAGACGCGGAAAACATGTCGTAGAAGCTCGTCTCCCTGGGGGTCAGACGAAAGCGCACGTGGGGTCCTCGGGGTGCTTTGGATTCGGTCAGGCTGATGCTAGGCGCATCATCCGGCCACGGCTAACCGGCGTTCTTCAGTGTCGCGCATCGGGCACAGTGATCAGCACGGCCCCCCGGTCACGTTTCGGCTGGATTCGGTACGCTATACCCGGCAGGGGTATACAGAGGGTACGGAACGGCACGCTCACCGCAGGCCACGAGGACAACGGGAGGACCCCATGACCACCACCGAGGCCACCGGAGCAGGCGGTACGGAAGCAGTCGTCACCGACCACGACCGCGGCATCCACGGGTATCACCACCAGAAGGACGAGCACCTCAAGCGGCTGCGCCGCATCGAGGGCCAGATCCGCGGCCTCCAGCGGATGGTGGACGAGGACGTCTACTGCATCGACATACTCACCCAGGTCTCGGCCTCCACCAAGGCCCTTCAGTCCTTCGCGCTCCAGCTGCTGGAGGAGCATTTGCGCCACTGCGTCGCGGACGCCGCTCTCAAGGGCGGCGAGGAGATCGACGCGAAGGTCGAGGAGGCCACCAAGGCGATCGCCCGCCTCCTGCGGACATGACCGCGGCCCGGAGTGGGAAGGGTCATCCCCGGTGGCGGGCCTGCCGGGGGATCGACGGCACCGGCTCGGAGAGAACATCCCTGACGTTGAGCACCTCGTCGATACGGTCGGGACTCAGCCGGTCCTCGAGCGCGTCCGCCGCGGCGATCATCAGCTCGCCGCAGAGTTCGATCTCGGCGAGGGCCACACAGTCCTGAGCGTTCGGAGCGCTGAGCGTCACCACCTGCGTCACCTCTCTCTGCTGTCGCCGACTCCTGGCGCACCGACTCCCTGGGTCCGGTAGGAGTTGTCCCGTGGCGTCGCGGGGCTGGGCACGCGGGACGACTCCACACCGGACCTAGCGTAGGGAGCGAGGCACGCACCGCGCATGGCACGGACGGACCATTTCGGCCCCCTCCCTACGGCGTTTCCGGGCCACTCCCGCCCTGCTGGACCCGTCCCGTGTAGATGTCCGCCTCGGGCGGTAGCTTCACGGAGACCGGCGCCCCGAAGCCGTACAGCAGCATCGTCGAGACCACCGCGACGGCCGGGCCCTCGGTCGCGAAGGTGAAGTGGTGACGCACCTTCCGCAGCAGGCCCTCGTCGTCCAGATAGGCGTCGAAGGGCACCGTGTCCGTGCTGAACCCCTTCGCCGCGGCGGCCAGCGCCCCGCGCGAGGACGGCGACGCCTCCCGCGCCGCCCGCCCGAGATCCGCCGTCCCCCGGTAGTGCCGGACCGCCACCCCGGCCAGCTCCGTCCGCCCGACGTACGTCACATCGCCCGCGCCGCGCAGCAGCTCGGCGGAGGCGGTCGGATCGGTCACACCTCCGGTGACCAGATTCCCGTCCTCCAGGGTCGTCGTGTCGATCCGTACCCATTTGTCGTCGGGCACCCCGGCGCCGCGGTTCTTCATGTACAGCGCGCCGGGTGCAAGCAGCTCCGTGATCGGCCGGTGCTCGTCGGCCCCGGCGGCGTCCTTGGGCAGGACGACCTTGATCCGGCCCAGCTGTCTGCGGAAGTCGTACGCACCCTGACCCCTGATCGTCACCCGGGTCCCGCCGGCCGCGGTCTCCATCGACGTACGCGTCTCGGCGCTGCCCGCACCGGCGAGCGCCTCGGCCGCCCCGCGCACCACGGCCGCCGGGGCGCCGGCCGGGCCGGCCCGGGCGACGCGCCCACCGGCCACGTCGCCGCCGTCACCGCCCGTGGCGGAGCATCCGCTCCCCACCGTCACCACGCCCGCGACAGCCAGGGCCAACACAACCAGTGGCCCGCCTCCGCACCTGCGCTGCTGCACCACCATCGCCTGCCAGCCCCCAACGACGCACACCTGACCGAGTTCCCGCCCACATCGCCTAACGACGGCCGGGGCGCCCCGTCACGCCACCGGGCCCCTTCCGGAAGTCGATCGGCCCACTCGGTGACGGCACGAGCCGGCCCGCAGTACCGTGGATCCCGTGCTTGAGGACCCCCCAGCCCACGCCCCGGCCCCGTCGCTCGCTCCGGGCTCCGCACCCACCACCGCCCTTGCCCCGCCGCACAGCGTCACCACGGTCGAACGAGGCTCGTTCTGCATCGCCCGCTGCGGCTGCGGCTGGTCGGGACCGGCCCGGCGCTCGCGCGACCGGGCCCGCGCGGACGCGGAGGAACACCGCTCGTCATCGGGCGAACTCCGCTAGAGCGTCTCTCGCAGCCGCCGCACGACCGGCTCGATGACGGGCCCCGCCGCCGGGAAGACCTCTTGAAGAAACGAGAGGTCGTCGATCGTCTCCCCGACCGGGCTGTCCCCGGGGGCGAGCGCGATCAACTGCTCGCCCCGGGCGGCTGCACCGTCACCGTCGAGCACGGCGCAGGAGTGCACGAGCAGGCCCTGGCAGGCGTCCAGCACCTCGGCAGGGTCGCCCTCGCCGCCCTCGCCGCCTGCGGCGGTGAAGACGCGCTGGGCATGCGCGAAACGCGCCTCCGCCCCCCGTACGTCTCCCGCCGCGCGCAGCACGAGGGCGTGCAGCATCTGGTTCCAGCCGTCCACCGGGTCGATCTCCACGGCTCGGACGCAGTCATCGAGAGCCTCCTGGTGCCTGCCCAGGCGCAGATACATCCGGGCACGGGCGCACAAGGTCCAGTCGGAGGTCGGATCGGCACTGATGGCCCTGGTGAGATCGGCGACCGCGTCCTCGTACCGGCCGAGCCGTTCGTACAGCTCGGCACGGCGCCCGGCCGGCCAGCCGTAGTCGGGGTGGATGTCGATGGCCCGCGTGTAGTCGGCGACGGCCTCCTCGTACCGGCCCATGGCCTCGTACACCCGCGCCCGGCTGCCGTGGGCCCAGGCGTACTCCGGATCGATCCCGATGGCACGGCCGAAACCGCTCAGAGCCTCCTCGTGGCGGCCCAGCCCGGCGTGGACCTGGGCACGTCCGGCGAGGGCCCATGCGTACTCGGGCACGATCTCGATGGCCCGCGTGTAGTCGGCGAGAGCCTCCTCGTGCCGGCCCATCGCCTCATGGACCCGCGCCCTGCTGCCGTACGCCCAGGCGTATTCCGGATCGATCTCGACGGCACGGCCGTAGTCGGCGAGAGCCTCCTCGTACCGGCCCATCCGCTCGAAGAGCTGCGCCCGGCTCCCGATCGCCCACTCGTACAGCGGGTCGATCCCGATGGCCCGGTCGTAATCGGCCTGGGCCTCCTCGTACCGGCCCATCGCCTCGTACACCTGCGCCCGGCTGCCGATGGCCCAGTCGTAGAGCGGGTTGATCCCGATGGCCCGGTCGTAGCCGGCCAAGGCCTCCTCGTACCGGCCCATCGCCTCGTACACCTGCGCCCGGCTGCCGTGGGCCCAGGCGTACTCCGGATCCATCTCGACGGCCCGGTCGAAATCGGCGAAGGCCTCGTCGTGGCGCCCCAGATTCCGGTAGGCGTCACCGCGGGTGCCGTAGGCCAGGACGTACAGCGGGTCAATCTCCACCGCACGGGTGCAGGAAGCGACCGCTTCCTCGTGCCGGCCCAGGGTCCGGTAGGTCTCCCCGAACTCAGCATGGGGCCGGGCCGCGTCCGGCGTAAGGGCGACGGCCGCCGCACAGTCCGCCAGCGCGCTCTCGGCGTCGCCCGCACCCCGGCCCTCCGCGGCCCGGATCGCGTACACCAACCCCCTTCCGGAGGAGTCGAGTTCGGGTGCAGCCAACAACAGCGTCAGTGCGGCCCGGCCCGGCCTGTCCTGCTCCGCGGCCTCTTCGAGACGACGGCCCCACGAGGTGAGGGCCGCCGAGTCGGTGTCGGATCCCGCGCGGCCGAGGGTCTGGGCCCAGCGGCGCAGCGTGGCGACATCGAGGTCGATGGCGTGGGCGCTCTGGCACAGCGCGTCGGGCAGGGCGGTACGAGGATTCGCGCACAGCCGGTGATACGTCTCGTTCAGCAGGTGCTCCCGCCAGGCGGCGTCCCTCCAGTGGTCGTGGGGGTCGGCACCGACCTCCGCCTCCACCGCCGACCGCACCTGCTGGAACAGGTCGGCCAGGCGGGTGTGCGCCTGCTGCCACCGGGCGGGCGACCGGGTCCGCTGCAGGCGCAGCATCGCGGCGCGTACGACGTCGTGGTAGCGGCAGCGGCCCGCCTGGGGAGAGACGAAGGCCAGGCCGCGCAGCCACGTGTAGCTCTGGGCGGCGACCTCCGGGACGACCGCGCGGTAGATGTCCTCGTCGATCTGCAGAGGAAGCGCGCAGGCCAGCGCGGCCTCGCGCCGCTCGGCGTCCGGCTCCCACTTCAGGAAACGCTCGACCGCCGTCTCCGACGGATCCCCGAAGCTGTCACCGCTGCTGGCGTCGCTGCGGGCGAGCATGTCGACCAGCAGCGGCAGCCGCCCCGACAGGCGCAGGACCAGATCGACGTTGGGCGCGTCGGTGACGCCGTGGGTGGCGAGCAGCGTGCGCGCCTCCTCCTCGGTGAACACCCCGAGGCGCACCTCGGTGACCTGGCCCAGCCGGTCACCCCAGACCCGGGTGTCCAGGCGCGGCCGGCCGGAGAGCACGACCTGGACGTTGACCGGCAGGCCGCCGTACTCCTCGCCGAAGACGATGTCGTGCAGCCAGGCGTCGAGCACGGGCCCGGTCCGCTCGTACACGTCGAAGAACAGCACCACCCGCTCGCACCGTTCCGCGACCTCGGCCAGGTCCTCCAGGAAGACCGGGGCGAGGACCGCGACCGGATCCATCACCAGCCGCACATCGTCATGACTGCGCAGCCGCATGTTGAGGGCCGCCCGCACCCGGTCCGCGCCCAGCGCGACCTGCTGCGGATCCACCGCGCCGACGAAGGCCCCGACCCCGGGCACCATGCCGAGACCCACCAGCCCCACCTGCGCCGCCACCGTGCTGGACGGCGACGCGGCCGGCACGGCCTGACCGCCCGGGGGGTCGGGCTGCGGTGCGGGAACAGCGCTCTCGGCCTGGTGCCGGCGCTGCCGGTAGGTCGCCAGCTGCTTGTCGAACCGCTTCAGCGGGTGCCCCTGCCGGCCCAGCCGGGCGCTGACGGCCTCCATCGCCTCGACGGCGTCGTGCACCTCGTCGTCCACGAAAGCCGTGACGACGGTGGACTGCTCGCGGGCGGTGGACTCCCACTGCCGTACGAGGGTGGACTTGCCCACACCCCCGTCGCCCCGCACATGGAACAGGAACGGGAAGTCGGCCTCCTCCGGATCACGCGCGAACGTCTCCCGGAACACCGCGAGCTCACCGCGGCGCCCCACGAACCCCGTACGCTCGTGCCGCCGATTGACTTCCTGCCGCGTCGGCCGCCGACCGGCCACATGCACCACCCCCCGGATCTCCGGCCATGATGCCCCGACGTCGGAGGCGCGGGATCGGAACCACCGAAGTGGGCCCCCTCCGGTTCCCGGCCCATGCGTAAGGGGCGCCCCTTCGCGGGACGCCCCTCATGAACCGCCGGTTCTCTCCGCCTACGCGGCGAGGTCCCCATGCCTACGCGGCGAGGTCCCTCTCGCCCGGCGCACCGCCACGGCCGGAGCCCGTGCTGGGCTCGGGGATCCCCTGCGCCTCGCCCCGCCCGTCGGCAGCGGCGCCCGCCCTGCCCGAGCGGACGAGCCGGCCGACCGCTCCGGCGCGGGCCACGGCCCCCACCAGAGGAGTCAGCAGCATCATCGCGAGCGGGGCGAGCAGCAGCGCCACAGCGGTGCCGAGAGCGAAGCCGCCGATCACGTCGGTCGGGTAGTGCACGCCCATGTAGACGCGGCAGAAGCCCTCGAGGAGCGCCAGCGCGATCGCCACCAGGCCGAACTTCCTGTTGGCCACGAAGAGCCCCACGGCGATCGCCATCGCCATCGTCGCGTGGTCGCTCACGAAGGAGAAGTCCGTCTTCCCCTTCACCAGGACTTCGAGCCCCTTGTGGTCGAAGAACGGACGGGGCCGCTCCACGAAGCCCCTGATCGGGATGTTGACGAGCAACGCGATCCCGGCGGCGAGCGGTGCCCACACGAGCCCGGCAACCGCCGTCACCGAGTCTTCGGTCGTCCCGCGTCGGCGCACGCTCCACCAGCACCACAGGACCGCCAGGACCATGGCGAACATGATCCCGAATTCACCGACGAACTCCATGACCCGGTCGAACCAGGGCGGAGCGGCCTTCGCCAGCCCGTTGATGTCGTAGAGCAGGCTGACATCGGGGTTCGACCCATCGAGTGCGAGTCCAGCCATCTGCCGCGGCCCCTTGCCTTGTCTGCTGCTGCGACGCACAACGGCGTGCGTCGCCTTGGTCTGACCCCCGTGGTCGGTGCGGATTCAGTGCCGCGCCACGCCATGATGCCGTCACGCTTGACCGGTCTGGACAGCCGCGCATGGTCATGTGCGCATGCTGTCCCAGTCCAGGGAACGGCCTGTCAGCTCTCTACGTTCCGCTCTCCACCGAATGATCACCATGACGTTATCGAAGAGTGACTCATCGTCGCAGCTCAGGGCCTGGACTTCACGGAGAGTTCCGGCCATGACCGACTGCTGTCAGCTTTCCGGGAGCGCGGTGGGAAGCGCCGCGGCCCCGTCTTTCGTGACCCTTGTCGCACCGAAGTAATCGGGGGTGTCGATCTTGTCGAACCGGATCACCGCGCCGGTGTACGGCGCGTTGATCATGTAGCCGCCACCGACGTAGAGCCCCACGTGCCGGATGGCCCGCGAGTTGTTCAGATCGTCCGAAAAGAACACCAGGTCTCCGGGGAGGAGCTCCTCCCGGGAGGGGTGCGGACCGGCGTTGTACTGATCGTTGGCCACCCGGGGCAGCTCGATGTCGACCGTCCGGTACGCGGCCTGAGTCAGCCCGGAGCAGTCGAACCGGCCCCCCTGGTCGGCGGTCCCGTTCCCGCCCCACAGATAGGGGGTACCCAGCTTCTTCTGCGCGAAGTAGATGGCCCCGGCGGCCTGCTGCGAAGGCTGCACCCGGCCGACCGGCTTGGCGAAGCTCTTCTCCAGGGACCGGATGATCTTTACGTAGTTCTGTGTCTCGCTGATCGCGGGCACCCCGCCTGACCGGATCACGCGGTACGCACCCGCGTTGTAGGCGGCGAGCATGTTGTCGGTCGCGTCGCCCGGCACCTTCTTGACGTACCCGGCGAGCTCGCAGTCGTAGGACGCGGCGGACGGGATCGCGTCGGCGGGGTCCCACACGTCCCGGTCCCCGTCCTTGTCCCCGTCGATGCCGTGCGAGGCCCAGGTCCCGGGGATGAACTGCGCGATGCCCTGCGCGGCGGCGTGACTCTGGGCGCGCGGATTCCAGCCACTTTCCTGATACAACTGCGCGGCCAGGAGCGCGGGGTTGATGGCGGGGCAGAGGTTGCCCCACTTCTCGACGAGCGGCTGGTACCGAGCGGGCACGGCCCCCTTGGCCAGCCCGACGGCTCCGCTCGCCCCGGAGATCCCGGCGGCGGCGGAGTACGTACCGACGACGAGCAGGGCGATGAAGCACAGGCCCAGCCCGATCCCACCGCCGACGAACACCCAGTATTTCCGCACGCCTCAACCATCCCCCATTCGGGCGCGGTTCACGACGCGATTCGCTGGTGTGTACGGGTGGATGGGGGCATGAGGGGGCGTCAGGGGCGGTCGAGGGGGATCAGGGGGCGCCGGCGGACCAGAAGGGCGAGCGGATGTTGGGGCGGGGGATGTGCTCCATGCCCTCGTAGGTGGGCGCGGTCGCCTGGGTGGTGGATTCGGCGACCTTGGACTCCTCGACGCAGGGGCTGTCGACCTCGAAGAACACTTGCCCTTCACCTCCGACGATCAGGCTTACGCCGAACCCGTCCTTTGTCTGGGCGAAGATTGCCGGCACATCCGGATCATTATTGATGGACTTCATCCGATACCCGCTGCTGCGCCATGAGCGGTCCACCACACCCAAGAAGCTTCCCCTACGGTGCGCAGACACGATGGTCATGACTGCACGCCGCCTGGTTACGTCGCAGCTTCCGGTAGTGGTTGGGCCGTGGGTCCACCGGACCGCCGGGTGGACCTGGTCGAACATGTCGTCCAGAATTCTGTCAGCGCGATTCGCCGCTTCCTGCATATTCATTTCAGAACCCCCAGTTCCTACGAATGGCTCGGCTCGATCCGCGCAACTCGACAAGACGAGTGAAGCGACTACCGCCGCAGTTGCGTAGCAGAAGGCACGACTCATCGATACTCCTGATTACTGATCTTCTCGGAGCGCCCGGCGGCGATTAGCGCAATGTTGGACGATGACGCCGCGTCCCTCTTCGGGTCAAAGTACAGAGAGTGTGCGGCAATTGTCGGCCCACTGGCTCCGGCAAGGCCAGGGCCGTCATCGACACGGAAACGCCTTGCGCCGAACTCTTCACTCGCCGGATCCTTGCCGAACCAGAGGTCATCATCTCCTCGGTCAGCAACGTCACCTGCGAGGAGGGAAAGTGGGCCGAGTACGCTCACCGAAGCACCCAGGACCGCCTGCCTTTTGGACGGCACCATTGTCACCCCATCGTTCTCCGCCGCCCCGACGAACACGTGGGACTTCCCTACACCGAGATCCTCCGCACGATCAACGCCCACCCCTGGGCTACCGACCAAAACGATGTCGTCGACTCCAGGAATACCCTCACCTTGCTGTGTGGCCGCACCCACTGTGCGCGACCCGTACGAGTGCCCAATAGCCGTAAAGTGCGGATCATCGTTAATGTTCGTAGCCGTCAATCCGCTGGCGAATTCGTTCAGCCGTTTCCCGCCCTCAACGGCCCGCTCATCACGAGCCACTGCGAGAGTACCGAGACCGTCAATAGCCTGAGGAGCGTCGTATCCGAGCCATGCAATGGCCGCACTAGATGGGTCGTGGTATCGGGATCCAATCGCCGTGTCGCGAGCGCGCTTGAGGTCACCCTCCGCAAATTCCTTGTCCAAGGAGGTATTCAATCCGGGCACGTAGGTCGACACGTTCTTTGCTGTATCGGGATTTCCATACGAAACGATCGCCCGCCCGTTCCCCTCGTCACTGACCCCCAAGAGGTACATCGGCGGCTCCCCAGGCTTGGCCCCCGCCCCCAACTGCCGGTCAATCTCCCGCAGCCCAGCCAGCCGCGTAACCGACCTCTCGTCGTCCCGCCCCTCCAGCTCCCCGATCAGCAGCCGCAGGTTGTCCCGGTTGGCCGCGTCGCGGATCAGGGCCGGGATTCCGTCCAGGTTCCCGATCTGGTCCGGGTACACCGCGAGGTACTCCTCGCGCTGTTCCTGGGTCAGCCCCGCCCACCAGTCCCGCCGCTGCGCCGGAGACGCATCGTGCGGGATGGCGTCCTTCAGGTACGCCCCCGCCGCCCCCCGCACCGCCTCCGCGTCGCCCGCCGCGTCCTTCCAGGTGGAGTCCGGGACCTTCAGCCCTTCCTCCGCCTTCAGCCGGCGCAGGATTCCGGCGTACCGCCAGTCGATCTCGGCCGCCGCCCGTACCGCCCCGACCACCCGGTCCGCGATGTCCTGCGCCGTGGCGGCGTTGGGGTTCGGTGCGACCAGGCCCGAGGGCGGCACCAGCCCCGGCAGCCCGTTCGAGGACGCCGTGGAGCCCCGGACGGCCGCGCCGTCGATAAGCCCCACACCCGCAGCCGGGTACGTCACCGAACCGTCCGCGTGCACCGCGAATTTCCGCGCGGCCGCATCGTCCAGCGCCTCGTTCAGTGCCCGCTGCTGGGCCTTCATCTCGTGGGCAAGGGAGTTCAGGGTCGTACGGAGCAACCCGCACTCGGTGTACACGTACTGGAAGTTCCGCCCCAGCTGCCGCAGCCGCGCGACCGCCGCCCGCGCCGCCTCCCCCTCCTGCGTGTCGCGGAGCCCGGTGAGCAGCTGCTGCTCGATGCGGTCCCGTGCCGCGTCGGCACGGTTGCTCGACTTGCCCCACCCGTCGGCCGCGCCCTCCAGCTCGGCGCACTTCAGGTCCCGTAACTGCGCCCACGTCAGCGCCGGCGCCGGCGTCACCGCTCGTCACCGCCGCACGGTGTCACTGCGGCGAAGGACGCCTTGACGGCCTCGTTCGTGGCGCCCTGCGTACGCGCGACGTCCCGCAGCTTGGCCGCCAGGCTTCCGCACTCGCCCTGCGCCGCCTGGAACCGCCGCTCCCAGGACTCCCGTACGGCCGCCAGCTCCGCGAGCGCGGTCAGCCGGCCTGCCCCCGCCATGAGCCCCTGGTGCGCCAGCCCCAACTCTCCCCGTACAGGTGCCAGATGGGTCGCCAGCTCCGCCGCGCCCCCTGCCGCCCGCAGCCACGGCCCGTCGCTGTGATCCAGCCTCGGGCCGCAGTCACCCCCGCTCGGCGGGCCGGCCGGCTCACTCGGTCCCTGCGCCACAGCCATCACGCTCACCCCGTTCCTCGATCACGGAGCGGCACTGTGCCAAACGCGGCGTACCCGACACGCCGGGCGTACCGGCGGTATGAGCCGGACCCCCACCCCCGCAAGGAAGGGCCCGCACCGACATCACCCGAACGCGCGACCCGGAACCGGCCGGAGGGAGACGCCGTCCATCCCTGCATCACCCGGACCGGCCGAAAGGGCCCCATGGCCACCGCGAACGCGACCCGCTTCCTCTACCTCGCCCGGCACGGCGAGGCGTCCACGGACGAGACCGAACTGACGGAACGGGGCCGCCGCCAAGCGGCTCTCCTCGGCGAGCGGCTCCGGGGCATACCGTTCTCCGCCGTCCACCACGGCCCGCTCCCCCGGGCCGCGGAGACCGCCCGGCTGGTCCACGAGCGGCTGGGCGAGGGCATCCCCCTCCATGCCTCGGAGCCGGCCGGGGACTACGTGCCGTACGTCCCGCGACGGGAGGAGCTGCCCGAGGAGTCGGCGGACCGGCTCCTCGGGTTCGTCGAGCAGTTCCCGGAGGCCGAACGCAGCCGGGGCCCGGAGCTGGCCGACTCCGCGACGGCGCGGTTCACCGGCCCGGCGGACGGCGACGACCCCCGTCACGAACTGGTCGTCACCCACGCGTTTCTGGCTGCCTGGCTGGTACGGGACGCCCTCGACGCCCCCGCCTGGCGCTGGCTGGGCCTCAACCACGCCAACGCGGCCCTGACCGTCATCCGGTACACCCCCGGCAGGCCCGCCGCCCTGGTCATGGTCAACGACATGGGGCACCTCCCTGAGGACCTCCGCTGGACAGGATTTCCGCCGGAGCTCCGCGCGTAAGCCGTGCCGGGCAACTCGTGCGTCCCCCGGGGTCCCTCGGATGTCCCCCGGACGGATGGTTTACGGGCCACCGCCCTCGCGTCCGGGGTGACGCGAGCCGCACTTCGTGATCATGCAAGGCGTGATCTTCGTACACCGCAACTCATCGCGCGCCCGCCGGTTGTTGACGGCCGCAGGCCTCGCCGCGGCAGCCCTGGCCGCGTCGCTGCCCGCCGGACCGCCGGCGCAGGCCGCCGCCTCCGCGCCCGTACCTCCGCCCCGGACGGCCACCCCCGCCGAGGCGCGCACCGCCGCCTGGCTGAACACCCACCCGAAGGAGGCCGGCCCTTTCTTCCGGGACCTGCCCAAGGGCGGTGACCTGCACAACCATCTGTCCGGTGCGGTACGGACCGAGTACCTCATCCAGCTCGCGGCCGACGACGGCCTCTGCATCGATTCCACGATGACCGCCGTCGCACCACCGTGCGGTGCCGGCACCCGGCCGGCCGCCGACGCCCTCACCGACAGCCGGTTCCGGCAGGAGATCGTCCGGGCCTGGTCCATGCAGGACTTCCCGCAGGGCGAGTCGGGCCACGACCACTTCTTCGCCACGTTCGGGAAGTTCGGTGCCGCGACGTCGCGCCGGGGGAAGATGCTGGCCGACGTGGCGGGCACCGCCGCCGCCCAGAACCAGACGTATCTGGAGACCATGGTCAGCCCCGCCTCGGCGGGCGCCAAGCAGCTGGCGACGGACGTCGGCTGGGACGCCGACCTGGCCGCCCTGCACCGCAAGCTGCTCGCCGGTGGCCGGCTCGACCAGCTCGTGACGACGGCGAAGCAGGAAGCCGACACGGCCGACGCCGAGTTCCGCGAGACCGCGAGGTGCGCGAGCGCCGCCCCAGGCCCCGCATGCCGGATCACGGTGCGCTGGATCTCCCAGGTGTCACGCAACAGCGCCCCGGAGCGCGTCTTCACCCAGATCGCCCTGGGGCTCCGCCTGGCCGAACGCGACCAGCGGTTCGTCGCCGTCAACCTGGTCCAGCCGGAGGACGGTGAGATCTCCCTGCGGGACTACCGCCTGCACATGCGCATGCTGAACTACCTGCACGGCGTCTACCCCCGCGCCCACATCACCCTGCACGCCGGCGAGCTCGTCCCCGGACTGGTGAAGCCGGAGGACCTCACCTTCCACATCGACGACGCCGTACGCACCGGACAGGCCGAACGCATCGGCCACGGCGTCGACCTCGTCCAGGAGGACGACTGGCAGCGGCTGGCCCGCGACATGGCGCGCCGCCAGATCGCTGTCGAAGTCCCGCTCACCAGCAACGCGCAGATCCTCCAGGTCGAGGGCGACGAGCACCCGTTCCCCGTCTACCGGAAGTACGGGGTCCCCGTGGTGCTGTCCACCGACGACCCCGGGGTCTCACGCGGTGACATCGGCCAGGAGTACCGCCGCGCGGCCCGGACGTACGCACTCGGCTACCCGGAACTGAAGGACCTGGCCCGGGCCTCCCTGGAGTACAGCTTCCTGCCGGGCCGCAGCCTGTGGCGTCCCGACCCCGTGCGCCAGGGCTTCCGCCCGGTCGAGGAGTGCCGGGCCCTGGAGTCGACGCGCTGCGCCCGCTTCACCGACCGGAACCCGAAGGCCGGCCTGGAACTGCGCCAGGAGCGGTCCTTCCGCGCCTTCGAGGCCCGGTACGCCGGCTGATCCTCCCCGGTCGGGTCAGGGGCGGGTCGGTGCACGCGACGCAGCACTGGCCCGCCCCACACCGCTCCTCACCGGCGCCGAGGAGGTTCGCCGTACAGGGGAAACGAGTCCGTCGCCGCCGTCAGAGCAAGGGGCGGCGGGAGAGCGACAGCTGCTCCGTACCTGCCACGCCACGACTCCTGATACCTGCCGTCGCCAGGCTGTGTGTGCATCGCCCACGTGCCGTGCCGGGGATCCATGACGAGCAACACCGGCACCCCTGCGACCGCGTACCAGTCGCTCTTCTGCGCGATGTCTCTGGACTTCTCCGACTGGGAGATGACTTCCACAGCCAGCTCCACGTCCGCAGGGTCGGCCAGCCAGTTGTCGTCGTCGTCCCACGCCTCGGGCAGCACGATGAGATCCGGTGTGGCGTAGTCGTCGAGGTCGCCGGGCATCGCGACCGAGGTCACCTCGTATGCCGCGAGTCCTGCCGGGAGCCCCGGGTCCAGCTGCAGACGCAGCCGCCTGATCGTCCCCGCGTGCTTGCCACGCAGCGTCGGTGACATCACGAGACTTCCCCCCAGCACCTGCACGCGCAGGCCCGTTTCTTCCTCGATCTTCGCGGCGATCTCGCGCAGGTTGCCCGGGCGCGGGCGCAAGGAGGGATCAGCAGACATGGCTCTCGGCCTCCGTCCCTGCGACGCGGATGCGGTGCCCCCTGGCATGGATCCGGGGGGAGGGCCCGTCTCCCGTGCTGCGGCGATTCCACCGTACTGCCAGTCGAATCCGTAAGCCTCCGACATGCAAGCCTCCCCCGTCGATCCTCGATGACTACACACCGTAACGATACAGCGACCCGCTGACACTCCGATTTCCCAGCGCCTGCCTACACTGACCGGCATGGCATGCCGCATCAGTGAGCTGGTCATCGACGCCGCCGACCCCGAGCGGCTCGCCGCGTTCTGGAGCGAGGTCCTCGGTTACGTCGAGCTCGGCCGGGAGGACGACGGAAGCATCGAGATCGGGCCGCCCGACGTCGGCTTCGGCGGCCCGCAGCCCACCCTCGTCCTCAGCCCCAGCAGCGACCCACGAGCCGGGAAGCTCCCGCTGCACCTCGACGTCAACGCAACCGACCGCGACCAGGAAGCCGAGCTGGAGCGGCTCCTCGCCCTCGGCGCCAGGCCCGCCGACGTCGGCCAGACCGGCACCGAGAGCTGGCATGTCCTGGCGGACCCGGAAGGCAACGAGTTCTGCCTTCTGCGCACCCGGCTCCAGCCCCTCTGACCGTTCCTACCCAGAGTGCATCAGTGAGTCCTGGACCCACTGATGTGTTCTGGGCGCATCCCGAACGGTGTTGGATGCGCTGGGTTGCCGCTTTCGCGTCCTGTTCGGCGGCATGCCTCTGGGGGCGTGGTCCGTTGCGGGTGGGCGGTTTCCCTCACGCTCTCGTACGCCTGGTGAGGCCTGGGCGGTCCGATGCCCCACACGATCACGCTGGTCGTGTGGGGGCGGTGCCGTCCGACGCCGAACCGGGTGTCCGAGAGCGCGTCGCCCGGCAGCGATACCAGCGGCATCATGACGGGACATTCTGCGACGGGGTGTGACCAGCGGCTTCCGCCAGTACTCACCACCCCACATCGACGTATAGGCCGGATCGACCGCGACAACGGCCAAACCCTGTTCGGCGGCCATGGAGACCAGGCGGGCCCTGAGCTTCCCGGTCGGGATCCGGGAGATCACCTGCCGGAACCTCTTGCGGCGGCCGTGCTTCTCGCGGGTCTTCTCGGCCGTGAAGCCGAGGTCCTCGATACCGATCGCCGCCACACCGCACTGGGTGGCCCAGTGCAGAAGCCGGGTCAGGGCGTGGCGGATCTGTGCGTTGCGGTGAGTGGCGGTGCCGGACAGGTCATAGCCGAAGCGGTGGGGTTCGCCGACCGGGTTGCCGTGCTTGTCGGGCCGGTAGGCGGCGAAGTGGTCGGCGTTGGTGTCGACGCCGATTGTCACGTCAGGCCACCTCACCGACACTCCGGTTTCCACGCGCACTCGACCCACAACACCTTGCCGCCCTGCCCCGGCAGGCCGCCCCGGATCAGATACGCGCCCCAGCTGTCCGCGTACTCCCGCACGAGGTGCAGACCCCGCCCGCGCTCCGCGAGGACCGCAGGCGGGGACGGAGTCCCGCCCCGGCCGAACGGATCCGGGATCTCCGGGCTGGAGTCCCACACTCCGACCCGCACCCGATTCCGCCCCGCCCCGCACAGCCGGAGCGAGTAGGAGCCCGAGGAGTGCCGGTAGGCGTTGGTGACCAGTTCGCTCGCCAGCAGCTCGGCGGTGTCGATGAGATCCCGCATCCCGTGCACCGTCAGCACGGTCCGAAGAGTTGCCCGGGCGATCCCGGGCCCGCGGGGATCCTGCGGAAGTTGCAAGGTGTACGCCCAGGGCGGCGTTACGGTGGCCAGAGCCATGGAAGTCTCCGTTCACGGAGGAGCGTTGGGATGTGCGTGTCGCATGGCCCGGTGACGAGGCCGCTCCGTCGAGCGGGGTACTTCCGGGCGGGTGGCCTGGGCTCCAAGGTAGCCAGCTACGGCTAATGTATTAACCGAAAGCCGAGTAATGAGTGAACTACCACCCTTGCGGGTGACGAGGCGTTCAAGGAGGCGAACCGACCGGTGAGAAGCAACCCGACGGGCCGCCAGCTACGCCTCGGCAGTGAACTGCGGAAGCTCCGTGAGCGCGCCGGCCTCACCGCCACACAGGCCGGCCAGCTTCTGGGCGTGAAACAGAACCAGATCAGCAACATGGAAGCCGGCCGCGTAGGCGTGAGCCCGGAAAGGGTTCGCACGCTGGCCGGTCACTACCGCTGCGCGGACCAGGGGGTCATCGAGGCGCTCTGCGACATGACCTCCGACCGCACACGCGGCTGGTGGGAGGAATACCGCGAGATCCTGCCCGCGCCTCTGCTGGATCTGGCCGAGATCGAGCACCACGCAGGGCGACTGCGCACCGCTGTCACCGTCCACATCCCCGGGCTTCTCCAGACCCCGGAGCATGCCCGTGAGATCTTCCGCCAGGACGCGCCCGAACTGTCGCCGCCTGATATCGAGCACCGCATCTCATTCCGCATCAAGCGGCAGGCCGTACTCTTCCGCGATCGGCCGGCCCCCCAGCACGTGGTCATCCATGAGGCTGCCCTGCGCATGCAGTTCGGCGGACCAAAGGTGGCCCGCCAACAGCTGGACCACCTCACGGAGATGAGCGACCACGCTCACGTCATGCTTCAGGTCATCCCGTTCTCCGCAGGAGCTTTTGCCGGCTCAGGACAGTCGATCTACTACTTCCACGGCTCTGTACCGCAGCTCGACAGCGTCAACCTGGACCAGTCGCACGGCCCTGTTTTCCTGGACACGGAGGCGCAGTTGCAGAAGTACCGCGTACTGCTGAGCCGGATCGAGGCCATCGCACTCGCACCCGCGAAGTCACGCGACTTCATACACACCATCGCCCGGAATCTGTGAGGGATCCAAGATGTCCACACTCGCTTGGCAGAAGTCGTCCTACTGCGCTCAAGGCAACTCGTGCGTACACATCGCCGCCGACCAGGGATCCGTCGCCCTCACCGAGAGCGGCGACCCCACCGGCGCGATACTCCGGACCAGCCCGTCCGCCTGGGCCGCCCTCATCCGCACCGTCAAGGAAACCCACCCCCGTGACTGACCTCCCCCCGGACCTCACATGGACCCGCGCCGCCCCCGAGAACGCGGAGGGCCCCGGCCCCTGGATCGAGATCGCGTTCGGCCCCGGGGGACTCGTACACCTGCGTGAGACCGGCGACCCCTCCACGGTGGTGACCACCACCGTGGAGAAGTGGGAGGCGTTCGCCAAAGGTGTCGTGGCCGGCGAATTCGACCACTTCGCCGAGATCGGCTCAGACCGCCGGCCCCACTGACCTCACCCCACCGGCTCGACCGCAGGGCACCTCGCGCCGCGCGGCGGGACCGTCAGCGAGATCAGGTAGGCGTCGACCGTCTCCTCCGCGCAGGGACTGCTGCTGTACGTGCCGTGGCCCCAGCCCTCGTAGGTGTGCAGAACCGCGTCACTGCCGAGCTGCTTCGCCACATTGGTGGCCCAGTTGTAGCCGGACGCCGGGTCGTGGATCGAGTTGGTGAGCAGGATGGGCCTGCTGCCCCTCACCTTCAGCCGGTGCTGGGGGTTGTCCGGCTCGGGTGCACCGAGGCAGGCGGACACGGACATCAGGGAGCGGGGGTACTTCATGTCCGGGGCGATCCTGCCGACGCGGCGCAGTTCCCGTGCGTACCCCTGGTAGCCGCTGACCGGCAGGCTCCAGTCCTGGCAGAAGATCTCGAACGCGTTCTCCCCGAGCGCGGGTGCGGGGCCGTCCCCGGTCGTTCCGGCCGCCTGCGTCGCGCCCGGCTCGCTCTCCGCCAGCCCGCGCAGGAGCGTGCCCAGTCTCCTCCATTCGGGGTCGTACAGCCGCTTCATCACCTCGACGTTGAGGTCGAACGGGGTCAGCGTCCTGCCGTCGTCCGACAGCTCCCCCCGCTCCGCGCGTTCCAGCAGATCCGCCCAGAGGGCCCGCACGTCCGAGCCGTGCAGGGCGCAGCTCTCGGTCCGTTCGCACCACGCCACGAACTCGTCGAAGGAGTCCTGGAGCGTGGCGGCCTGTGTGGTGAGGAACTCCCGGGTGCCCAGGCTGTGGTCCACCACGGCCTCCAGGGCCACGGCGCGGACCCGCTTCGGGTACTCCTCCGCGTACTGTTCGCCGAGCAGCGTGCCGTACGAACTGCCGTGGAACGTGAGGGACTTCTCGCCGAGGGCCGCGCGGACCGCGTCGAGGTCCTTCACCATGCTGAGGGTGTCGACGTGGTCGAAGAGTCCGTTCTCGGTGTTCTTCCGGCAGTCCGCCCGCAGTGCACGGTTGTACTTCGCCGTGGCGTCGAACTCGGCCCGGCTCTTCATGACCGGTGACGGACGCCTGTCCAGGAGCTTCTGCGAGCAGAGAATCGGGTTGCTGAGCCCCACACCGCGTGGATCGAAGCTGACGATGTCGAACCGGCTGCGGAGATTGTCGCTGAAGCGGCCCATGTTGACCGCGTTCGTGATCCGGTTCACGCCCGAATCCCCGGGCCCGCCGGGCCCGAACACCATGGAGCCGACCCGCGCGCCCGGGTCCGTGGCCTTGCGCCGGGCGAGCTGGAGGTCGAAGTGCGCCCCGCCCGGATCGCTCCAGTCCACCGGCACCGAGAGGGGGCCGCACTCCGCCGAGGCATCCTCCTGGCACGGCTTCCACTCGATGTGCGGACTCGCCCCGGGCGGCCCGGGCACCCGCCCCTCACCCGCCGCTGCGGCCTCCCCTGGGCCTGGCGCACCGCTCGCGATCTCCACCGCCGTGAAACTGACCGCTAAGGCCAACACCGACCCCAGGGCGAGGTGCGACCGCCCTCGCCTGCGTCGGCGCGACGGTTCACCCGATACATGACTGTCCATCACAGCTGGTGCCCCTCACCTTGTCCAAGGCACCGAGCATCGTCCGCGTACGCGCCGCCCGGTATCCGGGAGGACCCTGGAGTTTGCCCCCTAAGGGCCCGGGCACAGCGGCGGCGGTGCGCCCCTTACGGGCGGCGGGCCAGCACGTGGGTGTCGAGGTAGCCCCGCTCGGAGGCAGGGTCGAAGAGCAGCCGGGCGAAGGGGGTGAGGCCGGCCCCGGCGAGCAGCTCGGCGAACCGTTCCACCGGCCAGCTGTAGGCGGGTGCCACCTTGTGGTCGAAGCGGACCGGCTCGGGCCCGTCGGTCCCGAAGAACGAGGCCATGAGCAGCCCGCCAGGGGCCAGGACGCGGACCTGCTCGGCGAGCAGCGCGGGCAGTTCACCGGGCGGGGTGTGAATCATCGAGTAGTGCGCCAGCACACCGCCGAGCGCGCCGTCCTCGACCGGCAGGGCTTCCATGCGCGCCTCGTCGAACCGCAGCGCGGGATGGGTCTGCCGGGCGTGGTCGATCATGCCCGGGGAGAGATCGAGCCCGAAGGCGTCCAGCCCCAGGTCGCTGAGCATGGCCGTCAGATGCCCCGGACCGCAGCCGACGTCGGCCGTCCGCAGGTTCCCCGTCCCGCGCACCAACTCGGCGAATGTGCCGATCATGGACCGCGCGAACGGCTGTGTCTCCAGCCGGTCGGCGAACAGCGACGCGTAGAGGTCGACGACCCCGTCGTAGGCCGTCCTGGTTCTGTCCTGGTGTCCCGCCACGGGGAGGAAGCTAACAAAGATCGAAGAGGGCGGGGGCCTGCCTTCCCACATCCGCTGGGAGGCCTGCTCCGGGTACGGCACGGTTCTCGATCCGGCCGCCAGTACGCGAGTGAGCTGCCCGCGCACTGTCAACGGGTCCGGGCCGTTGACATCGGTCGGAAGCCGTTGCTTGGCTGGGCGGCAGGGGGAACAAGCGCTTACGGCCGGACTTTGGAGCGTACTGGTGGAGTTCTCGCGTCGTTCCGCACTGTCCATGATCCCCGCCGCCACCCTCTGGGCACTGTCCCAGACACTGCGGGCGGAGGCCGCTCCCGCCGCCTCACAGGGTTCGCCCGGCTCCTCGGACAGGGTCCCGGCCGCCCTGCTCACCAACACCGTCGCGGTCTTCGCCGGCACCGCCGAATCCAACGCCCGCCCCGAGGTCGCACCCAAACTCGCCTCCGTGCGGGCGACGGCGCAGGCCAGGCTCGCCGCGATGGACGGCGCCGGGCCGGACGAGCTCTTCGAGGGCGTACCGCTCGGCACCAGCGATCCCAACCTGAGCACGTCGTACCAGTACCTCTACGAGATCGCTCTCGCCACCTGCCTCCCCGGCGCCGACGCCTCCGGCCCGCGCGACGCGCCCGCAGTCCGGCGCCGGGTCGTCGACGGCCTCGCGCGGCTTCACGACGACTGGTTCGGCGACCAGTCGAAGGGCTACTACGGCAACTGGTTCCACTGGGAGATCGGCATCCCGGCCTATGTGACCAAGACCCTGGTCCTGCTCAGGGAGGAGCTCGCGGCATACCGGCCGGAGCTCACGGCGACGTACATCGCCTCCATGGACGCGTACCTCCGCAACGGCAAGGACGGCGACGTCGATCTCGACTCCCGCTTCCACACCGGCGCCAATCTCGCCGACATCACGACGAACCGGATCCTTCAAGGCGCCCTGCTCGGTGACGAGGCCCGCATCACCAAGGCCCTCGCCGACCAGCTGACCGTCTACTCGACGGTCGACCCGTACCAGCCGCGCCACGGGGTCACCGACGGTTTCTACGCCGACGGCTCGTTCGTCCAGCACTCCTCCGTCGCGTACACCGGCTCCTACGGCAAGGGGCTGCTCACCCGGATCGTCCAGACCGTCAAGATCCTCGACGGCACCGGCTACCTCCCCGACGAGAGCCTCGTCGGCGTCGTCCAGGGCTGGGTCGCCGACGGCTTCGCCCCGCTGATCTTCGAGGGCTGGATGATGGAGATCGTCAAGGGGCGGGCGGTCTCCCGGACCGGCACGGGATACGCGGACGTCACCGCCGTCGTGGAGGCGGTCGTCGACCTCTCCGCACACACCGCCGGCAGCGACGCCGAAGCTCTTGAGGGATACGTCAAACACGTGCGGGAGACCTCGAAGGTGGCCCTCGACACCACGTCCTTCGTCTCCCCCGTCAGCATCGCCCGCTACGCCGACATCCTCGCCTCACCCGCGCCCGCCCGGGACCTCGGCCCCGCCGCCACCCACGGCGCGTTCAACGCGATGGACCGCACCGTCCACCGCCGGCCCGGTTACGCCTTCGCCCTCGCCCGCAGTTCGGAACGCGTCAGCAAGTACGAGTACATGAGCGGCGAGAACCTGATGCCCTGGTTCCAGGGTGACGGCGCCCACTACCTCTACCTCTCCGGCGCCGACCAGCGGCAGGCGTTCGGCATCGACTACTTCACCGCCGTCCCGCCCCACCGCCTCGCGGGCGTCACCGCCCCCGTCGAGACGCGGCGCACCGTCCCCGAGCTCTACGGCACCCTCTGGTACGACAATCCGGAGCGCGGCTTCACCTCGTCCTCCGAGTCCCAGAACACGTACGTCTACTTCCCCCGCGGCACCCAGGCGTTCTCCGGCGGCGCCCGCCTCGGCGCGTACGGGGTGGCCGGTCTCGTGCAGTCCGACGACGCCGCGTACGCCGCCCAGCAGGCGGGCACACTGCCCGGGAACTTCGTCGCCTACCGGGCCGCGGGTGCCACCAGGTCGTGGCTCATGTTCGACGACGAGATCCTCGTCCTCTCCGCGGGCGTGACCGGCCTGGCGGGCCGCGCGGCGACCACGACGGTCGACAGCCGCATCGCCGACCCGTCCTCCCCCGTCGCCCTCACGGGCGGCCTCCGCGACGGATCCCCCTGGGAGGCCGCCGGGACCGCACCGCCGGCCTGGCTGCGGTACGCCGACGAAGGGCAGGGAACCGCGGTCGGCTACGTCTTCCTGTCCGGCCCTGCCCCGGTCGTCGCACTCGGCACGGTCACGCGCAGCCGGCGTCTCGTACGGCTCACCAACGCGGACACGGCGGTAACCAAGCAGCTCTTCACACTGTCCTACGAGCAGGCTGCCGGAGGGCGCCCCATCGCGACGGCGCACGCCCTCGTCCCGAACGCCTCGGCTCAGCAGTTGTCGTCGTACGCCCACGGCCCGCTCTCCGTGCTGTCCAACACGGTCCGCCTGCAGGCCGCCGTACACGCCCATCTCGGCATCACCGCCGCCAACGCCTTCACCCCGGGGACGCACCACGCGGGACGCCTCTCGATCGACGGCCCGGCGTCGGTCCTGCTGCGCCGGACCGGAGGCGGCACGTACGCCATCGCGGTGTCGGACCCCACGACGGAGCGACGCACCGTCTCGCTCACCCTCCACGGCCGGCCCCTGCGACGCGTCTCGGCCGACCCCGGGGTCCGCGTCCGGCACGTCCCCGGCGGCACCCGCCTCGACATCACGACGCACCAGGCCTACGGGCGGAGCTTCACGGCGACTCTGACCGAGAGGCCCTGACAGGAACCAGGGCGAGAGGGGGCGCCCGGCACCCGGCCGGTGGAAGAATCCGATGATGCCCTCATCATCGGAAACGATCAACGCATCGGCCTCCGGCACCTGGAAGCTCGGCGACCTGACGGTCAACCGCCTCGGCTTCGGCTCGATGCGCCTCCCCCAGAACGGCGCGGCGTTCGGCGACGGAACCCCCAGCGACCGGGCCCGGGCACTGGAGGTCCTGCGCCGCGCCGCCGAGCTCGGCGTGAACCACATCGACACCGCCGCCTTCTACTTCTCACCGCTGCGGTCCGCCAACGAGCTCATCAACAGCGCGCTCGCCCCGTACGCCGACGACCTGGTCATCACCACCAAGGTCGGCCCCGGCCGGGACCCCTCCGGCGCATGGGTCTGGGCCACTCCTGAGCAGCTCCGCGGCCAGGTCGAGGAGAATCTGCGCCAGCTCGGCCGTGACCACCTGGACGTGGTCAACCTGCGCCTCGCGCGCAGCCAGGACACCGCGTCCGTCGCCGATCACTTCGGCGCCCTGGCCGAACTCCGCACGGCGGGACTCATCCGCCACCTGGGCATCTCCAACACCACACCGGAACAGCTCGCCGAGGCTCAGGGCATCGCGCCCGTGGTCTGCGTGCAGAACGCGTACGGAATCGGCTCCCCCGCCGAGGACCACGCCTTCCTCCGCGCCTGCGGCGAGCAGGGCATCGCCTTCGTACCGTTCTTCGCCATCGCAGGAGCGGGGCGCGAGGAGGGCTCTAGCGACGACCGGAGCGAGGCGGTGCTGACCGTCGCCGGCCGCCACGGGGCGACACCCGCGCAAGTACGCCTGGCCTGGACGCTCCACCAGGGGCCGCACGTGCTCGCCATCCCCGGCACCGGCAACCCGGACCACCTCGCCGAGAACGTGGCCGCCGGGGCGCTGAGGCTCACGCCGGAAGACCTGAGCCTCCTCGCGTCATGAGCGGCACCGGGAGCGGGGGCGAGGCAAGGGCGGAAACCGGCCAGGTCCTGCGCTGGAACCTCTTCATCGGCGGACATCTGAGCTCCTCCGTACCCGTACGCCTGGTCGAACACACGGACGAGGGCCAGTTGGTGTGGCTGGAGACCGGCACCCCGATGTGGCGTACACACCTGCCCCGTGGGGCCCACCTCCGGGACATCGCGCCCGAGCACCGGCCGGCCCAGGGCTATCCGACGAGGGCCGGCCGGTGGCCCATGGGCAGCGCGCTCATCCACCAGCCGGCCGGGGCCGGCCACGCGGTGTTCTGGTTCTTCGGGCGGAGGCAGAAGTTCGCCGGCTGGTACGTGAATCTGGAGCACCGGACCCATCACGGCGAGGACATCGACGTGGCCGACCACGAGCTGGACATCACCGTGGCGGCGGACCGCAGCTGGCGATGGAAGGACGAGCGGTCGTTCGCCGAGAAGACCGGGCACCCCGCGTACTGGTCGGCGGAGGAGGCGGCAGCGATCCGCGCCGAGGGGGCACGCGTGGCCCGTCTCGCCGCGTCGGGGGCGTTCCCGTTCGACGGCTCCTGGTGCGACTTCAAGCCACCGTCCCACTGGAAGACCCCGGCCCGGGGGCCGGAGCCCGTACGCACCGTGCTCTGAGAGGGAAGGCCGCGAGGCCTTCCCCGTACGGCACCTGATGACCCGTCGGCCGGAAGCCACCGGCGCACACACGGCTCTCGAACAGCGCGTACGAATGCTCGCCGACCCGTGAACGCATCGACCGCATCCGGAACCATGGCCACCGTCGTTGCTAGCCGTCACACCGCGTGATACACAGAGTAACCATGCATATGCAGGCAGATCCCTACGCGAGCCGCAGGTCAGGGCGGCTTCTCCGGTCAAACGTGCGAGATCCGGGTAAAGAGACCCGGGAAGGCGTCGTGCGATGCCGGTTTCATCAGCGAAGATAGAGGCCGACCCGTGTCGCACGGCGCGGGCTGCGAACTACCCAACAGGGGCGGTGACTTACATGATCCTGGCAGCTGAAAAGGGCGATATCACCACCATCATCGGCGGAATCGCCCCGAACTGGGGGCCGTTCGGGACCCTGGGCAACGAGGCGCGCATCATGATCGAGGTGGTGATGGCGGTAGCCATCCTGCTCTGTCTCGGCATCGCGATCTGGGGTGCGGCGAAACAGCGCATCGGCGCGACGGCGCTGCGCGACACCTTCAGCGCGGAACAGGGCAAGGGCCTGATCGTGGCGGGGCTGACCGGCGTCTTCATCATCGGATCGCTGGGCACGCTGTTCACCATTGTGTACGGCATGGCTGTCTGACCGCCTGTCAGGCCGCCGCCCGCCCCCGGGCCGCCCGTAACCCGTCCACCCCACACCACCCGTCCGTCGTGCCCACCGGCAGAGGTTGCGTCCCCTGATGTCGAGTCACCACACCGCGCCCACGCGGAAACCAGCACCGCTACGGTCGTACTACGCGGAACTGCACACGGCTGAGGGGGCGTACGCGGCATGAGCCAGGGCGACGAGCGCGGCTACGGCGGCACCGAGCCGGGGGGCCACCCGGACGACGCGTACAGCACCCTCGGCGGGACGCGCCAGACACGCACGCGCCTGCCCGGCGGCGACGAGGGCGACGGCTACGGCCGCCGGCCCGCACGGAACTCCCGCTCGCTGATCATGGTGGTGGGCGTGGTGGTCCTGCTGGTCGCGGCGATCGCGTTCGCGAACCAGGGCGGGGGCGGCGGGTCGGAGGGCGGTGGCGGCAACGAGAAGAAGTCCGAAGCCGCAGGAGCGGGCCCCACGGCCGCGACGGGCACGAAGCCGGTCCAGGGCAAGAATGGCACGATCGCCTCGGGCTTCGCGCACGACGAGCAGGGGGCGCAGAGCGCGGCGGCGAATTACGCGGTGGCGCTGGGGTCTGCGGAGATGTTCGACAAGACGAAGCGGGACGGCATTCTGCAGGCCACCCACGACCCCGTCGTGGTTGCGACCCTCCAGGCGGACATGGAGAAGGCGTACTCCCCCAGTTTCCTCGCGAACGTCGGACTGAATGACGACGGCAGCACACCGAGCGGACTGACGTTTGTCTCCAGAACCATTCCGGTGGGAACGAAGGTGACGGCCCAGGGCACGGACGACGCGACCGTGGAGGTCTGGTGCACGGGCCTCGTCGGCATGGCAGGTCAGGGCTCCACCAAGCCTGTCACCGCCACCTGGTTCACCATCACCGAGAAGCTCAAGTGGGTCGGGGACGATTGGAAGATCGAGTCCTCGACCCAGGCGGAGGGCCCGACACCCGTCAACGGCGACAACCGGGCCTCGACTGCGGACGACATCGCCGGTGCGGTTGACGGATACGGAGGCTTCACCTATGCCCGATAGCCGCCGGTTCCGAGCCCTCTCTCTTGCCGGAATCCTGGGAAGCCTTCCGGCCGCGATGATCGTCCTGGCATCTCGTGCCTACGCGGCGCCCACCCCGACGCCGTCGCCGAGTACCAGCGATAACCCCTGCGACCTCATCGTCGGGCTGGCCAAGGATTACTGCGAGGACGGCGAAGCCGGAGCAACCGACCGCAGCACTCCCCCCATCACCGACGAAGCCCTCGACCCCCTCACCTCCCTCGCCCGCGGCTGCGCCGACGCCGCCGCCTACCTCGTGGGCAAGCTGAGCGAGGCCGTGGAGAGCACCGCGACCGTCGACTTCACCAACTCCACCTTCCGCACCCAGTACGCCGTCGTCTTCGCCGCATCCACCATCCTCACCCTGGTCCTCTGGCTCTTCGCCGTGGCCAAGCGCGCCATCAGGGGCGTGCCGTTCACCACCGCGATCTCCGAGGCCATCGGATTCCTCTGGCTCACGGTCCTGGCCTCGGCCTTCACCCCCCTGATCCTGTACGTGGTCGTCTCGGCCACCGACGGCGTCACCGAAGTCATCTCCGCCGCGACAGGCGGGCAGACCGATGTGTTCTTCGGCTCGTTCGCCGAGGCGCTCAAGAAGGGCACCGACATCGGTGGCGGCCCGATCATGCTGATCGTCGTATCGCTCGTGTCGATCCTCGCCGCCGGCATCCTGTGGCTGGAGCTCGTGATCCGGGCCGCCCTGCTCTACGTGGGCGCCCTGCTGGGTGTCGTCGTGTACTCCGGGCTCGTGGACAAGAACATGTGGGGCCACGTGCGCCGCTGGGCGGGCATCATGATCGCCGTGATCATGGTGAAGCCCGTCATCGTCATCGTGCTGGGGCTCGCAGGGGCGCTCTCCGCCGACGACGGGCCCAACGCCTTCTCGGCCGTCGTGTCCGGCCTCGCCATCATCCTGCTGGCCATCTTCGCCTCCGCCATGATCTACCGCTTCGTCCCCGGCTTCGGCGACGAGATCCAGGGCGCCCGCACCAACCGCAAGCAGGCCACCGACGGCTCCCAGGCCGCCGCGATGATCAGCTCGCCCGCCGCTCTCGTCTCCCAGGGCATCAAGACGCACAGCGGCCGCGGCGGCGGAGGTGAGGGAGGTGGCGGAGGCGGAGGCGCGCGGCCCGCCAATCCGGCCAGCGGCGGAGTCGCCGCCCACAGCTCCCGCACCCCGGGCGGAGGCGGCTCCGCGCCCTCACCCCGGAGCGGGTCCGGACCCACCTCCGGCACCCCTCACAGCAGCCGCTCCCCCCGAGGCGGTTCAGGCAGCACAGGTAACACGAGCACAGGAGGTGGAGGGCGTTGACGACCCAGTCCCACACGATCGCGCCCCGCCGTACGTATCTCATCGGCCGAGCCCGGCCGAACGCGATCGTCGGCAAGAACCGTGAGACGGGCGAGATCGCGCTGATCATCGCCGGAGCGTTCCTCGGCATGATGAGCGGACTCCTCGTCCCGGTCCTCTCCCTCCGGATCGTGGCGCTCGTGGGCTTCCCCATGCTGGCCCTGGCCGTCGTGTACTTCCCGTACAAGGGCCGCACCTTCTACAAATGGTTTGAAATCAACCGCAGCTTCAAGCGCACCCTGCGCCGCGGCACGGCCTACCGTTCCTCCGCCATGGAGGCCGGGGTCAGCGCCGACGGGCGTGAGGTGGAGATCGGGCCGCCGCCGGGCATCGGCCGGATCAGCTGGCTCGCCGCACCGTTCGGCCCCGACGAGATCGCCGTACTGCTGCACGCCGACCGGCGTACGGTCACCGCCGCCATCGAGATCGAGGGCCCCGGGGTCGGCCTGCGTGACAGCGAGGACCAGGAGGCCCTCGTCGACCGCTTCGGCACCCTGCTCAAGCACGTGGCCAACGGCGACGGCTTCGTGACCCGCCTCCAGATGCTGGCCCGTACGCTCCCCGCCGACCCCGACGCGCACGCCAAGGACGTCGCCCAGCGTGGTGACAGGTCGGCGCCCGGCTGGCTCCAGGAGTCCTACGACCAGCTCCAGTCGATGGTGTCGACCTCCAGCGAGCAGCACCGCGCCTACCTCGTGGCCTGCATGCACTACAGCCGCGACCTGGCGGCCGAGGCCAACGCCATGGCCCGCGCCGTACGCCCCAAGGGGGGCCGCAGGATCGACCGCGACGCGGGGCTCGCCGTCGTCATGGCACGCGAGCTGACCGACATCTGCGCCCGCCTCGCCGAGGCCGACATCCGGGTCCGCCAGCCGCTCGGCCAGAGCCGGCTGGCCTCCCTCGTGCACTCGATGTACGACCCGGACCACCCCATCGACCACATCCAGGCGATGACGAAGCGCAACGCCTGGCCGGCCGAACTCGACGCGGTCGAGCCGACCTTCCTCCAGGCCAAGACCCGCGAGTCGAGGACGCGCGCCCCCTGGTGCCACTCGACGGCCTGGGTGAAGGAATGGCCGATGACTCCCGTCGGCGTCAACTTCCTGGCCCCTCTCCTCGTCCACACGCCCGACGTGATCCGTACGGTCGCGGTCACCATGGACCTGGAACCCACCGAGGTCGCCATCGAGCGCATGCTCACGGAGAAGACCAACGACGACGCCGAAGCCAGCCGCCAGGCCAAGATGAACCGCACGGTCGACCCGCGCGACATCGCCGCCCACGGCAGGCTCGACCAGCGGGGTGAAGATCTGGCGAGCGGCGCGGCCGGGGTGAATCTGGTGGGGTACATCACCGTGTCGTCCCGGTCCCCCGAGGCACTCGCCCGCGACAAGCGGACGATCCGGGCCTCCGCCGGCAAGTCGTATCTCAAGCTGGAGTGGTGCGACCGGGAGCACCATCGCGCGTTTGTGAACACCTTGCCGTTCGCCACCGGCATCCGTCGCTAACGAGAGGGCAGTCACGCCATGCGAGATCCGCTGTCCGCGTTGTCGGATGCCTTCACCGCCTTCCTCTTCGGGAACGTGGAGACGACCCGGCTGCCGGTGCGTACGTCGACGGGCCAGGCCCAGGCCGTCTACCTGCCGACCGCCGCGCCCGGCCTCGGCGACTCCGGCGTGATCATCGGGCGTGAGGTGTATTCGGGCAAGGGCTACATCTACGACCCGTTCCAGCTGTACGGGCAGCAGCTGCCGGCCCCGCACTGGCTGGTGCTCGGCGAGTCCGGCAACGGCAAGTCGGCGCTGGAGAAGACGTATGTGCTCCGCCAGCTCCGCTTCCGCGACCGCCAGGTCGTCGTCCTCGACGCCCAGGGCGAGGACGGCGTCGGCGAGTGGAACCTCATCGCCGAGGAGCTGGGCATCACGCCCATCCGCCTCGACCCGACCGCCGCGCTGAACGACGGGATCCGGCTCAACCCGCTCGACCCCTCGATCACCACGACGGGCCAGCTCGCCCTGCTCCGCACGATCATCGAGGTCGCCATGGGCCATGGCCTCGACGAGCGGTCCGGCTTCGCGCTCAAGGTCGCACACGCGTACGTCACCGACACCATCGTCGACCGCCAGCCGGTCCTGATGGACATCGTGGAGCAGCTGCGCCACCCGAAGCCCGAGTCCGCCGCGGCGATGAACGTGGACATAGACGACGTACGGGCCTGGGGCCTGGACGTCGCCCTCGTCCTGGACCGGCTCGTCGACGGTGACCTCCGCGGCATGTTCGACGGCCCGACCACGATCGGCATCGACCTCGACGCACCGCTGATCGTCTTCGACCTCTCGCACATCGACCGGAACTCCATCGCGATGCCGATCCTCATGGCGATCGTCGGCGTCTGGCTGGAGCACACCTGGATCAGGCCCGACCGGAAGAAGCGCATCTTCCTCGTCGAGGAGGCCTGGCACATCATCAACTCGCCCTTCGTGGCGCAGCTCTTCCAGCGCCTGCTGAAGTTCGGCCGGCGCCTCGGGCTCTCCTTCGTCGCCGTCGTCCACCACCTCAGCGACGTCGTCGACGGAGCCGCGGCGAAGGAAGCGGCGGCCATCCTGAAGATGGCCTCCACCCGCACGATCTACGCGCAGAAGGCGGACGAGGCGAGAGCGACGGGGAAGGTCATCGGCCTGCCCCGGTGGGCGGTCGAGATCATCCCGACGCTGACCCCGGGCATCGCCGTATGGGACGTCAACGGCAACGTACAGGTCGTCAAGCACCTGATCACCGAGGCGGAACGCCCCCTGGTCTTCACCGACCGCGCGATGACCGAGGGTTCCGCGGCGGACCTGCTCCCCGAGGACGTACGGGCCGCGGAGCTGGAGGCGGAGCAACGGGCGGCGCGGATCGAGCACCAGCAACGGCTGAACGAGTCGTCCGAGTCAACGGTGGCATGACATGGCACGCCAGGCACCATCCGGTTCGGGGCGCGGCGGCGAGGGCCAGGGCGGTGTCCCGGACGGACTGCTGATCGGCCTCCTGGCCTTCCTCTTCGGGCTGACGGTCCTGGCCTGGACGGCCACGGGCCTAGCCGGACTGTTCGCCCACGGTGGCTGGCCGGACGGCGTCACGTTCCCGCGGACGCCACTCGCGCTGCGCGCCCTGGCCGGCGCGCCGACGGACCTGCCGGGCGCCTGGCCGGACACCCCGCCGGGCGAGCTCTCCGGGTACGGGCTGTTCTGGGGCCTGTTCATCGGCGAGGTGATGGTGCTGCTGGTCCTGACCGTGTTCTCGGTGGGTGTGGTGGCCCGCTGGCGGCTGGTCCGGAAGCAGAGGCGTGCCACCCCGGCACCGTCCGGACGCGACCGGGACCCCGTGCGCACAGGCCCGGCGGTCCAGGAGCCCCCACGGGAAGCGACGGCCACCGAGGCAGCACCTTGGGCGACCGCTCCGGCGCCTGTGGAAACCGCTCCGGCCCCCGTACCGGACCCCGGGAAGGCCGCCGTGGCGGCAGCCCCGTACGCACAGGAGCCCGCCCTCGCCGCGTACGCGCGAGAGCCCTCCCCGCTGGTGCCCACGCCCCGTGCCCCGCGCATCCTCTACGGCGCCTCCGCCGCCCGCCGCCCCGCCGTCGTCCAGGCCATCCAGGACGCCGAAGGCCCCGCACTCGTCGTGACCTCGGACCCCACCGTCTGGGCCGAGACGAAGGACGCCCGCAGCAAGCTCGGGCCGGTCCTCGTCTACGACCCGGGCCACCTCTGCGACACCCCGGACCGCCTCCACTGGTCCCCCGTCGCGGGCTGCGAGGACCCCGCCACCGCCGGCTCCCGGGCGGCCGCCCTCCTCACCCCGGTCCGCCCCCTCGCCAGGGCCGACGCGGCCGTCGCCGACACCGCCCAGACCCTCCTCCGGTGCTGGCTGCACGCCGCCGCCGTGGACGGCCGCCCCTTCCGCCAGGTCCACCGCTGGGCCTCCGGCTCCGGCGGCCACGAACCGGTCCGCGTGCTCCGTACGCACCCCAGGGCGGCGTCCGGGCTCGCCGGGCTCCTGGAGTCCGAGCTCACCGCCTATCCCGAACGCCGGGAAATGGCCCAGGAACTGACCGTGCGGGCCTTCGAGGCGCTCTCCTCGGTCCACATCCGGGAAGCGTGCACACCCAACCGAGCCGATGCGCTCGTGCTGGATTCTTTTGCACACGAAGGGGGAACGCTCTATGTGGTCGGTGAACCCATCGAGGATCCTCACCACCACCCCGGTGCGATGCCCCTGCTCACCGCACTCGCCTCGCACGTGGTCGAGCACGGCCGCCGCATGGCCGCACGGTCAACCGACGGTCGGCTCGACCCACCAATGACGCTCGTCCTCGACGACGTCGCCGCCGTGGCTCCGCTCCCCCAGCTGCCGGAACTGCTTCTCACCGGCCAGGACCAGGGGATGCCCGCCCTCGTCCTGCTCCGCTCCGAGGAACAGGCCCGTGCCCGCTGGCGGGAACGCCTTCCGGCACCAGGCCCGAGCTGACCGCGAGGACCGACGGGCGGTCCTACTTCGGCCGACGGATCTCGAACTCCAGTTCCAGGGAAGTCGGATCACCCTGCATCGGCAGCGTCCGCCCCGTGGGGACGAAGCCGATCCGGCGGTAGGAGGCCTCGGCACGCGCGTTGGCCTCGTGGACGTAGAGCCGCACCCGTTCCAGCGGCGGCCCGGCCAGCGACCAGGCCCAGTCGACGGCCTCGCGGAACAGCGCGTCCACCACCCCGCTCCCCCGGTGCTCCGGCCGGACGAACACCCCCACCAGGTGGGCCTGGTCGACCTCCGCGGCCTCCCCGAACCCCGGCTCGCCCGCCGGCCGCTCGACGAGCACCGACACCGTCCCCGCCCACTGCCCGTCCGGAGCCTCGGCGACGAACTGACGGACGTGCGCCCCCTCGGCACCACTCGCCGTCCGCTCCTGCCAGAACACATCGGGCCTGGCCAGGGCCTGCTCCGACGTCTCCAGGAAGGCGATCGGGGCGACCGGGTCCCGCAGCGCCGCCAGCCGGATCTCCCTGGCCCGCTCCCACTCCTCCGCCCGCACCGCACGCACTACGTAGTCCATCCGCCGATCGTGCCCTGCCGCCCCCACCACGGCAAACGAGATACACCGGGCCCTCAGCCGTCCAGCGACAGGGCGTTCTTGGCGTGCTCGACGGACGCCTCGGATGCGGGCCCGCCGGGGTTCTCCGTCGCCAGCGCCTGGTTCAGAGCGACGAAGTCGCGCATCCGCTCCTCGTAACGGGCGAAGGCGGCCGTGTGATCGCCGGATGCCTGCGCCAGGGAGTCGGCCAGCACATGGGCACCCACGAGCGCCAGGCTGGTGCCCTGCCCCGAGAGGGGAGAAGGGCAGTAGCCGGCATCACCGAGCAGGGCCACCCGGCCGCGCGACCAGCGGTCCATCCGGATCTGCGCCATGGCATCGCAGTAGAAGTCGGGGGCTCGGCGCGCGGCCTCAGCCAGACGCGGCCCCTCCCACCGCAGCGACGCGAGCCTCTCCGTGATGATGCGGCGCAGTGCGTCGGCGTCACGGGCGAGCGGCCCCGACTCGAACCCGAACGCGACCCGCAACTCCGTGTTCCCGCGTACGGGCATGATGCCGAAGCCGACGTCACCGTCGCTCAGCCATACCTGCCAGTCCTCCAGCCCGAGGAAATTGTCCGCGCCGAACACCGACAGGTAGCTGCCGAGGTGGTGCGAGAAGCCCTCCTCGGGCCCGAACGCCAGCCGCCGTACCGTCGAATGCAGGCCGTCGGCCCCGATGACGAGGTCGAAGGAACGGGACGCCGCACGGGCGAAGTCCACCCGCACCCCGGCCCCGTCCTCGTCCAGCGCCGTAACGGTGTCCCCGAAGAGATACTCCACGTCTCCGCGCGTGCACTCGTACACCAGCCGCACCAGGTCCTCGCGGAGCAGCTCGATGTCGTCGCTGTCCAGCCGACCACTGCTGAAGGTGGCCTCGGTGGAACGGTCGACCTCCTTGCCGTCGGGGTCGAGGATCGACATGCCCCGCATGCGGGTACGGACCCGACGCGCCGGTTCCAGCAGGCCCATCCGCTCGATCACGTCGAGCGCGACGCCCCGGACGTCCACGGCCTGCCCTCCGGGCCGCAATCCCGGCCCCCGTTCGACGACGGTGACCTCGAACCCGTGGCGACGCAGCCCATAGGCGAGCGCGGGACCGGCGATGCCTCCGCCGGAGATGAGAACAGTGCGCATCAGAAGCTCCTCTCGTACGCTGTATCCATCTGAACGTACGGCGTACGCGCACCGCCCACCACCAGGCATTTCTCCGTGCTGCACTAGGACAGATGCCGGTCAGGGATCATCGCCGCCGCTACCACCTGCACTAGTACAGAACCGAAAGGCCACTCCACGTGACGAACGCCACAGGACACACGGACGAGGCGCCGTATCTACGCATCGTCACCGAGATCCGCCGACGCATCGGAGAGGGCGAACTGGCCCCAGGAGAACGCGTTCCGTCGACCCGCCAGATCGCGAGGGACTGGGGCGTCGCGCTCGCAACCGCAACCAAGGCCCTGACCCACCTCCGCATGGAAGGCATCGTCGAGACGCAGCCACGTGCGGGCACGGTCGTCGCCGCACCCGTCACCCGGCCCCGCGGGCGCGCGCCCGTCCCGTCCTCCGGCGCACTCCCGGCCCCGCCCCCCGAGCAGGACCTGACCCTGGACCGGATCGTGCGCACCGCCATCGACATCGCGGACACCGAGGGACTCTCCGCTCTCTCCATGCGCGGGGTCGCCGCCCGGCTCGGCGTCGGCGCCATGTCCCCCTACCGGTACGTGACCGGCAAGGACGACCTCATCCTGCTCATGGCGGACGCCGCCTTCGGCGAGAAGTTCTACCCCGCCGTGGTTCCGGACGGCTGGCGTGCCCGCCTGGAACTCGGTGCACGGACGCTGTGGACCCTGCACCGGCGGCACCCCTGGCTCGCACAGCTCTCGTCACTCACCCGCCCCCTGCTCCTCCCCAACCTGATGGTCCACGGCGAGTGGTCGCTCAGCGCCCTCGACGGGCACGGTCCGGCGACCACCGAGCTGTTCGACATCCACGTACTCCTCTTCAGCCATGTCCAGGGACTGGCGATCCATCTCGAACGGGAGGCACAGGCCGAGGCGGCCACAGGCCAGTCCGACGAACAGTGGATGGACAGCCGCGCCCACGCTCTCCGGGCACTGGTCGACTCCGGCCGCTTCCCGACGTTCACGAAGGTGGTCGGCTCCTTCGAGGACGGTTACGACCTCCGCCTCGACGCCCTCTTCGAGCTCGGCCTCAAGGCCCTCCTCGACGGCCTGGCTCCGGTCATCGACGGCGGGAGCGGATCGCACGGATAGCTTGCCCGGGGCCACCGTTCTCCGCGTCGTACCCCGGTACTACGGCAGCCTCCACATCCCACCCGCGGTCGGACGACCGCCACGCGCCCGCTCCGTAGCGTCGACCACATGATCAGGGCATACGAACTCACCAAGCGGTACGGGGGCACAACCGTCGTCCACGGCCTGGACTTCACCGTCCACCCGGGCACCGTCACCGGCTTCCTCGGCCCCAACGGCGCCGGGAAGTCGACCACCATGCGCATGCTGCTCGGACTGGACGCCCCCACCGGCGGCCGGTCCACCATCGGCGGCCGCGCCTACACCACCCACCCCGCACCGCTCACCGAGGTCGGGGCCCTCCTGGAAGCCCGGTCGGTCCATCCGGGGCGCACCGCCTTCAACCACCTCATGGCCCTCGCCCACACCCACGGCATCCCCCGCAGCCGCGTCGAACACGTCCTGGACCTGGCCGGCCTCACCGGAGCCGCCCACAAGAGGATCAAGGGCTTCTCGCTCGGCATGGGACAGCGTCTCGGCATCGCCGCCGCGCTCCTCGGCGACCCGGCGACCCTCATCCTCGACGAACCGGTCAACGGGCTGGACCCCGAAGGCGTCCTCTGGATCCGCACCCTGCTCACCTCCCTCGCCGCGGAGGGCCGGACCGTCCTCGTCTCCTCACACCTCATGAGCGAGATGGCGCTCACCGCCGACCACCTCGTCATCATCGGACGCGGCCGGCTCCTCGCCGACACCACCGTCGGCGAACTGGTCCGCGCGGCGGGCGGCACGTCCGTCAAGGTCGTCACCCCGCAGGCCGACACCCTGCGCACCCTGCTCACCGGCCCCGGGGTGCAGATCACCACCGGCGCCGCCGACGAGCTCACCGTCCACGGCGCCGACGCCGCCCACATCGGCCGTACCGCCGCCGGCCACGCCATCCCGCTCCACGAACTCACCCCGCAGACCGTCTCCCTGGAACAGGCCTTCATGGACCTCACCCAGGAATCCGTCGAGTACCGGACCACCGCACCCATGACCGGAGTCCCCGCATGACCACCGCGACCGCGCCCTCCCCGTACCGCGTCACCCCACGCCACGTCCTGCGCTCCGAGTGGCACAAACTCTGGTCCCTGCGCTCGACCTGGATCACGCTCCTGTCGGCGGCGGTGCTGACCCTCGGCGTGGGGCTCGTCATGGGCGCCACCTACACCTCGGACGGCGGCGACTCCGACGTGGACGCCGTCGTCCTCGTCCTCTACGGCACCCTGCTCGGCCAGCTGTGCGTCACTGTCCTCGGCATCCTCGTCACGGCCGGCGAGTACTCCACCGGCATGATCCGTGCCTCCCTCACCGTCGTACCGCGCCGGCTGCCCGTCCTGTGGGCCAAGGCCGCTGTGTTCACCGTCGTCGCGTTCGCCTCGATGTTCGCCACGGCTCTCATCACCTTCCTCGCCGCACAACTGCTCCTGCGGGACACCGACCAGGCCGCCGCACTCACCGACCCGGGCGTCCTCGGCGCGATCGCCGGCAACTCGGCCGGCATCACCCTGCTCAGCCTGATCGCCCTCGGCCTCGGCGCCACCCTCCGCTCCGTACCCGGCAGCATCGGGGCGTACATCGGCTGCGTCCTGATCCTTCCCGAGGTCCTCGGCATGCTTCCGTACGATGCCGTGGACAGCGTCCTGCGGTACTTCCCGACCCAGGCCGCCGGAGCGCTCGGCTCGGCCACCCCGATCCCGGGCACCGCGAGCACCGGCCCGGCGCTCCTGGCCCTCTGCCTGTGGGCGGGCGCGTCCCTCGCCGCGGGCGCGATGCTCCTGCGCCGCAGGGACGCGTAACGGGACAGCACGGTGAAGCACGGACGGAGGACCGACAGGGTGAGCGACGACAAGAACCCGCACCCGGGGCACCTGGCCCCGGGCGGCGCCCCGCTGACCCCGTACATCCAGGACCTCGTGCAACGGCTCCGCGCCCTCGACCGCCGCCGGCCGAGGCTGTGGGACATCACGGTCACCGGCTTCTGGGTCGTCGTCGCGGTGCTCGACTACAGCACCGGCGGCTGGCGCACGGTCGCCCACAACATGGAGGCGCCGGAGCCTCTCGTCCTCCTGATGAGCCTGTGCTTCTCCGTCCCGCTGCTGTGGCGCCGCCGCAGACCGGTGACGGTGCTCCTCCTGATGGCACCCGTCTCGCTGGTCAACATCTGGACGGGCGCCGTCGTCCAGGCCGCCTTCCTCCAGCTGATCCCCGTCTACACGATCGCTCTGCGGCTGCCCCTCAGGACCCTCGCCTGGTCAGGTCTGGTGATGTGCCTCCCCGCCGCGGCGGGCGCGATCCTGATCCCCGGCACCGCGGACCGGCAACTCGTCTCCTACCTCTGGGGATTCGTCTTCGTCACGCTGCTCGCCATAGTCGTGCGTACCCGCCGTGAGTACACCGAGGCCCTCGTCGAACGCGCCCACCGGCTCGAACGCGAACGTGACCAGCAGGCCCAGCTCGCGGCGGCCGCCGAACGCGCCCGCATCGCCCGCGAGATGCATGACATCATCGGCCACAACCTCTCCGTCATCACGGGCCTGGCCGACGGCGGGGCGTACGCCGCGGCCAAGAACCCGGAACGCGCGGGCCAGGCCCTCGAAGCCATCGGCACCACGAGCCGGCAGGCCCTCGCGGAACTACGGCGCGTACTCGGCGTCCTGCGCGAACCGGCCCCGGCCGCCGACCTGGCACCCCAGCCCTCACTCGCCGACCTGGACAACCTGCTGACCGGCGTACGGGAAGCGGGACTGCCCGTACGCCTGACGGTCCACGGCACCCCGCCGCCCGAACCCGCCTCGCCCGGGCACCAACTCGCCGTCTACCGCGTGGTCCAGGAATCCCTCACCAACACCCTCAAGCACGCGGGCCCCGAGGCCACCGCCGAAATCTCCCTCACGTACACGCCTACAGGCCTGGAGGTACGGGCCACGGATTCCGGCGGTGGCCCGCAGCCCCCGGAGAGCGGGAGCGCCCCCCACGGACGGGGCATCGGCGGAATGCGTGAGCGCGCGTCGCTCTACAACGGCACACTCGAATCGGGCCGGCTCCCCGCCGGCGGCTGGCAGACACGACTCCGCCTTCCCCTGGAGGACACACCGCCGTGACCACGGTACTCATCGCCGACGACCAGGCCATGCAGCGCTTCGGCTTCCGCATGCTGCTGGAGAGCCAGGACGACATGACCGTCGTCGGTGAGGCGGCCAACGGCGCGGAGGCGGTTGGCCTGGTCGCCCGCCACCACCCGGACGTCGCTCTGATGGACATCCGGATGCCGGGACTCGACGGCATCGAGGCCACGCGCCGCATCGTCACCTCCGGAGCCCGCACCAGGGTCCTCATCGTGACGACCTTCGACCTGGACGAGTACGCCTACGACGGCCTGCGGGCCGGCGCGAGCGGCTTCCTCGTCAAGGACGCGCTGCCCGAGGAGCTGCTCTCCGGCATCCGCGCTGTCGCGAGCGGGGACGCGGTCGTCGCCCCGAGCCTCACCCGCCGGCTCCTGGACGCCTATGTGCACCACCTGCCGGCAGCACCCGGCGACAGCCCCGCCGGCGGGGACCCGCGCATCGCGTCGCTGACGGAGCGGGAGAGGGAGATCCTCACGGTCATCGGACAGGGCTGGACGAACAGCGAGATCGCCGAACGCCTCCACCTCGCCGAATCGACGGTGAAGACGCACGTCACCCGCATCCTGGCCAAGACGGGGTCCCGGGACCGCGTCCAGGCGGTCATCCTGGCGTACGACACCCGCATGGTGAACCCGCGGTGATCACGCCGTTCACGCCGTTCACAGCCTTCACAGTCGAGCACGGTTGAGCCGGGCGGCCTGGCGAGTCAGATGGTCACGCTCGGCCAGATTGGACGCCTTACGGGCCGCCTCCGCGTACAGCCGTGCCGCCGTGGCCAGATCGCCGTCCCGCTCGTGGAGGTACGCCGCCACCGCCGTGTGGCGGGGCAGTGAAGGGTCCAGCCCGTCGAGCGCCGCCAGCCCGGCGCGCGGTCCGTCGGCCTCGCCGACGGCAACCGCACGGTTCAGCAGGACCACCGGGCTGTCCGTCAGGCGCGCGAGTTCGTCGTACCACTCGACGATCTGCACCCAGTCGGTCTCCTCCGCAGCAGGAGCATCGGCGTGAAGCGCCGCGACGGCGGCCTGCGCCTGGTACTCGCCCAGCCGGTCACGGGCCAGCGCCGCCTGCAGGATCTCCACCCCTGAGGCGATCAACCCGGTGTCCCAGAGCCCCCGGTCCTGCTCGGCGAGCGGCACCAGGCTGCCGTCGGGCGCGGTCCGGGCCGCACGCCGGGCATGGTGGAGCAGCATGAGTGCGAGCAGCCCCGCGACCTCGGGGTGGTCGATCGCGTCCGCGAGCTGCCGGGTGAGCCGGATCGCCTCGGCGGCAAGGTCGACATCACCGGAGTAACCCTCGTTGAAGACCAGGTACAGCACGCGCAGCACCGTGGCCACGTTGCCGGGCTGCTCGAACTGCACCCCCGAGACGGTGCGCTTGGCCCGGCTGATGCGCTGCGCCATGGTCGCCTCGGGCACCAGATAGGCCTGGGCGATCTGGCGGGTGGTCAGCCCACCGACGGCGCGCAGCGTGAGCGCGACCGCCGATGCCGGGGTCAACGACGGGTGGGCACACAGGAAGTAGAGCTGGAGCGTGTCGTCCACCGCCGGCGCCGGCCCGGGCGCCGGCTCCACCTCTACGCGGTCCTCACGCCGGCGGCGGGCGGTGTCCGCGCGGGCCGCGTCGAGGAACTTGCGCCAGGCCACGGTGACCAGCCAGCCCTTGGGGTCGCGCGGCCGACAGGCCGACCAGACCCGGAGCGCCTCGACCAGAGCGTCCTGCACGGCGTCCTCGGCCGCCGCGAAATCAGCGCCGCGGCGGACGAGGACGGTGAGCACGCTCGGGGTGAGGCTCCTGAGCAGAACCTCGTCCATCGGTGACGTCACTCCGTGATGGTGGGGTGCGCGGTCAGGAACGGACGCACCTCCAGCCACTCATGGATCGCCTCGCCGCCCGCCCCCGGCGCGGCAGACAGCTCGCCGGCCAGCTCGACGGCACGGTCGTAGCCGTCCACATCGATGATCATCCAGCCGGCGATGAGGTCCTTGGTCTCCGCGAACGGACCGTCGGTGACCGGCGGCCGGCCCTCACCGTCGTAGCGGACCCACGCACCCTCGGGGGCGAGCGCCTGACCGTCGACGAACTCACCCGTCTTCTCCAGCCGGGCCGCGAAGTCGTTCATGTACTGCACGTGAGCCGAGATCTCCTCCGGCGTCCATCGATCCATCGGCACGTTGTTGACCGGTGCCGGGGCGCCGCGGTAGTGCTTGAGCAGCAGGTACTTGGCCATTGCGTCTCCCTCGATGCTGGGGTGCGACCTCATTGTGGTCGCCTTCACTACGGGGACGAAGCCAGGCACGGGTTCTCGACATCGCCGGCCAAACTTTCTCGAACCGTTCCGAGTCGTGACGCTCTGTGACGGACCGTGAACGCAGAAAAGCCCCGTGCCACAAGGGCACGGGGCTAGTCCGTAATATTTGTTCGGCGGCGTCCTACTCTCCCACAGGGTCCCCCCTGCAGTACCATCGGCGCTGAAAGGCTTAGCTTCCGGGTTCGGAATGTAACCGGGCGTTTCCCTAACGCAATGACCACCGAAACACTATGAAATTAACCAACACCGGAACACAACACGGCCGTTCGTTATTTCAGAACTAACACAGTGGACGCGAGCAACTGAGGACAAGCCCTCGGCCTATTAGTACCAGTCAGCTCCACCCGTTACCGGGCTTCCACATCTGGCCTATCAAC